>NZ_VFSD01000027.1 GCF_014332515.1 Pontibacter beigongshangensis | reverse complement strand
GCGCCTTAGGTCTTGAATATACGCCTACAGGATGAGCTTGGGGGACCTCTTCGGCTGCTGCTGCTCCGGCCCGCGAGCGGGGGATTTGACTTGATGCAGGGGTACTGGGATGTGCGAAGTACCCCTCCAGTTTAATTTCTAAATAGGCTTAAAGCGCGTAAAGCAGCCAAAAAGCTATCTCCCTTCATTTCTAAATTGGATTTCTAATATTTAGTTTTGCCAACCCCTGACATGCGACCCGGCCAATAACTTTATGTTCCTTCTAATTCAGGTATAACAAGTTTTACCTTCAGACGTTATGGGCATATCTTACCTCCGCCAGTGCAGGGTAATCTAAGTGCCTATAGGTAACTCTAGTCGGGTCAGTGTGAGAAGAGAAAGAAGTCTTCCTTCGGTAATTATTCTAATCAAAATGGCCCTTGGGAAAACTTTTCGAATCCTGCTGCTCCGGGCCGCATGCGAGAGATTTTATATGCATGTACTTAGGAGTATAAAAAGGCTTTTGTTGGGGTTACGAAGCTTCCGGCAACCAAATTGGCAGTGGCGTCAGCAGAAAAAAAGATCTCCGGAGGTCCGGTTTTATTATAATAATTGGACTTTACCTGATAATTTTATTTTCTCTACTGCAGAGTTGACCTACTGCCTGTACCCTGGTGCGAGCTGCTTTTTAGTTCCTTATCTGACTTAATATTGTTTATTTAACTGCAGCTGTTTAACTTGAAACATGGCCCTTCTTTATCCTACATTTTTATTTGCCTTAGCTGCCACCGCTATACCTGTTATCCTGCACCTGGCGCAACTGCGTAAAGCCAGGCGGGTAGAGTTCAGTAATGTAAGGCTTATAAAGACTTCTAAAGATATTACGGCCAGTCAGCGGAATTTAAAAGAGATTCTGATTCTCCTGTGCCGGGTATTTTTCATTGTCTTTCTGGTGCTGGCCTTTGCGCAGCCTTTTCTTCCTGCTTCCGATTCCTATGTTCCTGCCGATACCTCGCAGGTTTCTGTTGTGATCGATAATTCCTTCAGTATGCAAAATACGCATGCCGAGGAAGATGTGCCCATGCTGACTGCTGCCACTGAACAGGCACAGAGCACGCTCGACCTGTTTCCGGCTTCCACTACATTCCGGCTTTTTACGGCCGCCAATACACCCCACAGCGGCGTACTCGACAATAAAGACGCTTCGTCACTACTGAGTAATCTGAATTATGCTGCCAGTTCGGGCCTCCAGCTTTTACCAAGTGAGCGCACGGCAGAGCATGTCTTTATCTTTTCTGATTTCCAACGGAGCACCTTTCAGCCAGCCAGTTTATCTACCATAGACTCTACCAAACAAGTGCATCTGGTGCCCATTAAAGCGGCCTCCATTGCCAATGTGGTCATTGATTCTATTTACTTGGAAGATGAATTTATAAGGCCTGCCGGCGAGAACCTGTTGCATATACAGCTCTATAACGCGGGCGAGGAGGCGATAGAAGACTGCCCTGTAAAACTGATTGTGAACGAGCGGCAGGTGGCTGCTTTAAGTGTAGATTTGCCCGCCCGGCAAGTAACAGAAACCACAGTTAGTTTTAGTGTGCTGGGCAGCGGCATAAACAAAGCGTATGTACTTATAGAAGATTACCCGGTGGAGTTCGATAACAGTTTTCATTTTGTGATGGCTCCCTCCAGCAACATTGAGGTAGTGGAAATCACAGACAACTCCTCCGATCTGCTGCCCCGCCTATTTAAGAACGAAGCATTTTTCAGGTTAACACAGTACCAGCAGAGCAACATCGACTATGCCCGAACGGCTGCTGCACATATTGTTGTCGTACATGCTGTGAAAAACATTTCTTCCGCCTTATCCTCCACGCTGGCAACTTTTGTGAAAGGGGGCGGAACAGTGGTCATTATACCGCCAGTGCAGGCAGATAATACCAGTTACAGCAGCCTGATGCAGAACCTGAACATAGCTGCCAGCCTGATCGCCAGTACGGCTGGGGAGCCTGCAAAAACAGCCCTGGCAGCCCCGGATCCTGCCAACCCATTTTTCAAAAGCATTTTTTCTGATTTCGACCCGAAGATGCAGATGCCGGGCGCAGCCAGAACCCTCGCCTGGTCCAGAGCATCTGATGACATACTCCGGTTCAGGGGTGGCTCGCCTTTTCTGTCGCGGTTCGACAGGGGCAATGGGCAGGTTTTCCTGATGGCGGCCCCACTTGATGACAGTTACAATGAGTTGCAGAACCATGCGCTGTTTGTGCCGGTTATGTACAAGCTGGCCATTGCCAGCTACAAACAGGAACAGCAACTTTCTTATGCACTCGATGGTGCCACCGTTAGCTTGCCCGTGCCGGCACCCCGTCGGCAGGAAGGTATCTTTAAGCTGACGCAGGATAGCCTGGAATTTATTCCGGAACAGCACATGCGCGGGGGCAACCTGTTCTTTACCATTCCCGATGCCATGCACCAGGCCGGTTTTTACGACCTGCGGCTGGGCGATTCTACCATCACCACACTTGCCTTTCATTACCCTGAAGAAGAATCGTTGCTGGAGCAGTACAGCCCGGATGAGTTGCGCAGTTTCCTGAAGCCAGGTCAGGGTAATGTGCATATTTATGATTATGCAGATGCATTTTCTGTGAAAGGAGAATTCGAAAAACGATATTTTGGTGTCAAGCTTTGGAAATATTGCCTAATATTGTGTCTGATTTTCTTAATGGCCGAAATAGCCCTCATAAGATTCTTTTAGCATGAACATACTCCTAAAGGCTGCAACCATTTATCACCCCGAATCAGAATTCCATTTACAACAACAACATATTTATATAGAGAACGGCATCATCCGCTACATCGGTCCGGAAGCCAGAGAGGCAGATCAGACGATTGAAGCCGATGGCCTCTGCGTTTCGCTGGGCTGGGTAGATATGTTTGCCTTTGCCGGTGAGCCAGGCCTGGAGCACAAAGAGGACCTGGAGTCGGTGGCGGCGGCGGCGGCGGCAGGCGGTTTTACTGAGCTGGTATGCCTGCCCAATGTGCAGCCCGTGGTGCAAACAAAAGGAGCCGTGAGCTTTATCAAAAGTAAGTCGGCGCACCTGCCCGTAACGCTGCACCCCGCAGCGGCCATTACAATAGACACAGAGGGCAAAGACCTGACCGAGATGATAGACCTGCACCGGGCAGGCGCCATTGCGTTTACAGATGGGCTCAAACCTTTGCAGGGAGCCGATGTGCTGCTAAAGGCCCTGCAGTATGTACGGATGTTCGACGGGCTTCTCCTGAACAAACCAGAGCACACCCGCCTTACCAACCACGGGCAGATGCACGAAGGTGAGGCCAGCACCCGTTTAGGCATGAAGGGCATGCCCGCCATTGCCGAAGAGGTGATGGTGACGCGCGACCTGCAGTTACTGACTTACACAGGCGGGCGCTTACACTTTTCCGCCATTTCTACGGCGGCGGCTGTCGACGCTATCAGAAAGGCAAAAGCAGCCGGTATGCGGGTTACCTGCGATGTGGCCAGCTACCAGACTTGTTTTACAGACGAATCCATTCTGCCATTCGATACCAATTACAAAGTTGCGCCCCCTTTCAGAAGCCAGGCCGATGCCGATGCCATAAAAGAGGGCCTGAGCGACGGGACCATCGATGTACTCGTATCGGCGCACATGCCACACGATACGGAGGCGAAGAACCTGGAGTTCGACCTGGCCGATTTCGGGATCATCAACCTGGAGACATCCTTTGCCGTGGCGAACACCTCCCTGTCGGATGTGCTTGGCACCGAGGAACTGGTACAGAAACTGGCTGCAAATCCTCGCAGCATCCTGCGGCTGCCGTCAGCAGGGCTGGCAGTAGGGGAGCAGGCAAACCTCACACTGTTTAACCCCAACCAAACCTGGACGCCGGAGGTGCACCGGACCCGCTCAAAATCGAAGAACAGTCCGTTCTATGGCCATAGCCTGAAAGGTGCCGTTATTGGCATTATCCACAAAGGGCAGGTAGTGCTTAATTAAACTTTTTCATATATTTATATTGTAATATTTTTGGAGTATGAGTTTACTCCTTATACCAGTTAAGTGGGATGTTTAATCAGGCGATAGTAAGAATTGGGGTGCGTTATGGAGTTATTTGTGGGATAGCCAGTTTTGTGCTTCTGCTCGTAACCTATTTATTTGGGTATAACCCACTTGGCGAATCCGGTAGGTGGAGTTTCTTTGTGCTGCCCGTGTTCATTTTTCTGGGGATGAAGTATTACAAGCAGTTCCTCGACACGGAGCTCAGTTTTTTTAAAGGGCTACGGGTTGGCCTGGCCATTTCTTTCTACACCGCTTTGGTAACAGCCATGCTGCTGTTTATCTTCCTGTATTTTTTCGGGCACGAGCTGGTAACGGAGTACATAGCCGAGATGCAGACGCTGCTCGAGGCTACCAGAGAAGAAAGCATTAAGCTATACGGGGAGGAGATTTACGAGCAGAGTTATAAAGAGCTGGGGTCTATGAGCCTGAGCCGGCTGGCTTCCTTCGATTTTATAGCCCGGTTAGTAGTGGGCAGCCTGTTTTCGCTTGTGGCTGCCGTCTTTTTCAGAAAGTAACGCTTTATTAACCTCTTGATATAAAAATAAGACTATGACTGAGAAACAACCAACCGTAGCTTCTGTGGCGATAAAATACGGTATTGCCGGTGGTGTAATAGCTGTTCTGTATTCTGCCATACTCATGATCTTTGGGGAAAGCACCAACAAGTGGCTCGGCTTTCTTTCTTACCTGATCCTGGTTGGCGCCATAGTGATAGCCATGCAGCAGTTCAAGCGGGAAAATGAAGGATATATGAGTTATGGGCAGGGGCTGGGGCTGGGAACCCTGGTAGCAACCATTATGGGGCTGCTCAGTGGTATATTTATGGTAATTTATACCACGTTTATTGACCCGGACCATTTTGCAACCATCATGGACCAGCAACGCATGGAACTGGAGGAGCGGGGCATGAGCGATGAACAGATTGATTCTGCCCTCGCGATTGGCGAAAGTATGTCGGGGCCTTTTACGACACTGATCATGAGCATTGTTGGATTTGCTTTAATCGGTCTGCTGTTGTCGTTGGTTATTTCGGCCATTATGAAGAAAAACCGGCCACAGTTTGAATAAATACATGCAATACGCTTACGATATTTCGGTAGTGGTGCCTCTTTATAACGAGGAGGAGTCGCTGCCAGAACTGGTGCGATGGATTAAGCGTGTAATGCACGCCCATGGCTATTCGTATGAAGTCATCTTAGTGGACGATGGCAGCACCGACCGCTCCTGGGAAGTGGTGAACGAACTCAGTGCCGAAGATAACACGGTGAAGGGCCTCAGCTTTAACCGCAACTATGGCAAGTCGGCCGCCCTGAACGAAGGGTTTAAGCGCTGTACCGGCGAGGTGGTGATTACCATGGACGCCGACCTGCAGGACAGCCCCGAGGAGATTCCGGAACTCTACGACATGATCAAGCACCAGAAGTTCGACCTGGTTTCGGGCTGGAAGAAAAAGCGCTTCGATCCGATTTCTAAAACAGTGCCCTCTAAACTCTTTAATGCGGCCACCCGCAAATTGTCGGGCATTAACCTTCATGATTTTAACTGTGGCCTGAAAGCTTACCGCCAGCTGGTTGTAAAAACCATAGAGGTACACGGCGAGATGCACCGTTACATTCCGGTTATCGCCAAGTGGAACGGGTTTAAAAAGATCGGCGAAAAGGTGGTGCAGCACCAGGAGCGGAAGTATGGCAAGACCAAATTCGGCATAGAGCGCTTTATCTTCGGTTTTCTGGATTTGCTCTCCATCTCGTTTGTGTCGCGGTTCCGGAAACGGCCGATGCACTTTTTCGGTACATTGGGCACCTTCTGCTTTCTGTTCGGGTTTATTGTCACGCTCTGGCTTATCCTGCAGAAAGTGTTCCGGCTGTACTCCGACGGGCGAATCCGTGATGTGGTGGACCAGCCGCTGTTCTTTCTGGCGCTGGTGGCGGTTGTAGTGGGGGTGCAGCTGTTCCTGGCAGGCTTTCTGGCCGAAATGATCACGCTTACCGCCAAAAACAAAAACGAGTACCTGATCAAAGAGCGTGTAGGCGTGCTTAAAAAATAATGGCAAGGCGTGTGGTCATTGTGGGGCCGGCGCACCCGTTGCGGGGTGGCGGCATGGCTACCTTTAACGAGCGCCTGGCACAGGCCTTTCAGGAGGCCGGCGACGAGGTAGAGATCGTTACCTTCAGTTTGCAGTACCCTGCCTTTCTTTTCCCCGGCAAAAGCCAGTTTACAGACGAACCTGCTCCGGAAGGCCTTGCGATTAAGGTCCTTATGAACTCTATTAATCCAATCAGCTGGCTCAAAACAGGCAATTACATCCGCAAAAAGCGCCCCGACCTGGTCATCTTCAGGTTCTGGCTCCCATTTATGGGCCCCTGCTTCGGCACCATTGCCCGGATCATCAGCCGCAACAGGCACAGCCGTATCCTGGCCATTACCGATAATGTGGTGCCCCACGAGAAGCGGCCGGGCGATGTGCCTTTTACAAAGTATTTTCTGAGTGCCTGCCATGGCTTTGTCTCCTTATCCAGGGCGGTGCTGCAGGACCTGAAAAAGTTTGAGCCTCATAAACCAGGCGTTTATCTGCCCCATCCGCTCTACGACAACTTTGGCCTCCCCGAATCTAAAGCGGAGGCCTGTGCAGCGCTCGGGCTCGATCCTGAAACCAGCTACCTTCTCTTCTTTGGGTTTATTCGCGCCTACAAAGGGCTGGACCTACTGTTGCGGGCCATGGCGGAGGAGCCGTTAAAGCAACTACCCGCGCTGAAGCTAATTATTGCCGGGGAATTTTACGAAGATGCGGCCCCTTATCAGCAGCTGATAAGGCAGCTAGAGCTGGAGCAACGCCTGGTGCTCCGCACCGATTTTATTCCCAATGCGGCCGTGCGTCATTATTTTTGCGCGGCAGATCTGGTGGTGCAGCCCTACAAACATGCCACCCAGAGCGGCGTAACCCAGGTAGCCTATCATTTCAACAAACCAATGGTGGTAACCAGAGTAGGCGGGCTGGCCGAACTGGTGCCGCACGGGGAGGTAGGTTACGTGGTGGAGCCGGAGCCACTGGCTATTGCCCAGGCTATTGTTGCATTCTACCGAACTCACCAGGGGCCCAATTTCTCCCGCAACATCGAGTCCTTTAAACAACGCTTCAGTTGGAAAAGCTTCGTGCAGCAAATCCATGTGCTGGCCGATGACCTTGAGCCTGGAAACTGAACTGAAAAATCCTAAGCCAGATCCATAACAACACCAGCAGGAATGCTTCCGGGGCGCATTTTCATTCAAATAATTTGTGTGCAAATCATACTCAGCACAGGATAAAGTAGAATACCGCATGAATACGGTTCGAACGCAAATTATTTGAATGAAAACACCCCTCCAGAGGCTCTGCTGCTGCACTACAACAGGCAATCTGTAAGGCAGGGCTTTCAGGTGTCCTTCCAGTTTGTCTAAACCCCTTTCCATCCATACATTTCTTTGTCATCTTGTAAATATCTCTTGGATAAGCCTTGCCTGCGGAAGGAGATGATTATGAGCAAGTACCACGAAAAGCCTAAACAGGAACAGGTGCTCGCAGGCATTATCTTGTAGCGGTGCGTGTGAAAGGGAATAAAATTTTTCTTATGAAAGATATAATTTGAAGTATATTTCGTTCTTTTGTTTAAACAATAACCGCAGCAGGAATCCCATGCCTCGAAACAGTACTGATATTCTACTCTATACCTTCTTTTGTGTGCTGGCTTCGATTCTTGTACATCCGGCGGCGGCTCAGGTACAAAAACAGGACACAGCCTTTGTGCAGGCGGCTACTGCCCAGGCGGTGCAGGCCTATAGGAACTCCATCGGCCGCCACGCGCACCTCTACACCGGAAAGGAATACTTTGATTACAGGAAGTACCTGCGGGAGGGGCATCAGTTCTGGGAGACAGACGAATTCAGGAAAGGTGCTGTACAGTACGAAGGCATCTGGTACGAGCAGGTGCCCATGCTCTACGATATCGTAAAAGATGAGCTCCTTATTCAACTCGAGAACAGGGCCTTCAAACAAATGCTTATTTCACAGAAAGTGACGGAGTTCGGGTGGGAGGGACAAACATTTCAGCGCTTCCAGGGCGATAGCCTCACCTCCTTCCGGACCGGGTTTTACGAGGTCCTGTTTCAGCAGCAGGTGCAGGTGCTGGCTAAGCGGGCAAAGATCATTGAGGATGTGCCGGAGGATAACCTGATTAAAATGGTCTTTACAAACGCAGACCGCTTCTACATTCTCCGGGATCAAACCTACCATCCCATCACCACCAGAAGATCGCTGTATGCTGTTTTCAAAGACCGCAAAAAGGAGCTGCAGAAATACTACCGCGCCCAAGACCTGAATTTCAGAAAAGATAAGGAAAAAACCATTGTAGCCCTGGCTGCACAGTACGGCAGGCTTACGGAGTAAGAACGTTGCCAAAGTTGCCCTAAAACTATTGCTTAACACAGATTCAATAAAACTAACCTAACCTGTCCATGGCTCAACTTTACAGATTTTTCCTGCTGGCGATGGTGCTGCTGATCAGCTTTGCTGCGGGCTATGCGCAGACGGCGGAAAGGAAGTTGATCAGCGGTGATTTCAGGAATAGCAGGTTCAGCGACTTTGTGGCTGCCGTGGAGGCCGCCACCACGTATCATTTCTATTACGACAATGCCTTGCTCGATACGATGGCCATTCACCTGCAGGTGCAGGAGCAACCGTTAGAGCAGGTGCTGCCACTGGTGCTGCAGGATACGACCCTGAAATTCACGATTACCGGCCAGCAGGAAGTTTTTATCACCCATGGCCGTCCGTTTCAGGCGAAACTGCCCGACGGTTTTTTTGATAGGTCGGTGGTGCCATCCGATGTGCCGGCTCCGGTAGCTGATGTGCCTTTTCTGGAGCAGGAGCAGATCCGTAAGAAAGCTGTTTCCGATATCAAGTTATATGAGATCGGAATTAAATCAGACAAGGCAACAGGCAAAGCCACGCTGGCAGGCCACCTGCGCGATGCCAAAACGGGGGAGCCTGTTATTGGAGCCTCTGTTTTCATAGAGTCGCCGCTTATCGGCACCACCTCCGACCATTACGGCTACTATGCCCTTACACTACCCATGGGCAGGCATGAGCTTAAAATCAAAGGCATTGGCATTCAGAACACGCGGCGGCTGCTTTTACTCCACTCCGATGGCAAATTGGATATAGATATTCAGGAAGATGTGCGCACGCTGAAGGAGGTGCTGGTAGAGGCGGAGAAAGACCGCAACGTGTCGGGGCTGCAGATGGGGCTGGAACGGCTCGATATCCGCACCATCAAGCAAGTGCCGACTGCCTTTGGCGAAACCGATATCCTGCGGGTAATGCTTACCCTGCCTGGCGTAAAATCGGTGGGCGAAGGCAGCACAGGCATGAATGTGCGGGGCGGCTCCACCGACCAGAACCTGATTCTGTTCAACGACGCCACCATTTACAACCCATCGCACCTGTTCGGGTTTTTCTCGGCCTTTAACCCCGACATCATTAAGTCGGTGGAATTGTATAAGAGTGCGGTGCCTGCCCGGTATGGCGGGCGCTTGTCGTCGGTGCTGGAAATTACGACCCGCGATGGCAACAAGAAAAAACTGGCGGGCTCCGGCGGCATTGGCCTGCTGACGAGCAGGCTCACGCTCGAAGGGCCTATCAGAAAAGATAAAACGTCTTTCCTGGTAGGGGGGCGCTCCACTTATTCCAACTGGTTGCTCAGGCAGTTGCCCGACGCCAACTTTAACCAAAGCTCCGCCTCCTTCTACGACCTGAATGCGCAGGTTACCCACGAGTTCGACGGCAAAAATACCATTTACGTTACGGGCTATACCAGCAACGACAAGTTCAAGCTCGGCTCCGATACCTTGTACAGTTTTACGAACTACAATGCCAGCGTTAAATGGAAGCACATTTTTCAGAACAAGCTTTACAGCGTGGTAACCGGAGCCTACAGCCACTACGACTACGCCATCTCCAGCGACAGGAACCCGGTAAACGCATCTGAGATGACCTTCGGCATTAACCAGGCCAACCTGCAGGCCGATTTTAACTATTTCCCCAACTCTAAGCATACCATTGACTTTGGTGCAAGCTCTATTCTGTACAACGTGGCAGCAGGTAGCCTGCAGCCGCTGGGGCCGGAGTCGCTGGTGATGCCGGACAGGCTGCAGGATGAGCGGGCGCTGGAGAGTGCGCTCTACATTTCGGACCGGTACGATATAAGCCCGCGGCTGTCGGTGTCGGTGGGGCTGCGCTATTCCATGTTCCGGGCTATGGGGCCACGGCAGGTCTACCACTACGCCCCCGGCACACCAAAAACAGAGTATACGGTGCTCGATACGGTGCAGTATGGCCGGGGTGATACCTTTGCCAACTACCACGGGCCGGAGTACAGGCTATCGGCGCGGTTGGGTTTAACAGACAACTCATCGGTAAAGGTCAGCTTTAACAGGATGCGCCAGTACCTGCACATGCTCTCGAACACCACCGCCATTTCGCCTACTGACATCTGGAAGCTGAGCGACGCCAACATCAGGCCGCAGGTAGGCGACCAGTTTGCCCTGGGCTATTACCAGAACTTCAGGGCCAATACCGTGGAGCTGTCGGTGGAGGGCTACACCAAAACCATGCGCGACTTCCTGGATTATAAAAGTGCGGCCACCCTCTTTATGAACCACGAGATTGAGCGCGATGTGGTGAATGCCGAAGGCAAGGCCTATGGCGTGGAAGTCATGCTGAAAAAGCTGACCGGCAAGCTGAACGGCTGGGTTAGCTACACCTACTCCCGCACCCTGGTGCGCGTAAACAACCCTGCCTTGTCAGAGATCATCAACAACGGTGCCTATTACCCCAGCAACTTCGACAAGCCGCACGACTTTACCATGATCAGCAACTACCGGTTCAGCCAGCGCTTCAGCACTTCGCTTAACTTTACGTATAGCACGGGCCGCCCCATTACCTTGCCTATCGCCAAATATTATGATGGCGATGTGCAGCGCGTATTTTACTCCGACCGGAACCAGTACCGGGTGCCCGACTTTTACCGCGTAGACCTGGCCGTGAACCTGGAAGGAAACCACAAAGTACGCAAGCTCGCCCACAGCTCCTGGACCCTGGCAGTGTATAACCTGACGGGCCGCAAAAACCCATATTCGGTCTATTTCCGGACGGAGCAGGGGAAGATAAACGGGTATAAGCTGTCTATCTTCGGCAGACCTATTCCGACCATTACCTACAATTTCAGATTTTAAGGAACATGCAGCACCACAGCAAACACATTTTCTGGTTCCTGCTCCTGTTGCTGATGGGGGCCTGCGAAGAACCCTACATGCCCCGGGAGATAGTGATGCCGAACAGGTATCTGGTGGTAACCGGTTTTATCAACAGTGGCGCTACCACTACCATCAGGCTTTCCAGAACCCAGAACCTTTCTGACGAAAGCGCTCCTGACCCAGAAACCGGAGCCAATGTGTGGGTGGAGGGAGAAGGTGGCGAGCGTTTTAACCTGGAGGAGACATCACCGGGAAGCTATGTGCACAGCGGGTATGACATGAGCAGTTTTGGCAGGTGCAGGCTCCGCATCAGGACGGCCGGCAGCGACTACGCCTCTGAGTTTGTAACCATCAAGCGCACCCCTCCCATAGACTCTGTAAGCTGGAAGACAGACGAAGGTGGCCTGAATATTTATGTGAACACCCACGACCCGCAGAACCAGACCCGGTATTACCGCTGGGAATACGACGAGGCCTGGGAGTACCTGTCTGTGTTTTATGCTGAACTGGAGTTTGTAGACGGAGCCGTTCGCCCCCGCACGCCCGAAAGTGAAGAAATTTACCGTTGCTATCAGTTCAACACGCCCAGCGTAATTAAACTCGGGAATTCGATTAAGTTAAGCGAGGACCGGATTTCTGAAGCACAATTGCTGAGGATTCCCGCCATCTCTAACAAGCTTATGTCGCGGTACAGCATTCTGGTAAAGCAGTATGCGCTCACAAAAGAGGAGTTTGAGTACTGGGACATTCTGAAACGAAACACCGAAAGCATGGGTACCCTTTTTGACCCTTTGCCAGCTCAGCTCAGCGGCAACATAGCCAACCTCTCCGACCCTACTGAGATCGTGATCGGTTATATAGGAGCCTATTCGGTAGAAGAAAAGCGCCTCTTTATAAATAAAGCAGCGTTGCCCGGCAGATGGAGAAGACCGTCATCAAGCTGTTTGTTAGATACAATCGGGGTGAGTGAGGCTCCCTTTTACCTGGAGCATGGCCTTTATTATCCTGTAGCAGAATTGGTAGAGGTAGATAAGGTAACGGAATATACAATCTCGACCAGGAGCTGTGTGGACTGCAGACAATATGGTACCAACGTGAAACCCTCTTACTGGTAATTCAGCATGGATCTACAGCAGCACGTGCAAAAGCTCCGGAAGGGCAAAATCATTAGCATAATTTGTGCCGGCAGGCTGGTTATATTCTGCTGCCTCTGCACCATGGCTTTTGCCGTCAGAGCCCAGACATCCGGCTTTCCGGGCATTTTGAACAGTCTGCAGCAACACCGGCAGCAGGCATTGCAGGAAAAGGTTTTTCTGCACCTCGACAGGCCCCTGTACGTGAGCGGCGAAACCATGTGGTTTAAACTCTACAACGTAGACGGCACCCTGCACCGCCCCCTCTCCATGAGCAAAGTGGCCTATGTGGAAGTGCTGGACGAGCAGCAGCAGCCCATATTGCAGGGAAAGATTGCCTTGAAGGAAGGAATGGGCCAGGGCTCCTTTGTGCTGCCTTTTACCCTCAACTCCGGCCACTACACCGTAAGGGCCTATACCAACTGGATGAAGAATTTCGGCCCCGACTTCTATTTTGAGCAGCCGGTCACGATCCTGAATACCTACAAAAAGTTAGACCTGAAACCGGAAGCAGAGGCAGCAAGCTATAGCCTCCAGTTCTTTCCGGAAGGGGGAAACCTGGTGCATGGGCTGCCAATTAAAGTAGCCTTTAAAATGGCAGATGCCCAAACCGGCAGGGGCATAACCGCCACAGGCGAGATCCGCGACGGGGCCGGAAAAGTGGTTACGACTTTTCAGCCAGCCAACTTTGGCATCGGGCATTTAACCTTTACCCCGGATCAGGCCGAAACGTATACAGCCGTTCTGAAAACGGACAGCGTGCAGGTGCACACGCAGCAGCTTCCTAAAGTGTATGAGCAGGGCTATGTGCTGCAGCTGCAGGAAAAGGGGCCAAATGAACTGACCTTACGGGTGCAATCTACAGGGCAGCAGGCAGAGCAGGTGCACCTGCTGGGGCATGCGCGGCAGATGGTCTCGGTGGCGGCCACAGAAATTATTTCGGAGGGCGAAGCTGTTTTCACCGTTTCTAAAGATTCCCTGGCCGATGGTATTACACATTTCACACTTTTCAACAGCAAAAACCAGCCTGTGTGCGAGCGCCTGTACTTTAAGCGGCCAACGCAAAAACTGGCCATAGAAACCACGGTGGCCAAAGGCACCTACAGCCAGCGGGAGCAGGTAGACCTAAACCTCCTGACACAGACGCAGCAGGGAGCCGCAGTGCCTGCCAATCTATCGCTGGCGGTTTACCGGCTGGATGAGAGCCAGGCTGCTCCGGCTACCGATATCAGTGCTTATCTGTGGCTGACTTCCGAGCTGAAAGGACACATAGAAAACCCTGCCTACTACCTCAGCCACACCGATGCCTCCGCTACCGAGGCCCTCGACAACCTGCTGCTGACCCATGGCTGGAGCCGTTTTAAGTGGGAAGAAATACAGCACAGCCAGCCTGCCACGTATGCGCACGTGCCGGAATATAATGGCCACCTGATTCGTGGAAAGCTGACCCATGCTGTTTCCGGAGCGCCTGCCCCCGGCATTACGGCATTTCTGGCCTCGCCTTCGCGGCACATCCGGTTCTATAATGCAGTAAGTGGCCCTACAGGAGAATTTCAGTTAGAGGTAAAAGACTTCCTGGGGCCAAGGGAGATCGTGCTGCAGACGGATTTCAGCAAAGACAGCACCTTCCATTTCGAGGTGTTCAATCCTTTTTCTGAGAAGCATGCTGCCAGAACGCTGCCTGTATTCGATGTGCCGGAAGAGTGGCACCACACCATTGCCCTGCGCCACCGCGACGCCGAAGCGCAGCAACTATACTTCAGGCAGTTCCGCCAGCGGTTTGCACCTGCCGGTGTGGATAGTATCGCCATGTACGGGGTGCCGGATCAGCAGTATTTGCTGGACGATTATACCCGTTTTAAGGTGATGGAGGAAGTGATGCGGGAGTATGTATCCGGAGTAATGGTGCGGAAAAGGAGAGGCCGGTTTCATTTTCTGCTGGTGAACAAGCCTTACAAGACCTATTTCAAGAACGACCCCATGGTGCTGCTCGATGGGGTACCCGTTTTCGACATCGACAAGATCATGGCCTTTGACCCACTGAAAATTAAGCGGCTGGATGTAACCACCGCCACATTTTTACATGGCCCCTTCCTCTACGATGGCCTGGTAAGTTACGCCACCTACCAGGGCGACCTGGCGGGCTTTCCGCTAGACCAGCATGCTTTGCTCCTGGAATATGAGGGGTTGCAGCAGGAGCGGGAGTTCTATGCGCCTGCTTATGCCACTGAAGAGCAGCAGCAGAGCCGCCTGCCTGATTTCCGGAACCTGCTGCACTGGTCACCTGAAATCGTGACAAAGGCCGACGGAAAAAGCAAGGTTTCGTTCTTTACCTCCGACAGCGCCGGCCGGTACCTGGTAGTGGTGCAGGGTATAAGCCGAAATGGCCTGTTTGGCAGTAAAGCGTTAACTTTTGAGGTGAAGCAGCCGCTGTAGGTATTTATCTTTTGGGCAAAAGGCTTTATTATTCTGTTTAACAGATAGCGCTAAACGTAATTTCCTGCTTGCTGGCCTGATGAATGGGTTTTGCGGACCTACATTATATTAGTTATGAAATGCCTCACCCGCCGACAGCGAATACAGGAGCAGTATTTATTTGTTGATAGGAAATAGGTCAAACGCCCTGCGTTTTTGCTTCAGAAGCAAAACGCAGGGCGTTTGAATTAAACCACGATTGTCTTGCTATACAGCAACAGCAGCATCAGCAGATAAAATTGCCTCCAGAGGGCCATTTTCATTGGAATAATTGATGTTACGGAAAAATTTACTTTGGGAGGAAAAGTCCGCCTTTGAAGGGGGTAAGGGGGATGTTTTAGGGACTGCAGAAAATTAGGGCCTACAGCACGTAACGCAAAGACTTCTGAAATGCTTCTTCTCAGATGTGATTCATCCCCCAACCCCCTTCTTTATCGAGGGCCCCTACCCCCAAGGGGGACAAAAAAATGTAACGTAACTTCATTTAAATAATTGCTGCTTTCTGTTGCCCTAACAGCAGGCAGCCACGTTTACTTACCGGCCAAAGTCGTCCTGCACGCGCACAATGTCTTCTTCGTCGGAAGGCAGTTCGATGTCGGTGTGTTGCCAGATCTCTGCCAGAATGCCCCAGTCTTTTAAGCCTACCAGACGGTGGCGCTCGCCTTGGTTTAAGGTGATCAGTTCGCTGGGCTTCAGGGTTCTGACGTCTCCTTCCTCATCGGTGTCGCTGGTTACTACGCCTACGGTGCCTTCCACTACCTTCCAGATTTCGGCACGGCGGTGGTGGTACTGCCACGAAAGGCGTTTCTCTGGTGCTACCACCAGGATTTTAGGGCTCAGCTTACCGGAAATACGCAGGCTGTCCACCGACAGACCATCGAAATAGGTGTCGGCGAACTGCTGTGCCTGCTCCTCGTTTATCACAAAAAAGCCACCCCAAGGGCGCGTTCGGTCCTGCTTGTCTATCGTGAACCCCTGATCGGTTAGTTTTTGCTCTATCTGTTTAAAAAGCGTCAGCTTCTCGGTTTCTAAAGTCATTGTGTTTTCAGGTTAGTAAATACTGGTTTTTACCTACTTATAATAAGGCATTTTAGGTGCAGCAATTTAACTATATTTTGGAAATGTAGGGAGAGGGAAAGATATGGAGATTAAATATTATTTTTGTAATATAGTATATTCGTTAATTCAGGTACGGTTATCTGTAGATTTCGACAATAAACTGTATGTTTATTACTGCTATCTGCTAGTTGTGCGTCAGGCTAAAATACACCTACAAATGAATGAATTCAGAAAACAAATGCTCAAAGAAAGAGAGGAAAAAGACTTAGAATTGTTTGAAAATATAAAGAACAACCCTAAGCCGGGTATTCTCGACCTTTGGGCATTATCAGATGATAAATTTATAGAATGGAGAAAGTTAAATGACTTTCCAGTATTACTTGCTCATTTTGACAAAACACTGTTACTTTTCAAAGAATGGAAAGCTGACAATAAACTAACAAACGAAATAATAATAGAGACTGGAGAAATCACACCTTTTATAGAGAAAAAGAAATTATCAAAGAGAGACAAGAAGCTTTATCTCACTAAACAAATTTGGGATACTAATGAAAGAACCTTTGTCAGCCATAAAAAAATAGAAGGCGAAAAAAAACAATTTGACACAACCTTCAATTTTCAAAACCTTCAGACTTTCACGTCATATTTGGACTGGTTAAAAGCAAGAGGTAAAAGCCAAGAGATACTGTATATAAATTCGCGACACGCACCTAATCATGAGATGGAGAGGGTTTTTATACACACTGACGTTTACGCTCCCAAGAGTGATTTTGAACTGCTAAAAATGGGCGGCATTCCAATTCCAGTAAATGGTTTTGGAATGCTATTTCGTGGTAAGAAATTAGAATTTGTGAATTTATGTGGACTTCAACTTACTGGTGATATTTCCTTTGGGGAACTGGGTAATTTAAGTTGTTCATATTGTGCGTGTGACAATTGGATAGCAACAGACTTTAATATGCCAATGGTTACTCTCGAACATTGCACAGTTACAAACTTCACCTTATTAAACTCAAAGCTACAGCAGTGGACATTTTATAACTGCAACGTATCTGGTGATTTTTTTAATACAAAGCTTTACAATAACCAAATTTATGGAGGCAACTTCAATCCTATTATGCAGAATTGCACATTAGGACAAACTCACATTAAGGAAGATAAAAACATTGCAGACAATAACTATCAAGGCTACAAAGCATTCAAAATAATCTATCAACAACAAGGTGACGACGATGTAGCAAAATACTATTTCATTAAAGAAAATGAATTTCTAAGACAAAAGCTCAAAGGATTTAACTATTTGACAAAAACATTGAGTTATTATTATTGGGAATATGGGAGAAAGCCGCATAGAATAATTTATTACTCATTAGCAACTATTGTAATTTTTGGAATTATTTTTTGGCTCAACAATAACCTAATTACTTCAACAGCGACTGACATTAAGGAATTCCATTTGGGACATGGACTTTATTTCAGCACAATTTCTTTCACAACAATGGGTTTTAGTGACTTAATTCCAAATGGCTGGGCAAGACTATTAGTTTCAATTGAAGGCTTCATAGGACTTTTGAATATGGGGTTTTTAATCGCAGGTTATGCAAACAACAAGTATTGATAAAGCACGAACGCACAACACGGGTTTGGCAAAAGTGGCGGTTCATTGCTCCGCAGACACATTTGTGGTTAATCAAACATTGGTTCGCCGCATCAACATTTGTGGTAAAAATCGCCACCTTCGCAAAGCCCGAAACCGTTAAAACAACAGCAGCCGTACATAAGCCGCCCATCAAAAACCAGGCTGAGGCTCTCACAACCAGATTATTCCAATCAAAAAGCCCCTCCGGAGGTCATTAAGCCTTCTGCTGCTTCTGCTGCCAGGCAACAGGAGCAGCAGATAGTCCTAAATTAAATCTACTCCGGTATAGTTGTAAGGCGTAATCTGCTTCAGCTCTGCTTTTACTGCCTCGCTCACTTCCAGCGTTTCGATAAAGCTGCTGATGGTTTGCTCGGTTATCTTCTCGTTTTTGCGGGTCAGGGCTTTCAGGGCTTCGTAAGGTTGCGGGTAGCCTTCGCGGCGCAGTACTGTTTGTATGCCTTCTGCCACCACAGCCCAGTTTTCTTCCAGGTGGTGCTTCAGGGCGGCTTCGTTCAGTTCCAGCTTGCCGATGCCCTTCTCCAACGATTTCAGGGCGATGACGATGTGTGCCAGCGGCACGCCTACATTGCGCAATACCGTAGAGTCGGTGAGGTCGCGTTGCAGCCTGGAGATGGGCAGCTTGGCCGACAGGTGCTCCAGCAGGGCATTGGCTATGCCGAGGTTTCCTTCGGCGTTTTCAAAGTCGATGGGGTTTACTTTGTGCGGCATGGCAGAGGAGCCTACTTCTCCGGCCTTAATTTTCTGCTTAAAATAGCCCATCGATACATACTGCCACACATCACGCGAAAAGTCCAGCAGAATGGAATTCAGGCGTTTCAGTCCGTCGAAATAAGCGGCCAGGTTATCGTAGTGCTCAATCTGGGTGGTGTACTGGCTGCGGCGCAGGCCCAGCACCTGCTGCACAAAGCGGTTGCCGAATTCAGGCCAGTTAATGCCGGGGTACGCTACATGGTGCGCGTTAAAATTGCCGGTGGCTCCGCCGAACTTCGCCGAAAAAGGCACCTGGCGCAGCAGGTCCAGCTGCCGCTCCACGCGCTCGGCAAACACCATCATCTCCTTGCCCAGGCGGGTAGGGGAGGCGGGCTGGCCGTGGGTGTGGGCGAGCATCGGGATGTCTTTCCACTGCCGGGCCAGCTCCACCAGCTTCTGGTGCAGGAGTTGGTAGGCAGGCATCATCACACGCTCATCGGCCTCGCGCAGGGTCATCGGGATGGCGGTGTTGTTCACGTCCTGCGAGGTAAGCCCGAAGTGGATAAACTCTTTGGAGTCGCCGAGCCCCAGCGCATCAAACTTGTCTTTCAGGAAATACTCCACGGCTTTCACGTCGTGGTTCGTTACTTTTTCGGTTTCCTTAATCGTAAGCGCATCCTGCTCCGTGAACTGCTCATAGATGGCCCGCAGCTTCGGGAAAATAGAAGGAGAGATGCCCTGCAGCGAAGGCAGCGGCTGCTCGCACAGCGCAATAAAGTACTCCACTTCTACCAGAACACGGTAGCGGATCAGGCCAAATTCAGAAAAATAGGCAGCCAGTTCAGTCGTTTGCCTGCGATAACGGCCGTCGACCGGCGATATGGCGGTAAGTGTGGTTAGGTCCATGCAAAAAAGTCTTTGTCTCAAATATAAGCATCATTCATGAACGAAACGAGAAAAACATCCTACATCCGCAGCCGTATCTGAAGCGGCGGCAGGGGCTATGGCAGCAATGGAGGGGCTTTTTGATTGAAATAATCCGGGATGGCGCTGCTCCGGTAGTGAGCTGTGTAAATGGCACCTTCAAAGCAGGAAGTGGCAACAGACCGTGCTGGCATCTTGTTTGTGAAGTGAAATTGCCGTTGCAGAACTTGTACAAATCAAATTCAGGCATCTGCCGTATGTACAGGAGGTTATGGCAGATGCGATATTTTTATGACAGCCTTACCGGCATTGCATGTATATTGCAGCCTGTTAAGTACAGGAGTTGCAGTAGAGGCAAAGGGGCTAGAGCCTGCTTGTAGGCTGGTCAGTATGGCTCTGGCGTCTTTTGTTCCCGGTATGATAGCTGCTTGCTAAGTAAGAAACTAATTAACTAAATAATCTATTTCGATAAGAAATACATTGAACCCTCGAAATTTGGACCCTCGTTTAAAAAAAAGACTCCTATGGGTGGCTGGCGGTATTCTGGCCTTCTTTCTCATCCTGGTCATTTCCCTGCTGATCTTCAGAGTCAAGCTGCTGGAATACGCTATTGCCCGTGTTACCGAAAAAGTGGAAAGCCGCTATCCGGTTAGCTTTACGGTAGGCAAAGCCGAATTTACAGACCTGCGGTCGGTGGTGCTGAGTGGCATAACGCTGGTGCCGCATGGCCGCGATACCCTGTTTGTGACCGATTCTGTGAACGCTTCTATCAGCCTGCGCTCCATCTTTAAGGGCAGGGCTGTGTTCAGGCGCCTGGAGGTGGCAAACGGCTTTATTACCGCCACCCGCGACTCCACTGGCAATAACTTCTCCTTTCTGCTAAAAAGAGACGAAAACGCCCCTGTGGATACCACCCGGAAAACCACCCGCAACTATGGCCGCCTGCTCAACAACCTCATCGAGACAGCTTTTGATAACGTGCCGGACCAGGTGTTTTTCCGGAACCTGAACGTGTCGTACGTCTCTACCAACCGCACCATAGATGTCCGGATGCCATACCTGACCATAGACGGTGGCGAAATAGATTCGCAGGTGTCGATTCAGGTAGACACGCTGAAGAACAACATGCGGGTGCACGGTGCCATCAACCCAAGGTCCTATGTTATTTCGGCCAGTCTGTTTGCCTTTGATGAGCATGGCATCAAGGTGCCTTATGTCAAGTCGAAGTTCGGGGGCGAAATTACTTTCGATACCTTGTATGTCAGCCTCACCGATAAGTCGTTTAAACGCGATATTCTGACCGTGAAAGGAGCCGCCATGGTAAACGACCTGTTTGTGAACCACGAACGGCTGGCCGACGAAGACATACATGTAAATGAGGCGGCCGTAGATTATTCCGTTAGCATTGGCCCGGACCTTTACATAATCGACAGCCTGACAGAGGTGCGCGTCAATAAAGCCAAAGCTAATATATATGCCTCCTACCAGAGAGGAAACCCCGATATCATTGATCTGAAGGTGAAGACAGGCGATGTGCCAGCCAACGACTTTTTCGAGTCGCTGCCTACCGGCCTGTTCGAGAACCTGGAAGGTATAAAGGCGGAGGGACTGCTGAAGTACAAAATGAGCTTCCATCTGAACATGGACAGTGTGGATGCCGTGAGGTTCGATTCGGACCTGGATGCCTCCAAAGATTTTAAGATCGTGGAGTACGGCAAAACCAACCTGGAGAAAATAAACCGCTCTTTTGAGCACACGGTGTATGAATATGGCAAACCGGTCCGCACGTTCACTGTAGGGCCATCCAATTTCTTCTACACGCCTATCGAGGAGATCAGCCCATATTTGCGTAATGCCATTTTAACGGCCGAAGATGCTTATTTTTACCGGCACAAGGGCTTCCATGAAGAGGCTTTCCGGCAGGCGATCGCCAAAAATATAAAGGAGCGCGACTTTAAACGGGGCGGCAGCACCATATCGATGCAGCTCGTAAAAAACGTGTTTCTCACGCGGCAGAAAACCGTTACCCGCAAGGTGGAAGAAGCTATTATTGTGTGGTTGCTCGAAAACCAGCGGCTGGTGTCTAAGCACCGGATGTTTGAAGTGTACCTCAACATTATAGAATGGGGGCCTGAGATTTACGGGGCCAAAGATGCCTCCCGGTTCTATTTTGGCAAGCAGCCATCGGAACTTTCACTGGCCGAAGCCATTTTTCTGACCAGCATCATCCCGAGCCCCAAACGCTACCGCTCCTCCTTCGACAGTGCCGGTAACCTGCGAGGCTACAAAGCCGGGTATTACCGTTTAATTGGCGGGCACATGGCCCGGCGGGGACTTATCAGTCAGGAAGAATACGACAACCTGTACCCGAATGTGCGGCTCAGCGGCCGCGCCAGAGATATAATAGTGACCGACCCGGATACCACCCAGGTAGACGAGCGTAATTTCGAACTGGAAACAATCGATATGCTGGATTTTTAAACCGGAAGCAGTTTACCAAAAAAAGCGACTCTCATACATGTTTATGAGGGCCGCTTTTTTATTTTTGACTGGTAAAAGCAAGTTATAAACAAGCATCTACTACTTAACAATTACCCATGCAAACACAACAACCTGAGCAGGAAGCGCAGCAGGCGGTAGGACTGGTACCACGTGTAGGGGCCATGGCCGCCCATGTGGGCCTGGACTGGTTTCTGCTGGCGCTGCTCGCCATGATCGGGCTGGCTTACCTGTGGCCGGAGTTTGGCACAGACCGTGAACCTGTTTCGCTGGGAGATGTGGCAGGATACGGGGTGTCGCTCATTTTCTTTTTCTATGGCCTGCGGCTGAGTGTGGAGAAACTGAGGGCCGGGCTGAGCAGCTGGCGACTGCACCTGGTGGTGCAGCTGAGTACTTTTCTGCTCTTTCCGCTGCTGGTGCTGCCGCTTTACAGCCTGGCAAAAGGCACCGCCTACGAAACGCTTTGGCTGGGCACTTTTTATGTGGCGGCGCTGCCGTCTACCGTTTCATCGGCGGTGGTGATGGTGGCGATAGCCGGGGGCAACATGCCCGCTGCTATTTTTAACGCCAGCATTTCGAGCATACTCGGCATTTTTATCACGCCGCTGTGGATGGGCCTATTTCTGGCAGGCAGCAGCACAACCAATTTTGAGATGGGCGATGTGCTGGGCAAGCTGGTGCTGCAGGTGCTGCTGCCGGTGGTGCTGGGCATTCTGCTCAACAGCCGCTGGGGGGGCTTTGCCGAAAAACACAAAAAGAAGCTCCGCTACTTCGACCAGGCCATCATCCTGACCATTGTGTACACCTCCTTCTGCGAATCTTTTGCCCGCGATATGTTCAGCGCCTTTGGCTGGCAGGATATGCTGTTGCTCAGTGTGGCCATGCTGGTGCTGTTTTTCCTGGCCTTTCTGCTGATCACGCTGCTGAGCCGGCTGCTCGGTTTTAAGCGCGAAGACAGGATAACGGCTATTTTCTGCGGCTCCAAAAAATCGCTGGTGCATGGCACGGTCATGTCGAAGGTGCTGTTTCCGGATGCCAATATAGTCGGCATTATTCTGCTGCCCATTATGGTGTACCACGCCCTGCAACTGCTGGTGTCGAGCATGATGGCCCAGCGCATGGGGAGAGAGGTTGAGAAGTTGGAAAGTTAGAAAGTTCTGGGGCTTGTGTGGGGGAGAAGCGTTCACCAGTAATCAGCAGCAGTAGCAGCAAAAGAGCCTCCGGAGGTGAATTTTCATTAGAATAATTCACCTCCGGAGGCTCTTTTGCTTTTGGAATAAAGTAGGGTTAGGCCACTTTTCTTACTGCGGCATTTCTGGCAGCGTCTTCTTCTTCCTTCAGTTTTCCATCGATCAGGAATGGCCCGAAAGGAAACAAGGAGGCTAAAAGTGAGATCGTGATCTTCTTGAAAGACCAGTTATGTTCTATGGCAGCCTGTATCACAGCTCCTATGTACAACACGAACAGCAATCCGTGTGCCCAGCCGGTGTATTTCACAGCCTCGGGTATGCCGGCCATGTATTTTAGCGGCATCGCAATGCCAAGCAGCAGCAAAAAAGAGAGACCTTCCAGAATACCCACCGCTCGCAGGCGACCGATAGGCGTGTTAGAAAAATTGTTTTTCATTATTGAAGCAGAGTTTGATAACTATAGAAAGCTGACATCTTAAAGCCTGAAACCGTTCCCGTGCTCACAAAATTACTTTGCTTTTCTGCCTTTGCAGATCCGTTTTCAGAAGCGTGCCAGGTACAAAGGTAAGCCTTCCGCCAAGACTTCCCAAACCAGTATTTTTGCTGTAGGTTGTTCAGCTATGAACGGAAATAAGTGAGCAGCAGCGATTTTATTGGCTCTTTGTCTAGGTCGGCCTTTTATCAGTCAGCAACCAACAATCAGCAACCAAATTATTCCAATCAAAAAGCCCCTCCGGAGGCTCGTGCTCCTGCTGCTGCTAATCCCGGCCGTAAAAAAGCGAAGCACCCCCGGTGGAGATGCTTCGCTTTTAAGTTGCAGATCAGGCAAAGCCTGGCAAGGGGCTCTTAAGACAGAGACTCTGCTTTAGACTTAGCTATAGTAGCCATGATCTCGTTCTGAACACCCATGGAGTGCTGGTGAATGGCATCGAAGATGGCTTTTACAAAACCTTCGTCCAGGCCGGTTTCGTTGGCTACGCGCATTCTGTTCTCTACCATCTGGTTCCAGCGGTCTGCCTGAAAAATGTCGAGCTTGTTGGCTTTTTTATACTCACCAATTCTCTTGGAAACATCTGAACGAAGGAACAGCACATTGATCAGGTCCGTGTCCAGCTTGTCGATCAGGTTACGCAGCTCCTGCAATTGCTCAGGGCTGGCAACGTGCTCTGTATCCAGGTCAAGCGAAGTAAGCAGTGTGTCGAGTCCGGCTGGTGTTACTTGTTGTGAGGCATCGCTCCAGGCAACATCCGGGTTGTTGTGCGTCTCGATCATGAGACCATCCACACCTAAGCGCAGCGCCTGCTGGCTCACTGTCTGCAGCAGGTCGCGGCGTCCGGCTACGTGGCTGGGGTCGCACAACAAGGGCACGCCTGGCAGCAATTCTTTTATCTGCTTAATGGTTTCCCACTTCGGGTGGTTGCGGTAAGGCTTGTTGTTAGGCGTAGAGAAACCTCTGTGGATCAGGCCAAGGTCCGTGATACCTGCCTGGTTCAGGCGCTCCAGTGCACCAACCCACAGCTGGATGTCGGGGTTCACCGGGTTTTTAACCATCACCGGAATGTCAACACCGCGCAGGGCGTCGGCAATTTCCTGTACAGAGAAAGGGTTTACCGTTGTGCGGGCACCTATCCAAAGAATATCCACACCATATTTAAGAGATTCTTCTACGTGGCTGGTGTTGGCTACCTCACAGGTAGTTAGCAGGCCGGTTTCCTGTTTTACAGTGTTAAGCCACTCCAGACCAACTGTGCCGATACCTTCGAACATGCCCGGACGGGTACGTGGCTTCCAGATGCCTGCTCTGAAAACAGAAACCCGGTGGTCTTTCTTTAACT
This sequence comes from Pontibacter beigongshangensis, assembly GCF_014332515.1. Classification (GTDB taxonomy): domain Bacteria; phylum Bacteroidota; class Bacteroidia; order Cytophagales; family Hymenobacteraceae; genus Pontibacter; species Pontibacter beigongshangensis. The sequence continues at coordinate 63,165 of NZ_VFSD01000027.1, read as the reverse complement.
CACGCGCAGTCTGGAGCATCTGCTCTTCGCTTTCTGCGCTGCACGGACCAGCGATTACCGTTGGCAGTGGGCCTCCATTTAAAATCTTGGTCTTAGTTGCTAGCTGAAGGTTTGGATTGTTTGAACTCATGGTCAATTTAAAATTATGGTGTGTTGTTTTATTCTTTTGATGGATTCTTCTAATTGAGCTACCGGCACGCAAAGCGATACCCGTAAGTAGCGTTCTCCCTGGCTTCCGAAAATCTTGCCCGGTGTCAGGAACACGCCTGCCTGGTAAAGTATGTCGTCCAGAAAGGCTTCTACGTCCGGAATAGAGTCAGGTACTCTGGCCCAGACAAACATGCCAACAGTAGCAGGGTTATAGTTGCACTCCAGCATGTCGAGCAGTTGGTGCGCCACCTGCTTGCGTTCGGCATACACCTCGTTGCGTTCTGCGTGCCACTCATCGGAGTTGCGGAGCGCCTCGATGGCGGCGTGCTGCACTGCCTGGAACATGCCAGAGTCGATGTTGCTTTTCACGGTCAGGATCGTGTCCAGGTAATCTTTGCGGCCCAGGATCATGCCAACGCGCCAGCCTGCCATGTTGTGCGACTTGCTCAGGGAGTTAAGCTCCAGGCAGCAGTCGAGTGCCCCCGGCTGGCTCAGCAGGCTGAGCGGCGCTTTATTAGGTAAAACCAAACTGTACGGGTTATCGTTCACCAGCAGGAACTTGTGTTTCCGGGCGAGCGCCACCAGCTGTGCTAAAGTCTCTGCGGTAGCCTCTGCGCCGGTGGGCATGTGCGGGTAATTTATCCACATCAGTTTCACGCCCTGGCTTGCCTGCTTTTCCAGTTCCTCCATATCCGGCAGCCAGTTGTTTTCGGCGCTCAGGTTATAGAACACATGCTCGGCACCTACCATGCGGGCCGTAGTGGCGTAAGCCGGATAACCGGGGTTTGGCACCAATACCTTATCGCCGGGGTTCAGGAAGGCCATAGTAATATGAAACACGCCTTCCTTCGATCCCATCAGGGGCAACACTTCATTTTCGGCATCGAGCTGCACCTGGTAGGTGCTGCTGTACCAGTCAACCATGGCCTTGCGGAGCGATGGCAGGGAGCGGTAGGGCTGGTAGCCGTGGCCCGAAGCCTGTGCGGCAGAGGCTGTGAGGGCAGCAGTGGTGGCTTCGGAAGGAGGGAGGTCCGGGCTCCCGATGCCCAGGTTGATCACCTGCTTACCTTGCGCATTCAGGGCAGCTACCTCAGCCAGCTTTCTGGCAAAGTAATACTCCTGAATCTGGGCCAGTCTGTCGGCCTTGGGTATAATCATGACTTTATCAGTTAACGGAAGTGGTTAAGGCGTCTTCCCGGCATTCTTCTAATTGCTGAGGTGTCAGGGCTTTCTGGTAAAGACCGAGCAACTGCAGGTCCTCTACCATGGGCTTCAGTTCCTCGATGGCGTGCAGCAGCCGGTAGTAATCGTCGCACTCCAGGTCTATGGCTACGTTGTGGCTCGTGTTGCCCGATGGCGAAGGAATAGACTGGATGAGCGGAATATGGATGTCTTCGGTGTACAGTTTGTTGATGACAGCTCCCAGCCCACTGCCTACATGCGGCAACTGCACGATCAGCGAGGCTTTGTTGGCAGTCGGTTTAGCTGGTTGCTCCTGCGGTTCGCTGGCCAGCACCAGGAAGCGGGTGTAGTTGTCTTTCCGGTCGGCCATGTGCGCCTGCAGAATTTCCATGCCGTACAATTCAGCGGCCTGGCTGCTGGCAATGGCGGCAACGCCTTTCAGCTGGTTGGCACTTATCTCCCGGGCGCTGTCGGCGGTGTCCTGCCGCTCTTCGGTTTGCAGGTGCTTGTGCTGCCGCAGGAACATGCCACACTGCAGCAAAGCCACCGGATGCGAAATCACTGTTTTGATATCTTCCAGGCGCTGCCCTGGCAAAGCCATCAGGTTCTGGTCGATGGGTAGCCACAGCTCGCCAATCACACTGAAGTGGTGGTACTCCTGCAGCAGTGTGTAGTTGGTGAGAATGCTGCCCGCCAGGGCGTTCTGAATGGCCATTACGCCGTAACTCGCCTTGCCCAGGTGCAGTTGCTCACACAGCTCGTCGAAAGAACTGCAAGGCAGGATCTCTGCTTTTTCGGGTGCGAAATACTGACGTGCCGCTGTGTCGTGGAAAGAGGCTGCGCCGCCCTGAACTGCTACTTTAATTTTTGTTGCCATAGTATTTTTAAACAAAAAGCCCCGCTTGCGGCGGGGCTTTAAAGATTTTGCTGTATGTTTTATAAACGCAATAGCATTACCTCTGGAGCCCCTAGTGGGTACCAAAAAAGTAAAAGCTAAAGTAAAATGCGTTGCTTAAAATCATATTGTTACTATTATGCTGTAATATTAAGGAATCTCTCAATAACCTTCAAGTCTTTTTAAGAAATTTTTTTCTCTTTACTTTAAAAGGCTCCGGAAACTACTTGAAGGCTGCACTGCCAGATGCCTTTTTGCGGCCGAAACTACATAGCCCTATGCTATATACTGTTTTAAACATCAGGCAGCCGGTGGAGGTTCAATAACCGGTGAGTTTTTTTCGAAAGAGCAGGCAAGGCTAACCTTTTGACGGCACATCATCCGGAATTATTCTAATGAAAACGCCCCTCCGGAGGCATTTTGTAAGACACAGGATCCAAGAGATAAGGCTTTTCTATCTTAATCTTTCTAAGAGGCTTCTATCCCAAGCATTTGCAGGGTTTCAGGGTGCACAGCATTCTCTGTATGTCATATTCTTCGTGCCGCGCGCTTTCAGCTTTTGGTTTAGAATAGAGCGCGTTTTTAACTCATATGCACCACTTGTTTAAATTCAGATTTCAATTCTTAGATTACCGGCTATCATGAGTTCCTATGAAACAGCACTCACTGGGCGAAGTCGGAAGCTACGCCCAGGATCTGGTTTTTTACTCATAACTGCCTATTCATGTCATATCTCAACATCTTCAAATCGAAAAATCTCCAAATTAAAAAATTAGCACATCAGCACATTAAACCCTTAGCGCCTTACCAACAGGCAGGTGCAAAAATCAAAAAGCGTGGCAACTCTAATAGTGTTGCCACGCTTTTTCCCGGCCAGAGCAGGGCAGCTTACGCACCCATGTCGGCGTACAGGTGGGTTTGGGCATACTGCTTGCGCACCTCCTGAAACACCGTTTTCACGAACTCTTTGTTAATGCCGAAAGAGTTTGCCTGCTTCAGCAGGTTCTCCAGCACATCGTCCCAGGCTTGTTGGGTATCGAGGTTTGTTTCCTGTTTCAGGTCGCCTATCTGCGCCGATACCACAGAACGGCGGGCCATCAGGTCGAGCAGTTCGTCATCGAGGTGCTCTATTTCTTTGCGGAGTTCTTCCATCAGCACACCTTTTTGGGTTAGGGCTTCGTCGGTGTGGTTTAGCTTGAGCGATTGCAACAGCATATCCAGCTCTTTGGGCATAAGCTGTTGCTGCGCATCGCTCAGGGCCATTGCCGGGTTGTAGTGCGACTCCACCATCAGGCCATCGTAGCCCAGGTCCAGGGCTCGCTGGCAAACCGGCCGCAGCAGGCTTCTGCGGCCTGCTATATGGCTCGCATCGCAGTACAGGGGCAGGTCGGGCAGCATCTTCTTCAGTTCCAGCACATGGTCCCACTTGGGGTGGTTGCGGTAAGGTGCATTGTCTATGGTAGAGAAGCCCCTATGGATCACGCCCAGGTCTGTAATGCCGTTGTAGCTAAAACGCTCCAGTGCCCCCAGCCAGAGCATGAGCTCGGGGCTCACCGGGTTTTTTACGAGCACCGGCACGTTGGCGCCCTTCAGCGAGTCGGCAATTTCCTGCACCATAAACGAGTTTACGGTGGTATGGGCTCCGATTATCAGTATATCCACTTCCTGTTTCAGCGCTTCGGCCACCTGGCTGGTGTTGGCCACCTCACAGGCCGTGCGCAGGCCAGTTTCCTGCTTCACGGTGCGCAGCCACTCCAGCCCAACCGAGCCTACCCCCTGGAAGCTTCCCGGACGGGTGCGGGGTTTCCAGATGCCAGCCCTGAAGACGGTAACACCCTGCAGCTCTTTGAGCCCCTGGGCCGTCAGCAACATTTGTTCCTCGCTCTCGGCACTGCACGGGCCGGCGATTACAACAGGGCTTGTCGTTTTGGCCAGGGTACTGGTGCCGCTGGCCAGGTGCAAGCTAGGTGTGGAAGTTGTCATGATTTAATTTGAATTAGTTATCTGCTAAAGATTATTTGCCAAAAATAAGAAAGCCCCGCTTGGGGCGGGGCTTTTCTGGTTTATCTTTCCATTATCATTAACGTAAAGCGTCAGCCATCAGCCCCCTTGGCGGGTGCAAATAGATTTAAGATTCTGGGCTTGTACGTTGACTAAAAACATTCTTCTTTGTGTTGAAATGATGTGTAAATGTAAAACAAAATATTTAATAAAACAAAATTTGTTATTTAAAATATTTTCAATGATAAAGCGATTTCGTTGTCATAAGTTATGTGTAAGCTGCCTTGTGTTTGAAAATGCGTAATAAAAGGCAGGTTTTGCTGCAAAATTATATTGTAAATAAGGGGCTGCCGTGTCTTTTTACAGCAGGCTGCTTGAGCAGCACAGGAGCAACTGCTTAACTTGTCCCATAACTTTTGTAAGCCTAAAGAAGGACGATCACCCCATTTTGTACGGCTATTGGCTCTTTCAGACAATAATGAAGCTGACTTTGAATTTAAAAGCATGATGCACGCAAGTTGGAAACCTGTCCTGTTTTTGGCCAAAAGCTGAAAGCCAGGAAGAAGATGAGATACGAAGAATCCTGTGCCTTCTGCCCTGCGTCTTGTGTCTTACAAAATGCCTCCGGAGGGACGATTTCATTCAAATAATTCATAGGCCGGTCCCCTCGCAACTTCGTTGTCTTACCCCCCGAAAAAACTAAAATGGAGGCACTTACAGCTCCGCCAGCATAATTTCCGGAACCCAAAGTACTTTCGTGAACCGGCTACGCCTACCGCAGGTCTCCCGTCTGCCTTTGAATGTGGCGAAGCACCAGTGGCTATGGCTTTAGACGATATCTGGTGGAGGGGGCAGCGAAGAGTCTTTTTTCGGGAACAGGAGCGAGGCTATGATCGAGATGGCCAGGATGCTGCCCACCGCCAGCAGGGCATAGCGCATGTCTATTTCAACTAAGTCGCTCAGGAGCAGCTTAACCCCGATAAAAACCAGAATCAGCGACAGGCCATAGTGCAGGTAATGGAACAGCTGCATAATACCGGCCAGCGCAAAATACAGTGCCCGAAGCCCCAGCAGGGCAAATACGTTGGAGGTGTATACAATAAACGGGTCTTTGGATATAGCCAGAATAGCCGGGATAGAGTCGGCAGCAAACACCACATCCGTACTTTCCACCATAATCAGTACCAGGAACATAGGCGTGGCGTATAGTTTGCCGTCTATTTTGACGAAAAACTTGCCATCTTCATTCTGCTTGGTGAACCGGAGCTTCTGGGTTATCCAGACAATAAGCGAGTTCTGCTCCGGGTGCAGCTCATTGTCGTCGTGGCTGAAGGCCATCTTAATGCCGGTGTACACCAGAAAGGCCCCTAATATATAAATGATGAAGTGGAACTTCGCGATCAGCGCCACACCTACCAGTATAAACAAGGCCCGTAATACCAGGGCTCCGATAATTCCCCAGAACAGTACTTTGTGCTGGTACATGAGCGGCACCTTGAAGTAGTTGAATATCAGGATAAATACAAATAAGTTGTCGACGCTCAGCGATTTCTCGATCAGGTAGGCGGTCAGGAACTCCAGGGCCGGGGCAGGCCCTTTCCAGAAGTAAATAACAGCATTGAAGCCAAGCGAAAGCAGTATCCAGAAAAGGCTCCAGAGCAGCGCCTCCTTGATTTTTACCTCATGTGCCTTTCTGTGAAAAACGAACAGGTCGAGCCCCAGAAGCAAAAGCACAAAGGCATTGAAAAGAACCCAAAAGAGAATCGAATTATCCATAATCGAGTCGAACTACTTATTTTTTATTTAAAGCAAAAAGTAAAGATACCGGAATAATTAGCGTAGTTGTACAGGTAGAAGCGATAAAATTTCGGGTGCGGCAAAAATTGTGGCGCGGCTGGCGGGCACAGGTTCAGTAACGGTCGAAATGGCGGAAAAAGCTCCTGATCTTCATTTTCAGAACACCCAGCACCGCCTCCTTAAAAATGCCCTTCGTCATCTTGGATTCGCCTTTGGTGCGGTCTGTAAAAATAATGGAAACCTCCTTTATCCTGAACCCATACTTATAAGCCAGGAACTTCATCTCTATCTGGAAGGCATAGCCCACAAAGCGTATCTTGTTCAGTCGTATGGTTTCGAGCACCTTGCGGCGGTAGCACTTAAAGCCGGCTGTGGTGTCGGCAATGGGCATGCCGGTTATGAGCCGCACGTATGAACTGGCAAAGTAAGACATCAGCACCCGGCTCATGGGCCAGTTGATCACGTTTACGCCCTGGCTGTAGCGGCTGCCTATGGCTACGTCGTAGCCTTCTACGGCGCATGCTTCGTAGAGGCGGATCAGGTCTTCGGGGTTGTGGGAGAAGTCGGCGTCCATCTCAAAAATGTATTCGTAGCCGTGGCGCAGGGCATACTTAAACCCGTGTATGTAGGCGGTGCCCAGGCCAAGTTTTCCCTGGCGGGTTTCCAGGTGCAGGCGCTCGGGGTACTCCTGCTGCAGGGCCCGCACAATGTCTGCCGTGCCGTCGGGGGAGTCATCGTCGATGATGAGCAGCTCAAACGGGTGCCTGAGTGACATCACCTTCCTGACCATCGCCTCAATGTTCTCGCGCTCGTTGTAGGTTGGAATTATCACCAGGGAGTCTTTCATGCTTCAAATATATAGCTAATTAATTATTTGGTGCCAGCACCACCCCCAATTTTATTTGGTTCCGGTACTAATCCTCAGGCTGGATTATTTGAATGAAAACAGCCTTCCAGCGGCAAAGAAGACACAGGACGCAGGACATAAGACGCAGGACCTTCTATAAAAATGGATAGTGAAAAATTGTGAGGTTATTGTGAAAAGCTGAATCCTTTCAAAGCCTGCTCCGGTCATTCATCTCCAGATCTTCTCATTTCCCAACCAACCATTTAACAATTTAGCCATTCAATAATCAACAACCGGCAACCAGTAATTATTCTAATGAAAAAGCCCTTCCGGAGCGTTTTGAGGTGGCACTGGCCTGTGGCTCGCATATAAATAATAAAACCGGCGGCGACAAGTTTTAAGTGGAAAGGCTATTTTTGTGCCTTAAACTGTAAAGCGTACTATGCAAAAACAAAAGTGTGTGTTTCTGGACCGCGATGGGGTACTGAACCGGGAGATGGGAGACTATACGTATCAACTGGATGCTTTTGAGGTGCTGCCGGGTGTGCCGGAGGCGCTCGAGCTGCTGAAAAAAGCGGGCTTCCTGCTGATAGTGGTTACCAACCAGGCCGGGATCGCCAAGGGCCTGTACACGCGGCACGAGGTGCTGGGTTGCCACCAGAAATTGCAGGAGAGCTGCAACGCCATCATCGATGCCATTTATTTTGCGCCGGGGCACCAGACCGTATCAGCCTCGCTGTCGCGGAAGCCGGATAGCCTGATGCTGGAGCGCGCCATGGCAAAGTACAATATAAATGCGGCCCAGTCGTGGATGGTGGGCGACACCCCCCGCGACATGGTGGCAGGCGAAAAGGCAGGCGTAAAAACTATACTGGTAGGCGAGCACCTGCCACCCGGCGAACACCCTTTGCAGGCCAGAGACTTGCTGGCCGCCGCCGCTATCATTCTGGAAAAAACAAAGAAACCGGCCCAATAAGCCGGTTTCTTCTGTTATATACAAACGTTTAACCTGTTCTGTCGGTTAACCGTTTATGTCGTCCGAAGCTGATGCCGGGGCAGTCGCAGATACTATAACTGTTTCAGGAGCTGCGTTCGTGTCTGGCTGTGCGCTGCCGTAAGCAGGGCAGTATGTTTTGCAGGAAGCCATACCCATGGCCAGGCACAAGGTGCCGTAAAGTACCAATTTTTTCATTTCAGTTAAAAGTTTAAAGACAAAGGCTTTTTCAAAAATAAGCTTTTTCCCTGCAACTACAAAACTATTACCTCTTTAAGCCAAAAGCTTTAGGCCTCGTAGCCCAAAATCTTCAGCATGGCCTCACTGGTCTGCTCAGGCGCAAATTGCCAGTCTACCAGTTCCCCGTTCTCATCACGGTCTATGATCACGTGCTGCGGAGCCGGTATGAGGCAATGCTTGATGCCGCCGTAACCGCTGAGCGACTCCTGGTAAGCACCCGTATGGAAGAAGCCAATGTATAGTGGCTGGTCCTTCGGAATTTTCGGTAAAAACACCTGAAACGAGTGCATCTCGGAGTTGTAATAATCCTGGCTGTCGCAGGTAATGCCGCCTAATTGGATCTTACGGTATTCTTTGTTCCAATGATTCACCGAGAGCAGCGGCCAGCGCTGGTTCAGGGCCCAGGCATCGGGCAGGTTGGTGATGAAGGAACCATCTATCATGTACCATAACTCTTTGTCGTTCTGAAGTTTGTGGTCCAGGATGGAGTAGATGTTAGCGCCGCTTTCGCCAACGGTAAATATGCCGAACTCTGTAAATATATTCGGTTCTTCCACGCCTTCCTCCTTGCAGATGCGCTTAATGGTGCGCAGAATTTCCTCTACCATGTAGCGGTAGTTGTAGTCTGCCTGGATGGAGGTCTTGATCGGGAAGCCGCCGCCAATATCGATGGTGTCGAGTTCGGGGCACACCTTTTTCAGCTCGCAGTACTTGTGCACAAAGCGGCTAAGCTCCGACCAATAGTACGAGGTGTCTTTTATGCCGGTGTTGATGAAGTAGTGCAGCATCTTGAGCTCAAACTTCGGATCGTCTTTGATCTTGGTCTGGTACAGCTCAATTACATCGTTGTAGCGGATGCCGAGGCGGGAGGTATAAAACTCGAACTTCGGCTCCTCGTCCGATGCCAGGCGCATGCCCACTTTGCACTTCTCCGTTATGTGCTCCTTGTAATACTCTATCTCGTCGAGGTTGTCCAGGATAGGCATGCAGTTCCGGAAGCCCTCGTTTACCAGCTCCGACAGCCAGTGTTTGTAACGCTCGCGCTTAAAGCCGTTGCACACAATGTAGGTGTCTTTGCTGATCTTGCCTCTCTTGTACAGTGCCCGCACAATCTGCATGTCGTAGCCCGAGGAGGTTTCGATGTGGATGTCGTTCTTCAGGGCCTCGTCGAGCACGAAAGAAAAGTGCGACGACTTGGTGCAGTAGCAGTAGGTGTAGCTGCCCCTGTAATCGAGTTTCTCCATCGACTCTTTAAAAAGCAGTTTTGCCTTCTGAATCTGAGAACTTATTTTAGGCAAGTATGTTAATTTAAGAGGAGTGCCGTATTTATGGATAATATCCATCAGCGGGATACCATTAAAATGCAACTCGTTATTCTCTACTTTGAATTCATCTGTCGGAAAATCAAACGTTTGATGAATAAGGTCGGTATATTTATCCATTAAGGTGTTATAGACTTTATGTAAACATGCAATATTGACTGTATTTTACAATTATTGCAAAAACTTTGTTCAAATTAAATGAAAAAAGTGAAGCTGATAGAAGTGAGATCAGAACTTGGGGCCGGCACCCGGGGGGCAGGCATGGGCATAGACGCCCTGAAAGTGGCCTGCCTCGACAAGCAATCAGACTTCTTTAAACGCTTCAACTCAATTGCCGTTCCCGACCTGAACTATACGCTGTTCGATAAAGATGTTTTCCCGACCGCCCACCACATCGACAGCATCCTATCTATTTTGAAAAGCGTGAGCAACACTGTGGCGCAGACACTGGAGTTCGGCATGTTCCCGCTCGTGCTGGCCGGCGACCACTCCAATGCGGCCGGCACCATAGCCGGCATCAAAAAAACTTACCCCGACAAAACCCTGGGCGTGATCTGGGTCGATGCCCACGCCGACATCCACTCGCCCTACACCACCCCCTCCGGCAACGTGCACGGCATGGCCCTGGCCATCGCCCTGAACGAAGACAACCTGGCATCCAAAAAAAATGACCCGGCGCCGGAGACCATCTTTTTCTGGGAGTCGCTGAAAAGAGTCGGTATAGATGGGCCGAAGCTAAAGCCGGAGCACCTGGTGTATATAGTGGTGCGCGACACCGAAGAAGAGGAAGATTACCTGATGCAAAAATACGGCATAAAGGATTTCGGCTACAAAGAGTTTAAGAACAAAGGAGCGGAACAGGTGGCCAGGGAGGCTCTGGAATTGCTGCGGGATTGCGACCTGATTTACGTGTCGTTTGATGTAGACAGCATGGACCCCAAATTCTCGCAAGGAACCGGCACGCCCGTGGAGGTGGGGCTAAGAGTAGACGAGGCAAGAGAGCTGTGTTGCCACCTGGTGCACGACCCGCGCGTGTGCTGCTACGAAATGGTAGAGATTAACCCTACGCTCGATACCGAAAACACCATGGCAGAAAATGCCTTCGACATCCTGGAAGCTACTACGGCCGCCATTCTGGACCGTGAGTCAAGGAGTGGGGCAGCCTGAATTATTCGAATCAAAAAAGCCCTCCGGGGGCTGATTGTTTTGCTGCTGCTCCTGCTGGTCCATATATTATAGCAGGCTTTTGAGAATAAGCGCTAAATTTGCAGCTTGAGCCGATAATTGAGATAGAAACATATTCATGCAATTACAACACACCATCAGCCAACGAATAAGCGAGGCGCTCCTGGCGCTGTTCCAGATTCCCGTTGACGCCTCTGAGATAAGCCTGCAGCCTACCCGCAAGGAATTTGCCGGCACCTACACTTTTGTTACTTTTCCCTACACCAAAAAAGCAGGCAAGGGGCCGGAGCAGATAGGGGAGGCCCTTGGCACGTACCTGAAAGAAAATGCTGCCGAAATCAAAGACTTCAACGTGGTAAAGGGTTTCCTGAACCTGGAAGTGCAGGACAAGGTGTGGCTGCAAATTCTGCGGCAGATCATGCAGGAGCCGGGTTTTGGCAAAGCCGCAGCATCGGGCAAAAACGTGATGGTAGAATATTCGTCGCCTAACACGAACAAGCCGCTGCACCTGGGCCACCTGCGCAACAACTTCCTGGGCTATGCAGTGTCTGAGATTCTGAAGGCGAATGGCCACGAGGTGCTCAAGGCCAACCTGGTAAACGACCGTGGCATCCACATCTGCAAGTCGATGCTGGCCTACCAGTACTTCGGCAACGGCGAAACACCGGAGAGCAGCGGCCTGAAAGGCGACCACCTGGTGGGTAAATATTACGTGCTGTTCGACAAAGCCTACAAAGAGCAGATAGACGAACTGGTGGCTCAGGGCACCGACAAAGAAGAAGCCAAGAAAAAGGCGCCGCTTATACTGGAGGCGCAGGCCATGCTGCAGAAGTGGGAGCAGGGCGATGAAGAAACCGTGTCGCTCTGGAAACAGATGAATACCTGGGTATACGCCGGCTTCGACGAGACTTACCGCAACATCGGCGTCGATTTCGATAAATACTATTATGAGTCCGAGACCTACACGCTGGGCAAGGAGCGGGTAGAGGAAGGGCTGCAGAAGGAAGTTTTCTTTAAAAAGGAAGACGGCTCCGTGTGGGTAGACCTGACGGACGATGGACTGGACCAGAAGCTGCTGCTCCGCTCCGACGGCACCTCTGTCTACATTACCCAGGACATGGGAACTGCCGAGCTAAAATACAACGACTTCCCCTACGACCAGTCGCTGTACGTGGTGGCCGATGAACAGAACTATCATTTCCAGGTGCTGAAGTCGGTGCTCCGGAAGCTGGGCAAGCCTTATGCCGAAGGCATTTACCACCTCTCGTATGGCATGGTCGATCTGCCGTCCGGAAAAATGAAATCGCGCGAAGGAACGGTGGTAGACGCCGACGAACTGGTAGCCGAAATGGTGGACACCGCCCGCCAGCAGACCGAGGAACTCGGCAAGATAGAAGGCTTCACGCCGGAGGAGGCGCAGCAACTCTACCACACCCTGGCCATGGGCGCGCTCAAGTACTTCCTGCTGAAGGTAGACCCGAAGAAACGCATGCTCTTTAACCCGCAGGAGTCTATCGATTTCCGGGGGCACACCGGGCCGTTCATTCAATACACCCACGCGCGTATCTCGGCCATTTTGCGCAAAGCCGCCGAGCTGGGCATTACCGTAGATGCGACCTCTTTTGCCGACCTGACCGAACTGCACGAAGCGGAGCAGGAGGTGATTACGCTGTTGGTAAACTATCCGGGCGTTGTGCAGGAGGCAGGTAACTTATATGCCCCTTCCATTATCGCGCAATACGCCTACGACCTGGCCAAAGCCTATAACCGTTTCTACCAGGAAATTTCTATCTTTAACGAGACCGATGCGCAGGCTCGTAGCTTCCGGATCGCACTTTCGGCCATGGTGGCTAGGTTTGTACGTGAAAGCATGAACCTGCTGGGCATAGAAGTACCGGAGCGCATGTAGCACCAACTGACTTCGCAGCGTGCACACACCTATCACGTAGTATGTCGAGGGCTCCTGCGAGTGTATGGGAGAAAACATTTTTACCGGAATCAGGTTTGAAGTACAGGTAAGACCTAACTAAATATTCAGATGAGAAAGAAACTTTTTTCAATCGTATGGCTGGCAATTGCCTTTTTTGGCGTTGCCTGCACACCTTCAACTAAATCTCCTGATAAGAAGCAAGATATGGAAGCAACAGCACAAACAGAAGCGCAAAAGCAGGACGGCTTTTATGGCTTCACCATGACCACCCTCGACGGCAAAGAGGTTGATTTTTCGGAGTACAAAGGCAAAAAGGTGATGCTGGTGAACACAGCATCCGAGTGCGGCTACACCAAGCAGTACGCCGACCTGCAGCAACTGCACGAGCAGCACGGCGAGGACGTGGTGATCCTGGGCTTTCCGGCCAATAACTTTGGCGGCCAGGAGCCCGGCTCTAACGAAGAGATAGCTTCTTTCTGCGAGAAGAACTATGGTGTTAATTTCCGGATGTTCGAAAAGATTTCAGTAGTTGGTGAAGATCAACATCCGCTATATGCCTGGCTGGAGCAAAACTCCCCGGGCCAGGAAAAACCAACCTGGAACTTCTGTAAGTACCTGGTAGACGAAAACGGAAAAATAGTGGCCTTCTATCCATCTAAAGTAAAACCAACCGACGAAGTGGTGCTGGCTGCGATTAAAAAGTAAGACACAAGACGGAACATAGTTTGACTCATTCTGCACCTGTCGAGAAATCTATTTCTTACTGTTCGGGTTCTTACTTTTGGTACGAGATAGTTTCCTCGACAAGCCCGGAATGACCAAAAAAGTCTTACGTACTGTGTCCTCCATCAAATATGGATGACCTGAGCTACATCGAGGTAAACAGGCAGTTCTGGAATAGCAGAACCGATTATCATGTGCAGTCGGAATTCTATGACCTGGAAGGATTTCTGAAAGGGAAAAGCTCTTTGAATGATATAGAGTTGAACCTGCTGGGCGACCTGACCGGGAAATCGGTGCTGCACCTGCAGTGCCACTTCGGGCAGGATACGCTATCGTTGGGAAGATTAGGTGCAGCTGTAACCGGCGTAGACTTGTCTGACAGAGCAATAGAAAAAGCCAGAGAACTTGCTGCCCAGACTGGCGTAGCAGCCGAGTTTGTTTGCTGCGACATTTACGAGCTGCCACAGCACCTCCACAGGCAGTTTGATATTGTCTTTACCAGTTACGGCACCATCGGCTGGCTCCCTGACCTGGCTAAGTGGGCAAAGGTAGTTTCAACCTTTCTGAAGCCAAACGGCAGGTTGGTGATGGCAGAGTTTCATCCGGTGGTGTGGATGTTCGACAATGATTTCAGTAAAATCGGCTACAGCTACTTTAACACCGGTGCCATCGTGGAAACAGAAACCGGCACCTATGCCGACAGGAACGCGCCTATTACGCAGGAGTCAGTGTCGTGGAACCACAGCATCAGCGACGTATTGGGCAGCCTGATCCGGAATGGACTCGAGATTAACGCTTTTGAAGAATACGACTATTCGCCCTACAACTGCTTTAGCCACACCGAAGCGTTTGAGCAGAAGAAATTTCGTGTCAGGCACCTCGGAAATAGAATCCCGATGGTGTATGCGCTGGCAGCCACAAAGAAGGAAAGCTTATAAAAATGCGAGCATCCAATTCTTCAGCAGCAAGAGCAGCAGGTCCGGAGGGGCAAAACGATTAGAATAATTAGTTGAGGAGAGTTTAATAAGATAGTTTACCGAAACATTCACTCAACTACTCAATCACTCATTCAAAATTAATAAGTTGAACAATACACATCAAACAACCCAGAATCCAGGTCTGCTGAAGGCCTGGATTTCGGCTTTTAGGCCTCGAACGCTACCCCTGGCGCTGTCCTGCATCGGGATGGGCAGTTTTATGGCTGCGGCTAACGGCGTTTTTGACGGTACTATTATTGCGCTATGCGTGCTCACCACGCTGTTCCTGCAGATCCTTTCGAACCTCGCCAACGACTACGGCGACTCTAAGCACGGGGCAGACAGCGTGCACCGTGAAGGTCCTAAGCGGGCGGTACAGGCGGGCCATATTACGGCCGAGCACATGAAAAAAGGCATGCTGGTGTTTAGCCTGCTCTCGCTGCTGTCGGGTTTGCTGCTGCTGTGGGTGGCCTTTGGTACGGACGGGCTGCTGCTGGCGCTGCTGTTCCTGGTGCTGGGTTTGGCTGCTATCTGGGCGGCTATTAATTACACGGCAGGCGCAAAACCCTACGGCTATGCCGGCCTCGGCGACATCTCCGTTTTCGTGTTCTTCGGGCTGGTGGGGGTGCTGGGCACTTACTTTCTGCAGGCGCAGGAATTTAACCCGCTGGTGTTGTTGCCTGCCCTGGTTTGCGGCTTCTTCTCTACAGCGGTACTTAACGTCAACAACATCCGCGACATCAATTCCGATAAACTGGCAGGCAAGTTCTCTGTTCCCGTTCGCCTCGGCCCGAAACGTGCCCGCATTTACCATATCATTTTATTAGCTGCTGGCGTGGCAAGTGCTGTACTATATGTGGCGCTGAATTTCTATTCTGCGTGGCAATTCCTGTTTGTGCTGGCCCTGCCGCTGGTGTTGGTAAATGGTGTAAATGTGTGGCGCAAGCAAACTTCCGCTGCATTAGACCCTTACCTGAAGCAAATGGCTATGGCCACGCTGGCGTTTGTGCTGCTGTTTGGGCTGGGGCAGGTGGTGTAGGAGGAGAAGCACAAACCTCACAGCGTCTACAAGACCTGTGAGTGTTTT
This sequence comes from Pontibacter beigongshangensis, assembly GCF_014332515.1. Taxonomy (GTDB): domain Bacteria; phylum Bacteroidota; class Bacteroidia; order Cytophagales; family Hymenobacteraceae; genus Pontibacter; species Pontibacter beigongshangensis. The sequence continues at coordinate 47,835 of NZ_VFSD01000027.1, read as the reverse complement.
GGCGGTGCAAAGTTGAAACTTAATGTATTTTGAACTTCTTGATTTAAATTATATTCAGGTGTAGTTGAAAACTACACCTAGAGAGGGTAGTAAAATTAAATTGTGGAAAATATCTTGGTGAAGTTTTTCAATACTAGCAAGAACCTTTTCTAGGTGTAGTTTTCAACTACACCTAAGTATTAATATCTTTTTAAGATTTACAAAATTTCTAAATATTCCTATCTTCCACTATGGGATCAGCCTATCAGATACAAAATCAGGAAGCGGTGTATTTCTGCACCTTTCAGGTAGTAGGCTGGGTGGATATATTCACAAGGAAAGAATACCGTGACATTATCTTGCAGAGCTTTAGCTGGTGCCGGGAGCAAAAAGAGCTGGAACTATTTGCTTACGTGATCATGAGCAACCATGTGCATGTGGTGGTGAGGAGCAAAACAGGTAATTTGTCCGACACAATCCGCGACCTCAAAAAGTTTACAGCCAAGAAAATACTAGGATTAGCATTAACCAGCAGCCAGGAGAGTAGGAGGGATTGGATGAAGGTGGTTTTTGCCTATCATGCCAAGTATAATAAGCGAGCAGGAGAAATTCAGTTCTGGACGCACGAAAATCACGCAGTGGAACTTAGTAGCAATACTATGATCGATAGTCGGATTCAATATATTCATCAGAACCCGGTGCGGGCTGGCCTGGTGGAAAAAGCGGAAGATTATTTGTACAGCAGTGCGAGAAACTACGCTGGTTTAGCGGGCTTAATCGAAGTAGATGATATTTAGGTGTAGTTGAAAACTACACCTAGAAAGAGCAAGACTGGTTTATTACCTTGCAAACAAATCAATATACTTGAAACATGTTGAGTAGTAAACAGAAGAAGTGGATACTAAATAAGCTCATACCAGGTATTATATTCTTTGGTACTCTTATAGTGGTAGGTTATATTGCATGGAGGAGGAATAATCTTTTAGAAGAATATCCCCGTTATACAATAGGTACTACAACTGAAACGTATTGGACTTCAGCCTCTGGTAAAAAACTTCGCTATAAATATAAAGTTGGAGGCAAAATTTATACTGGTTCAAATCACTATGAGGATAAAACTCAGGTGCCAGCCAGATATTTTGTGTGGTTCAGTGAAGTAGATCCTGAAGTTGCTAGAATATTGCAAGACAAACCTGTTCCGGATACTATAAAGGTTGCTCCGCCAGATGGCTGGAAGAAGCTGCCTCTCTAGATAAGCAGCTTACAATTACACAACTTACTAACTGCTTAGAATAAGATTCTCTCGTTTTCCCTCTCTAGGTGTAGTTTTCAACTACACCTTACTATCAACAGCCCAAAGAAGTATTCTAAAGTTTAGGACCTTTGCCTAAACTTTAGAATACCATCACTTAATCAATTTATTCCAATAAAAACAGCCTTCCAAAGCTATTAGCTCCTGCCGCTGCACATCAATGCAGTAGCAAAGAATTAGCACTTTAGCGCATTACAAACTACCTTTGTTCTTACAACCAAACGCTGACCTCAACATGGCCTTATTAGCTTTTGTGCTCACCATTTCGCTTATGCTGCTTATTGTAATAGTGGTGGTGTATGCCGAGCGCAAAGTGGCGGCCTTTATGCAGGACCGACTGGGGCCAACAGAGGCGGGGCCTTATGGCACGCTACAGCCTTTGCTCGATGTGCTCAAGCTGTTGCAGAAAGAAGACATCATTCCGGCCGCCGCCGACAAAAAAATGTTTGCTGTAGCGCCTATCCTTATTTTTGCGGCTGTGTTTGCCGGGTTTGCTGTTATTCCGCTGTCGCCATCGCTGGTGCCGGCGGGTGTTGGCATTGGCGTTTTTTACCTGCTGGCCATTATCTCTTTAGATGTGATTGGGCTGCTGATGGCAGGCTGGGGCTCTAATAACAAATATGCCATGCTGGGTGCCATGCGCTCGGTGGCGCAGATCGTTTCGTATGAGATTCCGGCTGGTCTGGCCTTGCTGTCGGTGGTGATGATCTGCCAGTCGCTCGATTTTCAGGAGATCAGTTACCAGCAGGGCGTGCTCATGAACCTATTTCCGGGGCTGGAGCAGGAGCAGAACTGGCTCTTTGGCCTGAAGGCGCTGGGCTTCGAAACCACCACGGTCGGCGGCCTCACGACCTGGAATATCTTCCGGGCACCCATCTTGCTGGTGGCCTTTGTCATTTACTTTATCGCCTCGCTGGCTGAGTGTAACCGCGCACCATTCGATATTCCGGAGGCAGAGTCGGAGCTGGTGGCAGGTTTTCACGTAGAATATTCAGGGTTCCGGTTTGCCACGTTCTTTCTGGCCGAATACGCCATGATGGTGTTGGTATGCCTGGTAGCCGTAATTTTGTTTCTGGGAAGCTGGAACACGCCCCTGCCGAACTTTGGCCCGCTCGCCCTGGCCAACTGGACCACCGGAACACCGGGCGGCATGGCCAGTGTGCTGTGGGGTGGTTTCTGGCTGATCTCTAAAACGCTGGTGCTGCTGTTTGTGCAGCTCTGGGCCCGCTGGACCTATCCGCGCCTGCGCGTAGACCAGCTCATGCACCTCTGCTGGAAAGTGCTCACGCCTATTGCCATTGGCCTTGTGCTGCTGGCCGGTATCTGGCGTTTGCTGATGGTTTAATTTTAGACACAAGATCAAAGACCTATGCTTTGGGAAGGAAACAATAGAAGCAATAGTAAGATCTTAGTTTGGCGCACATATAATTATGGATAAATCTGTTGTGAAACATAAAGTCGGTTTCTGGGATGTAGTGAAGTCGCTGGTGAGTGGGGCAAAGCTTACCTTGCAGCATTTTCTGCATGCCGACAAACGCCGCAAGCCGATGTATATCAGCGACGAAAACTACTTTGAGCAGCAGGAGGGGCTGGTAACGCTCACATACCCCTACGAGGCCCTCCCTGTGCCTGATAAAGGCCGCTACCGCCTGCACAACGAGATCGACGACTGCATTGTCTGTGACCTCTGCGCCAAAATCTGCCCTGTCAACTGCATCACCATCGAATCGGTGAAAGCCACGGAAGACATTGGAGTAACCTCAGACGGTACCAAAAAGCGCCTCTACGCCCCAACCTTCGATATCGACATGGCCAAGTGCTGCTACTGCGGCCTCTGCACCACCGTTTGCCCCACCGATTGCCTCACCATGACTCCTGTGTACGACTTCCCGGAAGTAGATATCAAAAACATGGTCTACCACTTTACCGACCTTACACCGGAGCAGGCAGACGAAAAGAAGCAACTCCTGGAGAAGCAGCAGGAGGAAATGGCAGCGGCCAAGGCTGCTGCACTGGCGGCCAGAAAGCAGCAGGGGTAGGTTTCGGACCCAGGTATCAGGACATAAGACACAAGACACAAGACTTTATCCTTATATTAGATTGATGAAAGTGAATATACAGAAATGAGTAACTGGTTTTAACCCATAAGCAGAAAGGGCATCAACAAGAAATGAATCTTGAGTCCTGCTACTTGTGTCTTAAAAAAATAAGAAATGCTTTTTTACCTTTTTGCCGCACTGGCCACTATTTCCGGCGCTTACATGGTGCTGACGCGCAATCTACTGTATGCTGCTTTCGCGCTGCTGCTGACATTGCTGAGTGTGGCCGGCATTTTCGTACTGCTGTTCGCCGACTTTCTGGCTGTTATTCAGCTCATGGTATATGTGGGTGGGGTACTGGTGCTGATCTTGTTTGGTATCATGCTCAGCAGCCGCGTGAAAGACAAATCAGTTCTGTCGGAGAATGTGAATACCGGTTGGGGAATAGCAGTGGCTGGCTTGCTGCTGCTTGGCCTTAGTTACACCATCTTGCAGACAAACTATGTCAGCCTCCCTTGGATAGAGGCCGCTGACACCGATCTGCTGGGAGCCCAGAAAAGCACGGTGCAGGCCATAGGCATTAAGCTGATGACAGACGTGGTGCTGCCATTTGAATTAGCTTCGCTGCTGTTGCTGATCGCCCTGATGGGCTCAGCCTACATCGCCACCGACAAACCAACGAAACTGTAATATGGAGCAGATACCATTAGAGCACATCCTGCTGTTGAGTGCAGTGCTTTTCAGCCTGGGCATTCTGGCCGTTATTACCAAGCGCCATGCCGTGGTGGTGCTCATGGGCATCGAACTGATCTTTAATGCAGCTAACCTGAACCTGGTAGCCTTCAGTCGCTACGACCCTGAACTGATGCAGGGGCAGCTGTTCTCTCTTTTTGTAATTGTAGTAGCAGCGGCGGAGTCTGCAGTGGCGCTGGCTATTGTGCTTCGGGTCTATCAGCATTTCAAGACAGCCAACCTGAACCAGGTAATAGGGGAGGAGTAGAGGGGGAACTATAACAACCTGCTGTCGGATTATTCTAATGAAATTGGCCTTCCAAAGCTTTTTAGCTTGGTTTTGGCTCAAGGGTACGACAATTTTCCGGATAAGGTGAAAACTCTTTAAAGCTAAGGCTGCAGGTTACGCATTCTCTTCCGCCGCTGGTGCGAGCTGGTAGCTCGTACGTTTTCTTATTTTAGGCAACAGCATGTAAAGCATCAACACTTCATAACCTGATGTTGCCCAATTCGAATGTTCAAGTATGATGAAAGTACGAGCTACCAGCTCGCACCAGTGAACAATGCGCCGCATTATGTCTTGAATTTATGCCTACAAGATGAGCTTCCGGCGGCACGGCTGCCCCTGTTTTTCCGTAAACTCAGCCTCAGTTAATATCTTCCCGAGTTTGTGCCCTCGTATTTCTCTCCGCCTTCGGCAGAACATCTTAAAAATGTGTTATTAAAAGCGCAATATCCTTACCTTTGCCCCTTCGTTGCAGGCAATAAGTGAGTCATACATCTTTTTTGCGCTGCAAAGACTGAAATCGTTAACCTGTCGAACTAGAACTTGGAGCTTTCCACGCTTATAGCGCCCCTGGCTGGCACTCCCGAAACAAAGCTTGCGCTGGCAGTATTGTTGCTGCCCCTGCTTGCGTTTCTGGGCCTTTTCTTTTTCGGCAAGCGACTCCCCCGGCAGGGCGACTGGCTCGGAATAGCCTGTACAGCACTCGCTCTTGGCCTGTCGGTGTGGCTCTTTACCACCACCTGGAACAATGCCACGTTCCACAGCCGATGGGTTTGGTTTAGCCTCCCGACCGGCAGCGGCACCCTCTCCGATTTCACGGCAGGCATTCTGCTCGATAACCTCACGGTGCTGATGCTCGTCATCGTCACCTTCATTTCTGCCCTGGTACAGCTTTTTTCGGTAGGGTACATGCACGGCGACCCAGGCTATAGCCGCTATTACGCTTTTCTGGGGCTGTTTACGTTCAGTATGCTCGGCATTGTGCTCGTAGACAACCTGTTGCTGCTGTTCATGTTCTGGGAACTGGTAGGCTTTTCATCTTACCTGCTCATTGGCTTCTGGTTCGAAAGGCCTGCGGCCGTGGCAGCCAACAAAAAGGCGTTCCTGGTAAACAGGGTCGGCGATATTGGTTTGCTGCTCGGGCTGTTCTTTTTCTACACCTGCTTCCGCACCTTCGACCTGGAGGCGCTTCGTGCGCTCATTCACGAAGGCAACTGGATCAATGGAAATTTTATTTCTTCATTTTCGCTGAACGGACAGCCCTGGGACCTGGAACTGAACCCACTTTGGCTCACGCTGGCAGGTTTAGGCCTGTTCATGGGGTGTGTGGGCAAGTCGGCGCAGTTCCCGCTGCAGGTCTGGCTTCCCGATGCCATGCAGGGGCCTACGCCCGTGTCGTCGCTGATACACGCGGCAACCATGGTGGCCGCGGGTGTTTACCTGCTGGCCAGGTGCTACGCCTTCTACACCGTAGATGCCCTGACTGTCATCGCGGTTGTAGGGGCCATCACGGCGCTGTTGGGTGCCATTGCCGCCCTTACACAAAACGATATCAAAGCTGTGCTGGCCTTTTCTACCATTTCGCAGCTCGGCTATATGGTGATGGGCATGGGCACTGGGGCACACGATGCCTCGCTTTTCCACCTGGCCACCCACGCCTTCTTTAAAGCAGCCCTTTTCCTGAATGCTGGAATTATTATACATGCCATGCACCGTGGCTTGCACCATGCACACCTGCCGGAGCATCCAGATCCGCAGGATATTCGCAACATGGGCGGTTTGCGCAAAGTCATGCCCTTCACTTTTTATGCTTATTTAGTAGCTGCGGCAGCCTTGGTTGGCCTCCCCTTGTTCTCCGGATTCTTGTCGAAAGATGCGATTCTGGCAGGAAGCTGGGCTTGGGCGCAAACCATGAGTGCCAACGGCAACGCACTTTATTTCCTGGTGCCGGCCATCGGGTTTGCGGTGGTGTTGCTCACGGCTTACTACATGGGGCGGCACCTGTGGCTGATGTTCTTTGGGGATTTCCGGCTGCCGTTTGAGGTGAAGTCGATCCGTTTTTCGGCTGGCAGAGAGGTAGAGCTGGTGATGCTGGTACCGGTGGTGCTGCTGGCGGTGCTGTCGCTGGGAGTGTTCTTTTCGCTTAACCCCTTGGATTTTGCCGGAAGCTGGCTGCTGCAGGGGCTGAACCTGCACTTGCTTGCCGCTGATGCCCGGCCGCTGGCCGATGGCCTTTTGCAGGCAGTGGTGGAGCAGGACAAAGCCAACCACGTGGCACATGTGCTGTTTGCCGTGCTGGCGGTGGCGCTTGGAGTGTCAGGAGGTGGCTATGCCATGATCAAGTACCGCAACAAAACCAGGGAGATGCTGCTGCAGGAGCAGCCGCAGAGCACCTTTGGCAAACTCTCCTACCATCATTTTTACCTGGACCAGCTGTACTACAAGGCCTTTGTGAAACCTGCCACAGTACTTGCACGCGGCCTGTACCGAACCGATAAGCGGGTAATTGATTACCTGCTGAACAATGGAAGCATTATTCTGGTGGTACTGGCCAAAATGATAGCTTGGTTCGATCGGCTGGCAGTGGATGGCATGGTGTGGCTGGTCGGGGCACTGTCGCGGTTGACGGGTAGTTTCGGGAGGAACCTGCAGAACGGCAAGGTGCAATCGTACTTCGCTTATTCTCTTTTCGGATTTATTTTGATAATACTATACATTGTCCTGAAATGATAGCTAATTTTGCGGCTTGAAAAACGGGGTGAAGCGAACAAGGATAGGAGCGGGGCCAAAGGGCATGTGTGCCGATTACCCGCTGGTAGGGCAATTTCATTCAAATAATCTGAATCTGGACAACCAGTATAACAAAGTTTTGGGTCTTCCAAGCAATCAACAAGAATCTGTTAACAATTCACCTACTGGATGAATCTGATTTTAACTAGCTTAATTTTTACCCCTCTTCTGGCGGCGCTGGTCGTGTTGATGCTGCCGGTGCGCCAGCAAAAGCCAATTAAGGCGGTGGCGCTGCTGGGCTCCCTGGTGCAACTGGGGCTGGCAGTGTGGCTTTACCTGCGCTTTGATGGCGGTGCCTTTGCAAACGGGCAGACCGGCTACCAGTTTGTGGAGAAGCTCCGCTGGATTGGATTCTCGCTCGGCAACCTGGGGCGCTTTCAAATTGAGTATTTCGTGGGGGTAGATGGCATTAGTGTGGGCATGGTGCTGCTTACGGGCATTGTCGGGGTAATCGGTGTGATCTCTTCCTGGACTATCGAAAAAAATGTAAAAGGCTATTTTCTGCTTTACCTGCTGCTGCTCACCAGCGTGATGGGCTGTTTCCTGGCCCTGGATTTCTTCCTATTCTACCTGTTCTTCGAGTTTATGCTGCTGCCCATGTACTTCCTGATCGGGATCTGGGGCGGACCCAAGCGCGAATATGCTGCCATCAAGTTCTTTATCTATACGCTGGTCGGGTCGCTGTTCATCCTGATCGTAATGATCGGGCTGTATACTTCAGTTATCGATCCGCAGGCAACGGCCTGGCAACTAAAGCTGGTGCAGGACGGCCTGCCAGCCGGCGAAGAAGTTATAGCAAGGGTACAGCAAATGCTGCAGGACAACGCCCTTCATGCCTCCGACATGGTGCGCACGTTTAGCATCCCGGCCATGATGAATGCCGCCAACTTTGTGCCCGACAGTTTGCTGCATTCGCTTTCCGATTATCAGCTCTGGAACCTGCCGCTCCGCTTTATCGCCTTCCTGCTGCTTTTTGCGGGCTTTGCCATTAAGGTGCCGGTGGTGCCGGTGCATACCTGGCTACCCGATGCCCACGTAGAGGCTCCAACGCCAATTTCTGTGCTGCTGGCTGCCATATTGCTAAAAGTGGGCGGCTACGGACTTATCCGGATTGTGTATCCCATTTTCCCGGATGGCGCAGCCTATTTCTCGGTGCTGGTGGGCGGCCTGGGTGTGTTCTCTATTATTTATGGTGCCCTGTGTGCGCTTGCCATGAACGACCTGAAAAAGCTGATCGCTTATTCATCGGTGTCGCATATGGGTTTTGTGCTGCTGGGGCTGGCCTCGCTCACGACCGAAGGCGTGAACGGTGCCATTTACATGATGTTCAGCCACGGCCTTATCTCCGCCATGCTCTTCCTGGTGGTGGGGGTGATCTACGATCGGGTGCATAACCGGATGATTCAGAATTTCAGAGGAATTGCCAACAAAATGCCGGCTTATACCACGTTTGTGGTTATCGCTTTCTTTGCTTCGTTAGGTTTGCCTGGGTTCTCGGGTTTTATTGCGGAACTACTGGTGCTGGTGGGTGGTTTCAGTGCCCCCGAGGCCACCGGCCTGTTGCCACGTTGGCTCACCGTAGTGGCCGTTTTTGGCTTGTTGCTGGCGGCAGCTTATTACCTGTGGGCACTGCAGCGTATGTTCTTTGGCAAGTTCTGGATTTTTCCGGATCTGCGCCCGAAGGCTGTCATAACGGACCTGAACTCCAGAGAATACCTGATGCTGGTGCCGCTGGCGCTGCTGGCGCTGCTTTTCGGTATTTTCCCGCACCTGCTGCTCGACAAAATTGGCATGGCGGTAGCCGGATTTACGGAACTGGTGCTGCAAAACGGGCAGGAGCAACTGAACATTATTTCATCATCGATTTTTTAACGTGTACGTGGAGGAGCAGGGAGTATTCTTAACAGAATCTATTAATGCCATATTAGAGGGAGCAGGTTCTTTGCTGCCCGAACTGATGCTGGCGTTCTTCTTCCTGCTGCTCGTTACTCTCGATCTGTTCAAGTCGCCTGCCATTAAGAGGCTGCTGCCCTGGCTGGCGCTCACGGCCTTCTTCGCTTCGCTGCTTACGCAAGTACTGGGTGGCTACACCACCACAAGTGTGCAGTTCCTGAACCTGCTGCGCTCCGATGGGCTGGCGCGCTATGCCGGCATTCTGTTTAGTGCGGCCGGCATTTTTACGATTCTGCTCTCGCTCCAGAACCGGCAGCTTGAAAACAGGCAGCAGGGGCAGGGGGAGTATTACGCTTTTTTACTGATGCTGGTGCTGGGGCTGAACCTGATGGCCAAGTCCATCAACCTGCTCATGGTGTTCCTGGCCATTGAACTTGTTTCTATCGCTTCCTACATACTCACGCTCACGCTGAAAGAGAAAGGGCGCGCCATAGAGGCAGGCCTGAAGTACATTCTGTACGGTACCCTTTCGGCAGGGGTGATGCTGTACGGTATGTCGTTCTTCTATGGCCTTACCGGTTCCCTCGACTATACCTCCGGCGATTTCTGGTTTACGCTGCTGCAGGCCAACCCTCTGATGGTGACGGTGGCGGCGGTGCTGCTGTTCGCGGGTTTCTTCTTTAAAATTTCGGCTGCTCCTTTCCATTTCTGGACCCCAGATGTATACCAGGGTGCGCCCATGCCTGTGGTGGCGCTGTTCTCAACCGGGCCTAAAATGGCAGGTATTGTGGTCATCCTGCGCTTTGTGGCTGCTTTTTCGGATCCGGGTATCTCAGTGTCAGTGGCTGATGTGCAGTTGTTTCTGGGGCTGGCGGCATTGACAACGCTGGCCATAGGCAATTTTACGGCGATCTGGCAAAGGACCCCGCGCCGGCTGATGGCCTATTCCTCTATCTCGCACGCTGGTTTCCTGCTGGCGGGCTTGCTGGCTTTCGGGACCGGCTACACCAACAGTATTCTGTTTTACCTCACGGTGCTGCTGTTTATGAACTTTGGCGTATTCCTGTTTCTGCAGATGGCTGAAGACGACTTTAGGATGGAGCGGATGGCAGACTTCGCAGGGCTGGGCCGGGCATACCCTTACCTGGGGGTAATGGCCTTGCTTTATTTTCTTTCGCTCACAGGGTTGCCGCCATTGGCAGGTTTTATGGGGAAATTACTCGTTTTCTCCAATCTCTGGGAGAGTTATAGTCTAAGCCAGGACAAGCTTTTGCTGGCCTTGCTGGTGGTGGGTATCTTACTTACAGGGGTGGCATTATTCTATTATATCAAGATACCTTTTTACCTTTTCTTCAAAGGGAATTATACGCACAAAAATTTAGTTATTTCACTGTCGGATAAGTTGCTGCTGGCTCTCTTTGCTTTGCCACTGCTGGTTTTCTTTTTTAAGCCGGACCTGCTGCTGAACTGGATTGAGAAACTGCTGACAACAGTACGTTAAAGATAATATGAGCGATTCTATTAAGCACGAGTGTGGTATTGCCCTAATCAGGCTCAGAAAACCAATTGAATATTACGCCGAAAAGTATGGGACGCCCCTGTACGGCATAAACAAGTTGTACCTGCTCATGCAGAAGCAGCATAACCGGGGGCAGGATGGTGCAGGAGTTGCCAGTATCAAAATTAACGCAATGCCTGGCATTGAGTACATCAGCCGTTTCCGTTCTGTTAAGACCCGTGCCATCGACAATATCTTTAAGAAGATTGGGCAGGAATACTCGGAGCTGGAGGAGAAACAGCCGGACCGTGTGAAAGATGTGAGCTGGGTGTGGGAGAATATGCCTTTCCTGGGCGATGTGTACCTGGGCCACCTGCGCTACGGCACGCATGGCATCAACAACGTGGACAGCTGCCACCCGATGGTGCGCGAGAACAACTGGCGCAGCCGAAGCCTGGCCGTGGCCGGCAATTTCAATATGACCAACGTGGATGAGCAGTTCCAGAAGCTGATCGACCTTGGCCAGCACCCGAAACACAAATCAGACACCATTACAGTGCTCGAGAAGATCGGCCATTTCCTGGATGAGGAAAACCAGCGGCAGTTCGACATGCACAAAGCTAAGGATCATACAAACCAGGAGATTACCCAGCTCATAGAGCAGCATCTGGACATGCAGCGTGTGCTCAAGCGCTCCTGCCGCGACTTCGACGGCGGCTATGCCATGGCTGGCCTGACTGGCTACGGCGCCTCTTTTGTAGTGCGCGATCCACACGGTATCCGCCCTGCCTATTATTATATGGATGATGAAGTGGTGGTGGTAGCCTCGGAAAAGCCAGCCATTAAAACTGCTTTCGATATTGATTACAGCGAAATAAAGGAAATTACTCCCGGTTCTGCCCTTATCATCGACAAATCCGGAGAAGTGGGCCTAAAAGAAATTCTGCCACAGCTCGAAAAGACTTCCTGCAGCTTTGAGCGCATCTACTTCTCCAGAGGCAATGACCCTGAGATTTACACGGAACGCAAGAATATGGGTAAACTGCTTTGCCCTCAGATTCTGGAAGCAATCAATTACGACCTCAAAAATACGGTGTTCTCGTATATCCCAAACACAGCCGAAACTTCGTGGATCGGCATGATGAAGGGCATTGAAAGCTACTTGCGCGATTATCGTAAGAAGGCTATTCTGAACCAGAAGCTGACGGAAGAACAGCTAGACGAGATTCTGCAGTTTAAGCCCCGCGCCGAGAAACTGGTGATTAAGGATGCCAAGCTGCGCACCTTTATCAGCGACAACGACAGCCGTGACGACCTGGTGACGCACGTGTACGACACGACGTACGAGGTAGTGAAGAAAGGGATTGATACCATTGTGGTGCTCGACGACTCGATTGTGCGCGGAACCACGCTGGAGAAAAGTATCATCCGGATGCTCGACAAGCTGGAGCCCAAAAAGATCATTATCGTGTCGTGCGCCCCGCAAATCCGCTACCCCGATTGCTATGGCATCGACATGTCCAGAGTAAAAGAGTTTGTGGCGTTCAGAGCTATGCTGGAGCTTGTAAAAGAGTCAGGCGTGGACAGAGTGAAGGAGGTGTATCAGAAGTGTGTGGCAGCCGCCGGAACGCCTGCGTTCAGCCAGACTAATTTTGTGCAGGAGCTTTATGAGCCTTTCACCGCTGAACAGATCTCGGCAAAAGTGTCTGAGATTGTAAGGGCAGCCGAAGTAAAGGCAGAAGTTCAGGTAATCTATCAGACAATTGACGATTTGCACCAGGCTTGCCCTAACCATACCGGCGACTGGTACTTTACCGGAAACTACCCGACCCCGGGCGGTATTAAAGTGGTGAACCGCGCTTTTATGAACTTTGTGGAGAACAAAGCCGGCAGAGCTTACTAAGTGTTGAATCTTGAATGAGTGATTTGTCTTGAGCTTGCTCAGTTAACCACAGAAAAACAATGTTAGGAGAGGGTGCTCGTGAGAGTGCCCTCTTTTTATTTGGCGATGGCGCCAATTATTCTAATGGAAATGGCCCTTAGGAGTTCTTTTAGCTGCTGCTGCACAACTAAGCCTTATTTAAAGATTAATGAAACGAAACAGCAGCAGGAGTAGCAGAGCCTCCGGAGGGGCAAAATCATTCAAATAATTAAACCTCGCCGTGTGCGCAGCTCCTGCGAGTGTTTTGCCTACCATGCCGCAAGTTTAGGCGTAGCCGTAACTTGTGGTAACCATTAGGGCAAGTTTTTAAATTGCGTGAATTATAATATTGGCAATTTAAGTACCGTGTATATATTCTCTCCCATGTCAGTTGTCTGCGCAAACATTCGGCTACAGCGGAAGGTAAAGGTAAAAACGAATTATTTATGCAGCAGCACCATAACCTATTTACGATACTATCAAAAGCGAAAGAAGCGATGGACTACGCAAGTTGAAAACTTGCTATCATGGAAAAGCCACAAGTTACGGCTGCGCCTAAACTTGCGGCATGCAGGAATTATTTGAATGAAAATGGCCCTCCCGTAGCTTTATAGCAGCTGCTGCTGCACATCCTTACTTATTACAAAAAGCGAGCGGGCACCTGTTACTGGTGCCCGCTCGCTTTTAATAATTTAGTTGGAGTTTTTCGCTACACGGAGAAGCTGTCGCCGCAGCCGCAGGTACGGCTGGCGTTCGGGTTGTTGAAGTAGAAGCCTTTGCCGTTCAGGCCGTCAGAGAAATCGAGTTCTGTGCCAGCCAGGTACAGGAAGCTTTTCATGTCCACCACAACCTTTACACCCTTGTCTTCAAACTCCTGATCCATTGGTTTTACCTCGTCATCGAAGTCGAGGTTATAGGACAGGCCGGAGCAGCCACCGCCTGCCACAGAAGCGCGCAAGCGGAATGTGTCGTCGAGCTGCGCATCCTGCTTCAGCTTTATGACTTTCTCTTTTGCTTTGTCTGATACTGTTATCATACTACATTTATCGTCTAAGAGACTGGGTTGAGCACGATGCTGAAAACCGTGATCGTGTTCATGTCTCGGCCAAAATAAAGTTTATCGAGTGCTTCGTACATGTGGCGGGCCCTGAAGTAAGAGGTGTTCAGCTCTTTGTCGTTTCGGGCCATCCACTGTATCGTATACGAACTCTCCTGGTCGCGGTAACGCTGCACATAAGCCAGCATTTTGCGCAGCGCATCCAGCCGGTCGTAGCCTGTTTCGGAATGAAGCAGGAACGATTGGCTGTGGCGCGGGTTCACTGTGATCAGGTCTAAGCGGGTTTTATGGTCGATCAGCCTGAATTCAAAAAGCAGATTGCCACCACTCATTCCTAAGTGGTTTTCAATCTGCTTTTGAAGGCGCACACTCTCTAGATGTACATCAGTTGTTGACTCCATCTGTGAGTTGCTGTGCTATTAGTGATGTGAACCAGCCAGCTCTAACGCCGGAAGACCATTTTTTACACGGTAATCGTTGATCGCAGATTTGATCGCGTCTTCGGCCAGAACAGAGCAGTGAATTTTTACAGGCGGTAAGGCCAGTTCTTCCACAATGGCCATGTTATCGATGGTCATGGCCTCATCTACTGATTTGCCTTTCAGCCACTCGGTTGCCAGCGAAGAAGAGGCGATGGCAGAACCACAACCAAAGGTTTTGAACTTCGCGTCTGTGATGATCTGGTTCTCGTCTACTTCAATCTGAAGGCGCATTACGTCGCCGCACTCAGGGGCACCTACTAAACCGGTTCCAACGTTTGCTTTTGCTTTGTCCAGCGTACCTACGTTACGTGGGTTGCTGTAATGATCGATTACTTTATCTGAATAAGCCATAGCTCTGTTTTTTTTAATTAAAAATTATAAATTCAAAATTAGAAATTAATCTAATGTAGATCTTTTCTTAAAGTTCAAAATTAAAAACCAGAATTGAATTATTATAGATGATGGTTCTAAAGAACCCTTACCATAATTTCTAATTTTTAATTTTGAATTAAATCCTAGTGTTCCGCCCACTCAATAGAGTTAAGGTCGATTCCTTCTTTAAACATTTCCCACAGCGGAGACATATCACGCAGTTTTGCAACAGCCTCTTTTACGTGGTTAATGGCAAAGTCTATCTCTTCGTCGGTAGTGAAGCGGCTCAGGCCGAATCGTAGCGAAGAGTGTGCCAGGTCGTCGCTTAATCCTAATGCTTTTAACACATAAGAAGGTTCCAATGAAGCCGATGTACAGGCCGATCCGGAAGAAACAGCTAGGTCTTTTACACCCATCATCAGGCCTTCGCCTTCTACATATTTGAAAGAGATATTGCTTACGTGTGGCAGACGGTGCTCACGCGAGCCGTTTACATAAGACTCCTCAATGGTGAGCAGCTCTTTTTCCAGGCGATCGCGCATGGCTGAGATACGGGCTGTGTCGGAAGCCATGTCCTGCCTGGCCAGTTCGCAGGCTTTGCCCAGGCCAACTATGCCGGGAACGTTCAGCGTGCCGGAACGCATGCCGCGCTCGTGGCCACCACCGTCCATCTGGGCGGTTACTTTAACCCGTGGGTTTTTACGGCGCACATACAGGGCACCAACGCCTTTAGGTCCGTACATTTTGTGGGCAGAGAAAGCCATCAGGTCAATGCCATCCGATTCAACATCTACAGGTATTTTACCAACTGCCTGCGTGGCGTCTGTAAAGAAAAGGATACCGTGCTTCTTGGCGATCCTGGATATTTCGCGAACCGGCTGAATAACACCTACTTCGTTGTTGGCATACATCAGGGAAATCAGGATCGTTTTGTCGGTAATGGCATCCTCTAGCTGCTGCAGATCGATAAGGCCTTCGCTATCTACCTGAAGGTAGGTAACTTTTCCGCCCTGCTTCTCGATGTGCTTGCAGGTGTCCAGCACCGCTTTATGCTCTGTGGTAGCTGTAATAATATGGTTGCCCTTAGAAGCGTACATCTCAAACACGCCTTTAATAGCCAGGTTGTCTGACTCAGTGGCTCCGGAAGTAAAGATAATTTCCTTTGGAGAGCAGTTGATAAGCGCGGCAATTTGATCACGGGCATAGTCAACGGCCTCTTCGGCTTGCCAGCCAAAGGCGTGGTTACGGGAGGCCGCATTTCCGAACATTTTAGTCATGTACGGCAGCATGGCATCCAGTACACGCGGATCGAGTGGTGTAGTGGCGTTGTTATCGAGGTATATAGGAAGTGTTAGCATAGCACTGGTTTTGTTCTTTTTTTCTGTACTTGTTAAAATAACAGCGGAAAGAAAATATTAGTTTTAGATTTAGGGCAAATTTAGTAAAAAAAGGGTAATAAGACTAATTCTAAATTAAAATGAAACAGGTGGAGCATATTGGTATAGCCGTTCGGAATTTTAGTGAGGCTAACAAACTGTACAGTAAACTACTTGGAGCGGGGCCATATAAAACAGAGTCAGTAGAATCGGAAGGTGTGAACACTTCCTTTTTCAGGGTCGGCGGCTCCAAAATCGAGCTGCTGGAGGCCACTTCCGAGGATAGCGCCATCGCCAGATTTATAGAGAAAAAAGGAGAAGGCATTCATCATATTGCCTTTGAGGTGGACGATATCGTGGCAGAAATGGAGCGGCTCAAGCAGGAGGGCTTCGTGCTGTTGAGCGATGCCCCGAAGAAAGGGGCCGACAACAAACTGGTTTGCTTTGTGCACCCGAAAAGTGCCAATGGCGTGCTGGTGGAACTGACACAGGAGATTAAGGAAGTGGAGGAGTGATGGATTGTGCGGACACTTCTCCCCAACTGAATTATTTGAATGAAAATGGCCTTCCGGAGGGTACTGTTGCTGTTCCAATAATAGCCAGACCTCTCCTTTAAACTACTGCTCCGTGAACCCCTTTTTCAGGGACGGCCAGCTAAACAAAGCGAGCAAGTTGATACACAGTTAAGTCTCTGCACAATTGGCGACCGGCGTCCTCTAGAGGGCCATTTTCATTAGAATAATTTGCTGCTGTGTACAACCTTTCCACCTTTTGCTACGACATCTGCTTTTGCCTTTTCAAAGTTTTCCGGTGAAATAGGGCGGCAGGCATCCTCGATCAGGTAGGTGCTGAAACCTTCCTGCAGTGCATCCTTAGCCGTGAAATATACACAAAAGTCGCCGGCAAGGCCTGCCACATACACCTCCTGCACCTGTTTACCGCGCAGGTAGTCGGCGAGGCCGGTGCTTTTCAGGTGGCCGTTGTCGTAGAACCCGCTGTAGCTGTCTACGTTTGGCTCCATGCCTTTCTGGAAGATGGCTTCCACCTGTTGCATGTTCAGCGCTTCCGAAAAAGCTGCTCCGGCTGTGCCCTGTATACAATGGTCTGGCCAGAGCACCTGCTCCAGCCCCTGTAGCTCCACCACCTCAAACGTGCTTTTGCCTTCGTGCTGCGAGGCAAAGCTCTTGTGGTTGGCCGGATGCCAATCCTGCGTGGCCACTACCAGGTCGAAGTGCGGCTGCAGGCGGTTGGCTATCGGTATTACCTGGTCGCCTTCCGGTACAGCCAGGGCACCGCCTGGCAAAAAGTCGTTCTGGATGTCGATTAGGAGTAATGCTTTCATGTGTGCTGCTTTAGGGGTTCAGGCAAAACAGGTAACAAGTCCTGCATAGGTGTAGCGTACAAAAATACGATAATTCCGCCGCTTTGTCACCTGGTGTACCTGATTAGTTGCCGCCCGAAGGCTGTCCGCCTTTACCACCGCCCGACTGGTCGTCGTTGCTGATGCCGCGCTTCTTGCGGGCAATGCCACCTTTTAATTGTCCGAAGCGGTAGTTAAAGGAGATGTTAAACCGCCGCATCAGGTAAAAACTTTCAGTAACCTGGTAAAAGGCCGGGTCATTGATCTCTGAGAACCAGCGGCGGTTTTTCTGGAAGGGGCTGGATATGGAGCCGCTGATGGTGACCTTGTTGTCTTTCAGGAACTGTTTGTTCAGCGAGATGCTATGGTAGGCGTAGCCCCCGGACCTGCCCTGCAGCATTATACGCGGTGAATTTAGCCCTACATTGCCGCTCAGGCGCCAGTTCTTCTCAAACTTGTAGCTCACGTTGCTGTATATGTTGGCGGTAAGCCCTTCGTTACGGACCGGTCTGCCGGCCAGCGTACTTTCCAGTTGCACATAATTCAGGGTGCCGTTCATGTTCACGCTCAGTTTTTTGAAGAAAGTGGAGTTGCCGCTTATGTTAAGGCCGCTCGTGCTGTTTTTGCCAATATTGCCAAAGGTGGTGCGCGCAATGCGATCTTCGCCCAGGGTGGTGAACTGCTGAATGGAGTTGTTCGTGAAATAGTGGTTCAGGCTGACATTGATGGAGGAGCCCTTTACGAAGGTACTGTAGGCTAGTGTAAACACATTGTTGGTGGCAGGCTGCAGGTTAGGGTTGCCATAGCTGATGTTGGTAGAATCGATGACGTTGATATACGGGTTGATGTACCAGAGGCCTGGCCGCTCGATGCGCTGTGTGTACGAAATTTTGACCGAGGCCATATCTTTAAGCTTGCGCGAGAGCGTGATGTCTCGAAGTTCGCCGCTACTCTGGTTTCTTCCAGACGTGCGCCGAGTTTCAGGCCCCACTTGTCTTTGCGGAGGCTCACCGACGTGTAGGCCGCATAAATATCCTGCGAGTACTCGAAGCTGTTGCTGAGTTCGGGCACTTCCAGGTACTCCCCCTGCTCCTGCCGTATGCGGTAATAGTAGTCGCTGCTGTTGTCTCGTAAAATGGTTTTGATACCGAATTCCAGCGTTTGTTTTTTAATAGGGTGCACATAATCAGCCTGAATGGTTTGCTCCTTCGATTTGCCTACATTGTCGGTGGTGCTGAAAATGCTGGTGTAGTTAAAGATTGCCTCGTTATCGATGCCCGCCAGGTTGCCATCGCCACTTTGATTTAACCTGTACGAGAGCGTCAGCAGCTGTTCCTTGTTGCGTTTAAACGTATGCTGGTAGTCGAGCCCCAGATCGCTGCCGCTCCAGTTGAAGTTATTGGAGTTCAGGCGGGTATAGGCCTGCTCCAGCACATGGCTGCCGCTTAGCCGCTCCACGTTCAGCATAGAAATGCCCTCGCCCTGGCTGCGGTTAAAACTGTAGTTGGCCGTGATCAGGTTCAGGGAGTCCGGCTCAAAGCTCAGCTCGGTGCTGAAGTATTGGAAATGCCCCTCGTTGTTGCTGGTGCCTATCTGTTCCAGCTGTGCGGCAGAGGGCTCTCTTCGCAGGCTGTAGCTCCTGTTGGTGGGGTTATTGTAGAATTGATTGCCGTAGTAAGAGGAGATGCCAAACTTGTTATGCTTCGCTGTAAGATAACCACTGGCACTGGCTGTTTGCGGGTGGCCAACACCGCCGTTAATGGAGCCGTTATAGCCGTTCAGGCCCTTTTTATGCGTAATGATGTTGATAATGCCACCCACTCCCTCTGCTTCGTATTTGGCAGGCGGGTTGGTGATAACCTCTATGCTTTTAATGGAGTTGGCGGGCATGCTCTTAAACACATCCTTCGGGTTCCGGACAAACAATGAGGAGTTTTTGCCATTGACTAAAATCCTATAGCTGCTGCTGCCGTTCAGCTGAATGTTGTCTTCGGCATCTACGGTGAGCATGGGCACTTTCCGGAGCATGTCCAGCGCCGTCATGGTCTGGTTCTCCGGGTCTGCCTCCACATTGTAGGTCAGCTTATCAATGTCCTGCACAATCAGCAGTTTGTCGGCCGTTACCTGCACCTCTTTCAGGTGGTTTGCCGACGATACAATAAATATCTTCCCAAGGTTGGCGGTAGGATGGGTGCTGGTGAGTTCCGGTACAGCAATAGTCTTGTTTTTGAACCCAACCGAGGTGAGCAGAATTTCATAGGTGCCCAAAGCCAGGCCTGTGAATTCGAATGAGCCGTTGTCGGTGGAGAAGGTGCTTTTGAGAGGTTGGTCCTTCCCGGGCTCACGCAGCAGCACCGTCACGTAAGGCAGGGCTTCCTTTTTGGCAGAATCAAGCAGTATGCCCTTTACAGAGGCATTGGCAGCAGGCGTTTGAGCCGACGCGCTTGTAAAACAAAAAATGCAGAGCAGTACCAGCAGTAAGGCATTTTTCATGACATACAATTTAGAAACGAATATCTGTTTTTGTATTTAGATGTTCTAAACCTGCTGAAAATCAGTAGATATGGATTAGTGGTTTCAGGTAATTTTAGTGTAGAACCTGTTTTTGCCTTCTGAAAATGAAGCCTAAGGGCAGTGCTA
The DNA here is from genome assembly GCF_014332515.1 of Pontibacter beigongshangensis. Classification (GTDB taxonomy): domain Bacteria; phylum Bacteroidota; class Bacteroidia; order Cytophagales; family Hymenobacteraceae; genus Pontibacter; species Pontibacter beigongshangensis. The sequence continues at coordinate 28,098 of NZ_VFSD01000027.1, read as the reverse complement.
CCGGTGTTGTGTGTAGTCGAATATTTATATTAACTTCTAAAAATATATAAAATTGCTGTTGAGTACTTATAATTTTATGAAATTTGTATAAATCGTTATTGATCCTGTGCTTCTGTAGCGGTGATTATTCGGGAAGGATGATAATTTGTAGTAAAATTGCCGACTAGGAGTGGGTCATTCGAAAAGTGAAACTTACGCTGCAATGGAAAAGCTGGCCACTTTAGTTATTTAGTTATGTAGTGATGTTACAAGGAATGAGGCAGTGTAGCCGGGCATCTGTAAATATGGTATGCGATTTAATTAAGTTCATCTAAGTAGATCTTAACAGTTGAAGGGCTGGGAAAGATAGATTAGCAGCCTTTGGAAAGCCTTTTTCATTCAAATAATTTAGCTTCCATGCAAGGAGGTTTACTCGAATGCACTTGGTTTATTTTGAAGGACTGTATGTCGGGGCTAGAAATGAATTATTCTAATAGAAATAACCTTCCAGAGGCATTCTGCCTTTTTTATCACTTGGTCTCACCTGGCCATTTTACATTTATTGCATTGTACCCGTGCCTATAAGCCATAGCCTGTCGGCTATGGCTTATAGGCAAGAGGGTGAATGACCTACGGCAAACAACCTCACAAAAATGGATTTACTGGTTTACAACGCAGGTCGGGACAATAGCTGGTGGCACTTAATTATTCGAATGAAAAAGGCCTTCCAGAGGCTGCTTTACCTGACCCTGCACAAAGGCCTGCTCACTTAAGCTAACATAAAAAGAGCCGCTCCCGGAGCGGCTCTTTTTATGTTAGCTGTTGTTTTGCGGTACCTGCTGGCTGCCTTGCGGCTTCTGCTCAGGGGAGGTGTTCCGGTTTCTGTTTTTGTTGCGGTTCTTATTGCGGTTCCGGTTGCGGTTCGGGTTTTCTCCTGCCGGCTGCCCCTCGGCACGAGGCGGACGCTCGGCTCGTGGCTGTTGCTCGGCTGTTGCGAGTGGAGCAGGCTTAGCGCCGGGTTTGTGGTCGCCTGCCTTGTGCGGTGGTCTGCCGCCCGATCTGGCTGGCTTTCCGCCGCGGCTGTTGTTGCGGCCCGGGCTGCTGCTGCCGCCTCTGCCTTTGTTGTCGAATCGGCGGGTTGGGTCAAAAGCAGGGCCTTTGCCAATTGCTTCGGGCAATGGCAGCTTTGGCAGCTCGCGCTCAATCAGTTGCTCTACCTTGCGCACGCGGTACATGTCGTTTTCGTTCACAAAGGTTATCGCCATGCCTGTAGAGGCAGCACGGGCTGTGCGGCCAACGCGGTGCACGTAGTCTTCCGCATCCTGCGGCATGTCGAAGTTCAGAACATGGCTCAGGCTGTCGATATCGATGCCGCGCGACAGGATATCGGTGGCCACGATAATGCGGAGCTGGCGGTTCTTGAAGCGTTGCAGCACCTTTTCCCGCTCGTCCTGCTCCAGGTCCGATTGGATGCCGGCTGCATCAAAACCCATTTTCTCGAGCGAGCGCACGATCTGGCTCACATTCGATTTACGGGATGTGAAGATGATCATGCTCTGCACTTCCAGGTCGTTGAGCAGGTGCTCCAGCAGGGGCAGCTTCTGGTTGTCGTAGGTCAGGTACAGGCGCTGGTCTATGCCTTCGGCTGGTTTGGCAATAGCCAGGTTTATTTCAGCCGGATCTTTGAGGATTTGCTTGGCCAGATCGCGGATTTTGCGTGGCATGGTAGCCGAAAAGAGCAGCGTCTGGCGGTTTTCCGGCAGCTGGCGCACAATTTTCAGGATATCATCCATAAAGCCCATGTCCAGCATTTTATCAGCCTCGTCGAGTACCAGGTACTCCAGCTGGTCGAGCCGCACGTACCCAAGGGCCATGTGTGACATCAGGCGACCGGGCGTGGCAATAATAATATCGGCACCACCTGTTAGCGCGCGTTTCTGCTGTTCCCACTCATCGCCTTTGTTGCCGCCGTAGATAGCAATGGAACTAACCGGGGCATAGTAACCCAGGCCTTCTACCTGCTCATCTATCTGCTTGGCCAGCTCACGGGTCGGCACCAGAATCAGGGTGCTGGTGTAGGCATAGTTGGCATGCGAAATACGGTCTATCAGGGGGAGCAGGTAAGCGGCGGTTTTGCCGGTGCCTGTCTGGGCGCAGGCAATCATATCTTTGCGCTCGAGTATAAGCGGTATGGCCTGCTGCTGCACAGGAGTGGGGTTATTGTACCCCATCGATTCAATACCTGTCAGTACGTCGTCGTGTAAGTTAAAAGAACGAAAGTCCAAAATATAAATAATTTTAATGATCTGTATGCGTGCTGCTTCTGCAGCATGTTAATGGTATGTAAATATACGAAAATTACTTTACTGATTTCGCAGTAACGGAAAAGCCTCTGGAAGTCTTTGTTTTATAATAAGCAAAAATTGCCGGATATAGTTGCAGTAGGCTTGTTTAATTTATTTTCTGAATGCTTAAATGCAATTTAAACAAGGGTTCAGCTGTCAGCTTTGTGCTTGGTTAGCCACATTTTCGCTTAAAAATTAGGTTTTTACTATATAGTGGTTTTTCGGTGCTGTTGAAAAAGTTCAATTACGTTGTAACATCTTTTTTTGTGGGGCGTAATGTTTACAGAAGTTGGCAGGAGCCGATTTTAGCAAGATGTAATTATTAAAATGAAGTCATGAAAAGATTTATACAGGAATCACCGAATTTGTCCTTGTTGATCGGCGTTAACATCATCAACGCGATCTTCATGTTTGTGCTATAAAATCCACTTACCCGGATGCAGTCTTAAAGGGCAGCCACGCTATATGCGCGGCTGCCCTTTTGCTTTAGTAGCCAAAAATTTAGTTATTTTGCCCGAACATATCAAAAGCCAGACATCTGGAATAAAGAAAGAAGTTATATGGCAGGACACAGCAAATGGTCGAAGATAAAACGACAGAAAGGGGCCACAGACGCCAAACGCTCTAAAATTTTTACCCGGCTGATAAAGGAGATAACGGTAGCCGTAAAAGAAGGCGGCCCTGACCCCGATGGCAATCCGCGCCTGCGCCTGGCCATCCAGACAAGCAAGGCGGCCAACATGCCGAAAGACAATATTGAAAGAGCTATTAAAAAAGGAGAGGGCGGAGAAGGCAACTACCAGGAGGTAACCTACGAAGGCTATGCCACCCACGGGGTGGCTGTGTATGTAGAGTGCCTCACAGACAACATAAACCGAACGGTGCAGAATGTGCGCACCATTTTCAATAAAAACCATGGTAGCCTGAGTACAAACGGCTCCCTGGAGTTTATATTCGACAGAAAGAGCGTGTTCGTGATCCGGAGAGGGGAACAACCTGCAGACGAGGAAGAACTGACCCTGGAGTTGATTGATGCCGGTGCCGACGAAGTGGAGTTTGAGGAGGATTACATCACCATTTACGGCGCCATGGAGGACTTTGGCTCTCTGCAGAAGAAAGTAGAGGAGCTGCCCCTGGAGGTGGAAACAGCAGAACTGCAGCGCATACCCAACACCACCGTGGAGGTGCACGACCTGGAGGCGCTCCGCAAAATACTAAAGTTTATAGATGCCCTGGAAGATGACGACGATGTGCAAAAGGTTTACCACAACCTGGAGCTGAATGAGGAACTGATGGCAGAACTGGGGTAGCTGGAGGGTGAGCAGTGTTGGCGCTGGTAACAGAAAGAATAACAGTTGTTTAAGTTCTTCGGGGCAGGAGCAGCAGCAGTGTGCATGACCTCCGGAGGGCGCTTTTTATTAGCATAATAGCCGCTCTCACCACTGAACACCGAAGGGAAACTGAAGGCGGTAAGGCGCAAAACCGGCCTGGGCTGATAAAGGATTTTGGAACAACCATTTGTATAGGATAACGGTAAAAACAGTATTCTTAAATCCGGTTACAACAAAAAACTATGGAAGTAGACAGATTAAGTGATATTATAAATGGGCTAGAGCAAAAATCAATTACCAAACAAGCCATCTACCGCAACACCAGAGAAGCATTTGAACGGATGAAAATGATTTCGATGGATGTAGTGGAGGAGCTGACAGACAGAATAACCCGGCAAAATGCTGAGGTTATCATTGAATATAAAGAAATAAGTGCACATGAGTTTCATATCAAGTTCTCCGGCGACCTGCTTGTGTTTGTGATGCACTCCAACATTATCACCTTCCCGGACGACTACGAGATCATGCGTAACAGTTATGTGGAAAAAGACTTTAAGCGCAGGTTCTTCGGCCACATTATGGCCTACAACTTTATGGCCGACACCATTAAATACAACCGGCTCGACGATACGGGCTACCTGATCGGGCGCATGCTCGTGAACATAGAAAACCATTTCTGCATAGAAGGCGTGAAGCAAATGGAGCTTTCCTACGACCGCATCTCCAAAAACCGCATAACCGATAAAGTCCTTCGCATTTTGGTGGAGAGCGCCATTATTGCCTCCATCAACAACGACCTGATGGGGCAACCTGTAAGCGACATCGAAAAGATAACCTACAAGCACAAACTGGAGAACCTGCACCTCTCGCGCACCAGCAAAGTAGGCTTTATCATGAACCACGAGTTGACGCAGTAACAGAATTCCATAACTTTAGAGTGGGCTCTGTGTAAGACCACGGAGCCAACTTGTTCCAAACTTCCATCTTCTATTCAATAGCGGTGTTGCCCCACACGCCAGAGACGCTGTAAGGTTGTCTTCTTATTCGAAATTGCTCTTGCAAAAATAGAAGGTTTGGTGCCTTACCTTAGCCTTATCGGCTAAGGTAAGAAGACTTATAGCAGTAGACAGCTGCTAAGTGCGCGTTTTCCCATCCTTAAAATTTTAAGATAGCCGCTTTGCTTTCTGTGGCTTTAGTTTTGCCACTTCCGTATAATATTTATATAAAAGCTGACTATTTTCTTAATACTTCCCTCATGAGGTCTTTAGTATCTCAACTCAAAAATATAAGATTTAACAACCTGGCCTGCTTGTTAAATGGAATTGGTTTGGTCTTAGTTGGTGCTTTTATACATGCCTGTACTTCCCCCATGTCTGAAACCGATTCTTTGCAAACTGAAAATGTTGTTATTATCGTTATTGACGGACCCAGGTATTCAGAGACTTGGGCAAACATACCCGGACTTATTCCAAATATGTCTGGTAAAATGAAGCAGGACGGCGTTTTTCTGAATCACTTTTACAATGATGGCTATACCTACACTAGTTCCGGTCATGCGGTGATCACCACCGGCGTAAACCAGCCAATTGATAATTACGGAGATGAGTTACCTGCAAACCCCTCCATATTTCAATATTGGCTGAAAAATACAGGTAAGCCAACTACAGCAGCCTGGATTATTTCCAGTAAGGATAAGCTCCATATATTGGCTAATACATCAGATCCGGAATGGAACGGCAAATTTATACCTTCCATAGATTGTGGCATAGCTGGGCCAGGCACTGGCTACCGGGCAGATTCACTCACGATGCTGCAAGCGAAGCAGATTTTAACAACGCACAAACCCAGCCTCGTGCTAATAAATTTTATGGAGCCAGACGGTTTTGCCCATGCGGGTAACTGGGATTATTATTTAAGAGGCATTGGACGCTCTGACAGGTTTGTAAAAGAGCTTTGGGGTTTTCTTCAGGGAGATTCATTTTACAGAAACAGTACTGCACTCATTGTTACAAACGATCATGGCCGGCATTTAAATGAAATAAACGGAGGCTGGGTAGACCATGGCGACAACTGTGAGGGGTGCGAACACATCAGTTTGTTGGCGCTGGGCCCCGATTTTAAGAAAGGGAAGGAGGTAGAAGCCCGATACACCTTAAAAGACATAGCCCCGACGGTTGCCCGTTTGCTTAAGTTTGAGATAGATTCAGTAGTAATAGTGCCAAGGCTGGATACAATAGTAGTTGCATCTCAGAAGGAACCAGTAGGACTCGCGGTAAAAACAGATTCTGTTCAGGTAGCCATTGTTCTGGACACCACTGTATTACAAGGCCATCCGATCAGAGAGTTATTTATAGACACAAAGCTGAATTATGTAGCTAAGTAAAGAATAAGTGAACTGCTCCAGGCATTCGTTCAACTATTCTGGTAGAAAGTTACAGGTACCGGTGCCAACAGCTTAAGGCTATAAGTCGCATTTAAGGTGGCAGTCGTTCTTATGTTACATATCTTTTTCAACCTCATTCCTATCCCATCTAACACAAAAGCCTGGCGGGTGCAAAATGATAAGCAGTAGCAGCCATGAGAAAGTATCTCCTATTTTTCCTCATCAATATATTTCTGATTTGTTGCCTGCCACTTAAGCAACATGCTCAAGATAGTATACCCCCTGATACGCATTATGCTGTTAATCTTTTTCCCTTTTTTCAGCAGCAAAGCGAAAGTAACCCTCTTTTCGCCACCGAAGAAATACTGGAGTTTAGGCTCACTGTGGACTATGAGAAACTTCTCAAAGATCGGGGCCTGGAGCGGGAGTACCATAAAGCAACGCTTACCTACAAAGATACTGCCGGCTCCGAAGTGGCAATAGAGCTAAAAGTAATGGCTAGAGGAAGCCACCGCCGCGACCCCTCCATCTGCAGGTTTCCTCCCATAATGCTTAACTTCTCCAGGAAAACGGCACAGAGCAATGTATTTGGACATGCCAACAAGCTAAAATTGGTTACCCACTGCCTTGGAGATGACTATGTATTGCGGGAGTATTTGGCCTACAAAGTCTACAACATCATAACCGGCGAAAGCTTCAGGGTCAGGCTCTGCCGGGTTGAGTATGTTGACGTAAATGGCAAGAGAAAAACTGAGAGAAAATATGCCTTCCTGATTGAAGATGATAACGAGATGGCCAGGAGAAATAAGGGGACCATCGTGCCAAAAGAAAAATGGGTAGGCATGGAAAGTACAGACACCCGAGCTATGGCAAGGGTGGCATTCTTTCAATACATGATCGGTAACACAGATTGGTCGGTGTCTTACCGGCATAACATCAAACTTATTTCCAGAGATTCTTTAAAGGCACCTACTCCTGTGCCGTATGATTTTGATTACTCAGGTATTGTAGCGCCTCCCTATGCTGTACCACCCCCTGAGCTAGGTATTACATCGGTGCGTCAGAGGTTATTTAGAGGCTACCCTTATAGCGACGAGATTTATTCGGAAGTAATTCGTGCGTTTAACAAGCATAAAGCGGAAGTTTATAAACTCTACCTTAATTGTGAGCCTTTAGATAATAATTACCGCAGGCAGGCGCTCGGCTTTTTTGACAATTTTTATGAAACAGTTAATGATCAAAAGGACTTTAATACTAAGATTGTTCGTGTAGCGCAGCAAAACCGGAAGAGCTATGTAGTGGTTAAAGGGTTAAAATAACCTGCAAAATAATTGCATATCTCCTGTGAATTTTTTGCTTTACAACATGCGCTGTTGAATTGCTACTAAGTACATTAAGTGGATTCTGACGGGTAAAGGCTAGGGCAAAAACCCTGAGGTCCTCTGGAAGGCATTTTTCATTCAAATAATCTGAATGTAGGTAAAACGGCAGGTCAGGCCGGAGTAGCATTTTAACGCCTCCAACCTGAACTGCCGCTTTTTACTGTAAAAGTGTAGTCTTATCTATATCAGCTCCGACAGTTCCAGCCACCGGAGCTCTTTCTCCTCGAGCTGCTCGTTAATGCTTTCGATTTCGGTGGCCCAGGAAGTGAGCTGCTCATGGTCGGTGGTGGTGCCGGCGTTCATGGTTTCGATGATCTCTGCTCTGCGGGCCTCCAGTTGGGCAATTTCTTTCTCCAGCTGCTCGTACTCCTTCTTTTCGTTGTAGGTGGCTTTGCGCTTGTTAGGTGTTGGCTGCTCTTTTGCTGGTTCGGCCGGCGAGGCAGCAGCAGGCTTTGGCGCTGGTTCCTGGCTTTCCTGTTCCTTCAGCCATTCGCGGTAATCGGTGTAGTTGCCAGGGAAGTTGCGTATTTTGCCTTCGCCCTCAAACACGAACAGGTGTTCCACCAGCCTGTCCATAAAATACCTGTCGTGCGACACGATGAGCAGGCAGCCGCCAAAGTTCAGCAGAAAATCCTCTAGAATATTGAGCGTAATAATGTCCAGGTCGTTGGTCGGCTCATCGAGAATCAGGAAGTTCGGGTTTTGGATGAGCACGCGCAGCAGCTGGAGTCTTCTTTTTTCGCCACCGCTCAGCTTGCTCACAAAGGTGTACTGCTGGGGCGGTGCAAACTGGAAGTGCTGCAAAAACTGACTTGCGGTAATTACCTCGCCGTTGGCCATCTCCACTACCTCCGCAATGTCTTTTACAATGTCGATTACCCGCTGATCTTCTTTAAACGTGAGTTCGTTTTGGGTATAGTAGCCAAACACAGTGGTCTGGCCGGCATCTACGGTACCGCTGTCGGGGGCGAGCTTTCCGGTGAGCATGTTCAGGAAGGTCGATTTACCGGCCCCGTTGGGGCCTACCACTCCGATGCGGTCTTTCTTTTTAAAAACGTAAGAGAAGTCATCCACAATCACCTTGTCGCCAAAGCTTTTCGAGATGTGGTCTACTTCTATGATCTTGCCGCCCTGGCGCGTCGTTTTTACGGATAGCTCCAGTTGCGGGCCCGCTATTTTCTTAGCTGCCTTTTCTTTCAGTTCCTCAAAGGCATCTACCCGGTATTTTGCTTTGGTGCCCCGGGCTTTTGGCTGGCGCCTGATCCAGTCGAGCTCCTTTCGCATCAGGTTGCGGGCCTTCTCTGTTTCGGCCACCGAAGCCTCTTCGCGCTCAGCCTTTTTCTCCACAAAATAGCTGTAGTTGCCCTTGTAGCTGTAGAGGTTACCGCCATCAAGCTCTGCCACTTCGTTGGCTACTTTGTCGAGGAAGTAGCGATCGTGCGTCACCATGAGCAGAGTAGTGTTCTGGGTGGAGAGCAGGTTCTCGAGCCACTCTATCGTATCAAGGTCCAGGTGGTTGGTAGGTTCGTCGAGGATGAGCAGGTCGGGCTCCTCTATGAGTACCCGCGCCATGGCCACGCGCTTGCGCTGGCCACCCGAAAGCGACTTAATATATTGGTCCAGGTTGTTGATGCCCAGCTTCGACAGAATCTGCTTTACCCGAACCTCAAAGTCCCAGGCCTGCAGCTCGTCCATGCGCTCCATGAGCTTTTGCATGGCGTCGCCGCTGGTATTGGGGTTGGCAATGGCCGCCTCATAATCTCTTATGACATCCAACACATCGCTCTGCCCTGAAAAAATGCTTTGCTGCACGGTCAGCTCCTCGTTAAACTCGGGGTTCTGGCCGAGGTAGCTCACGGTAATGCCTTTGCGGGTGCTCACATTTCCTTCATCGGGCGGCAGCTTACCGGCCAGAATGTTCAAAAGGGTGGTTTTGCCGGAGCCGTTTACGCCCACCAGGGCAATGCGCTGCCCCTGGTTTATACCAAAGTTCTGGTTCCTGAACAACCAACGGTCGCCAAAGCTTTTGGAGAGGTTTTCTGCAGATAAATAATTCATGGTGTAAATTTAGTGAATTCTGCGCTTAGGGGAGGGTAAAATAAAAGCAGGCTGATGTAGAAATCAGCCTGCTTCCGGTAATTCGTTTAACAATCAGCTTGTTTTGCTACCTGAGAGGGTTGTCCTGCACATGGTTAGTCCGGTAAGCGGCGCTCGGCACCCGGTGCGTGGTGAGCGATGCCAGAATAGAGAAGATACCAAAAATCAGGTGAGGCGTATACACTACATCGGCAAAGCCGAACAGCCAAGGCGAAATGGCCAGAATCACGCCAATGCCAAAGTCCATCATCAGGTGTGTCTGCATCGGTATTTTTCTGATGACACCTACTTCAAAGTCGGTCATGATTGTCTGCAGCAGCACCACGATACCAATTATAACAGGTACCCAGGTTTCTGCGCCACCAGCAGCAAAGTTAAACAGCCATGGGGAGGCAATAAGTAAAAGACCAACTATGTAATCTAAAATCCCATGAAAACGGGTTGGAATAAATCTCATAATTTCCCTCCTTTCAATCCCTCCTTTCAATTTAATTTCAAGCTTAGTTATACGAGATAAATTTCAGGTGGTTTAGGGTTGTATTTGTGCTTTTCCCTGATGTCTGGCTTGTTGTCACGACGGTTCTGGCTATGAAATCGTAAAGGGTTTGCTTGCGACGTTTGTTTATAACGAGCAAAAAGCCCAGGAAAAGAGGGGCAGAAAGAAGTAGCTTGACTATATAGCGGTAATTGGATTTAAGCAGGTTCATTTTTTTGCCGCGCAGGTCTGATACCTGCAGGCCCAGCACAAATTTACCGATGGTTGCCTGCCGCGGCGAGGCCTCCAGCAAGGTGTAGTAGAGCCAGTGCATCACCAGGAAGTAAGGGTTCAGGAAAACCGACTTCAGGATTGACGCAGCTATTGCCGGCGACAGGTTACTCTGAACTAAGTGCTTGTTCCAGGTAAACATAAGCTCCGGATGATCGTCTGCCGAATAAAAGCTAATGGAGAAAAAAAACACCAACAGCGTAGAGTCGATAAGAAAAGCCACAAAGCGGGTGGTCGCATCTCCGTACAGAGACGATCTGGTGATTACTGCTGTGGACTTTGGCTGGACTGGCAACATAAAAGATTTAGTTTGTACTGGGTCAGTTAATACTGCTTCATATTCATATAAACGCTGGGGCCTCTCTGTTCACAGGAATCTGCTGCAATGCTCTGCTCTTCTAAGATATATCGGGCAGACCGGTGCTACAGGCCGCTGGGAAACGCTGGAAAGGAATGGGGTGGCAACGGTTAATTTGTTTATTGCAACATACGAAGTTAATTTGTAATATTTAACTCAAACCCCATTTAATTTAAATTAAATTCATATTATTCCTTTTTTTAGTTAATAGATAAAATTGAGGTGTGAACGGAGTGTTTATCTGATTTTACCTAACTTCGCTTTTCACAAAACAGAACATGAAAGATCAACCTGTCGGGATTTTTGATAGTGGCATTGGCGGACTTACTGTGGCACAGGCCATTACCAAAGTGCTCCCCCTGGAGCAGATCGTTTATTTTGGCGATACTGCCCACCTGCCGTACGGAGATAAGTCTACGGCCGCCATCCAGGCCTACGCCGTAAAGATCTGCGACCTGCTGATCAGGCAGCGGTGTAAAGTCATTCTGATCGCCTGCAACTCTGCTTCAGCCGCCGCTTATGAGCTCGTGAAAGAGTACGTAGGCAGCAAGGCCAAGGTGCTCAATGTTATAGAGCCCACTATTGCCTTTGTAGGAGAGCAGTACCCTGGCCGCACGGTGGGCCTTATCGGCACAAAGCAAACAGTTAATTCTGATGTATATCGGCGCAAACTGGACGAGCTCAACAAAGGTGTCGTGCTGAGATCGGTAGCCACTCCTTTGCTGGCCGCTATGATAGAAGAAGGCTTTTTTAACGACTCCATTTCAGAAAGTGTGATAAACGCTTACCTGTCGGACCCGGAGCTGCAGGGCATCGAGGCGCTTATACTGGCCTGTACGCATTATCCGCTTATCAAAAAACAGATTGAGCTTTATTTCGAAGGCAGGGTAGATGTGCTGGATGCCAGCCAGATAGTGGCCGGCCACGTCAAAAATTTCCTGGACCAGCAGGGGCTGGCGGCAGAGCAACGGGCCGGAGACCATAAGTTCTATGTATCGGACTTTACACGCTCCTTCGAAGAATCGACGCGCATATTCTTTAAACGGCAGGTGCACCTGGAGCACTTTCCGCTATGGGAATAGCACCAAAGCCGGAAAACTGCTGCTGAGGAAGCAGGAATATCAGGATTAAAGCGTATTTTAGAACCAGAAAGCGAATAAAGTAAGAAACTGTTTGAGCTTAGTTGGGAAAGACCATTCAGGAGAGGGCTTGCTGCTGAACAACAGTCATTCGTACACGTATTGTTGCCTGATGTAAAATTGCTGAACTTACGGAGCGCTGTGAAAGCAGCAGCAGAGCCTCCGGAGGGGCCATTTCATTAGAATAATTGCTCCTGGTAGTACGTTATAAGTAAAGGTCGCCAGCGCAGCACGTGCAGGCATATGCAGATCCTTCGTATTACCAGTAAAGCTGGCCTTTTCGTAACACAGCCGGCTCGTTCAGATAAAACAGTAAAAAAATGAAGAAACGTTATTTAACCATCGGCGACTTTAAGCGCAACGCCTTTATTGTAGCCGCCGCCGCCTGCATGGGCCTGACCAGCTGCGAATCTAAAACCAGCAGTAGTAACAACGACTGGGGCAGTGGAGAAGAAGTGGCCGTGCCGGATGGCATTATAACCGAACTTACGGAGGAGGCCCCGGACAAATGGAAAATTACCGATGAGCGCACCACAAGCCCAGACAATAGCATGGCCATCCTGAAGTACCAGGACGGACGGGTGGATACGCTGCAGGGGCTAGAGCTGCAAAACCGTATGAAAGAAGTGGCCAGCAACCAGGGTACCTACCAGTCGGGAGGCTTTGGCCTGGGCAGTGTGCTTTGGTGGAGCGGTATGGGCATGATGGCCGGCCGCATGATGGCCCCCAGGGCAGGATATTATGCCAATCCGGGCGTGATGAACCGTACCGAGGCGTGGCGTCAGAATGTGCAGACCTACCAGCAGCGCACTGGTGCGCCAGCTTCTGGCAGAAGCGGCTACTTCCAGGGGCGCGGCAGCGGTGCAGGCTCTTAGTGCTCCTCCAAAATATAAGTTAGAAATTCAAAATTACAAACGTTGGCAGATGTGCTTTCTGGCAGCTATACAAGCATGAAACCTTTCTGAAGACCAAATAGGGGAAGTACTAGTGCTTAGGCAGACAGGGCAGCCTTATCAGTTAGTGCCTTTGTCAGATTATTCTAATGAAAAGGCCCCTCCGGAGGCTCTGCTGCTACTGCCTGCGGAGCCTTAAGGAGTGGTGCCATCCGGGCTGGCGGAGCAGCAGCAGCCTGAATCTTAATGTTGAGTAACCAAAAATATAAATATGCTTAATAGCAACAGGATGAGCATCCGGCTGGAGTCTCACCAGGGTGATGTGGATAAGGCTGTGCGTGGCCTGGGTTGGGAGTGGTGCGTAGAAGACGGCTGTGCCAACTATGTGCCTGGCGAGGCGGTGGTGGTTGCCGAGGCTGAAGCCGACTACCTGTTGGAGGCCGCCAACAGCCTGTATAACATGATGACAGAGGCAATTCCCGACGACCTGCCTGATGCATTTCTGAAAGTGCTCGGCATACCTGAAAACCTCTGGAGGCTGGTGCGCCAGTCTTGGAACGACGACAGGAACTGGCACCTGTACGGCAGGTTCGACCTGGTGCAGACGCCGGAGGGGCCAAAGCTGCTGGAATTTAACGCGGACACTGCCACCTCCATCCCTGAAACAGCCGTAGTGCAGTGGGCCAGCCTGGCGGCTGCAGGCAAAAACGATGCCCAGCAATATTCCGGGCTATACGAGGCGCTGGTAGAGCAGTTTAAGTCTTGGCGCATGCTTAACAACGACCTGCCCCCAGCCCTGCTGCTGACTTACCTGGGCCAGAGTGCAGAAGACGAAGCAAACTGCGCCGTGCTGGCGCAGGCAGCCACAGAAGCCGGCTTTGATGCCCATCTCTGCCCGATAGAGAATGTGTCTGTCTCCACCGAGGGGGTAGACAAAGGCGTTTGGGCGCAGGTGGGGGCAGAGCAATGGCAGCAGTTTCCGTTCCTGTTCAAACTCCTGCCCTGGGAGCAGATCGCCTGGGAAGAGCCCGAACTGCTCGAAAGCCTTACCCAACTGTCGCGCACCAGAACTGTACTTATTGCAAACCCGGCTTACACCCTGCTGTTTCAGAGCAAAGGCATGCTGGCCTGGCTCTGGAAAGCGTATCTCTACCACCCGCTTCTGCTCGAGGCAGACCTGGAGCCGCTGACCGGGAAGTACATTCGCAAACCTTATTTTGGCCGTGAAGGGCAAAGCTTGGAAATAGTAGATCATGGCCGTGTCACCAAAACCGCAGGTGAATACGGGAACCAGCAGCAGGTGTACCAGCGCTGGTGCGACCTGCCACAGGATACCAATGGCAACCAGTACCAGGCGGGCGTGTTCTGGGCTGGCGAAGGCTGTGCCATTGGTTTTCGCCGTGAGAAAGGTATTATTACTAATTTATCGCAGTTTGTGCCCCACTTGGTGGGGGAGTAGATGCAGTTCCCTGCTTTTCCGGCTTGCCTGAGCCATCGGGCGGCTATACTAATAGGCAGCTTTAAATAACATCAAATTAATGAATGCGGCAGTTGCCCGGGATGATTTCCTAAGGGCAACTGCCGCATTCATATTTTATTCCTGCTGCGTTCAATTCTTGCTATGCAAAAGTGCCAATTTGGGATTGATAGGTTCAAAATGAGAATTAATCGCCGATTTTTCTGCATTCTCCTCCAATTCCATTTCAGGAATCGGAGATAATTTTCAAAGTACTTCAGAGTTTTATGCCATAACTCACTGATTATGAGTAAGCAAGTAATGAGGTTAGGAAGTACTCTTTCTATAAGCAATAAATATTACTTATTAAATAAAAATTTTGACTAGGTGGCGTATTACAGGCATGGTTTTGTACGTGTCATTTTGAGAAAGTTTGGCTGTTTTTGTGGCTTTTTACAGAATATATTTTTGTTTTTTTATATTGTTATAGTATTTTTATATAAAATATGGTTTAACTTCAGGCTTTGATAAGGCGCTTAAGTCAAAACAGGTTTTTCCGACCATACCCTTTTCTGGTGGAGACGCCGCAGGAGGTGGCTGATGGCAGAGACGGGAAACTTTGCGGTGAGTAAAAAAATTAAGGTAGTTATTTCATATATGTCAGCAGTATCGGAAAATAAGTGGGAAATAAGTGGCAAGACCAGTTATTGGGGATGGAATTTAAAGGAATTGTGGGGTTACAGACACCTGTTAAGGAGCCTGGTAAGACGGGATTTCCTCCTGAACTACCAACAGACTGTGCTTGGCCCGATCTGGATATTGATACAGCCCATAATGACGCTTGTAACCTATGTGATCGTGTTCGGGAAAATGGTCGGTATCGGTACCGGAAGCATACCTCCCGTCTTGTTTTACTTTTCGGGTATTGTGCTCTGGAATTTCTTTAACGATAGTTTTACCGGAACCTCCTTCACCTTTAAAGAGAACGCGCATATTTTCAGCAAAGTGTATTTTCCGCGCATCGTAATGCCGCTCTCCGTTATCAGCACGCATTTTCTGCGTTTTCTGATGCAGTTAGTGCTGTTGGTGCTGCTCATGGTGTACTACTGGTTGTTTCTGGACTCGGGGCTGCTGTTTTCGTTTGGGATGTTTGCCGTACCTGTCATCATCTTTCTGGTTGGGGTTATCGGCTTGTCGCTCGGTCTTTTCTTTTCTGTGGTTACAGCCAAATACCGCGACCTGATGAATGTGGTGAGTCTGGGGGTACGGCTGTTTATGTTTGTTACGCCTGTGATATATCCTGTAAGCACTGTGCCGGAAAATGTGCGCTGGATGGTGGAGTTAAATCCGCTGACACCCTTGTTCGAGTTGTTTCGCTTTACCCTACTTGGCGAAGGACATGTAACAGGGTACGGGCTTATTTACAGCGTTAGCTTTGCGGCGCTGGCCCTGCTGGGTTCCACCCTGCTGTTTAACAAGCAAGGTGATAAATTAATTGACATTGTATAAGAGGCACAGGAATGACTGATACCATCATAACGGTTGAGGGGCTGTCGAAGCTCTATAAATTAGGGACCATCGGTACTGGTTCCTTGCGGCAGGATATGCAGCGGTGGTGGAATGCTGCCGTCTTAAAGAAGAAGGACCCCTTCTTTGATCTGGATGAAAATGACCAGAAAGAAAGCACCCAGTTTTTGTGGGCGCTGCGCGATATAAATTTTGAAGTGAAGCACGGCGAAGCGCTCGGGATCATAGGCAGCAACGGGTCGGGCAAGTCCACGCTTCTCAAGATTATTTCACGCATTGTGCGCCCTACCCATGGCACCGTGAGGGGGAATGGCAAAGTAAGCAGTCTGCTGGAGGTTGGCACAGGTTTTCACCAGGAGCTTACGGGTCGGGAGAATATCTACATCAGTGGCTACATCCTGGGCATGACCAGGCAGGAGATCAGGAGCAAGTTCGATGAAATTGTGGCTTTCTCCGGCATCGAACAGTTTATCGATACACCAGTAAAGCGCTATTCTTCCGGCATGTACGTGCGCCTGGCGTTTGCCGTGGCTGCACACCTGGAGCCTGACATCCTTATTGTAGATGAAGTGCTGGCCGTTGGGGATGCTGATTTTCAGAAAAAATGCCTGGGCAAGATGCGGGAGGTGTCGCACAGCGATGGCAGAACCGTGTTGTTTGTGAGCCACTCCATGCAGGCAGTCAACAACCTGTGCAGCAAGGCGCTGTGGTTAAATAAGGGTAGGATACAGGATATTGGAGAGGTGTCTGCTGTAGTTAACAAATATATTACCCAGATTCAAAAAAATAAACTGGTTCAGGAGTGGACCAGCCCGGAGACAGGGCCCGGTAATAATTTGATCCGATTTAAGAAAATAGAACTAATCCCTCAATTAGAGTACCCGAATGCGCCATTAGATATTCGGACCTCTTTAAAAATCAGGTTTCAGTTCTGGAACATGCAGGATGAAGTTAAAATAAGCACTAACTTATTATTGTTCTCCTATAGCGGCGATTGCATTTTCGATGCTCCTTCTCCCACAGTTTTGTCACAGAAGGGCCTTATAGAAGGAGAATGTGACATTCCTGGAAATTTCCTGAACGACGGATCTTATTACATATCCTTGTATGTGGTAAAGGATACGACCACAGAGTTATGTAAACTAGAAGAATGCCTGTCTTTTGAGTTAGAAGATTACAGAGGAGACATTCAGTGGTTTGGCAAATGGTGGGGTGCTGTAAGACCGCAATTGCCGTTTAGGTTGGTGCAGGCTGAAATGGAGCTGGTTTAGCAGAACAAAAAATATAGTTCATGAAGAAGCATCTTCCATATCAGATCATCCATCTACAACTGCATGAGACAATTGCATTTCCTGCGCTTGACTTTAAAGATAAGCGGTACTACCTGGTGTTTTGGTGGCGGTCAATGGCTTTAGGGCATTTGTTTGTGGAACTGGAAGAAATAATGGTGGAGGAGCACTATTTTAGGAGAGTAGTAGAAGCATTAAAGCCCTGCTTGGAGTTTTACCAATCAGAAAAAGGTGGATCAGAGACCTGGCAGTTGTATCTGCAGATGCAAGACTTCCCGGCCTGGAGAACTTTTATGGAGCAGGTTTTTAAGGAATATACAGCTGTTGCTGTTCCTGCCCGGGTTCCGGTGTCCGTAGTGATCTGTACCCGCAACCGGGCGAGGCAACTGCACCAATGCCTTCTTATGTTGCAGAAGTTAACCTGTCTGCCCTCTGAGATCATCGTTATTGATAATGCGCCTATAGATGATGACACGCAGGAAGTTACTGGTCAATTTAGTACGGTAACATACGTAAGGGAGCCACGCATAGGACTCGACATTGCCCGGAATACGGGTGTTGATGCGGCAAGTTTTCCAATTGTAGCTTTTGTAGACGATGATGTGCAGGTGGACCCACTATGGGTGTACCATGTCTGGAAAACCTTTGATGACCCTGAGACCGCAGCTATGACTGGCCTGGTGATAGCATCGGAACTAGAAACAGAGGCGCAGTATATTTTCGAAAAATTCTGGAGTTTTAACAGAGGGTATACCGATGTCGTTTACGGCTCATCGTTTTTTAACAAACATCTTCATCATGGCCCGCCTGTCTGGCGAATTGGCGCAGGCGCCAACATGGCTTTCCGAAAAGCTGTGTTTGAAGAGGTCGGAAAATTCGATGAAATTCTGGATGTAGGGGCCGCTGGTTGTAACGGGGATTCTGAGATGTGGTATAGAATTCTGGCCAATGGGTATAAGATTCACTACAACCCGAGAGCTGTGGTGTTTCATGAACATAGGAACGAATTAAAGAACTTAAGGAAGCAAATTTTCTTTTATATGAGGGGCTTTACCACTGCTGCTTTGTTACAGCAAAAGCAATTGAAGGAGGCTAATTATAAAAAAAGGTTGTTCCGCTATTTGCCAAAGCATTATTGCCAGCTTATTATCAGAGGGTTCCCAAGGTATAGGTCCCGCAACCGTACGCTGTGGGCAGAGATAAAGGGAATTTTATCTGGGTACTTATTTTACCTCAGAAATAATAAGAAGTCATCCGTGGTTGGGTATAGGAATAGCCAGAAAAGTAAAAAGCTCAACCTGGCATAATTAATACGAGCAATATGCTACAATCCATAGAACCTACACTTGACGATAAACAGCTCAACAAGCAGCAGCAACCAGTTGATTTGCCTTTGGTTTCTGTAATAGTACCATGTTATAATCATGGTAAATACTTAAGGTATGCCATCAACAGCATCTGGCAACAACAGTATCCAAACATCGAAATAATTGTGGTAGATGATGGTTCAATTGATAATACACGGGTAGTAGCTGCCAATCTGGATGGTGTAACCTACGTGTATCAGGAAAACCAGGGCCTTTCTGCTGCCAGGAACCTGGGGGTAAAGCACGCTAAAGGAGAGTTCTTTGTTTTTCTGGATGCAGATGATTGGTTGCTGCCAAAAGCAATAGAAATTAATGCAACTTACCTGTTAAAAGATAAGCAACTAGCCTTTGTCTCTGGTGCGCATGTTAAAGTTTATGTGGGGGCTGGTTTGATCAAAGAGGAAAAGTGGGATATACATGCTAACCATTTTGAACAATTGCTGCAAGGCAATTATATAGGTATGCATGCTGCCGTCATGTACCGCAGGTGGGTATTCCAAGAGGTTGAGTTTGATGTTGGGTTGCGGAGTTGTGAAGACTATGACCTCTACCTGAAAATTGCTAGAAAACACCCAGTTAAGCACCATGTTCAAAAAATTGCTGCTTACAGGTTGCACGATACTAATATGTCGGGAAATATACCCAGAATGCTTGCCTCTGTTCTTTTAGTGCTCGATAGACAGCAGGACCAACTTGTATTAGTATCTGAACGTCATGCCTTAGTGAAGGGGAAGCAAATATGGAAGGAATATTATTGCAGAGAGCTATATAAAAAGATAGCAAATGGCAAAGAACCCCTCTCATTTAATGCCTTTTTGCAATTTTTTCGCTATAAGCCATCTTTGTTTTTTAAATTAAAAATGATTAAATCTATCATTAAAAAGAATGCTCCCAACTTTGGTTTAAAATGGTTGCACAGGATGGGGCTTACTAAGAAATATACACCGAAAGTTGGGAGCGTAACCCCAAGAGACTTTGACCGCCTGACCCCTTTCAGCAGAGATTTTGGCTATGATAGGGGAGGGGCTATAGACCGCTACTACATCGAGAATTTCTTGCAGGGCGAAGCCACTTGTATAAAAGGTAGGGTTCTCGAAATAGGTGATAATGAATATACCATGAAGTTTGGTGGAGGAAAGGTCTCTAAGAGTGATATTTTTCATGTGAATGATGAAAATCCTCAGGCCACCTTAATTGGGGATATAAGTAATGCTCCTCAAATTCCTGATAATACTTTTGATTGTATCATACTCACCCAGACACTGCATCTGATTTACGACTTTAAAGGTGCTTTAGCCACCTGCCACCGCATTTTGAAACCAGGAGGTGCACTTTTGCTTACTGTGCCTTATATTACTTCTATCGCTAAAGATGAATGGGGGGCTACCTGGTATTGGTCTTTTACAGACAAAGTGCTTCGCTTGCTAATGGCAGAGACTTTTCCGGGAGGAAAGGCAGAAGTGGGATCTTTTGGCAATGTGCTGGTAGCGTCGGCATTTTTGTACGGCATGGGGCGCACTGAAATCTCTCAGAAAGAACTCGATCATTACGATCCGCAATACCAGGTCATTAATACGGTAAAGGCCATTAAATTATAATACTTTGAAAGCTCAGCTACGGCACATATACAGGCAGTTTTTTGAAGCTAGGGCATTGGTATTGATGTATCACCGCATTGCCGAGCCTTCATCAGATGTGTGGGATATAGCTGTTAGCACAGCCAACTTTGAGGCCCACTTGCAATGGCTAAAAAAGCTTGGAAAAGTTATGCCACTGCCTGAACTGATTTCGGGGGCCAAAAGCGGCAAACTTCGCCATGGCAGCATAGCCATAACATTTGATGATGGCTATGCAGATAACTTTTTGGTTGCAAAGCCACTGCTTGAGCAATACAGCCTCCCCGCCACCTTTTTTGTAGCTACAGGTAACATTGGTAAAGCAAAAGAATTCTGGTGGGATGAACTGGAAGAGTTAATCCTGTATGGTACACTATTGCCAGCTTTAGCCGATTTTAATTTTTGCGGTCAGACGATAAAACGTGGGTTAGGAGAAGAGGCGCGGCTACATGACGGACTGGTTCAAAAGCACCAGTTGTGGAATGCGTGCCTGGAGACTCCAGTTACAGAACGATGCATGCTTTTCTTGGAACTTTGGCAGGCTATAAAACCTCTGCCTGTAGCCAGCCAGCTGCAGTGTATGCAGGAGATCAGGACTTGGGCAGGAGCATCTGCTAGCGCACGTGCAGATATCATTAGTATGTCTGTGAGCCAGCTTAGCGCATTAGCCCAAAACCCTCGCTTCGAAATTGGGGCTCACACTGTGTCGCATCCAGCATTGGCTTATCATTCCATGGAGGTGCAAAAGCAGGAGATTTCTCAAAATATAGCTGAGTTGAGGACCTATACAGGACGTGAAATACAACTGTTGGCTTACCCGTATGGAAACTACAACTACCAAACCGAACGAGTGGCGGAGGAGATAGGGCTTTTTGCTGCTTTAACCACCGAAGAGCATGCCATTTCAAAACGCTCCCCTGTTTATCGGCTAGGTAGGTTTCAGGTGGCAGACTGGCCACAAGAAGTTTTCGCTGGTAAGCTGAAGCAATGGAGCCATTAATTTTAGAATATGTCTGAGGTTAACCAAAATATGCCGCTTGTGTCCGTAGTTCTACCGTTCATGAATGAGGAGCAATTTTTGGAAGAAACGATTAAAAGCGTGCTGGAGCAAGATTACTCACATTGGGAATTGCTGCTGGTGGATGATGGATCAACAAATGCAAGTACCGAAATCGCTAAAAGATTTGCCGCTGCGTATCCCGACAAGATTTTTTATCATGAGCACGAAGGGCATGCAAACAGAGGGGCAACGGTTAGCCGGAATGTTGGCGTCTTAAAATCCAAAGGTGCCCTGATAGCTCTCCTCGATGCAGACGATGTGTGGTTGCCTCAAAAGTTGTCGAGCCAGGTGGCTATTTTTAGAGACCATCCTGTTGTTGAGATGGTGGCAGAAGCCTCTCTGCACTGGTATAGCTGGTGTAATCCTGATAAAAAAAACGTCGTAATCCGCATTGGGGCAGAGGCGCGGAAAGTTTATGCGCCCGGACAACTAATGCTACAGCTCTATCCATTATGCCAAGGCAACACCCCAGGCCCTAGTGCGCTAATGTTAAAGAAGTCTGCTGTCGTTAAGGTGGGAGGTTTCGAAGAGTCTTTCGTTAAACAATATCAGTTGTACGAAGACCAGGCATTCTTGAGCAAGATATACCTCAATTGCCATGTCTATATCAGTTTTTCCTGCCATAATCTTTACCGGCAGCGCCCCGACTCCACCATGTACCAGGTAAAGCAAAAAGGGCAGTACCATGTAGTAAGGCATTATTTCTTGGAGTGGTTATCAGTCTATATTGAGGAGAAAGGGTTCAGGGAAAAAGCATTAGATGAACTGCTTCAAAAAGCCTTATTCCCTTACCATCATCCGAAACTTTTTTTCTTTACTCATACATTGCCACACCAGGTTGTGCAGCTAACCAAAAAAGCGGTGCCTGTCTTTGCCAAGCAATTTATTAAAAAACGACTGCATCAGATTAAATAGGTAAAGTATGGCCGCGTTAACTGTTTTGATGCCTGTGTACAATGCTGAGCGATTTGTGGCAGAAGCGATTGAAAGCATCCTGCAACAGACATTTCAGGATTTCGAATTTCTGATTATTGATGATGGCTCCACAGACCAAACCGCAGCGATCGTTACCGGATTTGACGACTGCCGGATAAAGTTTGTTCAAAATGAAAGAAATCTAGGGATTTCTGCAACATTGAACAACGGTATTGAGCTTGCAATAGCCCCGCTTATTGCCCGCATGGATGCGGATGACATAAGCCTTCCGCAGCGTCTGCAGAAACAATATGATTACATGCAGGCGCACCCCGATTGTGCCATGGTTTCGTCGTTGGTTAAGGTAATAACAGAAGAAGGGAAATTAGTCAGGGTAGATAGTTTTAAGAGCGAGTATTTTTACTATAATCTTACCTTTATTTGCTGGATATACCATCCTACCGTAATGTATAGGAAAGATGCTGTAAAAGAAGTTGGCATGTATTCGGTACCCTACGCGGAAGATTTTGAGCTATTCTGGCAGCTATCGAGGAGTCACAAGATTTATAACCTGCCGGAAATTTTACTGCACTACCGCATATCAGGGCAGAGTTTACACCAGGTGCTGAAAAAGCAAGAGTACGAAAAGGCGCAGCATGAGCAGCTGCTCAGAAACTTCCGCTACTACGCAGGCAGTGATTTTACCATGCCAGATAGTCACTTGGAATGTTTACAACACAATTTTAAACCTCTTCTAGAGGAATCGAGTGCGACAAGTGTACTAAAATGTTTGCATCAGTTGGATTTGTTAACCAAAGGGATCCTGGCAAAGAACAACATAAATAAGAGCGATAAGGCTATAAAAAAAGCTGCGTTTTATAAGAGGAAATACATCCTGGAGTATTTTTTGCAGCATTTTTCTAAGCCAAAGGTGGTATATTTACTTCTTCGCGATTTTAATATTCAGTATCTTTCGTACCTCATCAAAACCAAATGGAGGAGCCTGGCTAAGACTTAAATGAGCCAAGCTGGTATAAAGGGTAGCGCTTGTAATGGCTTAATGTAGTACGGAAAGGAACCTAAAGCATATTCCAGAGTGATAGTGTAATTATTTGAATGAAAAGGGCCCTCCAGAGCAGATGTCGTGTTGATGATATGGGGAGATTTGAGGCCCTCCCTGGTCCCGCAAACATGGTGGGCATTACAAATTAAGAAGGTGTGCACCACCATTTATTAAACACTGAACTCCGATTATCATTCTTGGTGTATAATGTAGAAGAACTTAACTACTATCTGCGTGTAAAGCATAAAATTTTGTGAATAGAGTACCATTAACTCCTCCGGCAATAGCGCCTTTAGCAAAAGACAGATCTCGGCCCTTATGGTCCGTGATGATTCCTGTTTATAACTGTGCTGATTTTCTGCCCGAAACTTTACAAAGTGTACTTGAACAGCAACTGCCGGAGCAGGATATGCAAATAGAGGTGGTTGATGATACCAGTACCGATGCAGATGTAGAAGCAATGGTAATGCGAATCGGCAAAGGCAGAATAAAATACTTCCGCCAGCCAGAAAACGTGGGTAGCCTCCGTAATTTTGAAACCTGCATTAACCGCTCAAAAGGCGAGCTGGTGCATTTACTGCATGGAGATGACCGGGTTTATCCTGAATTTTATGAAAAAATGGGCCATCTTTTTAGCCGGTTTCCGGAGGCTGGCGCTGCCCTTTGCCGCTTCAGGTACGTGAATGAAGCCGGTCGAAGACTTTATGAGCAGACAATGCAGATGCAGGAAGAAGGCATCCTGGAGAACTGGCTGCTCCGGGTCGCTGTTCGGAACCTCTCGCAATATGTGGCTACTGTGGTGCGGCGCGAAGTATATGAGAAATTAGGCGGGTTTTATGGTGTAACCTATGGCGAAGACTGGGAGATGTGGGTCCGGATTGCAAAACATTACCCCGTTGCCTATACTCCTGAATTTCTGGCCGAGTATCGGAAGCATGCCAGCTCCATCTCCAGCACGAAATTCCTGACTGGCCAGAACACCAAAGATATGCTGCAGGTGATGGAGGTCATTCAGGGATATTTGCCTATAGCTTACAGGAAGTCTGTACTAAACAAATCTAAAAAGTTTTATGCCCATTATGGGGTTGGGGTGGCAGACCTGGTGTGGCATTCTGTTCAGAATAAAGAGGGGGCGAAGGCACAAATCCGGCATGCGCTGCAGATGCACCTGGACTTTAAGCTACTCTGGAAAATTGCGAAAGTACGGCTCAAAATGAAATTCAACATCTTATGACACCGGGTGTATCCATTATTATCTGCACCTATAATGGTGCAAAACTCCTTCCGGAAACATTAAGGCACCTGGCTCAGATGTGTGTTAGGCCGGATGTGCTCTGGGAAATTATAATTGTCGATAACGCCTCCACCGATCATACAGCTAAGGTAGTGGAGGAAGAATGGCAACAATATAATTGCAAGGTTAAGTTCTCGCTCCTGCACCAGCCTAAATCAGGCCTCACATATGCCCGGGAGCTAGGGTATGCGCATGCCCAGTTCAACTATATTCTTCTTTGCGACGATGACAACTGGCTCAATCCGGGTTATGTGAACCTGGCTTTCGACCTGATGGAGCAGCATCCATCCATTGGAGCCTTAGGAGGGCAGGGTGAGTTGGTGTACGAGGAAGAGCCCCCTTATTTCGCAACCCAGCTGCGATTGTTTGCCAACGGGCATCAGGCACCCGCTTCTGGCAAAGTTGCCCAGAACACTGTATATGGGGCAGGGTGTGTGCTGCGGAAATCGGCCTACGACCAATTGTATGAGATAGGCTTTAAGCCCTTGCTCACAGACAGAGTGGCTTCCGCCCTTAGTTCCGGAGGCGATTACGAGATGTGCTATGCCCTGGCCATGATCGGGTATGATATTTGGTATGACGAGCGCCTTACTTTTAAGCATTTTATGGTAAAGGAGCGGCAGTCATGGGATTATTATCTTCGTTACCTGAGAGAGAGCACCGCTTGTTTTGAGGTGCTGGATGCCTATAATATTTTTGTCACCCAAGGTAGCCGATCTGAGCTGTCTTTTAATTTCAGGAGTCTCAGGAGTATCTTATACTATACCAAGCAGTATCTTCTCTTATCTTTGAAGAGGATCAGTTTAGACCCGGCATCAGATGAAGGTAAAGTCAACTTTTTAAACCAGGTCGCCGTTCGGACCCGCCTGATGGGATACAGGAAATATCTGACTATCAGGAAAAACTTTCTGCACTTAAAGCAATTCGCCAGCGAACGGTCAAACCTGTCTGCAGCAGTGTACGGAAAAAAACTTTCGCAGCACCCTGAAGATCAAAAGCCGGAGAACTCGGGGAATTATCATAAAATTGAAAAAATGACTGTTTCGACCTTTCTGAGAAAACATTACCGGAAAGCAGAGGCAGTTTAGGTAATACGGCAGGTCTTCCCGTTTGATGCACCTAAAGCAGCAGAGATGCCGGGAGGGCATTTTTCATTAGAATAATTGCTCCTCCACTCAGTAAAACTTACGTGCACCTGCGGAATAAAAGAAGTCTGATCAGTTTCAACTTTTGTCGTTCTTTGCTGCTGCTGCTCAGCTACTAGGTTGTAGCCGCTTTGCTGTGTGATATAGAGGTAACAGTATATTGTAGCATTCGAGCCTGCAGAAAAGACTTTTTAACATGCTGGTATTAACACTACCTTAACCTGGCATATATACCTTTGCTTTTGCTAAATCTTACGTAAAAGAATAGCATAACCCAAAGCAGAAAATATGATGAATCAACTCCTGAAGGAAGTACAGTTAACAGAAGATGAGCTTTTGCTAGGCAACGCAGTGCTTTACCCTACAGATACCGTGTGGGGTATAGGCTGCGATGCCATGAATGCCGAGGCTGTGCAAAAGATTTACAAAATAAAAGGGCGTGACGAGTCGAAGGCCATGATTGTGCTCATGGCAAACATCGACATGCTGGAGCGGTATGTGCAGGAGGTGCCGGAAAACTTTGAGGAACTGCTCCAGAGCCAGGAGCGCCCCACCACGTTTGTGTTTTCAGGAGCCAAAAACTTTCCGCCAGAACTTATCTCCACAGACGGTAGTATCGCTGTAAGGATACCGAAGGATGATTTTTGCCATCGGTTGCTCATGCAGTTCAGGCGCCCAGTTGTCTCCACATCGGCAAATAGGAGCGGTGAGCCTACTCCCCGTACCTTTGCCGACATCCATGACGATATAAAAAAACAGGTCGATTTTATTGTCCGGATAAAGCAGGACGAGACCGCGCCCGAAAAACCTTCGCGAATAATTAAAATCGAGCCTAATGGCGACACAAAGGTGCTTCGGGAGTAGCGGCTCACGGCCAGAGAGTAGCGGTTTCGGTTTATTCGATTAATTTTGTGCCTCAGGCAGCATGACAGCGGCTTGAGGCTTTAATTTTTGCAATGAACTTGATACAATTACCACCACATCCCATTTTTGAAGTTGTGGCTGCCGCAGCCGCCGAACTCAACGTAGAAGCTTACGTGATAGGAGGGTTTGTACGCGACCTCGTCCTGAAGCGGCCATCGAAGGATATAGATGTAGTGTGTGTAGGCAATGGCATAGCACTGGCTGAGAAGGTATCGAAAATGTTGCCGCACCGGCCAAAAGTGGCCGTGTTCAAACATTTTGGTACGGCCATGCTCCGCGACGGGGAGTGGGAAATAGAGTTTGTAGGGGCTCGCAAGGAGTCGTACCGGGAGCATTCGCGCAAGCCGGAAGTAGAAACCGGAACCCTGGAAGATGACCTGAAAAGGCGCGATTTTACGATAAATGCGCTTGGCATCAGCCTGAATAAGAAAAATTACGGCGAGTTGATAGACCGGTTCGATGGGCAAGTAGATATGCGCAAAAAACTGATCCGGACCCCGCTGGAGCCGAACATCACCTTCTCCGACGATCCGCTCCGGATGATGCGTGCCATCCGGTTCGCCAGCCAGCTCAATTTCGACATCTCTCCCGAAACCTTCGATGCCATTATCGACAACAAAGAGCGCATCCGGATTGTGTCGCAGGAGCGGATAACGGATGAGCTGAACAAAATAGTGCTCTCGCCGGTGCCTTCTTATGGCTTTAAACTGTTGTTAGCCTCCGGGCTGCTGCCGCTCATTTTCCCTAAAATGGCCGAGCTGCAGGGGGTAGAGACCATAAAGGGCAACTCGCACAAAGACAATTTTTACCACACCCTGCAGGTGCTCGACAATGTGGCCGAGGTGTCGGATGACTTATGGCTGCGCTGGGCCGCCATTCTGCACGACATCGCCAAGCCCGACACCAAGCGGTATTCTCCTAAAGTTGGCTGGACCTTCCATGGCCACGAGGAGCGGGGCGCGCGCATGGTACCTAAACTGTTTAAGGACCTGAAGCTGCCCCTGAACGAGCACATGCGTTTTGTGCAGAAGCTGGTGCGGCTACATCTCAGGCCGATCGCGCTTGTAAAAGACACTGTGACCGATTCGGCGCTCCGGCGGCTCCTGTTCGAGAGTGGCGACGATATAGATGCCCTCATGAAGCTTTGCCGCGCCGACATCACCTCTAAGAACGACACCAAGGTAAAACGCTACCTGCAGAACTTCGATAAGGTAGAAAGGCGGTTGATTGAGGTGGAGGAGAGCGACAAGCTACGGAACTTCCAGCCGGTGATCACGGGCGAAATAATAATGGAGACCTTTGGACTGAAGCCCTCTAAAACAGTTGGGGAGTTGAAAGAGATTTTGACGGAAGCGATTCTGGAAGGAACTGTGAAAAATGAACCTGAGGAAGCTTTCGCCTTCCTTCTGGAGAAAGGAAAGGAAATGGGGCTTCACCAGGTTCACTCATCAAACAACTAAACTATACTACACTTTTAAACTTACTCTGTCTTTATAACGGTAATATATACTTAGACTATATACTACCGTTAAGTTTTATTTTGTACCAATGGTAGGGGGATAGAGAATCGAACAGCTATCGGATATAAATGATCTTCTACAGGTTTTAAACGACAATTACTTTGCAAACAATCTTTTAACTACAAGCGTAGGCAGCACTTACAAGAGGCAATTTTTACCCTTGCAACCAAATTATTCTAATGAAATGAGCCCTCCGGAGGCTCTTCTGCTTCTGGTGCTGCTTAAAAAGACACAAGACTTTCTTTAA
This sequence comes from Pontibacter beigongshangensis, assembly GCF_014332515.1. Classification (GTDB taxonomy): domain Bacteria; phylum Bacteroidota; class Bacteroidia; order Cytophagales; family Hymenobacteraceae; genus Pontibacter; species Pontibacter beigongshangensis. Next base: position 2 of record NZ_VFSD01000027.1, on the reverse strand, counting down.
AG
>NZ_VFSD01000026.1 GCF_014332515.1 Pontibacter beigongshangensis | reverse complement strand
CTGGTTTAAGTTACTCCCCTGCAAAATAATTTCGGAAATGCCAGGTAGTTGGAGGGCGACCCTCCAGCTGCTCACGCGCCCGGTACTGGCACGGATATCAGTTTCAGGCAAAAGGGGGGCAGGCACCATAAGTACGCTTCAGCAACAGCAACAGCGCCTCCGGAGGGCCTTTTTCATTCCAATAATTTACCGCAGAGCATGGGCAGCAGCAGCACTGGGTTGCGTAGGCCACCGATATTAATGCAGCTATGAGCCACATTTAAAGAAAGTCCGTTTAAGGATATTGGTTTAGGCACTGGAGGCTGAAACAACAAAGAAACCCAAAAACGGAAAACAATGAAAACCTATAAAGTAGTAAAAGTGAATGATGCTGAATCATTTGAATCGAACTTAAATGATCTGGCGCAGGCCGGATGGAAGGTCGTAAACGCGAACCTGGCCTTTGCGGGCGGCACTGACGAAACTCCCACTTACTTTGCCCTGCTGGAAAACAAATCCATAGAAGACGAACTAAAGCAGATGATGGAGGAGAACTCTGATGAGCTGGATAACATTGACCTGAGCCCCTCTGCTAACTAAACAACATGCCTGAACAGCAGCAGAGCCTCCGGAGGGGCTTTTTGATTAGAATAATTTGAGTGCATATCATGTTAGGAGGTATCTATATAGGGATTACCGGTTTCGCTTACCATTGCCCTGCAATAGAGCTGGCTAATGAATCAATCCCAGTCCCTGGCTTGAGGCGCCGGGGGAAGGGACCCTCTATTCGAGAGGTCCGGTGCCGCAGGCAGCCTGAGCGAGAGCGAGTCTAAAGGGGGCTGATCTGTTGCCGGTGCCGGAGCGAGTACCTGAGGGGAGCCCCTATCAAAATAAAAAAGGCGAGCCTGGCATAAATAGCGTCTTTATAGAACTTCCGGAAGTTCCTGAAAAAGTGCAGGAGCTTAAAGGCCTGATACGCTAGCATGTTGTTGTGCTTGCGATGATAGTAAAGCCTTGATATATAGAATTCTTTTTCGATATCGAAGTTGCGGGATGTGCTTTTGCCCATATGATGGATGAACTGGGCTGCAGGCAAGAGATAACAAAAGTATCCTTTGTCCTTCATTTTTTTTGCAATGTCCTCTTCTTCGCAGTAGAGAAAATAATTGGTGTCGAGGCCGCCAACTTCCGATAATTTCTGGAAATCCACAAACATGGAAGCACCCGTTACAAAAGGCACTTTAAGAGGCCTGGAGTAAGCTGTTGTCTTGGAAGGGAGAACACCGCTGCCAAAGATGCGCATAAAACTGGTGCCGAAAAGCATTAAACCGAGCGTGGGCAGGTAGCCGAAAGAGTGATGAGGCGAATGGTTCGTATTGTACATCTGGCCACATGCTACGCCAACATCGGTGTTTTGCTGCATGAAGTTGTACAAGAGGCTGATATTGTCGTTTAGAAATTCGCAATCGTTATTCAGGAAGAAATAATACTCGGCTTGTACGAGTTGCACCCCAAGCATATTGCCGGCAGAAAACCCTACATTAATCCTGCTCCTGAAGATGGTAACCTGGCTAATTGCCTGTAAGCTTTGCTGCATCCGGGTATAATCAGCTATCTGAGAGTTGTTGTCTATCACCACAATGCCATAATCAAAATCAGCAGGTGTTTTCTCCAATATAGAGCGCACACAGTTTATGGTGAAGTCAGACGAGTTGAAATTGATTATAACGACAGCTACTTTTTTCATAAAGGGAGTAAAGCCATGTTCGCTTTTAATATGTAATATTTAGTTTTTTGGCAGATTTAGCGGAGAGCTACAAACCGGAAATTGCGTGAAGGGTAGAACCATTCGGAGCGCGGCGGGGCCACCAGAAGTTACGAGCGGGAGCAAGGGCAACAAAAAAACAACTGATGTTACGAACCTGGCAGCAAGTTGCTACTGTTAAGAGCCGGATTTAAAATGCTGCAATAATTCGTTTCCTTCAAAACGAGATTGCTTTCTGCAAATAAAGTAGTACCTGCTTTTAAACAATTTATAGCAACTCAGCCTGAGTGCGTAACATCAGTCGCAAATAAACAACAGAAAGATTACACGGTCATGATCTCGGCTTCCTTCTTCACCAGCAACTCATCTATTTTCACAATATAGCTGTCAGTGAGCTTCTGTACTCTGGCTTCTGCATCACGCACGTCGTCTTCGGCAGTACCTTCTTTCTGAAGTTTGCGGAGCGAGTCGTTCACATCTTTGCGGATGTTGCGGATGCTGATCTTGCCTGCCTCTGTCTCGTTCTTCACCTGCTTCACCAGGTCACGGCGCCGTTCCTCCGTCAGGGGCGGAATGCTCAGGCGGATGCTGTCGGCATCGTGCATGGGGTTCAGGTTCAGGTCGCTGTTTTTGATGGCTTTGCCTATTTCATTCACCATGTTTTTCTCCCATGGCTTAATGATGAGCGTACGGGCATCGGGTGTAGAGATATTGGCAACCTGCGATACAGGAGTAGGAGTGCCGTAGTAATCTACCCGCAGATCCTCTACCATGGCCGGAGAAGCCTTGCCGGCGCGTATCTTTGTCAGTTCGGCACCGGTGTGCTGCACTGCCTTTTGCATAGATTCCTCTGCTTCGCTGAGGTAAAACTGAATTTCTTCCGTCATATCAATTTTATCTTAAAGTTCTTCTGCTGAAACTAATTGTCTTTTGTTTGTAATGATACTGATTTTTGTGAAATCTGTTTTATGCCACAAATGCCGAGGGAGCGCTGGGGCCGCTGTTAAAGCATTTCGTCCATACTCACCAGCGTACCTACCTGCTCTCCCTGTACCAGGCGCTTCAGGTTGCCGCCCGTGTTCATGTCGAATACAATAATGGGGAGGTCATTCTCTTTGCACAAGGTAAAGGCCGTCATATCCATCACATTCAGTCCTTTTTCGAACACCTCTTTAAAAGAGATATTGGGGTAAAATATTGCGTCCGGGTCTTTTTCGGGGTCAGCAGAGTAGATGCCGTTTACCCGGGTTCCCTTCAGCACCACGTCGGCTTCTACCTCAATAGCTCTTAAGCTGGCTGCTGAGTCGGTGGTGAAGTAAGGGTTGCCGGTGCCGGCGCCAAAGATAACCACACGCCCTTTCTCAAGGTGCCGCACTGCTCTTCGGCGAATATACGGCTCGCAAACCTGCTGTATGTTCAGGCCCGAAAGCAGTCGGGTATACACGCCTAGCTTCTCCAGGGCGCTCTGCAAGGCCATGCTGTTGATAACCGTGGCCAGCATGCCCATATAGTCGCCCTGCACCCGGTCCAGACCCACCTGCTCTGCCTGCACCCCCCTGAAAATGTTGCCACCTCCTATAACTACCGCCACCTGCACGCCAAGCGCCGATACTTCTTTTATTTCCTGGGCATACTGCATCAATCTGTTAGAATCAATGCCGTACTGTTGTTCACCCATCAGCGCCTCACCGCTAAGCTTTAGCAATATCCGTTTATACTTCACGATTATAGTTGTATTTATGATTTCAAAAGATCGTGCTGCAATCGGGCGTTATGCTGCCCGGCTGGCAACATCTGCAAACTAAAACAAAATCAGCACCTGGTTCTTTTCCACGTTCTGGCGTACCGCCACCTTTATCTCCTTTACCACGCCATCGCCCGGCGACTTCAGGATGTTCTCCATCTTCATTGCCTCCAGTATCATAATCGGGTCTCCCTTTTTCACCTCCTGCCCTGGCTGCACTTTTATTTCAAGAATCAGGCCAGGCATCGGGGCTTTCACATCGTTTACTTTCTGGGTATTGGCATCGGTCATGCCCAGTTTATCGAGCAGGAGGTCGAACTGGTCCTTCACGCTGACAGTTTTCACCACGCCGTTGATTTTTAGCGTAAATGTCTTGGCCTTGTAATCTGCCTCCACAAGCTCAACCGAATAAGATTTGCTGTCTTTAATGATATGAAAGTAGTTGGGGCCGATAGGGGAGATGTCCCAGTTGAAAGGCAATCCGTTAAGAAGTACCGCATCTTTCTGTATTGTAACCTGCCATGTCTTGTCGTCAGCGGTTTTTACCTGGAGCATCGTGTAAATCTGGTTTCGGGGCTTAAAGATAATTGAATTATCAGAGTAATTTTAGAAATTGGACCCAAAATTAAAACATTCCACTATGAATCAAAGATTTCTGAGTGCTGTGGGTATCGCCGCAATGATGGCCCTCTCGGCTGGTTGCAGCACTCCTAAAGGTGCGGTTGGCACAAATGAGAACAACGTCATAATTTCTGATATAACTCCTGGCGCCGCTGCCGATACTTCTTCTGTTCCTGTGTGGGCACCCAAGATCCATGGCTTTAACCCATCGCGTACCCGGCACCACGACCTGCTGCACACCAAACTGCGGCTTCGCTTCGACTGGGAGAAGCAGCATGTGCTGGGGCTGGCCGAACTAACCCTGAAGCCCTATTTTTACCCACAGCAACAGCTGGTGCTCGATGCCAAAGGCTTTGATATCCACAGCATCCACCTGATGAAAGGTTTTGACGGAACACCGCTGAAATACGCATACGATGGCCTAAAGCTTACCGTTGAGTTGGGTCGCACCTTCACCCGCGATGAAGAATTCATAATCGAGATCAACTATACAGCCAAGCCCAACGAGCTGGCATCTGGTGGCAGCGATGCCATAACCGACGACAAAGGCCTGTATTTTATAAACCCTCTGGGTACTGAGGCTGACAAGCCCCGCCAGATCTGGACACAGGGCGAAACGGAGGCCAGCTCTGCCTGGTTCCCGACCATCGATTCGCCAAACGAGCGCATGACGCAGGATGTCTACCTGACCGTAGACAAAAAGTTCACGACACTCTCTAACGGCACCTTTGTGTACTCCCGCCAAAACCCCGATGGTACCAAAACCGACTACTGGAAAATGGAGCAGCCGCACGCGCCTTACCTGGCCATGGTAGCGGTAGGCGAATTTTCGGTGGTAAAAGACAAATGGCGCGATAAAGAGGTGAACTATTATGTAGAGCCTGCTTATGCAGCTACTGCCAAAAAGATATTCGGGCATACACCTGAAATGATGGAATTCTTCTCCAAAAAGCTGGGAGTGGATTATCCGTGGTCGAAATATGCCCAGATAGTGGTGCGTGATTTCGTGTCCGGTGCCATGGAGAATACCACTGCCTCTGTGTTTATGGAAGACCTGCAACTGACGGAGCGGGAGCTGATTGATAAAAGCTGGGACGGCATTATCGCCCATGAGCTTGTTCACCACTGGTTCGGTAATTATGTCACCACCGAGTCCTGGGCAAACCTGCCCCTGAACGAGTCGTTTGCCAATTACTCAGAGTATCTGTGGTCGGAATATAAGTATGGCGCTGATGAAGCCGCTTACCTGCAGTTGGAGGAGCTGGGCCAGTATCTGGCTGAAGCTGAAACGAAGCGGGAGCCGTTAATCCGCTACCGCTATGGCAACCGTGAAGAAATGTTCGACAGCCACTCTTACGCGAAAGGGGGCCGTGTGCTGCACATGCTGCGCAAGTACGTAGGCGACGATGCTTTTTACGCCTCCCTAAACCACTACCTGACCAAGCACAAGTTCTCTGATGTGGAGATAGCAGAGCTGCGCATGGCCTTTGAGGACGTGACCGGTGAAGACATGATGTGGTTTTTTGATCAGTGGTTCATGAAACCCGGCCACCCGGAGCTAGAGGTAAGGCATACCTTTGCAGATGGTCAGTTAACCTTGCAGGTGGCGCAGAAGCAGGATACCTTGTACGTGCCCGTATACCGCCTGCCGCTGAAGGTAGCCGTATGGGTAAATGGCAAGCGCAGCGACTACCCCATAGAAGTAAACAAAGCAGTACAGACTTTCCAGTTCCCTGTAGCTGCTCAACCGCAGGCCGTGGTTTTTGATAGTGAGCAGCAGCTGCTGGGTACAGTGGAGCATTCTAAAACAGAAAGAGAGCTCATATATCAGTTTAGTAACGCACAAGAAATGAGAACAAGATATGAGGCCCTGGTGAAGCTGGAGGAAAAACTGCAGAGTACAGAGGTGCGCAACCTGATGCAGGTAGCCCTGAAAGATGAGTTCTGGCACATCAGGAGCATGGCCGTGAATGCCCTGGTCGGTTTAGAGGCAGAAGAAGCCGGAGCTTTTGTGAATGAGGTAAGGCAAATTGCTCTCAGCGACAAAAAAAGCTCCGTACGCGCCGATGCCATTCTGGCCCTGGCCGCCTGGGGAGGCGAAGACATGCAGCCCTTGTATGAGAAAGCCATGCAAGACAGTTCTTACCAGGTTGCCGCCGCCGGAATCCTGGCATATGCCGGTACCGGCGCTCCGGACACCAAAGCCAGGCTGGCTGTGTTCGATAAAGAAAAGAATGAAGATGTAGTGCTGTCGCTGGCGGTTTACTATGCCGTGCAGGGTGGGATGGAAAAATATGATTGGTTTATAAAGCAGGTAAAACAGGGGAGAGGAAGTGGGCTTTATTACTTGCTGCAGAGTTTTGGCGCGTTTCTGGCCGCCAATGAACAGGCAAATACACCGGAGGCGATAAATTTACTGGGCGATCTGGCACTGCATCATAATTTGTACTATATACGGTTAGGAGCATATCAGTCATTGTCGGTAATGTCTGACCGTCAGGAGGTAAAGGAGCTACAGGCAAAAATAAAACAGAACGAAAAAGATGAACGGCTGCTGAATCTGTACAACCGCTAAACAAGGAACAGAAAAAAAAATAAGTTTTTTTTAGAGGAATAGTTGACTCTGATCTAAAAGTAGTTAATTTTGCATCTCCTTAGAACGAACAGCTGGAAAGGAGCTGTGAATTATAAGGAGATGTTCTGTTAAATTTTGTGCTGAATAAGCAATTGGGGAGATTCCAGAGTGGCCAAATGGGACGGACTGTAACTCCGTTAGCGCGAGCTTTCGAAGGTTCGAATCCTTCTCTCCCCACTTTTTAAAGTCAGGTAATGGCTTGATCGGTTTTGAAGCGGGAGTAGCTCAGTTGGTAGAGCGATAGCCTTCCAAGCTATAGGTCGCGAGTTCGAACCTCGTCTCCCGCTCAACTCAGAAAGTAACGACCGGTTGGATTTATGGAAATCAAAGGAAGGGAATTTCATGTAAATGGATTTCCTTTTTACTGTAGGTTCAGATTGTAGTTCCGAAAGAGTTGAAGGCCGACGTAGCTCAGGGGTAGAGTACTTCCTTGGTAAGGAAGGGGTCGTGGGTTCAATTCCCATCGTTGGCTCAAAGTCCGTTACGTGTACATTTAAAACACAAAACACTTAAACGTTTTAACCTTAATTTAAATCATACAATGGCTAAAGAAACATTTGACCGTTCCAAACCGCACGTAAATATCGGTACTATTGGTCACGTTGACCACGGCAAAACAACTTTGACTGCTGCCATTACTACAGTATTGGCTAAGAAAGGTCTGGCTACTCTACGTGACTTCTCTTCAATCGATAACGCTCCTGAAGAAAAAGAAAGAGGTATTACTATCAATACATCGCACGTAGAATACGCAACTGAAAACCGTCACTATGCTCACGTTGACTGCCCAGGTCACGCTGACTACGTGAAGAACATGGTTACAGGTGCTGCTCAGATGGACGGCGCTATTCTTGTGGTTGCGGCTACAGATGGTCCTATGCCACAAACTCGTGAGCACATCCTTCTTGCCCGTCAGGTAGGTGTTCCTCAGCTGGTAGTGTTCATGAACAAAGTGGACATGGTGGATGACCCTGAGCTTCTTGAGCTTGTTGAGATGGAAATCAGAGAACTGCTTTCTTTCTATGACTTTGATGGCGATAACATTCCGGTGATTCAAGGTTCTGCGCTTGGTGGCCTGAACGGCGAAGAGAAATGGGTGAAAACTATCGAAGAGCTGATGGCTGCAGTAGATAGCTTTATTCCAATCCCTGCTCGTTTAACTGATCTTCCATTCCTGATGCCAGTAGAGGACGTGTTCTCTATCACTGGTCGTGGTACTGTTGCAACAGGCCGTATCGAGCGTGGTGTGATCAACTCTGGTGAGCCAGTAGAAATATTAGGTATGGGTGCTGAGAACCTGAAGTCTACTGTTACTGGTGTTGAGATGTTCCGTAAGATCCTTGACAGAGGTGAAGCTGGTGACAACGTTGGTCTGCTGCTCCGTGGTATTGAGAAAACCGACATCCGTCGTGGTATGGTTATCTGTAAGCCAGGTTCAGTGAAGCCTCACGAAGAATTCAAAGCTGAAGTTTACGTTCTTTCAAAAGAAGAAGGTGGACGTCACACTCCATTCTTCAACAAGTACCGTCCTCAGTTCTACTTCAGAACGACAGACGTTACTGGAGAAATTGTCTTGCCAGAAGGTGTAGAAATGGTTATGCCTGGTGACAACATCACTATCACAGTGAAATTGATCAACAAGGTAGCCATGGAGAAAGGCCTTCGTTTCGCTATCCGTGAGGGTGGTAGAACTGTAGGTGCTGGTCAGGTAACAGAAGTACTTGTTTAAAAAAAATAAAACCCGTTCCTGATAATCTTTTTTAGGAACGGGTTTGTTTTTGCAAATATTATAAATAACTTTGCACTCCATTTCAAAAGTGGCGTGCATTTTTTTACGGGTGTAGCTCAATTGGTAGAGTAGTGGTCTCCAAAACCATTGGCTGGGAGTTCGAGTCTCTCCACCCGTGCAATTTTAAATCTGGTAAAGCGAAGGCGATGAGCAATATTAAAAGCTATATAAACGAAACAGTGGAGGAAATGAGAAATAAAGTCTCATGGCCCTCTTATGCTGAGTTGCAGCGTAGTTCTGTACTAGTCTTGATTGGCTCCCTGATTTTTGCTCTGGTAGTAGGCGCTATAGATTTTGTTTTTGACGGCTCACTCGAATGGTTTTACAACCAGTTTTAATAAGAAGCTATGGCTGATTTAAAATGGTATGTAGTGCGCGCAGTAAGTGGTCAGGAAAAGAAAGCGAAAGCTTACCTGGAGAATGAGATAGTGCGTCAGCATTTGGAAGAGTATGTGCCCCAGGTTCTTATTCCTGCCGAGAAGGTGTATGAAATGCGAGGCGGTAAGAAGCGTATCAGAGAGCGTAATTTTTTTCCTGGCTATGTGTTGGTGAACGCAGACCTTTCTCATGGAGAGGCTGAGCATATTATCATCAGCACACCGGGAGTGATTGGTTTTCTTGGCTCTAATGAAGGAACTCTTCATAAGAAGCCTGTTCCCTTACGCCAGTCTGAGGTAAACAGGATCCTGGGAACGGTAGACGAGGCAGAAGAGCAGTCGGAAGTACTGGATACCCCATTTATTGTTGGTGAGTTGGTGAAAGTGATGGATGGTCCTTTCAGCGGATTCTCGGGCACAGTTGAGGAGGTGTTTGAAGAGCGTAAGAAGCTGAACGTGATGGTGAAGATCTTCGGTCGTAACACACCGGTGGAGCTTAACTACATGCAAGTAGAAAAAGAATCATAGTTTAATTTAAATAATGGCAAAGGAAATAAAAGGTTACCTGAAACTTCAGGTAAAGGGAGGTGCCGCGAACCCATCGCCACCGATTGGACCTGCACTTGGTTCTAAAGGACTTAACATCATGGAGTTCTGTAAGCAGTTTAATGCCAGAACCCAGGATAAGCCAGGACAAGTGTTACCAGTATTGATTACAATTTATGCAGACAAGTCCTTCGACTTCGTTATTAAGACGCCGCCTGCCCCTATTTTGTTAATGGATGCTGCTAAAATTAAGGTTGGTTCGAAAGAGCCGAATCGTAACAAAGTAGGTTCAGTTACATGGGATCAGGTAAGAGAGATTGCAGAGATCAAGATGGCCGACCTGAATGCGTTTAAACTGGATGCCGCCATGAAAATGGTAGCAGGAACAGCACGCAGCATGGGCATCACGGTATCTGGAGATGCTCCTTGGAACGAATAATAAGAGTTAAAGGATAATGGCGAAGATTTCAAAAAACAGGAAAGCAGCTTTAGCTAAAGCTGACTTAACAAAAGAGTATTCTTTAACAGATGCGGCTTCAGTTGTAAAGGATATCACTTTTACAAAGTTTGATGCCTCTGTTGATATAGATGTACGCTTAGGCGTAGACCCCCGCAAAGCAGACCAGATGGTTCGTGGAATTGTAACCCTCCCTCACGGCACTGGTAAAGAAGTAAAAGTACTGGCCCTTGTAACTCCCGATAAAGAGCAGGAAGCAAAAGACGCTGGCGCTGACTTCGTAGGACTAGATGACTACATTCAGAAGATCGAAAAAGGATGGACAGATGTTGATGTGATTATTACCATGCCAGCTGTAATGGCTAAGGTTGGTCGTCTTGGAAGAATCCTTGGGCCACGTAACCTGATGCCTAATCCTAAGTCCGGAACTGTAACGCAGGATGTTGCTAAAGCAGTGAAAGAAGTTAAGGCTGGTAAGATCGACTTCAAAGTTGATAAGACTGGCATCATCCATACCAGCGTAGGTAAAGTGTCATTCACGCCTGAGCAACTCGCTGCAAATGCTGCTGAAGTAATCGCTACACTTAACCGTTTGAAACCATCTTCAGCTAAGGGTACTTACATTAGAAGTATAACATTGTCCAGCACAATGAGCCCGGCCGTAATCGTTGATAAGAACGCAACAATCTAAGAAAATGACCAGGGAAGAAAAAGAAATAATTGTAAAGGATCTGAGCGAGAAGTTAGCGAACACTAACTATTTCTATATCACAGATGCTTCTACCATGTCGGTAGCCAGCACCAACCAGTTCAGGAGACTTGCTTTTGAAAGAGGCCTCGAGTATAAAGTTTATAAGAACTCTCTCATTAAAAAGGCATTGGATACCTTAGAAGCCGATACTACAGCCTTAGAAGGTGTTTTAAAAGGATTTTCCGGCGTTGTATTCTCTCCTGAAGTAGGTAATGCCCCGGCTAAGCTGATAAAAGACTTCAGGAAGAAAGGCAATCCGCTCCCACTACTAAAGGGAGCCTATATCGATGCTGGTATTTACGTTGGCGATGACCAACTGGATGCTTTAACCAATGTTAAGTCCAAATATGAACTCATTGGCGATGTTATCGGTTTACTTCAGTCTCCGGCTAAAAATGTTGTTTCAGCACTGCAAAGCGGTGGAAGCAAATTGGCAGGTATCCTGAAAACCTTATCAGAAAAAGAATAATTTAAAAACGTAATCAATAAGTAACTTTTAATTTCAATAAAAATGGCAGATTTGAAAGCATTCGCTGAGCAGTTAGTAAATTTAACTGTGAAAGAAGTTAATGAACTAGCTACAATCCTTAAGGACGAATACGGTATCGAGCCAGCTGCTGCTGCTCCAGTGATGGTTGCTGGTGGTGGTGCTGCTGAAGGTGGAGCTGCTGCAGAAGAGAAAACTTCTTTTGATGTTATTCTAAAGTCAGCAGGTGCATCTAAACTAGCAGTTGTTAAACTGGTGAAAGAACTTACTGGTCTTGGTCTGAAAGAAGCGAAAGAACTGGTAGACGGTGCACCTAAGCCTTTAAAAGAAGGTGTTGCTAAAGACGAAGCAGAATCTCTGAAAAAATCTTTGGAAGAAGCTGGTGCTGAAGTTGAGGTTAAATAATCTCACTTTACCAACATACCGACAACAGGTAGACCTGGCAAGTTCGTCAGGTCTTTTCCTGTTTGTATATGGGTTCAAATTTTGAATCCTTTTTTTGCACATGACTGTTTTGAAAGCATGTGTCTGAGTCAAAATGTAAACGTTAAAATTCAATGTCTTTGGCTAAGAATAAAACGAAAGAGCGAATCAATTTTGCTTCTATAAAGCATGTAATCGACTATCCTGACTTCCTGGATGTTCAGCTACAGTCGTTTCAGGATTTTTTTCAGCTGGAAACCCCGGCTGAAAATAGAGCTCAGGAAGGTTTGTTCAAAGTGTTTGCTGAGAACTTTCCAATTTCTGATTCAAGAGAAAACTTCGTTCTGGAGTTTATCGATTACCATATAGATCCTCCGAAATACTCTGTTGATGAGTGTATTGACAGAGGATTAACGTATTCTGTGCCACTCAAGGCTAAACTTCGCCTTATCTGTAATGACGAAGATAACGAGGATTTTGAGACAATTGAGCAGGAAGTTTTCTTAGGGAATATTCCTTACATGACTGAGAGGGGCTCTTTTGTTATAAATGGTGCGGAGCGTGTTATTGTTTCTCAGTTGCATAGGTCACCAGGAGTATTCTTTGCGCAAAGTAAACATACAAACGGAACAAAACTATATTCTGCCAGAATAATTCCGTTCAAAGGTTCCTGGGTTGAGTTCGCAACAGACGTGAACAACGTGATGTACGCTTACATAGACCGTAAGAAAAAATTCCCCGTTACCACGCTGCTGCGCGCTATAGGTTATGGAACCGACAAGGATATCCTGGATCTGTTTGGCCTTTCTGAAGAAATGCCGGCTACAAAGGAAAACCTGAAGAATGCTGCTGGTAGAAGACTTGCTGCCCGCGTGTTAAGAACCTGGACTGAAGATTTTGTGGATGAAGATACAGGTGAAGTAGTATCCATCGATAGAAATGAAGTGCTTTTAGAGCGTGACTCTGAAATTACGGCTGAAGATATCAGTATCATTCTTGATTCTGGTGTGCAATCGGTAATTCTTCATCGTGAGAATGTAAACATAGCGGACTACGCGATTATATATAATACGCTTCAGAAGGATAACTCAAACTCCGAGAAAGAGGCTGTTGAGCAAATCTACCGACAGCTTCGTAATACGGAGGCTCCTGATGAGGAAACAGCACGCGATATCATCCAGAAGCTATTCTTTTCTGATAAGCGTTATGATCTGGGCGAAGTTGGTCGTTACAGAATCAACAAGAAGCTGGGGCTGGACTCTAACTGGGATGCCAAAGTACTCACAAACGAAGACATCGTTCTCATCGTGAAGTACCTGATCGGCCTAATTAACTCCAAAGCGGTAGTAGACGATATTGACCACTTGAGCAACCGCCGTGTAAGAACGGTAGGTGAGCAGCTCTATGCACAGTTTGGTGTAGGTTTGGCACGTATGGCCCGTACCATCAAGGAGCGTATGAACGTGCGTGATAATGAAGACTTCAAACCGGTTGATCTGATCAATGCGCGTACGCTGTCTTCTGTTATCAACTCTTTCTTTGGCACAAACCAGCTGTCGCAGTTCATGGACCAGACAAACCCGCTGGCAGAAGTGACGCATAAGCGTCGGGTATCTGCACTGGGGCCAGGTGGTCTGTCAAGAGAGCGAGCTGGTTTCGAGGTGCGTGACGTGCACTATACGCACTATGGCCGTCTGTGTACCATCGAAACACCAGAGGGACCTAACATTGGTTTGATTTCCTCGCTATGTGTGCATGCACGCGTTAACCACATGGGCTTTATTGAAACGCCATACCGTAAGGTGGCGGACGGTAAAGTAAATATAGACGGAACGGTAGAATACCTGACTGCTGAAGAAGAAGACACACACCATATTGCTCAGGCAAACGCTATTATCGATGATAATGGCAACTTCGTAAACGATAGGGTGAAAGGCCGTTTTGAAGGGGACTTTCCGGTGGAGGAGCCAGGTACGTATTCTTATATGGACGTAGCACCAAATCAGATCGTGTCGGTAGCTGCCTCCCTTATTCCTTTTCTGGAGCACGATGATGCTAACCGTGCACTCATGGGGTCAAACATGCAGCGCCAGGCGGTTCCATTGCTCAAGCCACAGGCTCCAATAGTGGGTACTGGCCTGGAGAGAAGGTCTGCCATAGACTCAAGGGCACTGGTGATAGCAGAAGGTGAAGGCATCATCGATTTTGTTGACTCTACTAAGATTGTGGTTAAATACGATCTGACGGAAGACGAGAAATTGGTGGCTTTTGATGCGGAATATATTACCTATAAACTTATCAAGTTCAGGAGGACGAACCAGGATACGTGTATTAACCTGACTCCAATTGTGTACACAGGCCAACGTGTAACAAAAGGACAGCCTTTGTGCGAAGGTTATGCGACAAACAATGGTGAACTGGCCCTTGGAAGGAACCTGCAGGTGGCGTTCATGCCATGGCAGGGATATAACTTTGAGGATGCTATCGTAATCTCTGAAAAGGTAGTGAGAGATGATGTGTTTACCTCTATTCACATCGAAGAATTTGAACTGGAGGTTCGCGAGACAAAGCGTGGTGAAGAAGAACTTACCTCTGAGATTCCGAACGTTAGTGAAGAAGCCGTAAGGAACCTGGATGAGAACGGAATTATCCGAATTGGTGCTGAAGTAACCGAAGGAGATATCCTCATCGGTAAAATCACTCCTAAGGGAGAAACTGACCCGACTCCGGAAGAAAAACTGCTTCGTGCGATATTCGGTGACAAAGCTGGTGATGTGAAGGATGCTTCGCTTAAGGCACCGCCTTCTCTGAATGGAGTTGTAATTGAGACGAAACTTTTCTCCCGGCCTAAGAAAGATAAAAACCTTCGGGCTAAGTCTAAAAAAGAGGTTGAAGAACTGAAGGTTAAGTACTCAAGGGATTTAACAGCCATAAAAAATATTATGGTTGATAAATTAGTGGCTCTCTTGGAAGGCAAGACGACGAACGGCATTCGCCATAAGTTTGGCGATGAAATCCTGACCAAAGGCTCTAAGTTCTCCAGAAAGAATATAATCGAGGCACTGTTCCCTGAAAAGAACCCATACAAGGACGAAAGTAACTATGCGGTTCCAGAAGAGGTGAATATGTTCAAAGATCTTATTCTGGAAAACTGGACAGAGGACGAAAAGATCAATAATATGTTGGTTGAGCTTGTTAAAAATTACAACAAGCGCCGAAACATCACTTCCGCCCATTTTAAACGTGAGCGATTCACGTTAGAGGTAGGGGATGAACTGCCTGCCGGTATCGTACAACTTGCCAAGGTATACATCGCCAAAAAGCGTAAGTTGAAGGTAGGCGATAAGATGGCAGGCCGCCACGGTAACAAAGGGGTAGTAGCTAGGATTGTGCGAGAAGAAGATATGCCATTCCTGGAAGACGGAACACCGATGGATATTGTTTTGAATCCACTTGGTGTACCATCAAGGATGAACATTGGCCAGATCTATGAAACTGTGCTTGGTTGGGCAGGAAAGAAATTAGGAAGAACATACGCGACACCTATTTTTGATGGTGCAACGGAAGAGCAGGTTTCTGCTGAACTGGCTGAGGCCGGACTGCCGCACTTTGGACGGTCTTATTTATTCGATGGTTTGTCCGGAGATCGCTTTGATCAGCCAGTAACTGTAGGAGTAATTTATATGCTGAAACTGGGTCACCTGGTAGATGATAAAATGCACGCCCGTTCTATTGGACCATACTCCCTTATTACGCAGCAGCCACTTGGTGGTAAAGCGCAGTTTGGTGGGCAGCGTTTCGGTGAAATGGAAGTGTGGGCACTTGAGGCATTTGGTGCATCAAACGTTCTCCAGGAGATCCTGACAGTAAAATCAGATGATGTGATTGGTCGTGCGAAAGCATATGAAGCAATTGTGAAGGGTGATGTACTGCCAAAACCAAACATACCGGAATCATTTAATGTATTGATTCACGAATTAAGGGGTCTGGCGTTAGAAATCACATTGGAATAATAAACTGCATTAAGCGCTGCGGCATAGGCCAAAGCGCTTAATGCAATTTATACTGTATAGCTGTGTAGCATATCATTGTATCGACATTATTATAATAATATGGCATTTGCAAAAAATAAAAAATTAACTCAGGACTTTTCTAAAGTAACGATAAGCCTAGCTTCGCCAGAGTCGATTCTGGAGCGTTCCAACGGAGAAGTTACAAAGCCTGAGACCATCAACTATAGAACCTATAAGCCTGAGATGGGCGGGCTATTCTGCGAAAGAATATTCGGCCCTGTAAAGGACTGGGAATGCCACTGCGGAAAGTATAAAAGGATCAGATACAAAGGCATTATCTGCGACCGCTGCGGTGTAGAGGTGACTGAGAAGAAAGTGCGTCGGGAGCGTATGGGGCATATTGAACTGGTAGTGCCTGTTGCTCATATCTGGTACTTTAAATCTCTTCCTAACAAAATAGGGTACCTTTTAGGATTACCTACCAAAAAGCTCGATCAGATCATCTATTACGAAAGATATGTTGTGATACAACCAGGTATTCTGGCAGAAGATGGTGTTAATACGCTAGATTTTCTGACAGAAGATGAATACCTGGACATGATCGACAAACTCCCGCGCGAGAACCAGGTGCTGGATAACAATGATCCAAACAAGTTCATCGCAAAAATGGGGGCAGAGTCCTTACAGATGCTGTTGGAGCGTACTAACCTAGATGATCTGTCTTACGAACTGCGCCACGCCGCTGCCCACGAGACTTCGCAGCAGCGTAAAGCTGAGGCGTTAAAGCGTCTTCGGGTAGTAGAAGCTTTCCGTGATGCTGCCACCAGAATCGAGAACAGACCAGAGTGGATGATCATCCGGATGGTGCCTGTAATTCCGCCAGAGCTTCGGCCACTTGTTCCATTAGATGGCGGCCGTTTCGCTACTTCCGACTTGAACGACCTGTACCGACGTGTTATTATTCGCAATAACCGCCTGAAGCGTTTGATTGAGATCAAGGCTCCTGAAGTAATCCTTCGTAACGAGAAGCGTATGCTACAGGAAGCAGTAGACTCCCTGTTCGACAACTCTCGAAAAGTGAACGCCGTGCGGGCAGAAGGAAACCGTGCATTGAAATCACTTTCTGACATGCTGAAAGGCAAGCAGGGACGTTTCCGTCAGAACCTGCTTGGTAAGCGTGTGGACTACTCCGGTCGTTCAGTGATTGTAGTTGGTCCAGAATTGAAGCTGCATGAGTGCGGTTTGCCGAAGAACATGGCAGCGGAACTCTTTAAGCCCTTCATTATCCGTAAGCTGATTGAAAGAGGCATCGTTAAGACTGTAAAGTCTGCTAAGAAAATAGTGGATCGTAAGGACCCTGTAGTTTGGGATATCCTGGAGAATGTGCTGAAAGGCCATCCGGTTCTCCTGAACCGTGCCCCTACACTTCACAGATTAGGTATTCAGGCATTCCAGCCAAAACTGATCGAAGGTAAAGCTATTCAGCTTCACCCATTGGT
Source organism: Pontibacter beigongshangensis (assembly GCF_014332515.1). Lineage (GTDB taxonomy): Bacteria > Bacteroidota > Bacteroidia > Cytophagales > Hymenobacteraceae > Pontibacter > Pontibacter beigongshangensis. The sequence goes on along the minus strand of NZ_VFSD01000026.1, from coordinate 89,983 downwards.
ATGTACGGCCTTTAACGCCGACTTTGACGGTGACCAGATGGCGGTGCACGTTCCACTCGGACCTGCTGCTGTACTGGAAGCCTCTATGCTGATGCTGGCATCGCATAACATACTGAACCCGGCCAATGGTGCTCCTATTGCGGTGCCTTCTCAGGACATGGTGCTAGGTTTATATTATGTATCCAAAGGAAAGCGCAGTACTGAGCACGAGAAAATTGCCGGTGAAGGCATGAGCTTCTACTCAGCAGAAGAAGTTATTATTGCTATCAACGAAGGCAGGCTTTCTAAGCAAGCCTACATTAAAGTAAGAACAAAAGTTAAAGCTGAGAAAGGCGAACTGGTAACGAAATCTATCGAGACAGTGGCCGGCCGCGTGATCTTTAACCAGTTCGTGCCTGAAGAAGTAGGGTTTATTGACGAGCTTCTGACAAAGAAAAAATTGCAGCAGATTATCTCCAGAGTGTTCAAAGAAACGGGTATGGCCCGTACGGCTCACTTCCTGGATGATATCAAGACATTAGGTTTCCAATCTGCCTATAAGGGTGGATTGTCAATGGGTCTTGGAGATATTCAGATTCCTGCTGAAAAAGATAAATTGGTAAACCAGGCCAAGAAAGAAGTGGATGCTGTTTGGGCTAACTACTCTATGGGTCTGATTACAGACAATGAGCGTTACAACCAGGTAATTGACATCTGGACCCGTATCAACAACCAGATTACGGAAACGTTGATGCGACGCCTGGAGAACGATGACCAGGGCTTTAACTCCATCTTCATGATGATGCACTCTGGAGCCCGTGGTTCAAGAGAACAGATTCGTCAGTTAGGTGGTATGAGGGGGCTGATGGCGAAGCCTCAGAAATCACTTCAGGGCTCAGTAGGAGAGATTATCGAAAACCCGATCCTTTCCAACTTTAAGGAAGGTTTGGATGTAATCGAATATTTTATCTCCACACACGGTGCCCGTAAAGGCCTGGCCGATACTGCCCTTAAAACGGCGGATGCTGGTTACCTGACACGCCGCCTGGTAGATGTTTCTCAGGACGTGATTGTGAACGAGGAAGACTGCGGCACGCTGCGAGGTCTGGAAGTTAGTGCGCTGAAAGATAATGAGGACATTGTGGAATCATTGTCTGAGCGTATCCTGGGCCGCGTAACGGTACACGATGTATATGATCCAATTACAAACGAGTTGATTGTAGAATCTGGCGCGGAAGTAACAGAGGAAGTGGCTCGTGAAATTGAAAACACTGCCATTGAGACAGTGGAGATCAGGTCGGTACTTACGTGCGAGTCGAAACGCGGGATCTGTGCCAAGTGCTATGGCCGTAACCTGGCTACAGGATTTATGGTGCAGAAAGGCGAGGCTGTTGGTGTAATTGCAGCACAGTCAATCGGAGAGCCTGGAACGCAGTTGACGCTCCGTACATTCCACGTGGGTGGTACCGCTTCTAACATTGCGGTTGATGCAACCATCAAGGCAAAATTTGCTGGTAAAATCGAATTTGAGGATGTTCGTACCATTGATACGATCAACAACGAAGGCGATTCAGTAAAAGTAGTGATGGGCCGCTCCGGGGAGATTAAGATAGTAGATCCTGCCACAGGAAAGCTGTTTATCAGCAACCACGTACCTTATGGTTCCTTTATCGTGGTGAACGAGGGACAAATGGTTGAGAAGGGAGATCAGCTGTGTAGTTGGGATCCTTATAACGCTGTGATTCTGTCAGAATTTGATGGGGTTATTACTTATGAGTCTATCATAGAAGGCGTTACTTACCGTGAGGAGTCCGACGAACAGACCGGCTACCGTGAAAAAGTTATCGTTGATACGAAAGACAAGACGCAGAACCCTGCTATTGTAGTAAACCCTGCCAACGGAGATCCTAAAGGCTATAACATACCTGTAGGAGCGCACTTAACGGTAGAAGACGGAGAGAAAATAAAGGCTGGACAAATTCTGGTGAAGATTCCTCGCGCTATCGGAAAAACCCGCGATATTACAGGTGGTCTGCCACGTGTGACGGAGTTGTTTGAAGCGCGTAACCCCTCTAACCCGGCTGTTGTGTCTGAGATAGATGGTGTGGTAACCTATGGTAGTGTGAAACGTGGTAACCGAGAAATTTACATTGAGTCGAAAGACGGTGTGAAGAAAAAATACATGGTGCCATTGTCGAAACACATTCTGGTACAGGACAATGACTTTATTCGTGCCGGTATGCCGCTATCTGATGGAGCCATTACACCAAACGATATCTTGAGCATCCAGGGTCCTGGCGCGGTGCAAGAATATCTGGTGAATGAGATCCAGGAAGTATACCGATTGCAGGGTGTGAAGATCAACGATAAGCACATTGAGGTGGTCGTGCGCCAGATGATGCAGAAAGTAGTTGTGCTGGAGGCGGGAGATACCAGCTTCCTGGAACATCAGGTGGTTGATAAAATCACTTTCATGGAAGAGAACGACAGAATCATAGACATGAAAGTTGTGGAAGATTCCGGAGACTCTGCCAGCTTGAAACCAGGACAGATTGTAAGTGCCAGAAGGCTGCGTGATGAAAATTCAAGTTTAAAAAGAAGAGACCTGAAACTGGTGACAGTTAGAGATGCGCAACCATCTGTATCGCGGCCAACCCTTCAGGGGATCACACAGGCATCCTTAGGCACGCAAAGCTTTATCTCTGCAGCATCCTTCCAGGAAACTACTAAGGTGCTCAGTGAGGCTGCGATCAAAGGCAAGGCCGATGAATTACTTGGTCTGAAAGAGAACGTGATTGTAGGGCATCTGATACCGGCGGGTACGGGCCTGAGAGAATATCAAAGGCTAATAGTCGGGAACAACGATGAGTATGAATCTTTAGTTGAATCCAAAAAATCTGCGGCTAAGCCGAAACAACAGGAACTGCAGAACAGATAACCTTAGCTATGGCGGAAGATCAGCAAAATCAGCATCAAATAAATATTGAGCTAACGGAAGAAATAGCCGAAGGACAGTATGCGAATCTGGCCATGATAGCTCATTCCAGTGGCGAATTTGTGATTGATTTTATTAGGCTGATGCCAGGGTTGCCAAAGGCGAAGGTGAAATCTAGAGTTATTATTACGCCAGAGCATGCCAAAAGATTATTGGCAGCTCTGGCTGATAATGTACAAAAGTTTGAGGCAACTTATGGTGAGATAAAGCAGGCTAATGAGGCCCCATCGTTTCCAATGAATTTTGGAGGAACCATAGGCGAAGCCTAAGGTGCTAAGAATTAGTGAATTAAAATTTGAATTTGCAATGGGAAATTAATACCTTTGCAAACCCAATTTTTGAGTAGAAAAATAGATCATTAACAACTTATAAATGCCTACTATACAGCAATTAGTAAGAAAAGGTAGAGAGAAACTGACTTATAATTCTAAGTCTCCTGCCTTAGACGCATGCCCGCAACGGCGTGGCGTATGTACTAGAGTATATACAACAACTCCTAAGAAACCAAACTCAGCTATGCGCAAAGTGGCCAGAGTAAGGTTAACAAACGGAAAAGAAGTAAACGCCTACATCCCAGGAGAAGGCCACAACCTTCAGGAACACTCTATTGTGTTGATCAGGGGAGGTAGAGTTAAAGACCTTCCGGGTGTACGTTATCACATAGTACGTGGTGCGCTTGATACGGCCGGTGTGAGCGGACGTCTGCAAAGCCGTTCTAAGTATGGTGCGAAAAGACCAAAACCAGGTCAGCCAGCCGCTGCAGCAGGTAAAGGTGGTAAAAAGAAATAATTAATAGTTTTTAATACAATGAGAAAAGCAAAGCCTAAAAGTAGAGTTCTCCTTCCTGATCCGAAATATAAAGAGACATTAATCACACGCTTCGTTAACTATTTAATGGAAGACGGTAAAAAGAGTGTGGCGTATGGTATCTTCTATGATGCTGTGGATCTAGTAGAGCAAAGAACAAAAGAAAGCGGAGTGGAAACCTGGAAGAAAGCATTGAATAACATCATGCCGAGCGTAGAGGTGAAAAGCCGCCGAGTTGGAGGAGCTACATTCCAAGTGCCGACTGAGGTTCGCCCGGACCGCAGAGTATCTCTGGGTATTAAGTGGATGATTTCTTACTCGCGCAGACGCGGTGAGAAAACCATGAAAGATAAGTTAGCAGGTGAAATCATTGCTGCTGCTAAAGGTGAAGGTGCTGCTGTTAAAAAGAAAGACGATACGCACAGAATGGCCGAGGCAAACAAAGCATTCTCACACTTTAGATTTTAATAGATGGCAAGAGACTTAAAATATACAAGAAATATTGGTATTGCCGCTCACATTGATGCTGGTAAAACCACGACTACTGAGCGTATTCTTTATTATACCGGCAAATCCCATAAGCTGGGCGAAACCCACGAAGGTTCCGCTACAACTGACTGGATGGAGCAGGAGCAGGAACGTGGGATTACAATTACTTCTGCTGCCGTAACAGTAAAATGGCCTTACAGAAACAACGAATACCATATAAACATTATCGATACACCAGGTCACGTGGATTTTACGGTAGAAGTAAACCGTTCCCTGCGTGTATTGGATGGTCTGGTATTCCTTTTCAGTGCGGTAGACGGTGTTGAGCCTCAGTCAGAGACTAACTGGCGTTTGGCTGACAACTACAAAGTGGCTCGTATCGGTTTTGTTAACAAAATGGACCGCTCGGGTGCTGACTTCTTAGCAGTGTGTAAGCAAGTGAAGGAAATGCTTGGAAGCAACGCCGTAGCGCTTCAACTGCCTATCGGTTCTGAGGATAACTTCAAAGGCGTGGTTGACTTAGTTAACAACCGTGGCATTATCTGGAATGAGGACGATAAGGGGATGACCTTTACAGAAGTTCCGATTCCTGAGGACATGGTTGAGGAAGCTACGGAATACAGAGAAAAACTGTTAGAGGCTGTCGCTGAGTATGACGAGACGCTGATGGAGAAATATTTCGAAGATCCGAACTCCATCACAGAAGATGAAATCCTGGCTGCTTTACGTGCTGCTACAATTGACATGGCCATTGTGCCTATGCTTTGTGGATCATCTTTCAAGAACAAAGGCGTGCAGACCATGCTCGATTATGTGATGGCCCTTATCCCTTCTCCATTGGACAGGGAAAACATTATTGGTACCAACCCTGATACAGGAGCAGAGATAGCGCGTAAGCCAAGTGTAAGCGAGCCTTTTGCTGGTCTTGCCTTTAAAATTGCCACAGACCCTTATGTAGGTAGACTTTGCTTTGTGCGAGCCTATTCTGGGGTGTTGGAGTCCGGTTCTTACGTGTTCAATACACGTTCAAATAACAAGGAGCGTATCTCTCGTATCTTCCAGATGCATGCTAACAAGCAAAATCAGATCGATAAGCTGGAAGCTGGAGACATTGGCGCGGTAGTAGGCTTCAAGGATATCAAAACAGGCGATACACTCTGCGACCAGAGTGCTAAAATCGTTCTGGAATCCATGGACTTCCCTGAGCCAGTTATTGGTTATGCCATCGAGCCTAAAACACAGGCCGACGCAGATAAGATGGGTATGGCGATCGCTAAATTGATCGAAGAAGACCCAACGCTGCAGGTAAATACAGACGAGGAAACCGGTCAGACAATCTTAAGAGGAATGGGAGAACTTCACCTGGAGATCATTATCGACAGGATGAAGCGCGAGTTCAAGGTAGAACTGAACCAGGGTGCTCCTCAGGTTGCTTACAAAGAAACTATTACCAAATCTGTTGAGCACAGAGAGGTGTTCAAGAAGCAGTCTGGTGGTCGTGGTAAATTTGCGGATATCGTGTTCGAGATGGGACCGCGCGAAGATGGCAAGCAAGGACTTGAGTTTGTTAACGCTATCGTGGGTGGTGTAATTCCTAAAGAATTTATTCCTGCCGTTCAAAAAGGATTCGAAGAAGCCATGAAAAATGGTATTCTTGCGGGCTTCCCGATTGATTCGATGAAAGTGCGTCTGTTCCACGGTTCATACCATGATGTAGACTCCGACTCACTTTCTTTTGAATTAGCAGGCCGCCAAGGGTTTAAGGAAGCAGGCAAGCAGTGTGCGCCTAAACTTCTGGAGCCGATCATGTCAGTAGACGTGGTGACGCCAGATGAGTACACAGGCCCTGTAACCGGCGACTTGAACAGAAGAAGAGGTTTGATGAAAGGCATGGATACCAAAGGAACTGCAACTGTAGTTAAAGCTGATGTTCCGCTTTCTGAACTATTTGGTTATGTAACCGACCTCAGAACCATTACGTCAGGTAGAGCCACGGCATCACTTACTTTCTCGCATTACGAGCAAGTACCACAAAACCTGGCAGATGGCATTATTGCAAAATTAAAAGGAACTGCAGCTAAATAGTAGTAAAAATAATGAATCAGAAAATCAGAATTAAACTCAAGTCTTACGACCATAACCTGGTAGACAAATCTTCTGAGAAGATTGTTAAGGCTGTAAAAGCTACCGGTGCTATTGTAAGCGGACCAATTCCTCTTCCAACGGAGAAAGATAAATTCACGGTTCTTCGTTCACCACACGTAAATAAGAAGTCGCGTGAGCAGTTTCAGCTTTGCACCTACAAGCGTTTAGTAGATATTTATTCTACCAGTTCGAAAACAGTAGATGCCTTGATGAAGCTTGAACTTCCAAGTGGGGTTGATGTTGAGATCAAAGTTTGATAAGAAATCAACTGAAGAGAAAGAGAACCGAGATATCGGTTCTCTTTTTTTTAGCGCTTACGGGAACAGGTGAAAGCAAGTGGCACAAACAAAGAACTGCCTTGAACCTCCGAAGGGGCAATTTCATTTGAATAATTTGTAAAAGTACCCATACGATTAATAGCGTGATTCTGTGGAGAAATAGGCAGTAAGAGAAAAGCAAAGTAGAATCTACAGGCTAAAGGAACCAGGTCAACTTAATGAGAGAAATCCCTGCCAACGAATGAACAGTCTTTTGTGACACGGAGGCAAAGCGAATTATTCTAATGAAAATGGCCCTCCCAACACAAACAGGCTCTATTGCTCCGTGAGGAATGAGAGGGAAAATAAAGTGAATGGCGTCGCCATCCATTGGCAATTGAAGGGAATAGCAGAACCAATGGAAGTAATCAAAAAATTTTTGTTTGAATAGCTAGCCTTATATTGGGCAATGGCTGCACAAGAAAAGACAGCTGTTAAAGCAACACGTCGAGAGCTTCTGGAAGGCCAGTTTCGTTAGAATAATCTCATTTAAAATTTACACACTTAATCTCGCAAAAAATCAGGCAGTTTTTGCGGCGGGAGGCAAGACTTCAGAAGGTAAGTACCTGATTGATAATAAATATTTTAAGTAAAGGTTGCAGAGCAAAATAAATATTCACTATCTTTGCACTCCCTTAGCGAAACCGAAAGGGAAACAAAAATAAAATTTCCATCTAAACAAAAAAGTCGAATGCCTGGAATTATCGGTAAAAAAATCGGGATGACAAGCCTCTTCACTGCAGATGGTAAATACACGCCAGTAACGCTTATTCAAGCAGGCCCGTGTGTAGTTACTCAAGTGAAGACAGTAGAGACTGACGGCTATGAAGCTGTACAGTTAGGCTATGGCGAGAAGAAGCTGAGGAGAGTAACGAAAGCGGAAGCAGGTCATTACAAGAAAGCTAACACAACTCCCAAGAAGAAAGTAGCAGAATTTGATGTGGAAGGCGTATCCTTAAGCCTTGGCGATCAGGTTGACGTGAATCTCTTCATTGAAGGAGAATATGTGGATGTAGTAGGCACATCAAAAGGTAAAGGTTTCCAGGGCGTTGTGAAGCGTCACAACTTTGCTGGTGTTGGTGGTCAGACACACGGTCAGCACAACAGGGCAAGACACCCAGGATCTATTGGCGCCTGTTCTTGGCCGTCACGAGTGTTTAAAGGAATGCGCATGGCAGGCAGAATGGGTGGTAACAGAGTTACTATTCAAAACCTAACTGTGTTACGTGTTATTGCAGATAAAAATCTGTTAGTTGTTAGTGGCTCTATACCAGGTGCCAAAAATTCTTACGTGTTAATTGAGAAATAAAATGGAGCTTTCTGTATTGAATATCAAAGGTGAAGATACAGGTAGAAAGGTAACGCTTTCTGATGCTGTGTTTGGTGTAGAGCCAAATCAGCATGCGATGTATCTTGACGTGAAGCAGTATCTGGCCAACCAGAGACAAGGGACACATAAAGCCAAGGAGCGAAACGAAGTAGCCGGATCTACCAAGAAGATTAAGAAGCAAAAAGGAACGGGTGGCGCTCGTGCAGGCAGCCTGAAAGCCCCTCATTTTGTAGGTGGTGGTAGAGTGTTCGGTCCGCGACCAAGAAACTACAGCTTCAAACTGAATAAGAAATTGAAATCTGTAGCACGCCTTTCTGCCTTGTCTTTATTGGCACGCGATAATAAGGTGGCACTAGTGGAGTCGTTCTCTCTGGAGGCGCCCAAGACAAAGGAGTTCAGAGATATACTGAACAACCTGCAGGCAACCGGAAAGACCTTGCTGTTAGGATCTTCTGTAGATAAGAATGTATTGCTGTCCAGCAGAAACCTTCCAAAGGTTAAGGTGACCTCTGTTAGCGGCGTAAACACATACGACCTGCTGAACACAGAGAAGCTTCTGATCCTGGAAGACTCCGTAAATAATTTGGAAAACCTCTTTAGCGCAAAATAATGATCGTTCTTAAAAGACCGCTTGTAACAGAAAAATACGCTGCCATGAATGAGGTTGGTAAATATGCTTTTGAGGTGGCCAAAACTGCCAATAAAGTTGAAATCAAAAAGGCAGTAGAAAAACTTTATGGTGTTACCGTTGAAAAAGTAGCCACCATGAAAACGCTTGGCAAGTTAAAAACAAAGCACACAAAGTCTGGTGCAGTAACCGGCCGTACAGCATCCATCAAAAAAGCAATCGTGACCGTGAAAGAGGGCGACATCATCGACTTCTATAGCGGCATCTAATTTTTAAAACACAATGGCTTTAAAAAAATTAAGACCGACAACACCAGGTCAAAGGTTTAGAGTAGCCCCAGCGTTTGATGAAATCACATCCGCTACTCCCGAGAAATCTTTGTTGGCACCTATAAAAAAATCTGGTGGACGTAACAATTCTGGAAGAATGACTATGCGCTACATGGGCGGTGGTCATAAGCAGAAGTACAGAATCATTGATTTCAAGAGAACCAAACATGGCATTCCTGCTACTGTAAAAACAGTAGAGTACGATCCGAACAGAACCGCACGAATTGCTTTGTTGCATTATGCGGATGGTGAGAAAAGTTATATCATTGCTCCTGCCGGTATTCAGGTAGGTACTGTAGTTGTTTCTGGTGCAGGTATTGCTCCTGAAGTTGGCAACTGCTTACCTCTTTCTGACATTCCTCTCGGTACAATTATACATAACATAGAACTGCAGCCAGGAAATGGTGCCGTTCTAGCCAGAAGTGCTGGGTCATATGCCCAACTGGTGGCCAGAGAAGGCCGTTATGTTACTATCAAACTTCCCTCTGGTGAATTGCGCATGGTACTGGTTACCTGCCAGGCTACTGTAGGAACTGTTTCTAACTCAGATCACATGAACGTGAACCTGGGTAAGGCAGGTCGTAACAGATGGTTAGGCAGACGTCCGCGCGTTCGTGGTGTAGCCATGAACCCTGTAGATCACCCAATGGGTGGTGGTGAAGGTAAATCCTCTGGAGGTCACCCACGGTCTCGCAAAGGTTTATACGCCAAAGGCCTAAAAACAAGGAAACCTAAGAAGCATTCAGAACAGTTTATAGTTAGTAGAGGAAAGAAGAAATAAATGGCTAGATCATTAAAAAAAGGGCCTTATATTGACTATAGGCTTGAGAAAAAAGTTGATGTGTTGAACGACTCTGGCAAAAAGTCAGTTATCAAAACCTGGTCAAGAAGATCTATGATCTCTCCGGATTTTGTAGGTCACACATTTGCTGTACATAACGGTAACAAGTTTATTCCGGTTTATGTAACAGAGAACATGGTAGGACATAAGTTGGGCGAGTTTGCCCCTACCAGAAACTTTAGAGGTCACGTTGGTAAAAAAGATAAAGGCAGGAGATAACAATGGAAGCAGTAGCTAAATTAAACAATGTGCCTACTTCTCCTCGCAAAATGAGATTAGTGGCAGGCCTGATACGCGGTAAAAGCGTGTCCAAAGCGCTTGGATTACTTAAGTTTGAGCCTAATGCTGGTGCAGAAAGAGTTGAAAAGCTTCTTTTATCAGCTTTAGCAAACTGGCAGTTGAAAAACGAAGATGCTCGTGTAGAAGACGCAAATCTTTACGTGAAGGAAATTTTCGTTAACGAAGGCAAAATGCTGAAGCGTCTTCGTCCGGCCCCACAAGGCCGCGGACACAGAATCAGAAAAAGGTCAAACCATGTAACAGTAATCATCGATAGCTTGACGGATGAGCAACTGGAGCAGCAGTCAAAGAAATCTAAAAAAGCCACTAAGTAAGAATTATGGGACAGAAAGTAAATCCTATCGGTTTTCGACTCGGAGTTATAAAAGGTTGGGATTCTAACTGGTATGGCGGCAAAGATTTTGCTGAAAAACTGGTTGAAGACGAGAAAATCAGAAAATATATTTTAGCACGTATCCCTAAAGGCGGTATCTCTAAAATCATTATTGAACGAACACTGAAGCGTATTACCATTACCATCAATACGGCTCGTCCGGGTGTAGTGATCGGTAAAGGCGGTCAGGAAGTAGACAAAATCAAAGAGGAACTTAAGAAGCTTACCAACAAAGATGTTCAAATCAACATTTTTGAAATTAAGCGTCCTGAGTTAGATGCCAAATTAGTTGGGGAGTCTATTGCTCAACAATTACAGGCGCGTATCTCTTTCCGTCGTGCTATGAAGCAAGCAATCGCTTCTGCCCTGCGTGTTGGTGCCGAAGGTATCAAAGTTCAGGTGTCAGGTCGTTTAGGCGGTGCTGAAATGGCAAGAACAGAGCATTACAAAGAAGGTAGAACTCCTTTGCACACGCTCCGTGCCGACATAGATTATGCTCTTTCTGAAGCACAAACCGTTTACGGTAAGCTGGGGATTAAGGTATGGATCTTTAGAGGGGAAGTATATGGTAAGAAAGACCTTACACCTAATGCTGGTATAGAAAGCAAGGGTGGCCCTAGTGCACCAGGTGGTGATCGTGGTGACAGACGTGGAGGCAACCGCAATAAAAAAGAGGGTGCCGGCGCTCCAAAGCGCAACAACAAGCGTCGTCAATAATTGATTGATAACATTAATTAAGTACAGAGATGTTACAGCCGAAAAGGACTAAATATAGAAAAATGCACAAAGGCCGCGTGACTGGTCTGGCTCATAGAGGCAGTACTATTTCATTCGGATCCTTCGCAATAAAATCACTCGAAGCCTCCTGGATCACGAGCCGTCAGATTGAGTCTGCACGTATTGCCATGACCAGAGCCATGAAACGTGAAGGCCAGGTTTGGATCAGAATTTTCCCTGACAAGCCCATTACCAAAAAGCCTGCAGAGGTTCGTATGGGTAAGGGGAAAGGTTCCCCAGAATATTGGGTAGCTGTTGTAAAACCAGGTACCATCATGTTTGAATCTGATGGTGTAACACTAGAAGTTGCAAAAGAGTCTTTAAGACTTGCCGCCCAGAAGCTTCCAGTAAAAACAAAGTTTGTAGTACGTAGAGATTACGTTGAGAAATAGTTATGAAAAATTCAGAGATAAAGGCTTTATCTTTAGAAGAGCTGAAAGAGAAGCTAAGCGCTGAGAGCTCCAATATGCAAACCCTGCGTTTTGCACATGCCATATCTCCACTGGAGAACCCAATGAGAATACGTGAGACTAAGCGTGTAATCGCCAGATTGAATACAGAGATTCGTCGTCGTGAATTAGAAGCTAAATCTTAATTACTTAAATAATCATGGAAGAGAGAAATCTTAGAAAAGAAAGAAGTGGTAAGGTTGTTAGCAACAAGATGGACAAATCTATCACTGTACTTGTGGAAAGCAGAATGAAGCACCCTATGTATGGGAAGTTCGTTAGCAAATCCACGAAATTCATGGCACATGACGAGAAGAATGAGTGCAACATTGGAGACACTGTGCGCATTCAGGAAACCCGTCCGCTTAGCAAGAACAAGAACTGGCGTTTAGTTGAAATTATAGAAAGGGCGAAATAAAATGATACAACAGGAATCGAGATTAACTGTAGCTGACAACAGCGGTGCCAAAGAAGTTCTTTGCATTCGTGTGTTAGGCGGTACCGGTAAAAAGTACGCTTCTATCGGTGATAGAATAGTTGTAACTGTAAAATCAGCCCTTTCTTCTGGTAACGTTAAAAAAGGAACCGTTTCTAAGGCAGTTATAGTAAGAACTAAGAAGGAAGTTAGAAGGAAAGACGGTTCTTATATCCGTTTTGATGATAATGCTGCTGTGTTGCTTAATGCAAACAACGAACCACGTGGTACACGTATCTTCGGACCAGTAGCACGTGAACTTCGTGAAAAACAATTTATGAAGATTGTTTCGTTAGCACCTGAAGTTCTTTAATCCCTAATTCAGAATTAATAATGAATAAGAATAAACTTCATGTAAAGACTGGCGATACAGTAAAAGTAATTGCTGGTGATGAGCGTGGCAAAACAGGCCGCATCGTTTCTGTAAATATTGAGAAACAGAAGGTTGTAATTGAAGGGTTGAACCTGGTTACAAAACACAATAAGCCAAGTGCCAAGAACCCTCAGGGAGGGATTTCAAAGGTAGAGGCTCCTATTCATGTGAGCAATGTGGCAATAGTGGACCCTAAATCAGGAGAAGCAACTAAAACAGCCAGAAGAAAAAATAGCGAAGGTAAAACAGAGCGTTATTCAAAAAAGACAGGAGAAGTAATTTAATATGGCTACTGCAAGATTTAAAGAAATTTATCAGAAGGAGGTTGTACCTGCCCTGAAAGAGAAGTTCCAGTACAAGAACATTATGCAGGTGCCGAAGCTTACCAAGATCTCCATCAACAAGGGTATAGGTGCTGCTGTTGCCGACAAGAAACTTGTTGACATTGGTGTAGAGGAATTAACCATTATTACTGGTCAGAAGGCTGTACCCACAATTGCTAAAAAGTCGGTTTCGAACTTTAAGCTGCGTGAAGGAATGCCGATTGGAGCCCGCGTAACGCTTCGTGGAGAGAAGATGTACGAGTTCCTGGATAGGCTGCTGACTGTTGCTCTACCCAGGGTGCGTGACTTCAGAGGGGTGAATGATAAGGGTTTTGACGGAAGAGGAAACTATACCCTCGGCGTAAAAGAGCAGATCATTTTTCCGGAAATCAGCATTGATAAAATCAAAGCTATCAGTGGTATGGACATAACTTTTGTAACGACAGCCAAGACTGATGAAGAAAGTTATGAACTGCTGAAAGCGTTTGGTATGCCTTTCACTAATATCAATAAATAATTACAATGGCGAAAGAAGCAATAAAAGCAAGAGAGCTTAAAAGACAGAAGTTAGTAGCTAAATATGCTGCTAAGAGAGCTGAACTTAAAGCCAAAGGGGATTATGAGGCCTTGGATAAACTTCCAAAAAATGCATCTCCTGTTAGACTACACAATCGTTGCAAGCTTACGGGCAGACCAAGAGGCTACATGAGAAAATTTGGTATTTCGCGTGTAACTTTCAGAGAGCTTGCTTCTGCTGGTAAAATTCCTGGTGTAACTAAAGCTAGCTGGTAAAATTTGCGGTCATATAACAGATATTGAAAAATATTTTTATATCTTTGCGGCTCGCTTATAAAAAAGCAACAATTTAAAGTATGAACACAGATCCAATAGCAGATTATTTAACCAGACTCAGAAACGCCATTAAGGCGAGTCACAGAGTTGTGGAAATACCATCTAGCAATATCAAAAAAGAGATTACTAAAGTATTGTACGAGAAAGGATATATTCAAAGTTACAAGTTTGATGATTCTGGTGTACAAGGCACTATCAAAGTCGCTCTGAAATATAATCCTAGCACTAAGCAATCTGCTATTGTGAAATTAGAAAGGATTAGTAAACCAGGGCTACGTAAATATGCTGGTCATGATAACCTTCCAAGAGTTCTTAATGGGCTTGGAATCTCTATCCTTTCTACCTCCAAAGGTGTGATGACAGAGAAAGAAGCTCGTAATCAGAATATTGGCGGTGAAGTATTGTGTTACGTTTACTAATTTAGGAGGATAGACAATGTCACGTATAGGAAAATTGCCAATCACCCTGAGTAATGGTATTGAACTGACAGTTTCTGAAAAGAACTTAGTTACTGTTAAGGGACCTAAAGGATCCCTGTCGACTCAGGTTGATAAAGATATCATTGTAAAGCAAGAAGACGGTCAGATAATTGTAGACCGTCCTACAGAGCAAAAACGTCATAAAGCCATGCATGGCTTGTACCGTTCATTAATTAATAACATGGTTATAGGGGTGACTAATGGTTACCAGGAAAAGCTTGAATTAGTTGGTGTGGGTTATAAAGCTTCTATGCAGGGCAAGATTCTGGAATTGTCATTGGGTTATTCACATAACATTTTCATGACTATGCCGGAAGAAGTTTCAGTTACTGCTGTAACTGAAAAAGGTAAAGCTCCTGTAATTACACTTGAAAGCAATGATAAGCAACTTTTAGGGCAGGTTGCAGCCAAAATCAGATCCCTTCGCAAAGTAGAACCTTACAAAGGTAAAGGTATTCGTTTCGTGGGTGAAGTTGTAAGAAGAAAAGCTGGTAAGACAGCATCTAAATAATCATCATCATGTCGGCTAATAAAGTACAAAGAAGACTCAGAATTAAACAAGGTATCAGAAACAAAATCTCTGGTACACCTGAAAGGCCACGGTTATCTGTGTTTAGAAGTAACAAGTTTATTTACGCACAGTTAATTGATGACACTACTGGTGTGACACTAGCAGCGGCCTCATCAGCTAAACTTGATGATGCAGCCAAGGCAAATGTGGAGACTTCTGGTAAAGTTGGTAAAGCAATTGCCGAAAAAGCGCTTGAAAAAGGTATTACGCAGGTAGTATTTGACCGCTCTGGCTATTTATACCATGGTAAAGTTAAATCATTGGCAGAAGGTGCTCGCGAAGCAGGTCTTAAATTCTAGAAAGTTATGTTAAAGAATAATATTCGTAGTGTAAAGGCTAGCGAAATCGAGCTTAAAGAAAGAGTTGTAGCCATCAATCGCGTAGCTAAGGTTGTAAAAGGTGGTAGACGATTTAGCTTTGCTGCCATTGTGGTGGTAGGAGATGGAAACGGTGTTGTTGGTTACGGACTGGGCAAAGCCAATGAAGTAACTGATGCCATTGCGAAAGGAATAGATGATGCAAAAAAGAATCTTGTTAAGGTTCCATTGTATCATCATACTGTTCCCCATGCCATGGAAGGAAAATATTCTGGCGGATATGTGTTAGTTAAACCAGCTGCTGCGGGTACTGGTGTTATTGCCGGTGGCGCTATGCGTGCTGTACTTGAGAGCGCTGGCATCAAGGATGTACTTTGCAAATCTAAAGGTTCTTCGAATCCTCACAACGTGGTGAAAGCTACTTTCGATGCACTGGCGAAAATGCGTGACCCATTGGCGGTGGCTCAACAGCGTGGTGTTAACTTACAAAAAGTATTTAACGGTTAAGAGAGATGGCAAAGGTTACAATTACGCAAGTAAAAAGTATTATAGATAGACCAAAAAACCAGAAGCTGACCATTAAAGCTTTAGGTCTTGGTAAAATAAGCAAGTCAGTAACTGTTGAGCTTACACCACAGATTGCTGGCATGGTTAACAAGGTTCAACATTTAGTAGAAGTAAAAGACATATAACATGTATTTAAGTTCATTACAACCTGCAGAAGGATCTGTTAAGGCCAGAAAGAGAATCGGTAGAGGTACGGGTTCAGGTAGAGGTGGAACTTCTACTAGAGGACATAAGGGTGCTAAGTCGCGTTCTGGCTACTCACAGAAGTCTGGATTTGAAGGTGGTCAGATGCCACTTCAAAGACGTGTTCCTAAATTTGGTTTTAAAAACATAAACAGAGTAGAGTACAAAGCCATTAACCTGGATGTTCTTCAGTCTTTGGTTGAGTCATCTGATGTTACTGTTCTTGACTTTGCTTTTTTCAAAGAGCACGGCTTGGTTTCCAAGAATGACAAAGTTAAGATTTTAGGTAGAGGCGAGATTACCAAAGGTATTGAAGTTCATGCCCATGCATTCTCGCAATCAGCTACAGAATCTATAGAAAAAGCAGGCGGTAAAACAGTAGCTCTATAATATTTGTATGAAGAAGTTTATAACAACATTAAAGAACATTTTTGCTATAGAAGACCTAAGAATCAGGATTCTTAACACCTTAGGTTTTATAGTTATTTTTAGATTAGGTTCTTTTGTTGTTTTACCTGGCATTGATCCTAACCAACTCAAAGCAAATACAGGCGGATTATTCGGCTTGTTAGATACTTTTCTGGGTGGTGCATTTAGCAATGCATCCATCTTTGCGTTAGGTATCATGCCATATATTTCAGCCTCTATCGTACTGCAGCTATTAACAATAGCCGTTCCTTATTTTCAGAAAATGCAAAAGGAAGGGGAATCAGGTAGAAAAAAAATCAACCAGATTACCCGCGTCCTTACCATTGTTATTACCCTAGCTCAGGCTGTAGGTTTTGTAGCAACAATCAACAGCGAAGCTATAGCCATTAATACTACTCTTTTCACGATTCTATCGATGATAGTGCTCACTTCAGGAACAATTTTCTGTATGTGGCTAGGGGAAAGAATTACAGATAAAGGCATAGGAAATGGTATTTCTATGCTCATAATGATAGGTATCATCTCCAGATTCCCGGGAGCCTTGGTGGCGGAGTTTATCTCAAATCAGGCCTTCGTATTCTTAATTGAGTTGGCTATTCTTTTCTTTGTAGTTATGTCTGTGGTAATGTTAACACAGGCAGTAAGAAGAATACCTTTACAATATGCTAAGCAGGTTGGCGGCAGCTCCTTATATTCCGGGCAGCGCCAGTTTATCCCTATGAAAGTTAACGCAGCGGGTGTAATGCCTATCATATTTGCTCAATCTCTCATGTTTCTTCCCTCAATGCTTGCATCCATCTGGGCTGATACAAATGAGACAGCCAATTATATTGGTGCTACGTTTTCTGACTTTACTTCTTGGCAGTACAACCTGGTGTTTGGTTTAATGATTCTTATTTTTACTTATTTTTATACAGCCATTAGTGTTAATCCTAACCAAATTGCTGATGACTTAAAGAGAAGTGGCGGCTTTGTGCCCGGCATCAAGCCTGGTAAAGCAACATCAGAGTATATTGATTCAATACTGACCAGAATCACCCTTCCAGGTGCTATTTATCTGGCTTTAGTAGCTATCTTTCCGGCTATTGCCATGCTATTTGGTGTAACTAGAGAGTTTTCTCAGTTTTTTGGTGGGACCTCCTTAATTATCATGGTTGGTGTTGTACTTGATACGCTTCAGCAAATTGAGAGTTACTTATTAATGAAACATTATGATGGCATGATGAAATCTGGTAAACTGAGAGGTAGAACAGAGAATATTGCCATGGTATCCTAATAAATGGTTTATTATAAAAACGAAGAAGAAATTGAGCTACTTCGCCAGAGTGCTTTGATTTTAAGCAAAGCACATGGCGAAATAGCTCGTCTTGTAAAGGAGGGTGTAACAACATCTGCTTTAGATAAACGGGCAGAAGAGTTTATTAAGGATAACGGTGGGCAACCTTCATTTTTGAACTATAATGGGTTTCCTTTTAGTTTATGTATTTCAGTAAACTCCACAGTAGTGCATGGGATGCCAAGTAATTACACCTTGAAGGATGGGGATATTATTTCAGTTGACTGTGGTGTTTATTATAAAGGGTTTCATAGTGATTGTGCTTACACACATGGCGTAGGCAATATTTCTTCTGAAGTACAGGAACTTCTTACTGTTACCAAAGAAAGCCTCTATAAAGGCATAGAAAGAGCAGTAGTTGGATCAAGGATCGGCGATGTAAGTTATGCTGTTCAGCAACATGCAGAGAGCCATGGGTATTCGGTCGTCAGAGAACTTGTTGGTCATGGACTGGGCAGGAATTTACATGAAGGCCCTGAAGTACCTAATTATGGCAAGAGGGGGCAAGGCCTGAAATTGCAAAATGGTTTAGTTATCGCCATCGAGCCAATGATTAATCTTGGAGCAAGACAAATTGTTCAGGAAGAAGATGGATGGACTATACGCACCAAAGACAATAAACCTTCTGCGCATTTTGAACATACCGTAGTGGTAAGAAAAGATGCGGCAGAAATATTAACAACTTTTGATTATATACAACAAGTTAATAATTAATAAATGGCGAAACAATCCTCTATCGAACAAGACGGGACAATTGTAGAAGCATTATCAAATGCAATGTTCCGGGTAGAGCTCGAAAATGGTCATCAGGTTGTTGCACATATTTCCGGTAAGATGAGAATGAACTACATCAAAATTTTACCAGGCGATAGAGTTAAACTGGAGATGTCTCCATATGATCTTACTAAAGGCAGAATTGTTTATCGATATAAATAAATACAATGAAAGTTAAAGCATCAGTTAAAAAGAGAAGTGTTGACTGTAAGGTGATCCGCCGCAAGGGTAAACTTTATGTTATCAACAAAAAGAATCCAAGATATAAACAAAGACAAGGATAATTAAATTAAGTATGGCTAGAATAGCAGGAGTAGATATTCCGGATAACAAGAGAGGTGAGATCTCATTGACGTATATTTTTGGTATAGGTCGTAAGCTGTCACAGGCAATTCTTACTAAGGCCGGGGTGGATCTTGACAAAAAAGTAAAAGACTGGACTGAGGAAGAAGCCAGCGAGATCAGAAATATTATTGCCGGTGAGCATAAAACGGAAGGTGTTCTTCGTTCTGAGGTGCAATTGCATATCAAGCGTTTGATGGACATTGGATGTTACAGAGGTTTGAGACACCGTAAAGGTTTGCCTGTTCGTGGTCAGCGTACGAAAAACAATACCAGAACCAGAAAAGGTAAGCGTAAGACAGTTGCAAACAAGAAGAAGGCTACTAAATAATATTTGATCATGGCTCAGAAAAGAAAAGACAAAGCTAAGAAACGTGTAGTGGTTGTAGAATCAACTGGCCAGGTACACATCAAAGCTTCTTTTAACAATATCATTATCTCAATAACCAATAATGCAGGACAAGTTATATCTTGGGCTTCTGCTGGTAAAATGGGTTTTAAAGGTTCTAAAAAGAACACTCCTTATGCTGCGCAAATGGCAGCTTCAGATTGCGCTAAAGTAGCCCATGATTTGGGTATGCGTAAAGCTGAGGTTTTTGTTAAAGGCCCTGGTGCAGGTAGAGAGTCCGCCATCCGTACTGTGCAAAATTCTGGGATTGAAGTAACTACCATCAAGGATGTTACTCCTTTACCACACAACGGATGTCGTCCTCCAAAACGCAGAAGAGTTTAATTTATCTCAATTCGATTTATTAATTATGGCAAGATATACTGGTCCTAAAAGCAAAATCTCCCGCAAGTTCAACGAAGAGATTTTTGGCCCAAGCAAAGCATTAAAGAAAAAGAGCTACCCTCCAGGCCAGCACGGCCGTGGCAGACGTAAAAAGCAATCTGAATACTCTATTCAGTTAACTGAAAAGCAAAAAGCTAAATATATTTATGGCATGCTTGAAAAACAGTTTGCGAACCTGTTTGATAAAGCAGCCCGTAAAAGCGGTGTTACTGGTGTGGAATTACTGATTTTACTGGAATCCAGACTCGATAACACTGTTTACAGATTAGGTATTGCTCCAACTCGTAGAGCAGCCCGTCAGCTTGTGCTGCACAAGCATATTACAGTGAATGGTGAAGTTGTTAATATCCCATCTTATAGTCTAAAGGTAGGAGATGTTGTAGCTGTTAGAGAAAAATCAAAATCATTGGAGGCCATCACTACCAGCCTTACAGTACGTAATGCTCGTGCTTTTACCTGGTTAGAGTGGGATGCTGCCCAAATGGCTGGTCGATTTGTGGCCACGCCTGAGCGTGACCAAATTCCTGAGAAAATTCAGGAGCAGCTTATCGTGGAGCTTTACTCTAAGTAATCTGCGTAATCAATTTTTAACCTTTAACACTGCAAGTATGTCAATATTAGCATTTCAGATGCCGGAGAAAGTTGTAATGGAAAAAGCCGACGACTTTCATGGGTTATTTGAATTCAAGCCGCTTGAAAAAGGTTACGGAGTAACCATCGGTAATGCTCTGCGAAGAATCCTGCTTTCTTCTTTGGAAGGATATGCAGTAACTAGCATACGCATACCTGGTGTACTGCATGAGTTTTCGTCTGTTGAAGGCGTGGTTGAGGATGTGTCTGACATAATTCTTAACATGAAAATGGTGCGCTTCAAGAAAGTAAGCGATATGGTGGATGATAAAGTTACCGTAACCATTAGTGGAAAAGATACCTTCACAGCCGGCGATATAGATAAATTCACCTCTAGTTTCGAGGTCCTTAATCCTGAGCTTGTTATCTGCAACCTCGATAAGAACATGACTTTAGAGGTAGAGCTTACTATTCAGAAAGGCCGTGGCTACGTACCTGCTGATGAGAATAAGCCTGCAGACCAGGTATTCGGACTTATCGCCATTGATGCTATTTTTACTCCTATAAAGAACGTAAAGTTCAGTGTTGAAAATACGCGTGTGGAGCAAAAGACCGACTACGAAAAACTGGTGCTTGACATTCAGACCGATGGTTCTATTCATCCGGAGGATGCGCTGAAAGGTGCTGCGAATATCCTTATCCAGCACTTTATGCTGTTCTCTGATAATACTATGACTTTTGAAACAGCCAAGCCTGAAGAAGAAGAAGTAGTGGATGAAGAGCTGCTGCACATGCGCAAGGTTCTCAAAACATCTTTACAGGATATGGATCTTTCTGTGAGAGCATACAACTGCCTTAAAGCTGCAGACATTAAAACTCTGGGCGATCTGGTAACGCTTGATATCTCTGATATGATGAAGTTCCGTAACTTTGGTAAGAAATCATTGACTGAGCTGGAAAATCTGGTT
The DNA here is from genome assembly GCF_014332515.1 of Pontibacter beigongshangensis. Lineage (GTDB taxonomy): Bacteria > Bacteroidota > Bacteroidia > Cytophagales > Hymenobacteraceae > Pontibacter > Pontibacter beigongshangensis. The sequence continues at coordinate 68,872 of NZ_VFSD01000026.1, read as the reverse complement.
CAGGAAAAGGGCTTGACTTTCGGGATGGACCTTTCTAAGTACAAATTAGAAGAAGATTAATAATCATACGGCATAATTCCCGATCCCTGAACAGGTAGATCGACGGTATGCACGTGCACAATTTATAATAATGAGACACGGTAAAAAAGTAAATCACTTAGGAAGAACGGCTTCACACAGAAAAGCGATGTTGTCTAATATGGCAGCCTCTCTTATCCTGCACAAGCGCATATCTACTACAGTAGCTAAAGCAAAAGCCTTACGTAAATACGTAGAGCCGCTTCTGACAAAATCTAAAAGCGATACAACGCATGCGCGAAGAACAGTTTTTGCTTACCTGCAAGACAAAGAGTCTGTAAAGGAACTGTTTGATACTGTAGCCGAGAAAATTGCCACAAGACCAGGTGGCTACACTCGTATTCTGAAAACGGGATACAGAATTGGTGATAATGCAGAAATGTGTGTAATCGAGTTAGTTGACTTTAACGAGGATATGCTGGCTTCGTCTGCGGCAACTGCTGCTGGAGCTAAGAAAACACGTCGTCGTGGCGGTAAGAAAAAAGCTACTGATACCACAGAAGCTACTTCTGCTCCTGAGAATGCTGGTGCTCCTGATGTTGAATCTGATAAAGATGAAACTAAAAGTGCAGAATAAGCATTTTTCTTAAATATTTTTAAAAGGGACATGACGGAAGTCGTGTCCCTTTTTTATTTTTGCATTAAATAAATAAAATGAAGAAACAAACAACCACCGACGCAATTCTTCTTCTGGAAGACGGAACCATTTTTAAAGGCAAAAGCCTGGGACTTATTGGGACAACTGGAGGCGAGTTGTGCTTTAACACCGGCATGACCGGTTATCAGGAGATTTTTACAGATCCTTCCTATTATGGCCAGATTGTAGTAACTACGGTATCGCATGTAGGTAACTATGGCGTGCAGCAGGAGGAAGTAGAGTCTGGAAATATCCAAATCAAAGGTTTGGTGTGCAAGGACTTTTCACACTTCTTTTCGCGCAACACAGCCGAGGGTTCCCTGCAGGAGTATTTTGAGAAAGCTGGCATAGTAGGCATTTGTGAAATTGATACCCGCGCGCTTGTGCGTTATATCAGAGACAAGGGAGCCATGAATGCTGTCATCTCGTCTGAGATCACAGATGTGGAGGAACTGCGTGAGAGGCTGAAGGAGGTGCCGGATATGGCAGGATTGGAACTCTCGTCGCATGTTAGTACTGCCTCCATTTATGAGATGAAACCGGAATATGCAAAATATAGAGTTGCTGTTCTGGATCTTGGTATTAAGAAGAATATTATTAATAACTTAGTGTCACGGGGCTGCGAAATAAAGGTGTTCCCTTACAACACGCCTTTTGATGAGATGGAGAAGTGGAACCCGGATGGCTACTTTATTTCTAATGGCCCCGGCGACCCTGCAGCCACTACAGAAGCGGTGAACAGCGTGAAGCGTATGTTGGAAGATGATAAGCCATTGTTCGGCATTTGTCTGGGCCATCAGGTTCTGGCGCAGGCTAATGGTATTCCAACCTATAAAATGCATAACGGCCACAGAGGGCTGAACCACCCGGTAAAGAATCTGCTGACGGGCCGCTGCGAAGTTACCTCTCAGAACCATGGCTTTGTAGTGGACGGAGAGGCCCTGAAAAATCACCCGCTGGTGGAAGTAACGCATATTAACTTAAATGATAATACCATCGAAGGTATCCGCATGAAAGGAAAACCGGCCTTTTCTGTACAATATCACCCTGAGTCTTCTCCTGGTCCGCACGATTCAGAGTATCTCTTCGATGACTTTGTGGCATTACTAGAACAAAATAAGTAAAACTAAACAACAAGAACCATGAGCTTAATCACTGACATCAAGGCGAGACAGATATTTGATTCAAGAGGTAATCCTACGGTAGAGGTAGACGTAACCACAGAAACAGGTGCGCTGGGGCGCGCTGCTGTTCCTTCCGGTGCCTCTACGGGTGTGCACGAGGCAGTTGAGCTTCGCGACAACGACAAGACCATGTACATGGGCAAAGGCGTGTTGCAGGCCGTTAAAAACGTTAACGACAAAATTGCCGAGGAACTGGTAGGTTTCTCCGTGTTTGAGCAAAACCTGCTCGACAAGATCATGATCGAGTTGGATGGTACTGCCAACAAAGGCAACTTAGGTGCAAACGCTATCCTTGGTGTATCGCTGGCGGCTGCACGTGCTGCTGCGCAAGAGCTGAACATGCCTTTGTACCGCTATGTGGGTGGCGTTAATGCCAATACGCTGCCTGTGCCGATGATGAACATCCTGAATGGTGGTAGCCATGCAGACAACTCCATAGACTTTCAGGAATTCATGATCATGCCGGTTGGTGCTTCTTCTTTCTCTGAAGCACTGCGTATGGGTACGGAGGTTTTCCATCACCTGAAAAACGTGCTGAAGAAGCAGGGTCTTTCTACTAACGTAGGCGACGAAGGTGGTTTTGCGCCAAACATCGCCTCTAACGAAGAAGCGATTAAAGTGGTGCTGCAGGCGATCGAAACGGCCGGTTACAAGCCAGGAGATGATTTCATGATCGCGATGGATGCTGCCAGTTCTGAGTTCTACAACGCTGAAACAGGCCACTACCACTTCAAGAAATCTACCGGCGATAAGCTGACTTCTTCTGAAATGGTTAGCTTCTGGGCCGACTGGGTGAAAAAATACCCTATCATCTCGATCGAAGACGGTATGGCCGAAGATGACTGGGCTGGCTGGAAACAACAGACAGAAGCCATCGGCGACAAGTGCCAGCTGGTAGGCGACGACCTTTTTGTAACGAACGTGAAGCGTCTGCAGCAAGGTATTGACCAGAAAATAGCCAACTCTATCCTGATCAAAGTAAACCAGATCGGTTCGCTTACCGAAACCATCAACGCCATTAACCTTGGCCTGCGCCACGGCTATAAAAGCGTGATGAGCCACCGTTCCGGCGAAACAGAAGACAATACCATTGCCGACCTGGCAGTAGCGTTGAACACGGGCCAGATCAAAACCGGTTCGGCTTCGCGCTCCGACAGGATGGCGAAATACAACCAACTGCTTCGCATTGAAGAAGAACTGGGCGAAACAGCTTATTTCCCCGGAAAGAAGTTCTAAGTACCGTTCCTGAAAAATAAATATGGCTAAGGCTGTGGGTTATATAACTCACAGCCTTATTTTTGTATAAGCACCAAATGCAGAGAGAGCTATGATGAGGCATATTCCAAAATTTTTCCGCAATTTTTATTTTGTAACCGCAGCACTGTTCTTGGTTTGGATGTTCTTCTTCGATTCGAACGACTTTATTACCCAGTACCGCATGAGCAAGCAGCTGAGCGAAAAGGAGGAGGAGAAGCAGTATTACCTCGACAAGATAGAGGAAGTGCAGAAAGATAGGCGTGAACTGTTGAGTAACCCGGAACTGCTGGAGAAATTTGCCCGCGAAAATTACCTGATGAAGCGCCCCACAGAAGATGTCTTCATTATCGTGCCCAAGAAGAAGCCGTAACCAAAGCCCTCTCGACGAGTCCCCTTAACGAGCAGCAGCACCTCTGGAGGGCTGATTTCATTAGAATAATTTGCTGAATGATACAATATGAGGCAGCCCTTCCTGAAAATTTATCGGGAAGGGCTGCCTTTTTATTATGGTTAGCCTGCTGGTAGAATGAAAGTAGAATCGGTTACTCTATTTTTTTCCCAGCCATGGCTTGCTTAATGGAGATCTGCATTACGCGCTCCGCAAAAGGGCTTGTCTGCTCCTCCAGCGTATCCACGGCTCGTAAGATAGTGTCTTTGTCGTTGGTGGGGAGGGCGTCGCGCAGGTTTTGCAGGTTGGTTCTGGTCAGGGTTATCTCCTCTTCCGTCAGGTGCTCGCCGTTCTTCTCCAGAAAGCGCTCTACCTGGTAGAGCAACTGCTCAGCGGTGGTGCGGGCCTCTATCACCATGCGGGCCGAAACGTCTTCGCGGGCGTGGGTAATGGAGTCCATCAGCATCTGCTCTACCTGCTCATCGGTAAGGCCATACTGTGGTTTTACCTCCACTTCCTGCCGTGTTCCCGATCGTAGTTCCACCGCCTCTACCTTCAGAATACCGTCAGCATTCAGGATAAAGTTTACGTCCACCTTCGGAAAACCAGCTGGCATGGCGGGTATTCCTTTCAGGTCGAACTCAGCCAGTTTGCGGTTTTCTTTTACCAAATCGCGCTCGCCCTGGTAAACCGATATCTTCATGTTTACCTGCCCGTCTACGGAGGTGGTGTACTGGCGCCCGGCTTTGGTCGGTATTTTGGAGTTGCGCGGAATAATGGAGTCCATCAGGCCGCCCATGGTCTCTATGCCCAGGGTAAGTGGCGTTACGTCCAGCAGCAGGATGTCTTTGCGGTTACCAGCCAGTATGTCGGCCTGTATGGCTGCTCCCAGCGCCACTACCTCGTCGGGGTTGAGGGCATTATTGGCAGGCTTCCCGAAGAAATCTGACACTGTATCGTATACCAGCGGCACCCGCGTGGAGCCCCCTACCATGATCACGGCATCGATCTGCTCCGGCTGCAGGTTGGCATCGGTCATGGCCTGGCGGCAGCTCTCGATGGTTTGGGCAACGATCGGGGCAATCATGGTTTCGAAGGTGTGGCGCTCCAGGTGGCAATTAATTTTATCTGAAATGTTGCCGATGTACACTTGCTGCGAGCTCAGCGCCTTCTTGGCTTCCTCGGCTTTCAGGCGCAGCTCCTGCGAGAGGTGCTTGTCTTCGTTCACGGTATCGGCCAGCAGCTGGTTCTCCTGAATCCAGTGGTTAATAATGGCGCGGTCCATGTCGTCGCCGCCAAGGTAGGTGTTGCCGTGGGTGGAGAGTACTTCAAAGATGCCCTGGTGTATGCTCAGGATCGAGATATCGAAGGTGCCGCCGCCCAGGTCGTATACGGCTATTGTCTTCTCCTCGGTTGGGTCTATGCCAATGCCGTAGGCTAAGGCGGCTGCAGTGGGCTCGTTCACGATGCGCAGCACCTCCAGCCCGGCCAGCTTGCCGGCATCGCGGGTGGCCTGCCGCTGCGAGTCGTTAAAATAGGCGGGCACCGTAATCACGGCCCGGTTCACGGGTGTTTTAAGGGAGTGCTCCGCCCGCTCACGCAGTTCTTTGAGTATCTCTGCTGACAGCTCAATGGGTGAGTAAAACGTGTCGCCTACCCGGATCTTTACCAGGCCTTCACTGTCGTCGTCGATGATTTTGTAGCCGAAGTAATCTTTATGCTCGCCCAGGTCTCCGTACGATTTGCCGAGCAGGCGCTTGACGGAATAGATGGTGTTGGCCGGGTCTGTGATCAGGTACTCTTTTGCGTCGGTTCCGACTATTGCCTCCCCGTTTTTCGGGAAATGCACCACCGAGGGCACGATGGTGCCGCGGCCCTGGTCGTTTATCGCTATTGCGTTTTTGTCTTCGGGATGAATGTAGGCAACCAGGCTGTTGGTGGTCCCCAAGTCTATGCCTACAATTACCTCTTCCTGCTGAAGAGCCCCTGTAGAGAGGTTTATCGCTACTTTTGCCATAGTGTCTGAATATAGATGAAGCCGCCGCTCCTGAAGCAGCAGCGCTATGGTGTAAAGTTACGAATAATTTGGGAAGTGAGGTTGAAGGAGGGTTTAGGAGGATAACTCCAATTATTCTAATGAAATCGGCCCTCCAGAGGCGCTGCTGCTTTGATTCCCTTTGCTCTGCCATACTTAAGCAACGATCCTCGGAGAGCACCTTTCATAAAATATGCGCAGCCGGAAACTCCATACAGCAGTAGATTCATGTTCAAATTTGAGCATTAGCACATCAGCCAAATATTCCAATCAAAAAGCCCCTCCGGAGCTTTCTGCTGCTGCACCTCCTTACGGGTTCCAGCTTCCTGACTTTCTAACCTATCTCTCTAACTTAAAACAGCTTCAGCACATACTGCAGCAGGTTAATGTTCAGGTAGAGCAGTGTGAGGGCTACAATCACGCCTACCAACACACTCGCATAGGGGGCGTCCTGCTCGCGCACTTGTTTCACGCCCCAGTAAATATAGGCTCCTACGGCCAAGGTCGCATAAGCCAGCAGCAGGATTTGTACCCCCACCAGCACTTGCAATGAGGCGATGCGCCAGAAGTAGTTAATGCCCAGCCAGACCACATGCAGTAGCCAGACCAGCAGGAGCACAAAAATACTGCGGTTGTTCGAGCTGAGCCCGAGCCGGGTCAGCATCCTGCCTATGGAGCCAGTTGCCATCAGCTCAGCCTAAAGCTGCACACCAAATCGTTTACCAAGCTCTTCCAGGTCCTGCTTCACAGGCCCCAACAGCGGAATACCTTTCTTAAGCCGGATAGCGGTTATTTCGCGTTCCGGGTCTCCGGGGATCAGCACGGCTTTCTGGCCCTTCTTTACTTTCGCGTTTCGGAAAGTGGTGATCCAGTTGTCCATGTGCTCCTTGAACTCAGTTGCAGGGCGGAATGCGTCTATCCGCATGGCACCCATGAAATGCCCGATTCCCAACCCCACCAGGTTATCGGCCACCGGCAGGAAGCTTACGAAAGGCGGCACCCACGGCCCGTAGTTAGCCCCTGACAGCACGGCCGAGAAAATATCGACCACCGACGAGAGGGCATAGCCTTTGTGACTGCCATGTACCCTGTCGCTGCCAAGAGGCAGCAGAGCGCCCCCTTCTTTCAGGGCATGTGCATCCCGGGTGCCTTCGCCGGTGCTTGTCTGAATCCAGCCGGTAGGGGCTTTCTTTTCTTTGCGTTGAAGAATTTCCAGCTTGCCATTGGCAGCGGCCGCTGTGGCCAGGTCGGCTACAAAGGGCGGTTGTTGCTGAGTTGGTATGGCCACGGCAATGGGGTTGGTGCCCAGCATGCGCTCCGTAGAGAAAGTAGGGGCCACCAGCGGCGAGGCATTCGTCATGGAGATGCCGATCATGTCGTGGGCAAGGGCCTGCATGGCATGGTAACCGGCGATGCCGTAGTGGTTCGAGTTCCGTACCGACACCCAGCCCGTACCCACCTTATCTGCTTTGGCAATGGCGATGTCCATGGCGCGCGGCGCCACCACCAGCCCTAGTCCTGCGTCACCGTCTACGGTGGCGGTGCTGGGGGTTTCGTGCACAATCCGGATGTCTGGCTTTACGTTGATGCGGCCCGCCTCCCACAGCCGTACGTAACCGCTAAGCCGGGCCACGCCATGCGAGTCCACACCTCGCAGATCGGCTTCTAAAAGTACTTCCGTGGCCAGCTTGGCATCTTCCGGGGGGCAACCCATCCGTGTAAATATTTCCTGGGTAAAATCGAATAATTGTCGGTATGAGAACATAGCGTATGGTTCGGTGCATTTCAGATCGCAAATTAAGAATTATTTACACCTATCCTGCAGGAGCAGCCATATCTTCGGTTTGGTCGACAGAAATTGCCTGTTCCTCTAAAAGAATCTGCTTTTTTCTATACTTTCGGCTTCTGATAATACTGTGGAACAGATTTTGTCTATCCTAGTTGTGTAAGTGCCAATAAATCCTGTTAAAAGCAACACGCGAAGAGGTGGCATGAGGAGTCTCTGGAGGGGCTTTTTCATTCGAATAATTTCTCCTTTTTACCATAATATTTAAGTAAATTGTATATAGTTGATTAACGTCTACCACCATGAAACAAACGCTACTCCTGACCTGGCTACTGCTGACTGCGGCGCTGCTGCAGGCACAGACCAAGCTGGCATTTGAGGAAACACTGCCAGAAGCCTATCTCATAAAAAAAGGAACCAGCGGCACTCCCAGCCAGAACAATATCAACAGCATTATTAATCTGCTTCAGGGCAACATGGCTACCCAGCGTGGCGGCAGGCCAAACCGTGTGCCTGAGTTTGTGGTGCGTTTCAGTCAGCAGGCCCGCATTGCCGACCTGGGCGACAAGCTACAGCTAAAGGTGATGCTCCATAAGTTCTCGGTAACAGGAGATGTGCTTTACAAAGGCTTTGATATTGGCGAGGTGCTGTACCCCGAGCGGCTTACTTACAAAATAAAGCTTCTGCAGGGGCAGCAGGTGCTGAAAACCTATACCGAGACAGTGACTTGGGGCAAAGCAGAGCTTGTGCTGCTGGACGTTACCGTGCCCGACACGACAGCAGGTGCCAGATACAGGCTGGTGGTGGAAGAAAAGGAGCTGCAATACACCGGCACCAGCCTGAACCGTGTGCAGGAGCACCTGAACCTGATCCGGGATTACTATGCCGCGGACCTCACCATAAATACAGCACTGCAAAATGTAAGTCGCATTCAGCCAAACGATGTGGACCGGATTATGCAGCACGACCGCAACCTGCGGGAAATGGAAGACCAGTTTGCCAACCTGAGAGCGGCTCCGTTCCACAAAAGACTTAACCTGAAAAAGACCGACCCGCAAGGCCTGAGCACCCGCCTGAACCAACTGGAGCAGCAACTACAGGAGCGACGAAAAGCCATCACCTTCGCCATTTCTACCCTCGATCAGCAATTCTATAACCGGGGAGCGAGCCTGCTGGCGGGCGGCAACAGGCGAGCAGCGCAGGAATATTTTCTGAAGTCGGTGGAGGTGAACCGCAACTTTGCGCCTTCACACCTGGAACTGGCCCGCATCGATTTTATGAACGGCTACATCAGCGAAGCCACTTCCAGAACCAGAGACCTGCTGACGCAGATGCGCATAGACCCGCAGACACAGCAACTCGCGCTCGGCCTTGCCCACGATATCTACAGCACTTACATAAACGAAGGCAACCAACTCACCAGCCGCGGCGACTACCACCATGCCATGGCTGCCTTTGGCGAGGCCCGCGCCATGTGCAGTACCATCGGGGGCCTGCGCTGCAACCTGCCTGCACTAAACGATGGCGAAGGGCGGGCCGTGTACGGTGCCTACAGAAGCATAATAGACGAAGGCAAACGACTGCTGGCCACTAATAACTTAACCGGTGCAGAGCGTGTGGCCGGAGAAGCGCTGGCCTTCCAGAAGCAACACGATTTTGTGCTGCACGAGGCCCAGGAGGCACCACAACTGATGAGTCAGGTGAAATACCAGTACTATGTGCAGTACATCGACAAAGGTAAGATGTACCTCAGCGAGCGTAATTACGGCACCGCCCTCAGCCAGTTTGAGGCGGCCTTGGAAATGGAACGAAGCTATGGCTTTCAGCGGGTGCCGGAACTGGGGCAACTGGCGCAGCGGGCGGCAAAGCCCGTGTTGCTGGCCAACCTGAGCCAAGGTTATGAGCAAGCCATGAACAACCGGCTCAGCGATGCCCGCGCCATGGCTTCAGCAGCCGTTGCCATGCAATCGCGCTATGCGTTGGAGCACGATACAGAGGTGCAGAGCAAGTACAACCAGCTACGCGACCGCATTTCTACACAAGAATGCTTAAACAACCAGGCAGCTTACGATGGGCACTTACAGCAGGCCAAAGAACTGGTTCGGGAGAAAAAGTACCTGGCCGCTGATCAGGCTTATGCGGCTGCCATCAGCGTGGCAGAAAGAAACGCTACCTGCAGCATTCCCACCTTTACAGCCACCTATGGCCGTGAGGAGATTGCTGCTGCGGTCACTTACCAGCACATGCTCGACGATATCAACCGCTTTGTAGGCAGCAGCAGGTACACCGAAGCCATTCAGCGTTATAACGAGGCAGAGAAGTACTACCTGGGCCATGAGATCAACCGATTTGGCCTGAACCACATCTCGCTTTATAACTTCGCCAGAAACAATACAAAACAGCCTTTTACAGCTACCGTTGCCAATTACTTCGCTTCAAGGGGAGATGAAGCCATTGCCATTCAGTTGCTGACAACCCTTCTGGACAAAGGCTACGGTACAGGCAAGACCAAAAAACTGCAGCAGCAGCTTGGCCTGCAGCTGGCGCAGAAGGATGTGCAGCTGGGCGTGCAGGAAAATCCCAAACTGACAGCCGCACAGCATACCCTGAACCACAAAAAGCTGAAGCAACTGGCCAAGTCCTACGAAAAGGAGCGGAAGCGGCTGGGGAAGAGTTAATTTTTGAATGAGAGAATGAATGGATGAGTGAATATTCTTTCTTCACTCATCCATTCATTCAAAATTGTCTGAATCAAAATTTACAGAATTTTAGAATGTGCAGCATAATATGCTGGTTGTGCAGCGGCATCACCAGGAGTATAGGGAGCTTTTAGAGGCTGTTTTTATTTAAATAATTTGCTGACAGCAGGATAAGCAGGAGTATTTTAAATTTTTTGTGGTTCTGAAACTTCCAGCATTCTGGCCAATTCTTGGGGCAGGGGCCCTATAAAGATTCAGCCAATTATTCCAATCAAAAACGCCCTCCTAAAGCTCTTTTAGCAGTTGCTGCAGCACTCCTTCCTTTAGTGCGTAGGCCGAAACACGGATTTCCTGTAGCTGATACTGCTGCAGCACAAAATCAACGACAATGCTTGCCAGCACAATCATGTCCACCCGCATCTCCAGCATGCCCGGAATCGCGAGTCGTTCGTCGTGGTTTTTGGTCAGGAGTTCGTGGTAGATTTCGTAAAATGCCTGCCGCGTCAACAAAGTGGCGGGTGGGGGAGAGGCCTCCTGGCGGGAAAAGTTGCTCTGCCGGAAGGCATCGATATCGCAAAGGGTGTCGAAGGTGCCGGAAGAGCCGACTAACACCGCGGGCTGGTGTATAGCGATGGCCTCAGAGAGTGGCCGCAGTTTTTCCTGCAGAAAAGCCTTCTCTGCTGCTATACTATTTGCCGAAATTGGGTCTTGCCGGAAGAACTGGTCCATGAGGCGCTGCGCCCCGATTTCAAAGCTCTTTTTCCAGAAAATCTCCTGCTCATTGCATAGAATAAACTCCACACTGCCACCGCCAATGTCTATAATGAGTGAGGTCGCTTCATCTAATACGCCAGCCGATCTTACACCATAGTAAATCAGTTCTGCCTCCCTGTCGCCATCTATCACCTCTACCTGAATGCCGGTCTGCTGCAGGATGTCCTGCACAAAAGCTTCGCCGTTGGCAGCGTTACGCACCATGCTGGTGGCCATGGCCCGTACCACACGCACCTGGTGCGCATCAATCTGCCTCCTGAAATCTTTTAAGGTATCTAAGGCGCGTGCATACGCAGCAGGGGCAATGGCTCCGCTGCTGATGCCACCCTGACCCAGGCGCACGGGCAGTTTCGTTTTCACGAGGTCCTGCAGCGCGCCATCTGCCCCCAACTCAGTTATCTGCAGGTGAAAGGTGTTGGTGCCCATGTCGATGAGCGCGATTCGGTTGGTCATTTGCAATGATAGAATGAGTGGTTGAATGAATGAGAGAATAAAGAAAGGCTAAAATCTAATATCTATCATCTACATCTAATTCAGGATTTAAACCGGAAGAAAGTCCCCAGCGGCAGCTTCCGATCGCCTTTGTCCTGCAGGTAAATTTCGCCCAGCTCTTCGTTTTTAATCTGCTCTCCAAACGTCTGGTGCATCAGGTTCTCCAGGATCAGGGCCGAGAAGCCGAGTGAGTAGAGGTTTATCAGCAGGAAATAGTCTGTTTTATCAAGCATCTGGTGGCAGAGCTTTATGAGTTCGTTCAGCTCGTCTTCCAGCTGCCACTTTTCCCCATTCGGGCCACGGCCATAGGCGGGCGGGTCCAGGATAATGCCGTTGTAGGTGTTGCCGCGCTTCACTTCGCGGCGGGCAAACTTCATGGCGTCTTCCACAATCCAGCGGATGTTGTCGAGGTTACTGGCTTCCATGTTGTCGCGGGCCCAGAAGTTAACCTGCTTTATAGAGTCGAGGTGCGTAATGTCGGCTCCGGCAGCTTTGGCGGCCAGCGAGGCTGCCCCGGTGTAGGCAAACATGTTCAGCACCTTGGGCGGCTTGGTCTGCAGGTTGCGGGTGGTGTCGTAGATAAACTGCCAGTTAGCGTCCTGCTCCGGAAACAGCCCCACGTGTTTAAACGAGGAGAGCCCCAGCCGGAAGCGCAGCTGCATGTCTTTGTACTGGTAGTTGATGTGCCATTGCTCCGGCATTCCTTTCTTCAGCTGCCACTTGCCCTTCTCGGAGCTGCCTTTGTCACGCTTAAATACAGCCTGGGCCAGGCGCTGCCACTCCTGCTCGGGCAGGTGCTTGTCCCAGATGGCCTGTGGCTCCGGGCGTGCCACATAGTAGCTGCCAAAGCGCTCCAGCTTCTCAAAATTTCCCGAATCCACTAATTCGTAATCGGGCCAGTTTTCGGATGTTAAAAAGGAATACATATCTTTGTAAATTATTTCTGTCTGTGGGCAATATTTGGTAAAAGTACTACTATTCGCTTTAACCTGAAAAAATGCACCCAACAGCTGTTTTAATTGTTTCAGATATATGGCAGTAAGCTTTTTTAAATATCAGGGTACGGGCAACGACTTTGTAATGGTCGATAACCGCAAGCATAGTTTCCCGGCAGATGATGTGCAACTGGTGAAGAACCTTTGCGACCGGCGTATGGGAGTAGGGGCAGACGGGCTGATCCTGCTGCAGGACCACTCGGCCTACGACTTCGAGATGGTGTACTACAATGCCGATGGCAGAGTAGGCTCCATGTGTGGCAACGGTGCCCGCTGCGCGGTTCGTTTTGCCAGGCATTTAGGCGTAATAGAGGATGTGGCCTGTTTTCTGGCAGCAGACGGTGAGCACCAGGCCAGCGTGGAGCGCGACCTGATTCACCTGAAAATGAACGATGTGAACGGCGTGGAGCAGATCGGCGAAGACTATTACCTGAACACGGGCTCGCCGCACTATGTGCGTTTTGTAGACGATGTGCAGGCGCTGGATGTGTTTAAAGAAGGGCAGGCTATCCGCTATAACGAACGTTTTGCCAAGGTCGGAACGAACGTGAACTTCGTGCAGCAGCTCTCAGAAAATGAGTTCTTTGTACGCACCTATGAGCGGGGCGTTGAAGACGAAACCCTATCCTGCGGTACGGGCGTAACAGCTTGCGCACTGGTGGCAGGCCTGAGAGACATAAAAGGACCCATCAAGATCAAAACGCTTGGCGGTGACTTGGAAGTGAGATTTAAGCAGGAAGGTGATAGTTTCCGTCATATATACCTTATAGGTCCTGCGAAGCAGGTATTTACCGGCGTAGCGCCACTATAGACAGCCAAAAAAGGTCCAGATCAATATGCAACTAAAGTCAGACCACATTTACCTTCGGGCGTTAGAGCCTGTTGATCTGGATTTTTTATTCGGCCTCGAAAACGACACCAGTGTGTGGCAGGTGGGTAATACCCTGATGCCGTACTCCAGGTTCGTGCTGGAGCAGTACCTCGAAAATGCCGCCCTGGATATTTTTACGGTGAAGCAGCTGCGGCTCGTTATCTGCACCTACAGCCACAAAGCAGTGGGCGCCATCGATTTGTTTGATTATGAGCCGCTGCACCAGCGGGCCGGTGTGGGAATTGTGATTTCGGGCCCTGAGCGGGGCAAAGGCTATGCTGCCGAGGCGCTACAGGTGCTGCAGTCGTATGGCAGCGAAATTCTGCAACTTCACCAGGTCTATTGTTCGGTTACAGCCGATAACCAAGCCAGCCTGCATCTGTTCCGGAAAGCAGGATTCACCGAGATAGGCCTCCGCCAACAATGGCTCCGTACCCCAACGGGCTGGCAGGATGTGGTTGATTTTCAGAAGCTGCTGTAAAAAGACACAGGATGTAGGACACAAGACACTAGACTTTATGTCTGAATCTGGATTTAAGGATGAAAGGATTAACAGGGTATGCATAGCGTCAAGGTGATGTCCTTCCCGCACATCAGGTTCTTCTCAGAATTACAACAATAGGAAAGTACTTTAATCATTGCACCTTAATTTCCAAATCAACCATTTAACAATTAAGCCATTTAACCATAAACCAGTTAGCATATCAGCACATTAAACCATTAGCACATTAAATCAAATTATTCTAATGGAAAAGACCCTCCAGAGGCTTTGCTGCTGCTGCACACGTTTCATCCTCACATCTCCAAATTTCCAAATCAAAATAGGGGTTGGAGAACTTCTGCCACATGGCTGTTTGTTACCAATATTGTCAGCATGATTTCAACCAGCTGTTAAAGAATAATATAGCCAGCAGTGCCTGTCGGAAAATCTGACAGATTTCGTTTAGAATCTCAATTTGGTATTGTTTTCGTGCTGATAGTAAGATATATCAGAAAAACACCTTATTTTTGACGATATTGCACACAAAGATATTCATTTAAATACACATACAGAATGCTTGATTTTTTCGGTAAAACCGTTGCGAAACTATTCGGAACAAAATCCGACAGAGATATAAAAGAGGTGGTGCCTTACGTAGCCAAAATTAACGAAGAGTACGCCAAGCTGGCCAGCTTAACAGATGATCAGCTCCGTCAGAAAACCGTTGAGGTAAAAGGTATCATTGATGAACGCCTTAAGCCTATTGATGATCAGATTGCCGGCCTGCATAAGCGGGTGGCCGATGAGCCGCAGCTGGATATAGTACAGAAAGAAAATATCTTCTCAGAGATTGACGAGCTGGAGAAGAAGCGCAACAAAGAGCTGGAAGTAGTGCTTCTGGAAGTGCTGCCAGCCGGCTTCGCCATCGTAAAAGAAACGGCCCGCCGCCTGAAAGAAAACCAGCAGCTGGTGGTAACCGCCACCGACATGGACCGCGAAATTGCAGCCCGCAAACCAAACGTGCAGCTAGAGGGCGACAAAGCCATCTGGGCAAACAAATGGCTGGCCGCCGGCAACGAAGTAACCTGGGACATGCTGCACTACGATGTGCAGCTGATTGGCGGTGTGGTGCTGCACCAGGGCAAGATCGCGGAGATGGCCACCGGTGAAGGTAAAACCTTGGTAGCAACCCTGCCCGCTTTCCTGAACGCCCTCGCCAAACGCGGCGTACACGTAGTAACCGTGAACGACTACCTGGCCAAACGTGACTCGGAATGGATGGCCCCTCTGTTCGAATTCCACGGCCTCACGATAGACTGCATAGACAAGCACCAGCCAAACTCTGAAGCCCGCCGCAACGCCTACCGTTCCGATATTACCTACGGCACCAACAACGAGTTCGGCTTCGACTACCTCCGCGACAACATGTCCAGGGAACCGCAGGACCTGGTGCAGCGCAAGCATCACTACGCCATGGTCGATGAGGTTGACTCCGTGTTGATCGACGACGCCCGTACGCCATTGATCATTTCTGGTCCGGTGCCTCGCGGCGATGAGCACGAGTTCTATCAGCTGAAGCCACGCATTGCCATGCTGGTGGAGGCACAGCGTAAAGTAGTGAACTCTTTCCTGACAGAAGCCAAGCGCTTGATCAAAGAAGGAAACACACAGGATGGCGGCCTTTCGCTCTTTAGAGCTTACCGTGGTCTGCCTAAGAGCAAGCCATTGATCAAGTTCCTGAGCGAGATGGGCAACCGGGCCATCATGCAGAAAGTAGAAAACCACTACCTGCAGGACAACTCCCGCATGATGCCGGAGGCCGATGAGCCCCTGTACTTCACCATCGACGAAAAGCACAACCAGATAGAACTGACCGAAAAAGGTATTGACCTGATTACAGGCCAGGGCGAAGATCCACAACTGTTCATTCTGCCAGATATTGGCATGGAGATCGCCAACATCGAAAACAACAAATCCCTGACCGAAGAAGAGCAGCTGCATGCCAAAGAAAAGCTAATTGCCGACTTTCAGGAGAAAACAAAGCGTGTACACACCATCAACCAGTTACTGAAGGCTTACACGCTGTTCGAGAAGGATACCGAATATATTGTAACACCAGACCACAAAGTGAAAATTGTGGATGAGCAGACGGGGCGTGTCATGGAAGGTCGTCGTTACTCCGATGGGCTGCACCAGGCCATAGAGGCGAAAGAGAACGTGAAGGTAGAGGATGCCACCCAGACCTACGCCACCGTTACGCTGCAGAACTATTTCAGGATGTACCACAAACTAGCCGGCATGACCGGTACTGCCGAAACAGAGGCAGGTGAGTTCTGGGACATTTACAAATTGGATGTAGTCGTAATCCCTACCAACCGCCCGATTTCCCGGAAAGATGAGCACGACAAGGTGTACAAAACCACCCGTGAGAAATACAATGCCGTAGCCGATGAAATTGTAGAGCTGACTGAGAAAGGCCGCCCAGTTTTGGTGGGAACCACTTCGGTAGAGATTTCGGAGCTATTGAGCCGTATGCTCACGCTGCGCAAGATCAAGCACCAGGTACTAAACGCCAAGATGCACCAGAAAGAGGCTGAAATTGTGGCAGAAGCAGGTAAGCCTGGCACCGTGACCATTGCTACTAACATGGCTGGTCGTGGTACCGACATTAAGCTGGCACCAGAATCTAAGGCTGCTGGTGGTTTGGCCATTGTGGGCACAGAGCGCCACGAGTCCCGCCGTGTAGACCGCCAGTTGCGTGGTCGTGCCGGCCGTCAGGGGGACCCTGGTACCTCGCAGTTCTTTGTGAGCCTGGAAGACAACCTGATGCGCCTTTTCGGCTCCGACCGGATAGCCCGACTTATGGACCGCATGGGGTTGGAAGAAGGAGAGGTTATTCAGCACTCCATGATCACCAACTCGATTGAGCGGGCCCAGAAGAAAGTAGAAGAGAACAACTTCGGGCAGCGCAAGCGCCTGCTGGAGTACGACGACGTGATGAACGCACAGCGTGAGGTGGTGTACAAACGCCGAAGAAACGCCCTGTATGGCGAGCGTCTGGAGCTGGACATCTGGAACATGATCTATGATATCAGCGAAGACCTGGTGGTGAACTTCAAAAACACAATCGACTACGAAAACTTCTCCCTGAGCATTATCCGCATATTTGGCTACAACACCGCCATTACCGAGGATGACTTTAAAGCAACGCAGGCCAATAAGTTGGCCGAGCGCCTCTATAACGAGGCCCTGAGCCACTACCGCACCAGAAACAAGCAGATAGCGGAGCAGGCCTACCCGATCATCGCCGACATACACCAGAACCGTGGGCCTATGATCGAGAACGTAGCCGTGCCGTTCACCGATGGCAAGCGCCAGCTGGCCGCCGTGGCCAACCTGACCAAAACGTATGAGTCGCATGGCTCAGAGCTGATCCGCGCCATGGAGAAGATCATTACGCTGGGCACCATAGACCAGGCCTGGACAGACCACCTGCGCCAGATGGATGACCTGAAGCAGTCGGTGCAGAACGCGGTGTACGAGCAGAAAGACCCGCTGTTGATTTACAAGTTCGAGTCGTTTGAGCTGTTTAAGCGCATGATCGGCAAGGTGAACGAAGAGACTATTTCGTTCCTGTTCCACGCTTTTATTCCGATTCAGGCACCAGAGCAGGTACAGACGCCACGTACTCCTCCTAAACCTAAAGCACCGGTGCTGCAAGAGCAAAAGCAGGAAGTGCACTCATCTTTAGAAGGCAGCGACGGCTCTACCTCTATGCCAGCCCCTGAGCCGCAAAAAGTAATGCCCGCACACTCACAAAAAGTGGCCGGCCGCAACGACCGCGTAAGCGTGCAGTACCGAGATGGCCGCGTTGTGAAAGACGTAAAGTTCAAAACAGTGGAGCAGGACCTGCTGAGCAACCGCTGCGTGATTATAGACGAGGAATAAATAATCCATTGCCAGAAAGCCACTATGCCTTTGGGTGTAGTGGCTTTTTTGTTTATTGGGGTGGTGTGGGTTAGTACAAATCTCGAATACAAGATTTGATTTGAGGATGATTGAACCTCTGTGGCTACTAAATTTCCTTCTCACAAATTATCCCAATAAAAACACCCCTCCTGACCATTCTGCTCCTGCTGCACAATGCACCTCCTAAACTTTCAGGATTGAAATTTACCCCTTACTTTTACTCTTGGTTTTCCCTTTACCTGATTTGCATAGTCCGAGAAGCCGGCACAACCATCTGAACAGGTATAGCAAAAGCCAGAAGGCCAAAATCATTAGAATAATTTACAGATACCCATGTCCGGATCAGATTTAGCCCCTTACATCGACCACACGCTACTGCGCGCCGATGCAACTGACGTACAGGTGCGGCAGCTCTGCGACGAGGCCAGCCAGCATGGTTTTGCCGCTGTGTGCGTGGCACCCTGCTATGTGCAGTTGGCCAAGGAGCAGCTTGGCACAGGCTCGTCAGTTAAGATAGCCACCGTGGTAGGTTTCCCGCTGGGGTACCAGCACCACAAAGTCAAGTTTCTGGAAACACATCAGGCCATTGCCGATGGTACCAATGAGATAGACGTGGTCATGAACGTGTCGGCCTTCAAATCGGGCAGGTACGAAGAGGTGGAAAGTGAACTAGGCGACCTGACCCGGTTCTGTCACCTGCGGGAAGGAATCGTGAAAGTGATCATCGAGACGGCGCTTCTTTCAGAAGAGGAGATCGTGAAGGCTTGCCAACTCTGTGCAGCAGCTGGTGTGGACTATGTAAAGACATCCACAGGGTTTGCATCAGGAGGAGCCACCGTAGCAGATATTGAGCTGATGCGACGCTCCCTGCCGCCACACATCAAGATAAAGGCATCTGGCGGCATCAAAACATTTACCGATGCCCAAGCGTTAGTCAAGGCAGGAGCCGACCGCATAGGATGCTCTGCCAGTATACAGATTATAGAAAATGAACAAAGTAAGTAACCTGCTGTTCGCGCTGCTCTTTTTGCTACTGTCGGCATGTGGAGCCAGTTCCCGTACCAGCACCAGCGACGCCGGCAAAGCCACCGGCAAAACCAGAGTAGCAGAAGACCTGAGCGTGTTCAGGCCGAGCTATCCAGCTGTAGATGAGGCTGGTGGAGCCGCTGCAGCACCTGTAACGCCAACAAACCACGCCAACGCCAGAGTAGCCGCCCTCATGGATACGGTAGCCAGCGTAAACAGAAACGTGAAGTACGCACAGGGATTCCGGATTCTGGCCTACAACGGCTCTGAGCGGCAAACAGTCATGGACCTGCGGAAGGCGATTATTGCCAGGGTGCCCGAAGAAAAAGATTACCTGACGTACCAGCAGCCAAATTTCCGTTTAAAAATCGGCGATTATTTCTCCCGGATAGAGGCGCAGCAAGTGCTGAACCGGATCAGGGATTTGCTCCCGAATGCACAAATCGTTACGGACCAGATCAACATCGACAAATAGGCAACCAGGCCATGGTGCCGACCCGGAAAGTCTGAAAAACGTTGTGCTTTATCGTCTTGATAACACAACGTTTTTTATTTTTTTATGCCAGGTAATGCAGGAGCAGAACCGGGAGCACCGGAAGTAGATTTACATGTATGTGGAGAACTATACGCACATCCAGGAAAATAAGGCTAGGCAGAAAGCATAGCAAGCCTCTGGAGGGCCTTTTTCATTCGAATAATTGCTCCCTACAGCCAAGCACTTACTTGAAGGTACTGAGTACACCGTCAAACTTTATTTGCTAGGATTTCTTAAAGTCTATGCTTTTGCTATTACTTCTGAAGTCCTTTGTCATTATTTCTAATTTTTAATTTTTAATTTGGCGAAGCACTAGTGCACGTAAAACCTAATTGAACCATGCCCTTATTATTAGATAAAGTAAAGAACCTTGCCCAGGCCTTTGCGCCTGATACGGTAAGTCTGCGCCGTCACCTGCACGCGAATCCGGAGCTTTCGTTTCAGGAGCACAACACGGCCACATTTGTGGAGCAGACGCTGAAAAGTTATGGCTTAGCGCCAACCCGCATGGCAGAAACCGGTGTGGTGGCTGTAATAGAAGGCAGAAATCCTTCCAGAAAAACCATAGCGCTACGTGCCGACCTCGATGCCCTACCGATAGTGGAGCAGAACGAGGTGACGTACAAATCAATGAACGAAGGCGTGATGCATGCCTGCGGCCACGATGTGCATACCTCTTCCCTGCTCGGGGTGGCACGCATCCTGCAGGAACTGCGTGGAGAGTTCGAGGGCACCGTAAAACTTATTTTCCAGCCAGGCGAAGAAAAATTCCCGGGTGGCGCCTCTGTCATGATCAAAGAGGGTGTGCTGCAGCAGCCGGCACCGGAAAGCATTATTGGGCAGCACGTGTTCCCGATGCTGGCGGCCGGTAAAGTAGGTTTCCGTTCCGGCATGTACATGGCCAGTGCCGACGAAATTTACATTACCGTAAAAGGCAAGGGCGGCCACGCGGCCATGCCAGAGCAGAACATAGACACCGTGCTGATGTCGGCGCACCTGATTGTGGCGCTGCAGCAGATCGTGAGCCGCCATGCCAGCCCAAAAACCCCGTCGGTGCTCTCGTTCGGCAAAGTAGAGGCCATGGGGGCCACCAATGTTATTCCAAACGAGGTTAAGATACAAGGCACCTTCCGAACCATGGACGAGGCGTGGCGGAAAGAGGCGCACAAACGAATAAAAAAGCTGGCCGAAGGACTTTGTGAAAGCATGGGCGGCAGCTGCGACATCGACATAAAAAACGGTTACCCATACCTGAAAAATGACCCGGCACTCACAGCACGTGCCCGAGAGGCTGCTGAAGCTTTTCTAGGAGTAGATAACGTGGTAGACCTGGACCTGTGGATGGGGGCAGAGGATTTTGCATACTACTCACAGGAAGTGGCTGCCTGCTTCTATCGCCTCGGCACCCGCAGCGAGGAGCGTGGCATCACCTCATCGGTACACACGCCCACCTTCGATATTGCCGAAGAAGCCCTGGAAACCAGTATTGGGCTGATGGCCTGGCTGGCCATGCAGGAGCTGCAGCCACAATAGCAAAAAGTGTTTTGATCTGAAAAAGAAAGCTTCTTGAGAACGACTGAGGTTTTGGAGTATCATCTGTCCACAGGCTTGCTGGGCCGCAGGCGCACCTTGCGCCTGACTCCGGAGTACCTGGAGTATGAGGGCAGTAACCAGAAGTCAGACCTTCTCACCAGAATAGATAAAAAGCGTATCGCAGACATCCGGTTCGACATGAACTGGATTATCTGGTACCGCTTTTACGTGGGCTGCCACTTTAAAATCGACATCAGAACTACCGACGATAACGTGCTGAAGGTCAGGTTCAGGAGCTACTCCGGGCAGAACACCAACTATCTCAAGGCCTACCAGGATATAACAGATTTTATGCACGAGCATTTTCTGGTAGATAAGGTAGAGCAGCTTCTTTACCAGATCCAGACGGGGCAGGTCGTCATACTGCAGGATGCAAAGTTAAGTAAGCATGGCATAAATCTGTTTCCGGAGGAGCCACTGATGCCTTGGGAGGAGGTGCGCGTAAAATTGTACCCCAGCTTCTATGTAATTTACAGAGAAGGGCAACCCGAAGTGCATAAGCAGATTTTCTATTATGACTGGCAGAGCGAACTATTGTTAAGTGTTACAGAAAGTATTATAGAGGCAGGAGAAGAAGGACCGGAAGCAACATGAGAAAACTACTATATGCCTTGATGCTGAGTATGGCTCCGGCCTTGGTATTAGCGCAAAGCAAAGTTACCGGTGCGGCTGCAATCTGGCCGGAGTGGCAGGTAAGCTATGGTGTAGGCGAAGCAGGTATTCTGTTCTTCCAGAACCAGTACCGCATCAACACCGATTCGCGCTTCAACGACCTGGCTGCTACCGGACCTCTCAGCAGCTTTGAGCGGGTGCAGCTGGCACTTGGCTATGAGCATACTTTTACCGACCATTGGCGTGGCGGCGCAATGTTTCGGTACGCCATCGAGAACTTCCCCAAAACAAAATTTTACGGTGCTTTCCTGAGGCACAACGGCCGTATTGGCAGCCTTTACTTCAACAAGCAGGGGCTTTTTGAGTATGTGGCGCAGGAGCAGCAGGATGCTTCCGGCCGGTATTCCTTTCTGGCGGAACTGGGAAAGCGGATCCCGGCAGGCAAAAAATTCCTGACTCCGGCCCTCTCTTACGAACTACTGCTTCAGACTGAGTTCGGGAAAGGAGCGACAGGCACCGAAGAGAGGACCATAGACAGAACCTGGCTACAGCTTAGCCTTACATACGAGCTAACCCAGAACCTGCGGCTCAGGCCATACCTCATGCGACAAACCGACTACTACTATGTGCTGGTTCCGCCCATTTACGATGAAAACGATCAAATCCTGGAGAACGGCTACACGACCAAACGGAACAGGATCTCGCCTATATTTGGCTTGGAAGTGAAATATTCCTTTTCTTCTTCTGCAAACACTGCCAGTATAACATATTAAACCTCTGTCAGCCTGTAACTTAGGCAGTAAATTGAACCTTGTTTCAACATGCAAATGACATTATTTCATGATTTTATAAAATTATTGAGATGGCATGTTTTTTACTGTATAAGAAGTGTTGATAATGTTTAACAAATATTTAGAAGGAGGTAATTATGGCACTTGTAAGAAATGGTGGCTTGTATAATGATATGCCACAAACATTCAGCTCCATGTTAGATAGGTTTTTTAATGAGTCAGTAAATACAAGAACCGCTTCGGCTTTTACACCGCATGTAGATGCCTGCGAAACTGAAAAAGGCTTTGAACTGGAACTAGCTCTGCCCGGAATCCGGAAAGAAGATATCAACATCGATTTTCAGGAAGGTAAACTTACCATTTCGGGCGAGCGTAAGCTGGAAAGAAAAGAGGAAGATCGTCGCTACCACATGATTGAGACCCAGTATGGCTCTTTCACCAGAACCTTCTACCTGCCCGATAATGTCAACCCGGATCATATCCAGGCAGAGTTATCGGACGGTATACTGCAGGTTTATGTGCCAAAAGATGAGCATAAAACACTAAAACGGCAGATTAAAATAAATGCTGCTACTGACTCAAGGAGCAATCAGAAGCAGAAAAAGGTAACTGAAGTCTCAGAAAACAATAACGCTTCGAAATCATAAATCTGCTGATGCAAAAAAGGGGACAAATTTTTGGCCCCTTTTTTGTTTTAATGTTTTTACGTATTATAGAAGCATGATTGTTTTATACTACCGTATACTATAGTAGCGTTACAAGCCTGTGATATAGGCTATTATCAATATTAATAATCAATTTTAGCATTTTAAAGATATTCATGAAGACGAAACAGTTTATTGTTGGCTTAACGCTTTCTGCCATGATGGGTGGCGGTGTGGCCGTTGGCAGCTACAAGCTGCTCGAAAGTAATACCGCTGAGACCGCAGGAAAACAAGAGGAAGTGCAGTACCCGAACGTGCGCTATACCAGCAGCATGCGCAGCAGCGAGGTAGCCGTGCCGGCGGGCCTTAACTTTATTAAAGCGGCGCAGGTTTCTACCCCGGCCGTGGTACATATTAAAACAGAGTACAAAACCGCCCGTACTGCCGATCGTTACAACAGCCCTATGGAGCCTTTTCTGCGGGAGTTTTTTGGAGACGGTTTTGGCGAGCGGGCTCCCCGTTCGCCACAGATGGGTTCCGGATCAGGGGTAATCATCGCCTCCAACGGGTATATCGTTACGAACAACCACGTAATCGACAGAGCCGATAAAATAGAAGTGGTGATGGATGACAAGCGCACCTTCGAGGCAAAGCTGGTTGGGGCCGACCCTACCACAGATATTGCGCTTCTGAAGATCGAGCAAGATAAACTCCCCGTTGTGCGCTATGGCAATTCCGATGATTTGCAGATAGGCGAGTGGGTGCTGGCCGTTGGTAACCCCATGAACCTGACCTCTACCGTAACAGCAGGTATCGTAAGTGCAAAGGGCCGTAATATCAACATTCTGCGTACAAGCGCTAACAAAGACATGAGCATCGAGTCTTTTATTCAGACGGACGCAGCCGTGAACCCTGGTAACTCAGGTGGTGCCTTGGTGAACCTGAACGGTGACCTGGTAGGTATCAACACGGCCATTGCCTCGCAGACTGGTTCTTTTGCCGGTTACTCCTTTGCCGTGCCGTCGGCTATTGTGAGCAAAGTAGTAGACGATCTTCTGAAGTATGGTGAGGTGCAACGCGCCTTGCTGGGTGCCTCCATCCAGGAAATTGATGCCAGCCTGGCCAAAGAGAAAGGCCTGAAAACACTGAATGGTGTATACATTGCCGAAGTGCAGGAGAGCAGCGGTGCAAAAGAAGCCGGCCTGAAATCTGGTGACGTAATTACGGCTGTGAACGACGTGAACGTAAGCAAGTCGTCGCAACTGCTGGAGCAGGTGGCCCGCTACCGCCCTGGCGATAAGGTGAAAGTAACGTACCTGCGCGAGGGTAAAGAACGCTCTGCCAACGTTACCTTGAAAAACCTGAACAACAGCACCGAGCTGGTAAAACGCAGCACTGCTAAATCCATCACATTCGATGGGGCGAACTTTGAGCCGGTAAGTAAGCAGGAAATGACTAAACTGGGCATAGACGGTGGCGCCAAGATAACTGGTATCAACAACAGTAAATTCCGCGACACAGGTATGAAGGACGGCTTTATCATTACAAAAATTGGTGATAACATCGTGAACGTACCGGAGGATGTTGAAAAGCATCTGAAAAACTTCGATAGCGGGGTGGTGTATATAGAAGGTGTGTATCCGGACGGATTGAAAGCCTTCTACCCAATAGGTAAATAACCTAGTAACAGATGAGTATAAGAAAAAGCTTCCGCAGCCTTGTGGAAGCTTTTTCTTTTTATAGAATTGTAAAGCACGTGATCTCAAAAATTAAGGTATGAAACAGACCATAGATGCGCTCCCAATCACTAAAGCCATGACGGATGTGCTGGAGCAGTTAGGCATAAAGGAAATAAACCCGGCTTTCAGCACCGGCCTGGTATGGGGTGGCCACGAAGGCGGCAGGAAAAAGGAGATTTACTCGCCTTCAGATGGCGATCTGATCGCGTCTGTACACATGGCAGATCCGGCGGCTTATGAGCAGGTAGTAAAGCGGGCAGAGGAAGCGTTTACATTCTGGCGGAAGCAGCCAGCCCCGAAACGTGGCGAAATAGTACGCCAGATCGGAAACAAGCTCCGTGAAAACAAGGAGGCGCTGGGCAAACTGGTAAGCTACGAAATGGGCAAAATTCTGCAGGAAGGCCTGGGCGAAGTGCAGGAGATGATCGACATCTGCGACTTTGCTGTGGGGCTATCGCGGCAGCTGCATGGCTACACGATGCACTCTGAGCGCCCTGAGCACCGCATGTACGAGCAGTACCACCCGGTCGGCATTGTGGGTGTAATCTCCGCCTTTAACTTTCCGGTGGCAGTCTGGAGTTGGAACGCCATGTTGGCTGCCGTGTGCGGCGATGTGATCATCTGGAAGCCATCTGAAAAAACACCGCTCACCGCCATCGCCTGCCAGCATATCATTAAAGAAGTGCTGGCAGAAAACGAACTGCCAGAAGGTATTTTCAACCTGATTATCGGGGATGCGGAGATCGGAAGCCTGATGGCGCATGACAAGCGGATTCCGCTTGTGTCGGCTACTGGGTCTACGCGCATGGGTAAGAAGGTAGGAGAGGCTGTGGGAGCCCGCTTAGGTAAATCGCTGCTGGAGCTGGGCGGCAACAATGCCATCATCATTACAGAGCATGCCGACCTGGAAATGGCGCTGCGTGCGGTGGTGTTTGGGGCGGTAGGCACCTGTGGCCAGCGCTGCACCTCCACCCGCCGCCTCATCGTGCACGAAAAGGTATATGAGCAGGTAAAGGAACGGCTCCTGAAGATTTACCCAAGCCTGCCCATCGGTCACTCCCTGAACAACACTACCTTGGTGGGACCTATGATTGATACGGATGCCGTGCAGGCCTTTCAGAAGGCGCTGGAAGCCGTGCAGCAAGAGGGAGGCACGGTGATAACAGGAGGCGAAGTACTCTCCGGGAAGGGCTATGAAAATGGCACCTACGTGACACCGGCCATTGTAGAGGCAGAGAACCACTTCAATACGGTGCAGGAAGAAACGTTTGCTCCCATTCTGTACCTGATCCGCTACAGTGGCGATGTGGAAAATGCGATCGAACTGCAGAATGGGGTGCGGCAGGGGCTGTCTTCAGCAATCTTTTCTACCAACCTGCTAGAGACAGAAGCCTTCCTCAGCCACTGGGGCTCCGACTGCGGCATTGCCAACGTGAACATCGGCACCTCAGGTGCTGAGATAGGAGGTGCGTTTGGTGGAGAGAAAGAGACAGGCGGTGGCCGCGAGTCGGGCTCCGATGCGTGGAGAGTGTATATGCGCCGCCAGACCAACACCATTAACTTCGGCAGGCAGCTGCCTCTGGCGCAAGGCATTAAGTTCGATATTATGGATTAGTTTAATGTGCTAATTTTTTAATGTGCTGATGTGCTAATGGGGCAATGGTTAAATTGTTTAATGGTTAAACTGTTGAATGAATAAATTACTGGTCTGACCTCGCAGTGCGCGCAGCTCCTGCGAGCGTCTTTTGTCTGAATCAGAATTTGCAGAATGTAAGAATGAGCAGAATAATATTCAGGATGTGCAGCTGCTGCATCAAGAGTAGAAGTTACCTCCAGAGGCTATTTTTCATTAAAATAATTTTTCAGCAGTAGGATGACGCTTTGGATATTTCCTTCATTCTGAAAAATTCTTACATTCTGCAAATTCTGATTCAGACAAAAAATTATTCCAATCAAAAAGCCCCTCCCGAAGGCAGCTCTGCTCCTGATGCTGCTGCACCTTTTTATGGAGCTATAAACAAACAGGAAACCGTTCATAATAAAGCCGGTCAAGAAGCCGGCTTTTTTTGTTGCTGCCTCTAACCTCCACTGCAGTTTCAGCCCCTCATAAAACATGTACCTGACCGGTTGAAAAAACATCAGGAATTTTTGCAACTTCATGCAACCTCTGGTTAATCTACTTGTCTTTAGTGTGAAGTTGGACATGAGGGAGGGAAATGAAGCGGAAATAGTAAAACAGTCACCTGTAGAAGTGTAATAGCATATCCGAATAAACTTGGAAACACTCAGCTATCGAGATATAAACGCGCCCGTAATTGAGCGATGCAAGGCAGGTGACAACCGGGCGCAGTATGAGCTATATAAGCTCTACTCCAAAGCTATGTTCAACGTGAGCATGCGCATCACCAACGATTACGCCGAAGCTGAGGACGCGCTGCAGGAGGCCTTTATCAGCGCCTTCAAAAACCTTCATTCTTTTAAAGCAGAAGCTTCGTTTGGGAGCTGGCTTAAAAAGATAGTGGTAAATGCAGCCATTAACGCCATCCGGAAAAGGAGGGAAGAACTGGTGCCGCTCGACGAGAGAACAGTGGCTGAAGCGGCAGACGAGGTGCAGGAAGACGAAACGGAGTGGCAGGTGGACAAGGTGCGTAGGGCCATCCAGCATTTACCGGATGGCTACCGGGTAGTGCTCAGCCTCTACCTGCTCGAAGGCTACGACCATGCCGAGATCGGTGAGATTTTGGGTGTGTCGGAATCTACCTCCAAGTCGCAGTACAGCAGAGCCCGGAAAAAATTATTGGAAATTATGCGTGAGCCGCAACTAAAGGCTCATTAAGAAATGGAATACCAAATATGAAAGACAGCCTGAAAGACTTTGTAGAGCAGAACCGACAGGAGTTCGATGTGTTTGAGCCCCGACCGGAGCTGTGGCAGGAGATATGCAAGGAACTGCCGGCCAAAAAGGAAAAAACGAAAGTTTTTCGCTTCAGTTTCGGAGAGAACACCAGCTTCAGTACCGACTATGCCTTTATGCGCGTTGCTGCCGCTGTGTTGCTGCTCCTGGGGTGTGGCCTTACCTTGCTGCTGACCAAGCAGCACATTCCCACAAACACCACCACTATGGCAGTAGCAGAGCAGGTTTCCATCAGCAGAATTGCGCCTGAATTGGTAGAAGTAGAGGCCTACTACACCAGCATGATCAACAGCAAGAAAAGCGAGCTGAGCGAATACGATCTGAAAGTGCTGGGGCTTGACGAAGACCAGGGGATAGACCGTGAGTTGGCCCGGCTCGATAGCAGCTACCTTGAACTTAAAAAACAAATTTATACCACTCCAAACACCGAGAAGGTGATGGGTGCCATGATCCAGAATCTGCAGATACGGATCGAGGTGCTCAACCGCCAACTGGAAGTGCTGGAGAAAATTGAACAATTGCAAAACACGCAGTCTATAACTACTCAAAGCGATGAAACCACGAATTCATAACATGTTGAAATCTTTTACCCTGCTACTGCTGCTGCCCAACCTGCTGTTTGCACAAAAGGCTCCGGAGTGTGGAAAGTTAAGTGAAGCGGCTGAAGCTGAAATAGAGCTGTCGCTGTTGGCCGGCCTTAGTAACCTGCAGGAGCTGTCGGTGCTGAAAGGTTTAAGTAACCTACAAGAGCTTTCGGAACTTAAAAACCTGAGCCATCTGCAGGAATTGTCTGAACTCAAACACCTGAGCCGCCTGCAAAAATTAGGCGACCTACAGCAGCTTGCTTTTCCTCAACCTCAACCAGATCCTGAACCATTAATCATGCCGGCAACGAGCTACAGTGCGGAGAAACAGAGAACGGTCGAAAAGACGTACAAAGTTGGCTCCTCCGACATGCTCTCTATCCAGAACAAGTTTGGCAAAGTGCATGTCAATACCTGGGACCGGAAAGAAATACATGTAGCCGTAACCATGATCAGCCGCGCCAGCACAGAGCAAAAAGCGCAGGAAACGCTCGATAATATAAAAGTGACAGAAAGCCGCGATGGCAAAACGATAAGCTGGATAACAGAGCTGGCGCCCATAAAAGTGCGGGGCAACAACCAGCGCAGCTTCGAGATTAATTATATTGTCTCCATGCCCGCCAGAAACCCACTCACCGTGGTGAACAGCTTTGGCGACGTGTACCTGGCCTCTTTTAAGGGAAAAGCCGATATCACCGTAAAATACGGCTCGCTGAAAACAGGGCAGCTAAGCAATGCTTCCAACCACGTGAAGGTGTCGTACGGGTCGGCCAATTGTGGCTACATCAACGGAGGCAATGTGGATATCGCTTATTCTTCTATGGATCTGGAAGGAACGAACGGCTTGCAGGGATCCTCAAAGTTCAGCAGCATGAATATCGGCAGCTTGCAGCATACGTTAGACATGAGCCTGAAGCACGGTTCGTTGCGCGTCGATAATATCAGCCGAAATGTCAATAAGATAAACGTAGACGGCGGATTCAGTCCCATAGC
This sequence comes from Pontibacter beigongshangensis, assembly GCF_014332515.1. Classification (GTDB taxonomy): domain Bacteria; phylum Bacteroidota; class Bacteroidia; order Cytophagales; family Hymenobacteraceae; genus Pontibacter; species Pontibacter beigongshangensis. The sequence goes on along the minus strand of NZ_VFSD01000026.1, from coordinate 39,795 downwards.
CCTAAACTTCGAGGATAACTCTGCCTTCAACTTCGATGTGAATGTGCAGTTTGGCAGTTTCAACTTCGACAAGGACCTGGTAAATGTGTCTTCGCTGGAAAAGAGCCACACTTCTGCCGCCTACAAAGGCAAGTACGGTAACGCCGCCTCCAAAGGATCCGTCAATATTGTCTCGAAGTACGGCGACGTGAAGTTTACAAAGTAATTCCGATCAACCCTTTAGAAACAGGAAAGCCAGCCTCGAGCTGGCTTTCCTGTTCTGGTGCAACAGCAACCTTGTGCCCTTCTACCTAATATGCCTCCGGAAGGCCATTTTCATTCGAATAATTGGCACGAAGTACTATTGTTAGTGCGTGATGTACTAAGAGATACTCCTCAGAAGTTATATATTTGACTATGGCAACAGAAAACGGATCCTTTACTTCCTCAAACGCGCCGGAGCCCGTGGGGCTTTACCCGCACGCGCGACGGGTGGGCAACCTGCTCTTTCTGTCAGGCGTAGGCCCCAGGCAGCGCGGCGCCAGCCACATACCAGGTGTGGAGCTCGACGCAGCCGGAAATATTGCCAGCTATGACATTGAAAAGCAATGCCATGCCGTTTTTCAGAATGTGCGCCATATTTTGGAAGATACAGGCTCAGCATGGCGTAACCTGGTAGACGTAACCGTTTTCCTGACAAACATGAAAGCTGATTTCGCCACCTACAACCGGATCTATGCCGAATACTTCACTGAGAACCAACCTTGCCGAACTACAGTAGAAGTAAGCAGTTTGCCCACACCCATTGCAATAGAGCTGAAATGCATCGCTACCATTGATGAGGTGTAGGCGGCAAGAACCTTTTTGTAAGCAGGGAGCCGGGTTAAGTACTAATAAATTAGCTAAAGATAATTTTGGTGAGTCAGAAAAGAATAGAGAGTTTTACCCAGCGTGTTCATGCGCTGGAGGAGCAGGAACGCAAGGCAGCCTCTAAGTCGGGGCTGGTTTCGTGGCTGCGGGTGGCGGTTTTTGTGGCTGGAGCGCTGCTGGCTTGGTATTTTTTCAGCGCAGACCTAAATACAGCTGGAGCCATCGCTATCCTGGTTTTTTACGGGCTCTTTATCGTGGTGATGCGCTGGCACAGTCGCCTGGACTATATTTACCAGCACTACAAATTGCTGCGCCAGCTAAACCAGGAGGAAGCAGACCGGCTGCAGGGGCAGCTGAATAAATTTGATGGCGGCACGCAGTTCATCAACGACCAGCACCCCTACACCTCTGACCTAGACATCTTCGGGCACAACTCCCTTTTTCAACTCATAAACCGATCCGTGTCGGGCATCGGAAAAGCACGTTTGGCTGCCTGGATGCAACGAGCTGCACCTGTGGAGGAAGTTGCCAGAAGGCAAGCGGCTATAGGCGCCCTGGCACAACCAGCACAACTCGACTGGCTGCAGGACTTTGTGGCAAAGTCGCGACATTATAAACATACCGAAGCTGCTGCCAATCATTTTATCCATTGGTTGCGGCAAAGTAATTTTTATAAACAGCACCCTACCCTAAAACTGCTGCTCTTTGTGTTGCCTCTGCTTACACTGGGAGCTATAGTTGCCTGGTTTATGGGGTTTTCCGGTTACATTGCCGCCGGTCTTCTGGCGGCACAATACCTGGTAAGCTACCGGCACACGGCTGTGCGCGACGAATATTATGAGAACAGCATCGGTATTTTTGAGGCCATCAAAAGTTACAAAGACCAGCTGCGGCACATAGAGCAGCAGAATTTCACCGACCCTTACCTGCAGGAACTCAGGGAGCAGCTGTTTCAGCAGCAGGAGGCTGCTTCCGGCAGCATCAGCAAACTGGCCACCATCATCGACTATTTTTCCTGGCGACTGAGCACGCTCATGAGTTTTTTCCTGAACACGATCCTGATGTGGGATTTTTTCTGGATGTATCGCCTCGAAAGCTGGAAAGACAATAAACTGGCGCAGGTAGAACAATCGTTTGAGGTGCTGGCCACCTTCGAGGCGCTGGCCAGCATTGCCTCCTTTCAATATGCCAACCCGGGTTTTGCGGTGCCGGAGCTAAGCAGCGTGCCCTTTAAGTTTAAGGCGGAGCAGCTGGCGCACCCGCTCATTTTTTCGGTGAGCCGGGTTGCCAACGATTTCGAGATGCAGGGAGCCGGCAAAACCATGGTGGTAACTGGTTCTAACATGTCCGGAAAAACCACGTTTCTGCGGACGGTAGGTATTAACATCGTGCTGGCGCTGATGGGGGCTCCTGCCTGTGCCGACAAGCTGAAGGTGGCGCCGGTGCAGGTATACACGGCCATGCGCACGGCCGATAACCTGGCAGAGAATACCTCCTCGTTTTATGCCGAGCTCAAGCGTTTGCGCATACTCCTCAACCTCACGGAGCAGGAGCAGGAACCTGTTCTTTACCTGCTGGATGAAATCCTGAAAGGCACCAACTCCCGCGACCGCCATGCCGGCGCCATGGCCCTGATCCGGCAGCTGCACCAGCGCAATACCTCCGGCCTCATCTCCACCCACGACCTGGAACTGGGCGCCATGGAGCAGGAGCTTAAAGGCAGCGTAGAAAACTACAGCTTTAACAGCACCATTGAAGGCGATAAAATTCTATTCGACTATACCTTGCAACGGGGCATTTGCCGCAGTTTTAATGCCAGCAAGCTCATGCAGCTCATGGGTATTGCCATTGAGGAAGAAGCCGTTTAGGGAAATCAGAGAGGAGAATTCTTTTCTAGCCACATTAAAGCGGTTTTACTGGTACTCCTCCAATTTATTTTCCAGCATCAAACCGACTTGTGTTAACCAATGAAATCATTAGCGGGCACCATTTTTAATTTTAAATTTCTGATTCTTAATTTGGCGCAGCACTAGCGCGCCATAACGGATTTAGTTGGGCCGGAAGGAATTATTCTAATGAAAATGGCCCTCCAAAGGCATTTCTCCGCTTTTATCTTTGGGCTCTCCCGGCATTTAATCTAAAAAATAAAACTTTAGCATATCAGCACCTGAAAAAATGAGAACAGTAGCAGACATTCCTCACCCTAGCCTGAAAATAACGTTGCTGGCCTGGAACAGCAAGTATTTGATTAAGTTCGAGAAAGGCGATTTTGAGCAAACCTACAAAGTTAGAGAAATGGATGTGGAGGGAGATGAGGGAGCCAAGGCCTTAATAGACGATGACTTTATTGAGGCCGTAGAGAACCGGTTCTTAGCCATGCGCGATGCCTTTGTATCGACCATGCGCCGGCATAACTAAGCACCAACACATTATCAAAAAGCTATAAAATAAGAAAAGCCCGCTTTAGGCGGGCTTTTCTACTATCTTATTTTTCGGGAAATTAACCGATCGCTACACGCTTGAAGTCAGTAACTTTTAAGCCTTTGCTGGTTTTCTCCAGTAGCTGAGAAATGTTGAGCGAAGAGTCTTTTACGAACTCCTGGTTCAACAATGTGTTCTCTTTGTAGAACTTGTTCAGCTTGCCTTGCGCAATTTTCTCCAGCATAGCCTCTGGCTTGCCTTCCGCACGGGCCTGCTCTTTACCAATCTCGATCTCACGCTCGATGGTAGCAGCGTCAACACCGTCTTTATCCAGCGCGATTGGCTTCATAGCAGCGATCTGCATAGCGATGTCTTTGCCAACTTCGATTACATCAGTACCGCTTGTGTTATCTAGGGCTACCAGTACACCCAGTTTACCGTTTGAGTGGTTGTAAGCGACAACTTTCTCTGCCGATACCGACTCGTAGGCTACCACGTCAATTTTCTCACCGATCTTACCCATCAGGTCAGTCAGGTGGTCCTGCAGCGAACGGCCATCTGCCTGAGGAGCAGCCAACAGTTCTTCTTTGCTGGCAGCGTTCGTAGATACAGCAGTTTCCAGAACAGTTTGCGCCAGAGTCTGGAAGTCAGCTACTTTAGATACCGGCTCAGTTTCGCAGGCAACAGCTACTACTTTACCAGTTTTACCGTCTTCGCTTACCTGCGTGAGCACGATACCTTCGGAGGTAGCATTATCAGCACGCTTGCTGGCAATCTTCTGACCTTGTTTTCTTAAAATATCTTTAGCCGCTTCAAAGTCGCCGTTTGCTTCTGTCAGCGCTTTTTTGCAATCCATCATACCAGCTCCGGTTTCCTGGCGGAGTCTGTTTACGTCTTGTGCTGTAATAGCCATGATTTCTTATACTTAAAAATTAGAAATTATAAATTAGATCTAAGGGAAAGGTGCGACATTCTTGCATGCCTTCCGGTTTTAACGGAGTCTATCATCTAGAACCTAGCTTCTAACATCTTCCTTAACCCCTAAAACAAACTGAACATTGAAGCAAGGCTGCTCAATGTTCAGTTTGTTGTACTAGTTGCAATAGAAGCGACTGATTATTGTTCGTCTACTTCCTGCTTGGCCTTAATGCCTTCTTCTTCAGAACGCTTGCGCTCAGTTTCTTCCTTGTCTACTTTACGCTCAGACAAGCCTTCTTCAATAGCCTTACCCATGATAGACACGATAAGGGAGATTGACTTAGAGGCATCGTCGTTTGCAGGAATAGGGAAGTCTACCAGCTCAGGGTTTGAGTTCGTATCGCAAACTGCGAACACAGGCAGGTTCAGCTTTTGTGCTTCTTTAACAGCGATGTGCTCACGCTTCACGTCTACCACAAACAGGGCTGCAGGCAGTCTGGAAAGGTCAGCAATACCACCCAGTACACGGTCAAGCTTCTCGCGCTCACGGGAAAGCATCAGCTTTTCGCGTTTCGCCAGGGCAGCAGACTGGATAGGGTCTTTCATCATTTTGTCGATGGTCGACATTTTCTTCAAAGACTTACGCACAGTGGCGAAGTTGGTAAGCATACCACCTAACCAACGCTCGGTCACGTAAGGCATTTTCAGTCTTTTCGCTTCGTCAGATACGATTTCCTGTGCCTGCTTTTTAGTAGCCACAAACATGATCTTACGGCCAGACTTGGCGATGTTCCTGATCGCATTGGTGGCTTCTTCCAGAGAGGCCAGCGTTTTGTTCAGGTCAATAATGTGGATTCCGTTTTTCTCCATGAAGATATACGGAGCCATTTTCGGGTCCCACTTGCGGGTAAGGTGGCCAAAGTGAACACCTGCCTCAAGTAATTCTTTATAATTAGTACTTGCCATCTTGTTGATACACCTTTAATATTAACGTTTACTGAACTGGAACGAACGACGCGCTTTGCGCTTACCGAACTTCTTACGCTCTACCATGCGAGGATCTCTGGTGATAAATCCTTCTTTGCGTAGCGCTGACTTAGTCTCGGCGTTTTCTACTACCAGTGCTTTCGATATAGCAAGTCTGAGTGCTTCAGCCTGGCCGCTTACACCACCACCTTTTAGATTGGCTTTTACATCGTATTTGCCAATTGAATCTAAGGTTTGAAACGGCTGATTCACAATAGTCTGTAATACTTCGTTGGGGAAGTACTGCTTGATATCTTTACCGTTAATAGTGATATTCCCTTGCCCAGGCGTCAGGTAAATGCGCGCCACCGAGGTTTTTCTTCTACCAGATGTATTGATAACTTCCATTAATATTAGATGTTGAAGGTTAATTCTTTAGGCTGCTGAGCTGCAAATGGATGCTCGCTTCCTGCAAAAACATGAAGATTTCTGAATAGCTCACTGCCTAATCTGTTTTTCGGTAACATGCCTCTAACAGCACGTTCTACCAGAAGCGTAGAAGATTTAGCCTTAAGCTCACGGGGAGAAGATTTTCTCTGACCGCCTGGGTACCCAGTGTGTGTCAGGTAGTACTTCTGATCCCATTTACGACCGGAGAAACGCACCGCATCAGAGTTGATAACGATTACGTTGTCACCGCAGTCAACGTGAGGAGAGTAAGAGGGTTTGTGTTTCCCCTTCAGGATCTTGGCAATTTCAGATGCCACACGACCCAAGTTTCCTTGCCCTGCATCAACAATTACCCAGCCCTTATTGGCTGTTTTCTTGTTAACGTACTGGGTTTTATAACTTAAATGATCCATTAATAGTGGTTGTAAGCGATTTATTGAAAATTATTTGATAATTCAGTACCTGAAAAATGGTCACAAAGATACGTGTAGTTTTTCTGATATGCAACACTGGATCTGAAATATCCTGTGTAACAGGCAACTACTACCGGATATATCTTAAGCTAGCCTTACAGCTGTACCATATTTTTGTCTGAACTTTTATACAATCCCCCTGCCCCAGAAATGCACAGATTAACAGGATAACCTTTCCTGCCGGGAGCAGAAGCAGAGCCTCTGGAGGACCAGTTTCATTGAAATAATTGCTGATCGTTAAATGGTTGATTTCTTGATTTGAAGATTTGCAAATTCAGAGATGAATTACCAGAGCAAGCTTTAACTATAACCGCTGGGCGTAGTTAAAAACTATGCCCAGCAATTGAGGATAATGAACATCCTGCCCATCCTTGAACCCTGTAAATCCCTGGGGTAGGGGGCTTATGGTTGGAGATGAGAAGATGTGCAGATCTGAAGATGAACAGTAAAAGACTTCGCTCTTAATTAACAGTTCTGTATCCCTAAAAGGCCTCTAGAGGGCTGTTTTCATTAGAATAATTGGTGATGGACCTGGCTAATAGCTACCGCCAACTTTCCGATTATTTAAATTGGCTTTTGTGGAGAATTTCGGCAGCCTTTCAGGAGCTGAGGAGGCGGCAGTAGTATCTGTCAGCGTCTCCATAAAAGCGATCAGGTCCAGCTTTTCCTGCACCGTCAGGTTTAGCGGGTCGCCGGGGAGCGTTTGGTTCGGTACGTCCAGGCCAAGCCCTATGCCGCCACCCAGTTCATAAAACTCCACTACTTCTTCCAAAGTCGCAAAGGCACCGTTGTGCATGTAAGGAGCCGTAACCGCAGCATTCCGAACCGTCGGGGTCTTAAATGAGTGTTGCCAGGCTTCTGCGGGTATAACCCCTGCTTTTCCCGGGTCGCTGTCCAGGCTGGCATGCGCAAAGTCGGCGGTGGCAGGCACGCCCAGCACTTCTGTTTCGCTTTCTGTGAACCTGGGGGGTACGGTGCCATTAAACACAGGGGCAAAGTGGCAGGTGCCGCAGGCGGCTTTGCCCATAAACAGATTGAACCCGCGTTTGGCAGCATCCGGAAGCTGCTCCGTTTGGCGGCGCATGTACCGATCGAAGGGCGAGTCGAGCGCCACCAGTTGCTGCACGTAAGCGGCAATGGCGCGGTTGATGTTATTGGTTGTAAGCGTGCTGCCCGACTCTCCGGAGAAGGCACGCCGGAACAATTGCTTGTAGGCCGGGCTTTGCTGCAGTTTCTGCTCCACCTCTTTGTAGTCGCCGTGCAGTTCGTCTGTGTTTACCACCACATCCGGCACCTGGTCCTGCAGATACTGCGCGCGGCCATCCCAGAAATAGGCGGTGCTGAACATAGCATTGAGCAGGGTCGGAGAATTCCGTTTCACATTTCCCTTAAAGTCGAAGGCGACGCTGCGGGCCAGGCCATCGGCAAAGCCTTTCTGGGGAGAGTGGCAGCTGGCGCAGGAGCGCTGGTTGTTCGCCGACAGCGCCGGGTCGAAGAAAAGCAGATTCCCTAGCTCCACCAGTTCCGGCTGCTGCGCTCGCTGATCCTGCTTGGCATAGTAGCCTGGCTGTAAAAAGTCTGCACTGAAAAGGCTGCTGGCGTGGTCGTGCACGGGTTTGGCGGCAGAGGCCGGCTCCCGCAGCAATTCCTGTTGCAGCGCCGTGAGCGCGGCATAGGCCGGATCAGCCAGTTCCCTTATAAAGTGAAGGCGGTCAAATGTGTCGAAGTTGGGGTGCTGCTGCAGGTACTGGATGGCCTTCTGTAGGTATTGTGCCGCTGTGGCGCTTCTTGTTCTGGCGGCTCCTGTGGTAGTCCGCTCGTAACGCTGCACAGCTGCCAGCACGGGTTGTAAGGCCATAGCAGTGTTTTCCAGCGCTTTGCCGGCTGCCGGCTCATCAAAGCCTGTTATGCCCATGGCCATTGCCCGCACCAGCTCCTCCCGCAGACTTTCCAGAAGTTGTTTGTCGGTAAGGGTGAGTTTAGGCAGACTGTTGGCAAACAAAAGCATGTTCTCCTGCAGCATATACGCTAATGCCAGCGCTTCCTGGGCAGTTTCAGGAGTAAGCTCCTCCGCAAAAAGCATTTCCTCCAGTACCTGCAGCCCTTCCGGCGGAAATGTCCGAAAGGAGGGTTCGGTAAACTGTAGCGTCTGGTAGTTTTGCTGCTCTACTACCACTCGCGGTAGGGGTGCGCCGTTCAGGTTTTTGGCGAGTTGTGGGTCCAGGTATTCCAGCAGGTACTCTACCTGCTTATAAGCAGTTTCTGTTTCAGCAAAGGCAGCCTGTACGGCGGCCACAGAAGTTTGCTGCTTTTCCAGTAGTTGTAATTGGGCCGTCAGTTGTTTTGCCTGTTGCTGCAGCAGGGTAACGTCTTGCAGCAGTTGGTTTTTGACATTGCCTGTTACCTTGCTATAAGGCGTGAGCTCAGCAGTAAAAGAACTGATGGCAGCGCCCACAAAAATACAGGTGCTCAGGAGCAGGAAGAAAGATTTAAAAGTACCTTTTCTCATTATCTAGCAGGCTCAATAGTGGTTGGAAAGCCAAAGAAAGCACTCAATTGTTACCTGAATATGATGCTCTGTTTATCAAGATGTTACCTGGACGGCAATATATGGCAAGGGCTGGAGGGTAAATCTGGCAAGTACGGTACCGGAAGTTATAGGAAAGTTAAGAAACGGTTAAGTTTTTGATCCTCTCCGAAATGTAACGGGTTTTAAGTTTAATTAACAATTAGTTAAGACTCGCCTAATCTTCAAGTAATGTGTTCGCGGTTGTTTTGGGAAATCAAAACATTTAATAATTCTTAAAACGCTATGAACAAATTTTACAAAGGATTGCTATTAGCTGCTCTTGCTTCGGCAGGCACTTTCGGCAACCGCGTGGTACTGGCGCAGATGCAGCCCCACACGCTTAAGGTGGCCGAGTCGGTAAGCAACGTTACCTGCGACCCGGCCTCTTCCAGCACTATCGGTTGCTTCACTTCGGTAAAGCCGGTTGGCCAGACCCAGGTCATGACTTTCCCGGACGAAACGCACACCTTCCAGCTGATCGCCAAAACAGGTGTTACCCAGTATACGGCTGGCGGCACCGGCACCATACCCGGCAACAACGACTTTACGGCGTATGTGGGCAAGAGCGGCAGCAGCAAAGAGGGCTACCTTTCTATCAACCACGAAAATTCTCCGGGTGGTGTTTCTATGCTCGATATTAAGCTGAATGAGAAGACTATGCTTTGGGAGGTGAACGAGGTTAAAAAGGTAGACTTCTCACCGTTGGTGCAAACCGTGCGGAACTGCTCAGGCGGCATTACCCCTTGGGGTACTGTCATCACCTCTGAAGAAACAACCAACTCTGGCGATGCCAACGGCGACGGCTACCAGGATGTGGGCTGGCAGGTGGAAATTGATCCTGTAACAGGAAAGATAATGGACTATGATGGTGATGGCAAACCAGACAAATTATGGGCAGTTGGCCGCATGAACCACGAAAACGCAGCCATTGGCACCGACGGGGTAACCCTATACCAGGCCGAAGATGGTGGCAGCAGCGGCGTGTATAAATTCGTGGCAAACAAGAAAGGCAATCTGTCGGAAGGAACGCTGTACGTGCTGAAGCGCGACAATGCATCTTCTGCCACCGGAACCTGGGTGGTAGTGCCTAACACAACCAAGGCAGAGCGCAATGCCACCAGCAGCCTGGCGGCATCAGTGGGCGGTACGAACTGGAGAAACCCCGAAGACATTGAGTTTGGCCCGGATGGTAAAATGTATTTCACGTCAAAAGGGACCGGCATTGTCTGGCGCTTTAAAGACAATGGCACTTCAGTGTCTGAAATAGAAGCCTGGGTAACGCCGCAGATGTACCCGGTAACTTACAAAGACGGCGTGCAGAACGAAAACTGGGGAACCGGGATCGACAACCTGACTTTTGATGGCGAAGGCAACCTGTGGGCGCTGCAGGATGGTGGCCGCAACAACCTCTGGGTAGTTTACCCGGAACACACGCCGGAGAAGCCCAGCCTGAAACTGTTCATGACCACGCCGTCTGGTTCCGAATCAACCGGTCTTACGTTTTCACCGGATTTCCGCTATGGCTTTATCTCGCTGCAGCACCCCAGCAGCGGCAATACCGCTACGCTAACAGACGCTGCCGGAAACGAAGTGCGGTTTAACCGCGACGTAACGCTGGTGTTTGCCCGCAAAGAGTTTCTGGGTGCCGCAGCCGTAGTGCCAACATTTGAACTGGGTGAAGATCTGACGCTATGCAAAGGCGACTCTGCTGTGCTTACCGCTTACGAAGGCTCCGATGCCGTGGTGAAGTGGACTGGGTCTGCTTTGGAAGAAGAAGTGGAGGGGGGCACCTTAACAGTAAAAGCACCCGGCACCTATTATGCCACTGCCTACGCCGACAACGGCCGCACCTACACCGACAGCCTGGAGGTTATGGTAGAGGAACTGGTGGTGGACCTTGGCTACAGAATTCCGCTTTGCAACAAATGCACCGTTACCCTCGATGCCGGCGCTGGCCACAGCAGCTACCTGTGGAGCAACGGCTCCACAGCGCAGACCCTCATGGTGGATACGCCCGGAACTTACTCGGTAAAAGTAACCAGCGCAAACGGATGTACTGCCACAGGAACCGTGGAGGTGATCAGGAAGAATGGCAATGGCAACAACCTGGTACCAGTAAAACTGATACAAGTGTATCCGAGCCCGTTTCAGGAGAGCACCAAAATCAACATCAGCATGCCCGAAACGGCTACGGTGGTGCTGGAAGTACACGACATGAAAGGCAGGCTTGTACAAACCTTGTTTAAGGGTACCATGGCCGTTGGCGACCACAGCTTTGACTTTACGCCTTCAACACCTTCAGAAAATAGTATTTACCTGGTACGCTTCCAGGTGAACAACCAGAAATCGACAACTAAAATAGTGCAGGCTGAAAAATAAGCTGGCCATGCTGAAATAAAGCCGAAGGCTACGGAGTTTGTCTGTAGCCTTCTTTCAGTTAAGTTATTTTGAACGGAGCATAGTGTATGAAAATAATTCAGAAAGCGGCCATACTGGCTCTTGTAGTGTCTCTGGTTGAGGTGCACCTGGCGCAGGGGCAAACAAAGTTACTGGCCCGAACGGAGTTTGCGACTGCTAAAGTTTATGACAACGTGGAGGAGGCGCTGCAGGAAAAGGAGCAGGTGTATATGCTCAACATCCGGCAGCAAAGCTATTACAGTTTCACGCCCGACCTCTGCGAACTGGTGAACCTGCAGTTCATCAACGCCATGAAAAATAAAATCACTGAGCTTTCGCCGGAGGTAGGCAAGCTGCAGCAATTGCAGGAAGTAAACTTCCGGGAGAATGCGCTGCGGGAATTGCCAGCAACTTTCTTCAACCTGAGAAACCTGAAAACAGTGGATTTCGGGCTTAACCACTTTTCGGAGCTGGGCGCGGGTTTTGGTAAGCTGCGCAACCTGCAGGTGCTGCAGCTCAACGAGAACAGAATTGCCACGGTTGCTCCGGAGGTAAAGCACATGCGCTCGCTCCAGATGCTCGACCTAAGCTATAACCATCTGGAAGCCCTCCCGTCGGAAATCGGCAAACTGCCTGCTTTAAAAGACCTGATTCTTACGCAAAACCAACTGCGGCAACTGCCCGCCGGTGTAGGGAAACTGAGGCAAGTACAAAACCTTGTGCTGGATTTTAACCAGCTGGCGGAACTGCCGAAGCAAATCGGGAAGCTGAAAACCCTGCAAAGCCTGCTGCTGGGGCACAACCAACTCAAGAGTATACCCGAGTCAATCACAAAGCTGGAGCATTTGCAGTTGCTTGACCTGAGCTATAACCAACTCACGGCGCTGCCTGTCAACCTCCATAAGCTGGTAAACTTACAGACCCTGCTCCTTTCCGAAAACAACTTTTCCGATGCCGAAAAGGAGCGGATACGGCAGGCGCTGCCAAAAACCTACATTCAGTTCTGACAAAATAAAAGCATGAAAAACAGTCGGAGCGGCTGCCTTTATAAGAGGCGGTCGCTTTTCTGTTAGATGTTACATGGCAGATCCTGGATTAGTGAGGAGTTGATATTGCGCACGCTGCGAGGTTTATGGCAGACCAGAATTATTTAAATGAAATTGCCCCTCCAGAACTGCTGCTGCTGCATAACATCAGTTTTTATTTTGAAAAATGCTCGCACGATCAAAACAACCTATTCATCATAGAGCGACCAACAATCAGCAATTATTCTAATCAAAATGCCCCTCCGGAGCCTCTCCTGCTCCTGCTAACGATAACCTTCTGCTTTTGCTGCCGTCTATTTAAATTCAAGGATAGATAAAGAAGGTAGCCATGAAAGCCATACTCGTTAACACGCCCGGCGGGCCGGAGCAACTGCAACTGGGGGAATACCCAAAGCCGGAGCCGAAGCCGCACGAACTGCTGGTAAAAGTACACGCCACTGCCCTCAACCGCGCCGACACCCTGCAACGGCAGGGCAAGTATCCGCCACCGGCTGGCGCGAGTCCGCTGCTGGGGCTGGAGGTGGCCGGAGTGGTAGAGGCAGCAGGGGAGGGGTGCAGCCGCTACAAACCCGGCGACAAAGTGTTCGGGTTGTTGCCGGGAGGTGGCTATGCCGAATATGCCGTGATAGACGAAGCCATGGCCATGCCCGTGCCGGAGAATCTTTCTATGGAAGAAGCTGCTTCTATACCGGAAGTGTTCCTCACAGCATTTCAGGCGCTGGTGTGGTTGGGCAGGTTGCAGACAGGGGAGCGGGTGCTGGTGCACGCCGGCGCAAGTGGTGTGGGCACAGCTGCCATTCAGCTGGCAAAAGCCATGGGAGCAGCGGTAGTGGTAACAGCATCAAAAGAAAAGCATCAGGTTTGCCTGGAACTTGGAGCCGACAAAGCCATCGATTATAAAAATGCCTCTTTCAAGGAAGAGGTGCTCCGCTATACAGAAAATGAAGGTGTAGACCTGATTATCGACTTTATCGCCGGCCCTTATTTTGCCGACAACCTCGACTGCCTCCGCACCGACGGCCGCCTGGTGATGCTGGCAAGCCTGGGCGGAGGAAAAGTAGAAAGCCTGGATGTACGGAAGATCTTGGCCAAACGGCTGCAGATAACCGGCTCCACCTTGCGCACCCGCTCCCGCAATTACCAGGCAAAGCTCACACAGGAGCTACGCGATTTCGCTCTGGAAAAGTTTAAAACCTGCCAGCTGAAGCCAGTTATCGACTCGGTTTACAATTGGCAGGAGGCAGCAGCGGCACACCGGCACATGGAAGCCAACAAAAACACCGGAAAGATTGTGCTGAAGGTTATGAAATGAGACAAAGGACTTTCCTGGTTTCAGCTTTTCAAGGTCCATTCTCCTGATTTTCTTAATCTGTAAATTCTTAGGCTAGGGTCCCTATTTAAAGATTCAGACGAATTGTTTGAATAAAAATGTCCTTCGCAGGTAACAACTGTTCCTGTTGCATCAGCTGGTGAAGGGCATTACCAGTAAGTCCTGTGTCTTTTGTCTAAAAACTAGCTATAGGCCCGCAACTGCTTTACCAGCACGGCGAAATCCTTGGGGTAAGGTGCTTCCAGCTTTATTTTCTCGGCGTTCATGAGCGTGAAGCCGATGTTGAAGGAGTGCAGGGCAAATCGTTTAATAAGCGGCTGCTCCTCTGTTTGCTGCTTCAGGTTGAATTTGCGTTTCAGGCTGCTGAGGTAAAGCGGCTCCCCGCCGTAGAGCTCGTCCTGCACGATGGGCGCTTTTAAAAAGGCCAGGTGCACCCTTATCTGGTGCAGGCGGCCGGTTACAGGCACACACTCCACAAGCGTGTGGCGACTAAAATTCTCGAGGGTGGTAAAGTAGGTGTCGGCGGGTTTTCCCTGGGGTGTCAGTTTGGCCACGCCTTTGGCACTTGCCAGAATGTTGCGGCTCACCAGTTCATCCTCAAATTTATGTTGCCCCCATACCACGGCATGGTACACCTTATACACCTCCCTCGCTTCGAACTGCATTGACAGGTGTCGGTAAGCCTCCGGGTTTTTGGCAAACACCAGGCAACCCGATGTGTCTTTGTCGAGGCGGTGGCAGGCCTGCAGGTCGGGGTTGTATTGCCGCGCAAGTTTGAGCAGGTTGGTGGTATTCGGTGTTCTGTCTTCCAGCGTAGCCAGAAAAGGAGGCTTGTTCACCACCAGAAAATCTTCGTCTTCGTGTATGATCAGGTCTTTAAAAACCGGGTATTTCATTTTGTCAGAATAAGAATATGATGCCGCCCTCTGTTTGGCCGCACAATGCGGCAAAGATACGGAAATTTTGAACGATAAGGTGCTTTGCGGGAGCAAGGGGAACAGAGCAGAAGGCACTAAGCCTTGGGGAGTTTATTAAAACGGTGGCAGGGCAAGGCATAGCTTAGAGGCAGGTTAGACAGACTGTTGTAAGGCCTCCTGAAATAATTATTCTAATGAAAACAGCCCTCCTGATGCTTTTCTGCTGCTGCCTAAGGGAGTTGTTATTCTCTGGCTTTTAATAGCTTAAAGCGTAAGATGGTGCCTTTGTCGATTTCGCTCTTTACGGAAATCAGCGAGCGGTGCGCTTCTACAATGTGCTTGCAGATCGCCAGCCCGAGGCCGGTGCTGGTGGTATCGCGTGAACGGCTTTTGTCTATGCGGTAAAAGCGCTCGAATATGCGGTTGATATGTTCTTCTGCTATGCCCCTGCCATCGTCTTTCACCGTGATGGTATACCTTTTCCGGCCTTCTGTGAAATAGATCCAGATGTTTCCGTCCGGCCTTCCGTACTTGATGGCATTGTCTACAAGGTTTACAAACACCTGGCAAATGCGGTTCCGGTCGGCGTAGAGCATAATCTTTTCGGCAGGGCCGGCCTCCAGGTGCAGTTTTATGTTTCGCGAGGCCGCCTTTTGCTCCAGTTGCTCATACACCTCCTGCACCAGTTCCACCACATCGAAATTTTTTTTCTGCATTTTTACCACGCCTTTCTCAAATTGCGAGATGCTGATCAGGTCCTGCACGAGTGTTTCGAGCCCATCGAGGCTTCTGGCAGCCTTTTGCAGAAACTTGTCGCGCACTTCCGGGTCGTCTACGGCCCCATCCATCAAAGTGTGTATAAAGCCCTGAGCCGCAAAGATGGGCGTTTTAAGCTCATGTGATACATCGGCCAGAAACTCCCGCCGCATGGTTTGCAACTGTTTGAGCTCATCAATCTCCTGCTGCTTGCCCTGGGCCAGCAGGTAAATCTCGTCTTTTATTTTTTTAAGCGGATCGGCGGTGAAGGTGGAGCGGGTCTCCACTTTCTTGAAGTCCTGTTTCCGGAGTTTTTCGAGGCTGGTGTACACATTCTTGATCTCGCGGAACACCAGTGCCTCGTAGGAGAGGTAGAAAAGGAAAAAGCAGGTAATGCAGATAAAAGCCATGGCTACTATCACGCCTGCCTCTGAGAGGTAATCGACAAAAGCAAGAAAGGCGGTAAGCAGGAGCGCTACCGCCAGGGAAATTAAAACAGCAAGCGTACGCGAGTTCAGATTCATGTTTAACCGTGCCACAACAGCTATTTGGCCAGGTGGTGCCAGGTGCTGCAAAACCAGCATCCTGCCAGTGCGGCCAACTGTAAAGGAGCAATAAAGTATAATGTACTTAAATTATGGCAGCAGAAAAAGCCGAAAGTCGGGCAGAGAGCAATTATTTGAATAAAATGGGCCCTTCGGAGTTGTTTTCTGCTGCTGCTGCTCTACCTCAGTCGGTGTTAAACTTATAGCCTACGCCTTTAATAGTTCTTATATTTTCTTCGCCTATCTTTTCGCGCACCTTCCTGATGTGAACGTCTACGGTGCGGGCAATCACGTACACGTCGCTGCCCCAGATGTTGTTGAGGAGTTCTTCGCGGGTAAACACTTTGTTGGGTGTGGCGGCCAGGAATGCCAGCAGTTCAAACTCTTTTTTAGGAAGTGTTATTTTCTCTTCGCCTTTGTACACGGCAAAGCTGGTGCGGTCTATGCGCAGGTCGCCAATTTCGATTACTTTGTCCTGCTCTTCCTGCTGGGCATCGCGGCGGGCAAAGGCTGCCAGGCGGCTGAGCAGCGCGCGGGGTTTTATGGGCTTGGTGATAAAGTCGTCGGCCCCGGCATCGAAAGCGGCTACTTCAGAGAACTCTTCGGCACGGGCTGTCAGGAAAATGATATGCGTATGGCGGAAGTCGGGCATTTCGCGGAGTTGCCGGCAAGCTGCAATGCCATCCATCACGGGCATCATCACATCCATCAAAACAACGTCGGGCCTAAAGCTCAGGGCCTTTTCTATGGCTTTCTGGCCATTTTCTGCCTGCTGTACTTCGTAGCCCTCTTTCAGCAGGTTATACTCCAGTAGCTCCACGATATCCGGGTCATCGTCTACTACCAATATCTTATAATTCAGGGTTGTTTGCACACCAGGTCGTGTTTGGGGTTGATGTATATTCATTCTGGCTGTTTCCATCGTTGTAATTTTGGCAGATTTTTAGAATGAGGTGTACTGCTATTATAACAAAGATACGTTTAAGCCAGACAGAATACAGTATGTTACTAAATCTTAATATTTTGTTAACATACGCGTGCTTTTGGCAGAGGCCCTGAATCAGAAAAAGCCAGCCCTGTCCGGCTGGCTTCTCAGGCAGGCTAGTTTTTGGCGAGGTACATTTTGTGCTTCAGGTTTTTGTATTCGTAGAGATCTACTTTAACAGACCCTACAAACATATTGGCTTGTATGAGCACCGGGATCTTGTTGTTGTCGTCGGAGAGGTACACCGAAATGGCGTCTTCGCCCTTAAACAGCTTGTTGCTCGGCATTTTCGGCACAAGCTTAATGGCTCTGATGTTACCTACCTTGGTGC
This sequence comes from Pontibacter beigongshangensis, assembly GCF_014332515.1. Classification (GTDB taxonomy): domain Bacteria; phylum Bacteroidota; class Bacteroidia; order Cytophagales; family Hymenobacteraceae; genus Pontibacter; species Pontibacter beigongshangensis. Next base: position 22,842 of record NZ_VFSD01000026.1, on the reverse strand, counting down.
TAACGGTTTCGCGGCCACCGTAGGTCACGACCATGTCAAAGACTTCCTCATCAAAAAAGCCTTTCACCGTTATCTTTTCGCCCACTTTTAGCCTGTCGTAGTTTTGGGTGCGCAAAAAGTAGAAGCCACTCACAATGTCCTGCACGTTGGCCGGTATTTTATGCGCGGCGGTGTGCTTGTCCTTGTTTCGTTTCTTCATTTCCACCGCTGCGGTTTTGGTGTAGTGGTTAAAGTCCACTGTTTCCCGCTTGCGGTAGTTTCCTTCCTCTATGTTGCGGAAGGAGCGTTGCGGCAGTATGGCGGCCGTGTCTATGTACGATTGCCATGTGTCTCTTATCTTGATAAAAAAATCGAAGGAGCTGGTTGTTTTGCCATAGACGGTTGCTTTGTAGCAGGGCCTGCCGTTTACATACTGGATGGTCGGAGACGTGTCGATTACAGCTTCTGCGGCTGTAATGGGGCCGTAGTGCACCTTGTATTTGAGGACTTCTCCTGTAGAAAAGCTTTCGTTCGGGACATGGCGCAGGGTGTCGCTTGCCACGAAACCTGACATCACTAGGAATAGCAAAGCAATGGCCGGGAATACTCTCTTCATACTTGGTTTTATAAGGGTGTTATATCTCACAGAATCAACTATTATACCAAATGCTTTTTCCTTTGCAACTAAAGTAAGCACTTTTGTTCTGCTATTCAACAACTCTTAAAGCAAAAAGGTGCTACCTGGGTAGCACCTTTTTAGAATTACGCTTATTTGAGGAGCGTTCTTACTCGGCAGAGGTATCTTCGAGGGCAGCTGCTACCTTAGCTGGCTCACCTTTTACAATAGCTCTGATCTTGGCCTCGATTTCGTCCATCAGTTCCGGGTTGTCGAGCAGGATCTGTTTCACGCCGTCTCTTCCCTGGCCCAGTTTGCTGCCGTTGTAAGAGAACCAGGAACCTGATTTCTGTACGATCTCCAGCTCCACGCCCAGGTCCAGGATCTCGCCTACTTTAGAGATGCCTTCGCCGTACATGATGTCGAACTCAACTACTTTGAACGGTGGCGCTACTTTGTTCTTTACTACCTTTACCTTGGTGCGGTTGCCGGTAATATTGTCGGCACCCTCTTTGATCTGGCCAATGCGGCGAATGTCCAGACGTACGGAGGCGTAGAACTTAAGGGCGTTACCGCCGGTTGTTGTTTCGGGGTTTCCGAACATCACACCGATCTTCTCGCGAAGCTGGTTGATGAAGATACAGCAGCAGCCGGTCTTGTTGATCGTACCGGTCAGCTTCCGGAGCGCCTGCGACATAAGTCGTGCCTGCAGGCCCATTTTGCTGTCGCCCATGTCGCCTTCCAGTTCTCCTTTGGGTACCAGTGCTGCCACAGAGTCGATCACGATAATATCGATGGCGCCGGAGCGGATCAGGTGGTCTGCTATTTCAAGGGCCTGCTCGCCGTTGTCTGGCTGAGAGATGAGCAGGTTTTCTGTATCTATGCCCAGTTTTTCGGCGTAAACCCTGTCGAAGGCGTGCTCAGCATCTATAAAAGCGGCCAGGCCTCCTGCTTTTTGTGCTTCGGCAATGGCATGCATGGTAAGCGTTGTTTTACCGGATGATTCCGGCCCGTATATTTCAATAACACGGCCACGCGGCAAACCGCCAATGCCCAAAGCTATATCCAGCCCAAGCGAACCTGTAGAGATGGCAGGAATGTCATCCACTTTGTTGTCGCTCAACTTCATAACGGTACCTTTGCCGTAGGTTTTGTCGAGCTTATCGATGGTTAGCTGCAGGGCTTTAAGTTTTTCGTTGCTTACGCTCATGTGTCTTTGATTAATTAACTTTATATTGATGTGAAATTACGATTTTTGCTATCAATTTACAAAAAAGCAAAGAAGTAATTTGCTAAAAAAATTAGCTGTTCTTTGCTGCTAGTTCTTAACAAAGGCAGGTCCTGTTTTGTCCCCTTTTTAATAAATATTTATGTGCTTTTTTAGGCTTGTTTTCTTCTTAATAGCCTTGTTTAGTAGTCAGTTAGTTTATGCCCAGCTGAACAACAATACGTTGCTGCAGCAGATGCCGGTTAATCCGGGTAATGCTAATGAGGTTAGATTTCATGTGTTTGCTTCGGGCTTCTCTAAAAACAATGAGTACTTTAACAAAATCGCTGACGGCTATACCTTGTTTGGCTACCAGCTTAACCCCCGCATCTCCTATCAGCCAGCCTCCTTTGTGCGCATAGATGCCGGTGTGCTCGCCTGGAAAGATTTCGGCGCCTCGGGCTACCAGCAGATCCAACCTACCTTTACGGTCAAAATTCAGAAGGAGAACTGGGCCTTCCTGTTCGGCACACTGGAAGGCAACCTGAGCCATGGCTACGTAGAGCCGCTCTACGACTTTGAGCGCGTTATACTGGACCGCCTCGAAAATGGCCTGCAGTACCTCTACCACACGAGCCGTTTTAAGATGGACGCCTGGCTGAACTGGAACAAGATGATTTATGTGGCCGACCCCGACCGCGAGGAGGTGGAGGGAGGAATCAGCTCGGCCATATCTCTGCTGCAGAAGGAAGGCAGGTGGGGGCCGGACAATACCTTCAGCATGCGCCTGCCCCTGCAGTTTACGGCGCAGCACAAGGGTGGGCAGATCGATAACAACGACCAGCCACTGCTCACGGTGGTTAATGCGGCAGTGGGGCTGGAACTGGAAAAGAAATACCCGTTTGAGCTGCTGAAGCGGCTGTACACCAAAAACTATGTGGTTGGCTTTAAAGATTTCTCGAATGAAGTGCTACTGCCTTACGAGAGCGGCACCGGCCTGTACCTGAACGTAGGTGCCGACACCAAATACCAGGATGTGATGCTGAGCTACTGGCAGGGGAGCGGCTATATAAGTGAGCTCGGCGGCAAGCTCTACCAGTCGGCCTCCACCACCTACAAAAACCCCGGCTACCTGCAGCAGGAGCGCCGGCTACTCATCCTGCGGCTCATGAAAGACATCGAGATTCTGGAGAACCTGCACCTGACTTTCCGGCTGGAGCCTGTGCTGGACCTGGATAACCCGGCCCTGGAGTTTTCAAACAGCTTCTTCCTGACCTTCGACACAGACTTTTTTGTAGCTAAGAAAAAATAATGCGTGCATCACGGATGCCGGTGCTATGTAGCAGCAGCAGACGCCCGGGAGCTCATGTTGTAGGAAAAAATAGGCTTCTATTTCCTTAATTTTGCGCTGGTGCGCGCTTGCAGTTCGTACTTTCCTATCAAGCCTTTCCAGGAGAGACCAAAGCAGCTTTTTATAGATCAATTCTTTTTAGCTGTAGTCTTAAGAAACATTTGATACGAGCAGAAGGCGCCCACCAGCGACCTGCTTTTCCCTGCTAGTTTAACCTCTTGAGGGCCCTTTTCATTGGAATAATTTGGCTTGATAACACATGAAGAAGTTTACATGTGTTTATTAGTATCGACAAAAAAATAATATTCCTGCCGCGAGCTTTCAGCTCGTGGTACTAAATGCCGCGAGTTTTCAACTCGCGTGAACCACTTCTTCACCTAAGGAGGAATTCAAAATTAGATTGTCGGCAGGGTGAGGTTTCCTTTAACTCAGAGAAGGTACTTACTTCCATGGATCAGAAGGGAAACATTCTGCCTCTATGCCTTCATTCGCGAGTTGAAAACTCGCATTATGATGAACCACGCGCTGAAAGCTCGCGGCAGAAGTATAGCGGTACGGTATTGTTTGTCTACCCATAGTCAAGCTTTTACAGGGTATGCACTCGCGTAATTCAGGCTGTGGCCGCCGCCTTGTCTGCAGCAAGCTTTTGCTGCTCATAGTCGGAGAGGGTCATGCCGAAGTAGTGCAGGTCCAGCAGTTCGTTTGTGCCGGCACCGCGGCAGTCGTTCCGAAGGGTGCCCTCCGGCCTGAAGCCAACTTCCTCCGCCAGTTCCCCTAAAAAAGCGTTTGTGTCGGTGCAGCGCAAATAGACTTTTTGCAGTGCCAGGTTTTTAAAGCCAAAGGCTGTAATGGCCTCCAAGGCCTGTAGAGCAAAGGCCCGGTTGCTTGCCCAGTCTGTAAAATACATCCCAAGTTCTGCCTTGGGTATTTTATAGTCCAGGTTTTTCAGGGTCACATCGCCTATGTAAGTATTGTCCTGTTTCAGCCATACCCCAAAATCAAACACCTTCCGGTTTTCCCAGTCAGTGCGCAATTGCTGCATTTGGGTGCGGGCATCTTCCAGCACCTTCACCCGTGCCAGGCGGTTGCCAAAAGCAGGAGTCAGGTTAGACGAGTTCTCGATCAGCACACGCATAAAATCCCGCTCATCGCCTTCCTCGTAAGGGCGCAGGATCAGTTGCCTGGTTTCGAGGCGCTCGTCAACAGCTTCTGACAGCACGTTGTGTAAATAGCTCACGATGTAGTCCTCCTTGTAAAATTATGTACAGACGGGTATTGTAATTTGTACGCTAACCAGCTAAAAACGATAGGAATATTGCCTCTAATTGAGGTGAACTAACAAAGCAAGTGCCTCATCGTAAAACTTATACACTCCTTTTGGAGGAGATGCACGAACAAACTAAGTTATAAAAACAAATGACAAAAAGACTTGAAGACAAGGTAGCTATTGTAACCGGTGGTGGCAGTGGCATAGGCGAGGCCATATGTAAAAAGTTTGCCAGCCAGGGAGCTAAAGTAGTGGTGGCAGGCTTCCCCGAAGACTCTGTGGAGGATGTGGCAAAAGAAATCACAAAGGCTGGTGGCACGGCCGTTGCCTTTACCAGCGATTTGTCGACGGAGGCCAACGCCCGTAAGTGCGTGGAGCTTACCGTGAAGGAATTTGGCAAACTCGACATCCTGATCAACAACGCAGGTGTTTTTCCGGAGGTAAACCTGCTCACCGATTATACCGAGGAGGCGTTTGACTACATGATCCGGCACAACAACAAAACCGTGTTTATAATGTGTAAGGCGGCACTGCCGGAGTTGCAGAAGACAAAGGGCAGCATCGTGACGGCAGGCTCTGAGGCTGGTATGGTGGGCATCCCGCAAAACGCGCCTTACGGTGGCACCAAAGCCTTTAACCATGCCTTTATGCGCGGGCTGGCAGTAGAGCAGGCGCAGTTTGGGGTACGCTGCAACTGTGTAGGGCCCGGCCCCATAGATACTGCCTGGACCCACGCCAGCACCGGCCCGATGGATAAGGAGATGGAAAAGACAAATAAGATCGCCACACCAATAGGCCGCTTAGGCACGCCGGAAGAGGTGGCCAATGTGTACCTCTTTCTGGCCTCCGACGAAGCCTCTTATGTAACAGGAGCGGTGTATATGGTGGATGGTGGCATTACCCTGGGCAAAGGGCCGATAGGAGAGAAGGCAGATTCCTCGATGAAGCAGGAGCCCGAAGGCGAGCTGGATTTGAAGCACACTATGGAGGGGCACACGTCTGTCAGAAAGGAAAACCAGTAATCCCTCCTTAAACTGCCAAGGCCAGCGATGTTGTGTCGCTGGCCTTGGCAGTTATTAGTTCGGCGAGGCCGTCAGGTAGGGGTAAATGTGGTGTTTTGGGCTTTTTAGTTGCTGCTGCTGCATCATTACCAGCAGGGTGTGGGCCGTTTCGTTAAAAAACTCCAGCCGCCTGATCAGCATTTCCTTCTGCAGCACCGTGCCCTGGTCGGTTTTTATGTAGGCTTTCTTATCTTCGAGCACATGGTGCATTATTTCCATGGCCTTATCTTCGTTCTCCAGAAACCACTGCTGGAAATCCTCCAGCCGCTTGGCGCCCCTGGTGGCAGAGGTAAAGTTTAGGCCATGCAGCCGCAGAACGCCAGCCAGCAAATCCACTTCCAGCGGAATGGACACGTTATAAGGCATGGTGCGCGTTTCGAGTTTGCTGTTGAAGGCCCCGATGATCTTGTTGATGTTATCTTTAAAGCTAAAAAGTAAGGCAGCCGCTTCCATAAGAAGTAAGTTTTTTTCCTGATCAGTATTTGTTGTACAAAAATACACAGATTAATGGAGTAGCCAACACCGCATATTCTTTAAGCAGAGAATTGCCGTGAGCAGCAGCAGCTATAGCAGTTCCGGAGGGGCTTTTTAATTAGAATAATTTGGTTGTTAGTTGTTTGTTGCTGATTGTTAGTAGTTAATGGGTGATGTGAGAATCATAAGATCTGAACAGAATGCTTTTCTGTTTCTCCCTCGCAATCAACAATCAACAACCAACCTACAGCAAATCCTGAATCAGCTGCTCCACCGTAACACCCTCTGCCTCGGCTTTAAAGTTTCGTACAATCCGGTGACGCAGAATCGGGAGTGCCACGGTCTGCACGTCTTCAATATCCGGGGAGTATTTGCCGTTGAGGAGGGCATTGCATTTGGCTCCCACTATAAGGTGCTGCGATGCCCTTGGGCCCGCTCCCCACTCCAGGTACTGGTTGGCCTGTGGCGAGGCATGCGGTGTGTTAGGGCGGGTTTTATGCACCAGTTTCACGGCATACTCCACTACATTGTCTACTACCGGCACGCGGCGCACCAGCTGCTGAAACGCCAGAATGTCGTCGGCATGCAGGATCTTGTTAAGTGATGTTTTAAGGGCACCGGTTGTGTTCTTTACAATCTGTAGCTCCGATTCGTAGCTGGGGTAGCCCAGCGTGATATTAAACATGAAGCGGTCCAGCTGCGCTTCCGGCAGGGGGTAAGTTCCTTCCTGCTCAATCGGGTTTTGGGTGGCCAGCACAAAAAATGGCCTCGGCAGGTCATAGCGCTTGCCGGCTACGGTTACCGAGTACTCCTGCATCGACTCCAGCAGCGCTGCCTGCGTTTTAGGAGGCGTGCGGTTTATCTCATCGGCCAGCACGATGTTGGCAAACACCGGGCCTGTCACGAACTTAAAGTTGCGGTCTTTGTCCAGTGTCTCAGCGCCTACAATGTCAGTTGGCATCAGGTCCGGGGTAAACTGCACCCGGTTAAACGTCATGTCCAAAGAGGAGGCGATTGTCTGGATAAGGAGGGTTTTGGCAAGCCCTGGAACACCCACCAGCAAGCAATGCCCCTGACAAAAAACCGCCGTAAGCACCAGCCTGACCACCTCTTCCTGTCCTACTATAACTTTTGAAATCTCTGATGTAAGTTCCCGGTATGAGCGGTATAGCGCATCGGCTGCTTCCTTGTCAGAAGAGAATTGCTTCATAAGACGTTAGCTAAGTAAAAAGACAAATTTTTTAGGGTGATCCGAAAGCGGAGCAAGGCCGAGCCTATCCTGTACTTACTGGTTTACAGCCTGAAGAATCTGGCAATTCTGGAACTCCGGATCAATCTGGATGTATACGGTGTCCAGATTCTTTTTGAACCAGGCATCCACAGCTTTTCCTCTTTTTTCCTGTATGGCAGCATTAGAGATCTTCTGATAGTCGTCGCGCAGGTTCGCCAGGTGCGGAACTGATTTCGACTTCAGATAGATAATACGTACGGCCTGCACCCCATCAGGGGTGGTAAAAGCGATCGGCTTTGATATTTCTCCTACGTTCATAGTATCGATCACAAAAAAGATGGCCGGGTCTACCTGTTCCATCGGGAAGTACGGATCGCCGGTAGCGCGGTTCGACAGCATGCCACCGTTGTCTTTCGTGTTTTTGTCGTCAGAGAATTCTTTGGCTGCCTTGGCAAATGTCATGCTGTCGTTCACGATCAAGGTGCGGATGCTATCCATCTCGGCTATAGCTTCTTCTACGTTTATGGTGGCCGTAGCTGGTTTGATCAGGATATGACGGGAGTTGAATTCCTGGCCGCGCTTCTCGATCAGCTGAATCAGGTGGAACCCAAACTGCGACTCTACTACGTTGGAGATCTGGCCCGGCTCCAGTTTCAGGGCTGTTGCCTCATACTCCGGCACCAGTTCTTTTCTTTTGAAAAAGCCGAGCTCCCCGCCATCCTGGGCAGAGCCCACATCGTCGGAGTACTGTTTGGCCAGCGTGGCAAAGTCCTCGCCGGCGAGTATGCGGGCCTTTATGTCTTCGAGCTTCTGTCGGGCAATGGCTTTCTGCTGCTTGCTTACCTGCGCATATTTCACAATCTGCCCGATCTCTACCTCACTCGAGAAGTAAGGAAGGCTGTCGGTAGGAATGGCATCAAAATAATTGCGGATCTCTTTCGGGGTAACCGTTACTTTTTCGTAGATCTGGCGCTGCATTTTAGCCACCACCAGCTGCTCTTTTATGCTGCGGCGAAGGTCGTCTTTCAGCTGTTTCAGGGTTTTGTTGTAATACTGCTCTACCCGCTCCACGCCACCGGCCTGCTGCACAATATAGTTTACCCGCTCATTCAGCTCGCCATTCACCTGCGATTCTTCCACCACTACAGAGTCGATCTCAGCGCGGGCCAGCAACAGCTTGTCCTGCACCATCGACTCCAGCAGCTGGCATTTCAGCCCTGGAGCGTCCTGTTGTTTAGACTGTGCCAGGTACTGCAGGTACGTAAACTCCAGCTCCGACCGCAGAATAATGTGGTTGTCTACCTTGGCAACAATGCCATCTATCTTCCGCTGCACAGGAGTCTGGGCAAAGGTGGTGGCAGGTGCCAGCAGGCAACAGATCAGTACAAAGACAAATCCGGCTGCTAAATTCTTTATTTTCTGGATATAAGTCATTTTATGGTATGCGCTTCTGAAATTAACGCAAAATTAACTTCTTTATTCTAAGTTTTAAGAAACTGAAGCAGGCTTATTCTGTAATGAGCTTGCTAATTTCTGACTCGTTCAAAGTAACCGGATATTTCTCCCGCAGCTGCTCAATCCATTCCTGCTCCAGGTAATTCTGGTAATCGGATGTTACCACGCCGCGTACTTCGTTTAACTCTTTGGGCTGGGGAGCCAAAATGTTATGGATGATAATGAGGTATTCACGTCCGTTCAGCTGGGTGGTATAGGAGCCTTTTTCCCATTTTACCAGGTCCAGCGCTTTATTTTCGCCTTTCTGAAACTTCTTCTCCGTGATCTGGACACTAAGCGGGTTGTCATTGTTCAGGTTTTCCGCCAGCACATTCAGGTCCGGCGAGTACAAGGTAAAAGAAACCCTCCTGTTGCGGCGTCGACCGGTTTCGGAATTGTCTGGGCCGGCCTGTTTGGTTTTTCCGAGGGCCTGGGTGCTGAGTTGGGCGGCAGACACTCCTTTTTGTGTCAGGTAAGCGCTCACGGCCTGCGCGCGTTGCTGGGCCAGCCTTTTGCTGGCGGCATCTTCGCGTGCATCGGTGTGGCCATTCACCACCAGGCTCAGGCGCGGGTTGTTTTGCAGGCGGTTTGCCAGCTCATCGAGCGCTGTTTTGGCTTCTGCGGTCAGCTCAGCTTTGCTGGCTGCAAATGCTACATCGGCTGGTTTGGCGCTCACTTCATACTTGCGGTTTGCAAGTTGCTGCTGCACCTGGGCCAGTACTTCTTTGCTGGCAGCGCTTATTACCGTAGCCTCGGCACGCTGGCCCCACTGGTATTTGTCTCTGTTTTGCTCAAAATACGCTTTCAGGCCGACCGTGTCTTCCACTGCCTTCGACCAGACTTTTTCGTCCATCAGTTGGAACAGCAGAATGCCATCGTGGTACTCCTGCACCAGCATGCGGTAGTCGGTGTGCTTGTTTTCCAGGTTCGCTTTCTCGTAGTCTAATAAGCTTTTATTTACAAAAGCATCATACAGCAGGTTCATGTGGTGGGCCGCTGATCCTTTAGAGCGGGGGCGCTGCTCCGCTTTTACGTAGGTATAAAAGTCGCTGATGGTGTATGGCTTGCCCTGGATGGTGAATAAAGTGGTATTTACAGCTTTGTCGGCCGCGTCAAACTCCCAGGTCGCTTTCAGCAGGTTATCGCTTGCTTTGCTCAGGGCCAGTTCCTTTGCGGCGGCATCTTCTGTAAAGTTGTTCTCAGTTCTGATGCGCTTCAGGAAAGCCGTTTTGTTTAGTTCAGAGCGGGAATCTTTGGCCACGCGGTTGCGCAGGTTCTGCTCCATATCCTCGTAAGGCGGTAGCCCACGCTTTTCGATGAGTTTAATGATGTGCCAGCCGTAAGGTGTGGCTACCGGCGCGGCAACCTCGCCTTCCTTTTTAAGCCTAAAGGCAACTTCCTCGAAGGTAGGGATCATGCGGCCGGTTCCGAACCAGGGCAATTCGCCGCCGTTTGCAGCCGAGTTGGCATCTTCAGAGAATTCCGCCACCAGTTTATCCCAGTTCTCGTTACGCTGCACACGCTTGTAAATAGCGTCGATGCGCTGTTTGGCGGCCAGTGAGTCGGCTTTGGGCATGCCCGGTGTGGAGCGCACCATAATGTGGGCAACTTTTACCTCGCCTTGTGCCGGCCGTACATCGTTTACTTTTATGATGTGGTAGCCGAAGCGTGTGCGCACCGGCTGTGAGATCTGGCCGGGGGTAGTTTTATAGGCAGCGTCTTCGAAGGGGTAAACCATCTGCATGGCCGTGAAGTAGCCCAGGTTGCCACCGTTTTCTACCGCAGAAGGGTCTTGTGAGTGATCGCGGGCCAGTTTGTTAAAGTCTTCGCCGGCTGTGGCTCTTTTATGGAGCTCCATGATCTTGTTATAGACAGCCAGCGTGTCCTGCGGGTCGGCTTCCGGCGAAACAGTAAGCAGGATATGGGAGGCGTTTACTTCTTTCTTCAGGCGCTCGTAGGCTTCCTGCACGAGCTTGTCCGTTACGCTTTTTTCCGTCAGGTAGGGCTGGGCAAGTTGTTCCTTATAACCCTCCAACTCCCTTTTAAAGGCGGTGGTAGTGTCGAGCCCGCGGCTCTCGGCCTCCATTACCTTCAGCTTAAAATTGGTATAGAGCTCCAGATACTCGCTCAGGCTTTCTTTGCTGTAGGCATCGTCGTTGCCGTTGTTGTTTTTGTCGTAAACGTACTTGAACTCCGACGCATAGATGGGCTGGGTGCCAAGCGTTGCTATAACAGGTTCTTGTGTGTCGTTCTTCTTGGTTGCGGTACAGCCGGCCATAAGCAGGGCTACTACCGCAACAAGTAGGGAATTGCTGCGCATAGAAAGATTTAATACAAACTTTAAAGTTAATTCCGGATTCAGGAAATGCAATTTTAGTTAATTTTTCTGACAGATGGGCTATAATCCGTCAGCATAATCTTCTTGCACCCGATTTTGTTCCGGATAACGCCGAAAGGTTTGTAAAAGTGTGGCTGGCAGCACTATTTAATTTTTTTATAGAGTAGGCAGGTGTTTTTATCGCCCAGGCTCTTGAACTCTACTTTGTCCATAATGCGGTTCACCAGGGCAAGGCCTACGCCTCCTTTTTTGCCCACCCGCACGTGCTCCTGAAGATCAGGTTCTTTGTATTCTGCACGCTTAAAGGCCAGGCCCCTGTCTGTAATCTCAAACCGAACCATGTCTCTATGCTCCGAAATCGCCAGAGAGATGTACTTGGTCGGGTCTTCGCTGTTGGCATGGATGATCAGGTTGGCGCATATTTCATCAACAGCCAGCACGATCTGGTTCATCTGGATATCTGTTAGCTCAAGCGTAAGCAGATGCTCCATGACAAAATCGCGGATAAGCTTCAGGTTTTTTTTTGTGCAGTTTACGCGAATCGAATTACTCATCTGCAATAGTCATGGCTTCCTCGTAATTAGATACGATGGTCATGAGCAGGTCCAGACCAAGTATCTCGAAAACATTGCGCACCTTGTCCTGCATATTAAAGAAAATGAGTTTAATCTGAGCGTCTTCGAAGCGTTGCAGGTGCGAGATAAACACCCCCAGGCCGGCAGACGAAATGTAATGCAGGTTTTCGCAATTAACCAGGATCTTGCTGAATTTCATTACTTCAGGGTTAGAGAGTTCTTCATCAAGGATTACGGAAGAACTGGCATCTAATTCACCATCTAAGGTGATGATAATTGTGGCGTCTTTGATTTCGTTTGTAATTTTCATCGCATTCTGTTACGTCTCAGTTAAACTGTTTGTTGGTCTGCCTTAAATTTGATAACGAGTAAGGTCTGGTCGTCATATATGGTATTGGGACCCGTAAAGGTCTGTAAATCGTTTATGATGGCATATTTTATGTCTTCGGCCTCCAGGTGGTAGCATTGCTCGAGCATGTACCGGAGCCGGTCTTCGCCGTATTCCTCATTGTTGTTCTCTGCGCCCCTCGCCTCTATAATGCCGTCGGTGTAAATCACCATCACATCGCCCGGGTTATAATCATAGAACATCTCCCGGATGTGGTTTTTGTAGCTCTGGTCGCGAATAATACCCAGGCCCAGGCCGTCTGTCTGGAAATAAAAGGTATCCTCCATCATGGCGTTGTAATAGAGCGTGTGGCAGTGGCCGGCGCGTGCAAACACAAAGCCCTTCATGCGGTAGTCTATTATATAAAGCGATGACGTAATAAAGGATGTCCGCTCCAGGCAGCGGCTCAGGGCGCTGTTGGCCTGCCGCATAAACTCGCTTGGAGCCATGTCCTGTTGCATCAGGCCATGGAAAATCCCCTTCATCTGGGCCATGTGAAAGGCAGCTGTAATACCTTTGCCGGATACGTCGCCAATAATAATCGCTATCCGCGATTCGCTCAGTTGCAGGAAGTCATAAAAGTCGCCTCCTACCTCTTTTGCCGCCACCGCGTGTGTGCTGATCTCAAACCAGCTGTCGCTCGGGAACGTCTTTGGTATCAGATTTTCCTGTACGGTACTGGCTATTTTAAGTTCCTCCTTATAGCGCTCATTTTGCAACGATTCGGCCACCAGGCGCAGGTTCTCGATAGTAAGCGTGGTCTGGTTCGTAAAAGTCTGGAGCACATTCACGGTTTCTTTGTCGAAGCCGTTCTCTATATCCTTGAGCAGGTACAACACGCCAAAGTGGTGTTTCAGCGACTTAATGGGCAGGACCACAATAGATTGCCAGGGCAGCTCCAGGTCTTTGAACCCCGGGTTGCGCTCCAGGTTGTTGTTGATGTGGTCGGTATCGTAGTTATAGGCCAGCAGCAGGTGGCGAATGCGTTCGATCTGCTCCTCGGTAATGTTGAGCATGTGCGATATTTCCTTCTCTCTGCCTTTGTCGAGCTCCAGCCAGCCGGCACTGGCCGCCGATGCCTTTACGGTGCTGTCGAAAACGGTGTCGTACACCTGCTGTTCACTCTGGCCCTGCTGGATCGACTGGCTCAGCCGCTGAAAGTTGAGCAGGTCTTCGCTTTTCTGCTCAAACACGCTGGAGGTTGGCAGGCTGAAGAGCGACACCAGAAAGGCTGCCAGTCCATACAGGCCCACGAACAGCATCACCAACAACAGAAAGCCAACGTCGGTATAGTCGGCGGCCAGCTCCGGGTGGCTCTGAAATTTATAAAAGAACCACTTAAAAATATACCAGCTAAGCAAAATGGCGCCGAGCAGCACCAGCGACCGGCTCTTTTTGTTAAAATTGAGGTAGGCTACCCACTTTAGGTTGGTGCAAAGAAACAAAATGTAAAAGACGAGCAACGCCAGCAGGGGCAGAAATATGTAGCTGGTGTAGTCGAAATTGAGGAGAGTAAGCAGCAGCGTGCCGTACAAGAGCAGCTCGAACCAGTCCCAGGCGACCTGGAGAAACCGGTTTTTGTGGTAGAGCAGGAGCTGCCGCCAGATATAGAGCCCTTTGCCCAGAAAAACTACAAGCAGGCCAAAAAAAGTGTGGTAGACCATGTGCAGCAACAGATTGGATTTAAGGTTGATGAAATCTGTGGAGAGCACGAAGCCTATGTAAATGGCCAGGGCAATGTAGGCGCCAATGGCAGCTCTCAGGAAGAAATTCCAGAGATAGCCGGTAAAGTCGCCTTTTTTGAGTTTGAGTACGTTGATGCGCTGATAAAAAAATACAGAGATGATAAAGATTATCAGCAGGATGTTATGGATAAAGGGCAATAAGGGCTCGGTGTATTCCCGTTGCTGGAGGCTTTCGGCAGTGAGCAGCAGGTTAGCTAATAGCAGCGCCCAACTGATAACAGCTGTAGTGATCAGCAAAAGTTCCGTGTTTGTTTTATTTAGCATAAAACGGAAAACCGTGTTTTGTTTTAGCTGCGACAGAGTTTGGATATTAGGAGTGTTTGAATATGGGAAAGGTAAGAAAAATTTTCTCTCTTTTGCCAAGATGCCCCCGATGAGTTTTTAAATTGACACCCTGCATAACGTATTTTTTTGGCAGGAGGTTAGATATAGGGCAAAATTTATATTATAAGCAGCCCCTATATTAAGGGTAGTGGGCAGATGGACAGGTAGAAATCTGGAATGAAGAATCTGCTTTTATGGCCTTTCTGGCAGCATTTTCTTCTGTTCAGGATCCCTGAGTTGCTGAAATTCTTACGACAGTTTTACGAATGTGTCTTCCACGGCTTTTTTTTCCGCCTCCTGGCACTGCCCGTTACCATCCTGGGAAAGCCGACGGAGCAACTTTTCCGGGATGGTTACGGGCAGTAAACAGAATGACAGAATTTGTGACTGCTTACCTGAATAGTGGCTGCAAAACAGAAAACCAGCCAAAAGAAGTCAGTTGGCTATGCATACTATAGCGCCGACAGGCTGCCTGCTCTGTTGCAGGCTTCTGCTACCTGTGCCTAGCGGCTGTAGTTAGGAGCCTCACGCATAATCTGCACGTCGTGCGGATGGCTTTCGCGAAGGCCTGCTCCGGAGATCCTCACCATTTTAGCCTCTTGCAAGGCCTCTATGGTTGGCGTGCCGCAGTAGCCCATGCCTGCTTTTAAGCCGCCTACCAGTTGGTAAAGCACCTCGGCCACATTTCCCTTAAAAGGAACCTGGCCCACTATGCCTTCCGGCACCAGCTTTTTCACGTCTACCTCATTGCTCTGGAAATAGCGGTCTTTAGAGCCTTCTTCCATGGCCTCTACAGAGCCCATGCCACGGTAAGCCTTAAACTTGCGTCCTTCATAGATAATCATCTCGCCGGGAGCTTCTTCGGTGCCAGCCAGCAGTGAGCCGATCATAATCGAGCTGGCTCCTCCTGCCAGGGCCTTTACCACATCGCCCGAGAATTTAATGCCACCGTCTGCAATTACGGGCACATCTGTTCCGGCAAGGCCTCGTGCAGCTTCCATTACCGCCGACAGCTGCGGAACGCCAATACCGGCAATTACGCGGGTGGTGCAGATACTGCCCGGTCCTACCCCAACTTTCACGGCGTCGGCTCCGGCATCGGCCAGGGCTTTGGCTCCTTCGGCTGTGGCTACGTTTCCGGCTATCAGGTCCAGGTCAGGGAATCTGGTTTTAATTTCGCGCACTTTGTCGATCACGCCTTTAGAGTGGCCGTGGGCCGTGTCTATGCTGATCACGTCTACACCGGCATCGGTCAGTGCCTTTATGCGGTCCATCACATCTGGTGTTACACCCACGGCAGCGCCCACACGCAGGCGGCCGAACTCGTCTTTGCAGGCGAAGGGGCGATCCTTCTTTTTCAGGATATCCTTATAGGTGATCAGGCCTGCAAGCTTGCCGTGCTCATCCACTACCGGCAGCTTTTCGATTTTGTATTGCTGCAGAATAACTTCGGCTTTGGCCAGATCGGTTCCTTTTTCGGCTGTCACCAGGTTTTTTCTGGTCATGATGGCCGATACAGGCTGAGTCAGGTCTTTTTCGAAGCGCAGGTCGCGGTTAGTGATAATGCCTGTCAGCTTTCCTTCGCTGTCGATAATCGGGATGCCGCCAATCTTGTTCTCGATCATGATGCGCACGGCATCGCCAAGGGTGGCGGTTTGCTCCAGCGTGATCGGGTCCAGAATCATGCCGCTCTCAGAACGCTTTACTTTGCGCACTTGGGCCGCCTGCTTCTTGATAGACATGTTCTTGTGTATAAAACCGATGCCGCCTTCCTGCGCCATGGCAATAGCCAGGTCAGCTTCCGTTACCGTGTCCATAGCGGCCGAAAGAAGCGGAATGTTTATCCTGATATTGCGCGTCAGGCGTGTAGAAGTGTCAGTATCTTTGGGGAGCACCTCGGAGTAAGCCGGGAGCAGAAGCACGTCATCGTAGGTGAGCGCTTCGAATAGAATTTTAGACTGATCAGAGATCATGGCAAATAATTTAGGGGTCCTTATTTGCCGCGTAAAACTACAAAATGCTTTTTAAAATAGAAAGAGTTTTCGTAAGATAGACAGGTGAAATATTGAAAAAGTAGAAATTTGTTTGCCTCCGGATGGTGCTCAATAGGAAGGCGAGCAGCAGCAGAACGCTCTGGAGGGCCTTTTTCATTGGAATAATTGCTTTTTGTTCCTCTTACCAGTTCTGGGCCTTTCAGCTTTTTAACTTAATAGATATTCATCTCCGGGTCTATTTCGGTGGCCCAGGCGTGGATGCCGCCTTTCAGGTTGAGGAGGTTTTCGTAGCCGTAGCGCTGGCTGAGGTAATTAATGGCCTGGGCACTCCGGAAGCCATGGTGGCAGATCATCACCACCGGCACGTCCTGGCGGATGCGGCCAATCTGCTTGGGCAGCTCCCCCAGCGGTATCAGGTCGCCGCCCAGGTTGCATATCCCGAACTCTACAGGCTCGCGTACATCCACCAGCTGCAGCTCCCCCTGGTTTGCCATTCGTGTCTTCAAATCCTGTACAGTAATCTCTTTCATGATCGTGATGCTTGCGTTAGAATAACGTAATTTTGGGACTTAAAATTGGATTCGCAAACTTAGCAGCTGATTATCGTAATTTCACGGGTCCTTAATTTATTTGATGGATTTTTCAATCTTTTCTCTTTTGACGGCCGCTGCCCCTGAGCCTGCAAGTTTTGCGCAGGTCTGGCAGCAGTTCGTAGCGGGCATGCGCCAAACCACCCTGCTGGAGTATATAGCCGTGGTGGCAGGTATTGCCAGTGTGTGGTATTCTAAAAAGGAGAATATCCTGGTGTTTCCGGTAGGGCTGGTGAGCACCAGTATTTATGTGTACCTGAGCTTTAAGTTCGATCTTATTGGGGAGGCCAGCGTCAATATCTACTACTCCATCCTGAGCCTTTACGGCTGGGCGCTGTGGGCCAGAAAAGACCAGGCCGATGCGCCTGTGCTGCATATCACCTTCTCCTCTAAAAAGCAGCTGCTGCAGCAACTGGGCTTTTTCGGCTTGCTCTACGGGCTCATCTATTTCTGCCTGGTATACCTGCGCGATGCCTTTTATCCGGGCGTTATTCCGTGGGCCGATGCCCTTGCCAGTGCCACGGCCTATACCGGCATGTGGCTCATGGCCCGGAAGAAGGTAGAGAGTTGGTACTGGTGGATAGGCACCAACGTGGCCTCGGTGCCGCTTTATTTCGTGAAGGGCCTGGTGTTTACGTCGGTGTTCTTTATCGTGCTGCTGCTCATGGCTTTTGCCGGACTGGCCGCCTGGAAAAGGAAGGCCCTAGAGCCGGCGGCAGCCATTGCCCGGACCTGAACAAACGTGCCTGGGGCTACCTTTCTGGCAGATCTCTGGTGTGGGCCTACATCGCGAATAGCTGCCCCTGGGTAAGCCGAACTGCTGAACCTGGCAAAAGCGGCCCAACTGCGGGTATGTTTCTTATCTTTAAGTAGTTATATTGTTTGTAAAGCCTGTCCAGTTCCTGCATAAGCCACCTCAGCCGCCTGAAAACAAGTTTCTGAGAGGTGTGCAGCGATAGCAGGAGGCAGGAGGCACTTTCCGGAAACCAGAATTTATTATATTCAGGAAAGGCAATCCATAGAGGGGCAGCTTACGTACATGTGGTATAGGCTCAACAGAGAATAATTGTTTGAGAACTCGCGTTACAACTTGTGGAACCCCTAAACATGCAAAAAATGAAGCAGCGGAAGTTAGTATTACCCGAAGAGTTGAAGTATGTGAATCGGCTGAAATGGGGCTATGAATCGCCCGACGAAAGCCCAAAGCGAGTGTATTTTAGGCAGTATGGCGACAAAAGGCCAAAAGAGTTGAATGTTTATAATTTCTATGGATACAGTTTTTCCGAAAATTGATTTTTACTTACAAATTGATGCAGGAGCTGTAAGTCTGAGACGGACTTACAGCTCTTTTTTTAGAAGGCTATCAGGCCAATACACGAGAAGAAAATCCCAATCCGAAGAATCATAAACAGCAGTTTTACAGTTTGTTGCCTCATTTATGTAGAGGAACTTTCAGGATACCCCGCTGCTTCTTCTTCTCTTCCTGATGTTTAACCCCGTATGGAGCATCGTGGTGGCAGAACTTTGCCTATCTTTACCTGGTATTCCTTTCACTTTTTCCCATTACTTTTGCCACGGCATGCTCAAAATTTCAGTTACCGGCCCTGAGTCTACCGGCAAGTCTACCATCTCCGAAAAGCTGGCGCAGCATTACCAAACGGTCTGGGTGCCGGAGTATGCCCGCAGCTACCTCAGCAACCTGAGCAGGCCTTATACCCTGGCCGATATAGAAGCCATTGCCAGGGGGCAGCTGCGGCAGGAGGCGGAGCTGGCGCAAAAAGCCAACACCCTGCTCTTTGCCGATACCGACCTGTTGGTGCTGAAAATCTGGAGCGAAAACGCCTTTGGCCACTGCCCCGCCTGGATTCTGGAGAAACTGGAGCAGCAGCCCTACAACCTTTACTTGCTTATGGGCGTTGATCTGCCCTGGGAGCCGGATCCGCAGCGCGAGCACCCGCACCTGCGGCAGTACTTCTACGACCTGTACAAAAAGGAGCTGCAGCGCCTGCAGGCGCCTTTTGTAGAAATTTCGGGCCTGCAGGAAGACCGTTTCCGGATGGCCCTGCCACACATAGATGCTATACTAAAAGAACATAACTAACACTTGGTGCCTTATGCTACACTATCTTCAAAATGACCATTACAGAATCGGCGTCGAGAGCAAAGGCGCTGAACTCAGCCATTTCATAAAGCTCGACGAGCAGCTGGAGCTGATCTGGCAGGGCGACCCCGCCATCTGGCCCGGCCGTGCTCCCAACCTTTTCCCGATTGTGGGCTCAGTGCCTGGCGACCAGTACGAGGTAAACGGCCAGACCTACCAGCTAAAGCGCCACGGATTTGCCCGGCACAAGGAGTTTGAGCTGGTGGAGGAGCACGAAGACAAACTGGTGTTCCAATTGAAGCAGGACGAAGAAACGCTGGCGCAATACCCGTTTAAGTTCACCCTGCTGGTGGCCTACAAACTCAGCGGCAGCAAACTCGACACTACCTACCTGGTCCGCAACGACGACAGCGAGGGGTTATATTTTTCCGTGGGCGGCCATACCGGCTTTAACGTGCCCCTGTACCCGCAGGAGCAGTACACCGATTACTTCATCGAGTTTGAGCAGGAAGAGACCCTGAGCCGCTACCTCCAGAACGAGCGCGGCCTGCTCACCGGCGACACCAGGCGGGTGCTGGAGCAGGAGCGCGTGCTGCCCCTGCACCACGACCTGTTTCAGGAGGATGCCGTAATCTTTAAAAGTCCAAAATCAAGTAAGGTGCAGCTGGCCAGCCATAAAAACCCGCTCCGTATCGAGCTTACCTTCGAGGGGTTTCCGTACCTGCTCATCTGGGCAAAAGCCAATGCGGCGCCTTTTGTGTGCATAGAGCCCTGGTGCGGCATTACGAGCACCGAAGGCGACACCGGCAAGCTGGACGAAAAAGAAGGCATGCAGTACCTGGGCCCCAAACTGGTATTCGAAAGAACCTTCGGCATAGAGGTGCTGTAACAGGCCAGGGCTTTCCAGCGCTTAAACCCTCTGGAGGGCTGTTTTGATTAGAATAATTTGAAACAAAGGTTCAATAAAAAACCCGGTTGAGGTCATCAGCCGGGTTTTTAAGTTTGTAGTCATTGCAAAGAAGGCTCCGGAAACTTAGGAACCTTGATTCTTCGAAGGTCATATTCAGGTTCAAAATCATTTATAGGTAATGATATGCCTGGTGGGAGGTCCAAGTCGGGAAGGTCATCGCCAATTGGCTCACCTCCATCATCATCATTGTCCGGAGATGGTGGCGTGTCAAATTTCTTATGTGGCGAGAACGCATAATATGCCAGTATCGACAACAAGGCAAAGGTATAAAGCAGACTGATCATCATCACGTTTCAACTTAAGAAAATAAAAAAATCGCAAACAAACCGCTTCTGCACCACCTGATTAGAGCGCTCCGGTTTGTGTGCCTGTTTATTGATTAAGAACGTACTTTAGGGCTAAGTGGTTTTTATCTTTACTTAAAAAATATAGCTGTTGTCCCCTTGCTATAGTTATACTTCCACTTATTATAGGAAGGGGGGGCTTTGCTTTACCCGAAATAAGGACGTACCTTTGTGGCAGTTTAGGGGTGCCTTATAGTTTACGGGCTGAGATCATACCCATTGAACCTGATCCGGGTAATGCCGGCGAAGGGAAAACGGAGGAAAACTAAAGAGTAGGTGGCTAACCCCTGGCCAACCTGATGTTTTACCTATTTCTACCATTCTTAAAATGAAGTACCTTCTTGTTGCCTTGGCAGTAGTTCTATTGCCATCGCAGTTGCTTGCCCAGTTTAAGCTGAGCGGGCACGTAGCCAACGCTGTGCAGGGCGAAGCCTTGCCCGGAGCCACCATCCTGCTTAAAGGCGCCGCAAACACCGCCGCCGCCACCGACCAAAATGGCTATTACGAGTTCGCCAACCTTCCGTCAGGGGCCACCTACACGGTTGTGATCAGCTTTCTGGGGTTTGAACCGCTGGAACGGCAGGTAAGGCTAACGGCAAACCACCGGCTGGACGTACAATTAAACCCGAAGAGCGTGCGAACCTCCGAAGTAGTGGTGACCGCCACCAGGGCTACCGAAAAAACAGGCACCACCTACACCAACGTAAGCAAAGAGGAGATTGCCGAGCGCAATTTCGGGCAGGACCTGCCTTACCTGCTCGACCAGACCCCGTCGGTAGTCGTTAACTCAGATGCCGGCGCTGGCGTGGGCTACACCGGCATCCGCATTCGGGGTTCCGACATTACCCGCATCAACGTTACCGTGAATGGCATCCCGATTAACGATGCCGAGAGCCATGGGGCCTTCTTTGTGAATATGCCCGATCTGGGAAGCTCTGTGCAGGATGTGCAGGTGCAGCGGGGGGTGGGAACATCTACCAACGGAGCGGCAGCTTTTGGGGCCAGTATTAACATGAGTACGCTGGGGCTAAGAAGAAAAGCGTATGCCGAGGCACTCAACACTTACGGCTCCTATAACACATGGCGTCATAGCCTTTCGTTTGGCTCCGGCCTCCTCAACAACAAGTTCACCGTAGATGCCCGTCTCTCCAAGATCTCTTCGGATGGTTACGTAGACCGGGCCTTCTCCGACCTGAAATCTTATTACCTGGCAGCCGGTTACCATGGCAAAACCAGCACCCTGAAATTTGTGACCTTCTCGGGTGTGGAGCAGACTTACCAGGCCTGGAACGGCGTGCCGCAGGAGATGCTGGCCACCAACCGCACCTACAACTCCCTTACCTACGAAAACGAGACCGACAACTACCAGCAGGACCACTACCAGCTGCACTACTCCAAAACGCTGGGCGGCAACTTCGATTTTGGCGGGGCCTTGCACTTCACCAGAGGCAGAGGCTACTACGAGCAATACCGCGCCAACCGACGCTTCTCGAGCTACAACATTGCGCCAGTCGTGATTGGCGATACCACCATTACCCGCTCAGACCTGATTCAGCGCAAATGGCTCGATAACTATTTCTATGGGGCTACCTATGCCCTCAACTACTACTCTACCGACAGCAGGCTGGTAACAACCGTTGGCGGAGGCCTGAACAAATACCATGGCGACCACTTTGGCGAAGTAATTTGGGCAAAATTTGCCTCCACGAGCAGCATCCGGCACCGGTATTACGACAACAACGCAACCAAGACAGACTTTAACATCTTCGCCAAAACCACTTACCAGCTGAGCCAGCGGTTCGGGCTGTTCGGCGACCTGCAGTACCGCACCATCGGCTACAGCATAGATGGCCTCGACGACGACAGGCGCGACGTGACCCAGGAGGCAAATTTTGCTTTCTTCAACCCGAAGGCGGGTGTAACCTATGCGCTCACCGACAACCAGACGTTCTATACCTCGCTTGCAGTAGGTAACCGAGAACCAGTGCGCAGCGATTTCACAGACCAGTCGGAGGTAGACAGGGAGCGGGGAACCAGGCCACAGGCGGAGCGTATGGTGAACCTGGAGACTGGCTACCGCCTGCGTGGTGCCACAGGTGGCACAGATGCCAATGCGCCGGCTTACCGCTACTCCCTCGATGCCAACCTGTTTTACATGGATTACCAGAACCAACTGGTGCTGACGGGGCAGCTCAATGATGTGGGCAACGGCCTCAGAACAAACATCAAAGACAGCTACAGAGCAGGTATAGAGCTGGCTGGTGCCTTTAGTGTGAACGATTTTGTTGAGTTCCGCAGCAACCTGACCCTGAGCCGCAACAAGATCCAAAACTACATCGAAACAGTTTATATTTACGACGAAGATTATAATGTAGAAGGCATGGTGGAAAATGAGTACGAGGAGACGGATATTTCCTTCTCACCGGCCGTTATTTCTGCCCATTCCATAGAGGTGCAGCCGGTGCGTGGCCTGAAGGCGGCCCTGCTCTACAAGACGGTAGGCAAGCAGTACCTCGACAATACCTCCAGCGACGATCGCAGCATAGCCGCCTACCAGGTGCTGGACCTGCGCCTGCGCTACACGCTACGCCCGGCCTTTATGCGCGAAGTAGAGGTGGCGCTGCTGGTAAATAACCTGCTCAACAAAAAGTACGAAGCCAACGGCTACACCTGGAGCGAAATGTACGCCGGAGACCCCGGCCGTTACGACTACAACCATTACTACCCGCAAGCCACCCGAAATTTCCTGCTCTCGCTTGGCGTTAAGTTTTAATGTGGATAAGCTACTGTAAC
>NZ_VFSD01000025.1 GCF_014332515.1 Pontibacter beigongshangensis | reverse complement strand
CTAATTTTTAATTAAGCGAAGCTCTAATACAGCGCCTCCTGCGAGGCGATGATCTCCTGCTTTAGCTGCTCAAAGTTCTGGTGCGGTGGCTCGGTGCTGTAGGTCATGGCTTGACCTGGCGCTGAAGGATAGCCCAGAAACCGGATCAGCGGACCTGCTATCACCTCTGCCTTCTCTATCTGCGCCGGCGTAAGCTGGTCCATCCAGTAGCCGGAGGTGCCTTTTTTCAGGTGCTTCGGGTTTTCTTTTTTGAGCGTGTCGAATTGCATGGCCACTTCTAACTGTTCCCGTTCTGCCTGGTTTAACGCTAAGCCCAGGTACTGCAACAGCCGCTCCAGCTCCTGCTGAAAATCCATCAAAAATCCTTCATAAAAAGCGATGTGGATGTTGTGCGGCTGGCGCAGGCGCAGATGGTCATACACATGCCACACCCACTCCTGCAGCAGTTTGTCGAAGTTCTCTTCCAGAAATTGTTTCGGGTCTTTCTCTTCCTGCGGGTAATACTTGAGCATGTAAGCAGAGGTGTAATAACGAGCCGCTGAGATGGCCCGGTCGCGCGGGTCGCGCAGGATGTATACTTTCTTGTCGAAGTGGTTGAACAAGTCCCCGCTCCTTTTGCAGACCGGCGAGTGCGTCCAGACGTGGTTGGTTTGGGCCAGGTAGTTATCCAGGTCCTCCACCGGCATCCGGAAAATACTGCTGATGCGGTAGCTGTACTGTAGGTCCGTCACGTCCAGCACATCGATGCTGGCCTGGCTTGGGTAGTTCAGGTCCCAGGTTTTGGCCAGTTCGTAGATGGGTTGCTGCTTCATAAAGCTTGTGGTGTCGTGGCCGGTTTTTCGGAGGAGCTGCTGCAGGATCTGGTAGAGCCAGAAATTGCCGCACTTGGGGGCACCGCCCTGTAATATTTTCATAGTAAAGCCTTTTAAAAATTTTGCCTGCCTCCTATACGGCTTCCAGCGTGGTTTTGGCGTACAAGGAGACAATATTCCCTACTTCTGATATCCATCATCTATAAAAACAGAAACAGATGCGCTACATATACCCGCAACAATCGGAGGTGAGCCATGCACAGCGAAAGCGCAGCATGGCGCAGGAGCCGCAGCTGGTCTGGTTTACGGGTCTGTCCGGCTCTGGCAAAAGCACACTGGCGCTGCGGCTGGAGCACTACCTGTTCCACCAGGGCTACAAAGTGTATTTGCTGGATGGCGACAATGTCCGGAATGGCCTCAACAAAGACCTCGGCTTCTCGGACCAGGACCGGAAGGAGAACCTGCGGCGTGTGGGCGAAGTGGCGAAGCTGATGCTCGATGCCGGCCTGGTGGTGCTGTGCGCCTTTATATCGCCGTACGAGGAAGAGCGGAACCTGGTGAAGAAAATAGCAGGAGAAGGCAGGGTAACAGAAGTTTTTGTGGATTGCGCCCTGGAAGTGTGCGAGCAGCGCGACACCAAAGGCCTCTACGTCAAGGCCCGGAGCGGCCATATCCCCCACTTCACCAGCATCAGCGCCCCCTACCAGCCGCCTTCTGCACCTGATATGGTACTGCAAACAGAGGCGGAGCCGGTTGAAGCCTGTGTAGAGAAGCTTGTCAGGCATGTGGAGCCGCTGCTAAGGATCCAGGGGTTACCCCAGGCGGTTTGTAAAGGATGAAAGAACAAATTATTTAAATAAAACAGGCCCTCCGGAGCATTCTGCTGCTACTGCAATACCCCCGAAGTGATTGCCGCTGGCTGCAGCAGAGCATCACCTCATCACCAGGTTACCTCCCTTTTTGCGGGTTGCCATTCTACCCCTGGTGCCCCATAAACAATCAGGCTCTCATCCTCTCATTCAAAAATAAAGCTTACTTTTGCGGGCCAAATGAGCCACTGGTATGAGGTATGAGGTCTGAAGAGTATAAAGAACATTTCCATAAAAATTTCATGCTTGCCTATCCGGTGGTCCTAAGCCAGTTGGGGCACATCATGGTAAGCGTGTTCGATACCCTGATGGTGGGGCAGCTGGGTACGCTGCCGCTGGCTGCCGCCTCGCTGGGCAACAGCATTTTTGTTGTGATGATGATGTTTGGCATTGGTGTTTCGATGAGCATTACGCCACTGATTGCCACGGCCGACGGCCGACGGAACCCAACCCGGATCTCGTTGCTGCTGCTTACCGGGCTGGTGTCTAATGTGCTGCTCGGCGTCCTGCTGATGGTGGCGGGCTATTTGCTGGCGCCGGGGCTCTCGCTGCTAAACCAGCCGGAGGCAGTGGTGGAACTGGCTACTCCTTACCTCCGGATACTGTTTTTCTCGATGGTGCCGCTGATGCTGTTTCAGGCCTTCAGGCAGTTTACGGAAGGGCTCTCGCAAACAAAGCAAGCCATGTACATCTCTGTTTTCGCCAACAGCATCAATATTGCCCTGAACTATGTCCTGATTTATGGCAGACTGGGCTTTCCGGCGCTGGGGCTGGTGGGAGCGGGCTGGGCAACGTTGATCTCCCGCATTCTGATGGCCCTGCTCATGGGTGGCTACGTGCTATACGGCAGGCGCTTCGCCATTTACCGGCATTACCTGCGGCTCCGGCACCTCTCCCTCATCCACATGTACCGCATGCTGCAGCTGGGCCTGCCCATTTCGGTGCAGATGCTCTTTGAGGTAGGGGCTTTCAGCTTCTCGGCCATCATGATCGGCTGGATAGGCGCACAGGAGCTGGCGGCGCATCAGATTGCCATAAATGTGGCCTCTGTGTCTTATATGATGGCCGGAGGCATTGCAGCAGCAGCCACCATTCGGGTGGGCAACCAGAAAGGGCTCGGCAACTTAAGAGCCATGCAGGCAGCGGGCTTCAGCAGCTTTTTGATGGCCGTTTTGTTTATGATCGGGAGCGCCTTGCTGATGATAATCTTCAACCGCCTCATCCCGATGCTTTATATCGATGATGTAGAGGTGATCGGTATCGCCTCGCAGCTGCTGATCATTGCGGCGCTCTTCCAGATTTCTGACGGTGTGCAGGTGGTGGGGCTGGGCGCGCTGCGGGGCCTGGAAGATGTCCGGATCCCGAGCCTGGTGTCCTTAATAGCGTATTGGATCATCGGGCTTCCGCTGGGCTATGTGCTCTGTTTTAAGCTGGGCGTGGGCGCCATCGGCATCTGGGCCGGGCTGCTGATCGGGCTTACCGTGGCGGCTCTTTTACTCTTCTGGCGCTTCAGAAAACTAAGCCTGAAACTTATCAAAAAATAAATCAAAAAAAATGCAACCTTTCTAAAAAGACCCTTGTTGCCCTTGTAACAACGATAATTTAACTTTTAGCCAATGTTTATTATCACACTCCTCTTATCTTTTGTTACAGGATTCTTTGCCCCTGTTAGGGTGCCGGTTGCGCCCGCTCCATCTGCTGCGATTGAAGAAGACAACAGCATCAGGAACGAAAAACTTTCCTGGTCATCCAGCAGAAGGTTAAGCTGGGAAGACTTTAAAGCTGACCCCGACGAGGAAAATCCGCATCATGCGCTCACGGCCGCCAACCTGGCCCTGGACGCCAAATGCCGGAACAACCAACTCGAGTTTCAGGTGTCTTGTGTGTTCCTGCCTACGCAGTCCTGGTCAAAGAACAAAAAGTCGGCAAAGCTGCTCTACCACGAGCAGCTGCACTTCGACCTGACGGAGGTGCATGCCCGCCTGCTGCGCAAGAAACTGCTGGACCTGGGATCATCCTGCACAAACGTACAGGAAAAGCTTGGCCCGACCGTAACCGAGGCCTTTGCCGCCTGGAAGGCCGAGCAGGACGAGTTCGACAAAATGGCAAGACATGGCCTGGATGCCGCTGTACAGGCTGAATGGGCTGCCAACATTGAGCAGCGCCTGCAAGAACTGGAGGCATATCAGTAAGCTTTACCCCTGCCTCTGCTGCCCCCCAACCGGACACAGCATTCCCTTACATCAGCGCCTGCCTGATTTCCACGTAGAGCGGAGACCGGATAGGCGCTGTTTCATTCTTACTTTAGCCAAGGCCCCTCAGAGGCGAATGCTTCGCTAAATTAGATATTCAAAGTTAGACATGGTGGCCGATAGGTTCTCTGGCAGCTTTACAAGCCCTAAGCCCTTCTAAAAATCAAATTGGAGGAGCATAAGGCTGACTTTACCATCAGAGGTTCAATATTAGAAATGAGCACTTTACTGCCAATTAAACAACAATTGGGGCTTTTCTGGTCTGATTTAGCATGTCGGAGTTGCTGATTTGTGCTGACGACGCTGCTTACCAAATATCCAGTTCAAAAACTGGCCGTTCCTGCTGCCATCCGAAATTAAATCTTTATTTTCAGGCACTTAAAAGAATTTTGCATGCATAAAAATGCGAAGGCTGCCCAGGGCTACGTACTCACGACACTGTTTCTTGATGTTCTTTGCTTTGGACTGGTGCTGCCGGTGCTGCCCGGGCTCATCAGCGAACTTACCGGGGGCACCTTAAGCAAGGCCTCAGTGTATGGCGGCTGGCTGATGTTCACTTTTTCGGTTGCGCAGTTTCTGATGGCCCCTGCCCTGGGCAAGCTGAGCGACCGCTTTGGCAGGCGGCGCCTGCTGCTGCTTTCCCTTTTCGGGATTGGCATAGACTACCTGCTCCTGGGCTTTGCCACTGGTATTGGCTGGCTCTTTGCGGGCCGCCTGCTGGCTGGCGCCAGCAACACCACCTTCTATACTGCCACTGCCTATACAGCCGATGTAACTATTCCTGAAGAACGGGCAAAACGGTTCGGGCTTCTGGGCGCGGCCTTTGGGCTGGGCATCACCATCGGGCCGGTGCTGGGCGGAGAACTGAGCGAGTTCGGCATCCGGTTCCCGTTTTATGCTGCCTTTGCCCTCACCCTGCTGAACTGGCTCTATACTTATTTTGTGGTGCCGGAGTCGTTGCCAGGCCTCAACCAAAGCGCGTTTACCTGGAAACGTGCCAACCCCATCGGGGCGCTGCTGCACCTGCGACAGTACCCGGTCGTGACAGGCCTGTTCTGCTCCCTGTTCTGCACCTACATTGCCGTGCACGTTTTCCACAATGTCTGGGCTTACTTTACGGCGCTCAAATTTGAGTGGCCCGAGGCCAGCATCGGGTATTCCTTTGGGCTGCTGGGCCTGCTCATCGCGCTGGTGCAGGGGGTGCTGACGGGCCTTGTGGCTCCCCGCCTCGGTGCCAAACGGACGGCTTGTGTGGGGATCAGCTTGTACAGCCTTGGTTACCTTTTGCTTGGGCTTGCCTCTGAAAGCTGGATGCTGTTCGCTTTCCTGCTGCCCTACGCCATGGGTGGCATTTCCGAACCAGCCATACAAAGCATACTTTCCGGTGAGGTTCCGGAAACGGAACAGGGCGAGCTGCAGGGCGGCGTTGCCAGCCTGGCAAGTGCCACAGCCGTTGTAGGCGCTCCCCTGATGAGTTACTTTTTTTCCTTCTTCACCAGCGATAACGCCCCGCTCTATTTTCCGGAGGCACCGTTTTTTCTGGCTGCTGCGCTTACTGGCACCAGTCTGCTGATCGTGCTGCGTGTGTTGTCGGGATTTACCCCGAAGGCCCAAAAAGCTCCTGCAAAGGCCTCGGCAGGGGTATAGAAAGGTTTCGTGGATCAATTATTCTAATCAAAAAGCCCCTCCGAAGCTTATCTACAACAACTTCAACACATTTTCCGGGGGCCTTCCTATCACAGCTTTATCGCCCTTCACTACGATAGGTCTTTCGATCAGGCCTGGGTTGGCAGCCAGAATCTCGAGCCATTCGGCATCGGTATGAGGCTTGCCGGCAAATTTTTCTTTGTAAAGCTTCTCCCCTTTCCGCACCAGATCTTCCGGCTTCATGTTTAGTTTCCGGAGCACGTCCTGCAGGTCAGCAGCGGAAGGTGCTTCTTTCAGGTACTCAATTATCTGCACCTCCTGCCCTGCCTGCTCAATCAGGTCAAGGGTCTGGCGACTTTTGCTACAGCGGGTATTGTGGTAGATCTTCAGCATAACTCATTAAATAAAATGGCAGATGCTAGATATTGGATTTTTACTGATAATACAAGTTAGAGGCTCTCTGAATTGAACAAAGGGGCAACAGGAGCAGCAACAAAGCCTCCGGAGCAAATCTTGTAGGGAAAAGCAGGTCGCTGGTGCGAGCCTGCCGCCCGTACCAACTGTTCCTTCAGGCTACAGCTTAAAAGAATGGATCTAAAACAAGCTGCGTTGGCCCCTTCTGGAAAGGGTTGATAGGAAAGCACGGACTGCAAGCGCGCACCAGCGCAAAATTCAGGTAACAGAAGCCTTATCTTCCCCTACAAGATGAGCTCCCGAGGGACTTTTTCATTAGCATAATCTGATTGTTAATTGCTGTTATATCAACTCGTATTTAGTTACTTTCAGATTTCCTTCATGCTCTCCCTCTTCTGTCATCCAGAAGGGACCTTGTGGCCGAAAGCCTAAGGCAGTGGCTGCCGGCATGTTTTTTTGAACCGGTGCAACTGGCAACCTCATCTGCCCCATTTTTCTCTATAATTAGCGAAAGTCCTATGAAACCTCCTTTGTAACAGATGGGATTAGTTGCTACTATTAACCCGAATGCCTCGCCAAATTAGAAATAAGAATGATGGAAGTTATGCTTTCTGGTAACTGTGCGGCAGCGGCTCTAAGAAGCATGCCGGCAAGGGACCTCAACAAATCGCCTCATTCCCGGTGTGTGAATAGTTTTCGCCACCAGCTGCTCCATACACAGCTATTAACTGCTCGTGCTCCATAAATTAAGCGGGCTGCAAAAGCAAAGCATTAAAATAAACCTGCTATAAAAACTCATGCTAAGTTTTAATGCTGCGCAATAATTGCTAGCTTGTTTCTGCAGCACCGCCTGCACCACATTCTAAAACCGCCACACATGACGACCGCTACATCCATCAGAAGCCTGGAGCCAAAGGCACTCTGGAACAATTTCGCTGACCTGAATGCCGTTCCCAGGCCATCTAAAAAAGAAGAAAGAGTAATCCGCTTTATCAAAGAGTTCGGACAGGGCCTGAACCTGGAAACAACAGAAGACGAAGCAGGCAACATCATCATCCGCAAACCGGCCAGCACCGGCATGGAGAACCGGCAAACGGTGGTGCTGCAAAGCCACCTGGACATGGTGCACCAGAAAAATGCCGGCACCGATTTCGATTTCCTGACGCAGGGCATCGAGATGCTGGTAGACGGCGATTGGGTAAAAGCAAGAGGTACCACGCTGGGAGCAGACAATGGCATTGGCGTAGCCACCATGATGGCCCTGCTCCAGGCCACAGACATTGCCCACCCACCCCTGGAGGCCCTGTTTACCATAGATGAAGAAACCGGCATGACCGGAGCCCTGGCCCTGAAGGGCGGCCTGCTGAAGGCCAGCATCATGCTGAACCTCGATACCGAAGACGACCGGGACCTGACCATAGGTTGTGCCGGTGGCGTAGACGTGACAGCAACAGGAACCTATAGCCAGGAAGGCACCGCACAGCACAGCAAAGGCTACAGGCTGGAAGTAAAAGGCCTTACTGGCGGCCACTCCGGCATGGACATACACCTGGGCCGCGGAAACGCCAACAAACTGATGAACCGCCTCCTGTACCTGGCGGCCTCCCAGTTCGGGCTCCGGATAAGTTCCATAGACGGAGGCAGCCTGCGCAACGCCATCCCCAGAGAGTCTTTTGCTGAAGTAACAGTGCCTGCCGCCAACAGCGCTGCTTTCGAGGATTTTATAAAAGCGCACACGGCTGTACTCAAAGCCGAGTATGCTACCACAGACCCCAGACTGGAGGTGCAGCAGCAAGCTCTAGCTGCACCTGCGCAGGTAGTTGCCGCCGATTTTCAGGAGCGCTTTCTGCAGGCCCTCTACGCCTGCCCCAACGGCATCTACCGCATGAGTCCCGACATCGAAAAACTGGTGCAGACATCGAACAACCTGGCGCGTGTGCTCCTGAAAAACGGAGAATATACCGTGCAATGCCTTACCCGCAGCTCCGTCGACTCTGAAAAAGAGGACTTGGCCCGCGCCATCGAAGCGGCCTTTGCACTCGCCGGTGCTGCCGTAACCATGGCTGGCTCCTACCCCGGCTGGACTCCCAGGCCCGGCGCTACCATTGTGAAGCTGATGAGCGAGTTGTACCACAGCATGTTCCAGGAGGCACCGCATGTAAATGCCTGCCATGCCGGGCTGGAGTGCGGCATTATAGGGGCTCACTACCCCGACATGGAGATGATCTCGTTTGGCCCGAACATCCGCGGAGCCCACTCCCCCGATGAGCAGGTGCAAATAAGCTCGGTGCAGAAGTACTGGAATTTGCTGCTCGAAACTTTAAAAAGTATCCCGGAACCAGAAAAAGCAGTATAACAGCTTCAACAAGCAAACCAGCGGTCATGGCCAGGACCTTGTGTGTGGCCAGGCCCGCTGCTTACTAAAATTTATGGAACAAAGAGAAGTAACTGATCAGGGGAACACTGCCTGGACCTGTGTGCAGGCTTATGCGGCCCTGGGTGACAAAGCAGCCAGCCTGACCGAAAGCGGGAATGGTACTGTTACCTTGGTTTGCACCCCAGGGGGCGGTGCGCAAACAGTCCGGATTGAGGTCGGAAAAGACTGGATGGAAAAACTAACGGATGAGCAGTTGCTGGCCGCCATAAGCCAGACGCAGCAGGAACAGGCGTAAGCGGCCAACAACTGCTGCCCGGCAAAGGAAAACCCATACAGTTACACAGCGGTTTCTGAGCTTTTCTTTCCGGAATAAGGCAGGAGGCTCCTGTTGATCAGCTGATGATATTGTTCTGAAGTGCGTATTTAATCAGGGTGGCGGTGTTCTTAGTCTGCGTTTTTTCCAGCAGGTTCTGCCGGTGGGTCTCGATGGTGCGCTTGCTTGTAAACAGTTTCTCGGCGATTTCGGCATTGGTATAGCCTTCGCCAATGAGGCTCAATACCTCCAGCTCTCGTTTCGAGATATCCTTATATTTTTTATCTTTTCTGGCTGTGCTCACAGGAGTGCTATAGGTGGTGTGGTGCCCTACTTTTTTCAGCAGTTCCATGGCCACATAGGAGCAGATATACATATTGCCGCTGGCCACCAGCCGGATAGCCGCGCTAAGTTCCTCTTTACCCGAACTCTTCAGGATATAGCCGGAAGCTCCCAGTTCTATCACCCGGTTCACATAACTCACATGGTCGAGCATAGACAGTACCAGCACCTTCACATCTGGATAATGCTGCTTCAGGTATTTGGTGGTTTCAAACCCATCGCGCCCGGGCATGTTGAGATCCAACAGAACAACATGGGGCATTACTTCTTCCAGCAGTTTTAGAAGCTCATCTCCATTGGAGGCCTCACCTACCACATGGATGGCAGCATCGTTATGGAGCAAAGCTTTGATTCCATCGCGTACTATTTTATGATCATCTGTAAGAATGACTTTTATCATAGAATCTGGGGAAGAAAGAAAAAAGTTAAAATCAAATTTAGCTATAAACCCTGTAGTTGATCGACCGCAAGATTAATTTACAAATAAAATACTATATTATCGAAATTATATTAAACTAACACGCATTGAGCGGAAATGTCAGCTCCTTTCAGCTGATGGCCTCGTTATACCCAGTCGCCAACAAATTGCATAATTATTAAATTTCTGCCTCATCTATTGCTCTCAGGCAGCATATCAGGTATAATCTACAAAAAACAGGTGTTTGCTCCGGCAAGATAGGTACTTCCCGCAGCCAGGCACGGCTTGTTCATAAAGAATTGGATCCATACATGCACCTGAAAGCCGATGCGGCGGGGCGGCCATGTGCAGCAGCAGGGGCGGTAAAATCCTCTGGAGGGCCTTTTTCATTAGAATAATTTGTAAATCGGAGCTTGCCTGCTTCTCTTACAGACCTCACCACACTTACGCAACTGCACATAGCCGGTCATCAGCCTCCAGCAAATTAATCCGCCCTTACCTTTGGAAGTTTATACAGACAGGCCCTGACCGACTGGCTATGTAGTAAATTTCTAAATTTTATTATAAAAATACCTGCTTCCAGGTATTTCATACTTCCATGCGCAACTCTATATTTGCTAAACATATACTTCGTTAACTAAGAGGCATTTATCTCTTCGTTCTTCCAGATAAAGCCTGGTTTTTCTGCAGAATCAGCCTTTCATGTCAGAAGTAGTTACATGGTTCTGCACATATTAATTCATCAGGAATTAGATTTTAAGCTAGCATATAAGCTTATGAAAATAACTTTTACCACAGAAGGCAGCATCTATCACATTCAACTAGTGGGAATTCTGGAGAACAAAACATTCGCTGTTTTAAAATCAATGCTGCTGCAGGTTATTGTAGCCAAAAAAGCTAAAAAAGAGGTGTGGATAGATTGCAGCATGCTGCAGAGCATCACCACCGAAGCAATTGATTTTCTGACACTTTATCAGCATATCCTGAAAGAGCGGAACATAAATTTCCTGCTCATTCAGCTGAACCAGCAGATCCAGGGCCTGTTTAACGCAACGCAGCTCGATGCCACGTTGCCTGTTGTTCCTACAAAGGAGCTGGCCTATTACTTGTATAAGTCCAGCCAACTCCTTACTTCTTCTACTTCCGCAAATTAGTCTACCTGCCTACCCGTAATCTCTGAGGCACCTGCAGGAGCAGCTAAAGGCACGGGAGGGCACTTTTTATTTGAATAATTCAAAAGGCCTCGCTTTTTTTCTTACCCAACAGGCCCGGTGGGTAAACCTGCAGGCAGCAGGTGCGCCCTGCAGTTTGATAACCAGATGTTGAGCAGTAGCAGAAAAGCCTCCGGGAGGGCCTAGTGATCAGAAAAACTGAAGAAACAGGCCCACAAGGTGAATACTGCTTTTGTCGGTGACGCAACTTCCCGGAAATAGAACTTGTACTGCCATCTGCTACAGGACATACGGCACAGGATCTTTTCAAAATTAGAACAATTCATATATTGAATACCAATAAACTCTGTCACTGGCCATAATCCAATTTATTTTAAGAAAGGTTTAGTGCTTATGAGGCCGCCAGAAAGCAAAGCTGGCATCATTTCTAATGTTGAGTTTCTAATTTTTAATTTGTCGAAGCACCAGCTACATCCTGCTTCAGCTGCTCTTAGATAATAAAAAAAGCAGGGACTCGCCTTCTAGCGAGCCCCTGCTTTTTTTATCCTGCCTAAGTCAACCATCTGCCCCGGGCAAACAAAAGCTTCTGCACTTTCTGGCCCTGATATGCCCCTGCTTTGGATATATTCCGGCACGGTAGCGGTCTATCGGGCAGCAGGGGAGCTACCACCTGTCCTGCTCACCATGGGAGGAAGGATAGTTATGGGAGCCATGGCGGTTCTCCCAGCCTGTGCCGGTTCTGTTATGGGGCCTATTGTCGAGGTCCGGTGATCCGTAGTCTCCCTCCGTTAAGCTCAGGCTTTGCCCTGCCCAGTCAGTCAACCCCGACCTGTCTTCGTCGCTGTAGTCTGAACCATAGAGGCCGCCGCTCCGCATTGCGCTGCCTGTGTAGCCGCCACTTGTCCAGCCCCGGTCCTGGTAACTTTGCCGGGCGCCCCCCATAGAGCCGGTTTCGCCGTAGTAGCCGCCGCTAAAGGAGCCGGCCCCACTGCCAAAGGCACCTCCGCCCATGGAGCCGGAGCCGCCGCTGCGATGCTGGTCCTGTGGTGCATAACCTGCAGAGGAGCCCTGACCGCCCCATGAGCCAGCGCCATAGCCGGAGGAGGACCCCATACCAGACGCTCCTGCAGGCCTGTAATCCATGCTATTGAACTCCATGCTATCGCCACTGCTGTATCCGCCACTCATAGAACCGTACGCAGAAGAGCCGCCAAAGCCCCCCCTGCTGCTATAGTTAGACCCACCAAATCCGGCTCCGCTGTACCCGCTCATTGAGCCGCTGCCGTAGCCGGACCTGCCTTCACTTCCTCTGCCTGCAGAGGAGCCATAGTCACTGTCCATAAAGTGACGGCCATAGCCGCTGTCTCTCCTGTTGTTGCTATTACCAGGCTGGTAATTGCCGGCATTACTGCTCTTGCCGCCATACCCACCCCAGGCAGTCTGGCCGGTTATGCCGTATCCTGCGCCGGAAGCTTCTCTGTTATAGAGCCCGGTATAGCCTGAGCTATAGTCGGTAGAAGGACTATGGCTGCGTTGGGAAGAGCCATAACCTGCCGAGCCAGAAGATGCCTCGTAACCGCCTCTGTCATAGTCTCGGGCATCAGACCTGCCATAACTCCTGTTTCCGGACTGGTCATGCTGGTTCTCATCATCATCTCCGGCAATTCTTTCCCAGGCATTGCTGATCTTGTCGCCGATGCGGCCAAAGAAGCCCTTCTCCTCCTCATGCCTCTCCCGCTCACCCCTGCCACTGCCATACTGGCTGTTGTGGGAGCCATAGTCGCCCTCGTTGTAGTTGCGCTGATAATCTCTTGCCATAGTTATAAATTTTTCTGGTTAACAATAAGCACAAAGCCTGTCTTTTTAAACGAAGGAAGAATTTTCTGGTTCAGTGTAAAGAAGGTAAACTTCAGGCTGTACCAGAAATAGAACGCACAAATGTTTATTAGGTTAATAATTTACATATCAACCTGTTACAAATATTCAAAAATCAGTTTTTGCGCCTCTTGTTCTGCGTATAAACAGGCGTATCTGGTATAAATACTTAATTCTCTGGGAGCGGCTTCTTTTTAAACCTGCAACCCTACAAAGTACCACAAAACTCGTAGAAAACAGCTATGAGCATGGAAGGGCCGTATACCACGTGCCTATCCTTCGGCGCCTGTCCCAAACGAGCGGCGTGCAGCATAGTGTTATAACCCGGTCCATATGAAAATTGTAGAAATAAGGATTATGCGCGGACCAAATTACTGGTCTGTCAAGCACCCTAAAATTATTGTCCTCAAGCTCGACATGGAAGATCAGCAGGAGGTACTCACCAGCGACCTGCCTCAGTTTGCCGAAAAGCTGGAGAAGCTGTTCCCGGGCATGTACAGGCACCGGTCATCCAAGGGCACCGAAGGAGGCTTTTTCCGGCTGGTACGGGAAGGCACCATCTTAAGCAAAGTGGTGCAGCACATCGCCCTGGAACTGCAGACGATGGCAGGCATGGATTGCGGCTACGGCAGGCGGTACCCGGCTCCGCAGGCAGGCGTTGATTTTGTGGTGTTCTCTTACCAGCAGGAGCGCGCCGGTGAGTATGCGGCCCAGGCGGCAGTCAGAATAACGGAGGCCATGGCCAGGGGGCAAAAAGTGAACATAGTGCAGGATATAGCCAGGCTCCACCAAATCCGGGAAGATGAGTACTTTGGCCCGAGCACAGAATCTATCGTGATGGAGGCAGTAGCCCGCAATATCCCTTATATCAATAATCAGAAACGGCAGCTGATTCAGCTCGGATATGGCATGCATCAGAAACACATACAGGCAGCCATTACCAGCAACACCTCCTATTTTGCCGTAGAGAGCGCCGGCGACAAAAACGAAACAAAGCTGATACTGGAAGAAGCCGGGATACCTACTCCGCGCGGCAGAATTGTGTCTGACGCCAGCGAGCTGGAGGAGGCCATAGCAGAGCTGGGCTATCCTATTGTCCTCAAACCACTCAACGGAAACCAGGGCAAAGGGGCCAGCATTAACCTGCAGAGCTGGAAAGAGGCGCTGAGGGGCCTGGCGGAAGCCCAACGATTTTCTGCCGCCGTGCTGGCAGAGCAGTTTATTGAGGGCGCAGATTACAGGCTGCTGGTTATAAACGGCAAGTTTGTAGCAGCGGCCAAACGTACGCCAGCCATGGTCATAGGCGACGGTGTTTCCACAATCCAGCAATTGGTGAAGGAGGTAAACAAGGATCCCCGCCGCGGCATAGGACACGAAAAAGCGCTGACGCACATTAAAATAGACAAACTGACCCGCTCCATTTTGCGGGAACAGGAGCTGACGCTGCAATCGGTTTTGCCCGCCGGTCAGGCGCTGTACCTAAAAAACACCGCCAACCTGAGCACAGGCGGCACCGCCACCGACGTAACAGACCTGGTGCACCCCTACAACGTGCTGATGGTAGAGCGCATAGCCGGCATTATAGGCCTCGACATCTGTGGGGTCGACGTAATGGCCTCCGACATAGCGATTCCCTTGCCTGAAACCCGTGGGGCGGTAATAGAGGTGAATGCCGCACCCGGCCTGCGCATGCATATCTCCCCCACCGAAGGGCTGCCGCGCAACGTGGCAGAACCGATCATCAACATGCTGTTCCCCTACGGAAGCCCAAGCCGGATTCCGATTGTGGCGGTAACCGGCACCAACGGCAAAACCACTACTACCCGCCTTGTTGCGCATATGCTCAAGTTTAAAGGCCACCAGGTCGGCTTTACCACCACCGACGGCATTTACATACAGGAAAAAAAGATTATCTCCGGCGACACCACCGGCTCCTACAGCAGCGAGTTTGTGCTAAAGGACCCTACCGTGAATTATGCTGTGCTGGAGTGCGCCCGGGGCGGCATCGTGCGGTCGGGGCTGGCCTTCCGGCAGTGCGATATCGGTATCGTCACTAACGTGGCAGCCGACCACCTCGGCCTCAAAGACATCAACACCATCGAAGACATGGCCCAGGTAAAAGCTGTGATCCCAAAAACGGTGTGCCCGGATGGCTACGCGATTCTGAACGCCGACGATGACCTGGTGTACCAGATGGCAGACGGGCTCTCCTGCAAAGTGGCGTTTTTTAGTCTGGAGGAGCAGAACCCCCGGGTGCTGAAACATATCGCCAAAGGCGGCCTGGCGGCTGTGTACGAAAACGGCTTTGTCTCCATTTTCAAGAACACCTACAAAATACGAGTGGACAGGGTAGCCGACATACCGCTTACTTTTGGCGGGCGGGCAAAATTCAACATACAGAACGTGCTGGCGGCCACGCTGGCAGCCTATATGCTGCATTTCGAGGTAGCAGAAATCAAAACCGCGCTCCGGACGTTCCTGCCATCTGCAGAGACCACCCCCGGCCGCATGAACCTGTTTAAACTGCCTAAGTTTGAGGTACTGATCGATTACGCGCACAACATCGCCAGCATGAAAGCCATCGGCGATTTTCTGCAGCATGTGCCCGCTACCTCAAAAATAGGAATAGTGGCCGGTGTGGGCGATAGGTTAAGCGCAGACATCATAGAAGTAGGCAAACTGGCAGCCGCCATGTTCGACCAGATCATTATCAGGCAGGACCTCGACAGCCGCGACAGGAAGGGTGAAGAAATAAACCAGCTGCTGAAAGAAGGTATTCGATCTGCCCCGAAAAATGTGAAAGTACTGGAGATAAAAGAGGAAACCCGTGCGCTTGCCCATGCCCTGGAGTATGCGCCGGAAGGAGCATTTATCACGCTGTTCTCCGAAAATGTT
This sequence comes from Pontibacter beigongshangensis, assembly GCF_014332515.1. GTDB lineage: Bacteria > Bacteroidota > Bacteroidia > Cytophagales > Hymenobacteraceae > Pontibacter > Pontibacter beigongshangensis. The sequence continues at coordinate 94,061 of NZ_VFSD01000025.1, read as the reverse complement.
CCGGAGGCGGTCAAGATGATAGAAAGTTTCAGGATTATCCAGCATCGAAAAGCGGTGTCGGAAGAAAACTGATTTCCGAGGCGTGTAACCCCGGAGCACCTGTAGCAACTCACTGCAGGTGCCTTCTGATAGCCAGCGAATCTGGCCACACTGAAGAGCAGGAGCAGTTGCGACTCCGGAAGGGCTTTTCCATTAGAATAATTTATATCAGCTACCAACAAAGAACGCAGCAGCAATAGACAGGCGCATGAAGAACCTTCCGCCCTACAAACTAAAATAAGCTATGAACAACTTCGTGATTGTGATCCACGCAGGGGCAGAAAAAGTGAAGCCGGGCGAACTGCCGGCCGAAAAGGAAAAAGCCTACCGCAAAGCTCTGAGCCAGGCCCTGCAGGCAGGCTGGGAGATATTGCGTGCTGGTGGCTCCGCCGTGGATGCCGTGGCAGCAGCCGTACAATGCATGGAGAACGAGCCGCTCTTTAACGCCGGCAAAGGCGGGAGCCTGACCCAGAGAGGAGAAACCGAATTCGATGCGGCCATTATGGACGGGAGAACCCTGAAAGCAGGCGCTGTGGGAGGCATCCGGTTTGTGCAGAACCCCATTTCGCTGGCTAAGGTAGTGATGGAAAAGTGCAAGCATATTTTTATTTCAGGCACCGGGGCCGAAGAGTATGCCCTGCGCTACGACCTGCCTTTCAAAACCCCAGACTATTTTATAACCGACGAAAAAAGGAAAGCCTGGCTTGAGAAACTACAGGAAAGCGAAACGACAGAAGGGCACGACACGGTAGGAGCTGTAGCATTAGACCAGGAAGGCAATCTGGCAGTGGCAACCTCTACCGGCGGACTGACCAACCAGCAGAAAGGCCGCATAGGCGACAGCCCCGTTATTGGCGGCGGCACTTTTGCCGACAACGAAGTCTGTGCCGTGAGCTGCACCGGCGAAGGAGAGGTGATCATGCGTGGAGTACTGGCCCATGAGGTGTACGCGCTGGTAAAATATGCCGGCAACTCTTTGCAACAGGCAGCCGAGAAAACCATACGGCTGCACAACAACAAGCTGCAGGGCGACAAAGGTCTGATCGCCTTATCTCCTGCGGGAGAAGTGGCCATCGCCTTTAATACCGGCTTTATGAAACGCGCCTACCGCATCGGCAGTCAGGAGCCGGTAGTGGCGCTATGGGAGGAGGAGTAGCGTTTTACCAGGTCTGGAGGGCCGTTTTCATTCAAATAATTTTGATAAAAGTCTTACCTCGCACTGCCAGATTATTCCAATGAAAAGGCCCCTCCAGAGGCACTGCCGCCCCTGCTGCTCTTATTGGCACCTCGCCCGGTGTTTTTATTTTAGCGGCAGCCAGTACGCTTCTTTTCACACAAACCTAGCCTGGCAACAGCCGTAAGCACAGGTACGCAGCAAACAAAAAGCTGCACTACCCCATGCAAGAAGAACGGCACATTACCGGCCAAACCATAGAAGAACTTTGCCAGAAACTGGCAGAAGACATACAACAGCAACAAGACCTGCTCCAGTACCAGGCCATCCTGCACCTGCACGAAACCACCGTCATTTTTCAGTTAGATATAGACTTGGGCGGGGGCTTTGAAAGTGGCATATCCACCACCCTGTTCAGCGGTGCTTTCCAGAGCACCACCGGCTACCGGTTCAGCCTGCAGCAGCAGGGGCTGCTCGAAGAAGTGGGCAAGCTGCTGGGCATGCAGGATATAAAAATAGGAGAGCACGAGTTCGATGCACACACCCTCATCCAGACGAACGACGAGGAAAAAGTGCGCCGCATGCTGAGCGATGCCGCCGTGCGCAAACCCTTGCTGCAGCTGAGCGACTACAGACTGGAACTGAATCTGCCGGACGAGGAAGGCCTGCCCGCCAGGCTGGACCTCTGGATTCAGGAAGCCGTGACGGACCCGGTGCAGCTCTGCCAGTTGTACCACACCTTTGTAGTCTTTTTAACCTTTGCCGCAGCAGATGCTGCTCAGTAAGTCTCCAGCATAAAAAAACAGATTGATGGAGCACAGGATACATATAGGCACTTCAGGATGGCATTATAAACACTGGATGGGGAATTTTTACCCGGAAGGAATGAAACCGAAAGACTTCACGAGCCATTATATCCGAAATTTTCACACCGTAGAGATCAACAACTCCTTTTATAAGCTGCCTTTGGCCGAAACCTTTGCCAGGTGGCGCGCCACAGTTCCCCCCGATTTTGTCTTCGCCGTGAAAGGCAGCCGCTTTATCACGCACATGAAAAAGCTGAAGGACCCGCAGGAGAGCATAGCCCGCTTTTTCCAGAACGTGAATGCGCTGGAAGAGAAGCTGGGCCCGATTCTGTTTCAGCTACCGCCTTTCTGGACCGTGAACGAGGAACGGCTGGCCAGTTTCCTGGCGGCCCTGCCTCCCCATTACCGGTACACCTTCGAGTTCAGGCACCACAGCTGGTATACCCCGGGAGTACTGGAGCTGCTCCGGCAATATAATGCCGCCTTTTGCATTTATGAGCTGGAGTGGCACCTCTCGCCCATGGAGGTTACCAGCAACTTTGTGTACGTACGGCTACACGGCCCGGAAGGGAAATACGCCGGCAGCTACTCCGACGACACCCTGCGCTGGTGGACGGGCAACATCAGACAATGGTATAAGCAGGGGCTGGAAGTGTTCATTTACTTCGATAACGACCAGTATGGCTTTGCAGCTTACAATGCACGAAGGCTTCAGGAGCTCGTTTGGGAACAAAATGAAGACTTTTGGTAATTATTTCATCCGTTTTAATGTTCAAACATATAGAGAGCTCTAACGGCTTGAAACTTTGCTCCGCTTTGTTGGTTCTTACCAGAAGAAGCAGGATAAGTCATAACCTAAAGTTATGACTTATAAAAGATAGTAATTAGATAATATAGTTTTAAACGAGTTACTTTGTAAACAAGTTGAGAAGGAGAATCTTTCTCAACTAACATAAGACCCTGAGGAAAAAGATGATACAGACAGATATTTGCATAGTAGGTGCAGGCCCTGTAGGCTTGTTTGCTGTGTTCGAAGCAGGTCTCCTGAAAATGCGCTGCCATGTGGTTGATGCCCTGCCAGCAGTAGGCGGACAGCTTTCAGAGATTTACCCCAAAAAACCAATTTACGACATACCCGGTTTCCCCGAAGTACTGGCCGGAGACCTGGTTAAGAACCTTGAGAAACAGATTGCCCCCTTCCACCCTACCTTTACCCTCGGTGAGCGCGTAGAGGAGCTGCAGAAGCAGGAAGACGGCTCCTTTGTGGTTACCACTTCCGATAGCACCAAAATAGCCTGCAAGGTGGTGGTGATAGCCGGAGGCCTGGGTTCTTTTGAGCCACGCAAGCCCGCCATCGACAACCTGGAGACCTTTGAAGGCAAAGGCGTGACCTACATGGTGCGCGACCCTGAACTGTTCAGAAGCAAGAAGCTGGTGATAGCCGGTGGCGGCGACTCGGCCCTCGACTGGACCATTTACCTGGCTGGCCTGGCCGAGGAACTAACGCTGGTACACCGTGGCACTACTTTCCGGGGAGCACCGGAATCGGCGGAGAAGGTGATGTCGCTGGCAGAGGAAGGCAAGATCAAGCTCCTGCTCAAGTCCAATGTGGTAAATGTGCAGGGCAATGGCAAACTCAACGCGGTTTCTATTTCAGTAGATAACGACACCCAGTACAACCTCGAAACCGACTACCTGATTCCGTTGTTCGGCCTGGTGCCCAAACTGGGGCCGCTGGAGCACTGGGGGCTGGAACTCGACAAAAACGCTATAGTGGTGAACACCGTCGACTACTCCACCAACATACCAGGCATTTATGCCATCGGCGACATCAACACTTATCCGGGCAAACTGAAGCTGATTTTGTGCGGGTTCCATGAGGCGGCCCTGATGGCCCAGAGCGCGTACAACATCATTAACCCGGGCAAAAAATATGTATTAAAGTACACCACCGTAAACGGCATTCAGGAACTGTAATGGAAGACGCCATAACCATATATGTAGAAAAGGAAAACGGCGAGCGCTTGCCCGTGGAGGCTCCCACCGACATGGGCCTCTCTGTGATGGAAATATTAAAAGCCAGCGAGTATGACATACCGGCCATTTGTGGCGGCATGGCCATCTGTGCCACCTGCCACGTGGAGGTGCTGGAAAGCGGAGAGTTGCCGGAGCCCAGCGACGACGAAGCCTTTATGCTGGAGTCGTTGCCACACGCCACTGCAGCCAGCCGCCTATCGTGCCAGCTGCGCATAGCCCCTGCCCTGGATGGGCTGGTGGTACGCCTGAAACCTGAGGCTTGATCTGATGGTGAATTGCTAATGGCTTTATGGATGCTTAGTTAAATTGTTCTGTTAAGCTTATGTCCAGACAATTCCTGCAACTAGCAATTTGGAAGCAATCAGGCCTTTCACACCCGACGGAATGAAAGGCCTGATTGCCTTAAGAAATAAATTTATCCGGCCAACTAAAAAAAGCAGCGGCAGATGTGATACATCTGCCGCTGCTTTTTTTAGTTGGTCAGGGCCTGTTCAGGGCACGGGAACCTTCCCTTTCCGGTTGCTGGATATAAAAAGGCAAAAAGAACCGAGCCTACAGCACAGGGTCATCCGCGCCGGTGTCTGTTCTTCGGTTTCTTCTTCTGGCTTCTTCATCCAGGTGGCTGTCATCATCCATGGCGGTGTCTCGTGTGGTTTCACCGGGTTTGATCTGATCTACCTGCACATTGGTTTTATGTGCCGTTTCTCTAATGGTCTCGTCATGTTCCTCCACCTCTTTCCGGATCGTTACTTCTTCCACCACATTTGCCTCTTTAGACACCACCGGTACTTCGGCCTGCTCCCGTATCTCCATCTCACCTTCTTTAAAGCCAGCAATGTCGGCTTCTGAAGCCGGGCGGTTTACGGGGTTTCGCTCCACCACCACATGCTCTTCGCGCAGGTTGATATCTTCTTCTACCGGGCGCTCTGTAACTTTAGGGCGGATCCGGGCCCCACCTGTTTCCACAGTACGTTTGCCTATTTCCACGTTCTCTTCAATCACAGGTATCGACCTGGTGCCCGTTTCTGTGTCTGACGCATCGGTTGCTGGTGGCGGACCTGATGTGCGCCTGCGGTACAGGTTGTCTTCGTTGTAAACATCGTGATTGTAGTCGGCTTCTGTGGCAGTGGCAGGAGGGGTATTGGCTACTGCGGCTCCCGCCACCCCGGCTGCCCCCATACCGCCAAAAACACGTCGCACATCCGATTCCAGGGTGCTGTCTATCCTGCCGCTGGTATACACAGGCAACGCAGTAAGTTGATCTGCTGTAACCTGAGGGAGGTATACCAGATCGTCAGACTCGTGCAGCTCTGCAATGCCAATAGGCACCAGCACATTGCGTGGCTCCAGGTCCAGCACATTGCCTTCCAGGTCCAATACCAGGTAGCGAACCTTCCGTGCGGAAGGATCAAAGATGAGTTCGTCTACTTCTCCTATGGTTTCATCCTGTGCGTTTTTAACTTTCCAGCCCCGGATATCAGGCTGTCCGTCTACGATTTCAAAATCACTGCCGCCAAGCTCTATCAGCCGGCTGCTATTTCTTAGTTCATCGTTATTGTTCATAGCTTTTTCCTTAGTGTGGGATAACCTCCACGGGTTTTTTTATGTGAGTTAACTACAGTAAGCCAGCCGCCTAGTTCGAGTTGCTTCGCCTGGCTACAATTTCTACCCGGCGGTTTTGCTGCCGGCCTGCTGCTGTCTCGTTAGAGGCGACAGGGTCTGACTCTCCAACCGGATGCACCGAGATTCTGCTTGCTGCTACATCACCGTTTTCTGTAAGCCAGTTTTTTACAGCTTCAGCACGCTGTTCTGCCAGTTCTTTGTTGTAACCGGCGCTTCCTTGTTTGTCTGTATGACCATAAATACGTATGTCACCGCCGCTGAACCGCTGTGTTACAGAAGTCGCAACTTGTTCAAGCTTCGTTTCAGCCCCACTGCGTAGCTGGCTCTGGTCGGTGTCGAACAGGATGGTTTCGTCGAGGCTGTAAATGGCGTAATCTTCATTGCCACGGACGTCTATATCGCTGTCGGTTATTTCGGGATAGGTGGCGCCGGGAGCATTGAAATTAACCGCGTCCCAATCGCTGGTAGTGCCCATTCTGGAAGAAGTGGTATCAGTGGTGGTTACCGGGTCAGCGGTATCCATTTCATCAGTATCATTGCACCCTCTCATCAGCAAAAACAGAATTGCAATTGCGAGCACTGCCAAAAGAATCCAAAGCCATCCCGGCTTGTTCTTTTTAGGTTGAACATCTAAGTCAGCCATCGTATAGTTTTATTTTGGTTAGAGAAAATTTAATAATATTTTGAAATAATACTATGTACGCCCGCGTGTTCTTCTTGTTCAGTTATTTTAATTATATCAATATCGTAACCGTAAAAAGGAAAGTTTTGAGTGCGGTCAGCAAGTAGTGCTGCATAAAGTATCAATTGTGGGTTGTTGATGAGCAGCAGCAGCAACAAAAGCAGAAAGCTCCGGAGGGTTATTTTCATTAGAATAATTGCATCACAACCCGACAATAAATTGTTTAGGCAGCACTAAGTGCATCCAAGTAAATTTAGGAGAACAGATGCGTAATTATTCTAATGGAAATGGCCCTCCAGTGTCTTTTTACCCTTGTCCCCTGGTCCTTCATCCGCCAGAGATCAGTTGATTGTACTTAGTTGTTTGTTAAAAGTGAAGAGCTCTGACTGCTGTTGCACGGTTTGCCTTGACCAGGTAGAATTACGCACACGACTTTGATGCAGGTACTTGAAACCGTTAATAAGTACCTCTTCCGCATTTCAGCCCAGATTTTTAAAAAGAGAACGGAATTTGCAGCTTGATTTGGCGGTTTTAAAGCGTGCTTCTTTGCTGTTTTTGGACATTTCGTTTTCCAGCAATATCTATAAACATTCATTTATAGTTCTTCCTAAAAATGCTGCCGGACAATTCGTTTTGCCGAATATAAAAGTTATAAGTTTGAGATTTTCACTCACTCATTTTCAAACTTTCTTATCTCCAAATCAGGCATAAACAATCGGCAACTAACCATCAGCAAACAGCAATTATTTGTATGAAAACAGCCCTCCCGAAGCTTGCTACCACTGCGTGGCATCAGTAAATCAGCATCATCTCGTTAACGTGCTTTAACGGTTTTACTTTTCCAGGCCAGCAGCCAGAGCAGAATCAACAGCAGTTCTGCCACACCATCTAACATGTAGATATCCCAGATCACATCGTGCAGCGCGTAATAAAAATCGATAAAGGCCATGCTGGCTGCACCGGCTATACCCAGCCATTTTATTTCGGTGGTAGCGCGCTTGTTTATACCGGCTGCGAGCAACACAGCTCCTATTACTGTCAGCAGCAGGCCAACAGTATGCACCAGCCACAGATCTGCCTTTGGGCCTGATACCCAGCTAAAGCTGGGCATATGCACCAGGGGCCAGATACCCGTGATGACCCAGTAAACACCCTGCAGTTTTGCAATAAATTCAGGTCGGAACATTCTCATAGCGCATCGTTATTGCGTATGTACGCAATTCTGTCCTATTGGCTTTGGAGCGGCGGCAGAACCTCCGGACAGGCCTTTTCATTAGAATAATTAAAAGAGGCTTAATCCGGACAGGATGCTTTGCCGTAACTTTTATAAGATAAAAAGCTTTGGAAGTATGAAGATAAAAGACAGAAAAACGATATACGAAGGCTTTTACACCTTCCGGAAAGTAATTTTGGAGGAAAATGGCGAAACATTTGAGCGGGAGCAGTTTGAAAGTGGAAATGCAGCAGCTGCCATTGTGTATAACACCGACAGGGATGTCTATATTCTTGTAAAGCAGTTCCGCTACAGTGCCGATATGGAACTGATAGAAACGGTGGCCGGTGTGGTGGAGGACGATGATCCGGAGAAAACAATCCGGAAAGAAATTGAAGAAGAAACCGGTTATGCCGTAAGCCATCTGCGCCATGTCTGGGATTTTTTCTCATCGCCTGGGGCCTGCACCGAAAAAGTGTTTCTGTATTACGCAGAAGTAAGCAAAAAGAAATCAGAAGGCGGCGGTCTGGATGAGGAGCACGAACAGGTAAAGACTGTTGAGTTTGCCATGGAGGACCTGCTGAAACAAAAATGGGCCGATGCCAAAACCATTATCGCTGTGCAGTGGCTGGCGGCACAGGAGCAGGTTTTTCTGAAGCGACCCGAGACCCGGCTTTAGCCCGGCCACAGGGCCATGCTTACAGGTGCTGCTTTTTTGATTTGCCGGTTGCTGGATACGACCAACTGCGACATGTCTTGCCGGCCCTGATGGGTTGTTTTGCCCGAAGCTCCGAAGGAGCCTAAAAAGTCTCTTGTTCGGGGCTCCGCCGATCAGTAGAATCAGATATGCAGTTGGTCGTAAAATGGCAGCGTATACCGCTGCCCTCTGGATAGCAGGTGAACTTTCATATCGCAGACGGTAAAAGGTTCGCCAGTTTTTATTTCGTAGATATTGGTGTAACTGATGTCCAGCCCATCTACTATTGTTACCAGGCCGCTGCCCAGCACTTCTACTTCTTTTCCTTCAGTTACCAGAATGGCAGTATCTTCTTCCAGCCCTACCCCTATACAGCCCGGATTAGTAGAAATAGCCTGAGCCATGCGCACGATCCGGCCACGGGCAATGAAGTGCGTATCGATGGCAACATTTTTCAGGAACTCCAGCCCGGTCGTTATCCGGACATCCCCCTTGATATAGCCGCCCTGCGTCTCGCCTTCGTAGATCATGGGCGTGGACATGGCCGTGGCTCCTGCACTGGTGCCTGCTACAATTATCTCCTCATGGGTGTACCTTTCTTTCATGAGTTCGAGCACGGGTGTGCCGCCCAGGATGGAGGTAAGCCGCAACTGGTCGCCGCCCGTAAACATAATGCCAGCTGCACGCTCCAGGATTTTGCAGTAATCCTCATTTCTGGCATCCTGCCTATTGCGCACATCTATTACCTCCAGGTTTTTCAGGCCAAGCTCCTGAAAAACTTCTATGTATTCTTTGGCCAGTTCCTCCGGCATAGTAGAGCCCGTAGGCACAATGGCAATCAGGGGGTTTTCGCCTCGCAGCTCTTTTACAAACCTTTTCAGAATTTCCTCATGAATAAAGCCTATGTTTTTTTCCTGCTCCTCCTTTAATTCCCTCTTTCCTTTATCTTCCGAACCACCCACTGCCAGCAGCCAGCCTTTGGGGATAGGCGCTTCTCTATGAGCATCGTGCTTTTTCACTACTTTTCGCTTCGCCATATACACTTATACTTATCAATTTGATAAATTATCTAAAGAGTTCTTATATCCATTTAAAAGACAGCAACAGGTTTTAGGGCCTTTTATAGCTCTTTACGCGCGCCAAAATGGTATCGGCCTCCGCCGGGTCCTGCCTTAAGATAATCCAGCCTTCTCTTTCAGACTCCTTTGGCGCGAAAGGCAGCTGCAGTTCTGCTGACTCTACTTCCTTACCGTCCTTTTCTGTCCATACCTGAATGCTCACCTCCTCGGCTGTTTCTTTTCCGGTGTTCTCTACTTTAATATGATACCGGTAAGGTTCTGACACAGAGGGGTCGTGCAGGTAGCGCACCTCCAAGGCGGGCTCTGGGTCTGGCTCAGCCGTGTAAGCCTTGTAACCGAGGTAAACAAATACCGAGCTGATCAGCAGCAGACTCAGGCCAAAAACCAGCCACTCCAGTACATTTTTGTCGTCGTCGCCTTCACGAACTCTTCTATCCATAAGCTTTTACCTAATTAACAATCTTCCGGCCGATGCCCCTAAGGCAGAGATAACACCCAGCACGATGCACTGCGAAAAGGCTACAAAAAAACTCACGTTCTGGAATCTGCCAAAAAACCAAAGGCATATAGCCGAGGCCATCAGGGCTGCCAGGTAGCTCAGGCACGTGTCGAAGGCCACATTAAATATAAATCTGCCACGCAAGCGGCTTTTTTTCATCTCGTTTAAATTGCTGTAGTACACTGCAATCAGGCTGATGATGACTGAGGCACAGGCCAAGAGCAGAATGTGCGAGGGCGTAGCCTCTATGGCCAGCACAATTACCTCCTCAGTTGGTGCCACGTTGCCTCCTACTATAATGGCTCCGCAAAACCCAAGCACCAGCAGACTGCTTTTAGCCGACCACCACTTCTGCGGTTCCGGCTCTTTCTGCTCCATTTCCTCTTTGTTGCTGTTGCTTGCGCCGAGCTGGGCCGTCCCAACCGATACGCCAATAGAAACAGCCATGGCCTCTATTATCGTCTTGCCCATAATCTCGTCCAGCGGCATCGCTCCCGGCTTTACCCGGTTTAGCATAAACAAGACACCGAAAGAGAGCACAATGCCAATGCCCATTTCCTCTATTGAATCGATAAAAATACTGCGCCAGGAGGTGTCTGGACGCATGCCGGCATGCCGGTTATAGCCAAGCAGCAGCAGGTACGTAACCAGTATGAGTAAAAGCAATTGCAGCGGTGAGGCAGAAAACCCGGCCCACCACACTTCCATGGTAAACAGCATCGGGAAACTGAAGAGGAGGCCTCCTATAATTCCCTGCCCATATTCCCGCACGGACTCATGTATAGGTCTTTTATGAAGCGCCATATTACTTATTCTGGTTATGTACCTGCTGCTCTCTCAACTTATTTCCAGCATTAAACCAACCTGTGTAAACAAATGCAATCAGCAGGGATTTTTTTAATTTAGAATTTGTGATTTTTAATTTAGCGAAGCATTAACGTGGCAGCCTGACACTAAAACCTGTTATTATAAAATAGTCGGGGGCGGCTGAATTTAGCCTGGTTCCGAAAGCTGCATCCAGTTGCAGGTTGGGCAGCAGCAAAAAAAGAATTCCGGCATCGGCCTGATGCCCAGCTGGTTCCCCCTCTTCCTTGCTCCCAAAAACCTCTGCAAACACGGTGAATTTATCAGCTATCTCATAACTTACAGATGCTGTATAGCCCGGCACAGATTTGCCCTCCGACCAGCCGTGCACCAGGTTGTAGGCGAATTCTATTTTACTGGTAAGCGCATGCGAGAGGTTTAGCCGCATATGGGGTTCCGCACCGGAAGGCCTGAACCGCCTGTCGCCGGTGGGCAGCAGCACCCTGAACAGCAGTGCCGCCTGGGGTAGCCAGCCTTTTTCATCCCAAAGCTTTGCTTTGGCACCTACGCTCAGCGGCCCCATGCCTTCCAGCTTTCTCCGTTCCCCGTTCTGGATCACAGAGTCGCGGTAAGCGGCCAGGAAGAGCAGTTCCAGCCCCTCCAGCACCCCCACCCGCAACAGCGTCGTGGGGTAGGCATGCGATTTCAGTTCTCTGGCGCCTTCCCAGTCTTTCTGAAAGAAAAACCCGGACTCCAGTTGCACCATGTTCCGGGGCATAACGACCGAAGACTCTGTCTGGTCTGGCCGGTCTGTGATCATTTCTGGCGGCTCATCCTGGGCAATTGCCCTGATAGCGAGCAAAACCACCACACAAAAAGTCAGGAGGTATTTCAGGTGGCAAACACAACGCACTGAGGCAGAAGTAGGCATAATTGAATACATTAGCTGCACCGCTTATACGTGGAATCAAAAAATAATACGACATGCCTACCACTTTACTTTTTAAAATACGGGTATACCTTGAGCGGCCGTATTTACGACGAGGCTGATCTACCGTAAAAATTACGATTGTAGTAAGAAAACCTCCGAGGCAGCACGTTCACTAAATACCGATAGCGAGCAGTGTCGGCACAAATTTTCTGAATGGAATACCTGAACGAAAAAGAAGAATTCTGCTGCTGCTCATTTCTGATTTTGAAGAGGAATTTGCTTATGGCAGGGAAAGAAGAGAGGGAGTAAACAGAAAGATGAGGGAGCCGGCTTATCGGCATCTGCAAGCTAATTCTCATTTGCCAGCTCCCTTATCTGCACATGACGTAAACTACCTTTAGCACCCAACAAAAGGTAGCCGTATCATGAGTTCAACAAAATGCAGTTATCACAGACTACCTGTTCTACACATTTCAACTGCTTTTATAACACTCCAGGAACAGAACTCAACCAACCAAAAAGTTTGCTCCTGCTGCGAGTGTGCCTGCGATACTGTACAAGCATATACGCGACTTTAAAAATTTTGTAAAAGGATATTTGATAAAAAGGAGAGATGGCAGAAAAACCCGTTTTTACTCGGCTCCTACTACGTATTTACCCACCGATGATAGCCTTTAATATGTAGCTTATTTCTAATTAATAAACATGAATAATTTTAATTAAGCTAAAATATTATATAATTAATATTCTAAAATTTATATTAAATCAAGTCTTCATTGAAAATATTATATATCAGTTTGATTATTACTAAGATACATAAAAACCACCCTTCTAACACTAATATTTTTAATACAATTTATTAAAATCTAACATACAGTTGTTCTTCCTAATCTTGCATTTTAAGGCACCGTTTTTGTAAACTTCCATTTATACCAAAAAAACATATATCATGAAAAAAATATTACTGATGCTCCTGCTAGTAGCAGGCGGGAAGACTATTGCCTATGGGCAAACGGAACAGGGAAATGTAAGAATTGCAGGGAGCTTTTCTATATCAGGCAATGAATATAATAGCATTAACAACAATTCAGTAAATACTTCAAAAAACAGAAGTTTAAGTATTTCACCTTCTGTTGGTTTTTTTATTAGAGAAAATTTAGAGGTGGGAGCGGGTATCGGCTATGGTTTGTTTGGACAAAGATCTAAATATGGAACTTCTTCTAACAAAGAAAGAGGCCATAGTTATAATTTCTCTACTTATCTCCGAAAATACATTCCTATTATAGATAAGCTTTATTTTCATGGGACCGGGACCGTCTCATTAGGCTTTGGGGAGTCTCTTTATGAGTATCGAACAGATAGTTCGGCTACCAGTAAATCTGAGACCAAATTTAATTTCTTAAGTATCAGTCTTTCTCCAGGAATCACATATTTTGTTACAGATAGGTTCGCCTTAAGTACATCATTTGGCTCGATAGGATATGGACGGTCAGTTAACAAACCAAAAGAAGCCTCTCATACCTTGAGTAACTCTTTTGGTATAGACCTAGGTTTAGAGACTATTTCATTTGGTTTGAACTATTTTATAAATCGACAATAGGCCAAGAAAATGAAAAAATATCTATTTACACATTTAATCCTTTGTCTTATTGGCTGGCAAGCACATGCACAGGTAGATCAGGGAAGAATAGTAATAACTGGTGGAGTTAAATATGAGTTTGAGAAGTCTAAGCCTAAGTCAGGTGAACTACCATATGAGCTTTCTGAATTTACTACCGTCACCTCGTCTGAATGGAAAAGCCGGGATTTGGCGATTTCTCCCAGTATTGGCTACTTTATTCTAGATGGCCTTGAGATAGGAATGGCGGGAGCATTTACATATAAATTCAGCAGAAATTTGTCTACTTATAGAACCGACTTTGGTGAATCTGATTACCGGCAAGAACAGAAAACGAATGGGTTTGTTATAAATCCTTACATCACTAAATACTTTATGGTATCGACCAAGTTCGGACTTATGGCAACCGCAGACATTCAATATATAAATGAGAAAACCTCCAACAATTCCAGACAAATATTTTCATCATCTAACACAATACAGGAATATGCCAGTAAGGGTACCCAGGAAGAGACTTCTCTGTCGATTGGGATGTCTCCTGGCCTTGTGTTCTTCATTTCTGAAAGATTTGCTCTTAAAGCACATGCCGAAAGAATTGGCTATAGTAAGGATATAACGAAGTACAGCTCTGAAAATGGAGGATCAGAATACAAAAACAAGAACTTAGGATTGAATTTTGGATCAGGAAATTTCATGTTTGGCCTCAGCTACTACTTCGGTGGCAACTAAAAATGATGCCTAAACAACAAGGCCCGGCGCTACACCTAGCACCGGGCCTTGCAAATTTATAACCACTACTCCCCTACCAGCCGCTGGCCAGCACGTCGGCAATGTGCATGGTTTTGATGTTCTTTTTCTGTTTCTGGATGTAAGCCTCCAGGTGCATAAGGCAGCTGGTGTCGGTGGAGAGGATGTAGTCGGCTCCGGTGGCCAGGGCATTCTCTACCTTCTGCTCCGCCATGGCTACTGAAATGGCCTCGAACTTCACAGCGAAGGTGCCGCCAAAGCCGCAGCAGGTTTCGTTATCTTCCATCTCTACCAGTTCCAGCCCCCGCACACTCTGCAGCAAGGCTCTGGGGCCAGCTTTTATGCCGCACTCGCGCAGTGCGCTGCAGGAGTCGTGGTAGGTGGCGCGGCCCAGTAGAGAGGCTTCCGGGAAAGAGGTCACGCCCATTACGTCGGTCAGGAACTCTGTAAACTCATACACCTTTTTCTGCATGGCCCTGTACTTTACCAGCTTCGACGACTTTACGAAAATATCTTGGTACGAATTGCGGACCATGCCCACACAAGAGGCAGAGGGCGCTACAATGTACTCTGAGATATCGCTGGAGAAATCGTCCAGAAACTTATTGGCTACCTCACGGGCCTCGTCGAAGAAGCCGGCGTTCCAGGCGGGCTGCCCGCAGCAGGTCTGCGCCGGGTTATAATGCACATCGCAGCCCAGGCTCTCCAGCACCTTTACCATGTTCATGCCGGTTTCGGGGTACAGCTGGTCTACAAAGCAGGGAATAAAAATATCAACAACAACTCTTCTTCTTGCCATAGTTATAAGAAAACAGCGCCGGACCGGGCCAAAGCCTCTTCGAGCGCCTGTTTGTTCAGGCGCAAATTTAAGCCAATATTCTCAAAGTAAGCTACTAAATTTTCGGTGGGCATATTGCCTACCAGTTCATCTTTGGCCATGGGGCAGCCGCCATAACCGCGCAAGGCCCCATCAAACCTGCGGCAACCGGCATGGTAGGCAGCCTCCACTTTTTCCTGCCAGGCAGCGGGCGCCGTGTGCAGGTGCGCCCCAAACTCTATACCCGGAAATGCTGGAATCATGTGGCTGAACAGTTCTGTGATCTTTTCGGGATCAGACACGCCGATGGTATCGGAGAGAGAGATGGTACGCACCTCCAGCGCCTGCAGTTTCTCTACAAACGCCACAACTGTAGCCGCACTCCAGGGGTCGTTGTAAGGATTGCCAAAGCCCATCGAGAGGTAAACGACCAGCGTTTTATGCTGCTGCTGGCAAAGCTCCTGTATGTGCGCCACTTCCTGAAGGGCTTCGGCAATGCTCTTGTTGGTGTTGCGCCGCTGAAAAGTTTCTGACACGGAAAGCGGAAAGCCCAGGCAGTCGATGGCCTCGTGCACAGCGGCCTCGGCGGCACCCCGCACATTGGCCACAATAGCCAGCAGTTTAGACTTTGTGCCCTCCCGTTGCAGTTGGGCCAGCACCTCAGCCGTATCGCGCATCTGGGGTATGGCCTTCGGCGACACAAAGCTGCCAAAATCGATCGTGTCAAAGCCAACCTGCAGGAGCGCGTTTATATAGGCCACTTTGGTTTGGGTCGGGACAAAATGCGGCAGCCCCTGCATGGCGTCTCTGGGGCATTCTATTAGTTTCATATCGGGGTTTTGCTACATCTTACGTTCGGAAAAAATGCTTCGGCCAATTATTTCAATTAAATTAGCCCTTCTGGAAGCCTGCTGCTGCGTTTCCGTTACTAGCCGAGCCCAATACAAAGGTGCTCCGGAGGCCTTACAACAGTTGGTTTGGCACACACATCAGAAGCGAAAAAGCAAGCCCCGCAACAGCAGCAAGAACTATTTTTTCTGAGGCTGGTATTAGAAATTTATTGCACTATAATGGTTCCGTGCCAGTACCGATGTTGCAAATAGCTCATACATTAAATTTAACTCCTGGCATCCAACAAAAAAACAAATAATGGGATTATTAATCACCTACCTGCTGATAGCACTCGCCTTTTCCTTTTTATGCTCCATTATGGAAGCAGTACTCTTGAGCATCACTCCTTCGCATGTAAGCATTATTGCCGGCAAGAACCCGTCTCTGGGCAAGCGCCTGAAAGACTTTAAAGACAATGTAGACAAGCCCCTTGCTGCGATTCTTACCCTCAATACCTTTGCCCACACCATAGGTGCGGCAGGTGTGGGCGCCCAGGCGCAAATTATCTGGGGCGAAGAGTACTTGTCTGTCATCTCGGGGGTGCTTACGCTCATTATCCTGATTTTCTCAGAGATCATCCCTAAAACCCTGGGAGCGAACTACTGGCGGCAACTAACTCCTTTTACGGTACATGCGCTTAAAATTATGATCTATTCGCCGCTCTACCCTATTATTATCTTTTCGCAGTTTATCACCAAGCGCCTTAAAAAGGACAAGAACCGCAGTGTGCTTAGCAGGGCCGACTTTACGGCCATGGCAGAAATAGGCATAAAAGAAGGCATCTTCAGAGAAGGCGAATCGCAGATTATACAGAACATACTGCGCTTTAACAACATACTGGTTCGCCACATCATGACTCCGCGAACTGTTATTAAAGGAGCCCCCGAAGACATGACCCTGAATGAGTTTTTTAAGCAGTCTACCAGCCTTCGCTTTTCCCGGATCCCGGTCTATACCGAGAACCTAGACCGTGTAACCGGCTTTGTGCTGAAAGATGAGGTGCTGTACCAATTGATCAAAAACCAGGGAGAAAAGCCTCTGAGCAGCATTAAAAGAGATATTCAGGTGGTGCCCTCCCACATGCCCATCCCAACCCTTTTCAGCCGCCTGATGGCAGAAAAGGAGCACGTGGCTCTGGTAGTAGATGAATATGGCGGCACCGCAGGCCTCATCACCATGGAAGACATTATTGAAACCCTGCTGGGCATGGAAATAATTGATGAGATGGACGATGTGCCCGACCTGCAGAAGTGGGCCCGCGAAAACTGGAAAAAACGCTCTGCCCGCCTGGGGATCAGACAGGACGACCCGGAGGAAGAGAATGAGCGACCCTAAACCCGCACGACTGATGCAATGCAAATCTTGAGCGGCAGCAATACCCGGAACCATGCTCCGGAGGGGCCTTTTGATTAGAATAATTTACCTGCTGGCTGCCTGCTGCTGATTGGAAGATTTGGAGATGAATTGCCAGCACCTCCTAAAAAAGATTAACTCTTATACTTTAAACTCTTAACTAGATCAAAAGTCCAGCATCTACAAGGAGCTGCAGAACCTCCGGAGGGGCCTTTTGATTGGAATAATTCACCTTACTTTCGGAACAAACCTGCTGCACGAGCTTCCACTGCTCCCATAGTCTGGCGCAGCGGCGGCAGGAGGAGAACTTCCGGATTATGCTAATCAAAACGGCCCTTCTCCAAAACCTTCTGCTGCTGCACAATTCTACTTGCCGGCACAGCACAAAATCTTAACTTTGTACATGAGCTGAAAGAGAAGCATGCCCTATCGTGCACAGACCAGATGCTCAACCCTAATTTAGCGATCCCGAGGCATGGCCCAGCAATTTTCGAGGCAGAACAATTCCCCGTTCGAGGATTTCCAGTCCCCGCTGACGCTTTTCGAGCTGCACCAGCAGATCCGCGAAGAGCTGGAACTGGCGTTTCCGGACAGCTACTGGGTGGTGGCCGAGATCGCGCAGGTATCAGCCGGCAAAGGCCACTGCTACCTCACCCTGGCCGATAAAGGCGATAACCCGCACGGCCAGATGCAGGCACAGGCACGGGCCACGATCTGGAGTGCCCGATACCAGATGCTGGGCCGGTATTTTCAGGAGAAAACCGGGCAGCCGCTAAAGGCGGGGCTTAAAATCCTGTTTCAGGCAAAGGTGCGGTTTCATGAGCTCTATGGCCTGAGCCTCGACATCCTGAACATCGATCCCAACTACACCATTGGCGACCTGGCG
This sequence comes from Pontibacter beigongshangensis, assembly GCF_014332515.1. Taxonomy (GTDB): domain Bacteria; phylum Bacteroidota; class Bacteroidia; order Cytophagales; family Hymenobacteraceae; genus Pontibacter; species Pontibacter beigongshangensis. The sequence continues at coordinate 76,165 of NZ_VFSD01000025.1, read as the reverse complement.
CGGCAGCGGCAGGAAACCCTGAAGCGCCTCGACACAGAAGGTCTTCTGTCGGCAAACCGGGCACAGGAGCTATCGCCGGTACCGCAGCGGCTGGCCGTTATCTCATCGGCCACAGCGGCCGGCTACCAGGATTTTATTCACCAGCTGCAGCACAATGCCTTCGGCTACAGGTTTGCCACCACCCTGTTTCCGGCGCTGGTGCAGGGCAACGAAGCCCCTGCCTCTGTAACGCGCGCCCTGCAACTGGTGGCCAGGCACCAGCACCTGTTCGATGCCTGCATCATCATACGCGGGGGCGGCTCCCAGACCGACCTCAGCTGCTTCGACGATTATGCCATAGCAGCCGCCATTGGCCGCTCTCCCTTGCCTGTACTCACTGGCATTGGCCATGAGCGCGACGAGAGCGTTGCCGACCTGGTGGCGCACACCCGCCTGAAAACACCTACTGCCGTTGCCAACTACCTGATAGAGCGATTACGTACAGCTGAGGAGGAGGCAGAGAGCATGCTGGACAGCATCCGGATGTTTTCGGCGCAGCAGCTGAAGCTGGCAAGCGAGAAGCTGGAGCGGCAGAGTCTGAAGCTCTCGCACAGCACCAACGATTTTCTGCAGGAGGCCAACGCCCGGCTGGAACATGTATCGAAGGGCCTGCTGATAAAACAGAAAAATTACCTGGAGGCGCAGAAGCACCGCACCAACAACCAGGAGCGCGACATCAGGGCAGCCACTAAAGAGCAGCTGCACCGGCAGGAAAAGTACATGAGCCACCTGACTGTGTGCGTAGAAGGCAAGAGCCAGCGCTACCTCCACCTGAAGGAGCATGAACTCAATACGCTGGTGCATTGCCTCGAAACAGAGGCGAAGGCTGGCTTAAAACAGGCCGAAATCGGGTTCTCAAAAAAATCGGAGCAGCTAAAATACAGTACCAGAGAAAAACTGCAGGACCAGCACCACCGGCTGCACTTGCTGGAACTGAGCATCAGGGCCAATAATCCGGAGAAACTGTTGCTCAGAGGATATACGCTAACTTTACTTAACGGGAAAATAATAAAAAGCGCGGGGCAGCTAAAATCAGGAGACGTAGTAGAAACCAGAATGAAAGACGGCACCGTGCATAGCATGATTGTAAATGTAGATAAAGATGACGAATAAGGAGATAAACAGCATGACCTACCGCGAAGCCACCCGGGAGTTGGAGGAGATACTGCGGGCAATAGAGAATGACTCAGTGGACGTGGATGAGCTGACGCTGAAAGTGCAGCGGTCGTCGCAGCTGATAAAGCTGTGTAAGGATAAGCTGCGTAGCGCAGAGCTTGCCATAGACCAGGTTTTTAACGAGGAGAAGTGTGAGGAACCGCAGAAACCAGGCCAGCCTACAAACCAGGGGAACGGGAAATTATTTTAGCATCAGGCACCAACTTCTCATATAACCAGAAGAGCCGCTTTCCCCTGCCCGGAAAGCGGCTCTTCTGGTTTAAACTGCTTTTATCAGATAACGTGCTTTTGCTGAATTTTCTGTAACTGCACCAGGCGCTTCAGCAATCGGCGGGCCTGCTCGCTGGTGTCGAGGTGGTACTTGGCCACAGAGTGCGAATTGCCAATTTTGACGGTGTAAGCATCACGCGGCATCGCCTTAAAGATATCCTCATCGCCCCAGTCGTCGCCCACCGCCATTATAAACTCAGGCGAGTACATGTTCAGCCAATGGGCCGTGGCTCTGCCCTTGCTTACCTCCTGCGCCTTGATCTCTACGGCCATCTGTCCGTCGAGCACCTGCAGGTTGCTGTTGTCGGCCAGGAAGTTGAGGTGGTTTATCAGCTCCCGTGCCCGCAGGTCGCCAAGGCCTGTTTCTACCCGGCGGTAGTGCCACACCAGCGAATAATCCTTCTCTTCTATAAAAGAACCCGGCGTACGGTCTACATACAGGTCCAGTATCAGGCGGATATCTGATTTCCAGGTATCGAGCAAGCTCATCATGGTGCGCCAGCCTTTGTCACGTTGCTTAATCCACACGCCGTGTTCGGCTATAATATCCAGGTTCAGCTCACCCAGCCACTCCTGCATGCGGTCTTTATCGCGTGAGGTCACGATTACCACCCGGTTTTTCTGGCTGGCGCTCAGGCTGCTCAGCAATTGGTACAGTTCGGCATCCGGCTTCATTGTCGACGGGTCTGCCTGGTAATCCATCAGGGCACCGTCGTACTCCAGAAAGAAGAGGCGGGTGCTGGCATTCTGGTAGGCATCGCTCATCTCCTGAAACGTAGCCTCATCGAGGTAACTCGTAGCCATAGACATCTGCTTGATCTTGACATAAGACAGGCGGTCCATGTAAATGCTTACCCAATGGTGAATATTGTATCTTTTCAAGGATTCCTGCATGCGGCTCATACAGGCTTTCTGTTCTTCTTCAGGCATGGTCAGGGCCTTGTGCATGGAGGTCACCACCTGGTTGATGTCGTTCGGGTTGATCAGGATAGCTTCGGAAAGTTCTTTGGAGGCACCTGCCATCTCGCTCAGAATAAGTACCCCCGGATCTTCGTGCTTGCTTGCTACATACTCCTTGCAGACCAGGTTCATACCATCGCGCATGGGAGTAACCAGGGCCACATCGGCCATCCGGTAAAAAGCTGATAAGGTCTCGATCGGATAGGAGCGGTAGAAGTACTGAATCGGGTTCCAGGTGATGCGGCTGTAGCGCCCGTTGATCCGGCCTACCAGCTCATCTACCTCCTCTTTCAGCTCTTTGTACTTTTCTACGGCGTCTCTGGATGGCACCACCAGCATCACCAGCGTTACCTTTTCGTGAAATTCGGGATACTGCTCCAGGAACAGCTCAAAGGCTCTGAGCCGCTGCGGAATTCCTTTAGAGTAGTCGAGCCGGTCTATGGAGAGCACGATTTTCTGGTCGCTGAGGTTGTTGCGATACACTTTCTCCCGCTTTTTTACCTCCTCGGAGTCAGCAATTTCCGCGTACTTGTCGTAGTCGATCCCCATCGGGAAGGAGTCGACGAGCAGCGACCTGGCTCCCATGTTCACCCAGCCGTGCATGCTGCCAAACCCCAGGAGCCTGTTTACAGAACTCAGGAAGTGGCGCATGTCGTCGTAGGTATGGAACCCCACCAGGTCTGCCCCTACCATGCCAGAGAGAATCTCCTTGCGCCAGGGCAATAAGCGAAACACTTCGTAAGACGGAAATGGGATGTGGAGGAAAAAGCCGATGGTGGCATCGGGCAGCCGCTCACGCAGCATGGAAGGCAGCAGCAACAGCTGATAGTCATGTATCCAGATAGTGTCTTCGGGTTCTGCCATCTCCAGGATCACATCGCAATACTTCTGGTTCACAGTCACATAGGTTTCCCATAACTGCTGATCGTAAACAGCATACTGGCTGAAGTAGTGAAAGGTAGGCCAGAGGGTCTCATTGCTGAACCCTTCGTAAAACTCTTTGATTTCTGTTTCGGTCAGGAAGACAGGGTGCATATTCTCGTCATGCAGCTCCACAGCAATCTGCTGCTGCTTCTCGGGGTTTCCCACCACCATGCCCGGCCAACCTATCCACAGGTTGTCGTCTTTTTTATAGATAGAGCCTAACCCGGTTGCCAGCCCGCCTTCGCTGGGCTTGTAGGTCATCTTCCCTTCTTTCTCCTGTAGTTTTACAGGAAGTCTGTTTGATACAATGATCAGTTTTGCCATGTGCTCTTGAAATTGTACTCAGGCAGCTTCAGGCGTGCTTTTAGATAGTAAACACGACCTCTAAGAGTCTGGAATATTTTATTTAAACTTAAATCAATATTTATATAAAATCTGAAGTACTTCGGTGTCCTTTTTTATTTATCCTTACGTAGTAGTCTGTTTTTGTGTTTTAACAATATATAAAATCCACTATTAATAATAAGACCGGCCAATTATTTTAGTGCCGCCCAATATTTTAATTTAACAAAAATATCTGCAACTAATAAGCGAAAGTTTAAAAATAACGCCCGGATAGGTATAAGTTCTGAAACAAATAACGCTTTAATCCTAACGCATCTTTTAAATTACTGATTTTAATCCGAATTCACAATTAATAACAACTATTAGTAAGGCAGGCGACTAATCCATGGCCCGCCCGGCAGCAACTGATACGCAGGAGGTGCCATTTCATTACAATAATTGCCGCCTCATTTTAAAAACTGCTGCTGGCCTGCTCAGCAATAGTATGGCACAGGCCAAGCCTGTTTAGCCGCTGTTAGCCAGGCTGCCGCTCCGCCTGCCAGGCTGCCTAACACCAGAGCAAGAACCCGTTCAGCTGCAATTGGCAGGCGGAGCGGCATCTTCTGTTTTCTTAGCCATCATATTCTGCTGCCTTAAGGGTGTTTGTCAGGGTTAAAAGCTTATTTTTGCACATGAACTTTTTTCAAGATTTAGATCCAGGCATTGTGGAGTGGGTGATCATTCCGCTCCTGATTTTCCTGGCCAGAATTGTAGACGTTACGCTGGGCACTCTCCGGATTGTCTTTATCTCGAAGGGCGATAAAATGATCGCCCCTATTCTGGGGTTTATAGAAGTGCTGATCTGGCTTATTGCCATTACGCAGGTAATGCAGAACCTGAGCAATTTTATTTCTTACCTGGCATGGGCTGGCGGATTTGCAGCAGGCAATTTTCTGGGACTGCGCATCGAGCAGAAGCTGGCACTGGGGCAGGTAGTGGTGCGCATTATCACGGTAGAGCAGGCAACCAAGCTCATAGACCGGCTAAGGGGGCGCGGCTACCGCCTTACCAGTGTGGATGCCAGAGGCAGCAGTGGCAAGGTAAACCTCCTTTTCATGATCGTGAGGCGCAAGAAGCTGGGTGAAGTCATCGGCATTATCCGCGACTTTAACCCCAACGCGTTTTACTCCATAGAAGATGTAAGGTCTGTTTCTGAAATCGAAGTGGCGCAGGACACACCTGACCAAAAGACCAGGCTCTCCAGGCTGTTTCCCTTGAAGAAATCGAAGTAGGGCGTCAACAGCAAAAAGGGTCCGGAGGCCTGTTTTCATTTAAATAATTGCGTAACAAGAGCATCGGCCGGTGCCTCCTGGAAAGGAACACCGGCCGATGCTTTATTTTTAGGCAGGCAAGATAGGCCCAACCGGCATTAGCTGCTAAGGCATAAACTTTAGGTAAACAACCGCCAGCGGAGGCAAAACCACATCCAGGGAGCAGGGCTTGCCATGGTATGGCGAGGCCCATGAGTGCAGGTTCTCCGGATTATGGGTATTGCTGCCACCATAGCTGGCATCGTCGGAGTTGTATATCTGCAGCCAACGTCCTTCCACAGGCACCCCTAAGCGGTAATGCTTGTGCGTCATAGGTGTAAAGTTAGCGATTACCAGTATCATCTCCCCTACACCGTCGCCTTTTCGCATAAAGCTTATCACGCTGTTGTGGGCATCGTTGTAGTCTATCCACTCAAAGCCGCGCCAGTCGAAATCATAGCGATACAGGGCGGGCTCATTTTTGTAGATTTCATTCAGGTGGTTTACCGTACGCTGCACGCCGGCGTGGTAGCCATATTGGAGCAGGTGCCAGTCGAGGCTGCTGTCGTGGTTCCACTCGCTGCTTTGGGCAATTTCACCGCCCATAAACATCAGCTTGCCGCCTGGGTGAGCATACATGTAACCATAAAGCGCCCGCAGGTTGGCAAACTGCTGCCATTCATCGCCTGGCATCTTGCGCAGCAACGAGCCTTTGCCATGCACCACTTCGTCGTGGGAGAGCGGCAGCATAAAGCGCTCCGAAAACGCGTAGATAATGCTGAAGGTGATGTCGCCCTGGTGGTGCTTGCGGTAAATGGGGTCTTTCGAGAAATAAGTCAGCGTATCGTGCATCCAGCCCATCATCCACTTCATATCGAAGCCCAGGCCGCCGTTCTCCAGCGTGTTCGTAACGCCAGGCCAGGCCGTAGACTCCTCGGCTATGGTTTTCACGTCGGGGAACCGCTGGTGCACGGCGTGGTTAAACTCCTTGAGCAGCGAGATGGCTTCCAGGTTTTCGCGCCCGCCGTATTCGTTCGGAATCCACTCTCCTTCCTTCCGGCTGTAATCGAGGTAAAGCATTGAGGCTACTGCATCTACACGCAAGCCATCTACATGGTACTTGTCTAACCAGAACAGGGCATTGCTGATCAGGAAGGAGCGTACTTCGTTCCGGCCATAGTTAAAGATATAGCTGTTCCAGTCAGGGTGGAAGCCTTTGCGGGCATCAGCGTGCTCAAAGAGGTGCGTGCCATCGAAGTATACCAGCCCATGCTCATCAGATGGAAAATGAGAAGGAACCCAGTCCAGAATAACCCCGATTCCGTGCTGGTGCAGCACATCAATCAGGTGCATCAGGTCGTAGGGCGATCCGTACTGGCTGGCAGCTGCGAAGTAGCCGGTAATTTGATACCCCCAGGAGCCGTTAAAGGGGTGGTACATGATCGGCATGAACTCCACATGCGTAAAGCCCATGTCTTTTACATAGGCTGGCAGCTCTTCTGCCAGTTCCCGGTATGTGAGCGGCCTGTTGTTATCTTCAGGCTTGGTACGCCACGACCCCAGGTGCAACTCATACACCGAATATGGCTGAGGTTGATCTGCTATGTTTTTGCGGTGCTGCAGCCAGCCTGTGTCTTGCCAGTTGTAGTCGAGGTCTGTTACCACGGAGGCCGTTAACGGCGGAGTTTCCCTGCAAAAAGCAAAAGGGTCGCTCTTTTCTACGTGGTATAGGTGGTAACGCGACTTAATATGGTATTTGTACAGCATCCCGTTCCCAACCTCCGGAATAAAGCCTTCCCAGATACCGGAGTGGTCAGGACGTGCCTGCAGCGGATGGCTGCCACGATCCCAGTGGTTAAAGTCGCCTATCACAGATACTCCTTCCGCATTAGGTGCCCACACGGCAAAGTAAACCCCGGTTCTGCCCTTGTGCGTCATAATATGCGACCCCAGTTTTTCATAGAGCGAAAAATGTTTCCCCTCTCTGAAAAGGTGCATATCAAAATCGGTGAAGCGGCTGATATCGTAACTAACCTCTTGCTTCGCCTCCGATGGCCGGGCAGCCTGCTCTGCAAGCTGTACGTGCTCCTCGTGGGCAGATTCGGGCGTTACCACCGGTTCAATTTCCGGCTGGGAGGCCGGAGCTTTTCTGGCCCTGGTCCGCTTTGCAGGAACCGGGGTCTCGTTTGGAGAAGCTGCCTGGGCGACACTCTCTGCGGCCTTTGCTCTGGCACTTGTCCTCTTTTTAGGTGCAGGAGCAGCCTCACCTGCCACAGGGGCAGCAGATGAGGTTAATGCTTCTGAAGTCTTAGTCCTGGCTCTGGTTTTTTTGGGTTCAGCAGTGGCATCCGATTCCGATGCAGCCGTTGTAGCAGCTTTAGATGTTCCCCTTTTAGAGCTGGCCTTGGCAGCAGGTGTGGTATTCTCCTTGTCTGTATTTGTCTGATCTACTTTCTTTTTAGCCATTCTGATACTTCCTCATGATATATTTTATGCCTCTGATCGGGATAAGTACCCAATCCGGACGGTTGTTCAATTCGTATCCTAATTCATAGATCGCTTTCTCAAGCAGGAACGTCTCCATCAGCACGCTATAATCCTCCTCCTTGGCTGGCACAAAACCACTGCCTTTGGCCTGCTGCAGGTAACTGTGCGTGTAGAACCCTCTGGCGTAGTGATACCACTGCTCAGCCCACTGCTCCAGGTACTGGCTGTCTTCTTTCCGGAAGGAACCCGCCTGGAAGAGTGCGTTGTACACCGCATAGTGGAAGGACCGGATCATACCGGCCACATCGCGCAGCGGAGAGCGCTTCAAACGGCGTTCACTGAACGAGCGGGCCGGCTCACCCTCAAAGTCGATGATGACAAAGTCGCGGCCGGTAAACAATACCTGCCCCAGGTGGTAGTCGCCGTGGGTACGGATCTTCTGCGTATCTATCTTTTTTGCAAAAATCATTTTTAGCTGCTCCAGCACCTGTCCACGCATTTGCAGCACCTCCTCTGCCTCTTCCTGAATAGCCTCCGGCAAGTCTGGCAGCTTTTTCTGCAACAGATCAAAGCTGCTTCTAACAAGCGAAGTCAGCGAGGAGTAAAGCGACCGCTGGTAGTGCAACGAGAAATCCTCTGGCGTAAAATCCTTATGGTCGATATTGGCGATGGCAAGGTGCATTTCGGCAGTACGCTGCCCCAGGAGTTCCACGCGCTCTACGTGTGCACCGCCCAACTGCATCTGCACCTCTTCCGGCACATCAGAGAATGGAACAGGATTAGAGAGCGTACCAATAGGGTTTTTCGGTTCCAGGCGCTCACCCTGGGTAAGCAAGCGTTCAAAGAAGCGTTTCAGGGAATTCTCCATGTACACCCATACATCACCCTGGTTCGGCACGAATTCCTGTAGCATCATAAGCACCATCGGCTGCTTTTTAGCCTCATGCTGCTCCAGCGTACCCATAAACTTTGGTACATAAGGAAAATCAGCTTGCTGAGAAAGTGCCTGGATCACCTCAACATCCGGGTTCACAGATCGGTCAAGCTTGCGGTAAACCTTCATAAAGTAGCGGTCGCCGTAAAGCACTGATGTGTTGCTCTGCTCCGCACTCAGTATCTTGGAAGTAAAAGGCTGGTCCGTGGCTTTCAGGGCTGCACTTACTTCTTTGTTGCTCATGCCCACCAGTTCGCCATTTTCGGTTTTGACTCTTCTCCGCCTTGCCATTAACTGGAACAGCATGTTCCGGAAATCCTCCCAGTACAAGGCATCATACAGGATACCTTCTTTGGAGTCCATTGCCACGCGGGCGATCACACTGCTTGGATAGGTGGTTATCAATTCTTCTACTTGGTCGCCGGAAGCAAATGCAATTGGCAACTGATAGATCTCCGGGAGCCCTTCGTTGTAGTTTACCTCTATCATCAGGAGTGAGGCGGCCTGCTTCCCTACCTGAAGCGGTACATTAGAAATCACCTGGATCCGTTGTATAGTGCGGGCCTTTCCGCCAAACCAGCGGCTGCGCATCAGGTACTTCTGCAACACCTTCGACTCCAGTTCTTTCAGTTCTTTGGCCGTCAGGGCGGTTCGCAGGGAAGTCAGCTGCATTTCAGGCTTTTGCTTATCAGCATCAAACGAGGCCCCAACCTCCTGTGGCTGCAACTCAAACCAGTAGTACCCGTGGGTGCCCATCGTAAAGATGTATGGTTCGTCCTTAATGATCGGGAATTTGTTCTTGCTGAACACTTCCATCGGGATATGGCCTTTGTAATCGCGCAGGTCGAGTTCAACAGCTTCTGCAAAACGCGACAGGTTGGCAATCACCAGAATGGTCTCATCCTGGTACTCCCGCACAAAAGCAAGTACTTTGGAGTTGGAAGGATTCAGGAATTTAATAGTGCCTCGACCAAAGGCCTTGTAACGCTTGCGCATGTTGATAATGCGCCGTGTCCACCAGAGCAGCGAGTTCGGGTTGTGCTCCTGCGTGTCTACGTTCACCGACTCATACTTATATTCCGGGTCTATGATCAGGGGCAGGTACAGCTTTTGCGGATTGGCAGTAGAGAAGCCTGCGTTGCGGTCGTCATTCCACTGCATCGGCGTCCGCACCCCATCCCGATCGCCCAGGAAGAAGTTGTCGCCCATGCCGATCTCATCGCCGTAGTACACTACCGGAGTTCCCCGCATCGAGAAGAGCAGCACGTTCATCAGCTCTATTTTGGCCCGGTCGTTACCCAGAAGCGGAGCCAGCCGGTGGCGGATGCCGATGTTTATTTTCGCCATGGGGTCCTTTGTGTACACTTTGTACATGTAATCCCGTTCTTCATCCGTCACCATCTCCAGCGTCAGTTCGTCGTGGTTGCGCAGGAACATGGCCCACTGGCAAACTTCCGGAATAGCGGGCGTCTGGTTAATGATGTCGATGATAGGATAGCGGTCTTCCATTTTGAGAGCCATGAATAGCCGCGGCATAATCGGGAAGTGGTAGTTCATGTGGCAGGCATCGCCATCGCCAAAATATGCAGCGGAATCTTCCGGCCACATGTTGGCCTCAGCCAGCAGCAACTTTCCTGTATACTTACTGTCGACATGCGCCCGTAGTTTTTTCAGGAAGGCATGCGTCTCCGGCAGGTTCTCGCAGTTGGTGCCATCGCGTTCGAACAGGTAGGGCACCGCATCCAGCCGGAAGCCATCCACTCCCAGGTCGAGCCAGTATTCCAGCATTTTAAACACCTCCTGCTGCACTCTCGGGTTATCGTAGTTCAGGTCAGGCTGGTGAGAGAAAAAGCGGTGCCAGTAGTATTGGCCTGCAACCGGGTCCCAGGTCCAGTTAGAGGGTTCAGTATCGGTAAAGATAATCCGCACCTCATTGTACTTGTTCGGGTCGTCCGTCCACACATAATAGTCGCGGTGCGCAGATCCTTTTTTAGCTTTCCTGGCACGCTGAAACCAGGGGTGCTGATCGGAGGTGTGGTTGATAACAAGCTCTGTAATCACCTTAAGGCCACGGCGATGCGCCTCCTTTACAAAAAGCTTAAAATCCTGCATGTTGCCATACGAAGGATTTATATTATAATAGTCCGCGATATCGTACCCATCGTCCCGGAGTGGCGACGGGTAAAATGGCAATAGCCAGATTGCTGTTACCCCCAGATCCTCCAGGTAATCCAGTTTCTGCATTAAACCTTTAAAATCACCGTAACCGTCGCCATTGCCATCTTTAAAGGCTTTAATGTGCAATTCGTAGATGATCGCGTCTTTGTACCAATGAATGTTGTCGTCTAACAGCGTTTCTTTATCTGCCATAGTAGGTATAAGTGAATTATGAAGGGATTCCCAGTTTATTGAGGGAGAAAGGTGTCGTCTAATTCCTGGTGGCCCATGCCTTCGTTGGCTTCCTCCAGCCGGAACACGTGCACTGGCATCTCATGCGGCCGCAGTTCCACGTAATTCCACTCGCCGGTCCAGGTATATTTGTATTCGGTCAGCAGGTCGTGCATGATGTACTGCTGGTCTGAAGAGAGGCCGAACCGCTGTAAGGGCACCTGTACCCAGCCCGGCTGCACATGGTGCGGGTCCATATTCACTACCATCAGCAGTTTATTGCCCGAGGCTTCGTCTACCTTTGAATAGGCCAGCAGGTGTTGGTTATCAGTGTTGGCAAACTCGATATTCCAGGTGCTTTGCAGGGCCGGGTTTACCTGCCTTATTTTGTTGATGAGCGTGATAACCTCCCTTATCTTGGTTTTGCGCCCCCAGTCCCAGTGCTTGATCTCGTACTTTTCTGACTCAGTATATTCTTCTTTGCCCGGGTGGGGCACGTTTATGCCGAATTCATATACCGGGCCGTACAGGCCGTAGTTAGACGACAGGGTGGCCGCCATCACCACACGGGCAATGTGCCCGGCCTCGCCCCCATCTACCAGCGACACTGGCAGAATATCAGGAGTGTTGGGCCAGAAGTTCGGACGGTAATAGTCGCGCATTTCGGTTTGCGTTAGTTCCGTCAGGTACTCCTTCATTTCCTGGCTGGTGTTGCGCCAGGTAAAGTAGGTGTAAGACTGGGTAAAGCCAATCTTGCCGAGCCGCTCCATTACACGGGGACGGGTAAAGGCCTCTGCCAGGAATATGATCTGCGGGTGCTGCTTTCGGATTTCCTTAATGCACCACTCCCAGAAGCCAAATGTTTTGGTGTGGGGATTGTCCACCCTGAAGATATACACTCCCTGCGCTATCCAGTGATCCAGAATGCTTTTTAGCTCAAGCCACAGGTTCTGCCAATCTTCTGTTTCGAAGTTTACGGGCAGTACGTCCTGGTATTTCTTGGGTGGGTTCTCCGCATATTGCACGGTACCATCCGGCCGCCACTTAAACCACTGCGGATGCTCTTTTACATAGGGGTGATCCGGGGCGCACTGAATAGCGAAATCCAGTGCTATTTCTATACCATGGTCACGGGCAGCAGCCACAAAACTCCTGAAATCATCTAGTGTTCCCAACTCCGGCAAAATACTCTTGTGGCCGCCTTCAGCAGCCCCGATAGCCCAGGGCGAGCCGGGTTCACCGGGCTGTGCCGTTACAGCATTGTTTTTACCTTTCCGGAATTCTCTGCCAATCGGGTGGATCGGTGGGAGGTAAATAGTATCGAAGCCCATCTCAGCAATGCGTGGCAACAGGCGTTCGCAATCTTTGAAAGTGCCATGTGCCCCGGCCTCCTGTGCCGCAGAGCGCGGAAAAAACTCATACCAGGTACTGAACAAGGCTTTTTTCCGCTCCACATCCACTTCCAGCACCTTATCGTAGGTGGTGGCATTCTTTCGTTCGGAGGCCGCGTTCATCAGCTCCGTTATGTCAGTGCCTGTTGCCAGCGCAACGGCATCAGCATCAGAACCGGAGGTTTGTAGCTCTTTCGCCCATTTTTTCAGGCGCTTACTCTGGCCAGGTTTGGCGGCAGCAGCTGTTTCCTCCAGCAACTGTGCGCCAATCTGCAGTTCTACTTTTATGTCCTGGTTGGCCTCATATTTCTTTTTTAGCCCTTTCTGCCAGGTATAAAAATGATCTATCCAGCCCAGCAGTGTATATTCAAAGCGGCCCATGCTGTCTGGCGTAAACCGGGCTTCCCAATGGTCGTTGCCCAGGAAGTGCATGGGCACCTCCTCCCATCTTTTCTTTTTAGCGTTTTTATAGCATAAAATGGCTTTTACCTCATCATGTCCATCAGTAAAAATATCTGCAGTTACCCTTAGCTCCTCTCCTACCACCCGCTTCACAGGATATTGTCCGCAATTCAGCTGCGGCTTCACATTTTCGATTACGACGCGTTGTTTACCTTCCAGTGCTTCCATTAAGTGTGTTTAGTAGTTTACTGTAGTTACCTCACAATATAAATTATGTTTCAGCTAATATTCAAATATTCAAATGAAATAAAAATCAAATCAGTACTTATTACGGGTTCATCTAAGTTTAAGATGTTTAACTACTTAATTCATTTAATAATGGAAAACTTATTAACGAATTTGCAAGTTTATACACGCTGTGACAAATTATATAATAACCGATGGGAATTATAAGAACAATTGGATCAGCCTATACAGCAGGAAAAGGCACCTCCTTCACGGTTTGGGCGCCTGAGGCAGAGCAGGTAGAAGTTATCCTGAAATCGCCTCACCATGCCACCTTACTCCTTCAGAGAGAGTCGTTTGGATACTGGACAGGCGCTTTGGAAAACGTGCTCCCCGGAGCAACTTACGTGTATCGCCTCAACGGTAAGATGGAACGTCCCGACCCTGCCTCGCACTCGCAGCCAGACACTGTACATACTGCCTCCGAAGTAATAGATCATAAAAATTTTGAATGGAAAGACCAGGATTGGAAAGTACTTCCGTTAGAGAAATATATAATTTATGAACTACACGTAGGCACTTTTTCGGAGGAAGGAACATTTAAAGGAGTAGAAAAAAAATTGCCCGAGCTTAAAGAACTTGGCATAACAGCCATAGAGCTTATGCCGGTGGCCCAGTTCCCCGGCACCCGTAACTGGGGTTATGACGGGGTGTACCCCTTTGCCGCCCAAAATTCTTATGGCGGACCTGATGGACTGAAAAGTTTGGTGAACGCCTGCCATAAAGAAGGCATTGCAGTAATTCTGGACGTAGTATATAACCATATGGGGCCCGAAGGAAATTACCTGAACGACTTTGGCCCCTACTTTACCCAAAAATACAACACCCCTTGGGGAGCCGCGCTGAACTTTGATGACGCTCACTCCGACCATGTCCGGAATTACTTTCTGCAGAACGCCCTCATGTGGCTTCGCGACTTCCATATAGATGCGCTCCGTCTGGATGCCGTGCACGCTATTCTCGACCTGGGGCCAAAACATTTTCTACAGGAGCTGCAGGAGCATGTACACCAACTCGGCGACCAAAACAACCGGGAGTACTTTCTGATTGCAGAAAGCGACATGAACAATGTGCGCCTGCTAAACCCGGTTGCAAAAGGCGGTTATGGGCTTGCGGCACAATGGATGGACGATTATCACCACGCCGTGCATACTCTCGTAACCGGGGAGCGGGAAGGATATTATGAAGACTACGGAAAGCCTGAGCACCTGGTAAAGGCACTGGAACGTGGCTTTATTTACAATGGCCTTTATTCAGAACATCGCAAAAGAACTGTTGGCACCGATGCTTCTGCTAACCCGGCCAAGCAGTTTGTGGTGTGCGCCCAGAACCACGACCAGGTCGGCAACCGGATGCTGGGCGAGCGCCTGACACAACTGGTCTCTTTTGAGAAATTAAAACTCGTAGCAGGGCTTATTCTGCTGTCGCCTTATACACCTATGTTATTTATGGGAGAAGAATATGGTGAGACAAACCCTTTCCTGTACTTTGTAAGCCATACTGACGAGCAACTGGTGGAGCTGGTGCGCAAAGGCCGCCGGGAGGAATTCTCGGCCTTTGCCTGGAAAGGCGAAGCTCCGGACCCGCAGGCACTGGAAACTTTTCAGAAGTCGAAACTGCAGCATAGCTATACCCAAAACGAGCAGCAACGGAAGTTGCGGGAATTTTACAAGAACCTGATCGGGATCAGGAAAACCGCTCCGGCTTTCTCCAACCTGGAAAAACAAAACCTTTCTGCCAGTTACGACGATACCACCCAGGTGCTGCACCTGATCCACACCGGTAAAATGCCGTATGTATACTGCCTGTTCAATTTCAGCGATCAGCCACAAAGGGTAACATTGCCTCTGGAGGCAGGCAAAAGCTGGGATATGCTGCTGAACTCAGCTGAAGAAAAGTGGGGCGGACCGGGTGCTGACACTGGCGCCGCCGAAAATCAAAACAACTCTTTTTTGCTACAGCCAGAATCTCTGCTTACTTTACAAAGTAAGAAACAATAAATATGAGCGATAAATACATCTGTATACACGGGCACTTTTACCAGCCGCCCCGTGAGAACCCTTGGTTAAACGAAGTTGAAATTCAGGAGTCTGCCAGTCCCTTCCACGACTGGAACGAGCGCATCTCCAACGAATGCTATGCCCGCAACTCTGCCTCCCGCATTTTAGGAGAGGGGGGCACGATAGCCGACATCAAGAACAACTACTCCCGCATCAGCTTTAACTTTGGCCCCACCCTGCTGGAGTGGATGCAAAAAAAGGACCCCGACACTTACCAGGCCATTCTGGATGCCGACAAAGAAAGCTGTGAACGATTCTCCGGCCACGGCTCCGCGCTGGCGCAGGTATACAACCACATGATTATGCCCCTGGCCAACACCCGCGATAAGCACACGCAGGTTATCTGGGGCAAGCATGATTTTGAACAGCGCTTCGGCCGCGACCCAGAGGGCATGTGGCTGGGCGAAACAGCTGCCAATACCGAGACACTGGAAGTACTGGCTGAGCACGGCATTAAATTCACAATTCTGTCGCCGTACCAGGCCAACAAGTTCCGGAAAATCGGGGAGAAGGAATGGCATGATGCCATCGGCGCAAAAATAGATCCGCGCCGGGCCTACCGCTGCAACCTGCCCTCCGGCAGAAGCATTGCGCTGTTCTTTTATGATGGCCCGGTGTCGCAGGGTATTGCTTTTGAAGGCTTGCTAAACAGTGGCGAGCGCTTTGCGCACCGGCTGCGAAGCACCCTGGACCCGCAGAGCAAAGAGCCACAGATGATGCATATTGCCACTGATGGCGAGACCTATGGCCACCATCACCGTTTTGGCGAAATGGCCCTTTCGTATGCTATTACCAACATCGAGAACGCGCACGATGTAACCCTGACGGTATATGGAGAGTTTCTGCAGAAGCACCCACCTGAGTACGAAGCCAAAATAACGGAAGACACCTCCTGGAGCTGTGCCCACGGTGTGGAGCGCTGGAGAAGCAACTGCGGCTGCAATACCGGCGGCAACGGCCACTGGAACCAGGAATGGCGGGGCCCGCTGCGCAATGCCTTCGACTGGCTGCGCGACCAGCTGGCACCTGTCTTCGAAAATGAGATGAAAAAGCTGAAGGCAGACCCCTGGCAAACCCGGAACGACTATATCCAGGTGATCATGGACCGGTCTGAGGAAAACGTGAACAAATTTATCTCCTCCCACACCACGTATGAACTGAATAGAGAAGAAAAATCCAGGTTTCTGCGGCTGCTGGAAATGCAGTACCACACCATGCTCATGTACACGAGCTGTGGCTGGTTCTTTGATGAGGTGACAGGCATAGAAACGGTGCAGGACATCTATTATGCCGCCAGAGCCTTACAGCTGGCCTACAGCATCACCGGACAGGACTACAGAATTCATTTTTTAGAACTTTTAAGCAAGGCAAAAAGCAACATTCCGGAGCAGGGAAATGCTGCCGATGTATACAACAGGCATGTAAAACCAACCATCATTAACCTGCTGCGGGTAGGGGCGCACTACGCAGTAGCCTCACTTTTTGCGGACAAGCCTGAGAACCTGAACCTCTACAGCTACAGAGCCACCTCGAAAAACTATGACCTGCTGGAAGCTGGCCGGCTTAAGCTGGCTACCGGGCAGGCTAAAATCCACTCGAACATTACCTGGAGTGAAGATGTGTTTACCTTTGCCGTCCTGCACATGGGCGATCATCAGCTGTTTGGTGGCGTAAGGAAGTTTGTTGACGAGGAAACGTTTCAGACCATGCACCACGAGCTTAGCACAGCCTTTAACAGAGGCAATGTGAGCGAAGTGATCATGCTGCTGGACAAACATTTTGAGTCTCATTACTACTCTTTCTGGCACCTCTTTAAAGACGACCAGAAAAAGATCCTGGACCAGGTGCTGGAGCAGACCATGGATAACATCGAAAACGACTTCCTGAACGTTTATAACAACAATTACCCGCTAATGCAGGCCATGCGCCGCTTAGGCATGCCTCTCCCCCGCCCACTGCTCACTACCGTAGAATATATTGTGAACAACAGGCTGCAGACCGAGATTGCCAAAGACGAGATAAACCCGCAGGAAGTAAAGAAATTACTTAATGAGGCGGAGCGCATGAACGTAAAGCTGAATGCGACGCCCCTTAACTTTGACCTTGCCAAACGCGTGCAGGGTCTGATGCAACAATTGGGGCAGTACCCTGACAATATTGATCTGATGGACCTGATCATAAATCTGATTAACCTTTTCCGCAACTCGCCCGTTGAGCCGGAGTACTGGCACGCGCAGAACATTGCTTTTATCATGCGGAAAGAGATTTATGAAGACTATAAACATTGGAGCAACAAAGGTGATGAAGGAGCTGCTGAATGGTGCCGGAAATTTGACAAGTTGTATCACAGTCTGAATTTAAAAGCCTAAACATATATGGTTTATATTCCTACGGCCACTTACCGGCTACAGGTATCGCCCTCCTTCACCCTGAAGGATGTGCGCACAACTATCCCTTACCTTCACGAACTCGGCATCAGCACGTTGTATGCAGCCCCCTTTTTCAAGGCGAAAACAGGGAGTGAGCATGGCTACGATGTAGCAGAGGCAGAGCAAATAGGGTCGAAGATTGGTACTTTGGAGGAATTTGAAGACATAGCAAAGGAACTGCAGAAACGTGGCATGGGCTGGCTACAGGATATCGTGCCGAACCATATGGCCTACCACCCGGAAAACAAGTGGCTGATGGATGTGCTGGAGAAAGGGCAGAAATCCTACTACATCAACTTTTTCGACGTAGACTTTGCACACCCTGATTTTGACGGGAAGCTGATGGTGCCCTTTCTGGGAGATACCCTGGAAAGCGTGCTGAAGGAGCAGCAGTTGAAACTGTCGTTCAGCGAGAGTGGATTTGGCATAAACTACTTCGACTCCTGCTACCCGGCCAGCCTGTCGGTTTATGAGCCCCTGCTACAACAGATAGCAGCAGAAGCAGGCTCTGCCGCCGAAACAGCGGGGCTGAACCATAAACTGGAGCACCTGCAGCAGATTAGCAGCTCCGACAAGATAGACATGGCTCTCTGGCAACAGGTGCTGTTGGACCTGCACCAGACCATAGAGCAGCACGAGCCACTGAGGCTGTCGAGGGACAAAATCATTGGAATAATTAACGACAGTCCAGAGGCATTTCAAGAGCTGCTGCAGCAACAGTTCTACACGCTCTGCCACTGGCAGGCAACGGAGCAGCGGATAAACTACCGCCGCTTTTTTACGGTAAACGACCTGATCTGCCTGCGCATGGAGCAGCAGGAGGTGTTCGATAAATACCACGAGTTTATCAGGCGCCTCCACGACATGAACCTGGTGCAGGGGCTGCGGGTAGACCATGTGGACGGCCTCTTTGACCCGGACACCTACCTGGAGCGGCTCCGAGAACTGGCAGGCGACGACGTGTACCTGGTAGTGGAGAAAATACTGGAAGGCCATGAGAACCTGCCGGAAGACTGGCCTATACAGGGCAACAGCGGCTACGACTTTCTGGCCTGGATCAGCAACCTGTTCACCGACCCTACCGGAGAGAAAAAGCTGACCTCGCTCTACAGCCGCCTGGTGCCGAGCGCCGCCACCGACTACGAAAAGCTGGTGTTTGAGAAGAAGATGTTCATCCTGAAAAACCAAATGCCCGGCGAACTCGAAAACCTGCTGCGCTACCTGCAGCAGCACCAACTGCTTACCAGTGATTTTGAGGAGGCTCAATGGCGAAACGCGCTTGGGGTGTTGCTAGCTTCTTTTCCTGTATATCGTATCTACGCCCGCGCCTTTCCTTTATCAGAGCTGGCAATAGAGGTGATAGACAAGGCCTTTGCAGAGGCACTGCACCGTGCTCCCGATACCGAGCCACAGCTGCGCCACCTGCGTACCCTGTTCCAGCCCGATGAGCAGGAGCCAGAAGACGTACTGAAGCATAAACTCTATTTTGTGATGCGCAGCCAGCAGTACACGGGGCCGCTGGCCGCCAAAGGAGTAGAAGACACCACCTTCTACAACTACAACCGCATTATCTCGCTGAATGAAGTAGGCAATAGCCCGGATGTGTTCAACATCAGGCCCAACGAGTTTCACAAGCTCATGAAGTACAAGCTCAAAAGCTACCCGCACTCTCTCAATGCCACCGCCACCCACGATACCAAACGAGGCGAAGGGGCACGCATGCGCCTGAATGTATTAAGCGAATTGCCAGACGAATGGGAGGGGCAGGTGCAGGTATGGCTGGAGATGATCCAGCAACACATTAAAAAAGGCTATCCGAAGCGCAACGATATTTACTTTCTGCTCCAGACCCTGCTGGGTGTGCTGCCCGTAGACGGCGCCGTGGACGAGAGCACGGTGGAGCGGGTGCAGGAGTACCTGATCAAGGCCTTCAGAGAGGCCAAGGTGAACACCAACTGGTCGGAGCCGAACGAGGAGTACGAAGAGGCGGTGAAGGAGCTGGTGGAGCACCTGCTGCTGAAAGACGAAAACTTTATGCAGGCTTTCCGTCCGTTCTTCCTGAAGCTGGCGCACTACGGCTGGATCTATTCGCTATGCCAGACACTCCTAAAAATAACCTGCCCCGGCGTACCGGATATTTACCAGGGCTGCGAACTGTGGGACTTTAGTCTGGTGGACCCTGATAACCGACGCCCGGTAGATTATGAGCAGCGACAGCAGTACCTGCAGGAAATGAAAGCGCAGGAGCAGCAGAACAGCGACGGCCTGCTGGCAGACCTGCTGGCAAACCCCGCCAATGCCCGCGTGAAGCTCTACCTGCTCTACAAAGCCCTGAATGTGCGCCGCGACCTGCACGACCTCTTCAGTTTTGGCGACTACCAGCCCCTGAACGTAACCGGCAAACACAAAACCCATGTGCTGGCCTTCGCACGCAGGCACGAAGGCCAGTGGTGCATCGTGGTGGTGCCTCGCCTGCTGGTACCGGTTATCACGAAGGAGCAACTGCCACTGGGGCAGGTGTGGGAGGATACCACCTTAGTGTTACCGCCCGATGCCCCCCTTGAGTGGCAGCAGATTTTTAGCCAGGAGCACCTGACCTTGCAGCAGGAAATACCTGTAGCCGTCCTATTAGATAAATTTCCGGTGGCACTTTTAACAGCAACAGCATCATGATCATAAAAAAACGCAGCAGCGGCATTCTGCTTCATATTACCTCCCTCCCCTCGCCCTATGGTATCGGCGACCTGGGACCGGAGGCTTACAAATTTGCAGATTTACTGGCCGAGGCTGGGCAGCGCTACTGGCAAATTCTGCCACTGAACCCAACCGAGACGGGCTCCGGCAACTCGCCCTACAGCAGCCACTCCGCCTTTGCAGGCAACCCGCTGCTGCTCAGCCCGCAGCTGCTCCTGGAAGACGGCCTGCTACACCACCACGACCTGGAGCACACAGACTTCTCGTTTCGCGACGATAAGGTGATGTACGAAGAGGTCACGCGGTTAAAACACCGTATCTGCCTACAGGCTTATGAGAACTTCAGAACGCAACCTTCCACTGAGCTCAGGACCCAGTTTGCGGCATTTATCCGGGAACATAGCGAATGGATTGAAGACTATGGGCAGTATGTGGCCTTTAAGAATCACTTTGAGCACAAAAGCTGGGTCGACTGGGCCGATGAGATCAAGTACCGGCAGGAAAGACCCATGCTGGAGCTGGCACACGAGTTAGCCATGGAGATAGAGCGGGAGCAGTTTCTGCAGTTCCTGTTTTATAGGCAATGGGAAAACCTGAAAAAGTATTGCAACAAACAGCAGATTTACCTGATCGGAGACATGCCCTTTTATGTGAGCCACGACAGTGCGGATATCTGGTCGCACCCACATTACTTTAAGCTTGACGGCACAGGTCAGCCGGTGGCTTCGTCTGGGGTGCCACCCGACTATTTCAGTGAGACGGGGCAACTTTGGGGAACGCCGGTTTTTGACTGGGAGGCGCTGGAAAAGCAGAACTTCGACTGGTGGGTGAGGCGCATCAGCCACAACCTGCGTTTGTTCGACCTGCTGCGCCTCGACCACTTCAGGGCTTTCTCGGCCTACTGGGAGGTGCCTGCCTCAGAAAGAACCGCTATCAACGGTAAATGGGTAAGTTCACCAGGGGCAAAAATACTTTCCATCGTCAAAATCAAGCATCCGGAGATGCCGATTATAGCCGAGGATCTGGGAGAGATAGATGAGCCTGTGCGGGACCTGATGCAGCAGTTCGACCTGCCGGGCATGCGCCTGCTGATCTTTGCCTTTGGCGACGATATGCCGCGCAATGCCTACACGCCGCACAACCACATCAAGAACTCCATCATTTACACCGGCACCCACGACAACTACACCATGCGGGGCTGGTTCGAGACCCAGGCCAGCTACGACGACAAGAGCCGCCTGGGCCACTACACCAACACCCACCTCACTGCCGACAACGTGCATGAGGTAATGGGCAGGCTGGCTTACGGTTCGGTGGCACAACTGGCCGTGCTGCCACTTCAGGATGTGCTGGGCCTCGGCGCCGAAGCAACCATGAACAAACCCTCCACCACCGACCATAACTGGGAGTGGCGCCTGAAGCCCGGCCTGTTCGACTGGCACCAGGCACAAAAGCTGCAAAAGCTGATGTGGCTCTACAACCGCTAACTCTTCTCAGCAGCAGCGGCGTCAAAAACCTCCGGAGGACCTTTTTGATTAGAATAATTGCTGGTTGTTTAAAGGCTTAATGTTTAAATAGTTGATTTTAAATTTAGAGGATGCAATAGCAAGGCGGAACTTAAGCCTTGCGAATTCTTAGGTTTGGTCAACACAAAGTTCGGCTTTCCTGGCTTTTTTTTAACCCTCCATTCGAAAACCTCATTTTTGGTTGGCTAGGGTAGACGCCACTACTGACATTTAATCCTTTATGTAGCACTAAGATATACGGCCGAATTATTCTAATCAAAAAGCACCTCCGGAGGCGCTGCTACTCCTGCTGCCCTAGCCTTTGCAGGAACTCCTGCATGCGTTCATAATGAGAACCTTTCCAGTAAACTCTTCGGCAGGAGGGGCACCTGTAGAACTCATTGAAATAGCGCCTGGTTTTTGGAGGAAGTTGGTCCACCACTTCTGCTTTCGGCACAGGCACAATCTGCCCTTTGCAGGCCAGGCACCGGCTAAATGTTTCAAACCTGGGCCCGAGCCGGAAGTAGGCGATGACCTCTGCCAGTTGCTCCTGCAGGTGCTGTGAACGCAGCCAGTAGCCCCGGTGTATGCTCCTGTGCTTTAACAGGCCGATATCGCGAGTGAGCACTATCCGGTTTTCCTTGAGCGCAAGTTGTGCGATGGAGGTGTCGGCATAATCGTTCTGGTAGCGGCTATCAAACCCGAGCAAACGCAAGGCCCTGGCCAGCCTGCCCACATGCACATCCAGAATAAATTTATCAGAAACAGGCAACCCAGCCTGGAGCGAGTAGTTTTCGGGCCACTGGGTGCTGGTATTGGCAGGGTAAACCTTCACTATATCGCCGGCCTGCAGGGGATGCCTGAAACCCACCGGGGCTTCAGGCACCAGAATCACATCTACTTCCGGATGCGGAATTCCGATGGCCTCTATGGCGTCTTTCACAGCTGGCGTTCCGCTAAAGCCGTAGGCAACCGGCTACCCTTTTCCGGAGGCAGGCAAAAAATCGTTGAGGGAGTGGTAAAAGTAAAAACCGGCTGACTTGCGCATGAGCTGGCTGAAATTACTTCTTTCAGAAAAGTACCATAAATTACCGGGAGGAAAAATGCCGCTGTTCGAGGGCGACCAGTTGCTGCAACAGGTCCAGGGTAACAGCCCCGGGTTTGCCGTCTCCTATCATGGTGCCGTCGATCTGAACTATGGGCACAATTCGCTTGGTAGTGCTGGTCTGAAAAGCCTCTTTTGCCTGCTGAATATCCTCCAGGGTCACCACTCCCTCCGCCGCAGCGTAGGAACTGGCAGCCAGCGCCAGCACATTTTTGCGGGTAATGCCCGCCAGCACATCCTGGCCCGGCGTAACAAGGGTGTTGTCTTGTTTCACGATAAAGAAGTTGCACCTCGGAAACTCCGTAACCACGCCGCCCTGGTGGTAGAGCACGTCCTGCGCCCCCTTTGCCCTGATCTTGGCCAATAGCCGGATGCCCATGTTATAATTGATGGTTTTGGCGGCTGGCAGTTCCCGCTGGTAGGCGTGCGTAATAATCCGGATGCCACGCTCCACATATTCCTGCTCCGGATAATCTACGGGCTGTTCTATCAAAGCTAAGTTTGGAACCCCTGGTTCGTAGCCATCTTCGGAGTAGCCTCCGGTGAGCAGCAGTTTTACACCCGAGAGGGGCAGGTTGTTCAACCGGATCAGTTCCAGCACTTTTTCGCGCAGCGCAGGCCGGCTGAGGGGCACCGGCAGCAGCATCAGTTCGGCAGAGCGGAAGAAGCGGTCCAGGTAATCGTCCAGGAACAGGGGAAGCCCGTTTTGAACCCAGCAATAGTCGAAAACACCATAGCCGCGTTGTATGGCCAGGTCGCTTACATGCAGGCTTGCTTCTGCTAAGGGCACAAAGTGCTGGTGAATAAAGGCGTAAAGTTTTTCTGCTGCTGCGGCCATATGACGATAAAAGAATTTGAGTGCATAACTTATTGCTCCTCCAATTTGATTTTTAGAAAGAGAAAATAAATGCGAAGAGGCTACGGGGGCCTAATTTTGAATTTCTAATTTTTAATTTGACGGAGCACAAGCATGGCTTTATAGATACCCATAAATAGGGAATACACTCAAATTATTCAAATGAAAATGTACCTCCGGAGGCGCTGCTGTCAGCTTGTTTTGCAGGTTGCAAACAGTAACAGGTCACGGATTTCAGAAACTAGCCAAATCACCTACCAACCTGTGCCGCCTCCTCTGCGGCCACCGCCCAGAATGCCACCGAGCAGTCCGCCCAGGCCGCCACTGCCCATGCCACCGTAACCGCGCCTGCCGTTTAAGCCGCCCAGTACCGACAGGATAGACCCCAGTCCACCACCAGCCATACCACCACGCCTCATGCCGCCGCCCATCATGCCGCCACCAAGCAGCCCACCTAACAGGCCTCCCCCTATCGAGCCTCCGCGTCTGCGGCCGCCGCTCAGCATGCTGCCAATAACCATTGGGGCCAGTATACCCAGCATGCCCTGCACCATGCCTGGCGAGATGCCGGCATTCTTGAACATGTCGCCAAAGCCGCTCTTGTTCAGAAAAGATTGTGAGGTAGGGTCTTCTCCCCGCTCCTTGGCCTCATCGGCCTTGTTTACGAACTGATCGAGCACACTAAACTGTTTCTGGTCTATGCCCAGGTACTCCGAAATTTGCGCTATCCGTTTCTGCTCATCAGCCGAGTATTTGCCATCTGATTTGGCAAAGCTTATGATATCGGTTACAAAAGAAAAGCGCAGTTGGCTACCCTTCAGCACGTCGAGGCATTGTTTCAGATCTATGATGGTGGGGTTTTTAGCGATCTGCGCCACCTCCTGCTGCACGTTTGCAGGCAACTCGGCGGCTTCTCCCATCATCTGCAAAAATTCCAGCTCCTCCTCCGAGGCATGTCCGTCGGCAGATGCCATGGTGGCAAGCGCGCCAAAATAAGCAGCTTTCTCTTCCTGAGAGTAATCTTTCAGCAATATAGTTTGTTCCTGTGCCATGTCATTTACATAAGTCTGCTCCTACTAACGTTCTATAGCCGCAGCAGGTTAGCACAGTTTTCCCCTTTTGCCGCCACAGCACGCCTCCAACGACCTCCTCCTGTTTCCGATTTACTGGTTTAATGCGCCAGCCAATACAATTGTTCTTTTATTTTTTTAACTTAGACTATTCTATCGCCTTTATAGTCAGAAACTTCAGTTTTAAAATATGCCTGCTGCATGGTACACTCGCTTCTATATATTATGCTGCTCCTGGCCACCATAGCCGGTGAACAAAAGCAGGAGCTGCCGACTCCGCCGGGTGGCGTGCATCTGGAGAAGAATTTATTTATAGACAGGGCTGAGATCACGAACATGCACTGGAACGGCTACCTGCATGCCCTCAAGCGCGACTCCTCTCTGGAAGCTTACCTGCGGGCCCTGCCAGACACGAGCCTCTGGGATAGTGTAGACAGAACCGGCAACATGAAAAAAACTTACCTGCGCTACATCCGCTTCAGGTTCTATCCGGTGGTGGGCATCAGCTATGAGCAGGCGTTGGCATTTAATAAATGGCGATCGACAGTTTCTACAGA
Source organism: Pontibacter beigongshangensis (assembly GCF_014332515.1). GTDB lineage: Bacteria > Bacteroidota > Bacteroidia > Cytophagales > Hymenobacteraceae > Pontibacter > Pontibacter beigongshangensis. The sequence continues at coordinate 50,999 of NZ_VFSD01000025.1, read as the reverse complement.
AAATTACAATCAGTACAAAAACAGATCCCTGACCCAGAAAAACCCGAAGGAACGCTACAAAGTCTCCTTTCGGTGGCGCCTGCCCACCATTGAGGAATGGGAGCGGGCAGCGGCCGGCGGACTGGACCCGGCCAGCCACCCGTACGGCATTAAGCAGAGGGCCATCTTTACCACCATCAACCCCAACCACCAGATCATCGACAGCATGGGGCACGACCGGCCCGAACTACGAAAGCAGCTCAAGTATCACCTCCGCTACAACCCTGTTCCCGATTTTAACTGCATCAGCACTTTTGGGAATGGGTTCCGGTTCGGCTATTTCCAGCCACACCACACGCCCATCTTTTTTGACAACCACAGGCCCATCTCTGTCAACAAACCCAACAATTTCAGGATTTATGACCTTATTGGCAACGTAGCAGAAATGACAGCAGAGAAGGGGATAGCCAAAGGGGGCAGCTGGGCGCACCTGATGCAGTACGCGCAGATAAAAAACGTACAGAAATACGAGGAGCCCCGGATATGGCTCGGTTTCAGGTCGGTTTGTGAGGTTACCTTAGAACCTGTGGACCAGGAAACCGCCAGAACGCCCGCTAAACCAGAGCGCCGCGATTGGTAGTTTTATTTCTGATCTTGAAAGGAAACACAACCGTTATTCAGGCAATTTGTGTAGGATTTGCTAAAGCAGCAGATGCCCAGGAAGGCTGCTTTTTATTGGAATAATTTATTTAGGCAGGTTTGTTTTTAAAGTATTTTGCGGCAGCGAGCTACTGGCAAACAGCTGAAAGGATAACAGGAATCACCGCACAAATACCTCAGAACAATTATTCCACCCCCCTTAACCTGTCCAGCACATTGCTGAGCGCCTCTACCTCGGCGGCATCTATGTGCTTAAAGAGCGTTTTTTCCTGCTCCTCCACCAGAGGGTCGAGCTCGTTCAGCAAGTCGAGGCCTTTGGGTGTGATGGCAATCTCGACCTTGCGGCGATTTTGCTCGCATATTTCCCGGGTAACGAGCGCTTTCAGCCGCAGTTTCTCCACCAGCCGCGTAGCGTTCGACATACGGCTCAACATCCGTTCCTGCACCTCATACAGGTTGATGGGCTTGCCATGTTGCCCCCGCAATATGCGCAGCACATTGTACTGCTCCGGCGAAATGCCAAATGGCTTTATCAGGCTTTCTACCCGCGCCTCCAGCCAATTACCCGTATAGAGGATATTCAAGTAGGCCTTCTGAAAAGGACTCCTGAACGTTGCCATACCTATTTCATTTTCCAGCTTCATATCGGTCCCAGGCACAGGTAATGAGAAGTTAAAAATCTGTCTTCAGGAACAACCGGACTCTGGCTGCCTCTCCATTAAAGAACTATTGTCCTGCCTGAAGATTTTAGTACGGTTTTAATCAACGTTTGTTAAAGATGGGCACCCTGCTGCTGAAACCGCATTTTTTCAGAAGAAATAGCCTGTTTCAAGAAAAGAAGAAGAAAATGCCGGGGAGGTGCTTTTTCATTCAAATAATTACTTCTCTGCTTCCAGCTTGTGCAGCGCCAGCAGGCAAAGCGCCACCGTTCCCGACACCTTTATGTCGCCTGACAGGATGCGTGCCTCCACTTCCTGCAGCGGAATAGTCAGTACTTCAATATTTTCCGACACGTCGAGGCTTTGGGCTGCTACCTTTTTTACATTGCGGAGCAGGAAATAGTAAATCTTATTCGTGTCTTTGGTCGGATTGTCGATTACTTCCAGCAGGAGTTCTGCCTCCTCTGAGGCGTAGCCGGTTTCTTCCAGGAGCTCCCGTTTGGCGGCTTCCATGGGTACATCCTCGCCTTCGTCTATCACACCGGCTGGCAGTTCTATCAGAATCTCGCCGGCGGCGTGCTTGTACTGTCGCACAAAAATAACCTGGTTGTCGGGGGTAAGCGGAAAAGTTACCACCACATCGGGCCGTACGCTTACAAAATAATCGTCGAGTTCGTGCCCGTTAGGCAGCTCTACATGGTCGCGGCGCAACTTGTACCATCTGTGCTCAAAAACCATTTCAGATTTAAGTGTTTTCCAGGGTTCTATTTTAGGAGGCATGTTTTAATTTTGAATGCGTGAATTGTTGAATGAGTGAAGGAGCTATTCTACTTTTTTGGTTTTCCTGTTGCTTTAAAGCAGGCAATTATACATAAAAAAGCCACGCCGGCTTTGCCAAAGCTGGAGTGGCTGCAAAGATACTAAGCGTGCTCACAAAAATCTCGGATTAGTTGACCGGCCTAAACCGATGTAAAGAACCAGGCCAGCGCTAGTGCACAATTCTTTTCGCCCGGGCGCAACGTCCCTGCTGTTACTTTTTACTACCGGAGCCCGATACCATGTAGGCGTTTTTTTGTGCGATTTTATCCTGCACAGTATCCTGCCAGGCCAGCCCCACCGCCGATAAGTACTCCGACTGGTTCCAGTGCTGGTGCTGTCGGAGCTGTTCGTCTACCTGGCAAATGTACAGCTCGTGCCCCGGCCGCTCTATTACCTTAAACCCGCAGGTGCGCAGCATGGCTTCTACGCCGGTGTGGTTAGGAGCCCACCAGTTGGTTAAGTCGCCGGCCATTTTCTTTTCGATAAAAGCCATCTTGGGCCAGTGCGCCTCCAGCGTTGGCTGCCGGTCGTTAACCCCGAAATCTTCCGGCACATCCCCGGTTTCGTTGCCGGGCATGGTCAGCGTCTGGAACACCATCAGGTGGCTGGCCTTCTGCGCCAGTATGTCGAGCGAGAGCAGCGGGTAGCGCAGGTGGTAGAGCACGCCCATGTACCAGATCAGGTCGAACTGGCGGTCGAGGCGGGCCAGGTCGTACACCTGCATCTGTTTCAGTTCCAGCCTGTCCTCCATCCCGAACTGTTGGGCCACCCAGGCTGCCTGCTTCAGGTAGTGCGGGTCTACGTCTATAGCGAGCACCTGTGCGCCGCGCTTTGCCAGCTCTATGGAATAAAAGCCGGCGTTGCAGCCAATATCCAATACATGCCAGCCAGATAAGTCTGTTGGAATTGCGTGTTCCAACTGCCGCTACTTAAAAGCTGGGAAATCTGCTAAATAGTGGTTGGGGGCCGTCTGCTCGCCACCTGGCAGGTGTATGTTATGGAACCAGGGCCCCAGTTGTTCAATCTCCTGCTGTATCTCCATGTAATAACTTCTTTATAAATGCTTTATAACAATTGCTTTTAACACGATTTTATCTAATTCGTTTGGGGTCCGGTACGGTGCCAGGTCAGTAATGATAATGGCGTCTCCTCCCACCTCTTTGGCCTTTTCCTGCATCATGCGTTTTACGTTTTCAGGTTCGTACTGCAACACAATATCATTTGTCATTCTGCCTATGACCTTATGCGGCCACACCACATCCTTCTCATCATAAAAAACTGCTACAGTATCTGTTGCCGCCAGCTTTTCTCCTACATAATGAATAGTAACACCGCTAAAGGCAGGGCCTTGCATGACGGCGCACGAAGCTAGACATCCGACAAGCAGAAAAAATCCGCTGATGGTACTGATGGCGACGGCAAGGTTCATAAAGTTATATAGTCAATACCCAGTGAATCAAGAAGCACCATTATTTTGATTATCCTTTAACTGTCAGCGTCATCAGTTCCCGGGCATAGTTCTCCAGTTCCTGTGCCCGGTGGGCGGCGGTGTGCTGCGTGAGCACCTTCTGCCTGGCCCGTTCCCCTATGGCCTTCCGCTCCTCCTCCTGCAGCTCCTGTAAGAACTTTAACGTATCGGCGGCAGAATAGGCTACCAGTATTTCCTGCCCAAAGGTGAAAAGCGTATCCAGCCCCTCCCAATAGTCTGAAATGATGGGGGTGCCACAGGCTGCTGCCTCGAAAAGGCGCACGCTGGGCGAGTAGCCGGCTTTTATCATATCGGCGCGCGTGATGTTTTGCGTAAAGCGCTGGCTGTTGTAGAAACTGCGATGCGCTGCTGGTGGCAGGTGATGAATGTGCTGCGTGTTGGCAGGCCACTGCACCGTATTGGGATATTGCGGACCAGCCACTACAAACCGCCCCTCTGGCCATTGCCGTGCAGCTTCCAGCATCAGCTTTTCGAGCGGGGGCTGACGGTCGTCGGAGTAGGTGCCGAGGTAGCCTAAATCCCATTGCACCTCCTGGTCCTCCGGATAGTACAGCATGGGGTCGAAGGAGCAGTAAAGCGCTCTTGCCATGGGTGAGCCATAATGCTGCTCCAGCAGGTCCAGGGTAGGGCCACCGGTAAAGGACAGGTACAGGTCATACTGCGGGATGAGGCGCGGATGCAGGTACTCAAAATCCTGCCGCTCCAGCTTTGCCAGCGTCACCGGCGTGTCGATGTCGTAAAAGGCTTTGATGCCCTGCGCCGTCTGTACCACCCACGTTCCTACCGGCACCCCTTCAGGCACAAACGAGCCCACCATCACCAAGTCGGCTTCGCGCACCTGCTCTGTAAAGCGCTGCTTCAGGTCATCTAAGGAAGTGTACAGTACTGTCTGGCAGAAATCGGGGTTTGGGAGGTCGCGGCTGTTGGCGTACCAGGGCACATCCCGCTCCAGAAAAAGCACCCGATGCCCCTTGTTGTTCAGCTCCCGCACCAGCCCCCTGAAGGTGGTGGCATGGCCGTTTCCCCAGCTGGAGGTTATGGATAAACCTAGTATAACGATGTTCATTTTTTAATTGCTGAATTGCTAATTGTTGATTGTTAGAAAACTTCACGGCGTCTTTCAGACCGGTGAGTGTCTGTGCCAACAGCCTTTGCTTTTTTGTTGTTTCCGCCTTTTGTCATTTAGATGTTAGGAGAATCCGGGTTCTTCTGGTCCAGGAAGACTAATTTCTCCTGCCGAATTTGTCTGAATCAAGATTTACAGGATGGTAGGATGAACAGGATGAGGTCTTTCACCAGTAGCTGCTGCTTTCGCTGCTTTATCACAAGATTATTCCAGAATGACAAAAGAAGAAAACGTATGCTGCACATTCTCTCATGCTGGCTTTTCGGGTTCTGACAGAATTATATTCCTGATGCAGACAATCCTGTTCATCCTATCATCCTGTAAATCCTGATTCTGATAACCCTACACTAGCACCTTAACCTGTTGCCTTATCTTGGTATACAGCAGCTGCTCCAGCTGCTCTGCGCGGTGGTTGTAGGTATGGGCAGAGAGCACTTTGCGGTAGGCAGCCTTGCCAACGGCCATTGCCTTTTCGGCTGTAAGATCGGCCATGATAGCGTCTACTTCGGTGCCACTTTTCGCCACCAGAATCTCCTTCTCCGGTTCAAAGAAAAAGTCGATGCCTTCCCAGTAGTCGGTAATAATGCAGGCTCCGGCTCCGGCTGCCTCGAACACGCGCGTGGCCGGCGAGAAACCGTAGCGGGCCATGCTCTCGCGGCTGATGTTGAGCACAGCCTTGGGAGTGCAGTTAAAGGCGTTGTGATCTTTGGTGTAGACGTGGCCCATGTACTTTACATTCGGGCTCATGGGTTTGTCGCCCCATCCACTGCCGCCAAGCATAAAGGTTTTGCCGGGCGTGGCGGCAGCAGGGTTCAGAAAGAACTCTTCTACACGTGCCTCACGGTCAGGCAGGCGGTTGCCCAGGAAAGCCAGGTCGCAGGCAAAACGCTCTTCGGAAACGACCGGGTGGTGAGTGGCTGTGTCCAGGGCATTGTAGATTGGCACGCACTTTTTAGCGCCTAATGCTTCGTACGCTTCTATCACTGGTTGGCCGCCACCGTAGGTCAGTACCATGTCGTACTGCGGAATGAGCTGCCGGAAGGGGTCTTGGGAGTTGTTGTGCACACGGTCTAAGGTAGCAGGGGCGTCCACATCCCAGAAAAGCACAAGTGTCTTTTCATTCTGAAAACGCAGCACCTCCCGCTCCAGCAACTCATCGAACACACCCACTCCGCTGGCTTTAACAATGATGTCGGCTTTGGCTGCTGCTTCCAGACAGCGGGAGGCGGCTTCTGCCGTAGCCTTATATACTACCACTGTCGCCCAGTCGGGGTCGGGCATGTCGCGGTTCTGCTGGCGGTCGTAAGCATCGGGTTCGTAGAAGGTAACGTGGTGGCCCCGATCGTGCAGCGCCCGCACAATGCCACGGTAATAAGTAGCAGCACCATTCCAGTAGGCCGATACGAGGCTGGAGCCGAAGAAGGCTATGTCAAGTTTTTTGGTTTTCATGCAGTGGCAGTTTGCGTTGGAGTTACTTTGGAGGCTGCTATTCCCAGCTCCAGGCACACCTGCTCCAGCTCGTTTACACGGTGGGCACAGGTATGGCGACTTTGAATAGTTTGCAGACCATGGCTGGCTATTGCTTCTGCTGTGGCTTTATTATTCAGAATGGTCTGCAGGTGCTGCTTCATCTCCTCGCCGGTTCGGGCCACCAGGAAATCTTTTCCGGGAGTGAATAAGTTCTCAGCATCATCCCAGGGCGAAGAAATAAGCGGAATGCCACAAGCCATGGCCTCGAACGGGCGGATGGTCGGGATGCCCGGCAGCGTCTCCACATAAGGTCTTCGCGGCACGTGCACCGTTACTTTGTGTTTGGCAAATTCTTCGGCTGCTTTGTAGTTGGGCAACCAGCCACCATACTCGATACCCGCATCGGCCAATGCTTTGCGGGCATGATCGGGGTAACGCACGCCGTATATCTTCGCTTTCAGCCCCAGCTCCTTTACCGGGTTTATCAGGAACTCGTGCAGCTCGGCCGTACGCTCCTCATCGCCCCAGTTGCCAATCCAGACCAGGTCTCCCTCATCTTGGGTTTGCTTGTGCGGGTAGAACACGCTGGTGTCTGCGGCTTCGTGCCAGGTCCAGGCGCGGGAGGTCCAGCCTTCCTGCAGGTACAGGTCGCGTATTACCTGACCAAAGGCCAGCACGCCGTCGTAGTGGGTAAGGTCGTACGGGCCATGCTTTCGCGCTCTGTCACCGCACGGTGGTGTGTGTCGTGAAAGAGCAGTTTGTAATTGCTTTTTACCCGGTGCTCCCCAACCCGTCTCACCAGCTCGTGTTCGCTCCACTCATGCACCAGCACCAGATCGGCTTCCTGCAGCACTTCATCCAGGTCCAAACTATCCAGGGTGTAGAAGTTGGTACTGATGCCGGGGTAGTATTCCTGTAGTTCCTCCAGCTTCTCCTGGCCATACCCTTCAATAAGATTCTGCAGGCTCCAGCCGTTCTGAGGTTCATACACCTGCACCCGGTGCCCCCGCTCCTGCAGCTCCCGCACCACCCCCCGCAGGAAATGCGCGTTGCCGTGGTTCCAGTCGGAGAGGATGGAGTGGTAGAAAAGGACGATGTTCATTTATTTAATTTTGATTGAGTGATTAAGTGAATTATTTCAATGATTTTGGCCTTCCAGATGCTGGTTGTCGCTGTGCTCCTCCTCCTCAAACCTCACAGCGTCTTCCAGACCTGTGCGTGTTTTGGGAACCAATCAGCAGCATCAGCAGAAAAAGTTCTTCGGAAGGCCAATTTCATTCAAATAATTACTGCTGTAACAATTCGCTTTTCCTGCTGCCTGCCAGGACACTCTCAGGTCTGGGTCTTTCTTATTCCACCAACACTTCCGGCAGTTTAAACCGAAGGAGCTGGCGGTAGATGTGGCTGTAATCCTGGGCCATATGGTCGGCGCTGTAGCCATGCGACCGCTTTACAGCGCGGCACGACATAATGTTGCGGGTAAACTCATCGTCGATCAGGCTGTTGATGGTGTCGCGCAGCTCATCGGCATCGTTGGGATTCACGTATTTGGTGGCATTTCCCCAGATCTCGGTCAGGCTATCCGTTTTACCTACCACCAGGGCACAACCAGACATGGCGGCTTCCAGAATAGTCAGGCCAAAGGGCTCATACTTGGCGGGCAGGACGTAGATGGAGGCCCTGGAGAGCCAGTCGGTCACTTCACTGGCGGTCAGCTGCCCCAGGAAGTGCACGTTCTCCAAATCCACTGATTCCCCTGTGGTGGGGTGCTTGTCGTCGCCGGCAATGTACACAGGCCAATGCAGGTCCGAGGCGATGTGCGCGAGCATGGCTATATTTTTGGCCTCATCCCACACACGGCCCATGCTGAAAATAAACGGCTCCTTGCGGCCGAACTGGAAAAGCTGCTGCCCGCGCCCGTTGTAAATAACCGTGCTCTGCTTAAAGGGGCCGTACAGATCCTCCGCCTGGTGCAGCATAGACTGGGTAGGGGCCACTACGATGTCGGCCGCATGAAGGCCGGCTTTGATGGTTTCGTGGTACTGGTTCCACGCTGAGGAAGCTTCCTCCCCCTTCACCGCCCGCCACCACGACAGCACACAGGAATGCACCACTACCACCACAGGTTTTCCCCAGTCCAGGTTTCCATGGGCCATGTTGTTGAGGTGAATGATGTCTGGCTTTACCTCCTCTTTCAGGCGCAGCAACCACTCCCCGGCTTTGGCCAGGTCCTCCCAGGGGTTCTCCATCCACTCGAGCTTATACTCGCTCTCATACACAGTCAGGTTGCTGATCTTTTTTACTTCCTCCTGCTGCTCCTCGCTTAGTGGTGCCCCCATGGTGGCCAGTGCTACCTGAACACCAAAATCGTTCAGGGCTCTGATTAGTTCTATGGCATATGTCCAGACACCGCCTAAGGTGTCTGCCGTCATCAATATCTTTGATGGATGCTGTACTTCCATAATCTTGTTATCTACCGTAAATCTTGTCTAACACTTCTGCTACTTTCACAAACTCTTCCGCCTGCTGGTCGAAGCCCTGGCCGCTGGCTAGGCGTTCGGCCCATACCACACCTGCTCTGCCCGACCATTCGTCTGGCGGGGAGCACAGCCGCTCTGCCTTTGTACCGTGATAGCGCTCTGCCACAAAGTCGTAGAACGAGCCATTCATATTTTTGAAGGCCACCCCGCCGTTCGTGCCATAAAAAGTAGCGCTGATAATGGCCTCCTGCCCCGCCGGCAGGTTCCAGGAGCAGCTCAGAGAGATGTTGGCGCCAGTGCCCAGGGTTATGTTGGCGGTAGCATAATCTTCCACCTTACCCTCCGCCATGCCAATTGGTTTTCCTTTGGCAAACAAGCTGCTTTGCACCTCCTTCACCCTCGGAAAATTAAGTGACCACAGGGCCAGGTCCACCAGGTGCACGCCCAGGTCTATCACACAGCCGCCGCCCGAAAGCTTCGGCTCGTAAAACCAGGCTTTGTCTGGCCCATAGGCATTATGGAAAACCAGCTCCACGGCGTAGACATGCCCCAACTCCCCGGATTGCACCACCTGGTACACCTGCTGCATAGCAGCCGTATGCCGATACGAGAGGTCAACGCCTAACAGCTTATTGCCGGCACGGGCAGCTTCCATTACGCGTCTTGTTTCCTCCACGTTGCGCCCCAAAGGCTTCTGGCAGAACACTGCCTTCCCGGCCTCCAGCGACAGAATGCTCTGCTCTGCATGAAAAGCGCTCGGCGTGGCAATAACCACACCATCCAGGTCGCTTCTTTCCAGCATGGCATCGAGCGAGTTTACAGCTACGGCAGCAGGAGCACTTTTCAGCGCCTCGCTTGTGTTCTGCGGCACTACATCGGCAATGCAGGCTACATCGGCCACTTTGTTTTTAACAATGGCTTCCATACGGTTGCGGCCGATCCAGCCCACGCCTAAAAAACCTAATTTCGGTCTGGTGCCAGATGCTTTTGCTGATGGAAGTGCTGTGGTTGTTTGGGTATTGTCGGGTGTGGTTTGGTGCATGGTTAAAATGTGATAAGGGCTTTTACAAATCCGTCGGGGCGGTTGGTAAGGTGGTCAAAGGCTTCATGTATGCTTGCGAGGTTGTATGTATGGGTATAGAGGGCATCTGGCCGTAAGGACCCACTTGCCACGGCCTCCACAGCCTCCTGCATTCCTTTAATGTATTCCTGCGGATCGCGCTCATGCGCGTTTATCACGTCGAGGCCGCGCCAGTTCCAGAGCTGGATGTTTACCTGCCGCATGCCATCCTGGTGGAAACCGGCTATGATCAGCCTTCCCCGCTCTGCTGCCAGTTCGCCCGCCAGGTTCAGGGGCCACTCTTTGCCAGTACACTCTATTACACGTTCGCAGAAGGCGCCGCTGGTGAGGCTTTTTACTTGCTCGATAATCTGCCAGTGGTCGTTCATTTTTATCACTTCATCGGCTCCACAGGCTGTTGCCACCTCTAAAGAAAAATCACGCTGCGATATGGCGATAACTCTGGCACCGGCATTTTTTGCCAGTTGCACCAGCAGCGCCCCCAGAAAGCTGATGCCCAGGATCGCCACGGTCTGCCCGGCTTTGATGTCGCTCCGGCGGAAGATGTTCATGGCGCAACCCAGCGGCTCCCCCGGAAAAGGTTTTCCAGCCAGGGTCTGCTCCGAGAGGTTATCGAGCGCTCTTACTTCGTAGCCATGGCTCAGTAGTTCGTCTGCCAGATGAGAGCCGATAAAGCCGGCGCCACCTGTAATCAAGATTCGTTGTTTCATAGTTGCATTCTGTTTAGAAGGTATGGTTAAAATGGCTGGCTATCTGGCCTGATCGTAATCTGGTTCACTGACACTCCTGCTGGCTGTCGCAAGGCAAACAGCACTGCGTCTGCCACATTTGCAGGGCTAAGTGCGCCATATCCAATGTCAGCTGCCGTGTGAGATCCGGAAACAGTATTTTCAAAAAAGGAGGTGTCGGTTACGCCGGGCGCCACCACCGTTACCCGGATGGCAGGTAGCACTTCCTGCCGCAGGGTTTCGGCCACCACTTCGAGGGCGGCTTTGGAGGCTGCATAAATGCCTCCGTAAGGGTAGGCGTGCCGCGCAGCTACAGAAGACAAGAAGACAACATGGCCCTGCCCGGCGGCAATCATGCCGGGCACGAAGGCCCGCACCAGCCGCAAGGCTCCCGTTAAGTTGGTATTGATGATCTGTTGCCACTTCTCCGGGTCGCCCTCCGCCAGTTTCTCGTGGATGCCGCGGCCGGCGCAGCAAACTAAAATATCTGGCTGGCCGACCTGCCCTATCAGCTCTGCAAAAAGGGTGTCCACCTGCGGACCGGAGGCTACATCGCACAAAAAGGAAAGCGTCTGCGGAGGCAAATCATTAACTGGCAGAATATCGGCAATGACGGTTTGTACGCCTGCCTCAGAGAGCTTTCCGGCTATGGCCAAACCAATGCCCGAGCCCCCGCCAGATACTAAAGCTCTTTTTCCTATAAGGTACGACAATGTCTTTTGAACTAAGCAGTTACTATATATTCCGGTTACAATCAGTGATAGCTAAGAACGAGGTTTAAATACTTCTGGTTGTAGAAGAAGCTGCTACAATTCGGTAAATACGCGTGAAATCCGTATAAGTCCCTAGCAAGAAAAAATAGCACAAAAAACATCTGCCCGCCCAGTAGAGGCAGTTCAGCAGCGATGGTAGAGCATAATTCCTGCTGAAAGACTTTCTGGTACAAATACTGAGAATAAAGACAGCTGCGGCACATGGACACTATGCCATCGGAAGGGGCAATTCGATTAGAATAATTTTTGTGTGAAATACTTACTGCGTGCAGCTACCGAAAATGTAATGCATTACCACAGAATTGGGAAAGAATATTACTTTTAGGGCGCTATAAGTTAACTACCTGCCAACTTTTCACAGGGCACTCCATTGGTAGAACACAGTAAAAGCCTAGCTAAATTATTTGAATAAAAACGGCCCTTCTGCTACGGGATGGCTCTAGCTGCCGTGCCTGCGTACAAAAGTCAACAGCTCTGAAAAGTATGTCTTTTCAGGTTGAGAATTACTTATTAACTTTCCCGCGAATCTTAAAGCGCTGGATATGAACTTTGCTGCTGACATAATCCTGGAAAATAACCATGTTTTGCTACGCGCTCTGCAACCCACAGACGCTCCTGGTTTAATGGCTATCGTATTGGATGACCGGATCTGGCAATTTACGACCTCGCGTATTGCCGATGCGGCCGAACTGGACCAGTGGCTGGCCGCTGCCCTAACAGCCCGCGAGCAGCAGCAGCGCTACACCTTTGTTATTGTAGACAAAGCTTCTGGTGCTATAGCTGGCAGCACCGCGTTCGGTAACATATCCGTTCCAGATAGGCGGCTCGAGATTGGCTGGACCTGGCTTGGGCAAGGCTTCTGGGGAAGTGGCCTGAACAAAGCCTGCAAATACCTGCTGCTGTCTTACGCTTTTGAAGTACTGCAATACGAGCGTGTGGAGCTTAAGACCGATGTGCTGAACCTGAGATCGCGCAAGGCAATGTGCAAGCTTGGGGCTACAGAAGAAGGTGTGCTCCGAAGTCATACGCTGATGCACGACGGGCGCAGGCGCGACACCATTTACTATAGCCTACTACTACCAGAGTGGGAAGAGCGGAAAGCGAGTGTTTTTGCCGGCCTGTAATTTTGTTTTCTATAAAAGCTACTTTTTCTTTCCTTTACGTATAGCTGTTAAAACAACTTTTAGCAGGTTGGGTAGTAACTTCTCTCATAACCAGATTGTACTGATCAGGCACGCCAGGCCAATGGTGGATCGGCATGGCTTCTTCAGCTCCAGAGCAGCTGCCCGGTTTATCTCTGATTATGATGCGGCCGCTGTGGAGGAGTTTGTTTTTGAGCACCACGCCTTGCCGACCGGCAGCTACAAAAAGATTTTCTGCAGTACCCTTCTCCGCTCCCAGCTTACGGCCAAAGCCATCTTTGGCGAAGACGCCACCTTCGTTGTCCGGCCCGAATTCAGGGAGTTCGAACGGAAGGTTTTTTCATTGCCGCTGCTCCGGCTGCCTGTAGGGTTCTGGCTGGTGATGGCGCGCCTGCTGTGGTTTCTGGGGTTTAACAGCAAAGGCATTGAGACATTTGCGCAAGCCCGGCAGCGTGCCCGCACCTGCGCCAACATACTGGCAGGCGAGGCTGAAACGCATCATGCCGCTATTCTGGTAGCGCACGGCCTGCTCAACAACTTTATTATGCTGGAGTTGCGCCGGATGGGGTGGAAACTGACCGACAAGGGCGGAAGCAGCTTTCTGGCGGTCAATATACTGCAACGAAGAAAAGCTGATGCAGAATCCCAAGCCTGAAACACTGCCTCTGCCGGTGTAACGTAATTTACCAGACCTTCTTTGTATTATTATTTTTCAAACCCTTTGCCTTATTGGCGCAAATTATTCTAATTAAAACGCCCTTCCCGGCGCTTCTGCTATTACCAGAGCGCCGGGAAGGGCGTTTTAATGGTTTAACCTGCCGGCTACTACTTATACCCTTCTGTCTGGGCTATGTTCCTGTTCACGTCTATTTCACCTTGCGGTATTGGCCAGGTCCATTCGCGGGCGGCGGGTACCAGGGTCTCACTGGCGGCGGCATTCTCTACGTCTGCTCTGCTGACGGTGCGTATGGTCCGTTTTAAGTCGAACCAACGGTGGCCTTCCGCAAACAGTTCTTTCCGGCGTTCCAGGGCAATAGCATCCAGCAAAGCTTGTTGCCCAATCGAAACGGTGGGCGCAAAGCCTTTGATTCTGGCGGCGCGAAGCGTTTGTAAGTCTGTTAGGGCGGTGTTCAGTTTAGCTCCCCCCTGCCTTGCTCTGGCCTCCGCCCGGATCAGGTACATCTCTCCGGTTCTGAGCACTTTCCAGTCCACGAGGTTGTCCAGGGCTTCTCCCCGGCCCAGGTACTTGGTCACAATTCTTCTGGAGCTGCTTCCGGGAGCGGTGTTTCCCGGATAAACAGCGGCACTGGCCCCTGCCTCTCTGCCTCCAAAATAGGCTGCATACCTGATGTCGTTTGCTTTGTTGAACATGTCCTCCAGGTGTCTGGCTGGCCGGAACAGGTTCAGGTTTGCGCTACCAATGTGGATACCTGTCCCTGCCTGCCCTTCGCCAGGACTGAAAGTCACTTTCCAGATCACTTCTTTATCAGCGGGGTAATTGTCTTTCCATATAGCTGCAAAGGCATCTCTATCTGCCAAATCCAGCGCTGCGATTACCTGCGATGCATAGCTTTCGGCTGCCTCGAAATCTTCTACATACAAGTTTAGGCGCGCTAACAGGGCACGGGCAGCTATCTGGTCGATGTAGGCCCGGTTAGTGGGTGCGTTGATTGTCCTGTCTACATCTCCCAGCAAGGTATCAGCCGCTGTCAAGTCTCTAAAGATATTGTCGTAGGTTTCTTTCACTGTCAGGCGGGTGGGCAGATCTTCTACGTTCACGGTAGTTTTGTAGGGCACGCCGTTGGCAGTGGAGTTGCGGTCGTAGCTTTCGCCCCAGAACCGCAGCAGGTCGAAATGTGCCATGCCCCTGATGGCCAGTGCCTGCCCTTTTATGCGATTTACACGCTTGGCATTAGTGGCCGAGTACTGCTCAATGTTCCGCAACGTCAGGTTGGCCTGCGCAATTACTGCGTAGGCGGCTACCCAGGCTATTTCTATGTTGGCCTCATCTGTTGCATAGGTCCAGTTAGTTTGTGCGGCCCAATTGCCAAAGTCCTCCTTCGTCTGTACCAGGTCATCGGCCATCATATCGGGTAGCGCGGCCCAGGTGCCGGCGTTGTACATGCCGATCCCGTAATATCCCGGTGCTCTAAAGAGGGCATAGGCACCTGTGAGTGCAAACTCATGATCATCTAAGGAAAAGAAGCCGCCTGGAGAACCAGCTTTCTGATATTCGGGCTCTACTTCAATAATATCTTTACAGGCCGGGAAGATGATCGCACAGCCTAGGCCCAGCCCCAGTAGTAAGTTACGTAATTTCATTTCTTCAAATCAGTTTTTACAGTCCAACAGAAATCCCAAAGGTAATCGTGCGCAAAGCGGGGTACTGTGCTCCCGATAACTGGCCCGGCACCCTGGACCTGGCTCCTGTCAGCGCTGGCGTAGAGACTTCCGGGTCGAAGCCCAGGAACTTGGTGAAGGTGGCCAGGTTCTGCCCCTGCGCAAAAACGCTCACATGGCGGAGCCTGGCAGCTTTTAGTACATTTCCCGGCAGCGTGTACGACACCATCAGGTTGCGCCATCTCAGGAAATCGCCCTCTTCTATAAACCGTGTGGTGCCTGTGCGCAGCACCTGGGAGGCACGCGGGATAGCAGTAACCTGCCCCGGCTCACGCCACTCGTCCAGCATGGCGGCCGCCAGGTTATCCCACACAAAAGACGGGTTCTCTATATTGGTACGGTCTTCGTTGTATATCTTGTTGCCTTGCACAAAGGTGAAGAAGGTACTGAGGGCAAAGCCTTTATACTGAAGGGAGGTCCCAAAGCCTCCGAAGAAGGGCACCTCTGCAGAGCCCACCAGTACCCGATCAGCAGGGTTGTACACCTCCGTTAAATCGCCATTCAGGTTCAGGTACTGCGCATTGCCGTTATCGGGGTTTACACCAGCGTATCGTACCACATAAAAGGAGTTCAGGGCCTCCCCTTCGCGGTTCATATACACCCCACTGATGATATCGTTGTCGCCTTCGCCAACCAGCTTGTTGATCCTGTTTCGGTTGTGGGTCAGGTTGAGGTTGGCACTCCAGGTAAAGTCCTGCGTTTTGATCAGGTCGCCATCCAGCGAGAACTCCACGCCGCTGTTCTGTAAAGTGCCGACGTTCGATACCAAGTTGGTATAGCCGGTGGTTCTTGAGAGCTGGCGGTTCAGGAAAAGATCGGAGGTCAGGGCGTGGTAGTACTCGATGGTAGCCCGCAGGCGGCCCTGCAGCGTGGCCAGTTCCAGGCCTGTGTTAAAGGTAGTGCGGCGCTCCCACTTCAGTTGCTCATTCTCCAGCTGCACCTGCTGCAAACCGCTCACCCCATTGTACACAGCACGGCCATACAACTCCCTCGACTGAAAATCGCCGAGACCAGCCTGGTTGCCGGACGTGCCATAGCTGGCCTTAAACTTCAGTTCGTTAAACACCCCGGTGAGTGCTTCCATAAAAGCCTCTTCTGACACAACCCAGCTTACGCCTGCAGAGCCGAAGTTTGCCCATTGGTGGTTGAGGCCAAAGCGGGAAGACCCGTCGCGACGCCCTGTTGCGCTTACAAAGTACCTGTTTTTGTAGCCATAGTGCACCATCGTAAAGTAAGACAGCAGCGCTTGCTCATTACCCCCGCCATTTACAGCCGGAATAAATCCGTTCGTAGCAGTACCCGGCGTAATGCCAGCCTCGTTCTCGAAGGGTCCGCCCAGACCGTAGCCTGTAAAACCAAAGTTCTTGCCCCCTCCTTTCACGATTTCGTTAAACATGGAAACCTGGAGCGTGTGGTCTGAGCCAAAGCGCCGGTCGTATGAGGCCGAGGTGGTGCCGGTATACCCAAAAAAGCGGTTGTAGCCTCTGCTATACTGCCCCTTGCCGCCGGGCACTCCCCGGCCGGGAGCTGTAGTGGGGTCTAGCAGCTCGGATGTTTCGTTAGAAAAATAGTCGCCGCCCCAGCTTGTTCTGAAAGATAGTCCGGGCAGGAATGGCACGTTATAGGCTACATACACATTGCCCACCCCCTTCAGCTGCTGCCGGAGGCTGGTATTTTCGTAGATCAGTTCGAGCGCGTTGGGCTGCCACGATGCCACTGGCTGGTTATAGTTTCCGTTTTGGTCGTAGGGTGGCTCGTAGGGGTTGCTCCAGCGAATGGCATTCAGGGGCACGTTGGTAGATGTGGTGGCCTCGTAGGTGTTTGCCAGTTCAGAATAGCCAAAAGTGGAGTTGAGGCCAAAGGTAAAATCGCCGGCCCGGCTCTCGATGTTGGCTCTGCCTGTGTAGCGGTCCAGGCCGGTGTTGCGTACCGTGCCTTCCTGGTCGAAGATCGAACCCGACAGGAGGTAAGTAGTTTTGTTGTTGCCGCCAGAAGCGGTCAGCGTATGGTTCTTGGTAAGGCCGGTCCTGAACAGTTCCTTTTCCCAACTGGTATTGATAGCCGACAGGCGGGCAATGTCATCAGCATCCCAGCCGTAAGGGTTTCCGTTTGCCAGCTCATAAGCCAGCTTTTCCTGCGAGTTCATGACCCTGTGCCTGTTCTCGGGCATAGTGGAGAAGCCGTACTGCACATGGTAATCCAGGAGGGTTGGTCCTTCCACTCCTTTTTTGGTAGTGATCACCACCACACCGTTCGCTCCGCGCGAACCGTACTGTGAGGTAGAGATCGCATCTTTCAGAATAGTGTAAGAGGCAAAATCGGCATGGTTTAAGGTAGAAAAATCGGTAGCTGAAATTTCCACGCCATCCAGAATAAACAAAGGCTGAGTCCCCCCAAACACAGAGCCTCTGCCCCGGATCAGTACACTGGCAGTGGCTCCAGGCTGACCGGAGTTGGCCTGCACCAGCATGCCCGTCGCCCTGCCCTGCAGCGCCTGCTCAAAAGACCCGAAGGGGTTCAGGGCAACTTCCTGGCCTGCCACGGTGGCCACCGAGCCGGTTACTTCGCGCCGGTTCTGGGTCTGGTAGCCCGTTACCACTATTTCGGAGAGTTGCTTTGCATCGGCGGCTAAAGCTATGGCAAGCACTGTGCTGTCGCCAACAACCACTTCCTGGGCTACCATGCCCATCAGGCTAAAAATCAGGGTCAGGTTTTCCGTGGCACTGTTAGCAGGTACGCCCAGGCTAAACCTGCCTTCCTGATCTGTACTGGTACCTGTTGCAGCGCCTTTCACGCTTACAGACACGCCAGGCAATGCCTTAGCAGTTGCCTGCTCTGTAACTGTTCCCGTAACTGTTCTGTCCTGCGCCACTGCCTGCTGTAGCAGACATAGCAGCAGAGCAAGTTTTAACAGTAAAACTTTTTTCATACTTGTGTTAGATTAAATAAGGTACTAAATCTGAAAAAGCTGAAACAGGCAACTGTATGAAAATGGGGCAGCACCAATAGGAAGCAATTACCTGACAGCCAAACTATTGCACATCACAACTACAGCTCCATCAGATGGCAGCGTGAACGATTCCAGGCTACTGGTCGGCTTCCATTCGGGAGGCGGTGCATTTGGGCAGTTTCGGCACGAGCAGGCCTCTCGGTTCCTGGCTTCAAATCAGCAATAAATTCTTAAAACTGGCATCAGGCGAATGATTAGCATCAGTTATCCGTCAAGAAACAAATGATGCTGGATATTAGGGAGCAGCGTAACTTACTGCCAGAAATAAATGCGTTCTGATAACCTCAAATTATTTATACAAATAAAAGTACTAACTAAACTAAAATTTATCAAGTTTGGTTTTAATAGCGACAGTCCTACTTCAGTTTGCAAATATGCGGCAAGAATACCTCATTACAATATCAGGGAAGATTTTTTTCATATATCACCTATTTACTAGGTAGTTATATCGATTCTTTAAAATTTGCAGGGCCTTGATAAAATACTAATTTCAGCTGCTTCATACCATTGCTCATTCACCAGTACGGATAACTTTCCTATAGATTAACCAGAAATTATTTGAACGAGTTATCCTATCCAAGTCTCTCTGCTGCTGCTCCTTCAGGTTCTCTGATTATCTCCAGGTGAGGAGGGAAACCGTCCAGCTATAGCAACCGCTCCGGGTTAATCTTTTAAGGGAAGAACAAAAAGTGCCTCTTCCATGCATATAGGCAGTTTCAGGGTTTTCCAGGATTTGGATAGACGCCGGAGCTTGTGTATAACATAAAAAATGCGGTGGCAGCAGCCACTTCCGATTCAGAAGCCGCTGCTGCCACCGCATTTTTTGTTCTGCTGCTAGAAGGACCAATCGTTGTTCAACCTGCCAATGGTATGGTGCGCCGTGAGGTCGAACTGGCAGGGAACTACCGAAACATAGTTATTTACCAGCGCCCACTCATCGGTGTCCTCGCCCTTGTCGAAGTTCACGAAGCTGCCCGTCATCCAAAAATAGCGGCGGTTGTTCGGATCGAGCCGTTCATCAAACTCCTCCTGCCACCTGGCATGCGCCTGCCGGCAGATTTTGATGCCCTTTATTTTTTCGTCGCTCTTTTTAGGGATATTTACGTTAAGGGCTGTATTTTCCGGTATTTGATGTTTCAGGGCCTGCAAAATAATTTGCTCCACCGCCTCGGCCGCATGCGAGAAATCGGCTTCGTGCCCATAATCGCAAAGCGAGAAACCTATGGCAGGGAAACCTTCAATGGCCGCCTCTATAGCCGCCGACATGGTGCCGGAATATAAGACGCTGATGCTGGAGTTGGAGCCGTGGTTAATGCCGCTCACCACCAGGTCCGGCCTGCGGTCTTTGAGCACATAAAATTTGGCCAGCTTTACACAGTCGGCCGGCGTGCCGGAGCACTCGTAGGCTTCCACGCCCAGGTCGTGCAGGGCAATGGATCTGTCGAGGCGCAGGGTATTGCCAATGGTAATGGCGTGGCCCATGCCAGACTGCGGGCTGTCGGGCGCTACCACTACAACCTCCCCTATTTTTTGTGCTACCTCTACCAGCATCCGGATGCCCGGAGCCGTAATGCCATCGTCGTTTGAGACTAATATTAATGGTTTCGACATGTTAATTTTCTTTTAGGTGCTGCCAGTCAGTGATCAGACGCAGGGCATTCTGTAGTGATCCGGATTTTAAGGCACTGCTGCTCCTGCTGATGTCGGTGTGGAGAGGCAATAGTCTTGCTGCCACACACACTGACTGGTTTATAAATTACCGCTAATATACAACAACCTGCACCTGCTCATCAAGAATTAATCTGAATAATAAATTTTCGGGCTAAAAATGCGTGCCCTGAATCAGATAATCATTTATTCGCCTTTTGTGATATCCAGGATTTATGGCTATTATTGCTTTCATGAGTTTTCTACGCGCACCATATAATCGGACAGATCTTGGTTTATTACTGCTCCGGCTTGGCATCGGGTTCATGTTTATTCTGCATGGATGGCCAAAACTGGCAGGCGGACCGGAAAAATGGGAGCAGGTAGGGAGAACAATGGAGCTGATAGGAATTAGCTTTGTTCCTGCCCTATGGGGGTTTATGGCGGGCGCTGCCGAGGCAATAGGCGGAGCGTTGCTGATGCTGGGCCTGCTGCACCGCCCTATCTGTATACTGCTTACTCTCACGATGCTGATGGCCACGATCCGGCACCTATCCGCCGGCGACGGCTTTAGCGGCTACTCTCATGCCCTGGAGGCAGCCATCCTGTTTTTTGCCCTCTACTTTATCGGCCCCGGAAAGTACAGTCTGGACGAAGCCATCTTACCTACCCGAAAAGACCGCAGCGTTTTCTAGGTCCTGCATGGGTAGCGCACTCCTTACAAATTATTAGAATGAAAATGCCCCTCCGGACACAATTGCACCTGCTGTAAGAGCCCCCCTGTGCCTGATCAACAAACCATCTTCGTGCTTCGCCAAATTGAAAATTAAAAATTAAAAATTAAAAATTTTGCCAAAGAATACAGACTGCGGCTTACCTTTCCGGATCCATACAGGGCATCATCACCTTGAGAAAAACGACACATGTACCACGACTTTTAATTTATGTACAAAAGGTGAAACAAAGTCCGATAAGTTGGATTGCTGACTACGCCCGCTTTTTGTCAGGTAATCTCCGACTTCCTTTGCTTCAGAAAAGCAGAACGAAGCACTGCCGGTTTCTATGCTTTACTGCTGCATTTTCAGGCACCAGAACAGTATTAATTTCTCTTTAAAGAAAACAATCCCTGCTGATATCGTAAAGGAGAGAGAGACGTGGCTGCCTGAGCCGCACCTGGTCAGCCAATCAGGAAACAGAAACCAGATGGATGATCGAAGTCATTGGTAGAATGGCAGCAGTTTTCTAATTTACCAACTAACCTTTATCGCAAATTAAAACCATGGCAAAAAAGAACTTAATAGGCATCGACGCAGCGCACGCGCAGCAACTGTCAGAAAAGCTCAATATACTTTTATCGAATTATCAGCTGTTTTACATCAACGCACGGGGCTTTCACTGGAATATAGCCGGGAACAAGTTTTTTGAGCTGCACGCCAAATTCGAAGAACTTTATGACGATGCTATCATTAAAGTAGACGAGATAGCGGAGCGGATCCTGACGCTGGGACACAAGCCGTACCACACCTTTACCAAGTACCTGGCAAATGCCAGCATCAAAGAAGTATCTGATGTGTCGGACGGCGACACGGCGGTGCGGGAGGTGCTGCAGGGCTTTAGTGTGCTGCTGGATATTGAGCGGGAAGTGCTGGCCCTGGCCGCTGACGCCAACGACGAAGGCACTAACGCCCTCATGAGCGATTATATCAGGGAACAGGAGAAACTGGTCTGGATGTACTCGGCTTACCTGGACGAGTAGTTTTTCTGAATTCGACAGAAGACACAGGTAGCAGGACACAGTACTTTATCAGTAAATCAAAATAGTGACGGATACCTCATCCGATGTATTGAGCTCTGGTGCGTGCCCGCAGCTCGTACTTACACCCCACTTGATCATCTGGAACTAGGAAAATCAGGTTATGAAGACTTGATGCCTTACATGCTGTTGCTCACTGGGCGTAGTCTCCGGCTACGCTTTTTTATGGGTTAGTCTCCGGCTAACCTCGCTGCCTGAAGCAGCGAAAAAGCTGCAGGGGCAGACGCTACTCCAGAAAATCGTTTAAAGCCCGGGTTTGCTTCTGTGAAACAATGGCACGCAGAAGCTCCCTGACATAAAAAGGCCGTAGCCATAAACCACACCCAGCGATAGAGAGAGGCGGTTTCAAAAGCAACCATCTAACAAGTAAGCCTTATGTAGTCAGCAATCCAACTTATCGGACTTTGTTTCACCTTTTGTACCTAAATTAAAAGTCGTGGTACGTGTGTCGTTTTTCTCAAGGTGATGATGCCCTGTATGGATCCGGAAAGGTAAGCTGCCGTCTATAGCAACCAATAATCAAATTATTGTAATCAAAATGGCCCTCCGGAGGCAATATAACTGCTGTTGTACCTGCTGCTTAAGGCGGCATTTCATCTCAACTTACAACTCCCTGATCCAGATGTTGCGGTAAGCCACAGGGTTGCCATGGTCCTGCAAGCTGATGGCGGCTTTGCCGTGTGGTTTGTATTCCGGTAATCCAATGTATTCGGTAGGCCCCTTTACCTCCACGTTGTTCTGAATCAGCACCCCGTTATGCAACACCGTTACGCGGGCCGGGGAGAAAAGCGAGCCGTCTTCTTTAAACCGGGGGGCCGTGTAAATGATGTCGTACACGTTCCATTCGGTGGGCTTGCGCATGGCGTTTACCAGGGGGCGGTGCTGCTTGTAAATGCTGCCGGCCTGCCCGTTGGAGTAGGTTCTGTTGTTGTAGGAGTCGAGCACCTGCACCTCGTAGCGGTCCTGCAGAAAAATGCCGCTGTTGCCCCGGCCCTGGCTGTTGCCTTTAACCTCGTCGGGCGCGCTCCACTCTATGTGCAACTGAAAATCTCCGAACTCGCGCTTCGTGGAAATGTCGCCTTTGCCAACCGTAAAGGTGCCGTCTTTTACCGGCCAGGAAGCTTCGCCGTCTCCGGCTTTGGCTTTCCACTGGCTCAGGCTTTTGCCATCGAACAGCACAATCGCATCCGAGGGCGGAGCCATCGCAACTCCTGGCGTGACCACACGCGGCTCAGGCTCCCAGAACTCTGTCATTTCGGGTACCATTTTAGGCGGCACGGGTACTTGCTGGGCCTGCACAGCCGTAACGGCAAAAAGCCCCATCGCAAAAGTTGCCAAGGTTATTTTGGGTAAAAGTCTGCTTCTTGTATTCATAGAGATGTCTTTTCTTCTTAACTGATGTTACGCACAGTTGCCCAAGTCCCGGGTAGATTAACAGCAAAAGCGGCTGAAGCCTGTACTGCTATCCTGTAAAACTTAAAGAACAGCAGCCAAGACCTCGCAGCGTGCGCAGCTCCTGCGAGCCTCTGAGAGAACCGGAGTTGAACACCCTGCGAGAACGGTGACAACCAAATTATTTGAATGAAATTGACCCTCCGGAAGTTCTGCTGCTGCTGCGCAAGATCAGCTTCTTCATTATACTGCCGGATTTAGGAACTTGCTTTCCCAGCGAATCAACTTCGGAAATTCAATTCATGAATAGTTAATTTAACGAGTTTATCCAGTCCGCAATTTTCAGGGCTTCTTCTGTGGGCACCTGTGGCATGGGCGGCATGGGTGTGGCGTAGCTGGGCCAGTTCTCCGGTTTCGGGTTATGGATAAGCTCCACTATCTGGTTGCTGGTGTATTTGCGTTTTGCTATTTCGCTGAAGGCCGGGCCTACCTGCTTTTTGTCGGGGGCATGGCAGGCGGTGCAGGTATTCTTTACCAGCAGGGGCTTCACATCGTCGAATGTTGGCTTTCTGGTGGCAGCAGAGGCCAGTGCCGTGGGCCTTGCCTTTGCTGGTGCCGTGGCTTTTGGGGCTGGAGTTGCTCTGCCAGCCGCAGCTTTTGCCTGCGTTGTTTTGGCAGAGTTGCGGGTGCTCACCTCGCTCAGGGCCAACTTCTGGCCATCAGGAATATGGTTCAGGGTATAATAAGCCCTGGGGTGCACCAGCGAATAGTAATTTTCTTTCGCTCTTACGCCATCCAGCATAATGGTGTGGATATAAGACTCGCGGAGGTTATCTACCAGAATGCGAGCCTTCATGCCGTCTTCCGAAACTTTTACGCCCCGGATGGTGCATACCTGCTCATTTACCGGCGGGCTGCCATACACGGCCTGGTATTTATAGATGAAACTCTCCACTTTGTAGGAGGCGATGTCTTCAGCAGCCTTTTTGTCAACGGGCAGGGTAAAGCTTATCTCAAAGCCGTCGGGCATGGCCCGAATGGTTTGCATCTCAAACGGGATGCGTTTGTTCCACACAAGGCGCTGCAGCCCTTCGTTTGCTTCGCCGGCCGATCCCCAGCCCCTGTTCGTTTCGCCTACAAAAAGCGACTTGTCCTTGGCCCATGCCATGCGCAGCACCCCCGACTGAAACCCGCTCCGAAAGTCGATCACCGCGCCCTGGTACTCGTCTTTTACCTTCTCCAGCATCACGCGCATAATCTTGCTCTGCCCCTGGTCCCCGATCAGCACCTGCCCCGCAAACGGCCCGAAATGCCCTTCGGGTATTTTAATCAATTCCGAATTGGATATTCCCATAATGCCATGCGGAAGCCAGACAGCAGGCAGGCGCATTTCCGGAAAATCCTTCTTTAGCTCGAACATGGTGCTGAACTCCTCGTTCTGCCGGTTCTCAGGCTTTACAGAGTTACCTTTTTCGTCGGTTTCGATGCGCGGGTCTACTTTTGCGTGCACTTGTTCTATGGTCATTTTTACAGGAGACTCGGGGCGGTTGCTCCATTGTAAGCCAGCAGGGTGCGCTGTAAAAACACCTTTCTTCAGGTGCCATATGCCGCCCGAGGCCACCCAGTCTCCCTGGTTTTCGGAGTAGAACAGTTCGCCATCTATCATGCCCAGGCCAGCCGGAGAACGCAGGCCCGTGGCCCAGGGCTCCATCTTGCCGTCTTCGGTTATCCTCAGCAGCCAGCCCCGCCAGGGCACCATGCTGAGGGCATGCCACCAGGCGCCGCCAAAGCCAAGGTTTGTCGACACAAAGAAAGAACCATCCGGGGCCAGTTTCGGGCCAAAGCTATACTCATGGTAATTGCCCGATAACGGCCAGGCATACACCGTTTCGAACAGGTCTGCTTTGCCGTCGTGGTCGGTGTCGGTCATTTTGGTTAACTCCCCACGCTGGGCGCAGTAAAGGGACCCATCTTTATAGGCCAGCCCCAGCACCTCGTGCAAGCCGGAGGCAAACTTCCGGAAATGCGGACGGGCACTTGTCGGATTTTCCACGATGAAAATATCGCCACGCCTGGTAGCCACGCCCAGGTCGCCGTTGGGCAGCAGGGTGAGGCCACCGACCTCCAGCAAAGTACCTTCCGGAGAGCTGATCCGCATGATCTTGTAAAAATCTTCCTCCTTCGGCGACTCCTGTGCCTGCGTCTGCAGGGCAGCTCCTGCGGCCAGCGCCGCTGCCAGCACCAGGCGCTTTATCCGGTTGCTATATCTGTTTTTCATCAGTCCTGAAATCATCATTAGAATAGAATGGAGTAAACCAGCTTTTGCCGGACCGGAAGCAGGAGTTCCTGCTTTCCGGCCATGTTGCGCAATACGGGCTTTGCGCCTCCTGCCTCTTCTACCCGCAGGTAATAAGATTTGTCGTCGATCAGGTACAGGCCTTTGCCAATTTCCTCTATCTTGCTTCCTTCTGCCAGGCGCACATACAAACCCGGGCCTGCGTGCTGCAGGGTGAGCTCGCGCCGGATGCCCTGCCCCTTCTCCACTATCCGGAGCGCATCCTGTACGGAGGCGCCATGGGCCTCATACATAAAAGTAGGCTGGTTGTCGGGGCTTAACCGGTAGCCTTTGGGCCGGTAGCCGCTGCCGGTGGTGTCTGTTACCCAGGCTGCCTGTTCGTTGGTAAGTTTTGCCAGGGTCAGGGCTGGCTTCCCGAAATGTTTAACAGAGCCGATGGGTCGCGAGGATCCATCGCCCCGGTCGTGCCACATGGGCGTGGCATCTATAAAACCGCCCCGCCACAGCTGCACCAGCATGCCATGGTCCAGGTCGTAGGTGTAGTGCAGGTGGGTCGGGCTGCCCACCGACACGGCATGTGTGACCCGGTAATTGCCGGGCACATCCATGAAACTGCGCAATATGGGCTTCTCCTCGGCGGAGACCAGGATAGGATCCGTTATGTTAGCCAGACCGACTTCCGGATCACTGATGATGAACTCCCGCAGGCCCGGACCGCTCACCTTTAGTTCCAGCACAGGGGCTGCCCAGTCCATGTATTTGGTGTACAGAATCTCAACAGGCAACTCCCCTTTTGGCAGTGTAATGTTTCCTTTTCCGTCCCATTCTCTCATCTGAATGACTTCTTTTTTGTTGATGCGCAGGGAGCTGGCACCGCCAGGGGTTCGGGTGCTGAAGCTGTAGTCGCCTGGCTCTTTCACGGAGAGGGTGCCGGTATAGCGGACAAAAAACCGGTTCGACTTGTAGTCCAGGTTCGAGGTGAGGATGCCAGTTGCGCCCGCTGCCTCAGGCGGAAGGTTGTTATAAGCGACTTTTTCGTCGTAGCGCCCTTTGTAAACGGTATAGTGGAGGGCGGTAAGTTCCGGGCGGGGGCTGGTAAAATGACTGACCCTGATGTGGCGAAAGGCAACAGAGCCGTGGTCGCCCTGGAGCCGGATGGGTCCGGTGGGTTTCTCTTCGTTACTTATGGCACCTCGGGTGGGCCCGGTGAGTTCCACATTTTCATGGATCATGGTTCCGTTCAGCTCTACCCGCAGGAACCTGGCGTTCGCCACTTTCTTACCTGCCGCATCGAAGCGAGGTGCCTGAAAGGAAATTTTCAGGTGCTGCCACAACCCCGGAGCCCGCCCGGCATGCTGGCGCGCCACATAGCCCTGGTAGCCTTGCTGCCCTTTCGGCCGGCTGTCGTCCCAGCGCTCGTACACGCCTCCGTTAGAGGCGGCGGTAAGGTTGGTTTCTCCCCAGCTATCCATTAATTGCAGCTCGTACCGGCCTTGCAGGTAAATGCCCGAATTGGAGCCGGCCGCCATCATGTACTCCAGTTCCAGGTCCACATCGCCGTATTCGTTCACCGTGAACAGGTCCTGGCCCGGTTTCTTTTTTGAGTGGGTATTCACCAGCACCCCGGTTCCTTTGCTTGCAGTCAGCAGGTTTGCCCTGACCAGATCAGCGGTTACGTCGCCTGCTACCTGCCAGCTTTTGCCAGGATCCCGGAAAAAGGACAGATCTGTAAGAGGAACCGTTTTGCGCTGGCCATCGGCCTGCACCGCAACCACTGCAAAAACCAAGGAGGCAACCGCAAACAGCCAGGCGGAAGAAATACGACAGTAGTGTTGAAACATCTATAGGTTATGATTTAAGACTGAATACTTTTACTCAAATGCTTTTTCAGCGATTCTGATGCACCAGGGCACCACCTGGGAAAAGGCCTCACAGCTATTTCTGAATTATTTGAATGAAAAGGGACCTCCCGGCAGATTTCCTGCCGCCGCAGGACATTAATAAATACATGCCCGGGCTCCGTAGAGCATGCCTGAGCCAATCTGTCGGAACTGCGGCCCAGAGGATTTTTCACGAACTAATATTAGTTATTTTTCCTAGAACAGCAAGCCCTCTGGGTGATAGTATTGGCACCTTTGCCGGAAGAGGTTAAGAAAACGGTTCCTTTTTCTGCTGCCTTCCCGGCCTGTGGCAAAGGTAGCAGGTGCACCTGAAAAGAGGGGGTATCAAATGTTTCGGATATGTGCCATGGTCGTTAACAAAGCGTATTAACCGATCCGTTCCGGCTGCACGACAAAATCAGGCGAACCAGAGCTGCTACCTGACACGAGTTTCACTTTTCAGGCGGCCCTGCCTTCGGGAGCTTGTACAGGCAAATTTCAGGGCAGCTTCCGGTGCAGTTCGATCTGATTTTACTGTCGGCCATAAAACATTCCGTTCAGCTACAGCTCCAAAACCGGAGAGGCCAGTTTGAAAGCTCTGCTATTCTTGCCATCTTTAATGCCAATATCAGGCTATATGAACCACCGTTTTTCTCACTCCGAGGCTATTGCCGCCCTGTCGCAGGATCCTGTGCTGGCCAAGATCATTATTGCCGGCCGGCCACTTCCTTCCTCCCGTTCCGAAGATGTTTACGTTAAACTGCTGAGTGCTATTGTGTCGCAGCAGCTGGGCACGAAGGTCGCCGCCACTATTTTCAGGAGGTTTACGGCGCTGTTTCCGGATAACTACCCGGCACCCGCCCAGGTGCTCAGCACTCCCGACGAAGTGCTTCGCAGCGCAGGACTGTCTTTCCAGAAGATCGGCTATATCCGGCATGTGGCAGCCTTTGCCGCCGAAGGAAAACTGGCCCATGCCGCCATCGATGCCATGCCCGACGAGGACCTGATCCTGCACCTGACCCAGATCAAGGGCGTCGGCCGCTGGACGGTAGAGATGCTGCTGATGTTTGCCCTGGAGCGCCCCGATGTGCTGCCCCTCGACGACCTGGGGATACAAAATGCCATGAAGCGGCACTATGCGCTGGAAGAGACGGGCAAGGAGCTCAAACGGAAGATGCTCGAAATTGGTGAAGCGTGGCGCCCCTACCGCACCATCGCCTGCAAGTACCTCTGGCAGTCGCTCAACAATGCACCGGATTAAATTTCGGATCTAAATAACATAAGACTACCAAACCTTGCTTACATTTGCGCTGGCTTTGCAGAAGCCTTCTATATTGCAGCAATAGGGTGCAGCAGCAGTGGCAGCAGCTCCGGAGGGGCATTTTCATTCGAATAATTAGTTTACTGTGCTGATGGTTTAATGTGCCGATGTGCTACTTACTTGATTTGTAAATTTTTCAATTTGGAGTTTTGAAAATGAAGGACCTGAGCTGGCTATCTCACAAAACCTAGTCTCCGGCCATCGGGCTGTGAGCGCTCAGCGCCTCAAATATCCAAAAAAAACAGCGGAAAGGCCCTGGAAACGCAGTGGCTAAGACTGTTGGAACCAATAGGTATTGGAATAGCGATACCCCGATAATATGTTATACTCCTGAATAATCTCAAAATTTGAAAGCTAAACCTGGCAGCACCTGGCCTGCGGGCAGGTTGCCTGCAGCTTTTATCCTTTATCTTAAACCCCATTACCAACCTTTGTATGTTTAAAAATTTTACTGTTATTGCCATTTTACTTTTAATTACCAGTGGTGCAGGCTTTGCCCAGAGCAACTTTACAAAAGGGTACGTTGTGCTCGCCCACGGCGACACTATTTCCGGTTTGGTCGATGACCGCGGCGAATTCAGGAACTCCCAGCAAATCACGTTCAAGGCAACCGGTACGTCGGAGGAAAAGCAGTATCAGCCTGCCGATCTTATCAGCTACCAGGTAGGCGGCCACATTTACCGCAGCACCCAGATTACCCACCAGGGACAGCCGCAGACCGTGTTTCTGGAGCTGATAAACGATGGCCACCTCCGCCTGTTCTATTGGAAAGACAGCAAAGACAAGCAGTACCTGTATGTGCAGCAAGATAGCGCCCTGCTGGAGCTGACAAACGAGAAGAAGACGATAAAGCAGAACGGTAAGAAATATGCGTTTTATGCAAAAGGCTATGTGAACACACTGAACACCGTGGCAGGCGATTGCGGAGAGGCGGCCACCGAAGACCTGAAGTTCAACCTAAAAGCGATTGCAGCTTATGTTGCCGCCTACAACACCTGCAAAGGAGGGGTTGCCTACACTTCCGAGAAACCGAGCATCCGGGCCCGCATCACCAAGTCGATATATGCAGGCATCAACCAGTCGTCGGTTGCCACGGTAGGCTCGGCCAGGTTCTCGGAGACCAATACCCGGACTGGGCTGAATGCAGGAGTTGGCTTACACATCGGCTTTCCGAACAACAAATTCTTTTTCGATCTGCTGGCAGAATATAACCGCAAGGGAGCCGAGGCTGTGGCCGAGCGCATCAACTTCGACCTGCATTACCTCAATATCTCGCCCGGCATCAGCTATGTGTACCCTAAAGGCAAGCTGCGCCCGATGGTTGGCATCGGCTTTACGGCGGGCTACCTGGTAAGCTCAAAAGAATCGGCTTATACCCGCATGAGGTACGAAAAGCAGGTCAGGCTCTTCGATAATACAGTAGAAAACGACGAGGTGCCATACGAAGTTGGCTTCGAGGCGAAAGCCGGTGTGAAGTACGCGCTCGTAAACAACCTCAACCTGGTTCTGAAGGCACGTTTTAGCAAAACGCTCATCCCATTCAACTTCGGCAGCAGCATCTACTACAACCACGTGGCTTCGCTGCAGGCAGGGCTGGAATTTTAATAATAGACCAACCTCCCATAAACTGATCAGCCCCTCCGGGCACCTTTCTGCTGAAGCAGTAGAAGGTGCCCGGAGGGGCTTTTCTATTACAATAATTCTGTACGCACCTGTAAATCAAAACAAAGGATGTGCCTTGTAAATCGGCGGTCCATACCACCTCAATTGTATACCAACCAGAGAGCAAATCCGACATTATTCAAATGAAAATGCCCCTCCCGAGCTGCTGCCACTGCTGCTGAATGGAGGTAGAACCTACCGTACTTTGGCGCGTTTTACGAGATAGGAATAGAGCACCTTGTCGAAGGGCTCGCTGATGTCTACCGGCACAAAATCGATCTTATACTGGCCACATTTCAGCACCAGGTCCTGTTTAAAGCTCTCCACCGCCAGTTTGTACTGCTCCCGTACCTGCGAAGGCTGCAGTTTCAGTTCCTGCCCTGTCTCCACATCCACAAACACATAGGGGCGCTCCGCAAAATCGAACTCCTCCTCTGTCTTCCGGTCCATGACATGGAAAATAAGTACCTCATGGTTCTGGTGCCGCAGGTGCTGCAAGGCTGAGAAAATGGCGTCTATATTATCATGCCGACCCAGCATGTCGCTGAAGATTACGACCAGCGACCGCTTCGGGATCTGCTGGGCGATCTGGTGGATAACCTCGGCCACGTTGGTGTCTTTGGCTACTGGCTTTTCCTGCAGCTGCTTCTGGAGCAGGATCAGCAGGGAGTGCAGATGTGAGGCCGTAGACCGGACCGGCGTCTGTAGCTCAATCTTGTCGGTAAAGGTAACCACCCCCACCGCATCGCGCTGGCGCCGCAGCAGTGTGGCCATGGCGGCGGCACAGAGCGCGCTAAAGGTAATTTTGCCGTTGTTATCGGTGGGGTAGTACATGGAGGGCGACACATCGAGCAGAATGTGGCAACGCAGGTTGGTCTCCTCCTCGTAGCGCTTCACAAAAAGCTTGTCGGTGCGGGCAAACACTTTCCAGTCGATGTGGCGGGTGCTCTCGCCGCTGTTGTAGAGGCGGTGCTCCGAAAACTCCACCGAGAAACCATGGTAAGGCGACTGGTGCAGCCCGGTAATAAAACCCTCCACCAGCTGCTTGGCCAGAAACTCCATGTTCTCAAATTTCTGAACGTCGGCAAGGGTCAGGGGCTTTTTCATACGGGCAGCTTATTGGTTTGCAGGGGCTTCAGCTTCTGAAACGGCTAAGGGTTCATCTTGTTGTGACTCCCCGCCCTCTTTTAGCTCTCTTACCTGCACACGGCCCACGCCATCGCGCACCATATCGAGTTGCAGGGCGGCCGCCTTCGAGACATCTATAATGGTGTGGCGCGAGCGAGCCATGCGATCATTCACTTTCACGACCACCGTTTTTCCATTTTTGAGGTTAGTAACCTCCAGTAGGGTGTTGAACGGAAGCGAGGCATGCGCTGCCGTGAGCAGTGCTTTGTCGTAGCGTTCGCCGCTGGCAGTCCGGTGGCCGTGCATGCGGTCGGAGTAGAAAGAGGCTTTGCCATCGGCAAAGTAAGCGGCAGGGCCCGGGTTTAGAAAGAAAGCGATCACTAGTATAATCGAATTTATATTCATGCTATACTATAGTTGGTCCGTTTCAAATATAGCGCAAATTATTTTATCAACTTTTAAATTCAAAAGTTTTTATATATCAGAACAATATGTTACTTTTAGGTTCATTAAGTGGAATTTAACGTCTATTAAACGGTGGAAGAGAACAACGAAAAAGCAGAAATTTTTTCCCAAAGAGTTAGAGCAGGAAAGAGAACGTATTTCTTCGACGTGAAGTCAACACGCTCGAACGACTATTACGTGACCATCACGGAGAGCAAGCGGAAATTTAAGGATGAAACTTTCTCTTATGAGAAGCACAAGATCTTCCTTTACAAAGAGGATTTCGCGAAGTTTATGGAGGCGCTGCAGGGAACTATCGATCACGTTAAATCGGAGTTGCTGACGGAAGAGGCTCTTGCCGCCCTGGAGGCTCCAGTGGCAGAAACAGAGCCATCGTTTGATGATGAATTGAAATGGGAGTAGGCGTTAGCCTCACATAAGAACTTATACAAAGCTTACGTAACCGCGTAAGCTTTTTTTGTTTTCAGCACGTGTTGTAGGATGGAGCGCATCTGGCTGCCCTGCGAAATACTGCCCAGTCGCCAGGCTTTGGGCAGGGCGACTAATGGCGGGGCTTTTTGCTGTGATCTCAGCTGGCTTCCTTTCCTGCTTCCGGCATCTTAAACCTAATCTTAAGCCAAGGCACCTGCACACTTGCCTAAAATGTTGTATATTTGCGCCCTGATAATAAAAGAAACTATCGATGGGACTCAGATGCGGAATTGTAGGACTGCCAAATGTTGGCAAGTCTACCCTGTTTAACGCTATTTCTAATGCCAAGGCAGAATCTGCCAACTACCCTTTTTGTACCATAGAGCCAAACGTGGGTATTATTACCGTGCCCGACGAGCGCCTGGAAATACTCGAGGAGCTGGTACACCCGGAGCGTGTGCTGCCAACCGTGATTGAGTTTGTCGACATTGCCGGCCTGGTGAAAGGCGCCAGCAAAGGCGAAGGGCTCGGCAACAAGTTCCTGGCCAACATACGCGAGGTAGATGCCATCATTCACGTGGTGCGCTGCTTCGAAGACCCCAACATTGTGCACGTGGCCGGCAAGGTAGACCCGATCTCTGACAAAGAGATTATCGACACGGAGCTGCAACTGAAGGACCTGGAATCGGTGGAGAAAAAGCTGCAGAAGGTGCAGCGCAGCGCCAAAGCCGGCGATGCCAAAGCCAAGAAAGAATTTGCGAGCCTCGAAAAATACAAGAATCACCTGGAGGCAGGCCTGAGCGCCCGCTCCCTCGATGCCACCGACGAAGACAAGGAAGCCGTAGAAGACCTGAACCTGCTCACCGCAAAACCGGTTATTTATGCCGCCAACGTAGACGAAAATTCAGTGAACACTGGGAACGAGTTCTCGAAGGCACTGGAGGAGAACGTGAAAAACGAAAATGCGCAGGTAGTGCTGATCAGCGCTTCCATCGAAGCCCAGATCGCTGAGCTCACCGACCCGGAAGAGAAAGAGATGTTCCTGGCTGAATACAACCTTACTGAGTCTGGCCTGAACAAGCTGATCCGTGCCTCTTACCAACTGCTCAACCTGGTGACCTACTTTACCGCTGGTGTAAAAGAAGTGCGCGCCTGGACCATCGGCAGAGGCTGGAAAGCCCCACAGGCAGCCGGCGTTATTCACTCTGATTTTGAAAAAGGCTTTATCCGGGCCGAGGTGATTAAACTGAAAGACTACCAGGAATACAAGACCGAAGCCAAGATAAAAGAAGCCGGCAAAATGGCCGTAGAAGGCAAAGACTACGTGGTGCAGGACGGCGACATCATGCACTTCCGCTTTAACGTTTAATGGTAAGATACTGGAAACCAGGCTTTATATCCACCTAAAAAGAGAAGGGATAGCCAATTGGCTATCCCTTCTCTTTTTAGGTGGATGCTGGCAAGGCACTGCTATTGTACTCCTGATACGCCAGCAGCAACAAAGCCATTACCTCTGAAGGGAGGTTTTCATTGGAATAATTTGAGTGTATTACCCTATACATCAACAACAGACCACATCGCTGCCGCGAGCTGAAAGCTCGCGGCAGGATAATTTCTAATTTCAATTTGGCGAAGCACTACCCCCTGAAGACTTCCATCACCAGCATCTTTGTGTTGGCGGCCCGTTGCCGGATGCCTTTGGCTTTGGCGTACTCCGGTGAGTTCCACCACTCCTTAGCCCGTTCTACCGTAGGGAACTCCAGCAATACCATTCTTTCCGGATTCCAATTGCCCTCCAGGCTCTCGGTGCGGCCGCCTCTTACCACAAACCGGCCATCATAGGCTGCAATGGATGCGGGCGTGTACAGCTTATATTCTTCGTACGCTACCGGGTCAGTTATTTCTATTTCTACTATGACGTATGCAGGCATGGCTATTTTATTTTTGAATTTAGGATGATAGAGAAAAGGGATGTACTAAGTATAATGGATCTTTAAAACTTCCTGTTATACCCGATTTCCTCATACCCGATCAGCATATCGGCGCGGGTACCCGGAGGGCGGTAATATACCAGAATGTCGTAGGTGTTGCCGGTGCTGAAATGGCTGCCCTCGAAGTAACTGGCATCTGCCTCGGCTCCTGCTTCTCCGGCAAGGGCATAGTAGTAGTTATAATACCCCTGCTTCAGGAGCATGCGCCCCAAGTAGGCGCCACGTTCCTGGTTATAGCGCAGCCTGGCCTGCTCCGTCAGGCGCCAGTCGGTCAGCGCGCCCAGCAGGTACACATTCCCGTTCGCCTGCTCCGGTGACCTCAGTTCGAACTCCACCCAGGCATAATCGCCGTTTACATCGCCATTGCCATACTCGCGGTTGCCAAAGAGTAACTTGCCATCTGCATCCGGGTCCTGGCTGTAGGCTGCTCCTTGTCGGCTCTTGTCCTGCTGCAGGTTCACCATAATGGGAGTCGTCTCCAGGTTAATATTCTGCACGCCCAACCCCCTGAAACGGATGCTGCGGGTATCGAACACGCGGAACTCGCTCAGGCCCATAAAATGATCTTTCGGCTCGAAGAACACATACTCCAGGCGGCGTGCCTCATCGCGCACAAAGGTTGGCCGTAGGTAGGCTTTGGCATTGTCCCAGCGGTGGTTCTGGCGCATGATCACTTTTACCTCCTGGGCCGGGTTTACCAGCGGGAAATCCTTGTAAAAAATATTGAACTCTACCGGCTGCCGCGAGAACCTGCCCGATGGCCCGGCCGGTGCGCCTAGTTTGGCGGCTACTGTCACGGCATTTTCGTACACGAGCAACCTGCGGGTAAGCAGCACATTGCCACCTTCTTCGGTTACCTGCAGCAGGTAGTTGCCGCTTATTTTTACGCGGGGCACCCGGAAGGTGTAGTGCACATAGGGCACCCTTGTGCTAACGGAGTTCTGTACGTCGGTAATAAAGAACTCGTTGAAATCGTTCAGGTACTGCGTCACGTTCAGGCCCGATGGCACCCAGTCGGCGCTGCAGTGGTGCAGCTTCACGATCAGGCGCTGCGGCCCCGTGTTCAGCCTGTCGAACTCTAACATGATCGGCTGCTCCTGGCTCAGCGGCAGTACGGCCGGGTTCAGCACCTCCTCCGGTGTGCCGGTGGCGCGGTAGCACTGCACCGAACGGATGCTCTCGTCATATACATAATCTTCGTAACGCAGGGTGGCCTGTGTAGCGCTGCTTCCATACCCCTGCCCCTGCTGCTCCAGCGGAACACAGGCACTCAGGCCTGTGGCCAGCAAAGCAGCAAAAAGCCAGGATGAAACCTTCTTTTTTAACATGCAGTAAAACTGGTTCTGGTTTAGTGGCACCTGCCACCGCCCCTCCCCTTTTTGGTTAATAGATGTACTAAGATAGGCAGCCCGGCTTTAATTTTCGTTTCTGAAGGCGAAAAATGTTCAGAAAGAGGCCTGCTGAAGCCATAGTTGTTCCGGGTGGCGGCTGCGGCAGGTAAGAGAGGGGCCGGCTTAGCGTCGGCTGCCGTCCATTGGCAGTACAGGTGCGCATCAGGCAAGATGGTACTTAACAAAGTACAGGCAGGTTCAGGCCATGTAAAAAAATCTATGGTTTTTGCAATAACGATTGTTAGTTTATATATTTACCTGATCAACACATTCTGAAGGGCCTATGAAAAAAATTCTATTGGCTGGAGCTACCGGAAATCTGGGCAAACACCTGTTTCAGGAACTGAAGCAGCAGGGCTACTATGTAAAAGTTCTTGCCCGCAGCAAAGAAAGAGCGGCTGCTCTCAGCCCTGCCCCGGACGAAATTCTGATTGCCGACGCCTCAGACCAAGGCTCCCTGAAAGGCGTGTGTGCAGACGTGGATGTGGTGATTTCTGCCATAGGCAAAAGCCTTAGCCTGAAAAACAAATGTACTGCCACGTTCAGAGAAATAGACTTTCTGGCAAACCTCAACCTGCTGGGCGAGGCCGAAAAATCTGCTGTTTCCCAGTTTATTTACATCTCTGCCTTCTCGGCGAGCCAGTACCCACACCTGGCTTATTTCAAGGCCCACGCCGATTTTTCAGAAGCCCTGAAACAGAGCCCCATCAGCAAAATCATTCTGGAGCCCACCGCTCTTTTTGCAGGGTTCAGAGAACAGGTGGAGCTGGCTTCCAGAGGACTCATCGGGTATGTGGGCGGACCCGACAGGCGCGTAAACCCGGTCTATGAAGGAGAGGTGGCCAAAGCGGCGGTGGCCGCTATCGGGCTTCCCTCGCAGGTAATACCTATTGGTGGCAAACGCGTTTATACCCGCTCCAGGCTTATCAGGCTATACTGCAAAACTGCCGGTTACAAAGGCCTTGTTCCTACCATTCCTTCCTTTTTGATAAAAGCGGCCATGCCCCTGCTGAAACTGGTGCAGCGCAACCTATACGATAAGTTATCCTTTTACTTAGCCCTCACCAAGGAGGATTTTTTAGCCCCTCCGCTCGGCGTACTTACCTTAGAGGAGTACTTTGAACTGGAACCGCAGCAAGTCTGATGCTTCGCCAAATCGATCGTAGGCAGGCCGCAAACAACTGGGGCAACAAATCGAGAGTACCAGGCACCGGACCTTTCAGTCCTACTCTCGAAATCGACAAACCAAACACTGAAATCCGGGATTTGGCTGGCGGGCTATAACCATTAAGTTTGAGGAGCAAGAAGTACAGTCAGCCAGAACCCGATGCCTAAGAGCCTGACCTCCAACAGCAGCCTCGTGAGGGCCTTTTTCATTAGAATAATTCATCTAAAGCCCTGTCATCATTTTTTTTCCAGGCGCTAGAGCTTCTCCGGGAAAGGCGGCGTCGGGTCCAGGAAAGTCTGCACCAGCACCCCTGCTTCCAGGGTTCGCTGCACGGGGCATCTTCCCGAGATTTCTTCCAGCCGTTTCCGCTGCTCCTCGCTCAGGTCGCCGAATAAGACAAGCTGCTTGGTTATGAGCATGCGCCTGAGCTGCTTCTCTGGCGATTGCGGGTCCGGAACATTTACAGTCTCATGCTGCAACCTCACCTCGGCCCGCTCCAGGGGCCAGTTCTTGCGGCTGGCATACATGTGCAGCGTCACCACCGTGCAGGCTCCCAGCGCACTTAAAATAAAGTCGTTTGGGTCAGGGCCCGTTTTATGCCCCTCCGCTACGGCATGCTCATCAATAACCATTGCCTCACCTCCTGCAATGATCTCGGCCACATAGCCGTCTGAGCTATCGGCACTTACAATTACGGTTTCGCTTTTTGCCATTTTTATTCAGCTTTACATCCTCAGCTTATACTACGACAAAGCACAGGAAAAGGCACAAAACCTTGCTAAATGGACGCGCCTGAGGTGCAATTATTTGAATGAATTTACCCCTCCGGAGCCTTCAGATGCTCCTGGTTCCGCCCCTTTTTGAGGTTAGGATTTTTTACTGTCAGAATCAGGATGTACTGGATCTTAGGATGCACAGGACTTTTTATTTATCCTTTTCCTGATAATCCTTTAATCTTGCAAATTCTGATTTTGACCATACCACTAAATCTTCAAATTTAAAACCGTAAGGTAAAGGTGGTGCCTTTGCCGAGTTCCGATTGCACCGAGATGGTGCCTTTGTGCAGGCGCATGATCTGCCGGGAGAGGCTGAGGCCAATGCCGGAGCCGGTTTTTTTGGTGGTGAAAAAAGGAATGAAAATTTTGGACATGGCCTCCGGTGTCAGCCCTGTGCCGTTATCGGAGACTTCTATGCTGATGCGGCTGCGCTCATCGAGGTAGGCGTTTACCTTTACCTGCTTCACTTCCTGCTCCTGGGTGGCTTCTATGGCATTTTTGACGAGGTTGATCAGCACCTGCTCCACCATAGTGCGGTCTGCCGTGAGCAGCAGGCTCTGGTGCCCCAGCTCCAGACAGAAGCTTACCTGCTGGTGCGCCAGCTGCTCCCGCATCAGCGTTTTGAGTTCCTTCAGCAGCTCTGCCAGATCAAACAGCTGAAGCTGTGGCAATTTCACGGCGGTCAGGTTCCGGAAGTCGCTCACAAAATGGATCAGGCCATCGCTGCGGCGGCTGATGGTCTGCAGGCATAGCCCGATATCTTCCAGCTCCTCCTTCAGCAGCGTAATTTCGGGGGCTGGCGTATCGATGTAGCTGTTCACCTCCTCGCCTGCGCTGGCTGCCAGCGAGGAAATGGGCGTAACGGAGTTCATGATCTCATGGGTGAGCACTTTGATCAGGTTGTGCCAGGCTTCCATCTCCTTCTCCTCCAGCTCCGGCTGTATGTTCTGCACCGAGGCCAGCCGGATAGGGTTCCCCAGCATGGCCAGTTCCATTACCTGCACCGACAGGTGCACCAGCTCCCCGCCCTGCCGCACCTGCAGCAATACCTTATCGCCGTGCGCCAGGTCCTGGAACGCGGCGGCCTGGCTGGCCTGCTCTACCTGCAGCTCCTGCACATGACGGGCCTGGCTGGCCTGCAGCAGCTTCCGGGCTGCATTATTCATGAGCAGAATGGTGCCATCGGGTTTGTAAGTGATAATGCCGGTGCCGATGTGCTGCACAATGGCCTCGAAATACTGCAGGTTGGCCTCCTTATCGGCCCGCACCTCCCGGAACTTCTGCATCACCTCGTTCAGCCGCACCGACAGCTCTTGCAGCACCTTTCCCTCTCCTGCGGCTTTAAACTGCTCCGAAAAATCATCGAACCGGATGGCATTCAGAAAGTGGAGCACTTTGCGGCTGCTACCTTCCTGATAGCGGACCAGTAGCACCAGCTGCAGCAAAATAAAGAACACCAGTCCGATATAGGTGCTGCGATAAGCCTCCGAAAATTCCATAGAAGCGAGCACGTACACCGAGGCAACCAGCAGCAGCAGGCGCAACAGAAGTTGCAGGCGGAAGTTCTTAAAGAGCATATTTCTCCAGCCTCCTGTACAGCGCCCCTCTCGACAGGCCCAATTCCCTGGCCGCCTTCGATATGTTTCCGTCGTGCTTCTGCATGGCCTGCTGCACGGCATCCCGCTCCAGGTCGTCGAGGCTGCGGGCATTTTGTGGTGCTGTGGCAGCACCGGACGGTAAGGTCGGATGTGCCTCTTCCGGCAGGAAAAAGAAATCTTCGGGCTGCAGCTCGCGGTTGTCGCTCAGGATGCAGGCGCGCTCCAGGGCGTGCTGCAGCTCCCGCACATTGCCCGGCCAGCTATAGTGTTGCAGCTTGTGCAAAGCAGCAGCAGAAAGCACCTTTTGCGGCTGTCTGTACTTGCGGGCGTAGGTGCCCAGAAAATGCTCTGCGAACATCGGCAGGTCATCGGTGCGGTTGCGGAGGGGCGGCAGGTTCAGCTCCACGGTGTTGATGCGGTAGAGCAAATCCTGCCGGAACTCGTGGCGCTGCACCATCACCCGCAAGGGCATGTTGGTGGCACAGATCAGGCGCACATTCACCGGAATCGATTTGTTGGTGCCCACCCGAATTACCTCGCGGCGCTGCAGCACTGTAAGCAACTTGGCCTGCAGGGAGGGCGAAAGGTTTCCGATTTCATCCAGGAAAAGGGTGCCCCCGTTGGCAGCTTCTATGCGGCCAATCCTGTCGTCTTTGGCATCGGTGAAGGCGCCTTTTTTGTGGCCAAACAACTCACTCTCAAACAGGCTTTCAGTTATGGCGCCCATATCAACGGTCACGAACACCTTGTCGGCACGGGAGGAGCGCTGATGAATGGTGCGGGCAATTACTTCCTTGCCTGTTCCGTTTTCGCCGAGCAGCAGGATGTCGGCATCAGTCTTGGCTACTTTATCGATAAGCGAAAACAGCTGGCGCATGGGGGCGCTCTGGCCAGTAATAACCGGGGCAGATGTGTTGAGCTCGGCCGTCAGCGTTTTGTTCACCTCCTTCAGCTGGTCTACCTCCTTGCGGGACTGGCGCAGTTTGGAGGCCGCGGTGAGTGTAGCCAGCAGTCTCTCGTTCTGCCAGGGCTTCAGCACAAAATCGGTGGCACCTTCTTTGAGCGCCCGCACCGCCATCTCCACATCGCCGAAAGCCGTAATCATGACCACCACCGCCGACGGGTCGTATTTCAGGATCTCTTTGAGCCAGAAAAAGCCCTCCTGCCCGCTGGTGATGTCGTGGCTGAAGTTCATGTCGAGCAGAATGATATCAAATTGCTCGTTCGACACCAGGAACGGGATCTTCTTCGGGTTTTTCTCCATTACTACCTCCGTGGCGTACTTCCGAAGCAGCATTTTAGAGGAGAAAAGGATATCCTCGTTATCATCGATGACGAGAATGCGACCAAGGCTTTTTTCTTCCATAGCGGTAGGGGTTAATTATGCATTTTGAATAAGCGAAAGAGTGATTGAGTGAATTTTGTTTGATTCTATTTATAGGCCCCCTACCCCAATAATTTACAGAATTTTAGAATGGGTAGATTTTTTGGGCTTGAAACAGGTGATTGCATAACAGTATAGGGGGTATCTCAATTGTGATAATCAGGTTATATCTGCCCCGAGCTGAAAGCACGGGGCAGATATAACCTGAAAGGACATACACACGAATTATTCTAATCAAAACAGGCCTCCAGAGCTACACCTGCTGCTGCTCTTTGTAGATGCTGAGAGGTATATTTCAGTGGTAAGGCCATTGTAGGGAAATGATCAGCCTTGATTTTTATTCTCTCAGCCACTCATCCACAATTTTTTCATTCCTCTCCAAATTAGAAAAACCAGCACAGCAAGGCCTGTTTGCAGTTTTCAGGCATAGTACTGCGCCAGCCCAATTCCTGCGTAATTTAAAATATTTTCAGATAAAATGCATCTTTTTACTGTCCATTCCCGGACAAATTATGTCCGGACCCGGACATGTCAGGCAGCAGACAAAGGTGGCTAGGTGGTGGAATAGCCGATTTGGAGATTGGCACAGCTCTTGGCATAACCTCCATAGCTTTGCCGCTCCGGCAGGCAAAGCACTTAGCTGTTGTCCAAACTGAATCTATGGAAAAGATTATTATCCAGACATCGCGGCTCGAAAAGAAATACCTGACCGACACCGTGGAAACAACCGCGCTCACAGGGGTAGAGCTGCGCATTGCACAAGGCGACTTTGTGGCGATTATGGGGCCATCCGGCTGTGGCAAGAGTACGCTGCTCAACATTCTGGGCCTGCTCGATAGGCCCACGGGTGGAACGCTGCAGTTTCTGGGCGAAGACGTAACGACGGCACCGGAACGAAAGCGGGCTAACCTGCGCCGCGAGAACCTGGGGTTTATCTTCCAGAGCTTTAACCTGATAGATGAGCTCAGTGTGCAGGAGAACATCGAACTGCCGCTTTTTTACCAGGGCCTGCCGAAGACCGAGATTAAAAGGCGGGTGCAGGAGACGATGCAGCGGATGGGCATCGCGCACCGGCACGCACACTTCCCGCAGCAACTATCGGGCGGACAGCAGCAGCGGGTGGCTATTGCTCGTGCCGTAGTAGGCAGACCAAGCCTGATTCTGGCCGACGAGCCTACCGGCAACCTCGACTCCCAGCATGGCAGGGAAGTGATGCTGCTGCTTTCGGAGCTGAATGCCGAAGGCGCCACCATTGTGATGGTGACCCACTCCCCCGCCGATGCGGAGTACGCACACCGCCTTATCAACCTCTTCGACGGGCAGGTAGTCACCGAACGCGTCACCAGCCCCCTGGCGTTGTTTTAACCTCTGTCTCCAAGCCCAACCAGCATGCTGAAGACCTACTTTCTCACCGCTATCCGGTCGCTGCTCCGGAACAGAAGCTACACCTTTCTGAACATACTGGGTCTGGCCTTAGGCATAACCTGCAGCATTCTGCTTTTCCTGGTCATCAAATTTGAATTGAGCTACGACAACTTCCATGAGAACCGGGCACTCACCTACCGGGTAGTCCTGCGATATAGTGTGGAGGGGAACGAAGGGTTACAGGCTTATATGCCGGTACCGGTTACAGAGCTACTGCGCCAGAACAACCCGGGGCTTAGCCTGGTAACGCAAATTTATGGGGAAGAAGAAGGCCAGATAACCGTGCCGGAGCAGGGTAATGTGCCGGCACGGCATTACCGCGAGCACCGGGCTATGGGCTTTGTGGAACCGGAGTTTTTCAGCATGTTTGATTTCGATACCGGATCCGGAAATTTTCTGGAGCGGCTCCGGGAGCCCAACACCATGGTACTGACCAGGACGCTGGCCGAAAAATATTTCCCGAACGAAGAGGCAGTTGGCCAGACCCTTCGGCTCAACAACAAGCTGACGCTGCAGGTGGTGGGCGTTGTGCCGGATTTGCCTGTCAACACCGATTTCCCGTTCTGCCTGTTTATCTCCTACAGTACTGCCAAGGATTTATCCCCCTACGATATCAGCAACTGGGGCATTACCGTCAGCAACCAGAACCTGTATGTTACCCTGCCAGCCGGAGCAGACCCGGCCGAAATGGAGGCCAGAGTGAACGAGGCCATTATGCCACATGTGCCTGAAAAGCACGACGACATCAAAGCCTTTTTTCTGCAGCCTCTGAGCGACCTGCATCATAACCCGGACTTGTTTAACTATTCTATGCGGGTTGTGCCGATGGAGGTAATCTGGGCCATGGGCCTCATCGGTGTTTTACTGATTGTAGCAGCCTGCATCAACTTTGTAAACCTGGCCACCGCGCAGGCCATCAAACGTTCTAAAGAAGTAGGTATGCGCAAAGTGCTCGGCGGGAGCTTCAGCCAGATCATGCTGCAGTTCCTGGGCGAGACCTTCCTGATCACGCTCGCCGCCACGCTTGTTTCTATTATCCTGGCAGAACTTGCTCTTCCGTTCCTGAACCAGCTGCTGGAACTCGACCTTGTCTTCAGTTTTTCCGAAGAACCGCTTCTGCTTCTGTTCCTGTTGCTGGAGACCGTGCTGGTAACACTTTTCGCAGGTTTGTACCCTGCCTTTATACTGGCCGGGTATCAGCCCATTGCGGCTCTGAAAAGCCGTGTGAACACGCAGCAGGTGGCCGGCTTGTCGCTGCGCAGGGCGCTGGTGGTGCTGCAGTTTACCATTTGCCAGGTGCTGATCATCTGCACACTTGTCGTGAGCGAACAGATGAACTACTTCCGGAACAAACCGCTCGGCTTTAACAGAGAAGCGATTGTGCTGCTGCACCTGCCAGTAGGCACCGCCGGTAAGCTGATGGCTTATAAGACAGAGTTAACCAGCGTGCCTTCTGTAAAAAGGGTAAGCTTTACGCTGTCCCCTCCGGCCTCCATTATCACGGCTGAAAATGCGTTCCGGCTAAATGGGTCGGCAGAGTATGTGCCCTTCCGGTCCCATACTAAGTTCGCTGATGGAAACTACTTTGAGCTTTTCGGAATATCTTTCGCAGCTGG
The DNA here is from genome assembly GCF_014332515.1 of Pontibacter beigongshangensis. Classification (GTDB taxonomy): domain Bacteria; phylum Bacteroidota; class Bacteroidia; order Cytophagales; family Hymenobacteraceae; genus Pontibacter; species Pontibacter beigongshangensis. The sequence goes on along the minus strand of NZ_VFSD01000025.1, from coordinate 7,819 downwards.
CCGCAATTACGCTGAAAGTGACACGATCCGCGAATTTGTGATTAACGAGACCATGCGTCGCAAACTTGATTTTAAAACTCCTGAGGAGGCGCTTGGCCATAAACTGAACATGGGAGGCAAAGAAGGCCCGATTGTGGGCGTTGTACATGACTTTCACCAAAGCTCGCTGCACTACACCATACAGCCCTCCATAATTACCAGTGTGCGTGACTCCTATTACCACCTGGCCGCTAAAATAGACATGAGCCAGACAGAAGCAGCCATCCGGCACCTTGAGAAAGTGTGGAACAAGGCTTATCCGGACGACGAGTTTAATTACGAGTTTTATGAGGAGACCTTTGCCCGCTTTTACCTCGAAGAAACCCGGCAGCAGACATTGTTTAAAGTATTCGCTTTTATTGCCATTCTGATTGGTTGCCTGGGTTTGTATGGCCTCATTTCCTTTCTGGCAGCTCAGCGCACCAAGGAGGTTGGCGTCCGGAAAGTGCTGGGGGCATCGGTATTTGATATTGTTATGCTGTTTTCTCAAGAGTTCGTGAAGCTGGTCCTGATTGCTTTCCTGATTGCCGCGCCTATTGCCTATTACCTGATGCACAAGTGGCTTGAGGACTTTGCGTACCGGATCGAGATAAGTTACGGTGCTTTTCTGGTGGCAGGCATCGCCACCTTGCTGTTGGCCCTTATCACGATGAGCGCCAAAGCCATTCAGGCAGCCTTGGCAAACCCTGTACAGTCGCTAAAGACGGAGTAGCATCCATTTTTGAAGCAGTCAGAAAATTTTTTCTTTTTAGAAATGAGCTACTTACGCCAGAAGCCTGCTTTTATCTGAGAAATTTTAGCGCCAGCTATTTGCTATTTAAAATGGACCCTCTATATTTGCACCACAATACGACACAATGGTCCGTTCGTCTAGGGGTTAGGACTTCAGATTTTCATTCTGGCAACAGGGGTTCGATTCCCCTACGGACTACTCGAAAGCCGCTTCAGTTAAAACTGAAGCGGCTTTTTTTGTGGTTCGGATGCTAAGATCGCTTTCCTCTCACTTATCACTATTTTTTTAATGCCTCAAATGCACGAGAAAAAGGTTATGCTGCTCCCCTCTTATGGGTGATAAGGTGGCTGTGTCAAAAAACATCTTTGTCCATTACCTACATCATACCAAGGTTATCCCGCTTATTTATCTTATAAAACATATTTCTGATTTGACTTATGAGACGCCTAAAAGGGAGAAGAAAAAGGCTACTTTACCTCGTTACTTTTCTGAACTGCTAAAACGGCCGTTTTCTGAAACGGTCCACAGACTCATATTGGTGGCCAACTGGCAACTTGTATGCAACAGGTAACAGGTGACAGTGTAAGGCAACCTCAAAGCAACAAGAGGGTGAAGGTGCTGTTTAAACTACAGCCTCATTTGCTGTTAACAGATGGCGATAGCAGCTCTGTTGAATTTTCACTGCTTGTGGCATATCAGGTTTTTAACTTTTTCAGCGTCGGCAATCATTTCCGCCAAAATTTCAGAAGATGCCCTATGCTGACCTTTTGCACCTGATTGACCGCACCATAAACTAATAAATTTTTCCTCATCTTTTTCTTTAGCTGCCTTACGGAGCTCTGCAGTTAAGGCATTCTGATAGGGATAGGCTGGTATGGTCAACCCTGAATTATCTACATTCTCTATAAATGCATTTTTTATTCCCCTGGCCCATCTGCCTGAATAAGCTCTGGTAAGAACTGTTCCTGTATCAGAACGGCGTAGGGTAGCGTCTTTATGAGATTTAGCTGCCAGGCTCTCTACAGAATTAATGAAAGCACTTCCAACCTGAACACCGGCAGCACCTAAAGCAATGGCTGCATTAATAGTTCTACCGTCAAAAATTCCTCCTGCTGCAATAACAGGTTTCTTCAGGCTGTCACATACTTGTGGCACTAACGAAAAAGTACCTATCTGGGGAATTTCATCTTTGTATAGAAAGCTTGCCCTGTGTCCACCTGCCTCTATCCCCTGGGCACAAACAATGTCAATTCCTTTTTCTTCCAATAGCCTGGCCTCCCTCACACTCGTGCAGGTACCTATCAGCACAACCCTGCGGCTTTGAAGCTCTCGGATAACATCATCTTTAAGAACTCCAAAAGTGAAACTCACGACAGGCACCTGCTCACGGATGATAACTTCTATCTGCTCTTCGTAAGTATAGAGCTTCATGTCTCCGGCAGAGATCTTTTTATATTCGAAGCCGTTTTCCTGGCAAATGCGGTATAAAAAATCCTGCATTGCTTCTATAACAGTATGATCCTCTTCAGGAACATCATGCGCAAAGAGATTAACAGCAAATGTTCGGGTAGTTAAGCTCTTGGTCCTGGCTATAAGCGTAGCACACGCATCCGGATTTAAACCTCCTAAGGGCAGAGAACCCAGTCCACCACCATTAGAAACAGCAGCAACCATCTCAGAAGACGTCACTCCTAACATAGGAGCTTGTATGAGAGGATACGCTATGTTTAATAACCTGATAATCTCGTTTTGCCGGTTCATTGCAGTGTTAAGTTGATGGGCCTACTAAGTACATTCAAGTAAAATCTGTCGTATGCGGGCCGGATCAGGGGCATCAGGAGCAGAAAAGGTCTCTGAAGGGCTGTTTTGATTAGAATAATTCGTACATCCAGACTTCTTTCTGCTCTAAAACTGACTCGACAAAAATCACTTGAAGGCTCTTAGTTGATTAAAAACCCAGAGTTAGTTATACGTGTATCTTGCCTGCTAAAAGTGCCACTTTTACCCGTTTTCGCTGAAACACAAAATTTTTACAGGGCGGTCGGTCACTTCCACTATACCTTTTCTTACCACAAAATCGCCAAAGTGTTCTCCTTCCCCCCTCTCCAGAGCATACGCGGAAAAGATCGGGTCGAGGGTTTCCAGTATGCCCTCTTCAGAAAGCATTTCTTTATATAAAGTATTTAACCTGTCGCCGTTGTGGCTGGCTCCCAAGTATAAGTTGTATCTGCCAACAGCACGGCCTACCAATCCGATTTCCCCCAGCGGCGATCGGCCACAGCCGTTCGGGCAGCCTGTCATGCGGATGTTGATTTCGTCCGTTTGCAGGCCATTTTTAGTTAGCAAAACATCTAACTTATCGATTAGGGAAGGCAGGTAACGCTCTGCTTCTGCAAACGCAAGACTACACGTGTTCAACGCTACACAGGCCATGGAATTGAGCCGGAGGCCTGTTAATTTCGGATTATTCAGCACACCATGTTGTGCCAGAATCACCTCAATCACGTCCTTGTCCTTTTCTTCAATATTCCCGATAATCAGGTTCTGGTTTCCGGTCAGGCGCATGTCGGCGTCTTTATTCAGAACAAGAGCTACTTCTCTTAACGCTTTTTTAAGCTTATATCCTTTTTCGTCTTTCACCCGCCCGTTTTCCACAAACAAGGTATAGAACCATTTTCCATTTGTGCCCTTCAGCCAACCATACTCATCTCCGTTAGTATCGAAATGGTAGTTTCTCGGGCTTTCAATCTCCCAGCCAAGGCGGGAATTCAACTCGTCCACAAACCACTCCAGCCCTCCTTTATCAATGGTATACTTCAGCCTGGCATTCCTTCTGTTGACGCGGTTGCCATAGTCCCGCTGGATAGCAATAATAGTTTCCGATACTTCGATAACCTTCTCTTTGGATACAAAACCAATCACATCGGCCAAGCGCGCATAGGTGGTGTCATCGCCAAAAGTGCTGCCCAGTCCACCGCCGACACACACATTAAAACCAACCAGCTCATTGCCCTCTTCGATAGCAATCAGGCCCAGATCATTGGCAAAAACATCAATGTCATTTCTAGGCGGTACGGTTAACGCAATTTTGAATTTACGGGGCAGGTATGTTTCGGTATATAAAGGCTCTCTGTCCGGCGTGCCGCCTACCTTTTCCTGATCCAGCCATATTTCATGATAGGCTGTTGTTTTGGGCGTAAAGTATTCACTTAGCTTGGCTGCAATACCATATACTTCTTCGTGTATCTGCGACTGGTAAGGATTGGGATTGCACATCACGTTCCTGTTGACATCGCCACAGGTGGCAATGGTGCTCAACAAGGTTTCGTTGATGGCCTTGATAGTTGGCTTCAGGCTTCTTTTTAGTATGCCATGAAACTGGAAGGACTGTCTTGTAGTCAACTTCATTGTTCCATTGCCATGCGTATCGGAAAGCTTATCTAATGCAAGCCATTGCTCCGGCGTGGTGATTCCTCCCGGTACTCTCACCCTTACCATGAACTGGTATAGAGGTTCCAATTTCTGCCTCTTCCGCTCACTGTCCAGGTCCCGGTCATACTGCTGGTAGGAACCGTGGTACTTGATCAGCTTCACATCGTCCGGATGCAGCGCCCCCGTCAGCGGGTTGCTCAAGCTCTCCTTGATGGTTCCCCGCAGGTAATTACTTTTCTCTTTTATGTATTCATCAGCAGACAATTTCTGCTTTTCCAATAACTCATCCATTGCTTTCATTTTTAGTAAGCCCCACCTCTTCTACCGTCTCCTGTTGATGCTGTGCTCTACTTGATTTACCTCATCAATTTCCTTTAATAAACATCTGTTTGGTAACGGTTTGCAACTTGCAGATGCTTAATATATTCTTCTGCTTTTGCAGGAGTAACCCCGCCGTGCTGCTGTATGATCTCCCTTAAAGCGTTGTGTACATCTTTGGCCATGCGCTTGGCCTCGCCGCATACATAAAAGTGGGCCCCGCTCTCCAGCCAGGAATACAGTTCTTTTCCGTTCTCCAGCATGCGATGCTGCACATAATGCTTCTCTACCTGATCCCGCGAGAAAGCAACGTCTGCTTTTGTCAGAACGCCTTCTTTCAGGTACTGCTGCCACTCCGTCTGATAAAGAAAATCGGTCGTGTAGTTACGGTCGCCGAAGAAAAGCCAGGACTTGCCTTTGTGCTCTTCCACCTCCCGGTGCTGCATAAAAGCTCGGAAGGGGGCGATGCCGGTGCCGGGGCCAACCATAATAACGGGGGCATCGGGGCTAGCAGGAAGCTTAAAGCGCGTGTTCTTATCTACAAAAACCTTCACTTTATCATCTACCTGAAAGCGATCAGCCAATGTAGCGGAGCAAAGTCCTTCCTTGTGCCGGCCATAAGCCTGGTAGCGCACCACCGACACGAGCAGGTGTACTTCGTCTTCCACCGCAGCCTGTGAAGAGGCAATAGAGTACATCCGTGGCATGTTCTTTCGCAGCACCGACAGCAGGTCGCCTGCACTCAGTTTACAGGGTACTTCTTTCAGAAGGTCCAGCACATCGCGCCCGTGCAGGTACTCTACTATCTTTTCATTATCGGCGAGTATTCCTTTTAGTCTCGTGCTCCCGGTAAGCTCCGCATATTTGGTTAGGCTGACACTGGAGAGCGGGCTCAGTTCGTAGTCGTAGGCCAAGGCTTCAACCAGTGGTTTTTCTCCGTTATGGCCCTGCACCACTTCATCACCAGAAAGATTCGTAGTATGTAGCACTCCTTCTATCAGGGAAGGAGAATTGGTGCCGTACACGCCAAGTGCATCACCAGGCTCATACACCAACCCTGATCCCTCCAGGTTAAGCTCAAGGTGAATCGTTTCTTTTGACGATCCTCTTCCGTTCAGGTTGATTTTCTCCATTATCGTCGCCTCGAATGGGTTCTTTCGGGTGTACTTTGGCTTACTAGCTTCAGCCGCGCTGACATACTCCGTTTCTACCACTGCTGCAGCATCTAAATTCTGAGTGATTTGCTGGAGCAGAGAATGCTGCCATGATTCCGCCAAATCCTCAAAATCCACATCACAATCTACCCGTGGGCTGATGCGTAGCGCACCCAGTTTTTCGAGCACGGCATCAAATGCTTTTCCTGTCTGGCAGAAGTCTACATAACTGCTGTCGCCGAGGGCCAGCACCGAAAATTTGACATGAGAAAGGTCCGGGGCCTTCTTGCTGTGAAGAAAATTGTAAAACTCCTCGGCCTGTACCGGAGGCTCACCAATACCGTGCGTGCTCACCAGTACCGCCAGGTTGGTGATCTTCTTCAGGTCTCTGGTTCTAAAGGAGGTCATGTCAGATACCTCAACCTCTACACCATGCGCCTTCGCCAGGGCCGCCAGGTTATTGGCAAGGGCTTCGCTGTTGCCGGTGTGGCTGCCGTACAGTATGTTTAGTTTTGGTGCTTCTTTTGCCACAGAAATCCCGGTCGCCTCTGTGTTCACAACTGAAGCTGTAGGTGCTAAGGTGGCACCGGTAATATAGCCGCACAACCACTGAAGCTGCCCGGAATCTAATCCTGACAGCGCTTCATGTAGCTGTGCCGCTTGCTTATCAGAAAACGGTCCCCTTTCCAGTCCCTTTTTGAAATCCATTAAAGCTTATTTATTTGGTTGAGGCGTATATCTCAGATATGGTTTTATTACCCTGTGGCCTTTTGGAAACTTCTCTTCCACATCTTCCTGCTTCACGGCCGGTGAAATGATTACATCCTGTCCTTCCTGCCACTCCACTGGAGTAGCCACGCTAAAGTTTGCTGTCAGCTGAAGTGAATCAACCACCCTTAGTATTTCCTGGAAGTTTCTTCCTGTAGAAGCCGGGTACGTAATAATGGCTTTGATTTTCTTATCAGGCCCAATAAAATACACTGATCTTACCGTCACACTAGTAGATGCATTCGGGTGGATCATATCATAAAGGGTAGCCACATTTCTATCAGCATCCGCAATGATAGGAAAATCAACATCACAGTTTTGTGTTTCGTTGATGTCCTTGATCCAGTCGTGGTGCGACTTTAGCTCATCCACACTAACGGCAATTACTTTTGTGGCTCTTTTGGTAAATTCATCTTTTAGTTGTGCAGTTCTGCCAAGCTCAGTCGTGCAAACCGGAGTAAAATCTGCCGGATGGGAGTAGAGAATTCCCCAGCTGTCTCCGAGCCATTCGTAAAAATTGATTTCGCCTTCTGTCGTCTGTGCCGTAAAATTAGGAGCATCATCTCCGATTCTTAAACTCATAACATTCTTTCTTTAGTTGAAGATATATTTAGGTTAAAGGTACGGCCGGCTCGAAAGACATACCAATAGCAAATAGTTATGTGGTATAACATTTTGTTATAATGGATAAAAACAGAAGTATTGAAGTAGTATAGCAGGGATATAGCTGAATTCATGGAATCATAGCTACTATAAAAGGAATCGGTGCAATTTAGCTTTCTTCTCGGCTTAACTTTAGCACTAAGGTGCATTAGCTAACCGCTAGCTGCAGCCTTTGTATCTCTAGTTTCGGGTGTCCCTTATCTCCTCAAGAGGTGAGGTGTGTCGGAAATGACGGGCAGTAAACGTGCTTAGCGCTCATAAAGTTAACATTGCTTTTCGAAGTGCATCGGGCTCAGGTACCCTATGGTGTTGTGATACAGCTCGATATACTCAAAGATCCCTTTTTGAGCCTCCTGTCCAGTAATTAATCGACTACTTGGTTAGTAAATAGCTGTACCTGTTAAAACAGAATCGAAAAAGAACTGGATGGAATACTCTGGATAATACATGAATAGATAATTATCCAAGTTTACAGCAAATGCCCAAGTAATTACTGTGTCGATAATAGGCAACCAGGAAAAACACAAATTCAGGAATTGCGGGAAGTAGCAGGTGTGGATAACTTGATCACTGTATCCACCATGTACAACCTGGATGACCATTTAAAATCTACCAGACTCTTTGCAGAAATCATGACGGAGCTAAACGAAAACGGGTAAGAAGAGGAAAGGCATCAACTATTAACCTTTTCGAAAAAAATGGGCTGTAGTAA
>NZ_VFSD01000024.1 GCF_014332515.1 Pontibacter beigongshangensis | reverse complement strand
AAATTGATTAATTTTGTGGCTAAACCTCTGGCCTGAAGGAGAGAGTAAAGCAGACGATATATTTTAATCATGAGTACATTACCAATGAGGGTTTCTGAAAAGAATAAACTGGAGAAAATAATCATTGTGGGAGATCGGGTGCTGATTAAGCCAAAATCAGCACGGGAGCAGACCAAAAGCGGTTTGTACCTGCCGCCGGGCGTGCAGGAAAAAGAGAAGGTGCAGGAAGGCTACATCATGAAAGTAGGCCCCGGCTACCCCATCCCGGCTGACTACGGTTTTGACGAAGAACCCTGGGAACGCGAAGACGAGGAAGAGATGGTGCGCTACATTCCGCTGCAGTCTAAAGAAGGAGATCTGGCTATTTACCTGCAGCGCGATGCCATCGAAATCAACTATCTGGGCGAGAAATACTTTATCGTGCCGCAAAGCGCTGTGCTGATGCTGGTGCGCGAAGAAGACCTGTAGCCACTCCCACACTATCACATAAAAAAAGAGCGTCATCTCCTGCAAAGGGTGGCGCTCTTTTTTAGTTAGAAAGGTAAGAGTTAGAAAGTTGCATATGTAGGCCAGGACTTTTCTGAGGTGCAGCAGGGGCATTTTCATTAGAATAATTGAAGTGTATAGCATGGATTCAGTATTCCTGCCGCGAGCTTTCAGCTCGCATGGATCCTTACTCCAACTTATGATCATAAAGTAGTTTACAAGAAGGTAATTCTTCTAACATGGTGGAGGAACATGGCCTGTTGGCCTACTCCCGCGAGCTGAAAGCTCGAATCATACTGAACCACGAGCTGAAAGCTCGCGAGAGGGATAAGTAATACTTTTTAGCTGAATATAAAAACCCCTTCGTAGTCTATACAATCAAATTATTTGAATAAAGATACCCCTCCGGAGCCTCTGCTGCTCCTGCTGCTGTTGCTGATTCACGCACAATGAGATGAAGCTGCCTCGTTAAGCAAGACACTCGTCACCAGATCAGCAATTAAACAATTTAACCATTCAACAATCCAGCAATTTAACCATCACTCCAAAGGCTTTGTCAGGTCGAAATCGGCCTGGAAGCGGAGCTGGTTGTCGCGTTTGAGGATGTAGCTGAAGGTACTGCCGTCGGGGCTGATGGCCAGGGTCCATTCGTTGGTGGCGGCGGCAGGCAGTAACTGTGCGGTGTGGGCATCGGCGGGAAAGGAATGCGTGAGCGATTCTGCCGGGGCCGTAGAGATGCCGCCATACATGGTAATTTCATCCGGGGTGCCATCTTCGTGGCGGTGGTCGTGCTTGAGCTGCAGGCCTTCAGGCGTTTTGCGGATCAGCCAGGTGCGGGATTTGTCTTCGCCCACCGTAAATGGCACCCGAAGGGTGGTGTCGGAGCAGGTTTGCACGTGCATCACCAGGGCTTTGCCGGCAAATGGATCGGTGCCATCAGCAGGGTGTACTACTGTTCCCCGAAAAGATTTGCCGCACAAAACAGCCAGGCTGTTGTAGAAAGATTGAGGAGAATGGCTTTGCGTAGAAGGCGGTGTAGTACATCCTGCCAATAGGAGCAGGAGCATCAGCATCAGCGAAAGGATCGTCTTTTTCATAAGGGGGTAGTTGTGAATATCTAAAGGTAGAAAGAGCTGCCTTATGCTGTGGCTTTTGCACAATAAATTGCGCATAAAGAGCTGGTGAGAAACAAAGCTTCCGATGCTAATCCAGAGGATCGGCTCGACTGAAAACGGATGCTATCGCTGCACCACCAGCTTTTTGGTATACTGCCTGGGGCCATGCTGCACCCGCAGCAGGTACACGCCCGATGCCCGCCCCGACAAATCGATAAAGCCTTCATACTGCCCGTTCCGCTGCTCCACCTTGCCGGTGTACAACAGGTGTCCGACCATATCCGTTACCTCAAAGGTGATATCCTCCGACCGATCTGTTTCCAGTTCCAGCCTAAAGCGGCCCGAGCTGGGGTTCGGTGAGGCAATCAGCTCCGGCCCTAGTTCCCGTACATCCGGACGGAAAATGTAAGTATAAGGAACCGACATCTCCGAGATGCAGCCATCATGTGACACCGTTACACTGTAGCTGCCACTCTCCTCGGGCACATAGGTATTGCCCGTGGCACCAACCAACAGCCGGCCGTTCAGGTACCAGCGGTTTCCTGTCGTTGCCGACGATACTAAGGTTTTGCCATTTCGGGTAACAGCTGGCTGCGGAATGGCAGTACCTGTTGTAATCTCTGCTGCCACACGTTCGCTCTGGCAGCCCAGCGCACTGATTTTCAGGTCGTAGAAGTAATAGAAGTAGCTGAGCGGGCCCGGGTTGGCAGAAGAGCCTGTGATGGTGAAGACATTCGATATGCCAAACGGATAGCCCTCTACACCCTCGTTGTTTCGGTAGATAGTGGCGCCGCCTTCGTAGGCAATGCCGATTCTGTAGTTTCCGGCTTCCGGCAGCGCCAGCCCGAGGTAGTACACGGCGCCCGTGTCGGCAGGGTCGTCGGGTTGCACGCCTGTGGCAGGGGTGGTGCGGGTCGCCACTACGTTCAGGGTGCGGCTGGAGACAGGGGCACCATCCTCATTAAAAGCGGTAAATGTTATTTTGCCGCTATGGCCAATGTAGAGGCGGGTACTTTCGAGCAGCATGGGCGCATGGGTGCTAACCAGCACATCAGGCGTAAACTGGTTATAGCCCCCGCCCGTGGCGAAACTTTTCGTGGCCGGCCCGATGGTAGCAGAAAAATCGTTGAGCGCCACATATAGATTATTGTTTACCTGCCCCAGGTCTGCCGATAGCAGATGGCCGGCCGCCACCGGAACAGTGGCATCAGGCGTGGCATACCAATAGGTGGAGCTTCCGCCTGAGCTGTTGAGGGTGAACTGCGAGCTGGTTCCGCAGCGTACGGCCATAGCCTGTGGCGGCGCAGCAGGCGCACTGATGGAAATGGTGCGGGTGAGGCGGTTATTGGCAGCCACCACATCGGTCAGGAGTTCAGAGGTGGCTATCAGTTCGTAGGAGGCGCCTGCCCCTGTGGCAAAGTTGCCTTCCAGCAGCATCTCTTCTTCCGAAAAAGGAGCCAGTGTACGATCGTAAACGCCAGTTAAGGTGGCTACAGCAGTACCATTTTGCAGCACGCTCACCGACACTGGAATATTGCTTTGTGACGCTGCTCCAAAGTTTCGTATTCTCACCACCAGCGCCTGGGCCGGGGTGGCGCAGAGGGAGCCGCCAGGTACCGATATGCTGGTAATGCCCACATCGTGCTGCTGCCGGATGAGCTGTACCACATAGTCCTGCGTTTCGCCGCGTGTGTAGGAGCCGCAGGCAGTTATGGTGCTGGCATCCGTAGTTTCCTGCAGTACCAGGCGCATCCGAAGTTTATTCCCAGCCACTACAGTGCCTGGTGCGGTTACATAGGCTGTTAAGGTGCCGCCTGAGCTGGAAAACAATACTTCTTCGCCAAAATCAGTAAAGTTGCCGTTATTGTTCCAGTCAAAAAATGCTTTGGCAGCTGTGGGAGCCTCTGCGCCACAGGTGCCGGTTACTATGGTCAAAGTCTGTGTCTGACCCGGTTCAAAAAAAATGGGGGCGTTAGCTGTATAATCGCGGGTGGTGGAGCAGCCGGTAGCGGGCATTGTAAGCGCGTAGGAACCCAGGGAGAAGCTGTTTATGCGGGCACCAGCATCAGAGGAGGGAGCACTGGCACAAGAAGCCTTGCCGCCAACACCACTCACCAGCAGCGAATAATCCTGCTTGCTATTGCGGAGTGCTCCTTTATGCGAGATGGTGATGGTGTAGGTTTCGCCGGGAACGGCATTGGCAATGGTGATCTGCTCTACATTGTCCAGGATGTTGTTGCCGGGTTGTGCAGGCTCTGCAGGGCTCAACGGGTTGAGGGTCCAGGGGAGGTGCGTGGTGCCGCGGCCGCTGATGCGTAGGTCCAGGTCGTTGACCAGGCGGGGTGTACGGTTGTTCAGCGCCTCTTTACCTACTGGTGTTGAGGCAGCTTCTGGGTCGGCCCAGCAAATGGTGGCCACCAAAGGACCGTAACCGGAGGCCACTACTTGTAAGGTGTAGGTCTGCGATTGGTTCAGGCTCCTTTCCTGCACCAGGTGTGCCTTATCGGTATTCGAGATTACGTTGGCGGCCCTGTCGGCATTTAACAGACCCCAGCCATGCCTGTAATCGGGGCCGGGAGAGGGACCAGCCTCATCGGCTGTGTGTATGGCCAATCCTTTTAGGGTGGCGGCACGCATCAACGCGCCATTGTTCAGGTTGGCATAGTGTTCCTGCAGCAGCAGCAGTGTACCGGCCACATTCGGGGAGGCCATGGAGGTGCCGTTGGAGGAGCGGTAGGCAAAGTCGGTGGTGCTGCTGGTGGAGAGTACCGCCACGCCGTTGCCCACAATGTCGGGCTTAATCCGGCCATCGTCGGTGGGGCCGAAGCTGCTGAAGCCTGAGATGGTTACATCGGAGGGCTTGTTGTACCCGTTGGGTATGGCGGCAACTGCTCCTACCGTGAGTATATTTTTGGCCGTGCCGTAAGTCGGGATAACGTCGTAGCCGTTGTTTTTGCTGATGGTGGCCGGGCGCGAGGCTTCCAGCGTAAAATCGCCCTTCCGGCTGCGTTTGTAGTAAGGGTCGCCCACGGCCGGGCCCGTGTCGCTGCGGTTGTTGCCAACTGATTTCACGATCAGGTAATACGGCGCGTTAAACGCGATGCGGTCCCAGGAGGTAGCCACTTCGCTATAGTAGCCGAATTTGTAATCTACAGTGTCGCTAATCTCCGGGTCGCCCCACCATTCCCAGAACGGATCTTCTTCGGTGCCTTTGCGGTCGGAGTTGTAGTGCCAGCCGGCAATGGAGCCGTAGGAGTGGTTAGAGACCAGCAGGTTGCTGGCTGCCGCCGCCATCTCCGATACATCGTTGTTATAGTCGTAGGCCTGCAGCTGCGTTACCCCGAACGCCATTCCTTTGGCAAAGCCATTTATGCCGCTGGCTACGAGGGTACCTGCAACGTGCGTAGCGTGATCGTCTGCTTTGGAGGCCTTGTCTTTCTGCAGCACCTTTCCCCGCAGTTCCTGGTGCGTTTCGAGTACACGGCCGGCATCCCAAACGCCCAGCTTGGTAGCAACACTGCTGCTGGCGCCGCTCAGGTTCAGGCCCAGCCCGCCGCCCGCCCAAAGCTGATCGGTTTTGGTGGTGGCAGCTGCGCGGCTGTTGTTGTAGGTAATGTAGTAGATGGGCAGGCCCTTGGCATCGAGGCCCTGCAGCGACATGTGGGTGCCGTCTTTGTAGGTTCTCTCGATTACCCAGCCGTTTTGGTTGGCAAGGTCTATGGCCCTGGCTCGGTTTATTTTGTAATCTTTCTCGGCCGCAATGGCTACGTTTTTCAGCACCTCTACATTCGTGCGGATGGGGGTGACACCCTGTTGTGCTATAGCCGGTGCGGCTGTAACTAAGGCAGCAATTAAAAGCCAAAGTCCTTTCATAGAGGGGAACAGGGTGTGAGTTTATTCTATCAAGTTAAGATAACAGTGCGAGAAAGTCAAAAGTTATGAGATTGTGTGCATTGCCACTGCTTTTCTAACTGATGTTACGCATTTTGCTGTAAAGATTAGGTTCCACCACTCTTCGCTGCTGCCCTATCCAGAGCCCTTGCCCTGTTTTGTTGCATATTAGTGGCGCTGAGCGCTCACGGCTGGGGTAGGGGCCCTATGCAAGCGGGGCCTCGTCCTTGGGCATCGGTGCTGCATTCCCTCCTGCCAGGGGTGCAGGGGCCCCTTTTTGACTCGCTGTCGCTCAGGCTGCCTGCGGCACCGGATCTCACGAGGCACCTCAACCCAAGGACTGGAACAGCTTCAATAGCACAAGCTTCTGCAGCACCTGCTGCTGCAGAAGCGAGTATGGCTCCAGAAGGCCTTTTCCATTCAAATAATTCGGTTGAAGCTGCCGCATAAAATAACCATGTAATTACCTAACCATTTAACCATTCTCCTATGCAAGGCCCCCTGTGTGTAACATCAGTTAATAGTTAAACTTGGGATAGCTTGCGAAGGTTCAATTCGGGGTTTGTAGGGCAGTTGCAAAAGGAAAAGGCGCACCAGACTAAAATTGATGCGCCTTTTCTATGTAATTATTCGAATCAAAACAGCCCTCCGGAGTTCTTTACTGCTGTTGATGCTCCTGCTGCCTAGGGCCGGACCCTCGCAGGAGCTGCGCACGCTGCGGGTTCTGTGCAGTCGACTACTGCTTCTTCAGGTACTGCGCGTATTCTTTGGCGAAGTAGGTTAATATAACGTCGGCTCCGGCTCGTTTTATGCCGGTTAGTATCTCGGCCATCGCTTTGTCGTTGTCGAGCCAGCCGTTTTGGGCAGCTGCTTTTACCATGGCGTACTCCCCGCTGATGTTGTAGGCGGCAATCGGCAGGTTAGAGTTGTCGCGGAGCAGCTTGATGACGTCGAGGTAAGCCAGGGCAGGTTTCACCATCAGGTAATCGGCTCCTTCCAGGGTGTCGAGTTCGGCTTCTATCAGGGCTTCTCGGCTGTTGGCGTAGTTCATCTGGTAGGTTTTCTTGTCGCCAGATTTTGGGGCAGAACCTAAAGCGTCACGGAAAGGACCGTAGAAGGCGCTGGCATACTTGGCGGTGTAGGCCATGATCGCCACTTTCTGGAAGCCGTTCTCATCAAGCACCTTCCGGATATGCCCGATGCGTCCGTCCATCATATCGGATGGGGCCACGATGTCGGCTCCGGCCTGCGCCTGTGTCAGGGCCATTTTGCCCAACACCTCCAGCGTCTCATCGTTTATGATCTCGCCGTTCTCCACGATGCCGTCGTGGCCGTCGGAGCTGTAGGGGTCCATGGCTACGTCGGTTACCAGCGCCACCTCCGGGAAGTTCTTCTTGATGGCCCGGATGGCGCTCGGGAAGAGGCCGTCGGGGTTCTGGCTTTCGGTGGCGTATTTATCTTTTATGTCTTCGGAGATGCTCGGGAAGGGAGCAAACACCTTTATGCCCAGGTCCACACAGGCCTGCACCTCTTCCAGCACCTGATCGATGGTGTATCGGAAGATGCCGGGCATGGAGCTGATCTCTACTTTCTTGTTCTCGCCCTCAATTAAAAACAGCGGAAATATAAAATCGTGCACACCAACCGTCGTTTCCTGCACCATGTTGCGGATAGCCTCTGTCTGCCGGTTGCGTCTAGGTCTTCGTATCATAAGATAGTTCGTTTACTGATCATCAAATAAGAAAGACAAAGGTAAGGGGCTTCGCTAAATTAAAAATTAGAAATTCAAAATTAGGAATGCCTGAAATAGTATGCCTATAGCCTTATTATTACTCCTCCAATTTGATTTTCAGAAAGGTTTAATGCTTGTAAAGCTGCCAGAAAGCATATCTGCCATAATTTATAATTTTAAATTTAGCGAGGCTTCAAAAGTTCATGATCACGTCTTCTATGATGTCGCAGCAGGCCTGCAGCTGCTCTTCGGTAATGACCAGCGGAGGGGCGAACCGGATGATGTCGCCGTGCGTAGGTTTGGCCAGCAGCCCTCTGTCTTTCAGCGCCACGCACACATCCCAGGCGGTGCGTCCATCTGGTGTAGGTTCTATGACGATGGCATTCAGCAGGCCTTTGCCGCGCACCAGTGTCACCAGTTCCGGCCGTTGCTGCTTCAGGCGCTCCATGCGCCCCCTGAAAATCTCTCCCATTGCCTGCGCGTTCTCCGTCAGGCGTTCTTCTTTTATCACCTGCAGCGCGGCTATGGCAACTACGGCTGCCAAAGGGTTCCCGCCAAAAGTGGAGCCGTGCTCGCCGGGCTTTATGCACAACATAATGTCGTCGTTTGCCAGCACCGCCGACACGGGCAGCACACCACCCGAAAGCGCTTTGCCCAGGATCAGGATATCGGCCTTTACTTTGTCATAATAACCGGCCAGCAGCTCGCCGGTGCGGCCAATGCCAGTCTGTATCTCATCGGTCATGAGGAGCACGTTGTACTTGCGGCAGAGCGCTGCTGCGTTGGCCAGGTAGCCTTGGTCCGGAACCACCACACCTGCCTCGCCCTGGATCGGCTCCACCAGAAAAGCGCACACGTTCGGGTTCTCCTGCAGTGCCTGCTCCAGCGCCTCCAGGTCGTTGTAAGGAATAACCTTGTAGCCGGGCATGTAAGGACCGAAGCCTTTGGTGGAGTCGGGGTCGGTGGAGAAGGAGATGATGCCGGTGGTGCGCCCATGGAAGTTGCTCTCCACCACAATGATCTCTGCCTTGTGGGGCGCGATGCCTTTGCTCACGTAGCCCCACTTGCGGGCCAGTTTAATGGCTGTCTCCACGGCCTCGGCCCCGGAGTTCATGAACAGCGATTTCTGGTAATCAAAATACTGGCAGATGTACTGCTCGGCCAGCCCCAGCTTGTCGTTGTAAAATGCCCGTGAGGTAAGCGTTAGCTGCTGGGCCTGCTCTATAAGCGCCCCTATGATTTTGGGGTGGCAGTGGCCCTGGTTCACGGCGCTGTAAGCCGAAAGGAAGTCGTAGTAGCGCTTGCCTTCCACATCCCAGAGGTGCACGCCCTCGCCGCGGGTGAGCACCACGGGTATTGGGTGGTAGTTGTGCGCGCCGTACTGGTGCTCGGTGTCGATGGCTTGCTGGCTCGAAGTGATGGTTTGCATATTCATAGGCGTAATAACTGAGTTAGGGAATGGACGGGGGGCGAAAGGCTCTGAACCGGAAGATGGCACCTGCCTCTCATCGGCCTTTTGCTGCCCGGGTGTATCTATTTTACAGAGATATTTAATTATGGTTGTAAATTATAGACGTCGCCTTAACTTCACGGATATAGAACTTGTAATGCCACCTGCTACGGGGCACAAGGCGCAGGACTTAAGACACAGGATTTTTTCATAAATCAGAACAAACCAAATCTTGAATACCGATAAGTTCTGGCATTGTCTGTAGCATAGTTAAAGATAGTGCAGGAATTATTCTAATAAAAATGCCCCTCCGGAGGTGTTTTTACTGCTCCTGTGCGGCAGCTTATCGACGAAATACATAAAACCCTGGCCTGGAAGATGCATTTTAGGCCTGCTCTTGCTTACTTTGTGCAGCATTAAGAAATAAAAGTTTGGGCCAGCCATTAAAAGAAGGAGAGGATTATTACCTGAACGAACAGGGGCTGCTGGTTTTTACGGCCAGCTACCACCTGAAACGCGGCTATTGCTGCCAGAACGGCTGTCGCCACTGCCCCTACGGCTACCGCAAAAAGCGGCAGGACGCCGGCCCGGGAGAAGGCAAATAAGCCTGCTTTGGGAGCAGCAGCAGTACTGATGAGCAGCTGAATAGTAGCCTCATTATAAAAATGTTGGCTACGTCTTTGACTTTCTGTTTCTTTTTTATGATCTTTGCACCCCAGTTGAAATAATTTAGAAGAATATACAAGATGGCAAGAGTTTGCGACTTAACCGGAAAAAGAGTACAGGTTGGTAATAACGTATCACACGCTAACAACAAGACCAAGCGTAAGTTTTATCCAAACCTTCAGAAGAAGCGTTTTTACATCCCTGAAGAGGATGCATGGATCACGCTTAAAGTTTCTACTTCAGCTTTAAGAACCATTAACAAAAATGGTATCACGGCTGTATTGAAGAAGGCGGTAGAGCAGGGGTACATCCTTTACTAATAACCGTTTCCCGGCAACGGGTGCTGCTGGTGCAGGTCAGGCCTCATCAGCATAGCGCGCAACCCGGAAAAGCCATCTGGTACTTGTAGATAAAGCATACCGGCAACGGAGAGAGCTACTGCGCAAAAGCAGTTACTGCCTCGCTCCGTTGCTGTTTTTTTGTAAGATACCAATGGTTTAGCTGCCGGAAGAGCAGCAAATGTCTCAGGAGGGACTTTTTGATTAGAAAAATTGTCTCTTGAGCCGGCAGGGTCTCTCTCCGCCCTATGGCACAGGCTTTTGCAGGTGTTGTCCGGCAGAGGCAGGAACAAAGACAAATCTTGCTTTCTGCCGCGAAACAGCATGCTGAGCCTGAAGCAGTTTCTCTGAAGGCTGCTGAAAAAGATAAACAATAAAATTGCATCAAAGCTTTGAATAAAACATGCACATCGTTTGCAATGAATAGTTTAAGCTTGTATATTTGCAGTCCTAAATAAAAAATTACTAGTTGAGATGGCTAAAAAAGCAAAAGGTAATAGAATCCAGGTAATCATGGAGTGCACAGAGCATAAAGCTACTGGCCTGCCTGGAACTTCAAGGTACATCACTACCAAAAACAGAAAGAACACTACTGGGCGCTTGGAGCTTAAGAAGTATAACCCTGTATTAAGAAAAGTAACCTTACATAAAGAAATTAAATAGACCATGGCTAAGAAAGTTGTTGCGACCCTGAAGACCGCTACAGGCAAAGACTGGGCAAAGGTAATTAAAGCGGTAAAGTCACCGAAGACCGGTTCTTACACCTTTAAGGAAGAAATGGTGCCTGTTGACAAAGTACAGGAGTTCCTGACCAAGTAATACAACCCGCTACTACTCTACGTTTACATAGATAGAACCACGAAGAAGTCCCTTATATGGGACTTTTTTGGTATATTACCGTGTCACTTGACACAACCTCAACACCCTACACGGAATTAAGATGGGAATTTTTGACTTTTTTGGAAAAGAAAAGAAAAAGGAGTCTCTGGATAAAGGCCTGGAGAAGTCTAAAACGAACTTTTTTGGACAATTAAGCAAAGCCGTCATGGGCAAAGCTACGGTAGACGTGGATGTGCTCGACGAGCTGGAGGAAATCCTGGTTAATGCCGATGTAGGGGTAGACACCACCATTAAGATCATAGACCGCATCGAAAAGCGGGTGGCCCGCGACAAGTACGTGAGCACCGACGAACTGGACAGAATCCTGCGAGAGGAAATTGCTGCCCTGCTTGGAGAGAACAAGGCCGGCGACGGTGCCAACTTCGACCTGCCGGCCGGCATCAAACCCTATGTGATTATGGTAGTAGGCGTAAACGGCGTTGGCAAGACCACTACCATTGGCAAACTGGCCTCGCAGTTCCACAAGGCCGGCAAGCAGGTCGTGCTGGGCGCTGCCGACACGTTCAGGGCCGCTGCCGTTGATCAGCTCATCGTCTGGGGAGAGCGCGTGGGTGTGCCTGTTATATCGCACGGCATGAACACCGACCCTGCCTCCGTTGCCTACGATGCCGTAAAAAAAGGCGTAGATATGGGAGCCGATGTGGTGATTATAGACACGGCGGGCCGCCTGCACAACAAAGTAGGCCTAATGAACGAGTTGGGCAAGATAAAGCGCGTGATGCAGAAAATTACCGCCGACACGCCGCACGAAGTGCTGCTGGTGCTGGACGGCAGTACCGGCCAGAACGCCATCCTGCAGGCCCGCGAGTTTACCAAAGCCACCGACGTAACGGCCATGGCCATTACGAAGCTCGACGGCACGGCCAAAGGCGGTGTGGTGATCGGTATTTCTGATGAGTTTAAGATTCCGGTGAAATACATAGGAGTTGGCGAGAAAATAGAAGACCTGCAACTGTTCGACAAGAAGGAGTTTGTAGAGTCGTTCTTCTCGCGCAAAAAATAATGCGGCATGAATAAGCTGTTGCTGTTGCCGCTCTGGTTGTGGCTCATTAGCTGCAACGGCTTCAGTAAAACCACAGCAAGCCAGCCGTCAGCGGATCAAAGTGAAGTGGATCAGGAGGAAAAGGATGGGCCGATCACTGTGAGAACTGAATGCTACACTAACAAAACACCCTTAAATGCCTCTGCCCAAGTAGTACAGGAGCAGCAGGCAACCATAAAACAAGGAATAGCCGGCCGCGTAGTGTGGGAGGCTGGTAACCAGATGCCATCGCCGGATGTGCCCCGCAGCAGCGGCCGGAAGGGCGTGCAGCGGCAGGTTTTTGTCTATGAACTCACCAGTGGCACGCAGGCCACTACCACCGATGGTGTTTTTCACACCAATATTCAAACTAATTTGGTAACGCAGGTTGTTACAGATGCTAATGGCTACTTTGCCGTTAGCTTGGAGCCCGGCCGCTACTCTGTTTTTACGAGAGAGGAGCAGGGGCTTTACGCCAACCTTTTCGATGGGCAGAACAATATCTACCCGGTGGAGGTGAAGCAGGGCGAGGTAACGCAAGTGGAGTTTCTGATAAATTATAATGCTACCTATTAAATCGTGAAAGTAAGAACACTCAAAAAAGACAAGGTAAACGTAATCACATTGGGTTGTTCCAAGAACCTGGTAGATTCGGAAGTGCTGATGGGGCAGCTGCGCGCCAACGATATGGACGTGGCCCACGAGTCTGACAAAGACGATTCCAATATCATCATCATCAATACCTGCGGCTTCATAGACAATGCCAAGCAGGAGTCGATAGACACAATTCTGCGTTATGCCGAAGAGAAAGAGGCCGGGCAGATCGATAAGCTGTACGTGACCGGCTGCCTCTCGCAGCGCTACAAAGATTCGCTGGAGGCAGAGATACCGCAGGTGGATGCCTACTTTGGCACGCTCGAAATGCCGCAGCTCCTCAAAAAGCTCGAAGCCGACTACAAGCACGAACTCATTGGCGAACGTCTGATTACCACGCCTTCGCACTTTGCTTACTTTAAAATTGCCGAAGGCTGCAACCGCCCCTGCTCGTTCTGCGCCATCCCGCTGATGCGCGGCAAGCACGTAGACCGCTCCATTGAAAGTTTGGTGGGCGAGGCAAAGCGCCTGGCTAAGATGGGCACCAAAGAACTGATCCTGATTGCGCAGGACCTGACCTACTACGGGCTGCAGCAATACGGCGAGCGCAAGCTGGCCGACCTGCTCCGTAACCTTTCCGATGTGGAAGGCATTGAGTGGATCAGGATGCAGTACGCATACCCGTCGCAGTTCCCGATGGAGGTGTTTGATGTGATGAACGAGCGCGAGAATATCTGCAAGTACCTTGACATGCCGCTGCAGCACATCTCCGACAACATGCTCAAGAGCATGCGCCGTGGCATCAGCAAGCGCCGTACCATAGAACTGGTAGACTCTATCCGCCAGCGCGTGCCGGACATCGCTTTACGAACCACCTTAATTGCCGGCCACCCCGGCGAGACTGATCAGGATTTCCGGGAGTTGTACGATTGGGTAGAGGAAACCCGCTTCGACCGTTTGGGTATTTTTACCTACTCCCATGAGGAAAGCACCCATTCCTTCAGCCTGGAAGATAATGTGCCGGAAGAGGTGAAGCAGGAACGTGCCGATGCCATTATGGAGTTACAGCAGGGCATATCGGTAGAGCTGAACGAGGAGAAAGTGGGCAAGACCTACAAAGTGCTCTTCGACCGCAAAGAGAGTGGCTATTTTGTGGGCCGCACCCAGCACGACTCTCCGGAAGTAGACAACGAAGTGCTCGTGCCTGCCACCGACACCTACGTACGCATCGGAGACTTTGCCCACGTGAAAATCACCGACTCTTCGGATTTCGATTTGTATGGCGAAGTGGTGAAATAGAAGCTGATCTAATATGCTGATGCCGCACCGATGCAGCCGGTAAAGCTCTGGAGGGGCTTTTTAATTAGAATAATTGCGTACATCAGTAAAACACATAGAAAAGCCCTGCAGGTGTAATAGCCTGTGGGGCTTTTTGTTTGGCTTGATCTGATGAGAGCCTCCGATTTACTACTCAACTCCTTTCCCTAGTCCAACCACCCCCGCCTATCTCACTTCAACACATACTTACTCAAAATCTTGTAAGCCTCATTAATGTTGTTGCCTTTCCGGAAATCCTGTTTGATGGTGGGTTCCGATTCGCCTGTCAGCCAGATTTTCAGTTCGGCATCCATATCCATAATACCGGCACTTTCTTTTGAGAACATTTTAATGCTGGCGTAGGGAATGCTCTGGTAATCGGTTTTGGAGCCGGTGAGGCCCTGCTTGTTTACCAGGATGAGCCGCTTGTTGGTGAACACCAGCATGTCGCGTATCAGTTTAAATGCCTTCTCCAGCTGCTCGTTGTCCAGCAGGATAGGCTGAAATTCTCTTTGTAACTTCTCGATAGACACCTCGGAAGCGTGTCCCATCATGCCGCTTAATAGTCCCATAGATTTTTAGTTTTAATGATGGTTTGTTTACGGGCAGTAACATGATTGGTATAAAGCCTTTCTGATGTATCGGCTTTTATCCATGTATAAAACCCGTACATTTGTAGCGACAAATTTGCAACCCAATCGCGCCGATGCTGTAAAAGCAAACAACAGCCCATACGCAAGGCAGACGGACCAACCAACATGAAAATAACGAAAATAGAGTACGCCGCCACCGGTGCCTTCTCCCAAACTATACTGGATTACCTCAGCCGTAGCGAGCAGCTGACACCCTTTTACAACCGCTTTCCTTCTGCAGCGGCTTTTAAGGCACAACTGGAGGAAAAGAGCTTCAGCCAGTCTCAGCGCCAGACGCTGCACCAGGCGCTGCAGGAGCAATATGCCTCTGTGTCGGACATTAACCCGAACGTGCAGCAAAACATAGGCCTGCTGCTGGAGCCCAACACCTATACCATCACCACCGGCCACCAGCTCAATATTTTTACAGGCCCACTGTACTTTGTTTACAAGATCATTACAGCCATAAACACGTGTAAAGTACTGCAGGAGCAGTACCCCGACCACAACTTTGTGCCGGTGTACTGGATGGCCACCGAAGACCACGATTTTGCCGAGATCAACTATTTCAACCTTTTTGGCAAAAAATATAGCTGGCAGACAGAGCAGCAAGGAGCCGTTGGCCGCTTTACGACCGAAGGGCTGGAGCAGGTGCTGGCAGAGCTGCCGGAGGCGTATCCTGTATTTGAGGAAGCTTACCGAAACAGCAAAACCCTGGCCGAGGCTACTCGTGCCATCACGCATGCCTTGTTTGGCGATTATGGCCTGGTGAGCCTGGACGGTGACCATGCGAAGCTGAAAAAGGCGCTGACGCCTGTGGTGGAGAAAGAGCTGACGGAGCAGCTGTCGCACCGGCTGGTGAGCCAGACAAGTGCGCAGCTGGAGGAGCTGGGGTACAAACCGCAGGTGTTCTCCCGCGAGATAAACCTTTTTTACCTGCAGGATGGGCTGCGGGAGCGTATCGTGGAGGTAGCGGGGCAGTATAAGGTGCTCAACACCGATATCAGCTTTAGCCGGGAGGAGGCACTGCAGCTGGCACAGGAGCACCCGGAGCAGTTCAGCCCCAATGTTATTCTGCGGCCGCTCTACGAGGAGCTTATTCTGCCTAACCTGGCCTATATAGGAGGTGGGGCAGAGGTGGTGTACTGGTTGCAGCTAAAGCAGCTGTTCGAGGCGTATGGGGTTGCTTTTCCGGTGCTGATGCTGCGCAACTCGGGCTTGTACATAAACCGGGGCAATGCCGGCCGCATGCAGAAACTGGGGCTGCAGCCCGTAGATCTTTTCCAGGATCTCCAGCGCCTGAAAAAGCATTTCTCAGCGCAACTGCACGAGGAGGAGATCAGTCTGGAGACACAGCGGCAGGCCATTGCCCGCATTTATGCGGAAGTGGAGCAGCTGGCGCAACAGGTAGACCCGACGCTGGTAAAAACAGTAGGGGCAGAGGCTCAGAAAGCAGCCAACTCGCTGCAGATGCTAGAGAAGAAAATCGCCAAGGCGCGCGACAACAAGCACGAGCAGAGCTTTAAGCAGCTGGAGACGCTGAAGGAGAAGCTCTTCCCGGGCAGCAGCCTACAGGAGCGCCACGACAACCTGCTGACCTACAGCACCAACAACCCCGGCTTTATACAGGCCCTGGCAGAGGCCTTTGATCCGCTGGAAAACAAATTTACCATTTTAGAGGAGGAGTAATGCAAAAGGAGGAGCTGCGGAAACTCATGCTGCAACAACGCAGGGCCCTGTCGGCCGAGGAGGTGCAGCGGCGCAGTGGGCGTATTGCCGCTCTTTTTTTTGAGCAGTTCCCGCTGCAGGCTGGCCAGACGGTGCATGTGTTTTTGCCGATCCTCAAGCACAACGAGATCAACACCTGGCTGATTATAGAGGGGCTGCGGCGGGAGCACCCTGCTGTGCGTGTGGTGGTACCGGTAACCGATGTGGCGCAAAACAGCCTCACCCACCATCATTTAACAGAGGAGTCTGTGCTGATCGAAAACGCCTGGGGTATTCCGGAGCCGCAAAATGCGCGACGTGTACACGCACAGGAGGTAGATATGGTGCTGCTGCCCCTCCTGGCATTCGATCTGTACGGGCATCGTGTAGGCTACGGCAAAGGTTTCTACGATCGTTTTCTGGCAGAATGCCGCCCGGATGTGCTCAAGATCGGCTTGTCGTTGGAGCCGCCTGTAGAGCGGATCGCTGACCCTCACCCGTTTGATGTGCAGTTAGATGCTGTGGTGATGCCAGAGAGGGTGTGGAAGCGGCCTGAAGCTTCAGATCCGGAAGCCTAACCGGTAAGGGCGCCCACAGGCAAAGCCAGGAGGAGCAGCAGAAAGCTCCGGAGGGCCATTTTCATTAGAATAATCAGGAGTAGAAATAAAAAAGAGGCTGTCCCGGCTACTAATCCGGACAGCCTCTTTTTGCTGGCAGTTCCAGTTGCTTTAAAAGGTCTGGTTAGCCTTTGTACACGATCTTAAACTTTTTGAGCTCTTTTACAGGGCCAAATTCAGATTTTTCGATGACGCGCCCTCTCTTTTTCAGGTGCACTTCCATCGGAGCCATGGTCTTGGTTATGTCGGAGTTAACGACCTGCACATAAAACCTGCGGGCTGCCTCAGAGGCTCCCTTCTCAAATTTGTGCTTCGACTGGTTCCCGTTTATCGGGAGGCCTGGAATAACATGGTAATTCGTGCAGACTACTTCGTAAGTAGGCAAAAAGGGTTTAATAGCTTTTCGGAGTAATTTTTTCATTTATAGGTTTGTTGTTTTCAAAGCATACTACTATCAGACATTCGAATATAGGAATATGGTTCTAAATTCTCCCAAAATGACAAAACTTTTTTCCGGCTATTGCGTAGCCATGCCCCAAAGTCGTGCAACCGATGTTAAAACCGGCCCTGTAGCGGCCTTGCAGAAAAGCGGCAGCAGATCCTTGCCTGGTTGTTATTCCTGTTTTACCAGCTTGGGTGCTTTTGAAGAAGCTCTTCCAGTAGTGCTTTCAGCGCCAGGGCTTTATCGGGGGGGAGGTCAGCAGCGGCGGCCAACTGGCTGGGAATACAGGCAGCTTTTTTTTTCAGGCTGTTGCCTTCCGGGGTCAGCATGAGCTGCACCAGCCGCTCGTCGGTGGTGGAGCGGCGGCGTTGCAGCAGGCCCTGCTGCTCCAGCCGCTTCAGCAGCGGCGTAAGGGTGTTGCTGTGCAGGTGCAGCCTGTCGCCCACCTGGTTTACCGTAAGGCCGTTATGCTCCCAGAGCACTAGCAGCACCAGGTACTGCGGGTAGGTTAACCCTAACTCATCGAGCAGGGGCTGGTACAGGCGGGTTACCAGGCGTGAGGCAGCGTAAAGCGGAAAACAGATCTGGTTCTCCAGTTTTAGCTGCTCATAGTTCTCGGTGGTTTCCATTATTTGTTTTTGCCCAGCAGTTGCTGCACGTAGGGTTCTATTTTTTCGGGCTTGGTGATAGGGGCAAAGCGCTTTACCGGCTTACCGTTAGCATCGACCAGGAATTTGGTGAAGTTCCACTTAATGCGGCTTCCGAACAAGCCACCCAGGTTCGATTTCAGGTACTGGAACACAGGGTGCGCGTTTTCTCCGTTCACATCTACTTTGTCGAACATCGGGAAGCTGACGCCATAGTTTAGCAGGCAGCCTTGCTCAATTTCTTCTTTGCCGCCGGGCTCCTGGTTGCCAAACTGGTTGCACGGAAAGCCCAGGATAACCAGGCCGTCGTCTTTATATTTTTTATAGAGTGCCTCCAGGCCTTCGTACTGCGGAGTAAGGCCGCATTGGCTGGCGGTGTTCACTACCATCACTACCTTGCCCTTAAACTCGTCCATCGCCACTTGCTTGCCTTGCAGCGTTTTCGCCTCCAGCTGATAAAAATTGTTTTCCATAATAAATCTTGTAAGATTATATCGTATACGATCCAAATATACCAGAAGTTTCCGAAAAGCCGATCTTTTGCCTGCGGAAAAGCTGTCGCAGTTATCGCCAATCTGTAAAATTTGCCTGGATTATTTGAATGAAAAAGGCCCTCCGGAGCTCATCTTGTAGGGAAAACAGCTTGTAGGTCGCTGGTGCGGGCTGGCAGCTCGTACCTTTTTCTCTTTTTGGTCAACAGTATATGAAGCATCAACACTTCATCACCTGATGTTGCCTCATTGAAATGTTCAAGTATGATGAAAGTACGAGCTGCCAGTTCGCACCAGCGAACAATGCGTCGCATCAAGTCTTGAATTTACGATTACAAGATGAACTTCGGAGGCAAAAAAGACACAGGACCTCTTGTTGGGGAAGAGTTAGACGCTAAGAGCTGATCTGCGATTTATCATGCATTTTCGGATTCCTGAAATCTTACCTCCTCGCGGCAGCAATATATTTTTCTCTTGATGCATGCCTAACACTCTTCCATAGGTCGTACACTCAAATTATTTGAATGAAAATAGCCCTTCGGAGGCTGAAAAGACGCCACACAAAGGGGCCTTGATTTATGGAAGGGTGGAGTTGCCGGGAATAAGAAAGCGTGGCTGCAGAAAGTGGAAGGGGCGCAGCAGCCTGAAGCGCAGTGTTTCTGTGCTTCAGGCTGCCACCACATGCCAGTTTATTCGCCGCGTTCCAGCACAATAAAATTGGCGGAGGCGCGGTTCAGTGCGATGGGTATGTTGTTGAGTACTGCCGTCCGGATAAGTGTCTGTATATCGTGCTCGTGGCCGTGTGGCGTTTCAGCATCAATAAAAAAGATGATCTTGCTGATTTCTCCCTGCAGGATTTTGGCGGCCAGCAGAATGTCGCCACCACTGGGGCCGTGCCCGAATGGCGTGATGTTCATGTCGAGCAGGTCGTTGATGAGGGCAGAGGTGTTGGTGGTGCCTACCAGGTTATAATTACGGAGAACATCCTGGTTTTCTTTTACCCAGTTCAGCAAGTCTGTCTTTTTATTGTTATGGGCAATCAGAGCAATTGTGTTCATAAGCAAAGGTGTTGTTAAGCGTTGTTTGCCTGGGTAAGATAATAATTCCCGGCGGGTTTTTGCGTCTTAGTATGCAGATTGATACATGTATCTGAAAAAGCCTCCTTGCCGGAGGCCTCGGAGACCCTGGCGCGTAGGCTTCTCCTGGGTTTACCTATGCCGTGCAACCGGATCACTTTGGCCCCTTACTCCATCAGGATGGGTTTCAACCCCCTGGTCATCTCACGTTTGCCGGGAGGGCCTGGCAGGGCTTCTACGGTATAGCCTGCCGCTTTCAGGGCGCGCTTAAAAGATCCTTTGGCGCAATAGGTTACCAAAATGCCGCCTGGCCGGGTAGCAAGGTAGAGCTTCCGGAACATCTCTTCTGTCCAGAGCTCCGGCTGCTTTTCTGGCGCGAAGGCATCGAAATACACCAGGTCGTAGTAGGCAGCGGGCGGACAAAACTCCTCCAGGGTCTCGTGCATTTTCTGCAGCGTAAAGTAAGGGGTAATCTCCAGAGGCTCGTTCCAGTTGCCTTCGTGCATCTGCTGATAGTACGCCAGCAGTTCGGGGTTCGGGATAACGTTGCTGAACTCGAGCTGCTCCACCACCTCTTTGCCCAGCGGGTGCTTCTCCAGGGTGTCGTATTGCACAAAGGCTTTTTTTGCCAGTGCGTACGGGAGCGTAAGAATGGCGTTGAGGCCGGTGCCGAAGCCTACCTCTAAAATTTTTAGGTCTTTTTTCTGATCAAGTATATACTCCAGGCCATGCTTTATAAAAACATGCTGCGATTCCTGCAGAGCACCGTGCACCGAATGGTAGTGCTCATTCAGTGTGGGCACATACAAGGTGTTTGATCCATCTTTCGTTTGCCTGATTTCGAGCTGCATCTTTTTTGTGTTACTTTACAAATGTAAGCAATATTGCGCTTTCCGCTTGTTGTTTTATAACCATACTTGCGTGTTTTTACAGGCATTTAACAATTTAACCACTTAGACCTATGCCCCGAGTAAAAGTAGCCATACCCGCTGATGCTGTTTTTGAAGCGCATATTCCCGTCCGGATCACGGACCTGAACTACGGAGGGCACCTGGGCAACGATGCCCTGCTCTCGGTGCTGCATGAGGCGCGCGTGCAGCTGCTCGCCCACTTCGGCTACAGCGAGCTGGAGCTGGCCGGCACCAGTCTGATAATGGCCGATGTGGCCATCGAGTACAAAGGTGAGGCGTTCTATGGCGATGTGCTGACGGCTAAAATGGCCATAACCGATCTGCACAAATACGGCTTCGACATAACCTACCATGTGCTGAACCAGCAAGACAAAGAAATTGCACGGGCCAAAACCGGTATGCTCTGCTTTAACTACACCACCCGCAAGCTGGCCGCCGTGCCAGCAGAAGTTAAAATTAAATTTGAAACTAATGCCTGAGTAATTTTGTAATTTTGTGGTATGAACTTGATCGCAGACATTCCAATACTCAATAAGAAAGATATCCGCAAGCTTTCGCTCGACGACCTGAAGGCCTGGCTGGTGGAGCAGGGCGAGAAGCCCTTCCGCGCCAAGCAGGTTTTTGAGTGGATCTGGAAACACTCGGCCCAGTCGTTTGCCGAGATGAACAACGTGAGCCTGGCCCTGCGCGAGAAGCTCGACCAGCATTTCGACATAAACGCGGTGATAGTGGCCACCAAGCAGGTCAGCAACGATGGTACCATTAAATCTGCTTTCAGGCTGCACGATGGCAACATTGTGGAAGGCGTGCTCATTCCGCACGACGAGCGCAAAACCGCCTGCGTGAGTAGCCAGGTGGGTTGCTCGCTTACGTGCAAGTTCTGCGCCACCGGCTACATGGACCGCGTGCGCAACCTCGATGCCGCCGAGATCTACGATCAGGTGGTGCGCATTAACGAGCAGAGCCTGCAGCAGTACGGCGAGCCTTTGAGCAACATCGTGTACATGGGCATGGGCGAACCCATGCTCAACTACGCCAACGTTATGAAGAGCATTGAGCGCATAACCGCGCACGACGGGCTGGGTATGGCCGCGCGCCGCATTACGGTGAGCACTGCCGGCATCGCCAAAATGATCAAAAAAATGGCCGACGATGGGGTAAAAGCCAATCTGGCCCTCTCGCTGCACGCCGCCAACGACGAGAAGCGCAACCAGATCATGCCCATCAACGAAACCAACTCGATAGAGGCCCTCTCTGACGCACTTCGCTATTACCACCAGCTGACAGGCCGCAAAGTAACCTACGAGTACATTGTGTTCGAGAACTTTAACGATTCGCTGCAGGATGCCGAGGAGCTGTTGCGCTTCTCCAAGATCATTCCCTGCAAGATAAACCTGATCGAGTACAACCCGATTGCCAACGCCGACTTTGTGAACACCGACGAAGACAGGTGGCAGCAGTTTATCTACTACCTCGCCGACCGTGGCGTGCAGGTAAACGTGCGCCGCAGCCGGGGCAAAGACATAGACGCCGCCTGCGGGCAGCTGGCGGTTAAAGAAAAAGAAACCGTTTAGGAGCAACACCAGTAGCCACAGAAACAGAAAAGCCATCTCTTGTGAAGCAGGAGATGGCTTTTCTGTTTCTGTGCTGAGGCTATTCTTCCTGGTTGAACCTGCCTTCTGCCCGTGGCCGGCCAGTGCCTTGCTTGTGCTTTTCAAACTTAGGATGCTCCACAATTTCCTGCTCCTTGTAGAACACGGCGTGTGCCTTGGGCATAATATTATGCCCAAACACAGTTGCATATTGTTGTGTGAACTCTGCTCCGAACAGCACGATGGCCGATGTGTAGTAGATCCATACCAAAATAACAATAATAGAGCCTGCTGCCCCATAGGCGGAGCCAGGGTCGCTGGTGCCGATAAACCAGCTGATCAGGTATTTGCCAAGCACAAACAGCAGGGCCGTGATCAGAGCACCCACCCATACATCGCGCCAGCGAATAACGGCGTCCGGCAGAAACTTGAATATCAGGGCAAATAAAATGGTTACGATAGAGATGGAGATGGTTATGTCGACCACGCTTATAAAGAAAACGCTTACTTCAGGGAAGGCGCTGGTAATGTAGTCGCTCAGGAAAGCGATAATCGTGCTCACCAGCAGCGACAGCAGCATCAGGAAGGCCATGCTAAGCACAATGCCGAACGAGAAAAGGCGCACCTGCAGCATTTTCACGATGCCATTGGTAGGCTTTGGCTTCAGGTTCCAGACGGTGTTCAGCGACTGCTGCAGGGTGGCGAAAAAGGTCGTAGAGGCAAATATCAAGGTGCCTATACCTATCCAGAAGGCAATACCGCCTGCATCGCTGATGGCTGCGTTCTGAATAATACTCTCGATAGACTCTGCCGCATTGGGCCCGATAGCGCTCGAAATCTGTTCAGACAACTCCCCCGATACTGCTTTCTCGCCCAGAAAAAAGCCTGCCGCCTGAATAATAATGACCAGCAAAGGAGGAATGGAAAAAATGGCGTTGAAGGCCAGCGCCGCCGCCAGCAACAGGGAGTTGTTATCGTTAAAGCCATTGAAGGTGGTTTTTAGCAGAGGCCATATTTTGCTTACAGTAGAGTTTGCCATAGGCGCTGTTTCTTTCAATAAGATTTCAAAATGTTGTTTCTGATACGGCGGCCATACAGAATTGGTTAATCATATGCCCATGGCAGAGGTGCTGCGTTGAGGGTAGAGGTTGTGGCGGGAGACCATTGCATTTTGAAGGTTAAAAGAATTTCCTTACAAATTATTCTAATCAGAAAGGCCCTCCGGAGGCACTGCTGCTCCTGCTGTTCCTCCTCCCAGACTTATAACTCTTAACTTATAACTCTTAACTTTTAACTAAACCTACAGCTTGTCTACAGTGGCTGTGAGCGTGCCTTTGGCGTTAACTACTGCTTTTATGCCTGTTGGTGTCAGGTAAATGTTGTCAGGGCTAAGCTCCCGTATGTTGCCGCGCAGCAGCACCGACTCATGCACCCTGGCCGACTGGTCGAGGGTGGTTTGCAGCATCTTTTGCGCCTCGGTGAGCTGGTTTTGCACAGGTATGTTTACCTGCGCCTGCATAATGTCGAGCAGTTTGCCTTTGGCAAACCAGCTGGCTGTGTGCAGGAGCCTGTCTTTGGTGTCGAGGTCGTAGTCCAGGTTGCGTACTTTTATAGAGGCGCTTTGGGCATCGTAGTAGGGGGTGCCGCGCAGGTATACCTTGCCTGCTATCTTTTTGGTGAACAGGCCGGCTTTAGTCCTGCCGTTTACATCCAGCATCAAAATCAGCTGGTCTCCGCCTGGCGTAATGCTGGCGTTGTTCACGGTAAACTGACTTTTGTCGTCATCGAGTTTGTAGGTCTGCCCCGCCACCTGTGCTTGCAGCAGCTTGCTGGCATGCTCGTAGGGGATGTTGGCCGTCAGGCCGATCTGTATCTCATCAGAAAAGCGACTGTCGATGATAAGCTTTGGCAGTTTTTTGTTTGGGGCTTGCTGCGGCTTGCCATCAGTGGTAACAGAGATAAACGAGGTAATGCCGATGCGGGTGCTGAGGGTGCCGTTTTTCAGGAGCAAAGGGGCAATGCGCACATCCTGCGGCACAATGCTGAGCCAGGCATCCAGGTTGTTGTCGAGCTTTACGGGCTGCTGCACCATCAGCCAGGCCTCCGACACATATTTCCGCATGTCGAGGTACTGCTGCAGCTCCTTGTCGAGTTGCCTGGAGATGTTGCTCATCTGGTGGCGTATGGCAGGTTCCACAAAGCGGGCCAGGCCAATTTTAAGCGGGCCGAGCTGAATGGTAGGTTTGGTATTGCCCCACTCAAAGTCGCCGCTCGTGATGGTGTTGATCTTGTAATCCTCGGTCAGGCCGATGCGGCTTTCCGTCTTGATCACCATGTCGAAGGAGGTATCTTCGGTTTTGTCGATGGCCGGGCACAGCTTGCAGGGGTCCCATTTCCAGCGCCCTTTGGCGTAGATGTGGAGCGGAATGCTGAAATAGATCTTGTCTTTATCGGCCCGCATGCTGAGCTTGCCGTTCTTCGATACGGTTACGGCCACATTGTCGCCGTCGAGCTTGTCGTCTTTGTACAGGATGCCAGCAATTTCCTTGTTCAGCTTTTCCTCGATGGTGGCAACAGAGACTGACACTGGAATGGTAATGGAAGACAGGCTGGGCTGGTAAGCCGGCACCGGCGATGCTGAGGCCGCAGGGGCCTCGGTATTGAGCTTGGTGGTGCTGGAACAGCCAGGCAAAGCCATGCTGCCGGTTATCGCCAGCAGCAGGGAGGCGATAAGCTGAAGAGTTAGTTTTTTCACAAATAAGCTGATTTAAAAAAAGCGGTGCAAGTTAGTGCTTTTTCGGATCAGCTGCTACAACTGGGGCCTTCTGAATGTAAAGGTCTACGAATTGTCTTTCAGGAGCTTCGCCAGCATCTCTCTTATACCGTCTTCGGTAGAAACAACGCCGCAGTCTAATAAGGTCCCTTTTCGGTAGGTGGCAAAAAACGGTGTGCCCGTCATGGTTACTTCCTTGCTCGAAACCGGGTTTTCGCGGGCGCTCATCCGCACAAATTGTACGTGTTGATAGGTCGGTTCTGTGGCAATTCTCCGGAACGAGGGTGATAAGACTTTACAGATCGGGCAATTCTCGTCTGTAAACTTCACCATCACTCTGTCTTTTTCAAAAATCAGTTTCCGGAGCTGTTCGTCGTTAGATTCTGTTACGGGCATGGGTGCGTTTTCATAGTTCGTGCCTGTATAGACGCAGAAAACAGGGTGCAGGTTAAGCGCTTTGCCTGAATTTATGCTTTTGGGAGCCTGCAAAAGACACCAACAACCCCGGGGCATAAAAAAAGAGCAGCGCATTTTTGCGCTGCTCTTTTTTTGTTTTGGGTGAAGCAGGTAGTATTAAAAAACAAAGCCAATTCTGATGCCTCCTGTAGAGAACACATTGAACCGGGTGCTGTGGTAGCCGTCTATGGTTTCGTCTGAGGGAACACCTGATTTAAATTCGTATTTTACATCGCGGTTTTTGCGGTAGCCAAGGCCGGCGCCAAATTCAAATCCGGTAAAAAAGTTCTGGGCTATATAAAAGTCCATGCCCGCCACCACATTCAGGCCGATGCCAAATGCGCCACGCTCCGTCATTGACCCTGACCGGGAGTTAGCTCCCCGTACAACTACATCATCGTCTTCGTACCGGGCTCCGGAGAAGCTGATCGGTAGTTCAGCGCCTACGTAAGGAGACAGCCTGTTGGTGCCGGCAAAGTGCTTTTCTACGCCGGGGGCAATCGTGAGCGATGTGTTGCTTCGGTTGGCGTTTTCGCTTATCTTCTCGGAGTTGTGCGCCACGCCTACGCCCAGGCGGTAGGCCATTTCGTCGGTTGCGAACCTGCGTAGCCTGATCTGGCCTCCCTGCAAAAAGGTGCCGCTGGTAAGGTTCACGCCGATTTCGGCTGTGGTGCTGCCTGCTGTTGCTTTCAGGCCACCGTCCTGTGCCTGCGCGCTGAAAGTTACTGCCGTAAGCAGTGCCAAAAGGAAAAGTTTAATTTTCATGATACTGTTGGTTGAGGTTGTTAAAATATATTGTGGCGCGAATATAGGGAATATATTTTTTATGCAAGAGGAGGAGCCGATTACTCCTTAGGTGCGGGGCCGGCTTTTAGAATCCAGGTTCTGGTGGCTGGCTTTGTCTGATGCAGCGTTTCTGCCAGTTCATGGTCGTTGCTGAACTGTAGTTGTTGCAACACCCGGTACTCCACGCTCACCTGCAGTTCTTTTTCCGAAAAAGGCCAGGGCTGCACCTGTACCTCGCTGCTGCGCAGCAGCAGGGCAACGTAAGTTTTACCATCGGGGCCTTTCGCTATTTCCACGGTCCGCTCCCCGGCCGGAAGCTCATTTTTGCAGAGGAGCAGGGAGAGGCTGTCGCACCAGTTCAGGATGGCATAGGCTTTTTGGGCTTCTTTCTTGCTTATTTTAAGGCTTCTGCGGCAAGTGTTCTGGAGCTCCAGCTGCTCATCCAGAAAAGCGTTGGCGGCCTTGGAACTGCCCCGGCCGGGCTCGTACAGAAACGACAGGTGCATAGAGGTGAGCAGCGCAACCCAACGGCTCTGGAACCGGACGGCATGCGCCAGCGCCCGCGCCTGCTCCAGCGTAGGAGGCAGCTGTGTGAAGTCTGCCGGTGCGCCTGCCTCTGTAAGGCCGTCGTGGCCGTGCCAGGTTTTCTGCCTGTTGTCGTGATTGCCGATGGCGAGCAGCGTTTCTACCCAGCGGGCACACTGCAGCTCCGGCTTCAGGTGGTAGGCCAGCTGTGCCGCCAGCACCCCGTGCGCCTGCTGATAAATAATTTCCCACCCTTGTGGAACGGAGTTTACGATCATAGAAGCGGCTTCGCCTAATTAGAAATTCAAAATTCAAAATTTCCACAAATCTGCTTTCGGGCAGCAATAGCAGCATTTTTTACCTGATTTTTAATTATGAAGCTGCTGGTCTGTTCTGATGGCTTTACCATGTTGTAGAGACGTGAGCTGTTGGATTAAGTTAGAAGTTGATGCTGCACTCTCTCCTTCTTTACATCTCCAGATCAACCATTGAGCAACTAGCAACAAACAAATTATTTGAATAAAAACGGCCCTCCGGAGGTGAAATGAACTACTGCTGGAGTAGATGCTGCAGCCTGTTAATTTAGGATAACTTTCTTTGTAAAGACCTTTCCCTGCACCTGCAGCTGCACATAATAAGCGCCACGGCCTAGGGTAGCGGCTGGCAATACAACACCTGCCTGCAGTTCGGTAGGTTTTACCTGTTGGCGAAGCACCTGCTGGCCCAGGGCGTTGTAGAGCACTAGCTCTAGTGGTTCTGTGCCGGGCTTTATATCCGGCAGCGCCACATGGAAATCACGTTTGCTTGGGTTGGGATATACGCTAAGTTCCTGAAAACTTTCTTCTGATAAAGGAGAACTGAGGGTGCCTGGGGTTAATTTAATTACCCAGTACCCGCCATTTGTAGTTGTCTTGTCGGCTCCTGCCCAACTACTGGATGTTCCGCCTAACACATAATCACCTTCATCAGTTATGGCTAACGCTGATAATTGATCATCACTAGGTCCTCCGAGAGTTAAGTCCCAGGCCAAGCTACCATCTGAGTTGAGCTTTACAATCCAAAAGTCCTAATCCCGCCAATAATCCAGATCCCCGCTTCCTTTGGTGTTTTCTGTTTTATCGCCGCTTGCTTGTGAATTTGACCAGCCGCCCAGGAGATAGCTACCATCCTGGGTTGTAGATAACGAGGTTAAATAATTGTTCCCGCCTCCTCCAGCGGTTTTATCCCAGGCCTTGCTGCCGTCTGCATTTAGCTTCACTACCCAATAATCAACAATTCCTCTGGAGGCTTCTGTTTTATCGTCTCTTATTCCTGAATTTGACCACCCGCCTAGGAGGTATCCACCATCCGGTGTTGCAGTCAGTGCAGTCAAAAAATCTATGCCTTTTCCTCCAAAAGACTTCTCCCAGGCTTTAGCGCCATCAGAATTAAGCTTCAGGATCCAATAATCAACACTTCCCTTTGATTCCGTCTTATCGCCACCACCAGACTCGGAGCCTCCTCCAAGTAGAAAACCACCGTCTTTTGTAAGAATCATAGACATGAGTACGTCATCTCCATATCCTCCGAAAGTTTTATCCCAGGCTTTGCTCCCGTCTGCGTTTAGCTTCACTACCCAAAAATCGAATCGGCCAAAGCCACCGCCGCCTTTCCAGCCTTCTGTTTTGTCGCCAGTGGCATCCGAACCAGAGTACCCGCCGAGCAGGTACCCTCCATCTAAGGTTGTAATCATAGAAGTTAAGTATTCGTCTCCAAATCCTCCGAAAGTTTTATCCCAGGCCTTGCTGCCATCAGCATTGAGCTTTACAACCCAATAGTCGCCTTCTCCTCTACATGTATCTGATTTTTCTCCATCTGCTCCTGAATGTGACACTCCACCCAAAAGGTAACCCCCGTCTTCTGTTGCTATGAGAGAATATAGCCAATCCTCATCACTTCCTCCCACTGTTTTGTCCCACTCCTTGGTGCCGTCTGCATTAAGTTTTACTATCCAATAGTCATTGCCGCCTTTTGAGTCTTCCGATTTTATTGCTCCGCTTTCTGCTCCAGACTGACCGCCTATTAAAAAACCTCCATCTGATGTAGTGATTAAAGAGGACAATTCTTTTCCTCCAAAACCTTTGTCCCACACTTTTTCAACCGGCACCTGCGCGAGCAGCAACTGCGGGTAAAAGTAGGTTAGCAAGAGGGAGACAAGCAGCGTGAATTTAGGCAAATATGGCTTCATGATGTGAGAGAATGTGCTCTTGCAAATAAATCAAATGAAAATAGATATAAAATTATTTTTGATGTAATGCACAAAAGGCAGGCTGATTTTCTGAATCCTTACCTTCAGGAGCAATTAATGAGTAGAAGATTCTACTTGAAGGCTTCCTTAGTAAACTAATCTACCTATTCTCATCATAAATTTGAGCAGCAGCAGAATCTGCCGGAAGGCTTATTGCATTAGAAAAATTAGTTTCGGAGCAGCCGCTGCTGACTGCTCCTATAGTAGTGCCTGCTGCTGCAGATTCTCCAGTATATCGGCTGTCATGGCATCCAGGTCGTAGGTAGGGTGCCAGCCCCAGTCTTGCCGCGCCACCTGGTCGGAGATGGTTTGGGGCCAGGAGTCGGCGATCTGCTGGCGGTAATCGGGTTTGTAGATGATCTTGAAAGAAGGAATTAATTTTTGAATAGAAGCCGCAATCTCTTTCGGCGAAAAGCTCATGCCGCTCACATTATAAGCATCACGCACGCTGATGTTTTCGGCAGGAGCCTGCATCAGGTCTATGGTGGCTTTTATGGCATCGGGCATGTACATCATGGGCAGGTAGGTGTCTTCGTGCAGGTAGCACTCAAACGGTTTGCCCTCCACGGCCTTGCGGTAAATATCTACGGCATAGTCGGTGGTGCCGCCGCCTGGCAGCGCTTTGTACCCGATCAGGCCGGGGTAGCGGAGACTGCGGATGTCGAGGCCGTGCTTTCGGAAGTAGTAGGCGCACCACATTTCGCCGGCCAGCTTGCTGATGCCGTACACCGTGCTCGGGTTCATGATGGTGTGCTGCGGTGTGTGCTGCCGGGGGGTATCGGGGCCAAAAACGGCGATGGAACTGGGCCAGAACACCTGCCCGATACCCTGCTCCAGTGCCAGATCCAGCACATGAAAAAGGCCGTCCATGTTCAGGCGCCAGGCAAAACTGGGGTCTTTTTCGCCAGCGGCCGACAAGACAGCGGCCAGATGATAGATCTGTGTGAACTTGTAGCGGCTGGCTATGGCAGCCATTCCTTTCGGGTCGAGCACATCTATCTTCTCAAAAGGGCCAGACGCCAGCAGGTCGGTTTGTTTGGGAGCATAAATATCTGCCGCCACCACCTTGCTTCCGCCGTAGAGCGAGCGTAGCTGGAGCGTAAGTTCCGAACCAAGCTGCCCGCAGGCACCAATCACCAATATCGTTTCAGTTTTGTTTGCCATCTTCTGCGCTGGGCTGTTAGCCTGTTTCGTCACAATACTTAAAGTTGCGCTCATAAGTTGTAAAAACAATCAAAACAGCCTGGGGCCGCCAGAAGGCGATAAGAGAGGGGCTAAAAAAAGAAAACGCCTGCTGCAGGCAGGCGCTCTCATTTGAAGCTAAACTTATCCTATCGTTTACGCATCTAACGGATCAAAGGTAGGAGAAGAAGCCTGGCTCTGAAACAAGAGGCCCCAGATTTAACCATTCCTTAACTTGCTGCAAAATTGGAGGAGGCAATGCCCTGCAGGCCAGCACCATTTTTATATATTTGTAGAGATTAGCCGTAGTGGCGGGAGATGTTCCGGAAATGATGTAGCCTTTTATATGACGTTTGAAGAGTACCTGATAAAGAAGCGGATAAACAGAGCAGCCTTTGAGGCAGCGGAGCCGGCACGTTACGATGCCTGGGAGGCGATGTTTGCCCAGATGCACCCCAACAGCTTTTACATGGCCCAGAAAATGGTGATCAACGATGTGCGCCTGAAATATCACCTCCCCGAAGAAGACATTCCGAAGCCGGACCCTGCCACTGCCGCGCCACGCCCTGCCGCACGGCGCGCGGCCCCGGCACGGCCTGCCACCGAAGCACCGGCCGAGGCGCCTGCCGCCACACCACAACCAGCAGCAGCGGCTGCCCCGGAGCAGGCTGCTGCGCCACGCCCTAAACCGGTGGTGCGCCGCCCTGCCATACCCGCCAGGCCTGCCGCCGAAGGAGAGCCAGCCACACCAGCCGAAGCTAAACCGGAACAAGAAGCCACTCCGGCTGCCCCACGGCCAAGACCCGTTGTGAAAAGGCCTGTTATGCGCAAACCAACCGATGCAGCAGCAACGGCCGAGACAGCCACAGACGGGCAACCTAATTTGAAACAGCAGTCCGGAGAGGTAGCAGCGGAAAGCGAGCGGCCAGCAGCAGGAGCATCAGAAGCAGCTAAGCCTGCTCGTCCAAGGCCGGTTATTAAGAGGCCTGCCGCCCTGCAGAAGCCCCAGGAACCTGCTGCGCCAACTCCGGAAGAACCAACCGGAGCATCAGCTGCGGAAGAAGCAGCCAAACCAGACCGGCCAAGACCCGTAGTGAAACGGCCGACTGCTCTGCAAAGACCTCCGGAGCAACCTGCAATGCCCGCTCCAGAAGAACCCAGCGTCACACCGGCGGCCGCCGATGAGGCAACACCTGCTCCAAAACCACCGCGCCCACGTCCCATCATAAAAAGACCGGCAGCAGCTACCCCTCCTGCAGAGGAGCCAATTGCCAAAGATCCGGCAGCTGAAACAGTGCTGGAATCTACAACAGCGCCACCTGCACCAGGAGCAGAAACACCTGTGTCTGAAGAAAAACCAAAGCCGCCACGGCCACGCCCGGTGATCAAAAGACCGGCTGCTCTCGTAAAGCCAACAGAGCAGGAGGCAAAGCCAGAGGAGGAGAATCCTGTAGTGGCTCCTGCAGCGACAGTTCCGGCTGTGGAGCCGGCTCCGAAGCAACCGGAGGCAGAGCAGCCAGAAGTCCATGAGGAGCCGCAGCAGGAAGAGAAGCCGAAGCCCCCACGGCCACGCCCGATCATGCGTCGCCCGCCGCCAAAAACGGAGGAGTAAAGCTGAAAAAGGACATAAGACGTAAGTCTTGTCAGATTAGAAATTCAAAATTAAAAATTAGAAATTGGCTTGACTGTGAACATAGTCAAGCCTCCCATTAGAATTTTAAAATCAGATACAGCCTTCCTTTGAAGAAACAGAGCGTTGAAATGGATATTCTAATTTTGAATTTCTAATTTTTAATTTGGCGAAGCACTAACATCTACGAACATGTACGAAACGCTAAAACCAGACCTGGAAAAACAGCTGGCCGAAATAAAGGAGGCCGGATTATATAAAAAGGAACGTGTTATTACCACACCCCAGGGGGCTGTGATCGATACCACGCAGCAGGCGCAGGTGCTGAACTTCTGCGCCAACAACTACCTCGGCCTTTCGGCGCATCCCAAAGTAATAGAGGCCGCTAAATCAGCCATCGATACGCATGGCTATGGCATGAGCTCAGTGCGTTTTATCTGTGGCACCCAGGACATCCATAAAGAGCTGGAGCAAAAGCTGGCCGATTTCCTGGGCACCGAAGACACTATCCTCTATGCCGCTGCTTTCGATGCCAACGGCGGCGTGTTCGAGCCGCTCTTCGATGCCGATTCGGCCATTATTTCCGATGAGCTCAACCATGCCTCCATCATAGATGGCGTGCGCCTCTGCAAAGCCCAGCGCTTTCGCTACCTGCACAACAACATGGCCGACCTGGAGGCAAAGCTGCAGGAGGCGCAAAATGCCAAACACCGCATTATCGTAACCGACGGCGCTTTTTCTATGGATGGCACCGTAGCGCAGCTCGACAAAATTGCGGAACTGGCAGAGCAGTACAAAGCCGTGCTGATGGTAGACGACTCGCACGCCACCGGCTTTATGGGCAAAACCGGCCGGGGCACCCACGAATACCACAACATTATGGGCAAGGTCGATATTATTACCAGTACACTGGGCAAGGCGCTGGGTGGTGCTATGGGCGGCTTTACCTCGGGGCGCAAAGAAATCATAGACATGCTGCGGCAGCGCTCACGGCCGTACCTGTTCTCCAACTCTCTGGCTCCCTCTATTGTAGGTGCCTCTATTGCCGTGCTCGATACGCTGAGCGCTACCACCGAGCTGCGCGACAAGCTGGAATGGAACACCAGATACTTCCGCGAAAAAATAACCGAAGCCGGTTTCGACATTACACCAGGCGACCACCCCATTGTGCCGGTTATGCTCTACGAAGCGCCACTGGCGCAGGAGTTCGCTGCCCGCATGCTCGAAAAAGGCATTTACGTTATTGGCTTCTACTATCCGGTCGTTCCAAAGGGCAAAGCCCGGATACGGGTGCAGCTGTCGGCGGTGCACGACCAGGAGCACCTCGACAAAGCTATTGCCGCCTTCACGGAAGTTGGCAAAGAACTGGGTGTGATTACGTGAGGCAGCAAAAGGTGATTTAAAGAATTCGGGTTTGCTAGGCAGGACAAGCCCATGCCCCCGTTTCTTGCGGCTTGTGCCTCTATCAAATGCTAACAGAAAAGCTGCTCCTGCTATGGGAGTGGCTTTATTTTTTTCTACCTTTAAATAGATAAAGCTAAACAGGAATGAACAACATCAAAATAAAGCCTGGCCAGGTAATGCTCGGCACGGTGCTGACGTGGGTGGCCATGTCCTTGTTTGCCTATACCACCGCCGGTTTGCGTGGCGATGAGGCGAACCTGACCAGTACCTTGCTGCAGATTACCTTCTACTTTTCGCTGCTGCTGTCGGTGGAGGCCTACCTAAACATGCTGCTGAACCCGCAGTGGACCCGGATAAACCTGGGTACCATTATGCTGCTGTGCGCTCCCGCACTCATGTACCTGGTGTGGTATTTAAGCGAAATGATTTTTTAAATTAGCAACGCGTTTCATGGATTTTGGCTCGTATAACCTGGTCGTTTTAATACTTATTCTGCTCAACTACCTGCTGGTGGTCTTTAGCCTGTTTCACCTTATATTCAAAACGGATTACACCTTATGGGACCGCCTGCTCTGGATGGTGCTGCTCTGGGTATTGCCTATAGTTGGCCCTGTTGGGTATTGGTTTTACTGGAAGCGCGGGAGATAGGGCAGCAGAGGCTTCGAGTACAATCCAGATAGTGCTTAATACAGAATTATTCTAATAAAAATGGCCCTCCGGAGCTAATCCTGCAGGGGGAATTTGAATAACTTTTTCTGCCATGGAGAATTCCAGGAAGATGAGAGGCCGTCTATACCTGCCGCATGTTACCGCTCCGCTCCAACTTGCGGCAGGAATCGTTTAATAGCACCATTTTTTTCTGCAAGATTAGCTCTGGAGGGCCATTTTTATTAGAATAATTCATTTCCTCCCAGATATTCCTTTCAAATAAAAGGTCTTGTGTCTTACGTCCTGTGTCTTTTTTCGATTAAGCTACATTCACAGGCTTTTCGGCAGAGGCCGGGGGGGCAGTCGGCTTCTGCTGGTCGGTGTCGAACAGGAGCTGGTTTAGCTTAATGCGCAGGTCGGCAGAGGAGAGGTTCCGGAATACTTCGCCGTTGCGCACCAGGGCAATCTGCCCCGTCTCTTCCGACACCACCAGCACAATGCTATCGGTTACCTCAGTCAGGCCAATGGCGGCGCGGTGGCGCAGACCCATAGAGGCCGGTATGTCGTTGTTTTCGGTTACGGGCAAGATGCAGCGGGCAGCTTTAATGCGGTTGTTGGCAATAATCACGGCGCCATCGTGCAGCGGGCTCGTTTTGTTGAAAATAGACATGAGCAGGCGCTTCGAGATCACGGCATCAATCAAATCGCCTGACTCAGCGTAATATTTCAGCTCGGAGCTTTTGGAGAACACAATAAGCGCCCCGGTGTTTTTGCCAGCCAAGGATTTGGCGGCTTCTATAAAGGGCGTGAGGCTCAGCTTTTCGGCCTGCTCGCGCCGCCAGGGGAAGCTCTTGAAAAAGCGGTCGTTGTTAAAGGCGGTGGTTTTCCCGATCAGGAGCAGGAAGCGCCGAATCTCCGGCTGGAAAACGATGATGGCCGCCAGCACCCCCACGCCCATAAACTGCCCCAGTATAATGCTGAGCAACTCCATGCCAGCCGCCCTTACCACCAGGTAGAGCAGGTAGATCGAGAGCAGCCCCAGGAAAATCTTCAACGCCACGCTGCCCGTCAGGAGCTTGTATAACTGGTACAGAAGCACTGTTACAAGCAGAATGTCGATTATTTCGAGCCATCCTATCTCCAGGAATCCTATGGCGAATAGTTGAATCAAAGCGTAGTCTTAGTAAATAGGTCTATGGTCTGTTTTGTTTCTTTTACGTCATGAACGCGCAAAATGTCGGTACCGTGTGTTAACGCCAACATATTTAAGGCTATTGTGCCCGGCAAAGCCTCTGCCTGGTCTATTCCCAGAAACTTATAGGTCATTGATTTGCGCGACAGGCCCACCAGCAGCGGCAGCTCCAGCATGGTGAATTCACGCAGACGGTTGAGCAGCTCAAAGTTCTGATCCACAGTCTTGGCAAACCCGAAGCCGGGGTCCAGGATAATGTCTTTCACGCCTGCCGCGGTGAGTAGGGCCAGTTTCTGCTGCAGCTCATCAAGAATATCCACCACCAAATCCTGGTAGGTCGTGAGGCTGCTCATGGTTTTGGGCGTACCGCGCATGTGCATGAGCACGTACGGCACCTGCAGCCGCGCCACGGTCTGGAACATCGCCACATCCAGCGTGCCTGCCGATATGTCGTTTATAATGGCGGCACCGCTACCAATGGCAGCTTCGGCTACGCCCGCCCGGAAAGTGTCTACAGAGATGATGGCATCAGGAAAGGCTTTTACAATGGCCTTGATAGCCGGAACAACCCGATCCAGCTCTTCCTGCTCCGACAGGTCGGCCGCGCCGGGGCGGGAGGAGTAGCCGCCCACATCGAGTATGGCAGCGCCATCGGCGAGCATCTGCTCTGCCTTTTTTACAACTTCATCCAAAGAGCTAAGGCGGCTGCCGGCATAGAAGGAATCAGGCGTCACGTTCAGGATACCCATTACCTGGGGCGTGACCAACGACAGGATTTTTCCGTTGCAGTTAAGTGTTCTTTTTTTATGAAAAAGCGTATCTTTCGCTCTTGCTGTAGGCATCTGTATCAATTGTTTTTAAAATTAAAATTAAAAAGTTGATTAGTCAAACCATTCAGGAATATAATCAGGTAGTAAATCGCTGCAAAGACACCTTCGTAAAGAAGACCGCCGACTACGGCACCGCCTGGCGCGTACTGCGACTGCCTTCCATCACCGATCAGATTTTTATCAAAGCCCAGCGCATCCGCTCCATTCAGGAAAAAGGCGTGCAACTGGTGCAGGACGATATCAGCTCCGAGTTTGTAGGCATCATCAACTACTGCGTAATTGCGCTTATACAAGCCGCTCTGCCCGCCGGTGCGCCCATGGCGCTGGAGGCCGAAGAGGTGGAGAAGCTGTACACGGCGCAGATCCAAGAGAATATCCTGCTCCTGAACGCCAAAAACCACGATTACGGCGAGGCCTGGCGCGACATGCGCGTGAGCTCTATTACCGACATTATCCTGATGAAACTCTACCGCACCAAGCAGATAGAAGACAACCAGGGCCAGACGCTGATTTCGGAAGGCGTGGAAGCCAACTACCGCGACATGATCAACTATGCCGTGTTTGCCCTCATCAAATTAAACTTTGCCCCTCATGAAGCTACTAAGTAAGTTCTGTTGGCTCTTTGTCGGCGTGCTTTTTATTTTTTCGGGCCTGATCAAAATCAACGACCCCGTGGGCACGGCCATTAAGCTGGAAGAGTATTTCGAAGTTTTTGCAGAAGACATTGCTTCTTTCTTCCACGTTTTTAAACCCTATGCCTTGTTCCTGTCCATCTTCCTGAGTGCGCTGGAGATTGTGCTGGGCGTGGCCCTGCTGGTGCGCTGGAAGTTGAAGGAGGTGCTGCTCGTGCTGCTGGCCCTGACGGTGTTCTTCTCTTTCCTGACTTTCTACTCGGCCTACTTCAACAAAGTAACCGACTGCGGCTGCTTCGGCGATGCCATTGTCCTCACGCCCTGGCAGTCTTTCACAAAAGACATTGTGCTGCTGGTCATGATTCTGGTGCTGCTGTTTACGCAGCGCTACCTGAGGCCGCTCACTAATTTTACAACAGGCGCGGTGGTGGTTTCGTTCACAGCGCTTTTGTCGGTGGGCTTGGGCTGGTATGCCTACGAGCACCTGCCTTTCGTCGATTTCAGGGCCTATAAAGTGGGCAGCCATATTCCGTCGCTCATGAAACCCTCGGCGCCGCTCCGCTACAAGTACGTGATGCTGAAGGATGGGGAAGAGCTGGAGTTTGAGGAATATCCGATGGATGAACAGTACAAGTTCAAGGAGATGGTGGCCATTAACCCGGAAGACGGACCGAAAATCACTGACTTCAACGTCTGGAACGACGAAGGCGACCACACGCAGGAAGTGCTGACAGGCAAAAAGCTGCTGATTGTGGTGCAGAACGTGCCAAAGACCAACCGCGACAGTTTCGGGGAGATAAACAGGCTGGTGGCTGCGGCCGAGCAGCAGGGCATTACACCGTTGGTGCTCACCTCTGCCGGCCGCCAGGAGTTTGAAGAGTTCCGCCACGACGTGAGCCTGGCTGCCCCTTACTACTTTGGCGATGGCACCGTACTCAAAACCATGATCCGCTCCAACCCTGGCATCATGCTGCTGCAGGACGGCACCGTGAAAGGCATGTGGCACTACAACGACACGCCGGAGATAGGGGAGGTGCAGGCCTTATTGGCAGAGTAACGGGTATGAAGTTTTACAAGTTGTTCCTCCTGCTGGCGCGAGCTTGTAGCTCGTACCTTCCAATTATCCAGAGAAAACACGCAGCAAAAAACAGTACGAGCTATAAGCCTTATCTTGTCCCATATCTTTTCTGGAAAGAGGCTTAAATCA
Source organism: Pontibacter beigongshangensis (assembly GCF_014332515.1). Taxonomy (GTDB): domain Bacteria; phylum Bacteroidota; class Bacteroidia; order Cytophagales; family Hymenobacteraceae; genus Pontibacter; species Pontibacter beigongshangensis. The sequence continues at coordinate 76,994 of NZ_VFSD01000024.1, read as the reverse complement.
GCCTGTATTCGATGTATTTCCAGAAGCGATAACATGAGGGTGAATGATTAGAGCAGAAAGAACTAAAAATGAATCAAAAACTGTAAAAATGGAAGCTCTTTGCCTCTTTAGTTTATCCTCGTTCAGAGAATGTTCATTACTGGAAAAGATATGGGACAGGATAAGGCTACAAGCTCGCACCAGCGGGTAACGTAAAAAGACAACTTTCCGAAACCTAAAAGCACTCATACATCCACTCAATAACAATAAACCTTGAAACTGCTAGGATTCATACTGAGCCGAATGGGGCATGGCCTGCTGATACTGCTGGGTGTGCTGGTGGCGGTATTTTTCCTGTTCAATGTGCTGCCCGGCGATCCGGTGGCGCTGCTGGCCGGGCAACGCTCCGACCTTTCTACGCGCGAGGCTATAACCAAAGAACTGGGGCTGGACAGGCCGCTGCCGGCGCAGCTGCTCTTTTATATAAACGATGTGTCGCCGCTGTCGGTGCACGAAGATACGGAGGCGAACCAGCAGAAGTACGACTATACTACCCTGGTTGATGTGGGGGAGGATGTGGTGGTTTGGAAGATGCCTTACCTCCGTCGCTCGTTCCAGAGCAACAAGAACGTGACCGATATCCTGCTCGATCACTTCCCTGGCACTCTCTGGCTGGCGGTGGCTGCTATGATCATAGCACTCGTGCTGGGCATTCTGTTTGGCGTGCTGGCCTCGCTGCGCCCTCACAGTGTGCTGGATCATGCGCTGGTTACCACGTCGGTGCTGGGGATCTCGGTGCCCTCTTTTGTGGCGGCCATTCTTATTGCCATTACCTTCGGGTTTTACTGGAGCCACTGGACCGGCCTCAGCCTGACGGGGCAGCTCTACGAGATCGACCCTTTTGAAGGCCGCCAGCTCATGCTCCGCAACCTGCTGCTGCCGGCGGTGGCGCTGGGCATCAGGCCGCTGGCCGTCATTGTGCAGCTCACCCGCAGCTCCATGCTCGACGTTATGTCGCAGGACTATATTCGCACGGCGAAGGCGAAGGGCCTGAGTCAGCGCCGGGTTATCATGGGGCACGCCCTCAAAAACGCCCTGAACCCGGTCGTGACGGCTGCCTCGGGTTGGATGGCCTCGCTCATGGCCGGCGCTTTTTTCATCGAATACATCTTTAACTGGAAAGGGCTGGGAGCCGTTACCATTCAGGCGGTGCAGAACCTGGATTTCCCGCTGGTAATGGGAGCCACACTGTTCGTAGCTTTCCTGTTTGTGCTCATCAACATATTCGTGGATCTGCTCTACACCATGCTCGACCCGCGCGTGAAGCTGGACTAGGAACGCAACCAACTTCAGCATCACCACCCTGAGCAAAGCCTCCGGAAGGGCTTTTTGATTCGAATAATTTGGTTGTTAATGTGCTAATGGGTTCATGTGCTAATTGTTAAATGGTCGTTTTGGGAATTTGAAGATGAACCGAAAACACAAATCAACTCTTAACTCTTAACCTAAAAGGAGTCTACCATCTAAAATCTAGTGTCTAGCATCTAGAGAAACCTCCGGAGGACCTTTTTTATTCAAATAATTCAGAATTTGCCTTTCTGCCTCAGTACTAACGACTTCGTGTCTGCAGACGGGGCATCTAAGACGTAACTTTGTCTTTCTGTACTGTTATATCGTCAGGCTGTGTGGCTTTGGTGCGTTTTTTGATATATCCGATTTTGTTATATAGCGTTTTTGTTTTTCTACTTAAGCCAGGTATCTGAAAGATGTTGCTTTTTTTGGTCGGAATGATGGGATCCGGGAAATCTACCCTGGGCAAACAGCTGGCGCAGCACCTGCAGGTACCCTTTGTGGACCTGGACGAGTACCTGGAGAAGCGGGAGAACAGCACCATTGCCCAGCTGTTTGAACAGGGGGGAGCTGCCCGTTTCAGAGAGCTGGAGCGGAAGGCGCTGGAGGCCGTGGTACAGGAGTTCCGGCAGGCTGTGGTGGCTACCGGCGGGGGCGCCCCCTGCTTTCACGACAACATGACACTGATTAACCGCGCTGGTGACAGTGTTTTTCTGGATGTGCCGGTGGAGGAAATTCTGCAACGTTTGCAGGCCACCGACCTGCGCACGCGCCCGCTGCTGGCCAATAAAACAGAGGCAGAACTTAATGCCTTCCTGACCAACACCTTAGCCCAAAGACGACCTTTTTATGAGCAGGCCACCTACACATTAGGCGGCAAAGTTTATAACATTGAGGCCTTATTAGCGTTAATTAACCATAAATAAGAAGCAACGTTATTATGAATAGCCCGAATGTTAAAGAGAAAAAAATATCTCTTTTCAGATTGCGGCAATAATTATCTTGCTGCAGTTTCCTGATTCAGTAGCATTCAGTTTTACATCTGAAAAAAAGTGTAGAGAGTAACAAGTTATGAAACCTAACCACAAAGGACGTGCTCAAATTTTCCAGAACCCTGTACTGGAAAGGCTTACGAGAACCCATATTGCCCTTCCAATTATCATCTTTATCAGTATAGCGGGCGGACTGATTTATTATGGCATCACCTACAGCTTTATTAATGTAGTAGAGGCTTTTGGCTTATTTCTGGTAGGCTGGCTCATTTTTACATTACTGGAGTATCTGGCTCACCGGTTCGTCTTCCATATGGATACCGACACGCCGCTGAAAAAGAACATACAGTACACTTTCCACGGTAATCACCATGATTTTCCGAAAGACAAGGAGCGCCTGGCCATGCCGCCAATTGTAAGCGTGTTCATAGCCTCGTTGCTGTTCTTTATTTTTAAGCTGATGTTCGGTCCGCTGGTTTTCGGCATTGTGGCTGGCCTGCTCTTTGGCTACGCGCTCTACCTGTTTGTGCACTACGCCGTGCATGCGTTTGCGCCGCCCAAAAACTTCCTGAAGGTGCTATGGGTGCATCATAGCATCCATCATTACAAAGACCCCGAGGCGGCCTTTGGCGTGTCTTCACCGCTATGGGACTGGGTATTGGGCACAATGCCCGGCAAAAGCAAATAGCTGAAGCCGCATATCCACATAAAAAAGGAAGCTCTGGAGCTTCCTTTTTTTATGTGGATATGGCTGATTATCTTCTGCCCCCGAGTTTCCGGAAAATCCAGATCACGATCAATACTATAATAACGATAATGATAACTGCTGTCCACATGCCAGCTTTAAAGATGTCGCCAATCACCTCGCAGCTGCTCAGCGTTGTGGTTAAAATGATTAAGATGGCATAAAGGTAAGGCTTTATATTTTTCATAGTTTTCGTTTTTTGTGATCAGGGTGCTGGTTAAGCATGAGCTCGATTAAAGCAGCCACCCTAAAGTATGACAATATTACCATGTGTATAATGAGAATACTGGAATTCTGCCTAAAAGGTTGACTGTTGCAGCCCTGCAAGTTGCTGAGCTATGGGTTCCCATATCCCTGCCAGCCACAGGCAGCGGGGCAAACGCGTGGTGTGGTTTAATAGTTGGAGCAGCAGAAAGGGGAGGGCAACATGTTCTGAAAATTGAAAACTCGGTTCTCTTGTATGCTTCCGTATGATTGCTGCCGGGGCGGGGTATATACATTTGCCCGTAAGACGTACTGCCACCGGGTTTTTGTGGATAACTAATGTTATTAACATTTTTACTAACATTTTTAGTTGCAGACTAACTGGCTTAGCTGCTCCTCCTGAAGATTTATGCTCCACACACGCTATAAATAAATTATCTGTAGGCTGTGCTGAGGGAAGAAGGCATGAGCAGGAAGCGGAGCAGTGTGGTGCCGGCTTTAGAGGAAGGGGTAACAGGGGGCACCAACAAAAAAGCCACTTAACGATTTTACTCGTAAGTGGCTTTTTTTAAGCTCCCCCTCTTGGGCTCGAACCAAGGACCCCATGATTAACAGTCATGTGCTCTAACCAGCTGAGCTAAGGAGGAGTGTCTCTTTCAGCAATTGTCTTGCTGTTTGATGCTGCAATATTACGGCAGTTTTTCTTTCTACGCAAGCGCAGCCCGAAAAAAATCTTTAATAAAAGGTTAATTTATTGGGAATCAACCCAAAAAATTAATTGGTGATGTATAAGACAGAACCGCTCAGCGAAGTTCGGTAGGGCTTGAGTCCCAGAATAGCCGGGCCCGCGTTTACATTGCCATACATGCTGAACTGGGAGCCGCAGCACTTGTCTATCATAAACAGGTTCGATTCGTCTACCTCTACCCGGGCGCAGTCGGCGGTGGGGTCATAGGTGCAGGCGCGCTCAAAGGCATGGTAAATGGTGGACGTCTGGCGCACCACAATAATGCCTTTGTAGCCGGCATTTATATAGGCGAAGCCGCCGTCCTGGCGCAGCATCGGGTACTGCAGGCTGCTTACGTTTATCTGCTCGTTTACCGGCACATTGGGTATGTTCGGGTGGTTGTTTTCGTCGCGGCAGGAAAGGAGCAGCAGCGTGAAGAGCAGCAGGAGAATCTGGTTAATCTTGGTCATAAGTATAAAAGCCTTTGCCGGTTTTGCGCCCCAGGTGCCCGGCATCCACTTTCTGTTGCTGCACACGGCTGGGCCTGAACTTCGGGTCGTAATAAAAAGCCTCGAACATAGAAGCGGTTACCGTGTAGTTAATATCAACACCTATCAGGTCCATAAGTTCAAAAGGGCCCATTTTAAAGCCGCTGGCCCGCATCAGCTGGTCGATGGTGGCTGCGTCGGCAACGCCTTCCTCCAGCAGTTTCAGGCTCTCCACATAAAATTGGCGCGCCACCCTGTTAACGATAAACCCCGGCGAATCTTGTACCAGCACCGGCGTCTTTCCGAGCTTCAGCACGAGCTGCTCTATGGTCTGGGCTACAGCGGGCGCCGTGGCAGCCCCTGACACCACTTCCACCAGTTTCATGATATGGGCCGGGTTGAAAAAGTGCATGCCCACCACCCGCTCCGGATGCGGCACCGGGGCCGCTATGCGGGTAATGGAAATGGAGGAGGTATTGGTAGCGAAAATAGTGTTTGCATCGTTTATGCCGGAGAGCTCCTTAAAGATGCTCTGCTTTACCTCCAGCCGCTCCACCACGGCCTCTATAATTACATCGGCATAAAGCTCTAAGGTGTTGCCGGTAAAGGTCAGGCGCTGCAAGGTGGCTTCTTTGTCGGCGGACGTTAGCTTCTGGCGGCTTACGCCCTGTTCCAGGTTGGCGGTTATGGCAGCCTCTGCTTTCTGTAGCTTGCTGGCGCTGATGTCGTAGAGGATGGTGGTGTAGCCCGCCTGCGCGCACACCTGCGCGATGCCCAGCCCCATAGTGCCGGCACCCACCACCCCTATCTTCTTTATCTCCTTCATTTTTCAGACACAAGTATCAGAGCACAAGATTTATTATTCTGATATCACAGCAGCAGAGCCTCCGGAGGGGCATTTTGATTAGAATAATTTCTCCCTAAAAAAGACAGGAGATAACCATTCAACAATTTAGCCATTGAGCAATTTAGCATCCAGCAATCAAATAATCCCCTCAAACTGCTTCAGGAAGCGCACGTCGTTTTCGGTGAACAGGCGCAGGTCTTTGATCTGGTACTTGAGCATGGTAATGCGCTCTATGCCCATGCCGAAGGCGAAGCCGGAGTATACTTCCGGGTCGATGCCGCAGCTTTGCAGCACGTTCGGGTCTACCATGCCGGAGCCGCCGATCTCTACCCAGCCGCTGCCTTTGCAGATGTTGCAGCCTTCGCCTTTGCAGATCAGGCAGCTGATGTCGATCTCGGCGCTTGGCTCTGTAAAAGGGAAAAACGACGGTCGGAAACGCACTTTCGTGTCTTGCCCGAACATCTCTTTGGCAAAATAATATACTGTCTGCTTCAGGTCGGCAAAGCTTACGTTCTTGTCTACGTACAATCCCTCCACCTGGTGGAACACCATGTGCGCGCGGGCCGAGATGGCCTCGTTGCGGTACACGCGGCCCGGCATAATGCTGCGCAAAGGCGGTTGCTGCATCTCCATCAGGCGCACCTGCACCGTGGAGGTGTGCGTGCGGAGCAGCTTGTCGCGGTCCTGGCTCAGGAAGAACGTGTCCTGCATCTCGCGGGCCGGGTGGTTTTCGGGGAAGTTCAGGGCCGAAAAGTTGTGCCAGTCATCTTCCATCTCCGGGCCTTCGGACACGTTGAAGCCGATGCGCTCAAAAATGCGCACAATCTCGCTGCGCACCAGCGACAGCGGGTGGCGTGTGCCCAGCGTGGCCGGCACAGGCGGCAGCGTAAAATCGAAGCTTGTCTCACCGGCATCGGCCGTGGCAGAGGCCAGTTGTTCCTGTGCCTGCTCCAGCTTTTCCTGCGCCAGGTTCTTGAGGCGGTTCAGGTCCTGCCCCACCTGCCGGCGCTGTTCCGGAGCCACCAGCTTCAGATCGTCGAAAAGCGCGGATATCTGGCCTTTCCGGCCAATATAAGTGATTCTGAACTGCTCCAGCTCGGCTGCATTGCCGATATGGGCGGCCGCTATTTCTTGTTCTACTCGTTGTATCTTCTCAACCATAATACACAAAGATAATAATCCTGCTAATTAATGTGCTAATAGGTTAATTGCTAAATTGTTTAATTGTTCTATGAGAGCTGGATCACGCTTTTGTCATCCAGAATGGATCTTGTGGGCGAGATGCACTTAAAGGAATGGTCATGCACATCCTCTAACTGTTGTAAATCCCGGAGGTAGGGGGCCTGCATAACGATTTATACACAAGTCTATCCTCTATAATCTAGTATCCAGCATCTTTACTGAGCAGCAGCAGAAACCTCCGGAGGGGCAGCATCATTAGAATAATTCTGAATTTTAGTGCTGCCCATGCAACGCTGTCACGCGAATGTGGCTCTTATTAATCAGGATGGTTAAGATGCAGAACTTTGCTATTCAGAGGCTTAATTTGCCTGTTTGTATAGTTTAGCTTTTGAGTAAGGCAGCTTTTATGCAATTTTGAGGTAGCGGGTTCAGAAGAAGGCAGTTCCTTTTGCATGCGCAGCCTGGGGGGTGTTTCTGAGAGCCGGCAAAATTTGCTTTCCGGCGGCTTTGCAGGTATTAGGCTTTTCGGAAAATACGGCTGGAAGACGGCCTGGAATATAAAAAGCAGATTATTTGAATGAAAACGGCCCTCCGCAACCTTTGCTGCCCCTGCTGCCAAGCCTGCTTCTGAATCTTAAAGGGCTGACGTGTATGTGCTTACAGGTGTTAGTACGCCGAAAAATTACAGCAGGAAACTTTGGAAACTAAAAATGTTTCCTTAGTTTTAACCCGTGGAACAGCAAGCAGGATCACTTCAGTTGAATTCAGAAATTCAGGTAAAAATCGCGACGGCGGCCTTTGAGCTTTTTTGTGAGCAGGGTATCAAGGGCGTGTCGATGGACGATATTGCACAGCATCTGGCCATGTCGAAGAAAACGATTTACAAGTGGTACAGCAACAAAGATGAGGTTGTGTATGCTGCGGTAAAAGGGTTTCTGGATAAAATGGGGCACGACAGCGAGTGCTGCCTGAGCAATTCGGAAAATGCGGTGGCGCAGCTTTTTAATATCATGCAAACGGTGCGGCAGCTTTTTGTGAGCATCCGGCCTGCCGTCTTTCACGACCTGCGCAAATATCACCCCAGCGCCTGGAAACTCTGGCAAGACCACAAGTGCAGTTTTATGCTCGGCAGCATAAAGCAGAACCTGCGCCAGGGCATAGCAGAGGGCCTGTTCCGGAAAGACCTGGACATAGAGATTGTAGCCCGCCTCCGGATGAACATGGTGGAGCTTCCTTTCGACCCGCACGTTTTCCCACAACACGAGTTTAACCTGCAGCAGGTGCAGCAGGAAACCCTGGAACTCTACATGCTTGGTATCGCCACGCTCAAGGGCCACAAGCTGATCAATGAATACAAGCATATCAAAGAAGACGAATAAGCAGACTTCCCATTTTACCTAGCCCATAAACAATGAAAAAAATAATCTTACTGTTACTGATTCTGTTAACTTCAGTAGCGGGTGCCATGCAGGTAAGCTCGCAAGGTACACCATATTCTTTCAGTCTCCAGCAAAGCATTGAATTTGCGCTGAAAAGTAAAGCAAGCTTAAAGGCAACGCGCAACGAGGAGCGGATAGCAAAAGCTAAGGTTGGTGAGATCAGAGCAATTGGCTTGCCACAGGTAAATGCTTCGGCAGAAGTAGGTAATAACTTTATTCAGCAAAAAACGGCTTTAGATCCAAGTGGTTTTGGGCCTCAAATGGAGCTACAGCCTTTTGTTATTTCTCAGGGCGATATTGCTTCAGGTCAGGATATAAGGTTGACCCCAACATATGCTGCAGCAGAACAAAGGCCGAATCAACCCTTGCAGATTATTTCATTTGTGCAACCTTACACCGGAAGTCTAACTGTAAGTGGCAGCCAACTGCTGTTTGATGGCTCTTACCTCATTGGTTTGAAAGCTGCCAGTACTTATACCGAACTGTCCAGAAAAAGCACGATTCAGAGCGAAATTGAAATAGCAGACCAGGTTTCCAAAGCTTATTACAGCGTGCTGGTGAACCGTTCCCGCATGGAGCTGCTGAACCAGAACCTGGTACGACTGGATACCCTGCTAAAACAAACTGACATAATGTATAAAAATGGTGTTGCGGAGAAGTTGGATGTGGACAGGCTGCGTGTTTCTTTCAACAATCTAAATGTGGAGAAGCAAAGGACAGAAAGGTTGTTAGATCTTAGCCTGTCTTTACTAAAGTTCCAGATGGGCATGCTTCAACAAGAGGAGTTGGAGTTAACTGATCAGTTGGAAGAAGTAGAAGTGGAGCTGAATAAGATCAGCAGAGATGATTTTAATTATGGAGGTCGCATCGAATATTCTATTCTGGAAACACAACGTCAGTTAGCTCATCTCGATTTACGCAATATAAGATCGGGTTACCTGCCAAAGCTAAATCTGAATGCACGCTATGGTTATGCAGGTTTTGGGCAAACTTTCTCTGATGTAATGAACATTCGGGCTGGTCATAACAATGTGACCAACCGCAACTGGTTCGATTTCGGATATGTAGGGGTGCAACTGCAGGTACCTATTTTCGATGGCCTTCGCAAAAGCTACCAGATTCAGCAGGCCAAAATCACCCTCGATAACACGGAGCTCGGTTTTGAGGAACTTCGCCAAAGCATAGATCTGCAACTGACACAAGCCTCTACCGAAATAATCAATTCAATAGATGTGCTGAAATCTCGCAAAGAGAATATGGAACTGGCAGAAGAAATAGCGCGTGTCGCCAAAATAAAATTTCAAGAAGGTGTAGGCTCAAATCTGGAGGTAGTTACTGCTGAAACAGACCTGCGGGAGGCCCAAACCAACTACTACGCCGCCATGTACGACGCCCTGATTGCCAAAGTAAACCTCGACAAAGCCACCGGTACCCTGTTAGCAAAATAAGACTTATGAAAAACCTCAACCAACCATGAAAAGAATACTAGGAATAATAGTCATAACGGTTCTGATGAGCACCACAGCCTGCCAGAATGACAAAGAAACCCAACTGGCGGCGCTGAAGCAGGAGCAGAACGAAATACAGGCTAAGATTGCTGCCCTGGAGGCCGAGCTGAAGGCAGAAGGGAAAGGCGGAGAACCGGAGAAGAAGACCATCCCGGTGTCGGTGGCCACTATCCAGCAGGACACCTTCCGCCATTACCTGGAAGTGCACGGCACTGTCGACTTTACGCAGAACGTAATGGTGAGCCCTAAAGCAGGCGGCGTTTTAACCAGCATACGGGTGCAGCGTGGCGACCGGGTGGCGAAAGGCCAGACCATGGCTACCATAGACGCCACCGTGCTCGACCAGAACCTGGCAGAAGTGCGCACACGCCTCGATCTGGCCCGCATCGCCTACGAAAAACAGAAGAACCTCTGGGATCAGAAGATCGGCACCGAGATGCAGTTCCTCACGGCCAAAAACAACTACGAGGCGCTCCAGCGCAACCTCTCCTCCATAGAGCAGCAGCGCGACCACTATAATGTAAAATCGCCGATTGCGGGCGTAGTCGACGATGTGGTGCCCAACACCGGCGAAGCTGTGGCCCCGGGCATGGGCATTATCCGGGTAGTGAACACCACCGGGGGCAAGGTAGTGGCCGAAGTATCGGAGGCTTACCTTTCTAAAATAAACAAAGGCGCCGAAGCTGTGGTGAGTTTCCCTGATCTTCAGAAGGAGGTAAAAGCCACCGTAGACGTAGTGAGCCAGTTCATTAACCCAACCAACCGAAGTTTTAAAATTGAGCTCCGGCTGAAGGACACGAAAGACATAACACTCCGGCCAAACCTGGTAGCCCTGGTGCGCATACAGGATTATGTGAAAAAAGGCGCTATTGTGGTACCTGTAAACCTTTTGCAGAAAGATGAGAAGGCGCAATATGTATATGTCGCTAAAAAAGAGGGCAACGGCTATGTGGCTTTCCGGCAAGAGGTAACAACCGGCGTAACCTACAGTGGCCGTGTAGAGGTGCTGTCTGGACTTGCCGCTAATGACCAGCTTATCACCGCCGGTTACCAGAACCTGAACGAGGGGCAACCAGTAGTTTTCAGCCAGGTTAGCAGCGCCGCCCTATAACCCCCATAAGCCCAAAACTATGAAACAGTTTAAGCCAACCAACTGGTCTATCGATAACAGGACCAGTATCTATATCATCACTGTTATTATCTCTATTGCAGGTATATTTTCTTATATAAACCTGCAGAAAGAGAACTTCCCCGATATTGTGATCCCTACTGTTTTTGTAGGCACGATCCATCCGGGCACCTCGCCTACGGATATGGAGAACCTGGTGACGCGGCCTATCGAAAAACAGATAAAGTCTATTTCGGGCGTAAAGAAAGTAACCTCTAACTCGCTGCAGGACTTCTCCATGATTACGGTGGAGTTTAACACCGATGTGGAGGTAGTGGAGGCCAAACAGCTGGTAAAAGACGCCGTAGACAAAGCCCGCACCGACCTGCCCAGCGACCTGGACCAGGACCCGACGGTGCAGGAGATCAACTTCTCCGAGTTCCCGATCATGTCGGTAAACGTGTCGGGCAACTATAGCCTGGACAGGCTGAAAAAATATGCCGAAGACGTGCAGGACCGGATAGAGGGCCTGCCTGAGATTACCCGCGTAGACATGGTGGGAGCGCTCGATAAGGAGGTGCAGGTAAACGTGGACATGTACAAAATGCAGACGGCCAAAGTCACCTTTAACGACATAGCTAATGCCATCGCCTACGAGAACATGACCATTTCAGGTGGCAGTGTGGCGGTAGGAGAGATGAAGCGCTCGGTGAGGGTAGTGGGGCAGTATACAGATCCCGACAAAATAGGGGATATATATGTGAAATCGGTGCCCGGCGCCAATATTCAGCTTAAAGATATCGCGGAGGTAAAAGAAGGCTTTGAGGAGCAGGAAAGCTATGCCCGCCTCGACAACTCCCCGGTAATTACGCTGAACGTGATCAAAAGAAGCGGCGAAAACCTGATCGAAGCTTCTGACAAGATTTCGGACCTGCTGGATGAGATGCAGGGTTCGGTGCTGCCAAACGACCTGAAGGTGACCATAACCGGCGAGCAGGCTACCATGACCAGGCACACGCTTAACGATCTGATCAATACCATTATTATCGGGTTTGTATTGGTAACACTTGTACTCATGTTTTTTATGGGTGCGACCAACGCTATTTTTGTGGGCCTGTCGGTGCCGCTGTCTATGTTCCTGGCCTTTATTATTATGCCTACGCTGGGTTTTTCGCTGAACATGATCGTGCTGTTCTCGTTCCTGCTGGCACTTGGCATTGTGGTAGACGATGCCATTGTGGTTATAGAAAACACGCACCGCATTTTTCATCAGTCTAACATTGGCATTTTAGAGGCAGCCAAAAAGGCAGCCGGTGAGGTATTTGTGCCTGTTCTGGCAGGAACGCTAACTACGGTGGCGCCCTTCCTGCCGCTGGCGTTCTGGCCGGGCATTGTGGGCAAGTTCATGTTCTTCCTGCCTATTACGCTTATCATTACCTTATTATCGTCGTTGCTGGTTGCCTTTATCATGAACCCGGTATTTGCGGTAACATTCATGAAGAAAGAACACGGCAAGGAGGTTTCGCCGGGAGCACGTAAAAAGTTTTTGTATGGTGCGGTGGCTGCGCTGGCCGTGGCTGTGCTGGGCTATAGCACGGGCTGGTATGGTACCGCCAACCTGATTGTGCTGCTCGTGCTGCTCGTGCTCCTGAACAAGTACGTGTTTACGCGCATGATCAATGGTTTCCAAAACAGGGTGCTGCCTCGGTTTATGGCCGGTTATGAGCGGTTACTGCGCTGGACGCTGCTAGGGTACAGGCCGATAGGCGTATTTGTGGGCATAATGGCCTTGCTGGTGCTCTCGATCGTTGCCATAAGTCTGCGTTCCCCTAAAGTCGTGTTCTTCCCCGAAAGCGACCCGAATTTTGTGTACACCTACATACAGCTGCCGGTCGGTACAGATCAGGTGGTAACCGACTCGGTAACCAAGGTGGTGGAAAAGCGCATCTATAAAGTGATAGGAGAGAATAACCCCGATGTAGAGTCTGTTATTTCTAACGTGGCCATCGGCGCCGGCGACCAGAACGACCGCAGCACCACCGCTCAATCGCATAAGGGCAAAGTAACGGTGGCATTTGTGGAGTACCAGGACCGGGTTGGCGACAAAACCTCCGGTGCTTACCTGAACGAGATACGCGAGGCCGTGAAGGGAATTCCCGGCACAGAAATTACGGTAGACCAGGAGCAGAATGGCCCTCCGGTGGGTAAGCCGATCAGCATCGAGATATCAGGAGAGGAATTCCCTGAACTTATTACCCTGTCCAGGAATGTGGAGAATTACATAAGCCAGCAACAGATACCTGGCATAGAAGGGCTGAAGTCTGACCTGGAAGACAGCAAGCCGGAAATTATCATCAACATAGACCGGGAGCGTGCTAACCGCGAAGGCATCAGCACCGGCCAGGTTGGCTCCGAGGTGCGGACAGCCATCTTCGGGAAGGAGGCTTCCAAGTTTAAGCTCGACGAAGACGAATACCCCATTCAGGTGCGCTACGCTGAGCCTTACCGCAAGAACATCGATGCCTTGCTGGGCATGCTCATCACGTACCGCGACATGAACTCCGGGCAAGTGCGGCAGATTCCGCTGTCGTCGGTGGCCAGTATCGAGTATTCCAACACCTATGGCGGCATTAAGCGCAAAGACCTGAAGCGCATGGTCACCCTGGAGTCTAACGTGCTGGATGGCTACAACGCCAACGAGATTGTGCAGCAGATAGAACAGTCGCTGGCTAACTTCCAGACTCCGGAGGGGTACGAGGTGCGCATGGGAGGCCAGCAGGAAGAGCAGCAGGAGACAGGCCAGTTCCTGATGGTGGCGCTGGTAGCCGCCTTCTGTATCATCTTCCTGATTCTGGTAACGCAGTTCAACTCCATATCCAAGCCATTCATCATACTCTCAGAAGTGCTCTTCAGCATTATAGGGGTGCTGCTGGGGTTCTCTATTTTTGGCATGGATGCCTCTATTGTCATGACAGGAGTAGGAATTGTAGCCCTGGCCGGGATAGTGGTAAAAAATGGCATTTTAATTGTGGAGTTCATAGAAGCACTCCTGGCAGAAGGCATGGAGCTGAAGGAGGCCATTGTGGAGGCAGGCAAAACCCGTCTGAACCCGGTGCTGCTCACGGCCACTGCCACTATACTAGGGCTTATACCGCTTGCGTTAGGAATTAATCTGAACTTTTTCACGCTGTTCACGGCCTTTGAACCCAACTTTTTTATGGGAGGCAGCAGTGCCGCCTTCTGGGGGCCGCTGGCCTGGACCATTATCTTCGGGTTAAGCTTTGCAACCATCGTGACACTGGTAATTGTGCCGGTGATGTACCTGCTGAATGAGAAACTGAAGGACAGGATTATAGGGAAAAAGAAAAGAGCTGTTGCGCTCAAATTAAGGCAGGACATGCCTGTAAATGGAAAAGTAAAGGACTATACGATTTAAATTTATGCTGACATCAGATAAGATGATAGAGAAAGAGGTTGTTAAGATAATTAGCAAAACCAAGCATATCCGGCCGGCCAGAGTGCGGGCTAAGGCAAATCTTTCGCAGGATTTTGGTTTCGATCCGATAGATGTGGTAGATATTATACTGGAACTCGAGAAAAATTTTCACATCACCATCCCCGACGAAGTGCCGATCGATACAGTGGGAGATTTTATCAACTACCTCACTACTCACACCATCCAGAAGGTAGATTAACAAAAGAACTTCACCCTAAAACCAAAGCAGCACGAGAGAGATCTCGTGCTGCTTTGGTTTTAGGGGCTTTTTGGATAACGGCTTAAACCGGATTATTCTAATCAGAATGGCCCTCCTGAGGTTTCTGCTGTTGCTGCTGCTAGCCGTTTTTCCCTTCCGGTATGCTTCAGGGTTTTTGAGCATCAGGAGCCGCAGGATGGTAAGATCGACAGGATGCTGGGCAGATGCAAGCATGCGTTGCAGGCAGCTTGTGACGAAGAAAGTGCCCGTACCCCTGAATTATTCTAATAAAAACTGACCTCTATGGACTTCTGCTGCTCCTGAGCGGCCATGCATGCGCCTGGCCGCTGCGCTTGCGCAACGGTTTTTGTTGCTCCTGCATAGAGCGCCCGGACTATAACATTTAAAAGAGTAATGGTTGAATCTATAGAAAGGCGCTTAGTAAATGGTAATGCGGTATGCCTTCAGTTTTTTGTCGAGCGACCTGGCGTTGCCGCAGATGCTGTCGAGGAGCGACCAGAAGCCGGGGCCGTGGTTTTTTTCTACGGTGTGCGCCAGCTCGTGCAGGATCACATAATCGCAGAGGGAGTCGGGCAGGCGCATGAGGTGCAGGTTCAGGTTAATGTTGTTGGTGAAAGAGCAGCTGCCCCACCGCGACTTCGCATTTTTGATGAACACGTTCTGGTACTCAAACCCAAACTTTTTGGCAAAGTAGGCCACACGCTCCGGCAGGTACTGCTTGGCTTCCTTCCGATAAGCTTCCTCTATAGACTTGCGGATAAACTTCTGCACATCTGCGTCGCGCACATCTTTGTGGGCCGGGTAAAATACGTTGATGTACTCTTTGTCGATGACACAGCGCATGGTGTACTGGGCGTGCGTGAGCAGGCGCAGGGTATGCGATCGGGTCCTGAATTCGCTGTTATGTTCGTATACCGTTACTTTCGCCTCATGCTTCTGCATCAGCGCCTGGTGCTCCTTTATCCAGTCGGTTTTGGTGTAAATGAGTTGCTCGGCCTTTTCGAAGCTCACGTGTGGGGGCACGGCAACACGGATGCCTTTTAAAGGCCTGACACTAATGGTAAGGCGCTTAGCCTTATCACTCCTTTCGATCAGCACTTTTCCAATGCCGTCAATGTGGAGGTTAACGGATGATAAACGTAAAAATGAAGAGGACACGATGGCTAAAAAGTTAAAGTCCAAAAACAGTAAGCCAAATATAAATAAATATTTTCTTAAAACGCCATCATTACCAACGCTTTTATCCAGAAAAATGTATTTATCTGTATTTGAATTGTACTATATTTTAGCCTAGCAATAATTTATTATAGCTGAATCTGGCTTTAATAAGGGGTGTTTTCAGAAGAAAGGAGCAAATGCAGGAAAGGCTGCCGTAGGCAGCCTTTCCTGCTGAAAAGAGATAATTTATCTTATGTTGCCACCTTCGGGCAGGTCGTCGTTGCTGTTTTTGGGAACACGCGAACTGTCGGTGGTGGCGGAGCGGAGTGTAGGCTCAGCGCTGTTGGTGGCTGAGCCTTTGGCGCCGGTAGAGTGCCCTTGCGATGTGTGGTGTGGAATTGTTTCTTCTTCAGCTTTCTGCTCCCCGGTTTGTTTATCCTTCTTCATGGAGCCTTTTTCATGCGGTCTGGCTTTCTTGTTTGCATCCATAAGCGTGTTTGGTCTACGTTAATAATCTTTTTTGTCATCTACCTGCACTGTGCCGGCAGGCTGGTCGCTGTACTTCGGGGTGCCGAACGAGCTGTCGGCGTTATGCTCCAGGCTGGCAGTGGCGGCCGCCAACTGTTCCTGTGCCGGAGCAGGTTTAGTGGCTTCCCATTCGTTAAAGCGGTCCAGCTCCGATTTAATGCTTGTCATAAACCAGGCCAGCAGCGTGGCATCGTCGAGCAGGCC
This sequence comes from Pontibacter beigongshangensis, assembly GCF_014332515.1. Taxonomy (GTDB): domain Bacteria; phylum Bacteroidota; class Bacteroidia; order Cytophagales; family Hymenobacteraceae; genus Pontibacter; species Pontibacter beigongshangensis. Next base: position 60,819 of record NZ_VFSD01000024.1, on the reverse strand, counting down.
GATTACCGGAATCACATCGGGTATAAGGTCTATCGGCGTCAGGAAATAAATAAAAACAGCTATGCCACCTACCAGCGTGGAGGTCGGAATGCCTTTGTACTCGCCTGCCATGGCGGCTTTGATCATGCGTGAGAGCACCTGCAGGTTCTCCCAGGCCTCCGTGGCCAGCGTGCCTATGTTCTTCTTGGTGGCGGCTTTCTTCAGGCTGTCGGCCAGAAGCTTGGTCACCTGCATCGGGTGCTGTAAAAACTGTTCAGCCTTTTTCAGTATATTTTTAAAAATAGGGCTTTGTGCTACTTTTTTACCTTCTTGTTGCTGATTCTCCATTTTGTATTGTACGTGCTAATGCTTAAGGGGTGTGGTTACTATTTCAATATCAAAAGTAGGCATATATGATGAACAAGAAAATAGTCAGCTGGCTCAGTTGCAGGAAGTTTTGCGTGCTTTTAAACGGGCTGCCTTTGTGCGGCTATTCTCATGCCTTTGCTGCTCCCTTATCTATACTGGCTCCCCCCGAAAATGTTCGGGCCCCGGCGCAACAGGGAGCCCCGCTGTGGCAAGTGCAGCGGGGCTCCCTGAAATAAACTACAGAGGTGTCGGGAGTAATGCTCCTCCAACTTTATTGTAAGAAGACCTAGGAGGCTGCGTAGGAGTTTCAAATCAGCCAGAGGCTGTAGAATTGTATGCAGGAGCAAAAACACTTGCGCCAGGATAATTTCTGATTTTTAATTCGGCGAAGCCCTAATTTACGCGGCCGGCGGCAAAGTAATGGTTGCGGTAATAGGGCTCTTTGAGCGAGCTGATCATAACGCCCCCGTTGGTGGCGGCGTGTATAAATTTATTTCCCTTCAGGTAAATGCCTACGTGGTAAATGGGTTGCTGAGGGCCCCGGCGGAAGAAAACCAGGTCGCCGGTCTGGATGCTGTCTTTTCTGATGCGCTCCACATCTCCGAACATGGAGTGGGAGCTGCGGCTAAGGTCTATGCCATACACCTCGCGGTAAATGCTGGTTACGAAGCCGGAGCAATCGGTCCCTCTTCTGCTGCTGCTACCGTAGCGGTAAGGCGTGCCGATCCATTTTGTAACGGTTTTGAGCAGTTCCTTGTCTTCGCTGTAGTCGAGGCGCATGCCCAGCTTTTTAGAGTATTGTTCGTAAAAAAGAGAGTCTTTTGGAGATGGCGCTTCGGGTACGGCAGGAGCTGGCTCGTAAGGCGGAGGGAGCAGGAAAGCGGCAGCTTCGGATACGGCAGGTGCAGGTTCGCTGGCTCCCTGTGATATTTCGTAGAAGTACGAAAGTGTGAGCGAGGCGATGGCCAGTATGCTCAGTACAATACTTTTTATCATGTGGGTTTAGCTTGTTCCCTGCCTGGTTTCGGGCTAACAGGTTCACCAGTTTCTTACAGTAAGCAGGCCCGGAGTAGCTATAAATTCAGGCCAGCTTATAACGTTTTTGATGTTATCGCATCTTTACAGGCTGTGAAAATAGGTCTCAAATTTAGAAGTTCCAAACTTAAAAGCGATTTTGTGGGAGATAGGGCTTTTTCAGGCTGGCATATTTAACAAATCGATAAATACCGGGAGATGAATACGGGCCCCAAGAAAAGGCAGTTTATAACCTTTTATAGAAAGTGTGTATGGAAATAAAAGTGATGGAGAACTCACCGTTTGCCCGTATAGCCCGGCTGGTGCTGAAGAGCAGGAACGTGGCCATGGTGCTCGGCAAAACGGTGCACCTGAGTGGTGTGAGCAAAGAGATTTTTCTGAAGGACGAAGGCTGGGTGGCGCATGAGCTGTGCCACGTGGAGCAGTTCCGGCAGCATGGGTACCTGCGCTTTCTGTGGCTGTACCTGGTGGAGTCGTTGCGGGTGGGGTACTACAATAACAAATTTGAGGTAGAGGCTCGTATTGCCGGCATGAAACACATGCAGCACCTATCGCCCACCCAAAAAGCAGCCTTTGCCCTAAAGCCTACGGAGCTGCCACTACCAGCAGATAAACGGGAGACATAAAAAGGCACAGGGCACAAGACTTCTGAAAAATCTTGTGCCCTGTATCCTGATACTTGTGTCCTAAAACTAAGCTTCGCGCCATTTAATGGTGCAGCCTATGGCCTTTGTGTTGGGCTGGCTGATATTTTTGCCTGCCACTAAGGCCTCTATGGCCTCTTCGGCATATTTCTTCTGTACTTTGTCCGGCTCACGTGAGTTGTCGTCTACGGCTCCGATATAGGCTACTTTGTAGGTACCGTCCTGCTGCTTCTGCACCACATAAATGTGCGGGGTGCGGGAGGCGCCGTAGGCTCTGGTGATGTCCTGTGTCTCGTCCTGCAGGTAGGGGAACGGGAATTTCTTTTCTTTGGCACGTTTCTGCATATCGGCGAAAGAGTCTTTCGGCGAGGCCTTGGAGTCGTTGGGGTTAATGGCTATGAGCGGATAGCCTTTGGGAGCAAACTTGTTGTGGAGCTCGATCAGGCGGTCTTCGTAGGCCACGGAGTAGGGGCAGGTGTTGCAGGTAAAGGTCACGATAAAGCCTTTGGCGTCTTTGTAGTCGGCCATCGAAACCATCTTGCCGTCTACGTTTTTCAGTTTGAAGTCCCGGGCAGTGTCGCCAACCTGGTAGCCAGGGTCGGCAGCAGGAATGGCAGCGAGCAGGAGGCCCACCAAAAGCAGGCACATGGCATAAGCAAACGGTATTCTGACTCTTTTCATAGACGTTATGGTTTTGGTTTATATTCCTGTATTAGTTGCTGCAGCTGCTCCTGCTTCATTTCCCCTTCCAGGAAGTAGTAGGTGTTGCGCTTGTTGTTGAACAGGATGGTGGCCGGAATCGCGCCAGTCCACTTCGGGTCCACCTTGTCAATAAACGTATTGCCGTCCGGCTCGTCGAGCAGCAGCAGCTCCGACTGTAGCTTGCGCTTTTTGGCGAAGGTGTTTACGCGCTTCTCCAGGTCCTGCACGGCATCCATGCTCACCAGGATCACTTTTACCGGCTGGTTTTTGTACTGCCGGTTGGCTGCCTCAAAGTAATGGAGCTCTTTTATGCAGGGGCCGCACCAGGTAGCCCAGAAGTTAACGACATAAAGCGTGTCGTGGGGGAGCTGGCGCAGCTTCTCGAGGTCTTCGTACTTTATCACCTTCACATCCTGCGCCAGTGTTGGCAAGGCTGCCGCCACTGAGAGGGCAAAGGCAAAAGCCAGGTGTCTTAACTTGATCATAAGATAGAAACGGTGCCGGGTTTAGAAATGATATGTGGGCAACCTAATTTACGGAAAATCTCCAAATGTTGCAGCTATTACATAAGTAGATAATCCGCCTTGCGAAACTGGCCGTTTGGCTATAATGCGCACAAAAAAACGGCAGCTTACAAAGAAATCGTAAGCTGCCGCTGAAATGTTTTGAATGAAAAAGCCCCTCCGGAGCTGCGCACGCTGCGAGGTTTGTTCTAAAACAAATTATTCTAATGAAAATACCCCTCCAGGAGCTCTGCTGCTCCTGCTGCGTACCATCAGTTATTTAGTTGGCGCAGTGCTACGCCGCCATGCTTCTGCTTTTTGGCGCGCTTTTCTTCCCGGATTTTTTCCTAAGCTTATTGATCCAGATAATGGTGCCGGTTACCGGGAGTGAGGTGGCTACCAGGCAGGCAATAAAGTACAGGATTTTGGAGAAGGTGCCGAAAATGTCGCCCACGTGCAGCGGCTTTATCAGGCTGGCCACCTGTGCGTTAAAGGCTTTGTCGGAGAACTTCTCTACTTTTAGCGGTTCGTTGGTGTACTGGTTCAGCTGCACCTTGTCGGAGGCGGCGAGGGCAAAAAAGCCGGCCTTGTTTTTAGTTACCACCACAGAGCCAGCCGAGTCGGCAGGTAGTGCCACGCGCAGGTTGCCCTCGTAAGGCAGCAGCAGGTTAGCCTGCTGCACGTAATCGGCTACAGTGGGCCGGCTGGCCGTGGCCGTGGCAGGGTCCGATGGCAGCGGCTTCTCGCGGCGGCCTTTAAAGATCTCCTCGCCAAGCACGGCACCCAGGCCATCTTTGTACCACTCAAACGACCAGCATAGCCCAGTAAGCGACATAACCAGCAGCAGCAGAAAAGAATAGAAGCCAAGCGTGTTGTGCAGGTCGTGGTTGGTGCGTTTCCAGTTGCCGCTGGCTTTTACTTTAAGGCCCTGCTTCCAGTTCTTCAGTTTTACCGGGAACCACAGCACCAGCCCCGACAGCAGCAGAAAGGTGAAGATGATGGTGGAGGTGCCCACAATCACTTTGCCCGGGTTAATAGCGCCCGGCTCTGCTTCTACGAGCAGCCAGCGGTGCAGCTTCATCATCGATTTAAAAAACTCCGTGGCCGGGCCTTCCGGCGTTCCTTTTACCGCACCAGTATACTGGTCTACCAGGTAGGTTTTGCCACGGCCACCGCCAGGAGGGCCTTTGGCCTCTGCTTTGCCTCCCTTGCCGGCGACTGCGCCCTCGGCGTGTTTGCCGTGCTGTTCTCCTTTAGCTGTAGCGCCTGCCTCCTTTTTCCTGCCTTCTCCGCCGCCTTCGGTTGCAGCAGCCACGCTGGCACGATACGGCTTCTCAGGATCCTGCGGAATCTCCAGCGATATAACCTTGCCCTTCAGCTCCTGCTCCAGGCTGGCGATGAGCACATCCGGAGCAATAGGTACAGCATTGGCGGGCACGGCAACACTGTATTTGTCGGGCTCCAGCAGCTCCTCCACCTCGGTATGGAAGGTGTAGATGGTGCCGCTCAGGCACACCACAAAAAGCACCAGGCCGCTACCTATGCCCAGCCACAGATGCAGGTCGTTAATTAGTTTTCGCCAGAGAGGTTTCTTTTTCATACACAGTTTTACTAAGGAGGTATAGGTATAGGTTTGCGTTCTTAAAGAATCGGTTGCAATATGTACAGATGCGCATGATATTGTGCCCAAATTTAAAGTTATTTAGACTAATTCCAAACAGTGTAAGTGGATAATATTATGCAAGCCGGGAAATGGGTGTTCCGGTACAGTGCGGATTCAGATCCGAGACCTTTGAGGTAAAAAGATGAGCAGGTTCGGAAATGAACGGGCAAAGCAGGTTTTAAAAGTTATCAACTCTTCACGCTCAACCCGCCTGCCTTTGCTTCGCAGCAGCCAATTTCACCACTTGTATTTGGTATTGCGGCTTTTTTCGCTGCTCTGGCAGTGAGGTTCGCCGGAGACTACACCCAGCGACTATGTTCCGCACGATCCCGGAAATCCTGAGGATAAGGGGCGCTGAATAAAGACTCTTCCATAATGTCTATCATCAAACTTCTTATTAAGCAGCAGCAGAGGCTCCGGAGGGGCAAATTCATTCAAATAATTCAGGCTGATGTTAAGGAATGCGCTCCTTATGTAGGCGAAATATGCCTCTCCCTTTACCAGGCAGTCTTTTTTCAACAAATAAGAATTCCTCTCGTTTATAAAGAGCTACAAAAGAAAACAGCGTTGCATTAAATTATCGCAGAGGGCAGGAGCACCAGTAGTAATATAGGTGCCTGAACCAATAAAAGTCCTGCGTACTGTGACTGGAAACCTGTATTCTCTTGCTTTTGATGTTTAACCTTAAAAATAAAATAAAAGATGGCTACACAACTGGCTGGAAAAAAGATAGCGATATTAGTAGATAATGGATTTGAGCAGGTAGAACTGACCGATCCGCAGAAAGCCTTAGAAGGTGCGGGCGCCGAAACGCACATCATTTCGCCACAGGATGGGGAAGTAAAAGCCTGGAAGCACACCGACTGGGGCGATAAGTTTAGAGTAGACAAAAAGATAAAGGAGGCCAGGGCAGAGGATTACGACGGTTTGCTGCTGCCAGGCGGCGTGATGAACCCGGACCACCTGCGCGGAAACAAGGAGGCCGTTGCGTTTGTAGACAAGTTCCTGACAAGCGGAAAACCAGTGGCCGCCATCTGCCACGGCCCCTGGACCCTGATCGAGACGGGTAAGGTAAAAGGGCTGAAAATGACAAGTTACCCAAGCCTGCAAACCGACCTGAAAAATGCCGGTGCAGAATGGGTAGACCAGGAGGTAGTAGTAGACAAAGGTATCGTGACGAGTCGGAACCCGAACGATATTCCGGCCTTTAATAAGAAGATAATCGAAGAATTTGCCGAGGGGAAACATGAGCGCTAAGCTCATGTAGTATTGTGACGAAGTGAAACGGCTGCCTTGCAAAGGGCAGCCGTTTCTTGTTAGTCGGTCCTGAGAAGGAGCAGGTGCTGCTGCCGCTACTCCGATTCTGCTAGCGAGTCGTCGGATGCGGGCCTGGCAACAATATCGAAGCCGATGTTGACGCTGGAGTAGATCGTCTTGTCACCAAGCGATTCGTCGGAGCGGTAAACCAGGCCCCACTGGGTGCGGTCTATGTTGAAATTTGCTTTGGCTCTCAGCTGGTCCTTCTCCAGCCTAACCTTTGCCGGAAAAGAGATGCTCCTGGCAGTGCCCTTAATAGTGAGGTTGCCCGTAATGGTGTGAGTCGGACTATTTATTTTAAGCTCGCTATAGTTGGCCCGGGTATGTGGTGTCGCTTCTTTTCTGGAAAGGCTGTCGTATGGGGCCACCGACACTATTTCGAAGGTGGCTGTAGGATGGTTCTCTACATCAAAGAAGTCGGCCGATTTCAGGTGGGTGGCCAGTTTCTTGCTGCTTTCTGCATTAATATTTTTGTCGGTGCAGACCAGTTTGGTAAGGTCAATCACAATGTGCCCACCACTGATCCTGCCCTGTAGCAGCTGCAGCTCACCGGTTTCTATACAGATAGTGCCATTGTGCCTGCCCGTCATTTTGGAGCCGATCCAGGTAACCTGGCTTTGGGCTGTGTCTATAATCATCGGCTCAGATGAGGCAAAGGGCCTGGCGCTTTGCAGGGGCTCACCTACCTCTGCGTCGTCCGTTTTTATGGTTGTGTCGCAAGCCGCCAGCTGCAACGCCAGGAGCATGCATGCCATAAGCCCGTAGACTTTTTCCCATCTGCTTTTGCCTCTCATGGTTAGTAATACGTTTATTCGCTTAAATGCCGATGCCCAGGTACACCTGGAAAACGCCGTTCTTGATATCTTCGTTAATTTTCTGGCCTAAATCGTTTTCTTTGCGCAGGTCAGTAAGGCCCAGGTAGTAGCGCGCGCCCAGTCTGAACCGGCTTATTCTGGCCTCGGCACCTACTGCCGCGCCATAGTCGAAGGTATTGTAAGGCGCCAGGTCAATTTCTTGTTCGCTTTCCTTTCCCGACATCAAAATACCGATCTGCGGGCCGGCATGAAAACTGATGTTGTCTGTTACGTTAACAACAGCCAGGATGGGTACGTTCAGATAGTCGAACCGGAAAGTAGAGTCGTTGCGCTCGTAGCCTCTGCGCGAATACAGCACTTCGGGCTGAATAGAGAACATCTCTGACAGCGCAAATTGCGCAAAAACGCCGGCATGGAAGCTGGTATGACCACTTACACTTCCGAGCAGGTCTTTGTCGCTGCCTCTTACCTGCGAAAAGTTTAAGCCCCCCTTAATGCCGAAGCCGGAGTTGTGTGTGTTTACGCCACCAAAAATATTGTGGTTCTGTTGCATGCCAGTTGGTCCGCCATAATCTTCTTGCTGGGCGTGGGCTGCAAAAACTAGGGTAAGTAATATCGCAAAAGTGGTTAGTGTCTTTCTCATAGTTCCGTTGGTTAGGAGGTGTAGTAAGTATCTTTTTGTGAGAATACTCTTAGTATATACTCCTTTAGGAATATGATGGGTTACAAAATGCCTCCTGGCCCTGCCCGGGAAGGGTGCAAAATGCCTGGTGAGGACACGGTTTTTTTTAAACGTAACTGGTCGCTAAAAGGCTGGTCATAACTATATCTATGAAAAAAATGTTAAGAAAAGTTGTATTTGTTAACACGCTTTTAACAAACAATAGTGGATAAACATAGGATGTTAACAAAGTTATCCACATTTTAAAGTTTTTTCAATAACAGCAGTGTAAGGTTCCTATATACGCTTCAGAAAAAGTTGCAGACTTAATTGGTCAGATCCGGAGAAGGGGCAGCCCGGTTGATATGGAAAGCCACAGAAGTGATATGGAAAGCCACAGAAGATTTTGTGCCTCGCCTCAAAACTTCTGTTCCCGCTTTGTTGTTACTTTGTGATATGCTTAAAATTGCCTGGTCCGATATATTTGCTCATTCCCTGCCCGAGGGCCATCGTTTTCCGATGGAGAAGTATGACCTGCTGCCTGAGCAGCTGCTCTACGAGGGCACCATTACCGCTCAGAACCTGTTTGCGCCGGCCCCGCTCGAAGACGCAGTTATAACGGCCACACACGATGCTGCCTACTGGCACCGGCTGCGCCACCTGCAGCTCACCCCGTCCGAAATCAGGAAAACAGGATTTCCGCACTCTGAGGAACTGATAAACCGCGAGATCGTGATCATGAACGGAACGGTGCAGGCTGCACTGTTTGCGCTGGAGTTTGGCATCGGGATGAATATTGCCGGCGGTACCCACCACGCCTTTACCGACAGGGGCGAAGGTTTCTGCCTGCTAAACGACATAGCCATTGCAGCCAATTACCTGCTCCGGCACAAGGGTATCGGTAAAATTCTGGTAGTAGACCTGGATGTGCATCAGGGCAACGGCACGGCCGAGATTTTCCGGGAGGAGCCACGGGTTTTTACCTTCAGCATGCACGGCGGCAACAATTACCCGCACCGCAAGGAGCAGTCGGACCTGGATCTTCCGCTGCCTGACGGCACCGACGACAAAGCTTACTTGGCTATGCTGAACAATACGCTGCCCCGCCTGCTGCAGGAGCAGGAGCCGGAGTTTGTGTTCTTTCAGTCGGGGGTAGATGTGCTGGCAACCGATAAGCTGGGCAAACTGGGCATGACCATAGCCGGCTGCAAAGAGCGCGACCGGCTGGTGCTGGAGCTGTGCGCTAAACAGAAGCTGCCGGTAACGGTAAGTATGGGAGGCGGCTATTCCAAGCAGATCGCCCATATTGTAGAGGCCCATGCCAACACGTTCCGGCTGGCACAGCACATTTTCTTTTAGGTTCTGGCATGGTCAGGTATAAAAGCAGCTGCATTACAAATTATTCCAATGAAAATGCCCCTCCGGATGCTTCTGCTGCTCCTGCTGCTCCTGCTGCTGCTCTTCCAGATTGTAGCTGTTCCGTTTTTTTTTGTCTGAATCAGAATACCCAGAATTTGAGAATGTGCAGAATATTTCAACATCGTATTGACCGCCTTTGTTGATTCCACACGTTCTTAATCAGTCAGAAGCATCTTTAAAATGTCTTATCCCCAAACCAACCATTTAACATTTAAGCCATTTAACCTTTCAGCAATTAGCACATCAGCACATTAAACCATCAGCACATTAACTTACTCTCTTTTCTTCAGCTTGTCGGTATCGCTTTTGCGGCGTGGCAGGAGCAGCCTTAAGATCAGGTAAATAATGGGGGCAAGGGCCATGACCAGGATCACGTAAATTATCAGTTTTAGTGCCTTAAAGAACAATGAAATGGCGATAACCGACAGGATGATGGAAACGATAAAGAGAAGCCAGAATTGAATGGTGCCTTTGTTCATAGCGGTTATGTTGGAATGAAAAATGCTTTTTGCAGCTAACTACACGCCGCTGCTTTATTACCAGAAAACGGGCAGGCATGTTTACGGAAACGGCGGCCCTTAGATGCTGTCCTTTCTCAGGATCAGCTGCCACCGGAATGCCCACATCCAGCTGAGTTTAAAGTTAGGCGTATTGGCCTGCTGCAGTAGCTGGTGCAGTTCCCCTCTTTTAAAAGCCCTCCAAACCGATAGGGGCGCATCGTTCTTGACCAGGTAAGATCTGGAGAAAAGGGCGGTTATCCATTTTATAGAATAGTAAGCCAGCCAGTGCCGGTGCAGGTCGTTTACAATGACGGCCACCTGCGCCTGTGCGTGTAGCTGGCTAAAGAGCCGCACCAGCTGTGCATCGGTGAAATGATGGCAGAAGAGGCTGCAGACAATCACATCGTAAGGCTGCCGGCTAAAACGGTCGGAAAACACATCGTGCAGCTCCACCTTTATTTCGGGGTAAGCGGTGCTGTGCTGGCGGGCATACTGCACCATAAAATCGTTGGCGTCTATGCCTGTCAGTTCTACGGCTACTCCCTTACGCCTGGCCCACCTGGCCATGGCCCGCAGCATGTCGCCGCCGCCACAGCCTATATCGGCAATGAGGAGCGGCCTGAGTGGCTGCTTGCGGTCTGCTACCAGCTGGTTCAGGGCGTGCAGTACTACTTTGTGGCCACCCAGCCAGTGGTTGATCGCTTCCAGCTCCTGCAGGTTTCGGCGCAGGTCCTCACCAGAAAGGGTGAGGTCGTCCATCAGCTCTGGCTTGTTTGTCCTTTCCTTAAGCAGCATAATGCACTTTCAGTAACATAGACTCCAGGGTAAGGCCGGGGCCGAAGGCAAAGCTCAACACAGGCTCATCGCGGTTCTCCAGCGTAAGCGAGGCCATCAGCGACTTCAGCACAAACAGCACCGTGGCCGACGACATGTTGCCAAAATCCTGCAGCACCTGGTAGGCAAAGCGGTTGTGGTGGCGCGGCATGCCGAGTTCCTGCTCTATTACCTCCAGTATGCGGCGGCCGCCGGGGTGTATGGCAAAATGGCGTATATCAGCGATAGTAGTTTTGAGCCCCAGCAGCAGCCGCTCCGTCAGGTGCCGGATGCCACTCTTGATCAGGTCGGGCACGTACGAAGACAGTGTCATCTCAAAGCCGGTGTCGCCGATGTGCCAGGCCATGTCGCGCTTGCCGGCTGGTGCCAGGTCGCAGTGGAACGACTGCAGCTCCAGGCTCATTGGGGTGCAGGGCCGCCCCTGCAGCAGCACGGCCGCTGCGCCATCGCCAAACAGCGCATTAGATACCAATTGGTCGTGGGCAGCATTCTTCTGGAAGTGGATGGTGCAGAGTTCGGTGCACACCATCAACACGTTGGCGCCAGCATCGGCCTTGCAAATAGCATCGGCCAGTTTCAGGGCGTTGAAGGCGGCATAGCAGCCCATAAAGTTAACGGCGGTGCGCTGCACGTTTGGCGACAAGGCCAGCCGCTCCACCAACTCAATGTCGAGGCCGGGCGCGTACATGCCCGTGCAGCTAACCGTGATCAGGTGCGTAATATCTGCCAGCTGAAAATTGGGAACATCTAAGATGCAGTTCCGGACGGCTGCCTCAGACAAGGTTACGGCGTGCTGCCGGTACACCTCCATGCGCTGCTGCACCGTCGGGAAAGGCTCCAGGTCGGGGGTGTTGGGGTAAAAGGTGAATTCTCCGTTTGCGCGGGTATAGTCTTCCAGCACGGTATAGCGCCGGCCGATGCCAGAAACCCGATACAGTGCTTTCAGCTTGCGGGTCTGCGGCTCATCAAACTGAAGGGCAGCGGCCATGAAGTCTGCGACCTGCATCTGTGGGATCATATGTGGCGGGTTAGCCGTGCCAATGGCACATATGTAGCTTTTCATGCTTTGTTGTTTCTGGTTAATTGCCCCTCTTACACCACAGGCCCGGCGAGACATTACAGGGCAGGAAACACGCTTATAAGGATGAACATTACCTACGGATTAAGGCTTGTGTTAGATGTATTCTACACAAACAATCTGTGCTCAAAAAGGTTGTCCGTGGGTTTGGCGCATCAGAAGCTGCACGGCGGAAGGCAGCTGTTTCAGAGCGCCGACAGCCAGCTCGGTGAGCACCGGGTGGCCAAAAAGCCGCTGCACCGCCCGCCCGATCTGCAACCTGGTGGCAAACTGGTTTTTCCAGGCTTTGGAATACCCCTGCTCCAGCTGCTCCCGGTTGCGCCCGTTTGTAAAGTACGTCAGCACCTGCTCTGTGGCCAGTTTGCCGGAGTGTATGGCCATCGCCATGCCGTTGCCGCAAAGCGGCGCGATCATGCCTGCCGCGTCGCCGCACATAAGCATGTGGTCTTCCAGGCAGCTCTTGGTAGCGAAACTCACCTCGTTGATCACTTCCGGCTGCGCATATAAAAACTCGGCTTCCTGAAAAATGCGTCGCAGGTGCGGGTTCTGGTGCAGCACGGCTTTTTCCATGGCCGGAATGGTGCCGTGGGTGCGGAGGTTCTGGCGGGTGGTGAGGTAGCAGAAGCAGTAGCGGTCGTTCTCTACGGCAGATATGCCGGCGTAGCCATCCTTAAAATTGTGCAAAGCGATCTGGTCTTTGGGGAGCGGCAGGCGCACATGGTACTTTACTCCGATGTAGGGCGAGCGCTGACGGAAGAATGGCCTGTTGAGATTGCGGTCGAGAGAGGCGCGTTTGCCGTAGGCTCCCAGCACCACCGGCGCCTGCAGGGTGAGCCCGTCTGCCAGCTGTATCGTAAAGGCGTCGTGGGAGAAGGTGACCTTTTCTGCCTGCCTGCGGGTGTGGAACCGGACGCCCTGCTGCAGCGCCACCTGGTACAGAAAATGGTCGAGGGTATAGCGGCTCAGCCCCCAGCCCCCGAGGTCCAGATTCGCCTCCAGCGTTCTTCCAGAGGGGGAGCTGAGCAGAAACCGGCTGATGCGGACGGGCTGCAGGGGAGCCGGGTCAGCGCCAAGCGCAGCCAGGTAAGGCAGCACTTCGTTCGAGACATATTCGCCGCAAACACGGTGGAAAGGATAGGCTTTTTTTTCGACCAGCGTTACTGCGAGCCCCTGTCTGGCAAGCCCGATGCTGCTGATCAGCCCGGCTAATCCTCCTCCTATAATAACGATATCTTCCAAATATTTTTTTGAAAAGGAATATTATGAATTTAATACAATATAGCTACAAAAATTTATGAAAATCGATTTGATTTATATGGTAAAATACAATAACTTAATTTAAATTGAAGCGTTTTAATACAAATAGACCTATATTAATACGCATATTGATCTGAACTATCCATGAAGCAAATTATACTAACCTTCTTTTTAACCTTAGCTGTGCTTGTGGCTCAAGCGCAGGCCCGGAGTTCTGTGCCCGGTCCTGTGGTGCAACCCGACAAAGAGAAAGTGCAGGAGGAGGTACAACAGGAGGAGCAGGAGATAGCTATATACCCGAATCCTAATGCCGGGGTTTTCACTGTGTCGTTGCCCAATGCGGAGGCAAAGCATGCCGAACTGCGCGTGATGAACGTAATCGGCAACGAAATTCACCGGGAGGTGCTCACCAGAACAAATGCACAGTTTTCTACAACCATCAACCTGACCAGGTTTGCCAAAGGCCTCTACTACGTAAAACTGGAAACCGACAATTTCAGCGCTATCCGGCGGGTGGTGATAAAATGAGGTACTAGATATTAGATTTTAGCTAGCGTAGTTTTTAGCTAACATAACACATCGGCAGCAGGCGGCTCTCTGGAAACAGGAAGGCCGCTTTTTTGTTTTTATGAATTTTTTTCAGGTGGCTTAAACCCTTTGGCAGTTGCTTTGTCAAAGAATAAATGTTCATAAAATACAAGAGCCATGAAAAGATTGACCACCCTTACCCGCATCCTGATGATTTGTTTAGGCCTTTTTCTGTCGTTTGGTGCTGCGGCACAGCAGGGGCAGCGGCAAAGCATGCAGGAGCGACATGCCCAGATGCTGAAGGAGTATAAGGAGCAACTGAACCTGACAGATGAGCAGGTGACTAAACTGGAAGCCATTTATGCCAGCACCGGAGCACAGCAGCAAGCCCTGCGCAACCAGAATGCCAACCGCGAGGAAATGATGACAAAGCGCCGCGAGTTGATGACTAAAACCCAGGCAGAGGTCAGGGCTGTACTGACGGAGGAGCAGGCCAAAAAATTTGATGTGATGGTAGCCGAGCGCCAGCAGCGTATGCGCAACGGGCAGGGGCAGCGACCACGCAGCAACAATTAAGGCTTCGCCGGATTAAAAATAAAAAATTATGGATGATAGGCTGGTGCTGTTTTCCTGATCTTGGATTTGGCCCGGCTGTGTATCGGTAAGTAATTCTGGAACCCGCTCAGGTGTAATGCCTGGGCGGGTTTATTTTTTGAACGCTCTGTGTTGTTTTTACTCAACAGGTTTGTAAACCTGGTTTTGACTTAGGTACTGATTTTACGCAGCAGCAGCAGCAGAGGCTCCGGAGGGCCATTTTCATTTAAATAATCTGGTCTGGCACAAACCTCGCTTTGGGAGAGCTGCTGCTGTTCCCTCAGGCACTCGCAGGAGCTGCGCACGCTGCGAGGTCTTTGCTGCTGTTCAACAGGATTTACATGACAGCAGCATATGCCTCAGCCGCCTGTGCTATAAAATTGCCAAGGATTTAATTTGCGTAACATCAGTTGGGTAGTAGCTTGTAAATTATTCTAATGAAAAAGCCCCTCCGGAGCCTCTGCTGCTCCTGCTGCTACTCAGGCAGAATGGCTTTTGGTATAAAGCCAACGTAAACTTTTTCTTCTTTCCGGACACGTACTTTCGTGAAAATCACATCCGATGTATCGAGTATCTGCAGGTCCTGTGCGTTATCGAAGCTGGTAAGTGTGGCGCCTTCAAAGCTGGCTTCGTCGTAAAGTTGTCCGCCAACCAGAGGTTTGGTGATGCTGATCACATCTGCCGGCAGGCTGTGGTCTGCTGCTGTTCTCTCGTCTGTGGTAGAAGTGTTGCTGCAGGCAGAAGAGAGGAGAAGCAAAATCAGCAGGCAAACTATCTGTAGTGGCTTCATAAAATTATTGCGTGTATAAATGCTATATGGCAGCGCCTCATAAAAGTTGCCTGCAGGAACAGGTTTCTTGCAGAGCAGCAGCTTTTTAATGTGCCAAGGGCTAAAAAGGTTACTATGTGTTTTTCTCCCTTTTAGCTTCCTGTGAGAGCAAAGCCTTTGGCAAAAGACATCTCGAATTTTTTTCTCCTGGGAATCCTTAGAGTGGGCGGCTTCTATAAAGATTCAGACGGGTTGGTCAGGCAACTGGTCAGCAGCAGGAGCAGCAAAGTGCTCCGGAGGGGCTTTTTGATTAGAATAATTTGCGAAGGATGGTATTTTAATTTGGTTATATAGTATATTCGGTAATGGTATTACGTTTAGCCAACCACCGTTTTGCGGGTATACGTAATTATTACTGTTATACTACCGTTGTAAGAAACCTCAAAGAAATAGAAATGCTAAATATTTTTACGAAATCTAAGTTTCCTTCAAAGCTTCCGATTCAGAGGATGGAAGACTACCACACACATTATTTAGGTAAATGCGGAGATGGTAGACGATTCTTTGGGTATGAAACCTTCGCTTTTCTGCAATCATATTGGGAATCGCCACCAGAAGAACGTGAAAAGCATAGGATTGAATTTGCCGTTCTGTACTTGTTTGACAATAAAGGCAAATTTAGAGAAGTAAAGTATTGGTCATCTAAAGACAAGACTGACACTTTTAACACATCTGATAAACTGGAAGAGTTAGTGCAATCGCTCGGAGCTGTTGAATACTGTGACATAGAAGTAGAACTGTTTGAAACTGAGATAGAAGGAATAAAGTTTGGCTTAATCCCTAATGAAGAAGCAGAATCAATCGACCTACAACCAAGCTCAACAATCTCTTTTCAGGAGCCTTGGGACGGTGAGTATTATACATAAGTTAAGAATGGCACCTTACAACACCAGCTATAATGCATGAGCGCATCATAGCAAAACCGTTAGCGTTAATACTAAGAAACCATGCGAAAAAGCCAAATAATGGCAATTACATTCTTGCTTCTGTTTTGGAACTGTTCTTATGGACAAAAGAAATTCAGAGTTGAAGTAAAAGAAACTGGAACCTGGAGAGAAATTTATACGCTGGTTGACGAAGAAGGAAAAATAATCAGGCAATTGGACACCGCAAAGTATTACCTGTCATTCAATAACGACCAATATGTCTATTTTGCAGTATTTGGGAAAAAAGGGAGTTCCGGTTGGACCGCTATTGACGCACATGAAAACGAATTGTTTAAAGTATATAATACCAGCCAGGGAGAACCAAGCCCTGACTATTTGATAGAAAATAAGATTAGAATTGTAGACGAAAATGCCAAAATTGGTTTTGCAAATGAAAGAGGGGAAACCATCATACATCCCCGGTTCGACATGGTAACTTCCTTCTATAAAAACAAAGCCATAATTGGACAGCTATGTAAGGAAGTTCCCTGGGACGAACATGCAAAAGAGACAGATTGCCAGCATTATTCCATTGGATGCGAAAAGCATGGCTACATAAATAACAAAGGCATCGTAATTAAAATCGGTGCATACTCATTTGACCAAATTATGAAGGAAATCGGCTGGAAGATGCCTGACGATTAAAAGCACTAACGCCACCGAGATATAACCATCCGCCTTCTGCCGACGGCCTTGCACACTGATTGTAATCACCGCAGGACAAGACAAATAAGTTTCAGGAGGACCAGGTCCGGCTCGAAAGCTGCTGGCGAATAGTTTGATCTTGGAACCTGCAGAGGGCAGCGCCGCCTCAATCCTACCACTCATAAACAAACACATCGTATGACAAAACAAAGCCATAAGGACACGTCTCCAGCGCAACGAGAAAAACTGTTCAGCATACTGAAAGCCCGTTTTGAGAAAAACATGAGCCGCCACGAAGGCCTTGTATGGACGAACGTACAGGCAAAGCTGGAGGCAAATCCTGAAAAACTGTGGTCGCTCCATGAAATGGAAAATACAGGAGGAGAGCCGGATGTTGTCGGGCAGGATAACAAGTCGGGCGAGTACATCTTTTACGACTGTTCAGCGGAAAGCCCTAAAGGACGCAGAAGTGTTTGTTACGACCGCGAGGGAATGGAATCGAGAAAAGAACATAGGCCGGAGAACAACGCTGTTGATATGGCGGCTGCCATGGGCATCGAACTACTAACAGAAGAACAGTATCGGGAACTGCAGAAACTCGGAAACTTCGATTTGAAAACATCGAGCTGGGTAAAAACACCTGCCGCTATCCGGAAACTTGGTGGCGCCCTCTTCTGCGATCGCCGCTACGACACTGTTTTCCTGTATCACAACGGCGCCCAATCGTACTACAGTGCCAGGGCGTTCCGGGGTGCGCTAAGGATTTAGCCTGAAATACCAAAAGGCCCATTCCATAGAATTATTCTAATGAAAATGGGCCTTCCGGGCTATAAATTATCTGCTGCTGCTACTTCTTCACCATCTCCAGCATATTTGCGGCGCGTTTGCTTAGCCACTCATAGCCATCGCCGGCATCTGCTGGTTTCTCGAACAATTTGGAGCCCAGGCCAGTGGCAGTTACGCCGGCACTGAACCACTCATCGAGGCTTTCTTTGGTTGGTGCCACGCCGCCGGTTGGCATAAAGAGCAGCTTCGGGAACAGTTCTTTAATGGCTTTCAGGAAGCCGCTGCCCAGTACGTTGCCCGGAAACAGTTTCACGAGGCTTGCCCCGGCTTTCTCGGCCTGGTCGATCTCGGTTGGCGTCATGCAGCCAGGTATCCAGAGCAGCCCCTGCGCGTGCACCGTTTTGGCAATGTCGGCGTTCATGATCGGGCTCACGATAAAGTCGGCGCCGGCCTCTATAAACTTGGTGGCTGTTTCGCTGTCCTTAATCGTGCCGATGCCCAGCTTCATGCCCGGGTACTGCGCTTTGGCTGTTTCTACCAGCACCTTAAAGTTGGCAAGCGCCTGCTCGCCGCGGTTGGTAAACTCAAATACCCGCATGCCGCCTTCGTAGCAAGCTGCCAGCACGGCCTTGCAAACTTCAGGGTCAGCGTTGAAAAATACGGGAATAACCGGTGATGTTTTGATGGTATCTAATACCTGGTTTTTATCTGTTGCCATTTTCTTTTTTTAAGATGTTAGATGTTAGATATTAGATGTTAGACTTTTCTTAAAATACTCAGATGATAAAAGTCACAAATGATCTTGTAGCATCTCCAAAGGAAGAATCCATAAAATGGAGGCTACTTTGCTTTAACATGGCAATGAGTGAAACTGTAAAAATCTAGCATCTAATATCTAACATCTAGAATCTAATGGATAATATGTTGTTTGATATGCGATAAGGAGTGGTTTCCGAAGTCGCCGGAAACGAAAAGCTTCTGGTAGGCCGAGGCGGTAGCGAAATCAACGACATCCTGCCCTTCCAGTTGCCCGTGCAGGCTGTAGATGAGGCCGGCCATGAACGCGTCGCCGCTGCCGATCCGGTCCACTACTTCCTGGGTTTCGTACACATGCGATACGTATTGCTGCTGCCCGTTGTAGTAAGTGCCGTAGAAGAGGTTGTGGTTCGGGCTGTCCATAAACCGGAACGTGAAGGCCACATGCTTGCACGCCGGAAAAGCCTGCATAATAGCCCTGGCCGATTGCTCTGCATGCTGCAGGTATTCCTCCTGACTGGTTTCACGGTGCAGGCCTTCGGCTATCGGAGTGCCCAGCATCACATTAGCTGCCCAGATGTTGCCCATGACCACATCGCAGTACTGCACCAGCTCCGGCATTACCTCGAGCGGGGTTTTGCCGTAGGTCCAGAGGCGGTTGCGGTAGTTCAGGTCTACCGATACAGTCAGCCCCAGTTTTTTGGCTGCTACCAGCGCCTCTTTGCAGATAGTGGCTACGTTCTCGTTCAGGGCCGGGGTAATGGCGCTCCAATGGAACCACGAGAAATCTTTCAGGATGCTTTCCCAGTCGATGCTGCCGGGCGTGAGCTGGCTGAAAGAAGAGTATTTGCGGTCGTACACCACCTGGCCGGTGCTCAGGCCATTGGCCGACAATAAAAAGTAAAGTCCCACGCGGTCGCCCTGCTTCAGTACCAGGTCGGTTTTTACGCCACGCCGCTCCAGTTCCTCCAGCGCCTTGGCCGAGAGTTCGTTTTCGGGCACGCAGGTAAGGTAGGAGCAGGGGATGTCCCAAAGGCCCAGGGAGGCGGCCACATTCGCTTCAGCTCCGCCCGGATAAATCTGTAATAGGTTATCTGCAGATTCCAGGCTTTTGTCTACGGAAGCCAGGCGCCACAACAACTCACCAAAAATGAGAACTTTCCCTTCTCTCATATGCTTTTATTCTGTTAGGGGTGTACTTAAATTTTGACCGTTTAAGGTTGAACTTTGACTAAAGTTAGGTAGATTTACTTTCTTTGCAAACGATTGCAGGAATTATCCATGAAGAAACAAGTTCAGCACACGATAAAGGATATTGCCGCCACCCTTGGCCTTTCTATCTCCACTGTGTCGCGTGCCCTGAACGACCACCCGCACATCAGCCAGAGTACCAAGCAACGGGTGCGGGAGGCTGTCGAAAAGCTGGATTACCGCCACAACGCGCTGGCTGCCAGCCTCCGCAATAGCAGGTCCAACATGATCGGCCTGATCGCGCCCCGCATCACCATGTACTTCCAGTCTACTGTTATCACGGCCATTCAGCACAAGCTGCACGAGTACGGCTACAACCTGATGGTGTGCCAGTCTAACGACTCGCCTGCCATCGAGAAAGAACTGGTGGGCGTAATGTACGCCTCGCGTGTGGATGGCCTGATCGTGTCGTCTACACTATATACCGAAGACTTTTCGCATTTCGATATTTTTAACAGAGCCAATATACCGCTGGTTTTTTATGACCGGGTGCCGCACAATTACCCGGCTCACAAAATTCAGGGCGACGATTACCAGGGCGGTTACCAGACCACGCGCCACCTGCTCGAACAAGGGGCCAGGAAGATTGCCTATATCACGGGCCCCTTAAGCTGCAAGCTGTACCGCGACCGGTATGAGGGCTACCAGGAGGCGCTTCGGGAGTTTGACATGACGCCCGACGAGAGCCTGATGTTTTGCCACGAACTGAACAAGAAGAACGCGCAGCTGACCTGCAAGGCGCTTTTTGCAGAAGGTGGTTTGCCGGATGCTGTTTTTGCGGGTAACGACACTACTGCTGTAGCGGTCGTGCAGTGCGCCAAGGCAAAAGGAATTTCTGTTCCCCAACAGCTAAAGGTGACCGGCTACTCCAACGACTCTCGCACCGAAATTATTGAGCCGCCCATAACCTCGGTAGAGCAGTTCCCCTACGAAGTGGGGGTGCAGGCAGCCACGCTGATGTTGGAGCTGCTGGAGCAGAAAACTAATCACAGCCAGAACCATATCTCCCTTATCACGCCTATCGAATTGGTAATAAGGCGCTCCAGCAGGCTGTAATTTGAATTTTTAACTGGCAACTGCTGCCTGAAAAGCACTGGAAATAGGCTTTTGTAAGGAGATGGTTAGAGTAAATGCTGAAAACCGGCAAACTACATGGGAAGAACATTTAAAATGGTTAAATTTGATATGCTTATAGGAATAAGTATACTTTATTAGATTAACATAAGGCTGTTTGAACTGGTAAGCAGTGCAAGTAACCTTTAGTTTTTACAGGTAAGAATTAAGATTTTATTTTGTCCTGCATCTGGTTGTGCAGGCTTCACTCCAAAAATATATAAATATGAGTATGCAATTTGATGTGCGCTATGCCGTAAGTCCGCAGGAAACCAAGCAGATGGACACAGAAGCGCTGAGAAAAAATTTCCTGATTGAAACCGTTTTCGCAGCTGATCAGATTCAGCTGACCTATACTCATTACGACCGTTACATGGCTGGAGGTACCATGCCCGTAAGCAAGAGCGTAAAGCTGGAAACGATAGATCCGCTGAAGGCTGAGTTCTTTCTGGAAAGAAGAGAGATGGGCATCATAAACGTAGGGGGCGCCGGTACGGTAGAGGCCGACGGGCAGAGATTTGAGCTTCAGAACAAGGAGGCCCTGTACCTGGGCAGAGGCACCAAAGACGTAACGTTCTCAAGCGCCGATTCAGGGAACCCCGCCAAGTTCTATATCAACTCAGCTCCGGCACACCATGCCTACCCTTCTAAAAAAGTTACCCGCGAGCAGGCAGAGGTTGTGGAGCTCGGAAGCCTCGAAACCGCCAATGCCCGAACCATTACCAAGCTGTTGGTAGCAGGCGTTATAGAAACCTGCCAGGTGCAAATGGGCATGACGGAGCTGAAGACCGGAAGCGTTTGGAACACCATGCCAGCCCACTCGCACGATCGCCGTATGGAAGTATACCTGTACTTTGATGTGCCGGCAGAGCAGTCGGTGTGCCACTTTATGGGAGAGCCTACCGAAACGCGCCACATCTGGATGCAAAACGAGCAGGCGGTCATTTCGCCGCCATGGTCTATCCACTCCGGTTCAGGCACTTCTAATTACACCTTTATCTGGGGCATGGCCGGCGAGAACCTCGACTACGGCGACATGGACATCCGCAAGATCACTGAGTTAAGATAGCAGGTAAAAAGGTACAGGCCTGAAATTAAGTTTGATGAGGCCTGTGTAGGCTTTTTGCAAAACAACATACTACTCTGTCCGGAGTTTCGCCCGCGAAGCTTCGGACAGACTCTGACCCATTAAACCTCAACAATATGATATTAAAGCAATTTGACCTGACCGGCAAGGTGGCCTGGATAACTGGCGGCACCCACGGTTTAGGCATGGCTATGGCCATGGCGCTTGGCGAAGCAGGTGCCACTGTTGTCGTAAACGGCAACTCCTCGCAGGAGAAAATAGACAAGGCGGTAGAGGCCTACAAGGCTGCCGGCATTAAAGCCTACGGCTACCGCTGCAATGTTACGGACCAGCAGCAGGTAGTGCAACTGGTGGCCACCATAGAGCAGGAGGTGGGCCCGATCGATATTCTGGTTAACAATGCTGGTATTATTAAGCGCATTCCGCTGGTAGATATGCCGTTGGAGGAGTGGAAAGAGGTAATTGATGTAGACCTTACTTCGCCATTCATTGTAACGCAGGCGGTTATTAAAGGCATGATCGGGCGCGGCCAGGGAAAAGTGATCAACATCTGCTCCATGATGAGCGAGCTGGGCCGCCAGAACGTTGGCGCTTACGCCGCAGCCAAGGGCGGACTCAAAATGCTGACCAAGAACATGGCCACGGAATGGGCCAAGTTCAATATTCAGGTAAACGGCCTGGGGCCCGGCTATTTTGCCACCTCCCAAACGGCTCCAATTCGGGTAGACGGCAACCCGTTCTTCGACTTTATTAATAACCGCACGCCTGCAGGTAAGTGGGGAGAGCCAGAAGAATTGGGCGGCGCCATCGTATTCCTGGCTTCGCAGGCAAGCAACTTCGTGAATGGCCAGATACTGTATGTGGATGGTGGCATTCTGGCAACTATCGGTAAGCCGGCCAACGAGTAACAGCTGAGAAAATTAAGTGTTAAAAGCCTCTCTTTCTGCCAGAAGGAGAGGCTTTTTTTGGGCTGGTGCTGCGCCTGAAAAAGCGTAGCTACAGCTCCACGAGTCGTTCGGCAGCCTGGCGCAGGGTGTCTTCAGATTTTGCGAAGCAGAAGCGCAGGAAATTGTTGTCGGTTTTGTCGTGGTAAAACACCGACACCGGAATAGAGGCCACGCCTATTTCCCGGGTAAGCCGCTTGGCAAAGTCCAGGTCGTGCTCCTGCGAGATGGCATCGTACCGGGCGAGCTGAAAGTAGGTGCCGGACGATGGCAACACCTGAAACCGGGATGGCTCCAGCAACTGGCAGAACAGGTCGCGCTTGGCCTGGTAGAAATGGGGTAGCGTGCGGTAATGGGTGTCGTTATCCAGGTAATCGGCAATGGCCAGCTGCATGGGGGTAACGGTGCTGAAGGTGAGGAACTGGTGCATCTTGCGCAGCTCGGTGGTAAGGGCAGGCGGCGCAATGGCATAGCCTATTTTCCAGCCGGTGGTGTGGTAGGTTTTGCCAAAAGAGGAGATCACCATGCTGCGCGTGCGCAGTGAGGGGTGCCGCAATACACTGCTGTGGGTGTCTCCATCAAACACCATGTGCTCGTACACCTCATCGCTGATCACCAGTATATCGGTGCTGTCGATAATGCTGGCCAGCGTTTCCATGTCCTGGTGCGTCATAACGGCACCGGTTGGGTTATGCGGCGTGTTGATAATGATGGCACGTGTACGGGAAGAGATGCGTTTCTTTACCAGGTTCCAGTCTACATGAAAATCTGGCACTACCAGCGGCACATGAATCGGGATGCCTCCCGCCAGCCGGATGGCCGGTATATAGGCATCATAGCATGGCTCCAGCACCACCACCTCGTCTCCGGCTTTCACTACGGCGGCTATGGCGGCAAACAAAGCCTCTGTGGCACCAGATGTTACCGTTATCTCGCGCTCGGGGTCTGGCTGATAATCATACATAAGCTGTGTTTTTTCACTGATTTTTTCCCGCAGCCGCTTTACCCCAGGCATGGGGGCATACTGGTTATGGCCGTCGCGCATGTGCCTGGTAACGAGCTCAATTAGTTCTTCGGGGCAGTTAAAGTCCGGAAATCCTTGTGAGAGGTTAATGGCCTGATGCTCGGTTGCCAGCCCCGACATAATGGTGAAAATGGTGGTGTTGATGTCAGGGAGCTTGCTGGAGGGGTAGTTTATCATGGGGAAAGATCAGTTATTCGCATGTAGAGCAGGTATACGTTTTGTTTTCTGTGCTGCAAAAACAAAATGTACACATGTTCTAATATAGACAAATGCCATGAAAATTTGCATTAAAATGAATTATAAATGTGAGCGCACAAGTTGCTGCAGCACCGGCACCGCCTCCTGCTCAAACCACGGATTCCGTTTTACCCAAAACTGGTTCCGGGGCGAGGGGTGGGGGAGCGGCATGTAGGAGGGCAGGTACTCCTGCCAGTGCGCCACGGTTTCGGTGAGCGTGGGCCGAGCGCGGTTTCCTAAAAAATAATCCTGGGCATACTTGCCTACCAGGAGCGTTAGCTGCACCGCCGGCAGCTGTGCCAGTAGCAACTGGTGCCAGTGGCGCGCGCATTCGGGCCGGGGAGGCAGGTCGCCACTCTTTCCTTTGCCAGGGTAGCAGAAGCCCATCGGAACAATGGCAATTTTTGTTTCGTCGTAGAATGTTTCCTCGTCCAGGTTCAGCCATTGGCGCAGGCGCTTTCCGCTTTGGTCGTGCCAGGGTATGCCGCTGGCGTGCACCCGGGTGCCGGGAGCCTGCCCCACTATCAGCACACGGGCGCTGGCCGATGCTCGGAGCACGGGCCGTGGCCCTAGGGGCAGGTGTTCTTCGCAAAGGCGGCAGCTGCGAATCTGCTGCAGCAAAGCATCGAGTGGAGAAGTAGCTGGCATGGTAACTGCAAAGATACATACTCCTTGCCAAACACGGCGCAGCCTGGCACAAGTCTCCTGTACAGAACCTGAGCTCTGGGAAATAGCTGGTTGTTTGTTATGCTTGAAGTGTAGAATTCATCCCGGCAATCTAAACATAAGGAGCAGCATGGGCCAGGTAACAACAAACAAATTATTCTAATGAAAAAGCCCCTCCGGAGCCTCTGCTGCTCCGAGTGCTGACCGGCTGCCCAGTTATCATGTAACAGCCAGTAATTATTCTAATGAAATAGGCCCTCCGGAGCTCATTTTGTAAGGAAAAGCAGGTCGCTGGTGCGAGCTTGTCGCTCGTAACAAATGGTCCTTACGGCTACAGCTTAAAAGAATGGATCTATAAGAAGCTGCTTTGGCCCCTTCTGGAAAGGCAGGGGTATGAAAGTACGAGCGGCAAGCTCGCACCAGCGCAAAATTCAGGAAACAGAAGCCTTGTTTATTCCTGCAAGATGTTCTCCGGAGGTTCTGCTGCTCTTGTTAAAAGCTGAATTTTTTATCTGAATCAAAATTTACGGCATGTAATCCATCTCCACTTTCCCAAATCTTCGAATATCCAAATCAACCATTTAATCATCAACAAATAACAACCAACAACTAAATCAGCCCCTCCGGAAACTCTGCTGTTCCTGCGGCTAACTGTTAACTTTATGGTTGGCACAAAGTATAAGCAGAAGTATGGTACGCACCTTGTTTATTCTATGGCTTTTGATGTTGAGCGTTTTGCCGTTTTCATGGAGTAGGGCGCAGGAGGCATTCAAAAACTCTATTACGGTAAAAGCATTCGGGCTTTCGGTGCATCTGAAGGAGAGCCCTTATCCGGAGATTTTCCCTAATCGGCTCGACAGCAAAGGTTACACCACCATTAATTACGGCGGCATAGTTGGGTACGACCGCTTTGTGGTGCGCAACGACCTGAGTGTGCGGATGGAGCAGGGCTTGTATGCCGATTGCGCAGAGTCGATGGCCGGCTTTACGCATATCGGGTTTCGGGGTAAGATCTTCCGGAAAGGCAGGCACTCCGTAAACGGGGGCATTGGCCCCACGCTGGTATATCGCCGCGACTGGAACCGGCTGGAAGGTTATGTAGACAATGGCTATTTTAACAGACGGGGCGACTGGCAATACAAGTTTTACTGGTACGGGGGCGAGTTTGAGTACAATTACCAGCTGTCGGAGCAAAACGACCTTTCGCTTACGTTAATACCTGGTATTCCGGAACTGGTGTCTTTCGGCATTGGCTTCAGGAGGAGGTACTGAAGCATAGCGGCAGAAAAAAGACCAGATGCTGATCTGGTCCTGATATTAGTGTCTGCTACGGCGGTGGTCTTCTTCTTCCCAATCTCTGAACTGCCTGTTATAGCGCCTGCGCAGTTCCTCTTCGCGTACGATAAAATCGTCCTGCTGCCAGCGGTCGCTTGGGTATTGGTGGTGCCTGTTATAGTTGTCCTCCTGGCGCTGCTGCCTCGGGTCTCGCTGCTGCCTGTACCGGTTCTCGTACCATTGCTCGTACTGGTCCCGCTGCTGGTCGGCTTGCTGCCGTCTGGTAGGGTGGGGGCGTTGCTGATCCCAGTTGTCGCCGTCGTTCTTAAAGCGCTTGCGCTCGTCAAGCTCTTCGTGCCGATAGCGGTGCAAAGGAGGCACCGGCTCGTTCCACCGGCTACTGAAATCGTTAAAGTGCTCTTCGTTATCAGGCCTTGGCCGTCGGTTTCTGGAGCCTTGCTGCCATCTTTCCTGATGGTTTCTGTGGTCTTCTTCCTCGTAGTGCATCCTGGTTCTGTTTAGGTTCAAAAATATATGCCAGCTTCAACTTCCCTTTTTGTACGAGTGCCTTTTAAGGATGTTCAAGTGTTGGGCAATTGTTTAGGATTCTTAGTAAAAGTGCTGTTTGGTTTTATAAGTAGTTTAAATATAAGGCAATAAGAAATGGCACGCAAATACCAGGGGGTAGAATTAATTCATTATTTTATACTAAATATTTGAAAGTCAGAGGTAAGCAGGGCGTGCTGGAATTTTTGTGTGGTGCAGGTTACAGGGTACAGGTGAGGCCGGTTACCCCCTCTGCAGCAGTACGGGAAAAATAAAGGGAACCGACACGTATGTACCGGTTCCCTTTATTTTAATAATGCCTGGCTACCTGCTTATCTTCTGTAGCGTTGGCTTCTGTCGGTATCATTGTAGTAGTCATCGCGGCCGGAGTCTGTTTCGTCGGCCCAGCGGGGGCCGCCTTCGTAGCCTCTGTCGTAGCGCCTGTCGCGGTAAGGCTCGGAGCCCATACGTACGCGGTCGCTTCCTTTCTCGGGGGCCTGGTAGCGGTAGTGCTTGTCCTGGTAATCCGGGTCATCGGCGTGCATTATATCGTTCCAGGTATCGCGTATGCCTTCGCCCATTCGCTGAAAAAAACCGCGGTCGTCGTGGCGCCGGTCAGGATCTTCGTCTGGTGAGTAGCGGTTTTCGCGGTACCAGTTGTGTGAGCCGCTGCCGTAGCGGTAGTCGTCTTCTTTGTAGCGGCTTCGGGAGCCGGGCCCCTCACGGTGCACATTGTCTTTTTGAGAAGGCGGCTCGTTGTAGTTGCCTGGCTGAGAACCAACTCCGCTGCTATAGCGGCCCTGGCTGCCGGCATAGTTGTCGCCGTGGTTCAGGTAATTGCGTTCGTTGCGGTAAGCACTGTTGCGGCTGCTGCCATAGTGGTCTTGCTGCCGTATGTTTTGCCCCTGGGGGTAGGAGTTGCCGGTTCCGCCCCGGTTATACGAATTGCCGTAATTGCTTTGGTCGCGGTCCTGAGCGCCTCTTTTATTGGGGCCTGTATGGAAGAAGGTGCTTTCGCCCCACTCCTGGTACCCTGGGTTTTGGTGCCTCTGGGAGGTTGGCTTTCGTTCCTGGTCTTTTCGGTACAGATCCCGGCCTATGCGTTGGTTATATTCGCCACGGTCGGTGTAATTGCTGTCTCGCTCGTTGTTTTCCATTGTTTTATTTTTAGGTGTCAGCTTTCTGTTTAACCGCCTGTTGCGGATTTCTTTTTACGGCTATAACACGCTCAGAGTTAAGGTTGCCACGCTAAGGTGTTGTGTATAAGCAGAAAGGCGCCCCTGTGTGGAGGCGCCTTTCTGAAGAGCGAAACAGTAACCGGCTAAAAGTATTCTGCTATAATCTCCCGCACATCGGCCTCGGCCAAAGGCTTGGAGTAGTGCCTGCGTACCTCCGGGTACTTCTTAAGTTTTTCCAGGTCGTAGAAGCTTGCAGAAGAGGTCAACATAAGCATTACGATACGGTCCTTATCCTGTTCATCAAATTTCTGGTACTCGTCCAGAAATTCAAAGCCATCCATCACAGACATTTTTATATCCACAAAGATCAGGTCCGGATAAGGGAAGTCTCTGGCTCCCTGAAAGGCTTGCGTCAGGTACTCCAGTGCTTTCTCTCCGTCTGTCACCACCCGGATATCATCGGCCAGTTCCATGCGCGATAGGAGCCGGTGGTTCAGGTAATTGGTGGTGTCGTCGTCGTCTATTAGCAGAATAGTTTTAAGCGGCTTCATATGTTTTATTTTACTGGTATGTTAGACTAAATCTTTCTTTTGGTTGAAGTACAGGTAAAAAGTGGTGCCCTCATTCAGCGTGCTCTCTATATTAATGTAGCCCCCACTATTGGTAAGTAACCTGTTTACGATGTATAATCCAAGCCCGGAGCCATTAACATGATTATGAAAACGCTTAAACATCTGAAACAGTTTGTTCTGATGTTTGTTCATGTCTATTCCCATGCCGTTGTCCTGCACCCTGAGTTCTATAAATTCGCCTTTAACGGCTGTGCTGAGGCTGATTTCTGCCACGCGCGTATGGTCGCGGTATTTTATGGCATTGCTGATTAAGTTATAAAAAATGCTTTTCAGGTTTGCCCTGGAAAAAGCAATGACCGGCGCCTCACTAAAATCTGTGGCCAGGCGGGCGCCGGTGTTTAAGATGGTTTCCTGAATACTCTCGAGCACATCGCTGGTAAGCTGCTCCAGGTTAACGAGCTCCAGGTCGCGCGCATCGTTCTTCTGCACCTTTACCACCTCCGACAGTTCATGGATGGTGTTATGAATCTGGCGCAGCGATTTGTTGAACATGCCGATCATCTTTTGCGCATCCGGGTCTCTGAACTCGATGTTGCGGGTAAGCTCCTCAAAAATGCCGGCCATGTTTATAATGGGCAGCTTGAGGTCGTGCGAGGCTGTGTACACAAAACTGTCGAGGTCGTAGTTCATGCGTTTGAGCTCCAGGTTTTTCTCCAGCAGCTCCTCTTCGGCTTTTTTATGGTCTTCTATGTCGGTGCAGGTGCCAAACCATTTCACAATGTTGCCCCTTTCGTCGCGCATGGGCATGGCTTGCGCCAGGAACCAGCGGTAAACGCCATCGTGGATATTCTGGAAGCGGTATTCGATCTCATAGTATTCGCCGGTGCGGAGCGAGTGCTGCCATCTTTCCCAGGCTGGCTTGCGGTCGTCGGGGTGCAGTACCTCCTTCCAGGTAAAGCCTATGCTCTCGGCCAGCGACATGCCGGTATACTCTGTCCAGCGCTTGTTAAAATAGTCGTGGTAGCCGGTAGGGTCGGTGGTCCAGACGATCTGCGGAATAGACTCGGCCAAAAAGCGGAGTTGCTTCTCCGACTGCTCCAGCTCTTCCTGTAGCTCTATCTGGTCGTGTATGTCGGTGGCTGTGCCAAACCATTTGGTTATGCGCCCCTGCTCATCGCGCATAGGCATGGCGCGGGCCAGGAACCAGCGGTAGGTGTCGGTATAGATGTTGCGCAGGCGCAGGTGCAGGTTGTAAGGCTCACCTGTGTGTATGCTTTGTAGCCAGGTAGTTACGGTTGTCTGCCGGTCGTCGGGGTGCAGGGCGGGTCTCCAGCCAAACGCAAGGCTTTCTTCCTGACTCATGTGGGTGTATTGGTACCACCTTTTATTAAAGTAGTCGATGTTGCCATCGGGGTTGGCGCTCCACACGATCTGGGGGATAGACTCGGCGAGGAACCGGAGCTTCCGGGAAGTCTCTTCCAATGCCAGGAGTGTCTGTTTGTTGTCTTCGATATCGGTATGCGAGCCAACCCATTTGGTTATAGCGCCAGACTGGTCGCGGATAGGGAGGCTGCGGGCCAGAAACCAGCGGTAATTGCCATCTCTGGCCGATCTCCAGCGGCTCTGGCTGGTAAAGGGTTCGCCGGTGGCCAGTGAGTGCAGCCACTGCTGCTTGGCTGCTGCTGCATCGTCCGGGTGAATGAATTTTTCCCAGCCCCAGTCTTTCATCTCCTCCAGGGTAGAGCCGGTGTAGTCGAACCAGCGGTGGTTGTAGTAATCTACCAGGCCGTCGGGGGTGGCGGTCCAGGTCATGAGCGGCAGCGACTCCATAATGTGGCGGCTGTGCGCCACGCTTTCCTGTAGTTTCTGCTCTATCCGGCGCCGTTCGGTTATATCGAGCATGGCACCGATCATGCGTACGGGCTTGCCGGAGGCGTCGTGCATCACATACCCGTTGTCCTGAATGGTAAGGTAAGTGCCGGAGGCGCACCGGAACCGGTACTCGTCCTGCCAATAGGTGTTGCCGCTTTCTATAACTGTATGAATCAACCGTTTTACACGCGCCGCATCATCGGGGTGCATTCTGGATGTCCAGGATATGGCGGTAGGCTCAATTTCTTCTTCCTTGTAACCGAACAGGTTTTTAAAGCCGTCGTTCCACCAGATGGTGTCATCCTCCAGGTTCCAGTCCCAGATCACATCGTTGGTGGCCCTGGCAATAAGCTCAAAGCGCTCGTTGCTTTCCTTTAGCTTAGATTCCTGTGTCTTCTGCCGGCTCAGGTCTATCATGGTGCCGACCATGCGCAGAGGCTTGCCCTTGTAATCGTACATAATGTAGCCATGGTCGAGCACAGGTGTGTAGGTGCCATCTGCTTTCAGGTAGCGGTACTCTCCGGTCCAGAACTTGCCTCGGGCCGCTATGGTGGCATTGATACTGTGGCGGGTTTTCATCACATCATCGGGGTGCAGGTGCTGGTCCCAGATTTTGAGTTCGTGCACCAGCGGGTCTTCCGTGTAGCCAAACACTTCTCTGTAAGCCTCGCTAAACGTTAACCTGTTGCTGGCGATGTAAGCTTCCCACACGGTGGCGCCAACTGCTTTGGCCATGAGCAGCAGGTTCAGGTGCCCTGCCTGCGACTCTTTTTCCCGGTTAATCTCTTCTGTAACTTCCCTGATTTCGTGGAGCAGGTAGGCAACCTCTTCTCTGGCATCCAGCACAGGTGTAACAGAGCCCTTCCAGTATAGCTCTCTGGAGCCATGGGCCCCGGGCGCCCGGAAGTTGTAAGGCAGCACAGGCAGCTGGCAGGTTTGTTTCTGCTGTATGGCGCACCGGCACGCCTCCTGTAGTTCTCTTCGGTAGCCCGTATGACCGGTCGCTGCATTTTCCGGGAAAACCTGAAAGTAGTTGTGGCCTATAAGCGCTTCGCGGGGTTTTGCTGTAGCTTCCAGAAAATAGTCTGTGGCAGCCAGTATCGTTAGGTCAGTAGCGAATGCCACACACCGGGTAGGCATTGCCTGGAAAAGTTGCTCAAAATTAACGCTATGCTGAAGGACAGGCTCGTTTCTCATGCTTTATGGTAAGTGGTTAAAACAAACGCATAGCTGCCTAAAGTGTTTTAAGTCCGGGTTTAAAAATTTTGTTGTTTGTACACATATTTAACTGCGTACTTTTGTCTTTAGCTGCTGCCACGGCGCTTCGGCGCATGCACCCTCCGAAGAGTTGGCCCCCTAGTTGCGGATTATTCTAATGAAAACAGCCCTCCAGAGCTGCTGCTCCTCCTGCCGCAGTACCCGATAAAAATCTGAAGGGCCCTGTTTTATGGAGAGGAGGAGAGGTTTTGTTGCTGCAGGGCAAGCTCCAGCTCCGCGATTTTTTGTCTGGCCTGGATCAGCTCGGTTACTTCTATGGCAGAGATCAGCACGCCCTCTGTATGGCCCTCGCTATCTGAGATAGGCTGATACTTAAAGTTAAACCAGGCATCGGCGAGTTCCCCGTTCTGTTGCCTGTCTATGACGAGCTTGTAGGCCTCTATCTGAACGGCTTTTCCCTGGTGGTACACGTAGCTGAGCATTTGGTGGAAGTCGAATTGTTCCAGCTCCGGCCATATTTCCCGGGCAGGCCTGCCCAGGTACCTCCTGTTGCCATACATGGTGTAAACGCCTGGGGTAATAAACCGGCAGATCTGGTCTGGCCCCTGCAGCAGGCAAAGATTAGCCGGCGAGAGCTTCAGAATGTTCTCGAGGCGGCGGTCGCGGCGCTGTATCTGTTCCATGGCCTGCTTTTGCTCATCAATGTCGGTATAGGTGCCGATCCAGAGTTTTATGCTGCCCTTCTCATCGTACAGGGGTTCGGCCCGCTCCAGAAACCACCGGTACTGGCCATCTATGCTGCTCCTGATACGGCACTCTCTTTCATAATAGCCGCTGGTCAGGGCATCGTGCCAGGCGGTAATAACATGGGCAGTGTCTTCCGGGTGTACCACACTGACCCACCCTTCCGTCTGCCCCTGAAGCATGCCGGTGTAGCTGTACCAGCTCTGGTTAAAAAAAGAGATTTTTCCGTTGGGGTGGGCCGTCCAGGCCATATGCGGGAGGGCCTCCAGCAAACCATGGAAACGCTTGTCGCTCTCTCGGAGAGCCTGCTCCGCCTGTTTGCTTGCACTCATGTCGATCATGGAGCCTATCATCCGGACGGGCTTTCCGTGACTGTCGTAGATAAGAAAGCACTTATCAATAACATGGGCATACTCGCCGCCTGCTTTGGCAAAACGGTACTCCATGGTTAAAGTGGTGGCGCCGGTCTTTTGGGCCTGCTCCATGGCCTTGAGGGCCCCCTGCAGGTCGTCGGGGTGCACGAGTTTGTCCCATGCATCGCCTTCAGTGCCTAACTCCTGTGGCGTGTACCCGAATACATCATAGAGGTTGGCACCCCAATAAATGACATCCTGCTCGATGTCGAGTTCCCAGTTGGCCGCATGAATGGCACTGGAGAGCATTTTCAGGTGCTCCTGGCTATACAGGTTGCTTTGCCTTTGCCGAACATGTTCTGTAATGTCGTGTGTTTCGTGCAGAATATAGGCCATTGCGCCCGTCGTCTCATCAAAAACAGGTGTGTTGGTGGAGCTCCAGTAGCGTTCTTCAAAACTGCTGGTGGAGCCGTCGTGGCCGTTCACCACATCATACCGGATGGTGGGCATTTTGTGGGGCTCCCGGTACTGCAGCACATGCCGCAGCGACTGCTCCAGTACCTGCAAGGATTCTGTTCTGGAAATTGCCGGATTGGCAGGGAAAGCCTGCAGTACATGCTGCCCCACCAACTGCTCCCGCGAGGAGAGGGCAGCCCGCAGATAAGCATCGGTCGCATCCAGTATCACCAGATCACAGTTCAGGACCAGGTAAAGCCCGGGTAGCGCACGGAAAGTTGGCTTTAGGTAAGTAGTGTTCATTGATTTTAAGTTTGTAGTCACAGCGCGTAAGTATTTATCCTTGAATTTTCAGGAATAAATAATTAATTTAAATAAACTATATCAGAACAGCAAGTAAAATATACGGCCTGCTCAAGGCTTTGCTTTAGCAGCAGTTACTACAAGCTGCTGGTGGCCGGGCCCGAAAAATTGCCATGCCTTTGTAATTTGTTGTGTGGCAGGTGAGTTAGCGGCCTAATGGAGTGGAGTAGCTTTTGGGCAAATGAGAGCAGGGCAACGAAACAGGCAGGGAACTAAGTTCAGCCATGTTACGGAGAGGCTGAAACTGTTTACTGAAAAGTAGTATCGGCCAATTATTCTAATGAAAATGCCCCTCCGGACGATACCTGCCTTGCTGCTGCTGTAGACGATAAATACTTGGTGTTTGATGATAGACTTTACCTGAAACGATATAAAAAATTGCCTGCTTGCCAGAAGAAAGCAGGCAATTTTTTTACCCCGGCTGTTCCTTCCCATCTCCAAACCAACCAACAATTTAACAATGCAGCCATTTAACAATTACCGTATCAGCACATTGTTGTTGCGCACATAAAATCTGCAGGAGCAACTTTGGCTAAGAGGTGGTTGGTACGGGTACTGGCACGCCTATTTCGTCGAACACTTCTTTGGCATCGGCAACCGCACGGATGTCTTCTACGATCACGATCAGCTTGTCCTTGGCTTCCTTCAGGCGGGAGCGGCGGGAGTGCTGCTGCACGTACTTCAGGATGTTGCCAAACACCTCCGACTGAAAATACTTGTCGTTGTTGGCCGTTGGCAGGTAGCCTTTCAGGGTTTCTTTTTTGATGGTGAGCTTCTCGAAGCCGAGTTGCTGTGCCTGCCACCTGAGCTGCACGATCTCCACAAGTTTCTGCACCTCCTGCGGCAGCGGCCCAAAGCGGTCTATGATGCTGGCCTTCAGCTTTTCGAGCTCCTGCAGGTCTTTGGTGCTGTCTAGTTTGCTGTAGAGGCTGAGGCGCTCGGAAATGTTGCTCACATACGTATCCGGAATCAGCACTTCCATGTCGGTTTCTATGTTGCAGTCGCGCGCCGGCTCTATGAACTGCTCCATGTTGTCGCCCAGGAAGAGGTCGCGGAACTCGGTTTCTTTCAGTTCCTTGATGGCATCGTCGAGCACCTGGTGGTACATTTCAAAGCCCAGGTCAGAGATGAAGCCTGTCTGCTCGCCACCCAGCAGGTTACCGGCCCCCCTGATGTCGAGGTCGCGCATAGCGATTTTAAAGCCTTCGCCCAGGTCGGAGAATTCTTCGAGGGTGCTCAGGCGCTTGCGGGCATCGCTTGGCAAACCCGAAACAGGTGGCGTGAGCAGGTAGCAATAGGCTTTTTTGTTAGACCGGCCCACACGCCCGCGCATCTGGTGCAGGTCCGAGAGGCCAAACATGTGTGCCCTGTTGATGATGATGGTGTTGGCATTTTCGATGTCGAGGCCTGACTCGATGATGTTGGTAGACACGAGCACATCGTACTCGCCGTTCACGAACTTCATCATGCGCTTTTCGAGCTTCTCGGGGTCCATCTGCCCGTGCGCGAAGGTTACTTTGGCATCAGGCACAAGGCGCAGGATCATAGAAGTGATTTCCTCAATGTCCTTTACGCGGTTGTGCACAAAAAACACCTGCCCGCCGCGCTTCATTTCCAGCACAATGGCATCCCGGATCAGGACCTCATCGAATACGTGTAGCTCTGTTTTTACGGGCTGGCGGTTGGGCGGCGGCGTGGCAATCACAGAAAGGTCGCGGGCGCCCATGAGCGAGAAGTGCAGCGTGCGCGGAATAGGCGTGGCGGTGAGGGTCAGCGTGTCCACGTTCACCTTCATCTCCTTCAGCTTGTCCTTTGTTTTCACCCCGAACTTCTGCTCCTCGTCGATCACCATCAGGCCGAGGTCCTTAAACTTCACGTCTTTGCTCACGATGCGGTGCGTCCCGATCAGAATATCGACCTTGCCCTCGGCCACGCGTTTCAGGGTTTCCTTGGTGTCTTTGGCGGTTTTGAAGCGGTTGATGTAGTCAACGGTTACCGGGAACTGCTCCAGCCTGTCGCGGAAGGTGCGGAAGTGCTGCATGGCCAGAATGGTGGTGGGCACCAGCACGGCCACCTGCTTGCCGTCGCAGGCGGCCTTAAAGGCGGCGCGGATGGCCACTTCTGTCTTGCCAAAGCCCACGTCGCCGCACACGAGGCGGTCCATGGGGTGCGGCTGCTCCATGTCGTTCTTCACGTCTTCGGTGGCTTTGCCCTGGTCTGGGGTGTCTTCGTAGATAAAGCTCGACTCCAGCTCGGCCTGCAGGAACCCGTCGCGGGTAAACGAGAAGCCGGGCGCTGCTTTGCGTTTGGCATAAAGCGATATCAGCTCGTGGGCAATGTCTTTTACCTTGCCTTTTACTTTCTTCTTCTTGTTCTCCCACTCCGGCGACCCCAGTTTGCTCATGCTGGGCGGGCCACCCTCTTTGCCGCTGTACTTGCTGATCTTGTGCAGCGAGTGGATACTCACATATAGCAAATCATCGTCGCGGTACACTAGCCGGATCGCCTCCTGGAGCCGACCGCCCACTTCTACTTTCTCCAGACCGGCAAAGCGGCCGATGCCATAGTCTACGTGCGTTATGTAGTCGCCGGGCTGCAGCGAGCGCAGCTCCTTCAGCGTCATGGCTTTGGACTTGGAGTGCCCGGTTTTGGCCTTGTGCTGGTAGAAGCGGTCGAAGAGCTGGTGATCGGTGTAGCAGGTAACCTTCAGGTTCTGGTCTATGAAGCCTTCGCGCAACGATACCGGCAGGTGCTGAAAACGCACATCGTGGTCCAGCTCATCAAAAATCATGGTGAGGCGGTTGATCTGGCGCGGCGAGTCCGTGGCGATGATGTTTACGAAGCCCGCACCCTGCTGCTCGTGCAGGTCTTTTACCAGCCGCTTAAAGTCTTTGTTGAAAGAAGGTTGCGGCTTGGCCTGCAGCTGTAT
The DNA here is from genome assembly GCF_014332515.1 of Pontibacter beigongshangensis. Taxonomy (GTDB): domain Bacteria; phylum Bacteroidota; class Bacteroidia; order Cytophagales; family Hymenobacteraceae; genus Pontibacter; species Pontibacter beigongshangensis. Next base: position 25,151 of record NZ_VFSD01000024.1, on the reverse strand, counting down.
GATCTCAGCCGATTTAAAGTGGAAACGCTTGCCGATCTCTACCACGTTAAATGAGTCGAGCAGTTTTTTGAATTGTTTCTGCGTCTGGAACAGCTGCTCCGGGTCCGACACAATCTGCATGCCGCCGCTGCCGGCCATCATCTTTTGGAATGCATGGGATGCTTTGTCGAAGTACTCCTCAATCACATCGAGCGTCAGGCGGATGTCTTTGAACCAGATGTTCGTGTTATCAGGCAGGTAATCCAGGAAAGCCTCGCGTGTTTCCTGCAGCAGCTTTGTCTGTACGTTGGGTATAATCGAAATGGCCTTCTTCGTCTCCACACTCAGCTGTGTGTCGGGGTCGAAGGAACGGATACTTTCAATCTCATCGCCAAACAGCTCGATGCGGTACGGCAGGTCGTTGGCGTAGGAGAACACATCCACAATGCCGCCGCGCACGGCATACTGGCCTGCTTCGTACACGAACTCTGTCCGCTCAAAGCCATACTCATTCAGCATCTCCGCCAGGAAACCCGAGTCAAGCTTTTCGCCTACCTTGGCGCCCAGGGTATTTTCTACCAGCGATTTTTTGTTGATCACTTTCTCCGTGAGCGCCTCCGGGTAGGTCACGATCAGTTCGCCTTTGCCGGTTTTCTGGTTGAGGCGGTTGAGCACTTCGGCCCGCATGAGTATGTTGGCGTTCTCGGTTTCGTCGAAGCTGTAGGGGCGCTTGTAGGAGGTAGGAAACAGCATGACTTCCTTCTCGTCGCCGAGCAGGTTCCGGAGGTCGGTGTAAAAATAGGCGGCCTCCTCTCTGTCGTGGAGCACAAAGAGTTGGTGCTGTTTGTTTATGGTATATACCGCCGAGGCCAGCACCGCATCCAGGCTGCCGGTAAGGCCTTTGAGTTGCAGGCGGTGCGCTTTGTTCTCCTTCAGCCGGTCGGCAATGGTTTGCACCACGCTGTCGAGGCGGTACAACTCTAAGAAATCTTTAACTTTCAAGTTATTCTGTTCCTTTGTTAAATAAGACACCGGTAGCAGGGCACGGAACTTTAAAGCAGTATTGTTAACCTGTGCCACAGGTGATTAAGCTACCAGTTTATTTTGGTTCTTCTGTGCAAAGATACGACATCTTGCTGGTTTATCAGAACTGGGAGCAGCAGGAGAAGGTTGTGTGTTTTAAGTCAGATTGCGAAGAAATTATCCAAAGAAACAATATAATATCCTTTTTTTGACGGACATTGCTGAAAAAACGAATATCATTTCCGTCAGAGCTATTTCTGTTTCTCTATAATGAAGGTGCTACATACCTACATACCGCAAGTTTAGGCGCAGCCGCAACTTGTGGTTGTATAGGAGAGCAAGTTTGTAACTTGCGGATCCGCATATTCCTATTCCTTCACACGCAAGTTACAAACTTGCTATCATGGATTCCCACCAGTTACCGCTTCGCTCAAACTGGCGGTATGGTTAGCTGATGTGTATAATCTCTACCAGGCCTTTTCCGCCTGCATAATCTATGGCGCTGCTATAAGGGTAATCGTGAGGCTCTCTTACAAAGCCTGCCTCAACAGGATTATTGTGTATATAGTCCAGTTTCTGATCTATCAGGAAGTTAGAGTTTAGCTCAATCGGTTGGTTGTGTTGTTGCCAGAACTGGTAAGTTGTGTTATTGCTATTTCGTTTGCCAGCCCTTTCAAATATCCAAAGCATCCACTCCCGTCGACTTTCCTGCGGGTTTTCGGCTATCTCTTTAATAATCGTTTTGGCTGTATGCTTTTTCATGTCCCGGATGATATTACTCTGGTTGTCGCCCTGAGAACTTATAATCAGATGAACATGGTTTGACATAATGCACCAAGCATATACCTCCAAGCCTTTATGTCTGATACAGTAGTTCAGACTTCCTGCAACCACATCTTTATAAGCAGATCTTGTAAAAACATCAATCCAGTTAACTGTTGCAAAAGATAAAAAGTGGAGTTGGCTTTGATCTCTTATTTTATAGTTTCGGCTCATAACAAAATAGAAATGCTTATCCATACCGCAAGTTTAGGCACAGCCGTAACTTGCGGTTGTATTGGATAGCAAGTTTGTAACTTGCATCACCTTCTTTCCTATTATATGCAAGTTGCAAATTTGCAGCCATGACTTCCCATCTTTACCGCCTCGCTCAAACTGTAGGCATGGCAGGTCAACCAACACTATTCCCGTGCATCAAACGGAATAAAGCGGCCATTCTTCAGCACATACATAGTAGTGCGGTTTTCCTCTATCACCGAAACGCCATCTGTCGGCAATGTTACCTTTCTTTGGTTTCTGGGGTCCTGTACCACAGAGTCTTTAGGAGCCAGTTGTAACTGATACACACTGTACCATTGGTCCTGCAGTTGCCGGGCAGGGTAGGCTGCTATTTTTACCGCTCGCGCCCTGGTGGTATAGTCCAGAAAAGCCAGCACATGGATAGAGTCGTTTTGCAGCACCTGCACCGCATAATCCGGCGAGCTGTTTCCGTCGAAGTTGCCTTTTAAGTAAACCGGGTTTTCTACCTGCATGCGCCGGTTTACCAGCGTCTCGTCCTGAAAGTTGGGGAGCTGTGCCTGCGGCTGCTCTTGTTGCAGTAGCCTGGTTAAGGTATCGGGTACCGGAAACAGGATGTTGCCTTCGGTAGCGGCTCTCGCGACACTGTCTATAGACGCTTTGGTGCCGGCGTCAACCTGCTCGCCGATAAGTTCGTCGCTGGCGGCGCGGTTGTAATTGCCATCGGCAGAGTCGGAGCCGCAGGCGGCCAGGCCTAGCAGGGCGGCAAAAAGAATCGGGTGTAATTTCATGGTGTATATGGCCAGGTTATAATAGCTTAACTATCACTACATACCAGCCTCATGTCCTGAAAGTTGTTGCATCGGCAGAAATAAAAACAGGAGCGCCACTTTATACCTGCTGCCATTGCGGCGGCCACAAAAAAGGAGCCGCCCCCGGATTTCTCCGGGGGCGGCTTTAGCTGTAGGGGGAGGAATCGAACCTCCACGGAGTGGTTAGGCAAAAATCTTTGTACTATCAAGTTTAAAATAACTGCTTTATCCCGGTTTCTCCACCCCCGAGAGAGGAGGGCTTGTCTGCCAGTTTCAACACCCTACATTGTTTGTTGATGATGTAAAGGTAAGGAAAGATTTTTTAATTGCAAATATTTTAAACAAAATTTATTTTCTTTGATTTAATAATAACGAATCGCGTGAATGATTGCCATGTTTTCAATTTAGAGAGCCAGGAAGATTCGGGTAGGATTTGCCGCAAAAGCTTATATACCCTTACCTGTGGTTTATCTTCTTGCTGAAATCGAAGGAAGTTAACCTTGCATTCTGAGGAACTGGCCAGCTGTATGTAACTTGCTGATACTTATAGAGATGCTTGTGCTTTCTCGCTGCTGCCCTTATCCATGAACCTGGCTTCTACAGGCACGCCATTCGGGTCGATAAACTGCACTTGCTGGCGAGGGTATACAGGTATGATCTTGTTGCGGTACTCCGGTTTGTTCAGTTCCTCGGTTATGCGCAGCGTCAGCTCGCTTTTCCATTTGCGGCGCTCGCGGGCACCTACCAGGTAGCGAATGGTGATGTTGGTCCAGGAGTCGTCCATGGAGATAAACACCTGCGGCTGGTCAGGCACATTATCATCCAGGCCGGCGCTTTTCAGGAGGCTGGCATAAGCGCGGGTTGGTTCTACCATATAGCTGCCGAGCAGTTTTTCAGCTATGATTTCCAGTACCTTCATCGCTAGCTTCATATCCGATTCGTTGGCCACGCCTACAGAAAGTTCATCCCAGACATAAGGGAAATCGCCTGTCAGGTTAATGACGGAGCCGGTCAGGATCTCGTTGTTCGGAAACGTGACGAGCCGTCCGGTCGGCTGTTCGGCCTGCACAAACCCGGACTGATAAGGGGCGCCAATTTCCCAGACCGTCGTGTTCAGGAAATCGATGCGGTACACATCGCCAAAAACCTCTCCTACTCTTATCCGGTCGCCCACGCGGTAGTAGCCCTTAAAGGAGTTCATGAGCCAGCCCGTAAAGCTCTCGATAGGCGTTTGCAGCGACCACGACAGGGCCAGGCCGATAAGACCCAGCGAACCAACCAGCGCGCGGATATCTCCTGCCACCACACTGATCGCCACGCCAGCGGCCAGGAGCCAGCCAGCAATCGAGACCAGCGAAATAATAGCGCTGGAGCTTTGCCAGCGCCCCAGCACCCGCTTTAAAATATAGTTTATCAGGCGTATCAGGACCCAGGCGAGCACCAGGGTGCCGAGCGCGATCAGCATTTTGGGCAGATTATAGAGAAAACTTTCCCACAGCCCCTGTAGCGCTCCAATGGCCTCGTAAGTGGCATCTTTGCTCGACAGCACTTCTGTTGTGTCTGTGGCGGCAGTTGCAGCCAGGTCCTCCTCTGCCAGCGCTACGGAGTCCACCGCCACCGGGTCGTCCTGTGCCAGGCCTGCTTCTGAAGGGGCAAAAAGCAGCATGATAAAGCCCGTAATGGCCACCGCCAGTATAGAAGCCTGCCTGAAGCTCTTCAGCCTTTTTTGAGCTCCCTTTACGGCTGAGCCTCTCATAGCTTTTCTTTTTCTGGCAGTGGTTCTTTTGTATCGTCTGGTTCGGGTGGGCTCACTTGTGCCCATGGCCTGCGCCCGGGCTCTGGCCTTAGCAGTTGATGCTGTTAGCCTGCTGTTTCTGCTCTGAATATTGTTTTTTTTATACAAAGGCATAGTTTGCTGCTGGTTAGCTGATGATCCGAGGCATGAACACTGCGCTGACAGATCGGAAGTATGGCTCTACAAGCTATACGGGAGAAACAACCCTGCTGGTACAGGAGGTGAGGCAGACACGGAATCACCAGCAGGGGCCTAATGAGCAGCAGCAAAGCCTCCGGAGGGGCTTTTTGATTGGAATAATTTAGTTAATGTGCGTATAGTTTAATGTGCTGATTCTCCATTTGGAGATTTGAAGCCCAAATGATCTGGAGATGAACCGGAGAGCGCCCTCTTAACTTATTAAGCGTGTCTTGCGTCCTGTTCAGCAGCTGAAAGCCTCTGGAGGGGCAATTTTATTAGAATAACCCAAGTTGTGCGGTAGCAGCCCTAAATAATGTGGTGCGGCGGGTAACTACGAGTCAGATACAGTTGCCAGGTGCAAAGAGTGACGACTTTTTGTTTGAGCGTTCAGCGAGTGGGGGTAGGGGCCCTCGACAAACAAAATCGTCTTGATTTTTTTGGTTCTTTTTGTATCAAGACAAAAAGAACAAAGACATGGGCCATGAAACAAGCTGCTTCTACCAAAAAGTCTTAACAAGCGGCTATGCTAACTTAACCCCAGGCCAGTAGCCATTGCCTTAGGCTCTCGCCCACAAGATCCTTTCAGGAGGACAAAGGGACAAAGTCAGAAAGGCTCTATACCGCACAACTTGGGTTAGAATAATCGGGAGGCGGCAGGCGTTACAGGTAAGCAGCGGACAGACCCGGAGGTTTTGGCAGTGCTCCGTTTTGGTTCAGCTAATCGCCCATAATGATATTCGATGCCAACTATTATACTTTTTGTTGCCAAATATGCGTATGTAACAGTATTTTTAAGTTGGCAGTAAGAGTTTGGTAAAAGCCGCAGACGTGCATGTTTCGTAAAATTAATTTTGATAAAATTAATCGCTACTCCTTTTCAGAGGTTTACGCTTCTGTAAAAGAGTTCTGCGCCGTGTTTGTGCAAAGCAAATACTCCTTTATCCGGGCCATTGTGCTGAGCTTGTCGGTGGTGTTTATTTACCATATGCTCTCCTCTCCTGAGTACACTATCTCGAGCACCATTTACCTGCAGAGCAACGAGCAGGCGCCAGCTGGCGGGGAATTTAAGGCTACCTCCGTTAATGCCACCAGTGGGCCAGACGAACCGCTAACGCTGGATGTTGGGCCACTGCAGCTGAAAGGCGCTGCCAGAAAAGCCATTGCAGACCTGAACCTGAACGTGCACTATTTTGAAGACAAATGGCTAGGGAAAGATGAACTGTACGGAGAAGAAGCGCCCATAAACCTGGTCCTTATTTCTTACAGCCCCAGGATAACCCAGCAGACTCTTGCCATTAAGGTCATCGATAAAAACACCTTCGTGCTCCGGGAAGATGGCCAGGTAAAAGCCTTCCTGTTCGACCAGATTATTCAAAAGCCTTATGCTACCTTTAAAGTAACGCCCGGGCCTGCTATCGGCAGCGGGCCGGAAGATTTGCTGGTCACCTTCAGCGACCTGAACCTGATGGCGGAGGCATATGTGGAGCAGATCAGGTTTAAGCGCAAACACCTGCATCCTGACCTGCTCACCATAAGCCTGAAAGAGGAGATACCGCAGCGGGGCGTAGATTTTCTGAAACGGATGACTGCTGTGTACGCCGAGGGGTATGATGTGCACAAAGAGTCTTACAGAACAGCCATGGGGGTGGTGTACAGCAGCCTCGACAGCATACGGCTGGAGATTGCCCGCCTGGATATACTACTGGAAGGCTATGGCCACATCAGGGACGCACAGGAAGAGCAGCCGGAGGAGCAGTTGCCAGCTGCCGGCGCCGCAGCAGGCCGCGAAGAGCAGCTGCAGGCACTGCAGGCCCTGCAGCCGTACGTGCATCACCCGGTTTCGCAGATTACCATTATCCCGGAGAACCTGGAGCTGGGCGACGGCATGCTGCAGGACCTGATACAGGATTATAACCAGCAGCAGCTCGATAAGCTGGATCTGCTCAGGACGCACCCTGAAAACAGCCAGCCCATAGCCAAAACCAACAAGCAACTGGCCGCCATCCGGCAGGCGATCGTGCAGCGAATCGGCATCATACAAGAAGATAAGCCCCAGGGGGGCGAAACCGCCTCAGCCACCGCAGGCCAGAAGCGGGCAGCCACCGAAGATGATATAGCAGCGCTAAAAGTAGAAAGGCAAGCCAAGAAAGCCCAATACAACTACCTGCTCGAACGCAAAGATAAACTGAGCAATTTGCTGGCGGCGTCTAAACACAAACTGCTAACCATTCATAAGCCCGAAGACAACATTGAGGCAAAGTCTTATTTCATAAATTACTTCCTGGCTTTCCTTTTCGGGCTCGGCATGCCCTTGTTCCTGATAAAGGTGCTAAAATGGTAGCAGGGGCCCTCCAACGCGGCTACCCGACAGGGTTTAGCACATCGGGGGCAGGGTCTCCGGCAGCCAGGGTGGCAGCTGCCTTCTCCAGCGACTTCAGGAGTTCCTCCAGGTCAATAGGCTTGCTGATGTAGTCGTTCATGCCGGCTGTGAAGCATGTTTGCACATCTTCTTTCATGGCATTGGCCGTAGTGGCGATGATGTAAGGCTGAGGGCCATCTTCCTGCTGGCGTATCTCCCGGGTGGCTTCAAGCCCATCCATTTCGGGCATCTGCACATCCATGAGTACAACATCGTAGCTTTTCCGGCTCAGCGCCTCCAGTACCTGCAGCCCGTTTTCGGCCAGGTCGGCGGTATAGCCAAGTTTCTCCAGCACCATTTGCGCCAGCAGCTGGTTTATAGGGTAGTCTTCTGCCACCAGTATCTGCAGCGGATAGTTCTCGGCAAAGTGCTCCGAAAACTTTTTCTTCTCTGTTTCCTGCTTTTCGGTTCTCTCCTGGTTCTTCAGGCAGCTTACGAGCTGCTTGTATAACTGCTGATGTTTTACGGGTTTGGTTAAGGAGCAGCAAAACAGTTTCTTGTGAGGGGCTGCTATACTGTCGCCAATGGAACTCAGTAGGAGAATGGGGAGCTGTGGGTGCCATTTTTTAATCTTCTGGGCCAGGGCCACACCATCTGCCTCCGGCATGTGCATGTCGCTGATCACGATATCGAATGGCTGGGATTTTAGCAGCTCCAGTGCCTCCTGCGCAGACTTTGCCAGGGTGGGCACAAAGCGCCACTGCGTAAGCTGGGTTTTCAGGATTCCCCGGTTGGTGGTGTTGTCGTCTACTACCAGTATGCGCTTGCCTTTCAGTTCTGCCGCATTCAGGTGCACATAGGCCTGATAGGCCTGGGTGCTTGGCTGTGCGAGCATGCTGAAGCGGAAGGTGGTGCCTTTGCCAGGCTCACTCTCTAAGCCGATGCTGCCGCCCATAAGCTCTACCAGGCGCTTGCTAATGGCCAGGCCTAAGCCTGTGCCGCCATACTTGCGTGTGGTGGAGGAGTCTACCTGCGAAAAGGCCTTGAATAATTGTGCCGCCTTGTCGGCCGGAATTCCAATGCCTGTGTCGCGCACCTCGAAGCTCAGCTCTGCCAGGTTGTTGTCGAGCAGGCGAGTTTGTGTAACACTCACAAATATCTCACCCTTGGCTGTAAATTTAATCGCGTTGCCGATCAGGTTAATCAGGATCTGCTTTAGGCGCATGCTGTCGCCGATAACCTGAGCCGGAATATTGTAGGCCAGCTGGTACATCAGGTCCAGGTTTTGCTGGGCGGCTTTGTTGGCAAACATGTCCAATACTTCCTCTATGGCTTCGCGCAGGTCGAAGGGCTCCTGCTCCAGCTCCAGGTTGCCGGATTCTATTTTAGAGAAGTCCAGGATGTTGTCTATAACAGCCAGCAGGCTTTTGCCGGAGCTGCGGATAATCTCGGTGTAGTTGCGCTGCTCGTTGTTCAGCCGGGTTTCCGATAGCAGCGAGGTCATGCCGATTACGCCATTGAGCGGCGTGCGTATTTCATGGCTCATGGTTGCCAAAAATGTGCTTTTGGCCTGGTTTGCTTTTTCCGCCTCCTGCCGTGCCTGCTCCGCCTCCTGCCTGGCCTGCTGCTCGTGGGCCTGTTGTTGATGGAGCTGCGTGTTTAATTTCAGGAGCTGAATGGTATGATCTTTCAGCTCGGCTGCCTGGGTCTGCAGCGCCTCCTTCTGTAAAATAACCTCAGAGGTGCGTGCCTTTACCTGCTCTTCCAGCTCGGCCTTCTGCTGGTTTACGGCACGCAGCCGGTACCGGTAAAAAGCAATGCCGCTCCCGATAAGCGCCAGTACGGCCAACGACCTGAACCACCAGGTAGCCCTATAGGGCGGGGTTATAATGAGTTTTATGCTGTCGCCGGTTTCGTTCCAGACCCCATCGTTGTTCGAGGCTTTTACCCGGAACACATATTCTCCCGGATCGAGGTTGGTATAGGTCGCTTTCCGGTCGCCGCCCACATAATTCCAGTCTTTGTCGAAGCCCTCCAGCATGTAGGCGTACTGGTTTTTGCTGCTCCTGATGTAGTTGATGGCCACGTACTCAAAGGACAGCACCGACTGCTTATGCGATAATTTAATTTCTTTGGCGGCGCTTATGGCCTGCTTCAGGGGCGAGTCTGCCGTACCTACCACTACATCTTTGTTGAATATCTGCAGGTTGGTGATATAAACAGCCGGTGCTTTTTTATTGAAAATGAAGTTGTCGGGCTTAAAAATGTTGAAGCCGTTCAGGCCTCCGAAGAGCAACTCACCGGTGCGTAGCCTGTAAGCAGCACGGGGCAGGAACTCGTTTAGCTGCAGGCCGTCTTCTGCTCTGAAGTTCTGGAAGGTGCCCTCGGCCGGGCTGAAGCACGACAAGCCATTGTTAGTGCCCAGCCACAGCTTTCCACTCGCATCTTCCTGAATGCTGTTGATAACACCGCTCGGCAGACCATGTTTTTCGGTATAGCTGCGGAAGGTGCTGGCTGCCTGGTTCATCAGGTTCAGGCCGTTGTTGGTGCCAACCCAGAAATTGCCTTTCCTGTCTTCGTACACATGAATAATGATGTTGCTGCTAATGCTGCTGGCATCGTCAGGGTTATGCCTGAATACCTCAAAGGCCCCTTTCGGCTTGTTTATTTTATATAAGCCCTCTGAGGTGGTTCCAATCCACAAATTGGCTTTTTTATCGATATGGAAACTGTTGATGCCGGTTGTAGGTATGTTTTTCCCTGCCCAGCTGTAGCGGTAGAAGGTGTTGGCTTCTTTATCGTACTTAAAAATGCCGGTGTTCAGCGTTGCCACAAATAGCTCTCCCTGCGGGGTTTGCTGCATGTGCCATACATCCCGAAGCAGAATAGTGTCCTGTGTTATCGGGTCGATGCCTGTAAAATGCTCGTAGGTGCCTTTGCTGCGGCTATAGCGCAGAATACCTGCATCAAAAGTGCCAAGCCACAGGTTGTTTTCCGTGTCCTCAAAAAAAGTGGTGATGGTTCCCAGCCACCGGTCTGTCTGCGTACGCTGGTGATGCAAGAATTTGCCGGTTTTGGGATTATACAGATCAAAGCCATCGCGCAGGCCAACCCAGATATTGTCCTGTTTGTCCTGGTAAAAAGAAAATACTTCTTTGCTACTCAGGCCATCGGGTTTGCCGGGGTTGTATACATGGTGCGTAAAGTTTACGGGGTAGGCCTCTTTTATAGAAATGCCAGCTATGCTGCCAATCCAGATGTTGCCGGTTGGGTCTGCATAAATAGTGTTCAGGCCATTGTCTAACAAAGAATTGGTTACAAACGCATCGTGCTGGTAATTGGCAAAAGTATCTGTCCTCTTGTCCAGGATGCTTAAGCCGTAATTGGTGGCAATCCAGATGCGGCCATCTTTGCCCTGGCAAATGCCCGGCACATAATCTGCCAGCAGCGTCGGTTGCGGGGAGCTGTGGTAGGTGTAGACTTTAAACGATTTTGTTTCAGGCATAAATCTGTTCAAGCCTCCAAATGCGGTGCCTATCCACACTTCGCCTTCCTTGTCGATAAAAATCTTCCGGATAGAGTTGATGCTCAGGCTGCCCGGGTCCGACTGCCTGTGGGTGTAGTGGGTGTATGTTTTCCGGTCTTTGCTTATGACGCTGATGCCGGCCTCTGTTCCTACCCACAGGTTGCCTGCTTTGTCTTCCTCCACCGCCCTGATAACATTGCTGATCGGGCTCCCGGGGTTGAGGGGGTTGTGCAGGATGCGGGTGAATTTCTGGGTGACAGGGTTAAACATATTGAGGCCGCCCCTGTCGGTGCCAATCCAGATCAGGCCCTTGTGGTCTTCGGTAATAGAGGTGATGCGGTCGTCGCTGAGGCTGTTCAGGTCCTGGGGGTTGTGCCTGTAAACCGTGAAATTGTTCATTTCCTGGTTATACACGTTCAGCCCGCCATTGTCAGTGCCAATATACAGGGTGCCTTTCCGGTCGAGGAATATTTTGATAACGGCATTCGTACTCAGGCTGCCGGGCAGGAGCGGGTTGTGGCGGTAGACTTTGATCTGGTAGCCATCGTATTTGTTGAGCCCGTCGGAGGTGCCGATCCAGGTAAAGCCGTTCTGGTCCTGCACAATGCTCCTGACAAAGCTCTGCGACAAGCCGCTTTTAGTGGTAAGGTGCCTGAAAGTAATGTCGGCAGGCTGCGACAAGCCTACTGCCGTGTACAACAACAATAAGATAAGAAAGTAAAATTTTGTCATGCAGGTCACTTCAGTATAACATGTCGGCTTGTGTTTTCTATTTCTCTCCGGCCACTCCCTCTGTAATGGCCAGAACGCATTAATTTTCTAAACAATTCCTGGTGTGGATAACTTATGGCTTTAATTGCTCCTCCCCGAAAATGCAGGTGAGGCAGCTGCTGTATAAGCTTGTTTGCTGGCTTGGTAAGGGTTTTCAGGTGTTACGGGGCGAGGCGCTTCTCCTGCATCAGAGAAAGCGGGAGCAAGGGTCATGCTCTTTCAGGTTCTTAAGTTAGATGCTTATAAATGAGGTTCTTTTTTATTTGAGCAGCAGCGCAAATGTAAGGAATAATCCTGCTCTGGTAGAAAGTTACAAAGGTATTTTTATTTTAAGGAATAGCTGGCCTCCGAAAAGGCATGTTATAAACATCTCTGCTAACGTATCGGCATCAGAAATTGCAGCGCCTCAGGAAACAGGCCGCAGGGCTTTTTTATCCTCCTGTTGAAATCAGACAAAGAACAATCGGCGACTGCAGTGAGTTTGTGTTGCTGGCTGCAATAAATGAGCCAGCAACGATCCGGCAATTATTCCAATTAAAAAGCCCCTCCGGAGGCTCTGCTGCTGCTTTGCCATATGCTGCGCCTGCAGCAAAAGCGTGCTCCGAAGGGGCTTTTTAATTGGAATAATTTCAGACCCTGATTTGTCGGCAGTGGCCTGCGCTCCTGCTATAGTGCTGTTCTTTGGCTCCTGCAACTGACCAGCCGGGCGGTGAACTGTAACCAGAAGCAGCGCAAGCAGGTACTATACATAGGTCCTTTTCAGAATTTTAATTATGCCTGTTTAAACCATGATGCGCACATTGCCTGGCTGTTTCAAGATATTCGCCATCTGCTGCCTCGCCTTGCTGGGGGCAGCAGATGCCAAAGCACAGGCAACAACCGGGGACACCTATTACCAGACCTTCCCGGATCTGCTCACAACCAGGTTCTATCTTTCCGGGAAATATACCGGCTTCAGGATCAGGGAAAAAACCGACAACACCAGGTACGTGTATATGCCCAATACCAGCCTGAACATGGGCGTGGGAGCCACCTACAAATGGGCTACCCTGAACCTGGCCTATGGCTTCGGCTTTCTGAACCCAGACCATAATCAGGGCGATACCCGCTACCTGGACCTGCAGGCGCACATCTACCCCAGAAAATTCGTGATTGATGCTTTTGGCCAGTTTTACAAAGGCTACCACTTGGAGGAGCGGGGCAGGGGAGCAAGATCAGACGATGATTTTTATGTGCGGCCCGATATTGTCCTCACCAAAATAGGGGCTTCGGTGCAGTACCTCTTCAACCACGAGCGGTTTTCGTACAGGGCGGCTTTTATGCAGAACGAGTGGCAGCAGAAATCGGCCGGCTCTTTTCTGCTGGGCTTCGAGATGTATGGCGGCAGGATAGCCGGCGACAGTGTGCTGGTGCCGGTGCCCCTGATCGGGAGCGAGGCCGGAAACTTTACAAAGCTCAATTTTTTTGAGTTTGGCCCCAATGCCGGCTATGCCTACACGCTGGTTATCAAAAAACACTTTTTTATAACCGGCTCTGCTTCTGCTAACCTGGGCGTAGGCTACTCTGAGAAACAAGAAGATGCCGGCACGCATACCGAGTGGGGCATTAACCCGAACCTGTTTCTGCGCGGTTTCGTGGGCTACAATGCCGGCAGGTGGGCCATCAGCGCCAACTATGTCCGCAACAACGTGCGGGTAATCTCCAACCAGGGCTTCTCCAACACCATCATGACGGGCAACTACCGCCTCAACTTCGTTTACCGCTTTACCACCGGCCCGAAGCTGAACCAGCGCATCCTGCGCCACATAGACCGCTTAGGGGCCGAATAGCCACTCCTCTTAATCTGCTACAGCCTCTATTCTGGAGGCGCGCTACAAGATTGCATTCTGTGTAGGTACTGCCGCTGCGCCATGTAGCTGGATATAGAAAAGTGTTTATATAATAATTTATAGATTTAGGTCTATTTTGTAGAAAATGAATAACAATATTCTGAAATATACGGTACAAAAAAACCAGGGCGAAAGCTGAGAATTTAATTGAATTATTTTGATGCAAGTCTTTCAGGGAGTTGAGGGTGCGTTGTATTTTAGCTGAAGGCAGGATTTATGGAGAAGAACAGATTACTTTTTATGGATTCCCTGAGAGGGATCGCCGCTTTTTTGGTCGTGCTCTATCACTACACTACTACATACAGAAGTTTATACGGTCATAACTTTAGCCGGCAGTTCGATTTTGCCTACGGTAACTATGGCGTGGAGCTGTTCTTTATGATCAGCGGGTTCGTGATCTTTTTCAGCTTCAAGAATATTACAGACGGCAAAGATTTTTTGTTTAAACGGATCACTCGCCTCTACCCGGCTTATTGGTTCTGCGCCATCGTGACCTTTGCCGCTGTGCAGTTCTTTGGTCTGCCCGGCCTCGAAACCTCCTTTACCGATTTCCTGATAAACCTCACCATGTTCCAGAAGCTGGTAGGCGTGCCCGAGGTAGACGGCGTGTACTGGACCCTGTTTTATGAGTGGATGTTTTACCTGATGCTGCTGGTGATCTTCGTAACCCGCAAGCTCGATAAGATACTGTATATCGGGGCCGTGTGGATGGCGCTCAACTTCGTGAACATGCACCTCTATGAAATACCGTTTGCCAGCAAGCTGCTCAACCTGTATTACGGAGCCTTTTTCTATTCCGGCATTTTGTTTTACCTGCTCAAGTTTAAGCCGGAGGTGCGGAAGCACGTGCAGGTGCAACTAGCGATTGTAGCCGCTATGGCACTTTCGTTTTACATCGAGAAGGGCCTGACAGATGTGTTGATCATTGGTGGCATGTACCTGGTTTTTTTCCTGAGCATCAGCGGTAAGCTCGATTTTATGTCGAACAGAGTGTTTCTTTTCCTGGGCAGTATATCGTACCCGCTCTACCTGTTCCACCAGTACATCGGCTATATCATTATCAACAACATTAAAGATTATTTCGGCAGCAGTGTGCTGGTTATCGTGCCGCCCATTGTCTTCAGTATTATTTGTGCTTACCTGATCTCGGTGTATGTGGAGCAGCCGGTTATGCAGCGCATGAAGAACTGGTACAAAGCCCGCGCAGGCAACAAGCCCGCCCAGGAGAGCAAGCAGGTAGTAACCAGCGCCTTTGCCCAGCCGAAGCCGGAGAAACCCGAAAGGTTTAAAATTGGCAGTGTGAGTCGCTCTGAATTGTAAAGAAGTTTCAAAAAGCCTTTCAGTTGGTGGTGGTTTGTGGGATGGAGTGTCGGCTGCCCGGAAAGAGATAATCTAAAAGCCCCTTACATTTTCAATTCTTATATCCAGCAGCAGCAAAAGCTACGGTATGGCCTGAATCATTAGCATAATTTGCCGGCTGAACCAGGCTTCAGGCATGCTGCCGCTTTACCCAGTCTAGCACCTCATCTTTTAGTGGAGCACTAAAATAAGGGACAAACAAGCCCATAGATAAGGCCACATAATGTGCAACCAACTCCGGCTCGCTCAGGTGCTGCTTGTCTGGCAGGCGGGCATATTTTACCCAGTTGTCAGATAAAATAAAGAACTGCTCAAACAGCACCGGAAAAAGTGCTGCATCCACGTCTGCTGCAAAAACACCATCCTCCTTAAACTTTGCGAACACATGCAGAAATAGCTGCCTGCGGTTTTCTATCAGCTGCTGATAGGCCTTAAATACCTTCGGGTACTTTTCCAGGATAGCGACAGACTCCATGAAAATAAAAGCGTACCGGAGCATGACCTCAAAGCTTTTGGTAATGGCTGCCAGCATGGCTCCGGCTCCCGGGCTGGTGGTATTATCTTCTTCTGCAAAAGAGGCAATGGTTTGCTCCATCTCCGAGAAAGTGGCCAGAATAAGATCCTCCTTCGTTTTAAAATAATACCGCAGGTGCCCGTCGCTGATCGAGATCTCCTTCGCAATATCGCGCAGGGTGCTGCTCCTGATGCCTTTGCTGTTGAATAGCTCAATGGCTGCTGCAAGAATTTTTTCTCTCATTTAGCTCTTTTGAGCTAATGTAAGAAAATTTCTTTTACATTTGCATTAGCTCCATGGAGCTAAACGGTTAAAACAGTTTCGTTATGAAAAGAATTGCTGTGATTGGGGGAGGGATAGGCGGCTTGACGGCTGCTATCTCCCTGAGGAGTTTTGGCTTTGCCTGCGATGTGTATGAGCGAAGCCCGGAGTTCAGAGAAGTAGGAGCCGCCATCAGTGTGTGGCCAAATGCGCTGCGCGTGTACAGGCAGTTAAATATGCTGGACAGCGTGCTGGAAAAATGCGGTGAGCTAAAAGAAGCGTACATTAAAACCAGCTCCGGCAAAATTCTGACACGCACCAGGCCGGCATACGAGCTGCCGGCTGTGTGTATGCACCGGGCCGACCTGCTGAACGCCCTCCTGCAGCAGCTGCCCTCAGAGAATTTGCACGCCGGCCACGAGCTACAGCATTTCAAAACGAACAACGACAACACCATCGCACTGCGGTTTAAAAACGGCAGGGAAACAACATATGATTTGCTCATTGGCGCAGACGGTATCAACTCGGTGGTGCGGCAACAACTGCTAGGCGATGGCGAACCTGTTTTTAGAGGCTACAACATCTGGCGGGGCATTGCCGAGCTTCCGCTGTCGCAAGGCTATGGGAGCGAAACACTGGGCAGGGGCAACCGGATAGGCATTGTGCCCATCCGCGATGGCCTGTTCGGCTGGTGGGCCACCGCCAATGAGGCACTTGGGCAAACTGATGAGCCGGAAGGCACCCTGCTTAAGCTGAAAAGGATCTTCAGCGACTGGCACGATCCCATTCCGCAGCTCTTCGACAGCTCGCCCCAGATCATTAAAAACAGCCTGGTAGACAGGGTGCCGCGCAGGGGCTGGAGCAAAGGCAATGCAGTTCTGATTGGCGATGCTGCGCACCCAACTACTCCTAATCTGGGGCAGGGAGCCTGCGTGGCCATAGAAGGCGCTTACCTGCTTTCCCGTTGCCTTGCCAAGTATGGCATCTCGGCCCAAGCGCTCAGCACTTACGAGGCCCTGCACTTTCCGCGAACCAAGTACATCAACAAAAACAGCTTGCTGGTGGGGCAACTGGGGCAGTGGCAGAACCCTGTAGCCGCAAGCCTCCGGAACTTGATCTTTTACCTGCAACCCGAAAAAGCCAGCCTCAAAATCCTGGATAAGTATTTCAATTACGATGTCACACAAATTCCTGTCTGATAGCCTGGTAACTGAGCAGCAGCAGGTAAAATAGCTCCGGAGGGGGTTTTTGATTAGAATAATTTGGTTAATGTGCTGATTATTTGATTTGAAGATGAACCGGAGAACACCTGTTAACACTTAACTTCTTAAGCGTGCCTTGTGTCCTGTTCAGCAGAAAAAGGCTCCGGAGGGGCATTATCATTAGAATAATTCCTCAGTGGTAGGTGAGCCTTATAAATTCAGCGACACCACTTATCGGAGTTTGGCTCTCCTTTTATACAAGCAGTAAAAAGTCGTCATACGTGTGTCGTTTTTCTCAAGGTGATGCCACGTATGGTTCCGGAAAGTGAAGTCGCAGTCTAAATCAACCAGCAGTCAAATTACCGGATCAGCTCCTGCTTGCGCTCCCCGATCTGCTGGCGCCACATGGCGTAGTAGAGCCCTTTTTGGTCTACCAGCTCCGTGTGGCTGCCTTGTTCTACTACCTTGCCGCGTTCCAGCACATAAATGGTGTCGGCGTGCATGATGGTGGAGAGGCGGTGGGCGATGAGGATGGTGATCTGCTCGCGCATGGCCGAAATCTCCTTTACGGTGGTGGTGATTTCTTCTTCGGTGAGGGAGTCGAGGGCGGAGGTGGCCTCGTCGAAGATGAGCAGGCGCGGGTTCCGGATCAGGGCGCGGGCAATGGAGAGCCGCTGCTTCTCGCCGCCCGACATTTTGAGGCCGCCTTCGCCTATCTGCGTGTCCAGGCCTTTTTCGGAGCGGGCCAGCAGGTTGGTGCACGAGGCGCGCTGCATGGCGGCCAGCATCTCCTCTTCGGTGGCGTCGGGTTTCACGAACAGCAGGTTCTCTTTTATGGTGCCCGAAAACAGGTTGGTTTCCTGGGTTACAAAACCCAGCTGCCGCCGAGCCTCGTTCAGCCAGATGTCTTTGGCCGAGAAGTCGTTGTAGAAGACTTCGCCGCTGTTCGGCACATACAGCCCCACCAGCAGCTTTACGAGTGTAGATTTGCCGGAACCCGATGGCCCCACAAAAGCAATAGTGTCGCCGGTGCTGGCCTCGAAGGAGATGCCGGCAAGGGCGTTCTGCTGCGCGCCTCTGTGCCGGAACACCACCTCCTCGAACCGCAGCCGCTGCAGCGGGCCAATGTCGATGGCCGACTCCGGGCGCTTCTCGATCGGTTTCTGCATCAGCTCATCAAAATTATGCAAGGCTGCCTCTGCTTCGCGATAAGACAGGATAATGGTGCCCAGGTCCTGCAGCGGCCCAAAAATGCTCACCGAAATAAATTGCATCGAGATCAGCTCGCCCGTGGTGAGCACATCCCTGAAAATAAGCCAGAGCAGCGTGAACAGGATAGATTGTTTGAGGAGGTTGAGCGAGGTGCCCTGCAGAAAAGACAGTGTCCGGACGCGCTTTACCTTCACCATTTCCAGCTCAAAAATCTGCTCGGTATGTGCCCGCAGCCGCCGCACCTCCTGAAACGTGAGTCCCAGGCTTTTTACCAGCTCAATGTTGCGCAACGACTCCGTTATAACCCCCGACATTTTGTTCGTGGCCCTGTTTATGGAGCGTTGCATGGTTTTGATCTTCTCGCTCAGTAGCCCCGTGAGCCCGCCCAGCACCAGAATGCCGATCACAAAAATAGGCACCAGCGCCCAGTGCTTCGTAACCGCGTACCACACCAGAAAGCCAACGCCCACCACCGACGAAAACAGGATGTTGATAAAAGCATTGATGAAACGCTCTGTGTCGCGGCGCACCCGCTGCAGAATAGAAAGCGTTTCGCCGCTGTTCTGGTCGGCATACTCCTGGTACGAGAGCCGCAGGGTCTGCTTCAGGCCGTCGTTAAAGATCTGCACCCCGAACTTCTGCACCACCAGGTTAGTCAGGTACTCCTGAAACGCCTTCGCCAGCCGCGAGAGCAGAGCCACCACCACCGCCAGCAGCATCAGCCACAGGGCACCCTTTACCCGGTCGTGTGGCGGCATGGTAAAAGGTGGCGTGGCATAGCGGTCTATTATCTGCCCAAAAATAATAGGGTCTACGAGGGCCAGCACCTGGCTCACGCCAGCCAGCAGCAGCGACAGTAGCACAAGCCTTCGGTTAGGCTTCAGGTAGTTCCAGAGTAGGCGCATGCAACAAATGAGTTTAGAAGTTGATACCTACGGAAAACTACAGCTTACGATACCTGCCTTACCTGCTGCCTGAGATACGTGCTGCTCCTGTGGCTGCTTGCAGCAATATGCCCGGAAGTCTGTGAGTTTGTAGCCAGGGTGTATGTTTATATTAATTGTTAAAATAATTAAATATAGTTATATTTCACAGGAAATAAATCAACCCTCACTAAATTATGTCACAAATTTTTAATGGGAAAGTGCCGGCAACGCTTAATGGTGCAGGTGCTGCAAAAGAATTTGTTCTCCTGAAAGAAGAGCCAGCTATCAAGTCTGTGCCTGCCCATGGAGCATCAGTAGTTACCTGCCTGCTCTGGGCAGCCGGAGGGTTGCTGGTGCTCCACCTGCTGGTGATGCTGGCGATACTGGCAGGCGATGCTCAAAAGCTGCTTCCGGCCTGGCAACCCGTCTTTTATTTTGATAAAGAAGGCAACCTGCCATCATTCTTTTCAACTTTTATCCTGCTCTTGTCTGCTTTCCTGCTAGCAGTTGTAGCGGCCATCAAAAGAAAAGAAAAAGACTATTTTGCCCGGCACTGGGCGGGCCTTGCTATTATATTCCTGTGCATGGCTGTAGACGAGGCGGCGGGCATACATGAATTACTGCTGGCCAGGTTTAGCGCCGAAGGTACAGCGCACATTTTCTGGGGCATGGCAGGCGGCGTCCTGGTGCTGGTGTTTGCGGTGGTTTATTATCAGTTTTACAGGAGCCTGAACGTGGCAGCCCGCAGAGGGTTTTTTATTGCCGGGGCCTGTTTTCTGCTGGGGGCACTTGGCCTGGAGATGCTGGGAGCAAGCCTGCTGAGCCAGGGCCACAGCGACCGCGATCTGGTTTTTATGATAGTGATGACGGCAGAGGAGGTGCTGGAGATGGGCAGCATCATATACCTTATTTCTACGCTGCTACACTACCTGAAGCCCTATACAGCCGTTGGGTTTTTGATAAAATAAATGCTGAAACTCATCCGTAACATAAAAATCCTGTTTTCAGCTTTGTATTGGCTTCTTCTGTAATGGTGCCTGACAGGAAAAGGAGGCTTGTACCATAGCTGTTCCTGGTTGTGTAGCTGCTTTTTTATTCTCAAGCTGTTATTTTGCGGCAAGCCTTATGTATCTGCCATGGCCACTTATATCTACAAAACAGGCAAGTATTTTTCCGGAGGGGCCCGCATGTTGGGTTGGGTGCTGGCAGTTATAGGCGTGGTGGCTGTAGTGAAAGGGGTGGTGGCCGGAGCCTTGCTTTTTTCGGCTGCCATTATTACGCAACTTACCTAT
The DNA here is from genome assembly GCF_014332515.1 of Pontibacter beigongshangensis. GTDB lineage: Bacteria > Bacteroidota > Bacteroidia > Cytophagales > Hymenobacteraceae > Pontibacter > Pontibacter beigongshangensis. The sequence continues at coordinate 5,034 of NZ_VFSD01000024.1, read as the reverse complement.
GCGGCCGTAAAGTTCGATCTGAAGCGTGCCACGTTTGGGCAGGGGGTGCAGCTTTTTGCCTACTTCTTCGGAGCCGACCAACCGCTTCCGGGGCTCGACTTCCTGTACCTGAAGCGCAACAACTACAGCCAGGTGGCCGAATCGAGGGGCTCGATGGCGACGTTTTACAGCTCCAGGTTCGATGGCTTCCTGCAACTGGCAGATGGCACCAGACTGCACCTGCTGCAGCACCGGATAAAAGAAGTGGCCCTGCAGCATATGGAAAAAATAGCGCAGGACCTTGACGTACCGCTACGCGACTTAACAGACGTGCGGCCCTGAAAACCGATCTGGGTCTTTCGATCCTTTTGGGCTAGAACAAAAAAAGAAGCCGGCCCGGGATTGCTCCCGGGCCGGCTTTTGCTGTAGGGGGAGGAATCGAACCTCCACGGAGTAGTTAGGCAAAAATCTTTGTACTAAATAGTTTAAAATTGCTGCTTTATTCCAGATTCTCCACCCCCGAGAGAGGAGGGCTTGTCTGCCAGTTTCAACACCCTACATTGTTTGCTACTGATGATACAAATGTATACGAAACTTTATTATGTTGCAAATATTTTATCAAAAATAATTTAATGTTTTTTTATTCGTAACGGAAATGCAAATGTTTTAGTAAAATCGTAATTACAAAATTAATAGAATGTGGTATACGAGGCATCAGGAAATAAGGTTGGAGGATCTTGATTTTATAATACTTACGTGTGTTAGTATGGCTCTGCTGCATGCCCGTTTTTCAGCAGAAGTAGCCATAAAACAAGCCACCTACACCTGATTACAATGATTAAACCCTGGCAGGCATGAAATATTGTCGGGACAGGTTGAGAAGAAATGGCCTGAATGCAAGAATTATTCTAATCAGAAAGCCCCTCCGGAGATGCTGCGGCCCCTGCTGGAGTTCTTCAAAATTAGAGATAAACATTATGGCAGCTTTCCAAGCATCAAACCTTTCTGAAAATGAAATTGGAGGAGCACTGCTGGCGTAGCTGAAGCAGATTATGGTGTACTTTTTTACTTGCAAAGCATTGTGTAGCAGAAAACTAAATAGTTTCTTATCTTTCTGATACAATCAAAACAACGTAAAATATGAAAAACAACCATTTGTTCAGTTCGCTGCTCCTGCTGATGCTGGGCCTGCTGATGTCAGCAGGTGCCCTGGCGCAGGACGATAAGGCAAGCCGTCCGAGCCCTCCGGCCACGGCATCGGGTAAGATCGGCCAGGCAAACGTAACCATTAACTACAGCAGCCCGGCCGTGAAAGGACGCACCATTTTTGGCGATAGAGTGCCCTATGGCAAAGTGTGGCGCTCCGGGGCCAACGAGGCCACTACCTTCGAGGTAGACCAGGCCGTGACGGTAGAGGGGAAAACGCTTCCGGCCGGAAAGTATAGCCTGTTTACCATTCCAGGCGAAGACCAGTGGACCGTTATCTTTAACAAAACCTCCGACCAATGGGGCACGCAGTATAAAGAAGACCAGGATGCGCTGCGCGTGACAGCCAAACCCCGCAAAGCAGCTTCGATGCAGGAGCGGCTGGAGTACCAGGTGCAGGAGCCGGGCTTTGTACTGCGCTGGGAGAATCTGGAACTTCCTGTCTCGGTAAAAGCTAAAAAATAACCAGGGTAGCCGGGAGCCGCAACAAAGAGCCCTTCTGCTCCGGCTCCTGCTGCACACACACACAGCGGCTTCTTCTCATGATACAGTTTAAAGAAGAAATCAGGACAGATCGCCTTCGGCTAAAGGTGCTCGAAGAGGAGAATGCCAGCACTTTTGCAGAGCTGGTTTCAGCAAACAAAACCAGGCTGCAGGAGAGCTTTCCTATAACCGTCAGGCGGGCTACCGATAAAGGGGCTGCCAGCATTTACCTGAAAGAGCTGCAGTACGACCGCCTGCATGGCAGGTCCGTGTTGTATGGGGTTTGGTTCAGGGGCCTTCTGGTAGGCATGATCATCGTGAAAAACATAGACTGGCGTATTCCCAGAAGCGAAGTAGGTTACTTTGTAACCCAGACTTATGAGGGGCTTGGCTTTACCTCAGAGGCTTTGAGAGCGGTGTGCCTGTACTGCTTTGATGATCTGTCGATCCTGAAAATTTGCGCCAAGATTATTCCAACCAATCTGCAAAGCAAACAGCTGGTCGAAAAACTGGGCTTTGAGCTGGAAGGTACTCTCCGTAAAGAATATAAAACCGGTTTAGGCGAAGTAGTGGATATAAACTACTATGGCCTGCTCAGCCAGAGCCGGCCTGAGCAGTAGCTTGTGCAGGCGTTTAAATTGTCGTCTTCTACTAAATTATTCTAATGGATTTGCCCCTCAGGCGGCTCTGCTCCTGCTGCTTAACTAGGACACGAGACACAGGATCTTCTTGAAGTTAAAAGTGAAAAGTTAATTGCACTTTCAAAGCTTGGAAGAATTCATTTCCAAATCTCCTCATCTCCAAATCTTCAGATTAAAAAATCAACCATTAAACGATTTAGCCATTTAACTATTCAGCAATCAACAACCAAATTATTTGAATGAAAATAAACCTCCATAGCATCTGCGCCTGCTGCTGTTCAAGCCCCCTTACTCATAACTCATAACTCTTAACTAATAACGGTATCTCCTCGGGTCGGAACCGCTCCAGGAAACTGCGGGCATCTGCCACATCGGCATCGTGCCAGCCGAGCAAGTGGGCCAGGCGCTGCCAGAGCGCTGCTGGTGTCATGCCTTGCTGCCGCATGCCATGCAACGACTGCGCATCCTGCGATTTGGATAGTTTGGCACCGTCTGAGCCCAGCAGCAGGGGGTGGTGCAGGAAGCGCATGTTGGTGAACGCCGTATGGCCGGTGCATTGCGCCAGAAACACCTGTGCCGCCGTGGAGGTGAGCAGGTCCTGCCCCCGCACCACCAGGTTGATGCCCATCTGCAGGTCGTCGCACACGGAAGCTACCTGGTAGGCCGGTATGCCATCTTTGCGGCGCACCACAAAATCGGGCATCTGCTCCCAAAGCGGCACCTCGTAATTTTCGCGGAGCAAAAGGTCATAAAAAGAGATTATGGTATGATCAGGCACGTGAATGCGCCAGGCAGCTCCAGGCTCTGAGAGCGGCACTTGCAGGTTGCGGCAAGTCATGGGGTAGAGCCCCTCTGGGGAAAGGGCCGCGATCTGGCTTCTGGAGCAGGGGCAGGCGTAGAGCAGGTCCTTTGCCAGCAGTTGGTCCAGGAAATCGTGGTACAGCGGTAAGCGGTGGTGCTGCGAGTAGTTACGCAGGAAATCGTCGGGGCTGGCGGGGCCTTCGTCGTAGTCGATGCCCATAAACTGCAGCGTGTCGAAAATGTTGTGCAGGTACCCTGGCCGGAAGCGGGTGTTGTCGAGGTCGTCGATGCGAAGCACGACCGTGCCGTTTTGCTTGCGGGCCAGCGCCCAGGTTATGGCAAACGACAATGCATTGCCCAGGTGCAGGTAGCCGCTGGGTGTTGGCGCTATCCGGGTCTTGATGTTGGCTGCTGGCTGTGGTTTCAAATGCTTTGTGGCTGTTGCTCCTTCAAATTAGAAATTCAAAATTAAAAATTAAAAGTCAGGGAAGTAAGAATCACGGGCGCGGCCTCGCTTCAAGCTCCTGTTTCGCAGCCTCTGGCCGCGTTAAAGGCAAGCTAGCAGCAGCAGGAAAAAGCTCCTGAGGGCCTTTTCGATTAGAATAATTCCAGAAACCGACCTTCCTGCCTTACCTCCCGCTCAAGCGTCAAAACTACCGGAATGGCACTTCGTAGTCTGGAAGAAACTTATCTGGCAGTTCCCAATTGCAATTTTGTGCTTTATCTGGTAACAGTTTCGCGGGTAGGAACTACTGTGAAAACATCAAAAGTAAGGCAAAACAAGTGCTTCAGATAGTTTATTTCAGTTAGCTTTTGGATTCAAGGGCAAAAGCTACTATCTAGTGATTTGAATGAAAACAGTCTCCGGAAGGCCGTTTTCATTCAAATAATTTGCTTCAGAACCGATAACCAACACCATACCGCCACAAGTCTACCATCAATTATTTATACGCTGACATCAATGAAGAAATTACAGTTTTTGCTCTGGCTGCTCTTGCCCCTGCTCTGGTCCTGTTCCGCTTCCCGGCAGGCTGCCACACCCGACGAAGAGGTATACCTGTTCTCTTACTTTAAGGGCAACGGCGATGGGCTGCACCTGGCGTACAGCACCGACGGCTACAACTGGCAGGCCCTCAAGAACGACTCCATCTTTCTGAAACCTACCGCAGGCAAAGACAAGCTGATGCGCGACCCCTGCATTATCCGGGGCGGCGACGGCAAGTTCCATATGGTCTGGACAGTGAGCTGGAACGAGCGCGGCATCGGCTATGCCAGTTCCGATGATTTGCTGCACTGGTCGGAGCAGCAGTATGTGCCGGTTATGGAGCACGAGCCGGGCGCGCGCAACACCTGGGCCCCCGAAATCACCTACGACGACAAGACAAAGGAGTACATGATCTACTGGGCCACCACCATTACCGGGCTTTTCCCCGAAACGCAGGCGGCCGAGGACAATGCCTACAACCACCGCATGTACTACGTGACCACCAAAGATTTTAAGACCTTCAGCGACACCAAGCTGCTGTATGAGCCAGGCTTTAACGTGATAGACGCCACCATCGTGAAAGACAAGGGCCGCTTTGTGATGTTCCTGAAAGACGAGACACGCACGCCGCCCCAGAAGAACCTGAAAGTAGCCTACGCCGATAAGCTGACCGGACCTTACTCAGCGGCAAGCGCGCCTATTACGGGCAACTACTGGGCCGAGGGGCCTACTACGCTAAAGCTGGGCGACACCTGGATCGTGTATTTCGACAAGTACCGCGACAAAGCTATGGGAGCGCTGCAGTCGCAGGACCTGCAGAACTGGACCGACATCTCTGATAAGATCTCTTTCCCGCAGGGCATGCGGCACGGCTCCATTTTTAAAGTGACGAAGCCTGAGTTCGAGAAGCTCCTGAAGTAACAGCACTTGAATAACAAT
>NZ_VFSD01000023.1 GCF_014332515.1 Pontibacter beigongshangensis | reverse complement strand
TTCGATAACTCGATCCTCCGGTCTGCAAAAGCCACTTCACCGGAAGGTCTTTTTATGCGCTTCAAACAATTATCCGAATGCTAAAGCAGCCACCCTCCTACCCCTGGCCATTGCCAGCAGAGTTACTGGGGAGGGAAATGCAGGAAGCTTCGGCTTCTCGGGCTGAATACGCTCATCTGTCAACCTCGACAGTGTAGGCATCAAACCACTTCATTCCATTTAAAAGAAAGGAAAAGCACAGGCATGCATTTCCCCAAGTACACTATCCAAGAGTTTTAAACACAAATCAACATGTGCTCCCTGCCGGTGTATGACTTTCGCCCTATTAAGCGTCTTTGGATAAAAGGCCTCCGTATATAGCTAAGAGACAATCATTTTCAGTGTCGGCCTTATCCAAGCCCGGCAAAATGAGGATATTCGCCATGTAAAAATCTCGGAAAAATCGCTGTGACGGATTTAGAGTATTGCTTTTAGAAGTAGCAAGGCAGAAGTCGATAGGTTTCTTTACGAAGTGAGATTAGGGGACTAGCTGCAGGCAAAAGTCACTGGCCACCAGAAAGCAGAGGGAAAGGTGCTTGTACGATTTTGAAACAAATGACTTAATGGAGCCCGGCCACAAAGCGAAAAAAAGCCTGAAAGCCAACCCGGTACAAAGATTAATGCCGCAACGGATCATTCAGGCAACAAATTCCTTTAAAACTATAATTTCCCCCGGGCCATTTTCCCGGACAAAGGCACCCCACTCCGTGAAGTTTTCAACAGTAGTTTAAAAGCGCAAAAAAAAGAACTGACTATGAGCGTACAACAGGCCACAGCTACCGGAAAAAATATTTTCCCATGGCTGATTATGATATTGATGTCTTCGGTGACTTTTGTCGGAATCCTTTCTGAGTTGATGCCCTCGGGTGTTCTCCCACAAATAATGGCAGAATTGGATATAAGCGAAGTGCAGGGTGGTAACATGGTAGGCTATTATGCCATCGCGTCCGCTATTTTTGCAATCCCAGTTGTTTCGCTGACCCTTCAGTTTAACCGCAAAATGCTGTTATTGATATTGCTTGCCGGGTTTGCTGTTTCTAACATTGTGGCGGGGCTTTTAGATAATTATACAGTTATCATTTTCCTGAGGATTATAGGTGGAATTTGCGCCGGCGTGATGTGGCCCATGATTGCAGCCTATGGAATGCGCCTGGTAGATGAGGAGCAACACGGGAAAGCCATCGCGGTTATAATGGCAGGAAACACATTGGGTATCAGTCTGGGAATGCCACTTATGACTTTTATCGGGAACGAATATGGCTGGCGAACGGGATTCTTGGCATTGGGGGTAGCCATTTTTGCTATTGCAGTGATCAGTGCCTTTGCGCTGCCTTCCACACCAGGAGAGAAACTTACCAAAAGTTCATCTCCCTTTGCACTGCTTAAAATTCCGGGAGTTTTGGTTGTTCTTTTGCTAACCCTGCTCGGCGTGAGTGCGCATTATGGGGTTTATGTGTACATCACAAGCCTGGTGGATGAAATAGAACTCTCCGGTGGGATAGAAAGCGCCTTGTTGCTTTTTGGGGGAGGGTCCCTAATTTCCGTGTTGCTGGCCATAAAATATACCGACCGGCACCTGAAGCTGCTCACAACAGCGATGTTTGCCTTGTTGATCTTTGCTATGGTCATCTTTCTGCTGTTCGGAAGAATTACCGGAATATCTCATTTCGCTTTCTTTTTGTGGGGACTTTCGTTTGGGCCCTTGGTAACCTTGCTGCAAACCGCCGTAAGCAAACAGGTAGAAAGCGCCAAAGATATTGCCACATCTGTTCAGTCTTCCACCTTCAACCTGGCCATCATGCTGGCAACTCTTGCTGCAGGCCTGTTGCTCGGAGTATATTCTTCCATGAGCCTGGCATATTTTGCAATCGCACTGGCTATTCCGGGGATGGTTATTTCCATCTTTTCCAGTAAATTGCTGGGTTCATGATTCGCCTTTTACAGGTGGCACGAATTTCCCTCCGATAATATTATCCTGGGGTAGTACCTTACCATAAAGGTGAGGAAACTCAAAAAATTTACCATCACTTTTTTTCGACACTTCGCTTTTGGGTGTATTTTTGATTTGTTCCATAGCTATTGTTCTATTGTTAAATTTGTTGTGTACAAGCAAACTCTGCAGCTCCCTTTATTCAGGCAGCCATAAACCCCACCCCTGCGCATTAAAAAAGGTCTGACCCCTCATCTAAATCTGCCGGCATGGGTATTGAATTAACTACAAGAGAATAAAAACCGGAACATCCGGTATTTTCACCTTGTCATTGTCTCATTCCTGGTAAGTTCCTAAAATCATGCAAGGGCCTCCTGTTCAAAATAGCTTCTACCTAAAGGTAGCTTCGCCAACATAGCCGGCTTCTGTTACATTCTTCACAAATAATTACAGGTCCAAAGCTATTTCATATTCCGGTTCTCTGCGACGGAACAGGAATTCGCCCTTGCGGACAGAGGCTAACACGTCTGTTCTTTTTCGGATTGCTTCAAATACAGAAGTTTCGTTGAGGACAATAAAGTTAGCCGGCTTACCCTCTTCCAGACCGTATTGATCTTCCAGCATCATGGTTTTGGCACCGTTGTAAGTGATCAGATCAAAGGCAGTTTCCAATTCCTGGTAAGAGGCAACCTGCGTCAGGTGTATACCGTTGTCCAGGATATTCATCAGGTTTCCGTTGCCTAAGGGGTACCATGGATCGTTGATGGAGTCCTGCCCGAAACTCACATTGATGCCCTCTCTCAGAAACTCTCTCACTCGGGTCAGGCCGCGGCGCTTCGGATAAGTATCCTGGCGGCCTTGCAGGTAGGCGTTTTCGGTAGGGCAGGCAATAAAATTCATGCCGTTGGCTTTAAACAAGCCCATCATGCGGTACGCGTAGGCATCGTCTGCGCTGCCAAAAGAACAGGTATGGCTGGCTGCTGTTTTGTGTCCGGCACCTTCTACCATGGTAAGGGCATTGAGCAGTTCCACGAAACGCGCCATCGGGTCGTCTGTCTCGTCGCAGTGCACATCAATCATTTTACCGTATTTCATGGCAAGCTCCACCGAGCTATGCACTGATTTCTCGCCGATTTCCCTGGCCCATTCGAAGTGCGGGATGCCCCCGACACAGTCCGCCCCCATCTTCAGGCCTTCCTCCACCAGTTCGTATCCGCCTTTGTAAGCATACATTCCCTCCTGCGGGAAAGACACAATCTGGATGGTTACGATGTCTTTAAGTTCTTCCCGAAGCTCAAGCATAACCTGCATCCCAAGAAGTGTCGGGTCTGTCACGTCGATGTGTGTGCGGATAAACTGTACGCCCTGGGAAACCTCTTCCCGTATGGCGGCCAATGCCCGTTCTCTGGCATCTTCCTTTGTTTGCGATTTCTTTATGTCATGCCAGCGGGTAATGCCTTCGAAAAGTGTTCCTGTTTTAATCTTGCCTCCGTCGTTCCGTCCGGTATATACATAATCCAGATGCAGATGTGAATCTACATAAGGAGGCAGGACCAGTTTCCCGTTAAGGTCGATTTCCTCATCACACTTTGGCAGATTAGCCCCAACTTGGGCAATTTTTCCGTCCTCCACTACCATTTCGGTGGCCGATGCGTTGCGATACAGTTTCGCATTAAAAAACTTCTTTTTCATATTAAACTAATTTTAGAATTTAATAGAAAGGTGAATTGTACAACTCAGGTGTTGCGGTAGAGTTATCGGGCGAGGGGCAGCGCGGTGAGGAAGGAGGTATGCTTCCGAAAGAGTTCAACATGCACCTGTGTCAGTGCCGTGTGTTAAAGAGTACAGACATTCTCAGGACATTGTTTTATATCTAAGACTCTTCTGAATGTCAATGAGAAATGGACAGGCTGAACCTGCTGTTGATGGGTTAATTGACGTGACAAATGACAAGATTGCGAGGGCATAATCTGCTGCAAATACCCTCATAATCTTGCGGTCTTAACCCGTGGCGTCAGCCACCAGGTATACTTTTTGTCTATATTATTCACGTTGCTGGTTTAGGTAGCCTGCTTTTTTGCGTGCGCCCCGACCCATAGCTCAAAAGCCTGCATAAAACTGCTCAAGAAGTCTCTGGTAGAGTCGCTGGTGAGGTTTCCGTTGTCATCAAACAGTTCTCCTGCGTCACCTATGTAGGCTTCAGGCTGCGCCATGGCAGGCACGTTCACGAAGACCAGCGACTGGCGCAAGTGATGGTTGGCACCGAAACCGCTGATACCTCCGATGGACACACTCACAACGGCGGCGGGTTTTCCGTCCCATGAGTTTTGTCCGTAAGGGCGGGAGCCCACGTCAATGGCATTTTTCAGCACGGCCGGCACAGAGCGGTTGTACTCAGGCGTTAGGAAGAGCAGGCCGTCAGCGGCGCGGATCTTCTCCCGGAGCGTAACCCACTCGCCGGGCGGCGTGGCCTCCAGGTCTTCGTTGAACATGGGTAGTTCCGCGATGCTCACCAGCTCAAGCGACATAGACTGCGGGGCGAGGGCCTTGAGCGCTTTGGCTGTTTTCAGGTTATAGGACTCTTTGCGAAGGCTGCCTACGAAAACGGCAATGTTATACTTTTCCATACGTTTTGTTTTTACTTATTTGGTTAATAAGATCAGGTATGATAATTTTATTCATTGATTTACAAGGTTATTACATCGCGGTATAGCCGCCATCAACGGCATACACCGCTCCTGTCACAAAAGACGAATCGTCAGAAGCCAGCCAGAGATTAGCTTGGGCCACTTCTTCCGCTTTTGCAAAACGCCCCAGCATGCTTAACTGCTTGGCGTATTCTTCCGCATCTAATCCGAACTGTTCCAGCGCCCCTCTCAACATCGGGGTGTCAATGGCGCCGGGCGCAACAGAATTAATCCGGATGCCGTGAGGAGAATAGTCCATGGCTGCACTCTTTGTTAAGCCAATAACGGCGTGTTTAGCAGCAATATAAGCAGGTGTACCGGGCTGGGGGCGAATACCGCTTACAGAAGAAGTACAAATAATTGAACCGCCGCCACCCTGGGCCATCATCTGCCGCACCTCATATTTAAGACACAGCGCAACACCTTTTAAATCGATTGACATTAATCGGTCCCAATACGCTTCATCAAAATCGGCAATCGGCTTGTCATCCGGCGTAATGGCTGCGTTGTTCAGGGCAATGTCGAGTCTTCCGTAGGTATCAACGGTGAATTTTACCATATTCTCAACATCTTCTGATTTAGAGACATCTGTTTTCACAAAAGAGCAATCGCCTCCTGCGGCTTTTATTTTATTTGTCTGCTCCTGCCCTTTCTCTTCGTTGAAGTCGGCAATAACTACTTTGGCCCCCTCTCTTGCAAAAAGTTCGGCCGTTACCGCGCCCATCCCCTGGGCACCACCTGTAATGATAGCTACTTTGCTTTCCAGCTTTTTCATAGTATAAATTTTAATAGTTCGTGTTTTTTTAATCCTTGATGATTATCGAATAGTCGGCCAGAAATTCCGGGCACCTGGTAGTAATAAATACAAAAAAAGGTTAAACGACTTCATCACCAGCCAAAAAACATCTTCAAGGTTCCATTCCGCCTAACCCATCCTCCCCAAAGAGTTGACGGTGGTTTCCTACAGGGTGCACGGTATGGGCCTCCGCCAGGTAAATAATTAGAAACTAGAAATCATGGAAGGCTGCAGCTCCTCTTAATGCTCCACTCATCCTGAGAATCTTTATATTCAGCATATCATTGGGGTAGGCACCCTACAAAGAGATTCAGACAATAAGTGTCCTATTCATCCTGAAATTTTGTGAATCCTGATCCAGACAAATAAACCTCCGGAGGGCCTAATTCATTAGAATAATCGCTCCCAGAGCCAAACAGGGCACTTTGCCAGACATTTATCGACCGCTTCCTAATCCTGTATTTTGTGCGAAAACCCCTGGGTTAGTGGCACAGGCAGAAGAGATTTGCAGGCGAATACATCCGTCAAAAAGATAAATTGCCTGCCTGATAGACTCTGGCGCTTTACCGTTGAGGGTAAGGCCAATGGCTGACAGGTGCTGGCGCATATCTCTAAAAGCTGCCGTAATCTGAGCCGATGCTTCTATCCGGCTAATAGCTGAAGGACCATGCCACAAGACATAGCTGCGGTAGTAGTATCGAGGCCGTGCCGATTCTTTGTTTTATGATAACACAAAAGAAAGGCTAGCTTATGATCTTTCGTTGGGGGGACTGGTGCTGTACTTGTCCAGTTTGGCAAGATGTAATTTTTGCAGGAGGGCAACCGTGTTTGAATCTGAGTAGATGCCATCGCCCGTTACCAGTATTCCTTTCAGGCCGGATTTCATTTCCAGTCCATAAACAGTGGCTTCATCCCCTGGATCTGAGTTTCCTTCATACCTGCTTACGGAGGCGATCCTGATATCTTCAGCTCCGAATTTTTCAGACTCCCACCATACGTAGCCGTCTTTTAAAGTAAGATTTTTATCAAATCCCGCAGCTCTGAGCTGCGCAATGGCTTCGGATGTAGTATTGTACTTAAATTTTTCGTTCATGATTACTTGTTTTTATGTTACGTCACATTTATTGGATAAAAACTCTTTGCCGGCATCAAAGAAAGATCCCATCTAAAACGTCCTTTTTCTACCATCGGAACCATCAATGCCTTACAGGGTAGTAGGCACACTTACAGGCATGCGTTACCCTAAGGCTGTTTCCAGCGTACTGAACGCCAAATCCTTAAGATTACCTGTTACTTACTTGTATACGAGGTTCCACTCCGAAATGGCAATTAGTCCTGGATAATGTGTGTCAAAACTATCACGCTCATGCCAGGCAACCTGCTGCAGGCTGCAGGCCTCTATTGGCTGCCTGCCTGTATAATTGGTGAGTACAGGCAGGCAGCGGCTGGTGCTCCATCAATTGAAAAGAGAATTTTTCTTTGGCAGTGCTGGAGAGGAAGTGAACCGTAAATACAATTCCTTCCATACCTTCATAATGCCACTCCCATTTTGTTCTCCCCGAAGGACCTTGTGTGCGAGAGCCGTAGTAGACAATGGCTATGGGCTTTCCTGCCTGAGACCTGATTGTACGTGTCTTTATTTTTAAGGAGATTGGCTGACGCACCGGTATGCTGCCTGCCACACACTACACAGGAAAGATCCTCTCTTTTGCCTGTTTCTGGAATTGCTCCGGTGTCTGACCGGTCTTTTTTTTGAAAAACCTGCTGAAATACGACCTGTCCTCAAAACCAAGGCTGTAGCCAACTTCCTGTATAGTCTGTGCGCTGATGACGAGTTGCTGTTTAGCCGCCACTACAATGCGTTCCTGCAAGAGCTGCGTAATTGTTTTTCCGGTCTTTTGCTTCAGGATCTGGTTCAGGCGTTTGGGCGTGATGTTGAGCTTATCCGCATAGAATATAACTGATTTCTCTTCCCTGAAGTGGTGCTCCAGCAGCAACAGGAAATGGTACACCCGCTTCTCATCCAGACCATGGCGGGTTAGGGTCTGCGTTTTATACTGCATCAGCTTCAATAGAAATGCCTTCAGTAATGCTTTAAGCACCAGAAGGTTCTTTTGCTGCTGCTCATATTCGTCTTGTAAGATCCGAAGGATGCTATCCAGGCTGGTGGCCATGTCTTCTTCCAGCAAAATGGTGGAGAAACTACCCGTGCCTTTACCAAGGAAAAGCCTGATGACATCCAGCGCAAATTCTTTGACCTCATAGTCCAGCACTGATTTATGAAAGGCGATAAGCATTCCTTTTTTGCCGGATTTGCTGGGGCGGGGCGAGCGGTTGGCCGGGATCAGGTACATCCAGTCCCCTTTGATGCGGAGCGTTTCCTCTTTTACGAAATGCATGGGCTCCTCGTCCTTCAGCCAGGCAATTTCAAAGTAGTCTTCCCGGAAAGGACTTTCAAAATATGCCTGTAGCGGGGCGTCGAGCGGGCTTAGCAGAAACAGGTCCTGGTCTGGATTCATAAGCTGGTAAATGTTAAGCAGAATTTTCTGTCAGCGCTGTAGCCGCCAACCCTTCCAGCCGGGCATGTTCCTGAACAACACCTTACTGTTATTTGGCAATTTCCCTTTTGTCCTACCTTATGGGTACTCTGTACTACCCCCTGCGCCTGATATTGTTGTAAATTTGTAAGAGTTGCAAATCAAGTAGCATGCTGCAATCAAATACATTTAACCACATTTAAAGATATAAAATTATGAGCACTATAGTAGAACCTATTATAAAAAACGGTAAAGCTGAAAAGAAATTATATAAGTTTCCACAGCTCAAAGGCAGAGAGTTGCCACAAGACAACTTTATTGGCGGGCAATTTGTCCCACCGGTGAAGGGAGAATATTTTGATAATATTTCGCCAATCAACGGAAAAGTTTTTGCAAAGGCGGCCCGCTCTTCCAAAGAGGACGTGGAACTGGCACTGGACGCGGCACATAAGGCATTTCCGGAATGGAGCAAGACATCTGCCAGGGAACGCAGTAACACGCTACTTCGGGTTGCTCAGAAAATAGAAGACAACCTGGAGTACCTGGCTACTGTCGACACCATCGACAACGGGAAGCCGATTCGTGAAACGCGCGCAGCAGACCTTCCGCTTGTGGTCGACCACTTCCGTTATTTTGCCGGCGTGATCCGTTCTGAGGAGGGCGGTATTTCCGAGCACGACGAGAACACGGTGAGCATCGTATTGCACGAGCCGATCGGGGTGGTAGGGCAGATTATTCCCTGGAACTTCCCGCTGCTGATGGCCGCCTGGAAAATTGCCCCGGCCCTGGCTGCCGGCAACACGATTGTCCTGAAACCGGCGGAGCAGACCCCAACGAGTATCCTGGCGCTGATGGAACTGATCGGTGACATTTTACCAGCCGGCGTGCTGAACGTGGTGAACGGTTTCGGAGCCGAGGTTGGCAAAGCGCTGGGCACTTCCCCAAGAATCAGCAAGCTTGCGTTTACCGGGTCCACGACAACAGGTAAGCTGATCATGCAGTACGCCTCCGAAAACATCATTCCTTCCACGATGGAACTGGGCGGTAAATCGCCGAACATCTTCTTCCCGTCCGTGATGGATGCCGACGACGAGTTCTTTGACAAAGCCCTGGAAGGAGCCGCCTTCTTCGCCCTGAACCAGGGTGAGATCTGTTCCGCACCAACCCGACTCCTGGTGCACGAGAGTATAGCCGACGCCTTTACGGCCCGTGTGATAGAACGCGTAAAAGCTATTAAAGCCGGCAACCCGCTGGATGGTGAGACTATGATCGGGGCGCAGGTATCGAAGCCCCAGTACGATAAGATCCTCAACTACATCAGGATCGGTGAAGAAGAAGGCGCCGAAGTGCTGGTAGGTGGCGAACCGCAGAAATTAGATGGTGAACTAGCCAATGGATATTATATCCAGCCTACTATCCTGAAAGGACACAACAAGATGCGTGTGTTCCAGGAAGAGATTTTTGGCCCGGTTGTGTCTCTCACCACTTTTAAAACAACCGAGGAAGCCATTGAGATCGCCAACGACACCATTTACGGACTGGGTGCCGGTGTCTGGACCCGCGATGCACACGAGATGTACCAGGTGCCGAGAGCCATACAGGCCGGCCGTGTCTGGGTGAACCAGTACCACACTTATCCGGCCCATGCCCCGTTTGGCGGCTACAAGCAGTCGGGTTACGGTAGAGAGAACCATAAGATGATGCTCGACCACTACCGCCAAACCAAGAACATGCTGATATCCTACGACAAGAAGAAGCAAGGTTTCTTTTAACCTAAAGTTTGTCATCAACCTGAAATCACCTGGGGCTCCCTCAGGTGATTTTTTTATAAAATAAATTTACAGAATTATGGAAAAGATACTAGCGACAGAAAAAGCAAAAGAAGTGATCAGCCAGTTGAAAGAGCGCTACGGCGAGCTGATGTTTTATATGAGTGGCGGCTGCTGCGAAGGCTCGCAGCCCATGTGCTACGAGAAAGGAGAATATAAGCCCGGCTCCCGCGACGTGCTGATCGGCGAGGTGGAAGGCTGTGAATTTTACCTGTCGGAAGAGCAGCACAATTACTACGAGCACTCCCGGCTGCTGTTGGATGCAGCACCCGGCATGGGAGGCGGCTTTTCGCTGGAGAGTTTGCTGGGCTTTGCGTTTGTGCTTACCTCCCATGCACTTATTACCAGGCAAGAGACAGGAGCAGTTTAACCAGCAAGCCCTGCCTGTATATACCATTTTAAAGAACCTCGCATTACAGCACTCGCTTTTGTTCCCAGGCTAGGTTACCACCCACGCTCTTGCAGAGGTTGCCCTTAACGGAAGGATTGTATCCAAAGGCAAAGCCCAACCTCAGGCAGAGGTTGGGCTTTAAAAATTTGGGGGTATGCCGGTTTATTTGTACTCAGGCGCTTCCGCCCTTTAATGCTTCGACTCAAGCTGTTTAACTGATCGTATCGACGTTGTTGCCCAGGTTGCGGTAATCGATTTTTTCCTGAGGATTAGTGCCATTCAGGTATTCTTCAAGATTGGTATAACCATCGCCGTCAGTATCCATAGCGCCATCTTTCGGATTTTTTGGGTCAAGCTTGTATTTGATTTCCCATTGGTCTGGCATACCGTCTCCGTCGCTATCTACAGGTACTTTGGCAGGATCGTAGGTCAGGTTCGGGTACCCCCCCACTTCGGATACATCTTTGATGATACCGGTCTTGGTCGTCGGTTTTCCGGTGCGCACCATTTCTACCACCCGGGTGTCCACCGCATCACGTTTAGGCAAAGTAGCCCCAGCCTTTGCCAGCACAGACTCGAAAGCGGCCTCTGCCGGCTGGTGCGGTGCCACCGGCCATCCTACGAACGGCGTATTGACACGGGCTATATTTTCGGCCTCATTCCCGCTGGAAACGATAGATGCTTTCGTCTCTTTGCTGCGCATACCAGCCCAGTTGTTATTGTTCAGCGCATCGTTTCCGTGCATGATATTGCCGGCAACATACCATTTGCCGGGGCGGTTTTGCTCTTTAGGATACCAGTCGCCTTCTTTCCATGCGTTACCAGGGGAGTACATACTACGCTGTTCGATGCGGGCAAAGACCGCGCGCATATTCTCTCTGGTAGCAGGCCCCGGTTTAAAATAGTTGTTGATGAGATTGATCTCAGAAGTTTCGTCGCCACCATCAATGGTACGGTGCTGCCAGTTAAACAGAACATTGTAGCGGAAATCAAACGGACCAGACATGCCGATCGACGGATTCCGGGCCGTGTTGCTGGCAAAGAGGTTGTGATGGAAGGTGGCGGGGTTCCCTCCCCAGGTGCCGCCAAAAGCATGCCCTCTGGCATCGAGCGCCTCGCTGGAGATCGTCCACTGAATGGTGACATGCTCAGCTGGATCCTTTATTTGCGTGCTGCCATCCAGCGACGGCCGCATGTGCCGGTAGAGCGAAATGTTCTCGTCCATTCCCCAGCTGGCAGAACAATGGTCGATGATGATGTGATGGTGCGGATTGCCTCCAATATTATCATCACCCTGCCCTCCGGTAGGAACACCCCGGCGCACGCGCAGGTGGCGGATGATCACATTGTGGGTGTTGATATTAAGGGTGCCGGCAACACAGATACCGTCGCCTGGGGCGGACTGGCCTGCTATGGTGATGTCAGGATGATTGATATTGATGTCTTTGTTCACTTTGATCGTGCCTGCCACACGAAACACCACCGTGCGAGGGCCCTCGGCTTCTAAGGCAGCCCGCAAGCTTCCTGTTCCACTGTCGTTGAGGTTAGTAACGGCCATTACTTTGCCGCCGCGGCCTCCTGTGGTAAACATGCCTCCTCCCCATGCTCCCGGAAAGGCAGGAATAGCGCCCTCGGGCAATCTTGGTGGATGAGGGGGTATTTGCCCGGGTTCAGGCTGCCCGGCGGCTCTGTTGCTGTTTTGTGCCATTGCGTCTACCCCCGGATATAAAAGAGCAAGCGAGAGCAGGCCGGCTGCGATAATGTGATGGGTTTTTTTCATTTTTGTATATCTCTTAACTGAAAATTCTTACCAGTTGCCCGGCACTTGATGGCTTGTCGGGTACCGTGGCAATTATTCTAATCAAAATGCCCCTCTGGAGCCAAAAACGCTGCTGCAGCTAAAGATCCGTCTGTTAATCATGCAGGCAGCACGCAGCACCCCCCCATCAGTTTTATCAGGTCAGATAACCGCGTGGCCTGGGGGCCGGCTGATGAATTATTCTAATAAAAACGCCCCTCCGGAGCCGTCTGCTGATGCTTTTGTGCGACAGGTTTTTTTACTGACTCTAAGAGTACAAAGGGCAACTGCAGCTATCGGCCTGTCATCTAACAGGCATGCTTAACAAGGCAGCTCTGCTGTAGCCCCGGAGCTTTAAGAAACCTGCTGAATAAAACGACCGGTAGTTAATAGGGCGGAACGCGGGTTAAGGTATTATATTAATTCATCGGAAGCTAACCTGTTTTGTCTCAAAATGGATTTGACATAGCTGAATCGGGCAATTTTTCTGCTGAAGAAGCACAGCCTCCTGCCCCCGGCTCAACCGAAGCATGGCCCACCTCGATTGTTAGGAGGCTCTTTACAAAAACAAACAGGCGTATGGATTAATGTGCAGACAGAACGAATAGGTCCGTTCCCCAAAGGCGCACAACCAGGGAACAAACAGCTTTTTCTCCAAAAGACAGGCTTGCGGGCAGCTTAACAGGCATTACACCTTTCTGAAAATCAAAGTCTGCACGGCTTCGGATGAAGTCTGTGCGGCAACTACTTAATCCCAGGCATATTGAGAGGGAGCCACGCCAATATACTGTTTAAAGTCTTTGAAGAAATGATTATAGTCGTAATACCCGTTGGTGATGGCAGCCGTGAATAAGTCTGATGATTTATCCCGGTCGTACTGGCTGTAGGTATAGACAAAACGCTGAAGGGAAATATACTTTTTGGGCGTAATGCCTATATACTTCACAAAATTGCGTTGCAGCCACTTGTGGTTCACTTTTTCTCCAAGCGTATCCAGAACGTCGGCTACCGTGGTATTGCCCTTTCGCTCGTCTATGTAGTCAATGGCAGACTGCAACAAAAACGGCAAATAATTACTTTCATCGTACGAGGACAGCACATCGCTCATGAAGGTTATTCTCTCCGCCACTGTGTCTTTCCGGTACATTTCCTCTATCCTCCTGGCCCAGCTTTCGTCCACAATGTCCTGCAGGCTACAAACGGGCTGGGCCCGGAATATGGTGGGGTCAATGTTGAAGATGGAATAAAAAGACGAAGGTTTGAACCGTAAGACTAAAATATACTCAAGCCCTTCCGGAATCTCCCAGTGCGTATCTTTGATTACCCCACAGCAAACCCAGGCTGATTTAAGTTTTATGGTTTTGCCTTTCCTTTTCAAATGAACATCATCAGAAGGGTTCGGCATGAAAATCACGGAAGGGAAGCCATCATTAAAAAGTGGCTGGTTCGACTCAAGGTCACTACACGGAAAAACATAGGCGCTAACGACGTGTTTCGCAGGGAAATCCCTGTAAAACACCTCCTTTTTATGCAACAACGCGGAACCAGAGGGCGCAGTGAATTTGATTTTTCGCAACAGTTTTATAGGCATACCTGAGCAAATATGCATAAAAAATGGGGTGAAACCTACCTGAGTGTCCAATTTTTACTTTCATATCTCTACCTATAGGAGGTACCTTTGGGCATAATCTATAGAAAACATCATGCGAAAAATATTTGCGACATTCTTTAATTCCGCATCCAGCGGCGGGATAATTCTTTTTATGTGTGTCTTAATCTCCCTGGGCTTAGCCAACTCACCTTTGGGGGCATCGTTCGAAAGCCTGCTCAACTACCCGCTCGGGTTTGAAACAGATTCGGTGCAACTGAGGTACTCTGTTGCCCTCTGGATCAATGACGGGCTTATGGCCATCTTCTTTTTACTGGTGGGTCTGGAGATAAAAAGAGAAGTTGTGGACGGTGGCTTATCTACTCCCCGCCAGGCGGCCTTGCCCATTCTCTGTGCCTTTGGCGGAGCCCTCGTTCCTGCCGGAATCTACTTTTTTCTGAACCAGGGCACTGAAACGGTAAGCGGCTGGGGCATACCCATGGCAACCGATATCGCGTTTGCCCTTGCAGCCCTGGCCATGCTGGGCACCAGAGTGCCTATATCACTCAAAATATTTCTGGCAGCCCTGGCCATCGTGGACGATCTGATAGCCATCCTTGTCATTGCCATCTTCTACTCCGCTGAGCTGCACATGGTGTACCTGGCATATGCCGGAGGGTTATTTCTTTTGTTGCTTGTATTCAATAAATTAGGGGTCCGCTCACTTGTATTTTACCTGATACCAGGCTTGCTGATCTGGTACTTTATCCATCACTCAGGAATACATGCCACCATTGCAGGAGTGCTCACCGCCCTGGCTATCCCGTTAGGTGTAAAGGAAGGGCAGACATCGCCCCTGCTGAAGTTAGAACACGCCCTGGTTGTGCCCGTCAATTACCTGATCGTACCCGTATTTGCCCTGGCTAACACCAATATCCGTTTTGAAAACACCATGCTGGAAGGCCTGGTATCTCCGGTGGGTCTGGGAATTATAGTGGGACTTTTCCTGGGGAAACCAATCGGGATATTCCTGATGTCGAAGCTGGCCATAAAGCTAAAAATAGCCCAGCTTCCGGCGGGGGCAAACTGGCAGCATATCATAGGCGTCGGTCTTTTGGCAGGGATCGGATTTACCATGTCCATCTTCATTGCCTTGCTTTCTTTCTCAGACAGCTCCATCATTGCGGAGGCAAAGTTCTCTATTCTGGTTGCATCCTTAATTTCGGGTGTGGCGGGCTATATGCTGTTAAGTAAAACCAAATTACCGTTAGAACAATAACAGATGCTCACTAAAACACAAGAAGAAGTCGCTCTGATAGCAGAAAGTGCGATGCTTGTGAGCAGCACATTAGCCTCCCTTGCATCGATCATAAAGCCAGGAATTACCACGCTGGAACTGGACAAACATGCTGAGGAGTTTTTAAGGGATAATGGTGCGGTTCCGTCCTTTCATAACTTTGGAGGCTTCCCTTTCCACATTTGTGCCTCGGTGAACGATGCCGTTGTCCATGGTTTCCCGAATGATGTGCCCTTACGGGAGGGCGATGTTATCTCGCTGGATGTCGGGGCCTATAAAAACGGGTTTCATGGAGATCAGGCCTATACGTTTCTGCTTGGAGATGTGCCCGAAGAGCTAAAGAAACTGGTTCGCGTAACGAAAGAATCTCTGCTGAAAGGTATTGAACAAGCAATAAACGGCAAGAGAGTGGGCGACATTGGGCATGCCATTCAGTCGTATGTAGCGCCATTCGGCTTTGGTGTTGTGCAGGAGTTGGTAGGCCACGGTCTGGGCCGGGATTTACATGAAAAGCCTGACGTTCCTAATTTCGGGCGGAAAGGCCAGGGCAAAATGCTGAAGGAAAACATGGTGCTTGCCATCGAGCCCATGATTAACCTGGGCACGGCTCAGGTTTTGCTGGCTGATGACGAATGGACCATCCTCACTGCCGACGGCAAACCATCAGTTCATTTTGAACACGACGTGTGCGTAAAAAAAGGTAGCCCGCTGGTGCTTTCTGATTTTAAGATGATAGAGCAGGCCGAGAAAGCCAACAGTAATCTGAATTCCAGTTATTACTGATGCAACACCTTTTAATGCAAAAAATTGCTCTACCCCGCATAGCTTGTGCTGAAACGAGACAGGAGGTGCCGTATGTTAGAATTTTTGCACAGCAGGATATCTTTTATTTTTCTGAAGAACCAGAGAACCCAGCCACAGATTCAGTGAATTGTGTCGCAGCCGGCAGATCGTGCTTTTAAGAACCCGCAGAAGTTCAGGAGTGTACTACGTTATCAGTATTTACAACTAAACCTCTGCGGGTTCACTTCCCATTTAAGGGCATCAATCTAGGCTGCTGCTCTTTTGTGCTGAACATGTCGGTGCGGTCAATCGCTTTCCTCGGAGGTCGTCAGCAGAGTTGGCGTTTCGGGGTTAAAGACAATAGCCTTCGCCAGGCTTTTATGCAGTAGCGTTTCAAAAAAATTTCTTCCTTCCACCAGGGTAAGCATGGTAAGGGTGGCCCCAAAACGTTCAATGATCTGGCTAACCGCCTCCATATTTTCCTGTACATGGGCAAGTTCGGTGTTTAAGTTCTTGTAGCCGGTTAGTCTCTCCAGTTCCAGCTTCCAGTCTGCCAGCTTTTGCCTGTCGCTTTCTGCAGGCAGTTCCTCGTCCTTATGAATATGCACCAGTGTACAGCGGCTGCTAGCCTCACCAAAAATACTCTTGAATACATTTAAGGTGAACACATCCCCCTGGTGGTAGTCCGTAAAGAAAACAACGCTATCGGACTGGAATCGGGCCGTGTGCTCCGGAACGATAAGCAGAGGCACCGATATAGATTTTGCCACATCGTGGGTATTGCTTCCAAGCACGTCTTTTCTGGTGCCAGAAGCGCCGTGCGTACCCATTACAACAAGGCTGACCATTTTGTCCTTAGCGCATTGTTCTATGGAATTCACGAGGTTATCCTGCGATAAACTAAAGGTTACCGGCACGTCTGGCGTCGGCCCAAGCGCTCCGATAAATTCAGCCAGGCCCTTCTCAGCTTCCAGCCTGGAACGGTCCTCGTCTTCCTGGTTAGCTGCATGAGCCTGGAACGCTGATGTAAAAGGAACGTAGGCATGCAGGAAATGGATATCGAACCCGCCTAAACTTGTTGCAAGATCAAGCGCATAGCGAGCAGCTACCGAAGCATTAACTGAAAAATCCGTGGGTACTAATATAGTCTTCATCATAGTCATTTTTACATTTAACAGGAATTCCCGCCCCTACCCGGCTATTCTATCATACTCCCTGTTACCTACGTCAGGTTTAAGCTAAATTACTGCAAATAGATCGTTTTATATAGTAAATTTTGGACATATCTTGAGAAGGTCTTCTGATGATGATGCTCAAAAGACCATTCCACCAGCCCCTTTGCGGTATCAGGTTCGGCTAAGACCGGAGGCCCATCAGGTTTGAAAAAAGCAGCCTTAAAACGGGCCCACCAGCCGATGTATACCGTAACAGAAAAGATAAAACAGTATACCTGAAATAGCCTGCTTACATGGAAATATTCAAATATCGAAGCCTGAAGGCGCTTTTTGTGCTGTTATCGGTGTTCTTCCTGAATGCTGGCAACAGTGGCTGTCAGGCGCAGGTGGAGCAAAAAGCAACAGCCACCTACACTACAAAGGCACCGGGTTCGGGCGGTACCGGCAAAGTATACATGGGTCGTGAAATTGCCCGGGTTATCGGCACGGGTGGTGCTAACTGGCTAGACAGGAGCACCAGGCTGAAAGAAGAAAACTCGCTACAAGCCATTAACAGCATGATGCTAACTCCTGAAAGTGTGGTAGCTGACATAGGCGCAGGAACCGGCTTTTATACGTTTAAAGTGGCCAAGAAAATACCCAGGGGCAAAATCTACGCGGTGGAGCTGCAGGATGGGTTTGTTTCTGAACTTAAAAAGCGTAGTAAGGAACAAGGGCTAGGCCACGTGGAAGTGGTAAAAAGCGGCCCTACAAGTATACAGGTGCCCGATGCCTCGCTCGACCTGGCTTTTATGGTAGATGTTTATCACGAGCTGGAATACCCCCAGGAAATGCTACAGGCGATACACAGGGCATTGAAGCCAACCGGCAAACTGCTGTTGCTGGAGTACCGCGCAGAAGACCCGAAGGTGATGATCCGGGAGTTGCACAAAATGACGGCTGAGCAGGTAACAAAAGAGTTGGAGGCAAATGGATTCAGGCTGTACAAGCGCGAGGACTTTCTGCCGATCCAGCATTTCCTGATGTTTGAAAAGCAACAGAAAAGTGATTAAGCCATACGAGGCTGCCGCTGTTTGCAGGCTGGTGCAGGAGCAGGCGCAAAGACCTCAGGAGGGCCTTTTTGATTGGAATAATTACTCCCCTAGCCCAGAGCACCTTTAAAACCATAGTACCTCAAGCTAGATCCCCCAGGTTTTTTTAGCAGGCAGACTTGCTGCCCGCGCTCGTCTCCAGACGAGTGCGGACTCATGACGCGTCTCCTGACGCGCTTCAGACATGCTTCAAGAACAAACAGGAATACTTGCTTATTTCTTTAAGAAGTAAAGCGATCCATACCAAGTACATTCGAGTAAATAATATCGAGCCAGTAAGAGAAGCATAAAAGGCTGTCATTCAGAATTATTCCAATCAAAAAGGCCCTCCGGAGGCACTTCTGCTTCTGCTCCTGATCCGGCCCACACACGGAGGATTTCACTTACAGGTACTTAATACTTTTCTAATTTGATTTCCAGAAAGGTTCAAGGCTTGTAGAGCTGCCAGAAAGCCTATCTGCCACCATTTCTCATTTTTAATTTCAATTTGGCGAAGCGCTAGTGACTAATCTCCCAGCAACTGACAAACACGCATCTGAAAATCAAATACAAAATTCTTCCCCTTCACCTGCTACGGCATCAGCAGCCACTCCAAGGCATCTTGTTCGGTTAAGAAATACCTGGTATCGAAGGGAGGGGTCGCTTCCTTTACCTTACCATCTAAAACCTCGTTGGTTAGTTGCTGCAGAATATCGAAAGAGGAAATGATGGCCAGGCGCTGCAGCTTGCTTTTGGAGATAACTTCCACTGAAAACCGGCCGAGCCAGCCCTGGTCCTCTATCGTTAACACACCCATTCTACAGTTATTGATCAGGAGCTTGTTTAGGTCGTACTTCAAAAACAAGCGGCTGGTCTCCTCAATGCCGTGCCCGTACTCACTGCTCACAACGGGCCTGAGCCAGCGCGTGAGCAACAGGTGGTTTGGCATGTGCAGCACAATCTCTACAAAATCTGTCCGGAAGAGTTGCATCCTGCTACTTTCAATAGGTAAACCTTCGCCTGAAGACATGAAAAAGGTCTTATGATACTGGGGAGAGGCAAAGGCATTTTGATCAGGCATGCGGTTCTGTGGCATTTCCTTTTTATTGTCTGACGTAAACATTGCAGCATGCTTAAAATATAGGAGTTAAATTCCATTTAACTGGTCAAAACGGACTGAATTTGTGGCAGAAACAAAAACACACGTCTTCTTACGATAAGCCAATATAAGCATAAAATAATAACAATTACATTCGCCTTAAAAAACAGATATATTTTTATTTATCAAGGAATTCTTGCCTCCATCACGTTGTCAGCAAATTTGTGGTAGTGCCTGGCTGACCAAGGCCACAGCTGTACAAATAGCTGATCCCAATCATACAGTTGCAACCAAAAAAGTTTCGTATGAAGCAAGAAATTTGCCGAAAAGCGCCCACTCACATAAGATTCCGGTTTCGCATCCCTTTTTAAGCCACCCCTGGGAAAACACCTGGTTGCCAACAACCTACTGTTTCAGTGTCAGGTTTACAGGCAAAAGTTGTGAGCAGCAGCGTTAGGTTTTATCGGATGATGCCTGCGATCTATTGCCGGATAAACTTGCTAAGAAACTATACTATCCAATATGAGCTGTCACGCCAGTAAAATACAGCTAAACCTTCTTTGTACTATTAAAGTAAACCAAGATAAAATAGAGCTATAGGTTCCGGAAAGGTGCTTATGCAAATCAGTCAGAAACAATCAACCACCAAGAACAGCTACTCATGGGCAGATTTCAGAAAACGATCCTCTCTACCATTTTCCTGGCTACTTTAGGCCTGGCCTGTAACCGCACCAACAACCAGGATAACACGGTGGCACAAACAACTGATTCCTCAAACAACTGCAACCCGCTGGAAACACGGGAGGCCAACTCCCCCGAACAGAGCCCCGCTTTTGAAGGACAGACGCGCGCCTGCGCCATTACATCAGAAGCAGCCTATCAGGTGGAGGTGCTGGCGAAGGGACTGAACAAGCCATGGGCAGTAGAACCCTTGCCTGACGGCAGCCTGCTGGTGACAGAGAAACCGGGCCATATGCGCCTCGTGACGGCTACAGGAGAAGTTGGGGAGCCCATCAGCGGTCTGCCTAAGGTGGATGCGAAAGGGCAGGGAGGCTTGTTGGATGTGGCGCTGAGCCCAAACTTCGGCTCTGACCGGACTATTTTCTGGTCATTCTCGGAGCCCCGGACGGGCGGAAATGGCACCAGCGTGGCCCGTGGTGTGCTGTCATCAGACAACAAAAGGCTCGAACAGGTGCGGGTAATATTCCAGGCCATGCCTACGTATGATGGCGACAAGCACTTTGGCTCACGCCTCGTGTTCGATGCGGATGGCCATCTGTTCGTAACACTCGGAGAACGCTCTGACAAGGAAATACGTCCACAGGCGCAGCACATGGACAGCCACATGGGGAAAATTCTGCGCATCACTACCGATGGCAAACCAGCACCCGGAAATCCATTTATAGACAAGGAGGGCACGTTGCCTGAGATCTGGACGATTGGCCAAAGAAACGTGGAAGCCGCTGCCTTCGATGGCGAGGGCCGCTTTTGGTCGGTGGATATGGGGCCGCAGGGTGGCGACGAGCTGAATTTGATTGAGAAAGGCAAGAACTACGGCTGGCCCCTGGTAACCTATGGCGAAGAATATTCCGGCGAGCCAGTAGCTACTGCGAAAACCCAGCGTGATGGTTATGAACAACCCGTTTATTACTGGGACCCAGTTATTTCTCCGTCAGGTGCCCAGTTCTACTCAGGCGATGCTTTCCCGGAGTGGCAGGGCAACCTTTTTGTGGGTTCGCTTACCGACAAGCAGTTGGTGCGCCTGCAAATAGAGAACGGACGCGTAACCGGTGAGGAGCGCCTGCTAAAAGACCGCGGTCAACGGGTAAGAGATGTGCGGCAGGGACCGGATGGCGCGCTCTACCTGGTCACCGACGAATCAAATGGGGAACTCTGGAAAATATCGCCAGCATCCACTACCGGGGGAGCAGGACTTTAGGCTTGCCTTGCTCTGGCAAGCAACAGAACCAGGTGAAAGCAATCCTCACTGGTTAGCTTAACCGTGAAAAGAGCAAAAGCAGCATTTCTGGCGCATTAATCTGTTTCATACCTGAAAAAACCAAATCGCTGCCGCACGTTCAGGTGCGGCAGCGATACTCAAGGGCAACGCCCCGCCTGAGAAATTACACCTATTATTCCCATTGCATCAGGTACTGACGTATACTCGTGAAATTGAAATAAGAAGGCAGTCAGCAAGGTTCTGACCAGATGCAGCATGTGGTCACTTTCAGCCTGGACGTGAGCTTGCTACCTAAACCAGACAATGGCATCTTCCGCACTACCTGAATTATTCTAATAAAAAGGGCCCTTCGGAGCTAATTTTGCAGGATAAATCAATGTTTTTTCCTTTCTGCTGCTCCGGTGCGAGCTGCCAGCCCGTACTCTTATCCCAGCAGCTTTCCAGATGGGCCCTAACAAGTTGCTGGAGATAAACGCTTATTATATTGCTTTAACCTTAAGGGACAGCTTGAACGAGCCACATCACAACAGCCGCCCGGCGCTAATTGCGGGCTGTTTCTTTTTGCATTTTTTTATTATCGGCCAGCAGAACTGGCTGTTCCGGAAATAAGAGTTTTCTTACTTCCTTCATATAGTTCAGGCTGCCGTTCGTCAGGTTGCTCAACACTATGATAGCGCTGTGGTCCTTTGGGTTCCGCAGCAGGTAGGTATTATAGCCGTGCCACAGGCCACCATGGTACACTACGGTATCGCCACTTTCTATCCGGCGAATGCGCCAGCCAAAACCATAATCTTCGTTGTCCTTCTTTGGCAAGCCAAAGCCGGTAAAAGCTTCATCCAGCGTTTCGCGCTTTACCAGCCTTTGCGTGTAGAGGGCCTGGTCCCATTTATATAAATCCTCCACCGTAGAATAAACGCCTTTGTCGCCCAGCACAGAGTCAAGGAAATCAGGAGACCTTTTCCGTTTGCCCACCAGATGGCCATGCGCTACTTTTCCTGACGGTGCATTCAAATCCTGGCTGAAGGTAAACGTCTGCGTCATTTGCAGGGGTTCAAAAATATGCTCCTGTAGAAAATCGGAGAACGCCATGCCGGAAGCTTTTTCAACAATGGAGGCCAGCACCGCATACCCGGTATTACTGTACTCGAAGCGTGCATTGGGCTTTGAGTTGAAGTTAGGCTGATGAACGGCCATCAGGCTCAGCACGTCGTTGTTCGTGAGCGACACCTTCCGGTCGGGCCATAGTTTCTCGCTGAAATAAGTATAGTTGGGCAGGCCGGAGCGGTGCATAAGCAAGTGCCGGATGGTTATGCCTTTGTAAGGAAAATCGGGGATGTACTGCTGCACGCTATCCTCGTAGCTCAGCTCGCCCTGCTCCTTCAGGATCATAATGGCCATGGCTGTAAACGGCTTGGATACTGATGCCAGTTGGAAAGCTGTCTCCAGGCAGAGAGTATCTTTCCGGGCAAAATCGGCATAGCCATAGGCATTCCGGCAGATGACCTGGTCGTATTTCGTAACCAGTACCGTTCCGTTAAAGCCTTTTTTACGATGCAGATAATTGAAAAGGGAGTCGACCTTATGGCCTAAGAGGCGGGCGCTGTCTGCGGTAAAAGAGGCCGGAACCTCCACCTGCTGCCGCGTTTCCTCATCCGAGCAAAAGAAATCGAACACATTTTCATTTTTCGATCCTGAGCAGGAAAACAAGCACAACAAGAAGCTGAAGGCGACGAATCGTCTTAGCACCACAAGCAGAAATCTGAGAAAGGCCATACCGGAACCACCAACAAGAAATTGAGTGATAAATATAATTTAATTTCCTGAGTTTGCAGGCGCAAAATTCAGAATTTATACCGGTTTGGTTGTTTGCTGGCGGCGGCTGCTAAACATGGGCTTTTTCCGGTATCTGGCTGCAGGGCCCTTCGTACCTGATAAAGATATTGATCCATAGCGCCCGCGACAACCGGAAGATAACCGGCAGCAAACCGACTACAAGAACGGCCACCATGCCTAGCATCATGGCAAGACTTACCTCCTCCACCAACTGGTGCAGCACAATAAACGCCACCAGAAAGATAGCCACGTTAAAACCGAAACTCACGTACATGGCTCCATAGTAATAGCCCGGTTCCGGTTCAAAAGCCTGACCGCAGCATGGGCAATACTGGTGCATGTCTGCAAACTTGGTGGTATACAGGGTACCTTTCGGAAACATGTTTCCTTCGCGGCACCTCGGGCATTTAGCTTTTACTACGCTATATAAAAAAGAATTTTTCTGGCTCATTTTCTATAGATATTACTTGTCTAAGCAAATTTAGCAATTCTATTTACGATTATAACGGCACAAAAACGACTTAATGCTGTACTTTTATTAATCTCCGGAGAACACAAAGAGCAGGATGCCCTAGCCACATGCCGGGCTAACCTGCGCCACGTACAAAGCCTATATGCAGAAAGAACATTTGCCCATTTACCAGATTCACGATTTTGAAGCGTTGGCGCAGCAGGACCAGTACTTTTACTTCAGCCCTTTTTCTGTTCACCTGCAGGAGCACCTTTTTATCCGCGAGCCCCACAAACACAATTTTTACATCATCCTGATCGTAACGCAGGGTACGGGCACCCATACCATCGACTTTAAAGAATACGAAGTAAAACCGCGAACGGTGTTCTTTCTGACACCCGGGCAGGTACACAGCTGGAAACTGTCGAGAGATGCAGATGGTTTTGTCATCTTCTTCACACGGGAGTTCTACGCCAGAGAGTACCCCCATAAAATGCTGTTCGATTTCCCGTTTTTCAATGCGCTGCTACACAACCCGGTTTTGAGCCTCAGCAAAGAAAACGAAGCCGCCCTGCTGCCCCTGCTGCAATTGCTAAAGCAGGAACACCAGCAGGCAAAGGCAATGCGCCAGGTCGTGCTCAGCAGGTACCTGGATATACTGCTGATGGAGTTAACGCGGATTTTTGAACCTGACGAAGCAGGCACAGGCGATTTAGTGAAAGAGCAAACACTCCTGCAAAACCTGGAGCGCCTGATCGACCAGCATTATAAGGAACATAAGCCGGTGAGTTTTTATGCTGAACGCCTGCACGTGACGCCCAGGCACTTAAATGAAATCTGTAAAAAATCTTTGGGCAGAACAACCAAGGAACTGATGCAGTACCGGATCCTGCTGGAGGCACAACGGCTGCTGGTACACGCCAACCTGACAAGCTCGCAAATTGCCGCAGAGCTCGGCTACTTCGATAACACCTACTTTTTCCGGTTTTTCAAGAAGCACACCGCCCATACGCCCGAGCAGTTCAGAGCGGCCAATAGATCAGCCTAAGTACATCCCAGTAAATATTGCCGGGTTGGTTTGAGAAGAGAGAAGCCTGCTTGTCGGAATTATTCTAATTAAAACAGCCCTTCGGAGACCTCTTCGGCTCCTGATGCTGCTGATCCGGCCCGCATCCGACAGATTTTACTTGCATGTACTTAGTGCTTCACCAAATTAAAAATCGGAATTCAACATTAGAAATGATGGCAGGAATGCCTTTTGGCAGCTTTACCAGCGGTAAACCTTTTTAAATATCAAATGGAGGGAGCAATAGTTTCCTTACCCCGGCAGTTAAAAACATGTCGGGCGGCAAGAGCAGCCGCCAGCGGAAACACACAATGCCAGGCCGCTAAGGCCTTCTGTTATGCCTGTTCTTTGGCGGGTTCTGGCAGGCGCACCGCAGCTGGCGGCGGTGTGTGGCCCTGGATTAGTTGCTGCAGCATGGCGCCGGTCCTGCCTCCTGTTACATCCTGCAGCGAGTACTTGTCCAGGAAAGAGATAAGCTCCTGGTAGGCATTGTCCAGCACATACCTTAACAGGCAGCTGCCATCCAGAAAACAGTGGGTTGTGCGGCAGTTGATCAGGCCTTCGCTCTGCTCCAGGAGCTGCACCAGCTGCCCTATTTTAATGTTTGCCGGATGATCTCCTAAACGCAGGCCGCCCCCTCTGCCCCGCTGGGCGGCTATAACGCCTTTCCCGGAAAGAAACTGAACCACCTTCACCAGATGGTTTCTGGATATGCCGAACTTCTCCGACAGCTCCGTGATGGTTGTAGCAGATGGCGCTGCATGCTTCTGCGCCATATACATGGATATGCGCAGGCCAAAATCGGTGAACTGGCTCAGTTTCATTTGTCCGGATAGTTTCAGCTTATGCCAGCGTGAGAGTAGCTGGCCCAAATTCTTCGTAGTGGATGGCTTCTGGGCTCACTCCCATAGCAGCCAGGTCCTCAAACTGCTTTCTGATGAAAGGGGCAGGTCCGCAGATATAATAATCGGCTCCCTGCAGAATGGCTTGGTCCTTCAGTTTATCGAGCTCCACGATTCCCTCATAATATCCTTCCACCTGCATGTCCTCATCCAGAGAATCATAAAAAATATGTTTTTGTAATTTGCCGTGGTCTGCTTCTAACGTAGTCAGCGGCTCCCGGAAGGCATGCACTTTTCTGTTACGGCAGCCGTGCACCCACACTATCTCTCTGTCGCTGTCGGTGCTGGTCAGGTATTCCAGCATGCTCAGGAGTGGTGTCTGCCCCACGCCGCCGCTAATAAACACAACCGGCGTATGCTTGTTGGTGTCCAGGGTGAAATCTCCGGCCGGGGGCGCCACCTCTATCACGGCTCCCTCCTGCACCTCGTCGTGCAGCCGGTTGCTGATAAGGCCGTCCGGATGAAACCCTCCTCCTGTTTCCTTTTTGACCGAGATCCGGTAAAAGTTTTCGTTTGGCGCACTGGAGAGGCTGTACTGGCGGGGCTGGAACAGGTTCAGTTCTGGCAGGTACATACGTACACTCAGGTACTGCCCCGGCAGGAAGGTCGCCACTTTACCACCATCGGCAGGGTGCAGATAAAAGGAGGTAATCTCCTCCGACTCCTTCACTTTCTGTTTAACGATAAAAGGCCTCCAGCCGGTCCAGCCTCCCTCCCGCGCCACAGATTCGCTATACAGGTTCTTTTCGATCCCGGTCATCAGGTCAGCCAGTTGCTGGTAGGCAAGTGCCCAGGCCTCCAGCAGTTCTGTATGGGCGGCGTCTCCCAGCACTTCGCTGATGGAGGCGAGCAGGTGTTTGCCAACTATGTTATAATGTTCCGGCCTGATGTCCAGGCTCATGTGCTTATGCCCTATTTTAGTGACGGCGTGCGCCAGCACCGAAGGATCCTCTATGTGCTCAGCATAGGCCAGTACAGCAAGCGCAAGCGACAGCTGTTGTTTCCCACTTCCTTGATTTCCCAGGTTAAACACATTTTTCAATTCAGGATTGTGCTTGAACATGCGGTTATAGAAATGTGTGGTTAAGGCCACGCCATGCTCCTTCAGTACCGGCACGGTACCCTTAATTAGTCCTATTTGCTTTGCTGAAATCATAAGTTAATGGTATTTATTAAAGTTGCATCAAATTTACATCTTTGCATTTACCCTAAAAATGACCAATATCACCTTTTAGGATATGCTGGTTCGATGACCTGCAAGAAACACCTTTACATTACCTGTTCAACAATCTGGCCCTTAGACCAATCAGGAGCCGGCAAATTAAATGCTTTGAGTCTATAACAAATGCTGGGGCCTTGGTATTTCGTCATCTATTGGCTCCAACTGTCTTCGCTGCTGCTAGCCCCGCTGCCATTTGGCTGCTCTGTTGCCTACATGAGGCGCTGAGCGCTCACGACCAGGAACGGGAACCCCTTCCCCCGGCGCCTCAAGCCAGGGACTGGGATTTATGAGATAGCCTGCTCAGGCCATTCATTTCCAAATCAGCAATCAGCAAATCGAATTATTCTAATTAAAATGCCCCTCCGGAGCTGGTGTTGCTAAGCTGACGAAACTCCTCAGGAAAGAGCCTGTGGAGCAGGGTTTCCGGCCGGCCTGGACCGATCTTCGGGAAGTGGAACAAAATCCTGGTTGTCGTTGGGTGGCAACAGGATTCTGCCTTCTTTCCAGTCGGCTTTGGCCTGCTCAATGCGTTCTTTCCTGGAAGACACAAAATTCCACCAGATAAACCTTTCGCCCAGCGGCTCGCCTCCTAGCAACATGAGGGTAGCCTGCTCCTTTGCCAGAATAACGGGTTCTGCTCCTTTGCTAAAGACCAGCATCTGCCCCTCCGTATAAGCTCTCCCGGCCACTTCTACGCTACCTTTGGCTACATAAAATCCGCGTTCGGTATGCTCTCGTGGCAAGCCAAAACGCGTGCCCGGCTCCAGCACCACATGCAGGTAAAACAGGGGCGAGTGGGTGTTCACGTTGCTCTTCAGGCCGTAGGCGCTGCCGGCTATCAGCCTCATCCAAACCCCGGTTTCTGTAAAAACAGGCAGCTCCTCCGGTTTGTAATTGTGGAAGGCAGGTGCGGCTTCTTCATCTTTTTCTGGCAGCGCGACCCAGGTCTGGATCATCTCCAGGGCTCC
This sequence comes from Pontibacter beigongshangensis, assembly GCF_014332515.1. Classification (GTDB taxonomy): domain Bacteria; phylum Bacteroidota; class Bacteroidia; order Cytophagales; family Hymenobacteraceae; genus Pontibacter; species Pontibacter beigongshangensis. The sequence goes on along the minus strand of NZ_VFSD01000023.1, from coordinate 89,883 downwards.
GCCAGCCAGGGCCGCCGGATCTTCGAACCGCTCAGAGTGCGCAATGCCGCTGCCGGCCGTCATCCAATTTACTTCTCCGGGCCTGATTACCTGCTGTACCCCCAGGCTGTCGCGGTGCGTGACCTGCCCCCCGAACAAGTAACTGACCGTTGACAAGCCAATGTGAGGATGAGGCAATACGTCCATGGAGGGCAGCAAAGCCGGCTCCATCTCGATAGGGCCGGCATGGTCCATAAAAATAAAGGGACCTACCATTCTGCGCAGTCTGAAAGGCAGAATTCGGCGCACTTCCATACCAGGCCCCAGCGAGGCCTGTCGGGCTTTTATAACAATATCCAGCATAATGAGTTTTTATATACTTAACGGAAATCAGCGCCTGACAGACAATGTATTTTTGCTGATCGCCAGCAAGCCGAAAGGCACAGCCACTCCTTCAGCAGGTTTCCGTATAGCTTGTAGAGAAGTGCACCGTGTTATGGACGTGTCTTTCTTTATCAGACCCAGAAATTGCATCACCTTGATAGAAACGACACCCAAATCTCTATAAGTTGTAGTAACGAAGAAGTAAAAGCCGATAAGTAGCCGGTGGCTATATAGCGGCGGCAGGCAAATACTTCTGCTGGAGGCAAAGTTCTTTTTAAAATCAAAAACATGTAGTAACATTGATCATGGAAATAGGAATCACCACTTTCGTAGAAAACACCCCCGATCCCGAAACAGGCAAACTGCTAAGCTCGCAGGAGCGCATGATGAACCTGATGGAGGAAATAGAACTGGCGGACCAGGTCGGCCTGGATGTATTCTCTATCGGGGAGCACCACCGCTCCGATTTTGTAGTTTCGGCTCCCGCCGTTGTACTGGCAGCCGCAGCGGTTAAGACCAGGAAAATCAGGCTTTCGAGTGCTGTCACGGTGCTGAGTTCCGACGACCCGGTGCGCGTGTTTCAGGATTTTGCGCATGTCGATCTGCTTTCGGGCGGAAGGGCGGAGATCATGGCTGGCCGGGGTTCTTTCATAGAGTCCTTTCCCCTCTTCGGCAACGACCTGAAAGATTACGACACGCTATTCTCCGAGAAGCTGGATTTGCTGATTCAGCTGAATAAAAGCGAACTGGTGACCTGGCAAGGCAAACACCGGCCGGCCATAGCCAACCGTGGCGTGTACCCGAGGCCGGTGCAGGAAGAACTGCCCATTTGGGTGGCAGTAGGCGGAACACCGGCCTCTGTGGTGCGCGCAGCCAGCAAAGGCCTGCCCATGGCCCTGGCCATTATCGGAGGCTCTCCGGAGAGGTTTGTTCCTTTCACCGACCTCTATCGGGAAACCTATGCCAAGGCCGGGCACGACGAGGCAAAACTACAGCTGGCCATAAACTCGCATGGGTACATTGCGGATGATTCTCAGCGGGCGGCCGACGAATTTTATGGTCCTTATGCCTACCTGATGAGCAAGATAGGCCGCGAGCGCGGCTGGTCGGCCATGGACAGGCAGCACTACGACATGATGCGCGGCCCCAAAGGCTCCTTACTGGTTGGCAGCCCGCAACAGGTCATCGACAAGATACTTTACAATTACGAATTGTTCGGGAACACCCGGTTTCTGCTGCACATCAGCGTGGGCACGCTGCCGCACGCCAAAGTCCTGCGTGCCATCGAGCTGCTGGGAACGGTGGTGGCGCCGGCAGTTAAAAAAGCGGTGCGGCAGCAGCAGTAGAAAGGCGCTATTCTTACCTGTAAGTGCCAAAGGGGGCTTCTGTTACAACAGCAATTATTTGAATGAAACAGGCCCTCCGGAGCCTGCTGCTGCAAGGGCAGCAGGCCATATTTTACGCTACAAGTGCTCCTACTTTACAATATAGAAAACCTGCTCTACAGGCGCCGCGCTCTGCAGCTTTGGCGATGCGTTGCGCCCGTACTGCCAGGCCACCACAGTTACCTTGACCGGGAACCGGCTGCGTGGCGGGATTTTCGTGAACCGAAGCTCGTTTCCTGTCACCACAGCCGGCCCTTCACGCACGTAAAACTGCACAGGCACCTCCGCATCCGATGTGGCATGGAGCAGCATAGAGGCTTTTTTTATCTTCTTGAATCGTTGGTTCCGGATTTCAGGAAAAGTGATTTTCTGCGGATCGCCTGCTGTGTTTGGTAAGGGGAACGTGAGGTTGGCCTGCTGCACGGCGCTCTTGTAGCTGCTGTCGCCTGGGTGGCTGGCCAGAAGCCAGATGCCCTTAGCGCGTTCGGTATTAGCCAGCCCTGCGCGGTTTAAGCTGATCCGAAAGGTATCCTTCCCTACCAGCTCCACCGGTCCCGCTATCCTGGACAGGGTGATCGGGCCTTCGGCATGACCAAGCAGGGCTCCTTTTGGCAGGTTGGTCCATTTTGCCGGGTTCGTGTTCCCGCTCGGCACCGAATCCAGAAACGCAGCGCCTACCCTGAAACTAATGCCGTCTTCCAGAGGCGTGAATTTTAGCTGTACCTGCGCGTGCGATTTATTTTGAGGAATCACTTTCTCGTTTTGCACAAAGCCCAGGAGTTGTGGCTTTTTGCCGCGCATGCGGGCATAGTGGTTTTCGGTTGCAGCAGCTATTTCCTTATCGAAGTACCAGAAAGCTTCCTCCGGCTTGCCAGTATAGCTGGCATATGGGGCAGGCGGGGCCTCCGGCACAGAATCGCCGCGCCACCTGTCTGCCAGCCAGCCGCTGATCGGGTCCACCGGCTTGAGAGAAACCGGTTCGTCGAGTGGCACACGGCTCGGGAGGCGGACTTTAGCAGCCTTCCGGATAAAGAGCGCCAGGTAAGACACCAGTTCATCAGAATAATCGAAGTGGCCACGGCCGGCATCTGCGAGTAAGGAGATAGGCGCGGCCGGGTACCTCACACGATAGGCCATGGCCGGGGCCAGCCGTTCTTCCCGCCACTCGTACTCCCCCATCACCATCAGCCCGGGCACACCTTCTATGCTGCGGTCTTCCCAGCTCGGGTTGGGGCGGCCACTTCCGATCTTGCTGGCCAGGGGCGCATCGCCTTTTATGGAGAGCATCGCTAAGGTGCGGTCCGGGTTCCAGGCGCCGAAGTTCCACGGAAAGCTGGCAGCGGCGGCGTGGCCAATGGGCACCACCGGTGCAAAAGCCAGTTCCTGGTAGTCCGACACCTTGGCCAGCGCCTGCATCATGGCATTGAACTGATCTCCGGCTCCATTGTCAAAATCAAAAACCAGGTCAAAACCAGGCGTTACCCAAACTTCGGCCATGCCGAGGTCTGCCAATTCCTGCCGGAAGGCCGGGTGCTCCAGAATACCCGCTTCCAACAGGTCGTGCTGCCCCACCACCACAGCCCGCACCCGCTTGCAATCCGGCGGAATCCAGAGAAAGGCGCGGGGGGCGCTGTTAGCACCGTTGGCGGTAACTGCTTCCAGCGGAACCGACCATTGCCACTCCTGCGCAAGGCTGGTGCCGCTTTGACAAGTAAAAAGTATGAGGAAGCTAAGGCAAACGAAGAAGTATTTCATAGCTGTGTGTTGTAAAGCACCAAGTGTTTTACAAAGGTATGCCAAATAGGTTAATCAGAATAATTCTGTACAAAAGACTGTCAGAATCTGTTGTGCCTCGGCTTCTTTTTTTGTCTAATCTGATGAGTTCAGAGTTGCCGTTCCTGGCCATGGAAAAAGGAACACCAACCACACGCCGGGCAAAGTTGCCGGTACATTTCAGGAAGGGGATTGTGCGAGCTAAACCTAAAGGGAGCTTCGGCGGATAACGTTTACTGGCCCAGCACACGTACTTTGGCAGGCCGGCTGAAGGAGCAGTGAAGCGTTATCATTTCCTGCCTCTGCTGCCGTAAGAACCGTAAGGCCCATCAGTTCTTTCACGCGGCTATCGTCGAATGACAGGATACCCATGTCCTGGCCCAGTTCATAGCGCAGGCGCCTGCTTATTTTGATAAGCGCCGCCAGATCGGTTTCGGCTAGTGTAAGATAGCCCGTGCCGGGAGCGGGTATTTCATCGGTAGCATTACTGTGGATAGCATAGTTTTTCTGGTGGCGCTGGCAGTATTGCAGAAAAGCCTTTAAGATGCTGGCAGGATACAAATTACCGGGAGGGAAAATCAGTATTAGCTTCTCGTACTTGTCCAACAGGTCAGACACAGAAACAAGCGCGCGGTAAAGGCCAGACGCGTGGCTGGCCGGGACAGCCAGGTAGTTTGCTTCCAGTTCCCATACATCTTCAGCAGTTATGGTAAACCGCTTTGCCGCAAATCCTATCTTTTTCATGTGTCTCATCCCTTCTGAAGATATACTGGAGGTAAAGTAGTTTGATAACGGCAAATGTTGTTCCAATTATATACAGGCTCTTCATTAATAAATATTTTTTTTATATTTAAAGATGTGCATCCATTCTTAAAGACCTCACAAAAGGCTCTTTACCAGGATTATTTTAAGATAAAGTGTGATATATTTCCTTTTTTTTACAGGGCACTAAGAATAGCTACCTGGCTAAACCATGGCCAGGTGCCAGCACAGCTTTAGACATTGTGCTGGAAGCAAAAAAATACCCCGGCACAAGGCCGGGGCAACGAGCGAAACTAACTTTATCTGCCTCAGACGGCCACATCCGGAACAGGCAGATTCCGCTCGGCCTGCAGCATGTGCCGCTCGTTGTGGGCCACCACAAACTGCAGCACATCGCCCGGTTTTAGCCGAAGCCAGGTAAGCACGGAAACCGGAATTTTGTTGGCGTCCAGATCAGCCTTGTGGGCCTGGCGCAGCAGCAACAGCAATTCCTCCTGCTGCCGGATAAATTCCCTGACAATGGCCTGCCCCTGCGTTGCTTCTTTTGGCAGGTGGATTTTGGCGGCTTTGTATTTTTTGCGGCCGGTCTCCGGCGCCATCATCCGGATAAACTGGTTGCCAAGCCAGGTGCCTTTATATGTTTCTGCTACAGCTGCTTCCTGCTGGCTTTCGAAACCTGCCCTGAGGCGGGGCAGGTAATAGTCGCCGTAGCTGTTCAGGTGAGCCAGGCACTGGGCAATGCTCCAGCCGCCATCAGCAGCCGGCTTCAGCAGCACCTCCTCGTCCAGGTTCTGGAACACCCTGACCGCCTCCTGCACATGCTGCTCCACTCTATCTTCGAGCGAAGCCAGCAATTGCGCTTTGTTGACAGCTTTCATGTCAGTGAGCTTCTGGAGATGACGCCGGATTTCTATACGCTACCACCAGCAACAGGGCCAGCACAAACAGCACCGACTCCGTCAGCAGCCACTGCGTACCAAAATCTCCCAGCGCTCCTTCACAAAAAATAGTGATGGTACGCGACAAAGCGTAAAACCCCCAGAGCAGGCACAGAAAGGCGAGCCCTTTTCGGGTGTCGTAGAACAGGAGGTAGATCAGGCTGATGAACAAGGTGAGCCCCACGCCGCCATACACACCCCTAATGGAGCTGAAAGCGTCGGTATTGGTGAGCTGCACGTGCACCAGGTCCATCACCGCCTGCGGGCTGGCAAACGCCATCACACTAACCGATAATAAGCTGAGAGCGGATACCAGGATGAAGCCTTTGGAGGCCAGGCGCAAAATTTTCTGAATTTTCATAACGATGTACATTTTAGTGAACGTTACAAAGTTGCGCGAAAGCCGAAAGTTAATTCTTGGCAAATACCAACATTTCAGGTCCGCACCTTATTCAGCAACTTGCTGAAGTTGGTGGCATCTATGCCCAGGTAACTTGCCAGGTACTTGTGCGGCACCAGCTGCAGTATATGCGGACTGCGCTGCAACAGTTTCCTGAATTTTTCTTCCGAAGAAAAACACTGCAGCTCCACCAGCCGCTCCAGCACCCCCGAAAGGCTATGCGTAATTCCTTCTCTGACCATGAGCCCGATGGAGGGGTAGGTTTGCATCAACTGCTCTAATTCGCTGAAAGATGCCCGCAGAAAAACAGAAGGTGTCAGGGTTTCATAATAGTAGCGGGAAGGTTGCTGCAGCAGGAGCGCATCGAGCACACCTCCAAACGAGGGGGCGTAGGTAAAAAGCAGGGTAGCCTCCCGGTTCTGATCATCGAAATAGAACACCCGCTGCACGCCCGCTGCCACAAAGTACAGGTAATGTTCCTGCTCCCCTGCCGCCGTCAGCGTCTCTTTCCTTTTGGCGGAAAAAGGTTTCCAGACAGCCGCGAATGCCTGCCAATCCTGCTCCGGTAGTGGCCGGATGGCTGTTACCAGTTTTTTCAGCTGCTGCCATTTTTCTTCCATGTGCTGCCGTTTTGCTGCTTATTGGTATTGGCTATACGCGCTCAATCAGGATATACCTGGCTGCGTAGCCGTTACTTTTGTATAACTTCTGCAAAGCCGTGATAAAAGACCTCCGGTACGAGCGGAGAGCATACTGGTATCCGGCAGGCTCCAGGTAATTGACATAGCCCTGCCCGCTGATGCGCCCCACAAACCTTCTTACCTCCGCTTCCTGCACCGCGGCCAGTTCTTTGGCCAGCACCACAGAGCGCATATACGGCATGGCAGATTTCATGCTCTGGTAGCCAGAAAAAGCGTAGAGGCGGTAGTTGGCGCTCAGTTTAACGGAGTTCATAAAACAAAATTAGCCAGCGCTGCCGATTCCTGCTACAAAAGCAACCGGAAAATGGTGATACAGGCTACATTATTGCTGCCACGTCGGACTCAATGATGCAGCTGCGCAAGCGATTCCACTGCAGGAGATCAGCTCAAAATTTGAATTATTTGAATAAAAAAGGCCTTTCAGAGGTATTTCATGCCGCTGTCAGCCTAAGCTGATTCTTTACTACGCGAGTTCTCTTTGCCAAAAGCCTGATGTGGAAGCCATTTTTCTACCCAGTATCTTTTCGCAAGCCACTGTGTCTGCCACATTGTTTTGCTGTAGCAAGAGTTGTTGCTCTTTGTCGGGCAAGCCAGGGAAAAATTTACGCAACAGCGGGGAAAGGTGGTCAAATATAGTTTGTGGAAACGGAAGGATGCGTTTGCAGGCCGGCACCATCTCCAACAATTCCCTGACGGTATAGACATCACTTCCACCTACCTCTACCATAGGCGGGTGATCGTGCAGCACACACAGCCGTGAAACTAGCTCCGTCAGGTCTTCCACTGCCACGGGCTGTAGTTTTGTTTGGAGCGTAGTATCCGGAAAAGGAAGAAAGCCACCCATATACCTACATAGCTTCTGTAGCCCTTGCAATTTTCTGCTCAGCATAGTGCCGGGTGTGCAGACAATGGAAGGCCGCAGCACCACCGTACCTGGGTACTGCAACAGCTCCTGATCCGCCTGCCCTTTGGTACTTAAGAATTTCGAGGCACTTCCGGGATCTGCCCCTAAGGCCGAAAGCTGGATAAGTTTCGGGTTACCGATTTGCGCCCTGTGCTGCAGCATGCGAGCTGTTAAATCGCCATGCGCCACGGTAAAATCCAGCCCAGCGGTTTCCCGGATAATGCCGATGCAGTTGATCAGCACATCTACTTTGCCAAGCTTTTCCCAGTTGTCCGTGAAAGGGTTAAAAGGCAGCAGGCTATTAGAAGGAGCGGCACCGTGCATAGCTGCCATACGCTCTGCTCTTACACAGCCCACCACCTGCTCCGGCGGATAATCCTGCAACAACCGGTTAAGCACCCGGGAACCAACCTGGCCGTTGGCTCCTAATACGACAATACGCATTGCGGTACAGGCTTAGGTGGCAACCACTGGTATGGAACCATGTCACGCACCCGGAAGGCTCCCTCAAACTTTGCAGTGCTGAAGAAGTTCGTTTCAAATCCTTCGCAGGTCGCCCACTCTATGGGCCAGCCTTCCCGCATGATCTGCACCCTCATTAGGGTATCGCCGATGTAGGAATAGGCCCGGTCCAGCGCTCCTACCATTTGCTTCAGCTCCTCCTTTACCTGCGGTGGCTGCTCATCCCGTAGGTTATATTTCAGAAATTCGTTTCCCTGCCGTAGTTCAAAAGAATTATCGCTGTTTGTGATAGCTGCTTTCTCCAACCTGTAATTGGTGAATATGCTTCCGCCGTGCACCATCAGCGACTTGTCTGTAAACGAACGGAGGAAGTAGATTCCTTTGGCATCTCCATTTCTGTTAGCGCCATTATATTTCCGGTCATCAATCAGCAACCTGAAACCGATGTGCTGGTAATTGAAGTGCAGTGCATCGGGCATAAAGTCCGGGCGCATGTGGCGCAGTTTCACGTTCACCATCGAGATGAGGGAACGGCCCTGGAAGTCGCGAAGCCGGAGCCGCTCCGGCAGAAGCGGCAGCACCTCCTCCTGCTCCACAGAAAAGTTGATTAACCGGACATCGTGCAGCTCTCCTACATAAGTTAGCGGCAATTTTTTGAGCATTTCCATAAGCTGAGGGGTTTAAAGTTGAAAATAAAGTAACCAAAGCACCGCCGTTGCCTGTAGCAGCAGAAACCACTGCACCGTCCAGCGCTGTGACAGGCCGAGGTGTTGCACCCGGTGGTAGTGCAGGTAGAGCATCAGGCCGCTGCTGCACAACACGCTCAGCACAGGCAAAGGGTAAAACAGCAGGCCGGTAATAAAGTAAAAGCAGATGGCTGGCACCAGCACCAGGAGCCCCACCACCATGATAGTGCCCAGGTGGCCCACGTAATCCAGCGCCTGCTGCCGCTCCAGGAACAAGGCTGCCAACACAATCTGGATTACCCAGCCTGTACCGGCCATCAGCAGCAACTGCCCTGCACCTGCCCCAGGACCTACCCCAAGCGCCTGGTGCACAGAGACCCCAAAAAACGCGGTCAGGCAAACAGACAGCAGCAGGGCAAAACCGATATAAACCAGCCTGAATTTTGTGGCCGCCTCCGGGTAGCAGTCGCAGGAGATAGTTTGCTTTTTGGGTGTGGCGATGAGGTAGCGGTTAAAGGCAATGATTTTATAGAGAAAGCGGAACAGCAGGAAAAATGGCCGGAACCGAAACAGCGGCTGCAGCAGCTTCAGCTTGCTGGCAAACACAAAAGACACACCCTCTGCACCGTAAAGCGTATCGCCTCCGTGCGTGTCGATCAGGGCCATTTCGTTGCGGAAGCGTTCGGCCTGCACCTGCTGGCGGAGCGGTGGCTGCAGCTGCTGGTAGGCCACACACTCCTGCTCCCCCACCAGCCTCAGCCTTAGCATCAGGTCCCGCAAGCCCACACATACCTGGCAGTTGCCGTCGTAGATAATCAGTTTGTTCTGCATGGTTTTTCATCCTTAACTTATAGAACTTTCAATAATCATTGAAATATTATAGGTAAAAAAATTAACGCATCAACTTCATAAAAGAGCTAAGGAACCAATGCTCATCAGCCCGAAGCATGGTGTTCAGCGTTTTGTCGGCCTTCAGCGATAGCTCGTGCAGGTTTGTAATGGCCTCTGTAAAAGCTTCTGTCTCTTTATCTCCTTTGGCCCCCTCCACCTGCCTCAGTTCCTCCAATATGCGCAGCATGGGCTCCAGCTCCCGCTTGCGGCGTTCCCGGATCACCTGCTTGGCCACTTTCCACATATCCTTCTCGGCCACAAAAAACTCCCTCCTCTCCCCCGGCTTCAGTTCCTTAGAAATCAGGCCCCAGTCGATTAGGGCGCGCAGGTTCATGTTCGCATTTCCCCGCGACACATTCAGCTCCTGCATCACATCTTCCGTGCTCAGGGCCTCAGGGGAAATGAGCAGCAGGGCATGCACCTGCGCCATAGTGCGGTTTATGCCCCAGCTGGACCCCAAGGTGCCCCAGGCTTGTATGAACTTCTCTTTTCCTTCTTCTAACTGCATGTACCAAAGGTAGTATAATTTTCTATACTTTCAATAGTTATTGAAAGTTTTATAAAGTAAGGATTATTTTAATAGCTCCTTTTACGCAGCAGTTACTATGGAAGCAAAAGCCCCCCGTTGAAGCTCATCTTTTAGGGGAAAAATCAGGATTTAATTCTATGTTCTGTTCGCTAGTGCGAGCCTCTGGAGGGCCATTTTTATTTAAATAATTGAGATAGGGTACCAACCCTGCGAGCGTTCTCCATGACTTTAAGCACACCATCAGGTGCAAACGCTGCTGTGTGCTTCATCTGTTAGGTAGCTAAAAAGTGCTATGCAACCGCTGTTAAAAGAGATTTCCAGATTTAGCCCCAAGGGAAGCTGCCAAATTGTTTGCAGCAATTCAGGAATCACAGACAGATGAAAAAAGCCACGGTAGCTGCCAGAAAGCATATCCGGCATAATTTCTAATTTCTAATCTGGCGAAGCCCTACGCTAGACCTCACTAAAGATATATAGCATTTCAGCGCCAATCTGCCTTGCCCGCTCCCGGTACTTCTCCTCTTCCTGGGGGTTGCCGTCAAAGTTTTTTGGATCGTCGTAGGTAATGCTTATCCTGCTTTCCACACCTGGTACAAAGGGGCAGTTTTCGTCTGCGTCGGAGCAGGTCATGATGGCGCAAAAGCCTGCTGCCGGGTTGGCCGCATCATCAAACTTTTTCGACCAGACTTCCACAGGCGCTTCTTCATCAGCAAAACTTACAACATACACCGGGTTGCTCCCATCCTGCCGCGACTGTATGCCGAACCCTGCTTCCTGCATGGCCATTACTGCTCTCGGGTTAAAAGCGGTGGTTTCTGTTCCTCCGGAATAGCACTGTACATCAGGTATGTTGTAATAGGACGCAGCGGCCTGTGCCCAAAGCTGGGCCATGTGGCTGCGGCGGGAGTTGTGCGTGCAAATGAAAATAAGCTTTACAATTTCCTGACACTCCTTCTTCTGCCGGATATAGGCCGTAAGCTGTTGCAAAAGTTCTTTCCGAGCAGGCGGTATGGCAGCAAAGTCTTGCTCTAGTTGCTGAATCGTGTGGTGCAGGGCGGTAAGAAGCATAGCAGCATTTTATTTTTAAAGTGTGTATAGATTAGGTTCAGGATTGTGAAAAACAGCCCCCCGATCTGGCCGGGCAACAGAAACACTGAGAAGGGGGTTTATGTGCAGCAGCAAAAAAAGCTGCTGGAGGGGATTTTTTATTTGAATAATTTCATTCAGCCTTACAAGTGGTTATAGTTGGCTACTTAAATCCCGGAAATCGAATTTGTACTGCCATTTGCAACAGGACACAAGACGCAAGAAATAAGACACAAGATTCTTTCATAAGCAAAACAAATCAAATGCCTCGTTCCGATAAGTTTTGTAACTGTCTATATTTTCACCTGGCACTCCTCCAATTTGATTTTCAGGTAGTTTTAATGTTTATAAAGCTACCGGAAAGCACATCTGCCATAATTTCTTATTTTTAAACTGGCGTAGCATCAGTTACTGGTTTATCGTAGTTCCAGCGGTTTGCAAAACGCACGAGCGAAAGCATAATCGGCACCTCTATCAGCACGCCGACCACAGTGGCCAGGGAGGCACCGGAGTTTAACCCGAAAATGGCAATAGCCACGGCCACCGCAAGCTCAAAAAAATTGCTGGCCCCGATCATGCCGGCCGGTGCATTTATACAGTAAGGCAGCTTCAGGAAACGCCGGCCGATGTACCACGAAAAGAAAAAGATAAAATAGGTCTGAAGGATGAGCGGAATGGCGATAAGCACAATATTGAGCGGCTGCTCCAGTATCTGCTCCCCCTGAAAGGCAAAAAGCAAGACCAGCGTGGTAAGCAAAGCCACCATAGAAACAGGCTTCAGGCGGGGCAGAAACCGTGATTTAAACCAGTGCTCTCCCTTGCTTTTGATCAGCCAGCGGTTTGTAATGTACCCGGATACCAGCGGTATCAGCACGAAAACCAGCACTGAGGTGAACAATACATTGTACGGAATCTCGATGTCGGTAACGCCCAGCAAAAAACGCACGATCGGGATAAAGGCTACCAGCAGAATCAGGTCGTTGACAGAAACCTGCACCAGTGTGAAGTTAGAATCGCCATCTGAGAGGTAAGACCACACAAACACCATGGCGGTGCAAGGCGCAGCACCCAGCAGGATGGCACCCGCCAGGTACTCGTTGGCAAGCTCCGGCGATATCCAGGCAGCATACAGTTTCGTGAAGAAGATCCAGGCAAAAAAGGCCATCGTAAACGGCTTGATCAGCCAGTTAATAAACACGGTCAGCATCAGTCCCCTCTTATTGGCTCCAACGTTTCGCAACGAGCTGAAATCGATCTGCACCATCATCGGAAAAATCATCAGCCAGACGAGGATGGCTACCGGGATGTTGATGGAGTTCAGGTTCAGGTCGCTGATCACTTTCATGGAGGAGCCTGTCAGCTTGCCCAGCACTATGCCAGTCACGATGCACAGGAAGACCCAAATGCTGAGGTAGCGTTCAAAAAAAGCAATCTGCTTGGGGGCGGTAGTTGTTTTTGCCATTGAAAGTAGGGAATGCTGCCCGCTGCATTTTGGTAAAATGAAGCAGCGGGCAGAGATTATAGAAAATCATTTTTCTCCTAAAAAAGTCATTAGCAACAGCCGGCTCCGGGTTCACAGCAACTGGCGCTGGCAGGCTTCTGGCCGTAAACGGTAATGCTGAAGATGCCTGTATTGCTCTCTCTGAACTGGCGGATGCCTTCCGTATCGAGGTAATCCTGCAATATCTCGTCCGGCACCTGTATTACTTTCTCTTTCTGCACGGTTACATTCTCAAAGCCGTTTTCGCGGATAAGCTGCAGATACTCGTCTTTCTGGATCGCTCCGGATACGCAGCCGGCATACATTTCGGCGGCATTTACCAATCCGGCCGGCAGCTCCCCGATCAGCACCACGTCAGAAATACTGAAGTGCCAGTCCGGTTTCAGCACCCTGAAGGTTTCGGCAAAGGCCTTGCGCTTATCCGGAACCAGGTTCAGCACGCAATTGCTGATCACCACATCGGCACGGTTGGAGGCAAGCGGGATATCTTCTATCTCACCCTGCCGAAACTCCACGTTGTTGAATCCCAGCTTGTCGGCATTGGCGCGGGCTTTGGCGATCATGGCTTCGGTCATGTCAATGCCGATCACTTTTCCGCTCTCGCCGGTAATGGCCCGTGCCACAAAGCAATCATTACCGGCTCCTGACCCTAAGTCTACTACGGTATCCCCTGGCTTTATCTGGGCAAATTCGGTGGGCAGGCCACAGCCAAGGCCAAGGTCAGCATCGGGGTTGTAGCCCTCCAGGGTGGTGTAATTGTCTGCGAAAATGGCATAATCTACGGTGCCGCAGCCGGTGGCACCACAACAGGAGGCTTCGTTTTGCTCTTTGCTTTGCAGGGCAATTTCTCCGTATTTGTCCTTTACTATTTTTTTGAGTTCATCCGGATTATTCATGATCTTACATTTTTTGGTGATTAGATAGGTAAAGAGCTGCTCGGTTAGCAGCAGGAAGTGCAACATGGCTTATATCGGGCAAACAGGTCTTCTATTAATTGCTGTGCCTGTTTCCAAGCCTGATCGTCTATGCAGTAGCAAACTTTCTTGCCCTCAATCTCTCCCTTTATCAGGCCTGCTTCTTTCAGCTCCTTCAGGTGCTGCGACACCGTAGACTGTGACAGCGGAAGCTCCTCTACAATATCGCCACAGATACAGGAACTGCGATCTACCAGAATACGCAGGATGGCAATGCGAGCGGGGTGTGCCAGCGCTTTGGCATATCTGGCTACGTTGATATCTGACTGCCTGAATTCTTCTGTTTTGGAAAGTCCCATAAGCTCTATTTATAATCGTAATATTACGATTATAAATAGAAAAAGTCAAGAGATGAGGCGGGCAAAATATTAAGTTTTCGGTAAATGTTTTTGTTACTGCGCTTTCAGGTTAATTTCTTAGGAGGGATTAATAGATGTTTCTCGTATAGAGCTGCTTTGGACACTCCTGCCCTAACGGTTTCAGGCCTGATGAAATAAAAGGATGGCCATCTGGTGCATAGAAGACGGAGCAAAAGAGGCAGTAGTGCCTCCGGAGGCCACTTTTCATTAGCATAATTTAAACTGTGGGGACTTTGTCCGGCTGCCATGCGCTCTGGCTGCTTTTTATGCAATGCCTATTCGCCTCGGATCATCGGCCAGGTATGCAAAGAAGCTAGGGGCAAAACCAGCACGAATGGTACCGTCCAAAGTCGGATACCATGAACCCAACAGAGCTATTTAAGATTTATTTTCAGGAATTTATGCTACAACAATACTGAAGGGATAGTTGAGTGTAACCAGATCAAATCTAAGAGGGAATCGTAAATTATTATACAACTTCAATGTGATTTGGGCGCGGCCTATACTACGCTCCCAATCTTGAAATAAATCCTAAAGGTAGAGCCCTTGCCCAGTTCGCTCTCCAGTTCAATCTTGCCGTCGCTGTTCTCCACAATTCGTTTCACGATAGTCATGCCTACGCCGGTGCCTTCGGTGTGGTCGTGGAGGCGGGTAAACATGCTGAAGACTTTCTGGTGGTCCTGCTCTTTCAGGCCCAGCCCGTTGTCCTGCACGGCAAGCACGCTGTAGTCTCCTTCCGGGTAAGTGCTCACCCGGATCTGGGGCCTCCGGAGCGGGCTCCTGTACTTAATGGCGTTCGACACCAGATTATAGATGATACTGCGCAGGTTCTTGCGCGAAAAAACCAGGTCCGGCGACTGGGTGAAATCTTCAATAATCTCAGCTTCCGACTCCTGGATCATGCGCTTGATATGCAGCTTCACATCATCCATGATCTCCTGAAAGCCGACACGGTCATGTACGGTTTCCTCCTCGTACTGCAGTTTAGCCACCTCGGTAAGGTCGGCCAGGGTGTTTTTAAACCGGTCTATGGAAGTATCGATCATCTCGAGGATGGAGGTTGTTTCTTCCAGCTGCACACAGTTCTCCACCAGCGTTTCCTGCAGCGCCTTTATGAGCCCTTCTATGTTGGTGATGGGGGCTTTCAGGTCGTGGGAGGCAGTGTATACAAAGTTCTCGAGGTCTTTGTTTATTTTGGTGAGTTCTTTGGTGCGGTCCCTTACCCTTTCCTCCAGTTCCCGGTTCGTTTTAAGGGCAGCTTTGTTGGCCTTTTCCAGCTCCTTTTTCTGAACGAAGAAGTTGATAAAGGCCGCTACCTTTGCCCGGGTAATGTACGGGTGCAGCGGCTTAAACAGAAAATCGACCGCACCAGCCTCAAATCCTGCCACCACATGCGACGACTGCTCTACGATAGCCGTCACGAAGATGATGGGAATATCTTTTGTTTTGGAGTTTGTGTGCAGGTACTGCGCCACCTCGTAGCCATTCATGCCGGGCATCTGCACATCCAGCAAAATAAGGGCAAGCTCCTCGCGCAGGGCAATTTTCAGGGCCTCTTCGCCGGAATCGGCAAAAAGGTAGGTAATGTTCTCGCCTTCGCTGTACAGTAGACTTTCCAGGCTGATCAGGTTCTCCGGTTTATCATCTACCAGAAGCACCTTAACCGGGTAAGAATCATTGAGCTCCATAGAAGCTGCCTGCGGTTGTTGGTCAATCATCATGCAATCGAAAGTAAAAATTCCTGAATCTTTCCTAAATTCATAACCTGGCAGCCTGGAATTAATTTAATGGCTGATTCGGGCATCGTACTCACTTCGGCCTCGGTTGGGTCCTGCACCAGGGCTATGCCGCCTTTGTCGTGAATATATTTTAATCCGGCGCTGCCATCTTTGCTGGCGCCGCTTAGCAAGATCCCGATCACCTGCTTTCCGAAAACATCAGCGGCACTCATAAACGTAACGTCTATAGACGGCCGGGAGTAATTTTCCAGGTCAGAAACATCGAGCGAAAACGTTTTGTCTTTCTCGAGCAGTACATGGTAGTTGGCCGGGGCAAGGTGCACGCAGCCGGGCGTAAGCGGCTCTTTCTCTTCTATCTCCGCCACTTTCAGGCTGATCTTTTTGGCGTAAATTTGCTGCAGGTCGCTTTCGGTGTTGCGCAGCCGGTGCAACACGAGCACCACCGGCAACCCGAATCCGGCAGGCAGGGCCTTCAGCACCCCGATAGAAGCCTGTATGCCGCCCCAGGAGCCACCCATTACCACAACCTTCTCAAATGTCCTCATTTAACCTGCTTTGCGGTAAATCCTGTTGCTTTTGTCTGTGAGCTGGTATTTCGAACTGATGGAAGAGAGCGCCAGGGTCTCTTTTTTGCCGAGCCCCAGGTATCCTAACTCGACCATGCTTTCGTCGAAGAGCTTAAATACCCGTTCCTGCAGCGGATGGGTAAAGTAAATGAGCACGTTGCGGCAAACGATCAGGTGAAATTCGTTAAACGAGGCATCGGTAGCCAGATTGTGCGGATAAAACACCACATTTTTGATAAGATACGACTTAAATTTGAGGCTTCCATAGTTACTGACGTAATACTCCGAAAAGTTATATTTACCGCCCGAGGCATAATAGCCTGCCGTATAAGCCGAAATATTCGAAGCCGGGAAGATCCCCTCCTTCGCCTGCCGCAGCACCTTCTGGTTTACATCGGTGGCGTAAATCTTGGTCCTGTCCAGCAGCCCCTCCTCCTGTAGTAAAACGGCCAGCGAGAACAGCTCCTCACCGGTAGAGCAGCCGGCATCCCAGATCTTGATAAACGGATAGGTGGAGAGCAGCGGCAGCACGTTCTGCCGCAACGACAGGAAGAACGAAGGGTCGCGGAACATCTCGGTCACGTTTACGGTGATCTCCTGCAAAAACCCCTCAAAGAAATAACTGTTTTCCAGCACTGATCGCTGCAACTGCTCCATGCTTCCAATGCCGGCATTGCCTGTAAAGCGCCTGATGCGGCGATAAAGCGAAGCCCGCGAATATCCCCTGAAATCGTAGCCATACTGCTGGTGCACCTGCTCCATCAGTTCCTCTACCTCCTGCTCAAAACGGGTCTCGTCCTCAACCTTCATACAGCCACACCCTCATTAGTGTCAGCAACTTATCGGTATCTATCGGCTTCGGAATATAATCTGATGCGCCGGCTTTGATACACTTCTCCTTGTCTTCTTTCATGGCTTTGGCCGTGAGCGCTATAATAGGCATGTGTTTAAATTGTTTGTTTTGGCGGATGTGCCTGATGGCTTCAATGCCGTCCATTTCCGGCATCATTATATCCATCAGCACCATATCTACGGCAGTTTCTGTTTCCAGTTTCTGCAGCGCCTCCTTTCCATCGTAGGCCACAATGGTTTCCATGCCGTGGAGTTCCAGCAAACTGCTAAGCGAGTACACGTTTCGAACATCGTCGTCTACCACCAATATTTTGCGGCCCTGCAGAATCTGCTCCGGCACGTGCAGCTTCATCTTGAACTCGTTACCGAGCGGCAGCTTCTGGTTTACCTTGTGCAGGAACAGCTGCACCTCGTCGAGCAGGCGCAGGTAAGAATACTCGTTTTTGATGATAATCGTGTTGGCAAATTCCCTCAGCCTGGTTTCTTCCTCCTCGCTCAGGTCTTTTCCGGAGTACACAATAATCGGAATCTCTGCCAGGCCTTCTTTAGACTTCACCGACTTCATGAAGTCGTAGCCCTTCATGCCCGGCAGGTTGAGGTCCAGAATCATGCAGTCGACCTTCTGCTTAGCCAGCACCCGCTCCGCCTCTTCGGCTGTGTACACCGAAGTCGATCGCATGCCATGTGCCAGCAATAGTTCTGCCACTGCCTTGTTCTCTATCTCATTGTCTTCCACGATCAGGATATTCTCGATCCGGCCATCGGTACTGTCGGCAATGGAGGTGAAGGCCTTATTCAACATCTCGAGAGTAACTGGTTTGGGAAGATACTCTTCGTTTTCCTGAAACTCGCCGTTTATTTCGCTGTCGTAAGCCGACATTACGTGCACGCTGATATGCCGCAGGTCTTTATCCTCCCTGATCTGGCGCAGCACTTCCCAGCCGGTGGTATCCGGCAGGTGTATGTCGAGGAGCACGGCGTCGGGTTTCTCTTCCCGGGCCAGTTGCAGCCCTTCGGCACCGGTATAGGCCTTGAACACCTTAAAGTTTTTGGCGTTGGCGAAATCAGCCAGAATATCGCTGAAGCCTCTGTCGTCTTCCACGATCAGCACCTTGATCTCCTTCTTCTCTCTGGAGTTCATCCGCTGCAGCACCTGCACCGCCGACTCTGTTTTAGGTGCAGCAGGAGCCGCCGTACTGGTGCCAGATGTAGTAGCGGCGGCCAGTTGATGCGGTGTGCGTGGCAGGTACAGGGTAAAGGTGCTACCTTCTCCGGGCTCACTCTCCAGCTGCAGCTCGCCACCGAGCAGTGTAGCCAGTTCTTTGCTGATGGTAAGGCCCAGGCCAGTGCCCCCATACCTGCGCGTGGTAGAGGAATCGGCCTGCTGAAAGGCTTCGAATACCATATCCTGCTTATCTTTGGGTATGCCAATGCCGGTATCCTTTACAGAGAAGGCAATAATCTCGGTCTGCTCTTTCAGCGCCTCTGAGCGGAAGCGGGGTTTGTTTCGAACCGGATAAACAGAAAGCTCTACCTCACCTCCTTCGTCGGTAAACTTGATGGCATTGCCGACAAAGTTTTTCAGAATCTGCTCCAGCCTGAAGCGGTCGGTGGTGAGGGTGTCGTACATGTCGGAGGCGATATGCTGGCTGAAGCGGATGTTCCGTTTTTTGGCCATCTCGCCAAACATCGGCTCCATTTGTATATCACTGGTTCTGACCTCCCCCACTTCCAGCCGTATCAGCCCGGACTCGATCTTGGAAAGGTCCAGTATCTCGTTGATGAGCTTGAGCAGGTCGTTGCCGGAGCGGTGGATGATCTGGGCATGGTCGATCTGCTTGGTCGACAACGTATTTTCGGTATTATCGGCCAGCAGCCGCGACAGGATCAGGATGCTGTTGAGCGGGGTGCGCAGCTCGTGGCTCATGTTGGCCAGGAAATCGCTTTTGTACTTGCTCACCGTCTCTACCTGGTTAATCTTTAGTTCTATGGCCTGGCGGGCATCTTCCAGCGCTTCGTTTTTGCCGCGCAGGGCCTCGTATTGCTCTTCGAGCAGCTGGGCTTTTTCTTCGAGCTCCGAGTTCTTTTCCTGCAGCTCCTCCTGGTTTACGCGCAGTTCCTCTTCCGAGGCCTTGAGTTCGGCGTTGAGCTGGCGCAGCTCTTCCTGCTGCGTTTCGAGCTCTTCGGCCTGGTTCTGGGTTTCGTGGAGCAGCTCCTGCGTCTGCAGGTGGATCATGAGGGTATGCACCATAACAGCCACCCGCTCAGCCGCTGCCTTAAAGAACTGCTGCTGCAGCTCGGTGTATTCCTGGTGGGAGCACAGTTCCAGGGCTCCCACCAGATTATCGGTAAACTGCAAGGGAAGTATAACAATGCTGGCCGGGTCGCTTTCTGATAAGCCTGTTTTTATTTTCAGGTGCGCATGGGGCACCTGCTGCAGCAACTTTACCTGCCGGTCGCTCACTGCCTGCCCCACTACGCCAACGCCCACTTCAAACGATTCGAGCTGCGAGGTGCTGCAGGACACACCGTAGCTGGCTTTGGGTGTTAGCCTGCCTCCTGCCTCGTGCAGGTACATCACGCCCGCCTCAGATCCTGTGTAATTGCACAGAAAAGAGATTACCTTCTCCGACACCTGTGCCAGCGCCGAGGTGCCCGCAATCAGGTTGTTGAGCTCAGAGATGCCACTCAAAATCCAGCTTCGGTTGGCATTGTCCAGGGAGAAGCGCTGCAGGTTCTCCTTCATGTCTTTGATGGCGTAGCTCAAGATATCCTCCTGGCTTTGCACCTCTACCTCCACCTCGTAATTGCCCTGCCCTATGGCCTGCGCCACTTTGGTAAGCGACACTGTTTTGTTCAGAACCCCTCGGAACGAATCGGCCACCTGCCCGATCTCATCGGCGCTGTGTACGGATATCGCCACGTCAGTGGCTCCCACCCGGATGCGATCTGCGGCCACTTTCAGGTTAGAGAGCGATGTAGCGATCAGGTTTATGATGTAAAAAGCGAGTACCGTAAGCAGCACCAGCAGCGAAACCACCACCAGGGCCAGCCCTATCAGGTTCTGGTATTTCTGGGTAATTTCCGCCTGTACCTGCGCATTTATATGTGCCAGGAGCTGACGCTCCACAGCCCGAAGATCCTCAATGCTGGTGGTAAATTGATTAAAAACCGGAATAGCGCTATCCGGGTCAAGCTTTGTCTCCGGGTTCCTTTCTAATCGCTGCAGCACAAGGCCAACCTTCCGGTAATTCTCAGAGTCAACCACTTGCTGCACCTCCGCCACCCACTCCGGGGAGGCGTACCTGTTAAAGCTGACCATGGCGCGCTCAAAAAACCGTTGCTGCGAGCGTACTTCGGCGTAGTCTTCGTAGGAGAACATGCCTTCCTGCATCACCTTCATGAGCATACTCCGCATGCGGGCCAGCTGTATTTTAGACTCTACCAGGCTCCTGAAACCCACCATCTGCCTGGCCAGCTCTACATCTCCGATACTGTTGGCATTGGTGTCAATCCGGTCTAAAAAGGTATAAATCAAGTTATTGGAGTATCTCCTAAACTCCGTGATATCCAGTTCTAATTTATCTGTGTCGGCACGGTACTTCTGCAGCTCGCTCAGCAGGGAGATGTCGGAAAAAGATCGGCCGTTGCCCTGCAAAAACTCTTTGAGCTCCCGCTCGGCTGCGTCTGTGAGGGCACGTTGTGCTTTGGCCTCCAGCAGAAAAGCTTCATCTCCGCCCGCTGCCGCTAACATACGCGCCCTCTCCCGCTGAAACGCATGGATAACCCTCGATATCTTTTCTGACTCGGCCAGCTGCACTGCCTCCTCTTTTAAACGTTTGTTCTCCTCCACCTCCTGCTGCACGGCAGATGCGACGAAGTACAGCAACGGAATTAATAAAATAGACAGCAGCAGAAACAGTTTATCCCTGATCTTTAAATTTTTTATGACTTTCATTTAACCGGTTAGTTATCGCTGATATGATACGTGGCTCATTTAATTTGCAAAATACTAAAACGCTTCCTAAAATTTCAGTACTCCCCCAGGTTTAAAGCGCTTTACCCACGAAGCTTGCCCGAGAGTGTTGGGCAAGCTTGTATGCCTGATAATTTGAGAAGACAAAACCGATCATAAAAACGGCGGGGGAGTTTACAGCTGCCATGCGTGCCGGCAGAAGGCAGCGATCGCCTAATTCGCTTATGGCGTGTGCGGTTTCATGCCGCCTTATGAGGAGCAGCAGCAGGTGAAGAGGCTCCGGAGGGCAGTTTTTATTGGAATAATTTGATTGTTGGTTGCTGATGGCTTGTTGTTGATTGCCAAACGGTTTAACTGGTAAATGGTTGACTTGGAGATTTGAAGCTTTGATGATTTGGAAATAATTCTGCAAATAGGAAGGACAGCAGCCGTAAGATTCAGAAAATAAAAAATCTTGTTCCTCCTTATATCCTGAAAATTCGGACAAACCCTTGTTGTTTCGGACTTCTCAGCCCGAACATTCTCTGTTGGGGATTTCCTGATCCTCCTGCGCTCACTTGCGGATTCGGAAGTCAGTTTCAAATAGCCTCTGGACCAGCAAGTCCAGCAGAGTAGCGGGCAGCAGCAGAATAAGAAGGGGAATGAACCTCCGGAGGGCCGTTTTCATTCGAATAATTAAGTACCAAGCGCTAATTATGCGAATGAAAACGGCCCCTACTGTTTAAAAACAACTTTAAACACAGAGCCCTTTCCTACCTCACTTTCAACCATAATACTGTCGCCTGAGTTTTCCAGTATCTTCTTAACCAGGTATAGGCCAATGCCAGTGCCTTCTACATGGTCGTGGGCACGCTTAAACATCGAGAAGATTTTGGTGAGCTGGTTTTTTGAAACCCCCAGGCCGTTATCAGCCACCGATAAAACATAATCGCCGGAGGCCGACCTGGCGGTGCTGATTCTGACCAGAGGCGTTTTCTGCGGATCGCGGTACTTGATGGCATTGGAGATAAGGTTGAAGAGAATGCTCCGAAGGTTCTTACGTGAAAAATTCAGGCTCTCGAACGCCAGCTCCTCCACCACAATCTCGGCTTTGTTCGCCCGGATCAGGTCGCGCAGATTTGCCTTCACCTCCTGCAGGAGCTCCAGTATAGGAACGTTCACGGGCTTCTCTTTTTCCTGCTGCAGCTTAATCACATCCCCTAAGTCGCTGATTACATCTTTAAGGGTGCTGATGGAGCCTGCCATCATAGTGAGCAGTTCCTGGTGCTTTTCCCGCTCCGCCCCCATATCTTCCTCCAGGGCTGTGAGGAGCATTTCCATGTTGATGACCGGTGCTTTAAGGTCGTGCGAAGCGGCATACACAAAGCTGTCGAGTTCGTTGTTGATCCGGATCAGCTCCTTGTTCTTCTGCATCAGTTCCTCGTTTCGGCGGCGCTCCGTCAGGTCGCGGGTAATTTTGGCAAAGCCCAGCAGCCGGTTGTTTGGGTTATAGATAGGAGAGATCGTCACGTTTGCCCAGAAAGCAGTGCCGTCTTTGCGGATGCGCCACCCCTCGTCTTCAAAATGTCCTTTCTCAATGGCTTTGCTCAGCTCAAACTGCGGGAAGCCCTCCTCCCTTGCCTCGCGCGAGTAGAAGACCGAGAAATGTTTGCCTGTAATCTCTTTAGCACTATAGCCCTTCATGCGCTCCGCGCCCGTATTCCAGCTCATGATGTAGCCCTCAACGTTGAGCATCATGATGGCATAATCTTTTACACTGTTTATGAGCAGCTGCGTTTTTTCCTCGCTTTCCTTTAGTTCGTCGTTGATGCGGTACAGCTGCTGTTCCAGCTTTTTCCGTTCGGTCAGGTCGCGGGTAATTTTGGAGAAGCCGATAAACTCCTTTTCCGAATTGTACATAGCCGTGAGCACGGTGTTGGCCCAGAAAGCTGATCCATCTTTCCGGTACCGCCAGCCTTCATCTTCAAAGCGGCCATGGGTTCGGGCCTGGGTTAACTCAAATTCCGGAAACCCCTGCAATACGGCCTCCCGGCTATAGAATTTTGAAAAGAAGCGGCCAATAATCTCCTCGCTCTCATAGCCTTTCATTTTTCTGGCGCCTTCGTTCCAGGTGGCCACGTTGCCTGCCGGGTCCAGCATAAAGATGGCATAGTCGCTTACTCCTTCAATCAAGAGCCGGAATCTTTCTTCGCTTTCCTTTAGCTCATCTATAAACTTATACAGATCGTCTTCTGCCTTTTTCCGCTCCGACAGGTTACGGGTTACCTTAGAGAAGCCGATAAACTCTTTCTGGTCGTTGTATAAAGTGGTTATAATGACGTTGGCCCAGAACACCGACCCGTCTTTGCGCACGCGCCACCCTTCGTCCTCAAATCTGCCTTTGGCCCTGGCTTCCTTCAGCTCCATGCCCGGGTAGTCTTCTGCCTTGGCCTCTGCTGTGTAAAAAACCGAAAAATGTTTTCCTATGATCTCTTCGGGCTCGTACTGCTTTATTATTCTGGCGCCGGCGTTCCAGGAAACTATATGGCCTGTGGTGTCTAACAGAAAAATAGCATAGTCGGTCACCTGCTCTATCAAAAACCGGAAATGATCTTCCGTTGTCGATGCTGCCTGGGTGGTAGTGGGCAAAATGTTTAGGTCTGAATTCATGTTTGTTTTAAAGTGCCAATACAATTACTATTGTACAAGGTTTTCAGTTGAATCCGGTTCTGCCGGGAGTTAAATCCTTCGGGTGAGGAAAGAGCAGGTGCAAAGCTGCTGCCCGGCATCATTGCAAGCCAACTAGTAGCATTCAGGATCATAAAGAAAAGCAGAATACCCGTAGCTCCCAACATTTTTTGCGATAAAACCCAGCTTTCTGAGGAGGGGGCAGCTCGCAACGAAGTACTAAAAACACTTTTCCATATACAGAGCATGTCAGAAAGCTGATCCTGCTGTTTCGCCTCCCGGCTCCAGTTCTTAAAAGTCTGGATATGATGTACCGCAAGGCAACCGCAACCAACCTGAGTTTCAAAAACAGATTGTTTGTTTATTAGCCCCTAAAAGGTTTGTTTAGCTTCTTCTGAAAATCAGGTGTACGGTAATAGAGGACAAGGAGTGGCGCATTCGTGCTCTAAGTTTCCATTATTCAGCATCAGCCAAACCAAAACCCTCTATATCAACCCAATAGGCTTACACCAAGATTGCTGCCTACCCTGCATTCTAGCACAGAACTGCCTTTAGCCGCTGAGTAGCCTGAACCGGAAACTACTTTGCCAGGATCAGGTCAGGAGTACCCGCAGCACCGGGCGGGAACAGCGGCGGCGGCTCAGGCAAAGGTGCCTGGCTTTATATTCTGGTTAGACCGGAACAGGTTGCCTGCATCGTACCTGCCTTTTATTTCCACCAGCCGGTCTAAATTCGGGCCATAAGCCGCCTGAATGCGGTCGGTTTCCTCTTGTGTCAGGAAGTTGACATACACCCCTCCCATAGCAAACGGAGTGGAGTCCCTGAAAAAAGCCCGGGCCCAGGCAGTGCACAGGTCATCCTCTGAAGGGTCTTCCCAGCGGGCATGCACGTTCAGGATATAGTTGGCATCGCGGTGCGGATAGGGAGTTTCCTGTTTACCGACCCGGCTCACCTGCCCACCAACCTGCGCCACAAAGATCTCGGTGTGTGGCGACGGCAGCTGACTGGCGTAATCGATCAGCACATCAAGGGCCTCATCGCTCAGCTCACTAAAGTTGTGCGATTTCCAATAGTTGCGGGCACCTGCCGTCAGCAGCGGATCGAAGGCCTGCTGCCAACCGGCATACGGGTGTGGCCCTACCACATCGGCAATAGGGTTGCCAAAAGCCCGAAGCGGATCCAGCACGGCCTTACCTACACTTGCATCGCCTTCGTAGAACACCGCCAGCACCACGACCTCTTTGCCATGCCATTCCTGGGGCAGAAAAGGGAGCGGAGGAGCTTTGCGGAGCACGGCCCATACTACTGCCTCGTCTGGCAAGGAGGCGGTAAACTGGCGGTAGAACTGCATCACTTTTTTAGCGTCCTGGAACGGGTGCACGATCAGGCCGGAGAGCACTTCGGGCCCTACGGGGTGCAGCTCATACTCAAAAGAAGTAATTACCCCAAAATTGCCGCCTCCGCCCCGGATCGCCCAAAACAGGTCCGCATGGCTGTCTTTGCTAACGGTAACCAACTGGCTGTCGGCCGTAACAATATCAGCAGACAAAAGATTGTCGACCGTTAGGCCATACTTGCGGCTGAGCCAGCCAAACCCGCCACCCAGCGTAAGACCGGCAATGCCTGTGGTGGAGTTTATGCCCACGGGTGTGGCCAGCCCAAAGGCCTGCGCCTCGTGGTCGAAATCGGCCAGCGTGCAGCCGGGCTCCACACGGGCTGTTTTTCGGAGTGGATCTATCCGGACCGAGCGCATGTGCGAAAGGTCTATCATCAGGCCTCCGTCGCAAACAGCGCTGCCGGCAATATTATGGCCGCCCCCGCGCACCGAAACAAGCAAACGGTGCCTGCGCGCAAAGGCCACGGCGTGCATTATGTCCGCAACGCCAGCGCACCGGATAATCAGGGCCGGCTTCCGGTTCACCATCCCATTCCAGACGGTGCGTAGCTGGTCGTAATCAGGTGAGTCGGGTGTGAACAGCTCTCCCCGCAGGTTGGCTGCGAATTGTATGACATCTTTTTTCGAAAGCTCTGTAGTTCCCCCACCAAGCATCCTTAATGCATATGTACTCATTGGCACTTTTAAAATTGTTCATGAAATAAATATAACCTGACAGGGAATTCTGATGGATAGCGTCTTGACCATACATCCTCACCAACATAAGGAGCAGCATGTGTATAGTAGTGTACGTATTCTATTTATAAAACAACCGTAAAGTGCTGAAATATAGCAGATTAATTAAAAAAACAACGCCCCATATTTTATCTCGGGACCGATCACAGCACCTGCGCAGCCAGCAGCCCTATACTACATACAAACCAGTAGCGACCGCCTCGGCCAAATCAGAGCAGTGGGCTGTCATAACCTCGCGAGGGGTGTTTTGATTAGAATAATTGCCAGCGGCTCCTGCTACAGTTCCGGTAGCACCTGATGTGCCTGGTTTGCACGGCCAGGCTTTTAGTGTGCGCCGGCATACGCGGCTGATGACTGATTCACCGCCGTTTTCTCTTCAATAGCGCCACTTCCTCAGGTTCGACCAGCAACAGCCGGCAGCAATAACAGCAGGCAGCAGGCAACCAGAAAAGTCCCGGCCAGGCAAAGTGTTTGATCGTGTCGATTCTTCTATGTTTCTTTAAGGATATATTATCAGATTTGCACCCGGGTAAAGGCTTTGAGCTGCCAAACCCTGAAAACAGGCAAAATCTGAAGAGCCATTTGTAATTATATGAGTTTGTTAGAAGTAGCGGGAGTAAGTCTGCAGGAAAATGGAAATGCTGTTCTGAAGGATATCAGTTTTTCGCAGCAGGAGTTTAAGAAAATTGCCATTGCCGGAGAAACCGGGTCGGGTAAAAGCACCTTGCTGCAGATTATAGCAGGACTGACAGAGCCCAGCAGCGGGGAGGTGTTTTTTGAGGGCAAAAAAGTTATTGGCCCGGCCGAGAAACTGGTGCCGGGGCATCCGCATATCTTTTACCTGTCGCAGCAGTTTGAGCTGCCCCAGTTTTTGCGGGTGGAGCAGATCCTGAAATACGCCAACAAGCTTTCAGCCCAGGAGGCAGAGGACTTGTATGAGGTCTGCAGAATCAGCCATTTAACCAAGCGCCAGACAAACCAGCTGTCGGGTGGGGAGCGCCAGCGCATTGCCCTGGCCAGGCTGCTGATAAAAAGACCCCGCCTGCTCCTGCTCGACGAGCCTTTTTCGAACCTGGACGGCGCCCACAAAAAAATCCTGAAATCCATTATCCACGACATCGGCGAGAAGCTGGACATCACCTGCATCCTGATCTCCCACGACCCGCAGGACACGCTCTCCTGGGCAGATGAGATTCTGGTGCTGCATGCCGGGCAGATCATCCAGCAAGGCACGCCGGAGCAGATTTACAAACAGCCGGTAAATGAGTACACCGCAGCGCTGTTCGGCAGCTATAACCTTCTGCATGGTGCCATGGCTAAAGCACTTTCTGCCATACCCGACACCGCACTGAACGAAAAAAGCTTGCTGGTACGACCGGAGAACTTTAAAATACACGCCGATACAAGCCAGGGCACCCCGGGAATCGTAGAGCAGGTGAAGTACTACGGCAGCCATTATGAAGTTGATGTGCGGCTGGCAGAAAAAATTGTTACGGTAAGAACAGGCCCTGTGCCGTTCGAAGCAGGAGATAAAGTATCTGTATCCTTATCTCCTGACGATGTCTGGCCCGTTTAGAGGTAGTGCTAGGCTGCCATAAAAACTGCCTGTGCAGCAGAACCAGCAGCAAAGCTCCGGAGGGCCTTTTTCATTAGAATAATTTGATTGTTGGTTGTTAAATGGTTGTTTTGGAAATGAACGACCAGGGCAAGCTTTAATCATATTTCACTTTTAACTCTTAACTAATCAAAAGTCCTGTGCATTGGTTCTGAGTACAATCAACTAATTTCTTACGGATGAAGGACCAGGGAACAAGGGCTAAATGCCTCTGGAGGGTCTTTTTCATTGGAATAATTTTGCTTCTGTTCAACAAAATTTACTTGGATGTACTTGGTGTGCTATCAGTTAAAGTAGCTTCTATGGCCCATCAAAAAGACAATAGCCTACTTACCGGCAACTACCTGATACCAAACCTCCGCCGGGCCATCAGATTTTACCGTATAAGCCACAAGCAGATTGTGTTCGCTCACAGGCATAATAACCGGATACACGGCACTGATGGTATCCGGTGTCAGGTGCTTCGTCAGCAGCTGTTCCCCCTTCTCCCCTCTCAGCTGCAAGCCGATAAAGTTGCCGGCTCCTGCTGATTCCTGGCTGCGCTCGTCCCATACAATTGCCAGCTTACCTGATCCGAAAGAGGCCATCTGCGGGTGCTTGGCTGCGGGAGCCTGGCTAACTGCTTCTCTCGGGCTGAATGCCTTGCCATGCGACTTTTGGGCGTAGTATACGCCATGGCCCCCTCCCATCGTAAACCAGGCGTAGTGCATGCCGTTCTGGTTAGAGGTCATGGCCGGGCCGGTGTGGGGGCAGCCATCAATCAGCCAGTTGTCTTCGCTGATGCGTGCTGGTTTAGAAAAGCTCCTGCCACCGTCTGCCGACACCATGTACATCATGTCCCGGATCTGCTTGTTCAGAATACCCCGGTAGGCCACGTGCAGCTTCCCCCGCTCATCCAGGTACAGGTCGGTGCGGCAGCATTGGCAGAGGTCCGTATCTATTACCTTCTCCCCCTCAAAGCCTTCGCGGCCCCTGGTGCTGGCAAAGTAGAGGGAGGAGCCATGTGCCCCGGCCTCTTTGCGACTGTCCAACCAGATGGCAGCCACTTCGCCGTCCGGCAACAGTTCCATGTCAAAATAGCGCTCGTCTATGCTCTCTGCTGTATTCTCCGCCAGCTGCCTGGGCGCTGTCCAGTTGCTGCCCCCGTCGAAGGACTGGGTATAGTAGACCAGGCCTGCGTAGCTGTTCTGGTCGTTTGGGTTGCTTACTGCAAACATGGCGATCAGGTCCCCGTTCTTCCGGAACAGGATCTTCGACAGGTTTTCATCGTGCGGGTATACGCCTTTGGTAGTGGGAATGGCTCGTGGTGTGTTAAACGTTTTGCCACTGTCCGCAGAAACAGCATAATGCAGCAGGTAGTTGCCTGCCGGGTCGCTTGCCTGCACCCAGCTCAGCACCGCCTGCCCCTCCCGGTTTTGAGTAAGATAGGGGCACGAAGCCGCTAAACCAAGTCCGGAAATTCTTTGAGCAGCAGGCAATTCAGTTTCTGCACTATCCGAAACGTTTGCCTGACAACCTGCCAGCAGGAGCAGGCCGAAAAAAGAGAAGGTGGTTATTTTTTGAATGAACAACATCATGAGGGTGCGTTTATAAACCAGAAAACAAGAATTTATCGCGACTTCGCCGCAAAAGTATAGGCCACTCCCACATGTGTGGTGCGTGGGCTGCCTACCCGGTAATTGTGGCCATAAGCAAACTTATCGGCAGTGGTGGCATACAAGGCATTTCCCAGGTTCAGCATATTCAGCCACACATCAAAGCCCCTGATGTGGTAACCCAGGCGGGCATGCAGCAGGTCGTAGCCCTTATAAGTCTCAGAGTTGGCCGGGTCCATGTAGTATTTGCCAAGGTGCTGCCACTCCAGGCTTAGGCGCAGGCCTTGGGCGAAAGCGGGTTTGTAGGTAAGCTCCGCATTGCTGATAAACCGTGGCGCTGTGGCCATTTCGTTCCCGCCAAAATCAGCCCCGCGCTCCACAAACCGAAGGTACGTATGCCGGGCATTGGTGCCACTGAACCGGAAAGCCAAACACTCGAAAGGATTGTACCGCAAAGTATATTCCACTCCCCGATGCCGGGTTTTACCCGTGTTCTGGTTCTCGTAAGAGCCATCATCTAAGCGCACCGATACTATTTCGTTGATGCCATCGAGCTGGTACACGCTCAGGTCGATGTAACCTTTGGCCTGTGCAAAGCTAAGCCAGCCTCCAGCTTCGTAGTTGTAATAGTTGGCAGGCTTTAGTGCTGGCACCTGCACCCCCCGGTACAGCTCCGAGATCTGAGGAGGCGTGAACCCTACGCTGTAATTCGCATACAGCCCCTTGCTCCTGCCCAGGTCGTAAGTCAGGCCAAGCTTTGGAGTCAGGCTATTAAACCCGTTCTTCTCATCTGGTGCCCCCGAAAACGCCCCTGGCTCCAGGTGGTTATCAAAGGCAAAGTCCATCCGGTCGTAGCGCAGGGAGGCAACCGCCTTTAGTTTTTCTATTGGATTCATCTCGAACTGGGCATAAGCTGCCGTGTTCAGAAGTTTCACGTTATAATCCGTCAGTAATACACCTGTGTTATGATAGCGGATATATTTACCGGTATCATCTCTGTCGATGTCGATTTGCTGCGCATGGTAGGCAGCGGGGCTATAGTCTGCGCTCAGGCCGCCTATGAGTTGGGCATTCAGAAAAGAAAAGGTTTTGCGATGCTGCCCCAGCAGCCCAAAGCTCTGGAAGGCATCCTCGTTAATTTCTCCTTTTGCATTTAAGGAGTTGCCTGCCGTGTTTTTGATGACATAGAAAGGATTCTGCCCGATGCTGTTGTTGCGGAAAAAGAGTGTGAGGCGGGTGCTGTTCAAAGCGTTCCACTCGTGCTCCAGGGTACTTCTCAGCCGGA
Source organism: Pontibacter beigongshangensis (assembly GCF_014332515.1). GTDB lineage: Bacteria > Bacteroidota > Bacteroidia > Cytophagales > Hymenobacteraceae > Pontibacter > Pontibacter beigongshangensis. The sequence goes on along the minus strand of NZ_VFSD01000023.1, from coordinate 59,743 downwards.
AGGCATTTACTTTACGGTAGGTAAAGGTGTGCAGGCTGCTGTACTCTTCCTCATAGAAGCGCTTGCTGTCGAGGCCGCCGGTCTGGTCAGTTTTATAGTCTACCAGGCTGGCAGAAGTCACCAGCTTGCTTCGGTCGTTCAGGGCGTAGTCGGTGCGGAGGGTCAGGGCCAGTTTATCAAAATCGCTGTGCTCGATTACCCCGTTTCGTTGAGCGGCATAATAACCGGCCGCATAAATCCCCAGTTTACCTACCGTGTTCGATACGCTGAAATCAGTTCTTCTGTAGCCCCTGTCGCTGGCCTCGGCCTGCAGTTTGGCCGTAAAGAGCTGCGAAGGCGACTGCGTGATAAAGTTGATGGCCCCGCCAATGGCTTCGCTGCCATACAGGGAGGAGGCCGGCCCCCGAATAACCTCTATGGTCTTCAGAGCGGCCATGTTCATCTCAATCAGCGCGTTGTGGTTAAAGTTGCCGCCAGTCCGGATCGGGATGCCGTCTTCCAGGTACAGGAAGAGGCTTCTGTATCCGATAGGCTGCCGGATGGCCATGGTGTGCTGCTCATTGCCGAGGTTCACCATATACACCCCGCTGACCTTATTCAATACCTGCTCCAGCGAGGTGGCCCTGGTATCGAGCAGGACTTCTCTGGAGATGGCACTAATGGCGATGGGGGCATCGGTGCGCACCTGCGCCTCGCGGCTGGCAGACACGATTACCTGATCGAGCAAGTTGGAAGATGGCTGCAGCAGCACAGCTTTCTGATGGTTGGCTACCGCCACCGCCCTGGATTTGTAGCCAATAAAGTAATAGACGAGGGTATCTGTAGGCAAGGCATCCGTCAGCTTAAAACTCCCGTCAGCACCTGTCTGGGTACCTGTGTTGGCCTGCTTCAGCCGAATGCTAACGCCATAAAGTGGTTCTCTAGTAAGCGCATCCATCACCAGACCACTGGTACCTGTTTGTGCGCAGGCACAGTGCCACCATGCCAACAGGCACACGACACAGAACAATATCCGTTTCATAAAGTAAAAGTGCAGTCTACAAAAAATGATTGGGCAGCTGCCACAGGAGTAACTCCTGCGCAAAAGCTGGTACTCCGGCACATACAGTGCCTTCAGCAGAGGTCAGACTACACTTTTGGGGGGATGAAAAAAGGCAAAACTGGGCGTGAGGGTATGCCCGCTTACAAGAGATGGGATAGCAGGATTTTTTGAAATAAACAGGGTGAAATCACAGGAAAAGCGTATCTGGCAAAACAGGTTGACCTGCACTTCCTTCGCCTGGGTTTGGTCTCCACCTTGCTTTTCGGCCTGCTCCTGCTCTTTAAGATTTTTTGTAAGTTGGCATTTCCCTTCGCATGCCAGTTCCGGCTTATCGCGGTTTATGCACAAAAACTCCATGATATACTCCTTGTTGGCCTGATAATCCACCACCAGCAGCACCTTGCTGAAGGTCTGGAGCAGCATGAGGGCCAGAAGCGATATGATGAAGACTCTGTTCACAGATTATTTTGCCAGAGATAAAGATATTAAGGTCTTGTATTTGTCTTTTAAGCAGGCCAAAGATGCTGCTGTTCTATACGATAATGAATGACCAAAGCTACCACGATTAATGATAAATATCAATTATACTAGCAAAAGGAGCAGCAACAGGTGCAGCAGAGGCTCCAAAGAGGATGTTTCCTCCGAAAGCATCGGGAATGATCTGGCGCAGGAGTCTATTTCGGTAGGTGCTCCGGAAGAGTTTATTCCGCTATCAATTGGGTTTTGGGCTTTAAGCTTCCGTGCGGTGTCTCCAGTCAGCGCTCTGTGGGCAAGTCAGCAATTGGCCTGGTTCCTGCAAAGAAGGGGCTGCCAGGGGACAGCCCCGTGGATAAGGTCCAACAAATGAAGCACTAGTGGTAGTATGCTTTTGTAGAGACGGATACTACCCACAAAAAAGCAGCAGCGACATCTGAAACCAGATACCGCTGCTGCTGTATTTACAAAAAGCTATCTTACTTAAGCCGTAACCGACTCTTTCAGTTCGCTTACTACTTTGGTCATAGAAGACTTGGCATCGCCAAACAGCATGAGGCAGTTCGGGTATCCGAAGAGCTCATTCTCGATACCGGCATAACCGGCATTCATGCTGCGCTTACACACAATTACCGTTCTGGCTTTATCGGCATTGAGCACCGGCATACCATAAATCGGGCTACCCGGGTTGGTGCGGGCAGCCGGGTTCACCACGTCGTTGGCACCTATAATCAGGGCGATGTCGGTGTTGGCGAACTCGTCGTTGATCTGGTCCATTTCCACCAGTTTGTCGTATGGGATGTTGGCTTCAGCCAGCAATACGTTCATGTGACCAGGCATACGGCCGGCCACCGGGTGTATGGCAAATTTCACGGTTGTTCCTCTCTTCTCGAGGATTTCTGTCAGTTCCCGCACAATGTGCTGGGCCTGCGCAACGGCCATCCCGTAACCCGGCACAATGATCACAGACGAAGCAGAGTCGAACAGCATGGCGGTTTCTTCCACACCCACTTCTTTAACCACTATTTCTTCACCGCTTTCGTTCGTCACGCCGGCCTTAGTCTGACCAAAACCACCAAGCAACACGTTGGCAAGGGAGCGGTTCATGGCCTTACACATGATTTGGGTAAGAATGATACCGGAAGAACCTACCAGCGCACCCGCAATAATAAGCACCTGGTTGTTGAGCACGAAACCAGTGGCCGCAGCTGCAATACCAGAATAGGAGTTCAGCAGGGAGATAACCACCGGCATGTCGGCACCACCAATCGGGATCACGGTGAGGATACCCAGCAGCAGGGCAATTACAATTACACCAATCATGTAGACTTCCGCATTTGGCTCCAGCACCACCATAACCGATAGCGCGATTGCAGCCAGGAAGAGGATGGCATTGAGGGCATGCTGCCCGCTAAACATAATGGCACGGCCACTGATAATACCTTTCAGCTTACCAAAGGCCACAAACGACCCTGTTAGCGTAACTGCGCCGATAATAACGGAGATGACAACGGTAATTATCATTATCGCTTCCATAGTGAGGGCACTGTTATGGGCCATGCGCCAGTATTCGGAGGTGGCCACCAACACAGAAGACGCCCCTCCAAAACCGTTCAGGATCGCCACCATCTCAGGCATGGCAGTCATCTCTACGCGGCGGGCGGCAATAGTGCCAAGAATCGAACCGATCAGGATAGTGATCAGAATTTCAGTCAGGCTCAGCACCTGGCTGTCGAGGAGGGTAACGGCTACGGCAATAAACATGGCTACCGCAGAAAGGATGTTGCCTTTGCGCGCAGTAGAAGTTTTGCCGAGCATTTTTATGCCCATAATAAATAGCACGGAGGCTACCAGGTAGGCAATTTTTATAAGTAGATCTTTCTCAAACATGCCTTATTTTTTCTTTTTCTTAAACATCTGCAGCATACGGTCCGTCACCACATAGCCACCCACCACGTTGAGCGTTGCCAGCAGCAGCGCCGCTATGCCCAGCCACTTGGCCACTGACCAGTCTTGCGGACCGGAAGCCACAATGGCACCTACAATGGTAATACCTGAAATAGCGTTTGAGCCCGACATAAGCGGGGTATGCAGGGTAGGCGGTACCTTCGAGATCAGCTCGAAGCCCACAAAGCTGGCAAGCACCAGCACATAAAGGAGTACTAAAAGGGTATCTGCGTTCATACTGTTTTGGCTAAAATTTCTTTCGTAAATTGATGCACCAGTTCTCCCTGGTGGGTAATCAGCGAGCCTTTGGTCACTTCTTCGTCGAGTTCCCACTTAAAGCCGTCTTTGCTGGCCAGGTGGAGCAGCAGCGTGCTTACGTTTTTGGCATAGAGCTCCGAGGCATTCACGGGCACCAGGGCCGGCAGGTTAGACTCTCCGATAATGGTGACCCCATGCTTCACTACGGTTTTATTGAACTCGCTCAGCTCGCAGTTACCGCCAGACTCCACGGCCATATCCACGATCACGGAGCCGGGCTTCATGCTTTCCACCATCTGGGCCGTAACTAGCACCGGGGCTTTTTTGCCTATTACCAGGGCGGTTGTAATTACAATGTCGGCATCGGCAATATGTTTGGTAATGAGCTGCTTTTGTTTTTGCAGATACTCCGCCGACACCTCCTTGGCGTATCCGCCCTCAGTTTGCACACCTTCGGCCTGCACTTCCAGGAAGCGGCCTCCCAGCGACTCTACCTGCTCTTTGGTTTCAGGGCGAACATCTGTCACCTCCACCACGGCACCCAGGCGCTTGGCAGTGGCAATGGCCTGCAGGCCAGCCACACCAGCACCAAATATAAGCACTCTGGCAGGCGTAATAGTACCAGCGGCCGTCATCATCAGCGGGAAGATCTTACCCAGGGCGTTGGCTCCCAGGAGCACGGCTTTATAGCCACCCAGGTTCGCCTGAGAGCTCAGGGCATCCATTTTCTGGGCACGGGATATACGCGGCACGGCATCCATGGCAAAAGCAGAGATCTTTTTCTGCACACAGATACTCACCAACTCCGGCACGGTGTAGGCATAAAGAAACGAAATAAACGCGCTTCCTTCCCGCATCAGTTGCAGCTCCTCCAGGGTAGGCGCATTTACCTTCAGCAGCACATCTGCATCCTGCAGCATGGGCGCTTTGTCCGGGAAGATAATGGCACCGGCATCTTCGTATACATTGTCGTAGAAACCGGATTCAACACCGGCTCCGCTTTCAATGCCACAGGTAAATCCAGCTTTGGTGAGCGATTTTACCACGTCTGGAGTGAGAGCGACTCTCCTTTCAGGCACTTTGCTCTCTTTAAGAACGGCTAGTTTCAAGGCTAAAAAATTAAATTGTCATAACTAAATAAAAAATTATTATAAACTGCCAGAGCAGTTTTTCCAACAAGAGTAGGCAGCGGCATCGATCTAATTAGATATTTCTATTTCGGAACTTACATATGATAATTATCATTTTAGACCTTCCTGTTTAGAAATTTGTAAAAAGTGGCAAAAATTAGAAAGAATTTATCAATATAAAAACCTTGTGGTCATATTTTTTGCAAATTCAATAGTAAATAGGGAAAAACCGATGCCTTATTGCACATCATCCGGTCAGATGAGGCTGGTTCTTATCTGTGGAGGCTGTTGTAGAGCTGCAAGGGGCTGCTGTACCGCTGCCCTAAACTGGTGTTCGACTGCCGTTTGCGAGCAGCAAACAATCCGGTTTTGCAGCTAATTTCTGCACAGAAAGCCGCAGGTTAGCAGTTCATCTTATGAAAGGTGCGCAACATTGACCAGAGAACAAAGCACGAGGAGACTTATTGAGCAGGCGGCAGGAGTTTGATGGTAAAGTTTAATATGACCGGCACCAGATGGAAGTTATGATTGCTCCCGGATTCCGCTAGCAAACCTGTCAGAATATGTTACCTGTACTCCCGGATTTTCCTGCCATTGCGCTTTCAACTGTGTTTAAGGCAACCTTAACGAACCACAAAGCCTTTAAGAGTAAGCAAAGGCTATTTGGCAAGCCGGTTCAATATTATCGGAATGGCCGGGTTTAAGAGCGGAATAAGCATAAAAAGTCGAGATAAAAAAGGGCAGCTATCCTTTTGAAAACAGGCGGCTGCCAGGCCATGTGGAGGTGCAGAACCGCCGGAGGGCCATTTTCATTAGCATAATTAGCACGGCAACAGAAAGGTAAGGCCTGCCTTTCTGTTGCCGTGCTTCCTTCAAAAACTCTTACTTGTCCTGGAACAACGACCGCTCTATGCCCATCTCGAGGCCGCGCAGTTCTGCCAGGCCCCGCAGCCTGCCTATGGCCGAGTAGCCGGGGTTGGTTTTTTTGTGGAGGTCGTCGAGCATCTGGTGGCCATGGTCGGGGCGCATCGGAATGCTGGTATTGCGCTGTTTTGATAACGCTACCAGCTCTTTCATCACAGCGTACATGTCTACGTCTCCTTCCAGGTGATTGGCTTCGTAAAAGTTGCCTTCCGCGTCGCGCTGGGTGCTGCGCAGGTGCACGAAATTAATTCTGTCGCCAAACTGCCTGATAATGCCGGGCAGGTCATTGTCGGCCCGCACGCCAAACGAGCCGGTGCAGAAGCAGAGGCCATTGTTGAGCGAGGGGACCGCCTCTACCAACGCTGTCACGTCTGCCGCGGTGCTTACCACGCGCGGCAGGCCCAGAATAGCGTAAGGAGGGTCGTCGGGGTGAATGACCAGCTGCACACCTGCCTCATCGGCTACCGGCACCACCTGCTGCAGGAAGTAAATCAGGTTTTGGCGCAGTTTGGCGGCATCTATGCCTTTGTAGGTATCCAGGGCCTGCTGAAACTGCTCCAGTGTAAAGCTTTCTTCGCTGCCCGGCAGGCCGGCAATGATGTTTCGCTGCAGCAAGAGCTTCTCCTCGTCGCTCATGGTTTGGAATCGCTGCTTCGCTTTTTCCAGCTCCTGCGGCGAGTAGTCTTTTTCAGCCCCCTGGCGCTGCAGCATCAGCACATCGAAGGCCACAAATGCGGCTTTCTCGAACCGGAGCGCCTTCGATCCGTCGTCCACCGTGTAGCTCAGGTCGGTGCGTGTCCAGTCGAGCACGGGCATAAAGTTGTAGGTCACGATGCGGATATCGCAGGCTGCCAGGTTCCGCAGCGATTGCTTGTAGTTTTCGATGTATTGTTCAAAACCTTCGGCTTGCGTCTTAATGGCTTCGTGCACAGGCACACTTTCCACCACACTCCACACCAGGCCTTCCTGCTCAATCGCATCCTTCCGTTTCTGAATCTCCTCTACGGTCCATACCCGGCCGTTTGGAACATGATGCAGGGCTGTTACTATGCCGGTTGCTCCGGCCTGTTTAATATCCTGCAAAGACACCGGGTCGTTAGGCCCGTACCATCTCCAGCTTTGTAGTAGTGACATATAATTTATTTTTTGTTTGTTGATCTGTTTAAAACGACAGCTTCCCGAGCCTCGTATACCACCGTTGGCTACAACAGGCCTGTTGTAGCGTTAAATTATCATGGCCGGAGCGTCTGCTGCGCTGGCTGCCCCGGAAATCGGGTGTGGCCAGCCAAGTTTCTAAAAAATCAGGGAAAAGACGGTCATCCCGAATTATTCCAATGAAAAAGCCCCTCCAGAGGTGCTGCTGCTGCTGCTTTAAAGCAGACACAGGGTGCAGGACTTAAGATACAGGACTTTTTTATAAGATAGGAATTAAGATTTTATTATTTTAAAGTCTGTTCTGGTCACTCATCTTCAAATATCCTAATTAAAAAGCTATACGCCGCTGTAGGCATTAAAGCCACCGTCTACCAGAATAGTTTCTCCGGTTACAAAGCTGGAGGCGTCGCTGAGCAGGTAAATCAGGGCCCCTGTCAGCTCCTCCGGGGAGCCGAAGCGCTTAAAGGGCGTGCTGGCGATAAACTGCTCTGCCCTTTGCGTGTAGCTTTCGTCTTCGTTCATCAGCAGGCTGTAGTTTTGCTCTGTCAGAAAAACGCCGGGCGCGATGGCGTTTACGCGCAAGCTGCCGCCATAGCGCAGGCCCAATTCCACGGCCATCCATTTGGTATAGCCTTTTACGGCTGTTTTGGCCAGGGTGTAGCCCATTACCCGGGTCAGGGGGCGCTGAGCCGTTAAGGAAGAAATATTGACAATAGAGCCCCGGCCTTTCTCCGCCATCACGCGGCCAAATACATTGGTAGGAATAATGGTGCCGAATAAGTTCAGGTCCACCGCTCTTCTTGTATCGTTTATGTTCACGTCGAAGAGGCTCTGGTTTGGACCGACCGTGGCGCCTGGCATATTGCCACCTGCCCCGTTTACCAGCCCGTCTATAGTGCCCCAGGTGTTCAGGATATGATCTTTGGCCTCCATCATCTGCTCCTCATCCAGCACATCGCCCAACAAGGATATGGCCTCCCCTCCTGCTGCCTGTATGGCCTGCACGCGCTCGTCGGCCCGCTCCTTGTTACGGCCCATCACCACCACTTTAGCACCTGCCCCGGCTATTGCCTTGCAAAACGCCTCGCCCAGTACACCGGTGGCGCCGGTAACGACAATAACTTTATCTTTCAGTGAAAATAATGCTGTCCCTTCCATCATGTTTAACGGCTTTTATACAGAAACGAGCCCTGGCTGCAAACGTTTGCATAAAAATTGTAAAATTTGCCCTCAGCTGCCCATTTTTTTACTTTACGGCCTCCGGCTTTGTTGTTCTACCTAGTTACTATACAGGTATCAGGCAAGGCGTGTTAATAGTATTAAACTATAAGCTTTTAGCCGTAATTGATTCTGTCTATACAACCTGCTCCTGCGCTGCTGCACCACCCTCTGCTCCCATAAAGCCTGTCCTCCCTGCGCCTGCCGCGCCATGCCCGCCAAAACAGTTGAACCGCCTGATATTTCCCGGAGCCGGCATCCTGCACAATAAACGGATCCGTATTAACCAGGAGAGCATGGCGCAGCGGGCAGTGCCAGCTAAGGGTCTCGGCGCGTACGCCACCTTCGCCCTTGCCCGCACGTGTGCCGTGGCAGGCAACTCCTACCAACAGAGGCAAGTCCTGCCGCTGCATGCCAACCAAAATATTGTATCGGATCAGCTGCCTTTAATTTGCTTATGTTTTGTGGCAGCGTCTGTTGCCTGTCTGAAGCAGGCTTTTTTCCGCTCTTTCCAGGGCCGGAATAGACCAGGAGCCTGCTCAGCCGGAACTTCTGAGAAACAAAAATTGTACTAACAAGTAGATATAAACACTTGAACACATGTTCATACATAACTATTAAAAAAACACTTCCTCCGGATGAGCACAATAAAAGTAAGGGTTGATCAGAAGCGGCTGGAGAGGGCAGCCTATGTGCTGAAGTGCGTAGCTCACCCGGTGCGCATCAGCATCATCGACCTGTTGGAGCAGAGGCAGCGCCTGTCGGTTGGCGAACTCCAGGAGGCCCTAAACATAGAACAGTCTCTGCTCTCGCACCACCTCATCAACATGCGCGACAAAGGCGTGCTGCAGACCCAGCGTGAAGGCAAGCATGTGTACTACTCCCTGATAGACACAGGCATCGTGCAGATAATCAGGTACATCAACAGCAGCAAGATAATATAACCGCTGCCAGGCTGACGTTAAAACAATTCTCCCTTTCAGTAAGAAAGGTCCCGCTTCCCTTGCTGCAGCAGGCAAACAGCCCGTCCACCAGATTATTCTAATGAAAATGGCCCTCCGGCGCCGCTGCTCCTGCCACCCGCGATTTGCACCGGCAGCAGGCACCCGACCCGAGGCCACAATTATTTATCTTATTTTATTTTCGTAAAGAAATTTCGTTTTATCAACTTAGTTTCTATTTTTGCACTCACTAAGGCACTCGTAGTTCAACTGGATAGAATATCGGATTTCGGCTCCGAGGGTTAGGGGTTCGAATCCTCTCGAGTGCACAGAAAACTTAGAAGCCTTACAGCAATGTAGGGCTTTTAAGATTTCGATCGGGGTGTAGCGTAGCCTGGTATCGCGCCAGCATGGGGTGCTGGAGGTCGCAGGTTCGAATCCTGCCACTCCGACTAATAAGAAAAAAGGCCTGCCAGTCGGACGAGACTGGCAGGCCTTTTTTTTTGATCAGCGCAACACAACTCTACGGCCGCAGCCCTGTTCCGAAGCGGCCACGCTAAACAAGATGCCTGCCAGGGCCGAACTTCCCCGGTGCCGAAAACAGGCGAAGGCATTGCCGCAATCACCCCCTCAGAATGGCGCAGTTATACGCCTCAACTTTCAGAATTAGAGGTTAAATTTGCTCCAGAAACCACCACTCCCGGCTGCTGGCTATACCATGGCAAGGCCCGGCAGCACCTCCGGAGGGCCATTTTGATCTGAATAATCGGCCCCGCCACAAGCCCGGTCAACTGCATCAGCACACAACAGACACATTAACCTTAACACCTATGGAAAAGCAAACGATAAAACTGTCAACCGAAATTAACGCCCCCAAAGACAAGGTTTGGGACGTACTGCTCCAGGACACCAGCTACCGCACCTGGACATCGGTTTTCCACGAAGGCTCCTATGCCGAAACCGACTGGAGAGAGGGCAGCAAAGTCTTGTTTAAAACACCTGAGGGAGACGGCATGGTGAGCAGAATACTAGTGCATAAACCTTCAGAAATCATCTCTATCGAGCACCTAGGCATTTTAAAGAACGGAGAAGAAGTTTTTGATGACGAGGTGGTGAAGCAATGGCAGGGTTTTAAGGAGACCTACCAGGTAAGCGGCGCTAACGGAAAAACTGAACTCGCCATAGAACAGGACACCGCCCCGGAGCACTTCGATTTTTTTTGCACCGCCTGGGAAAAAGCGCTTCAGAAAGTAAAGGAACTCGCTGAGACGAACAACTAAAATGGTAGAGGTATTCAGAACGAACGTAAAAGACAGGCATAAAGCCGAGAAGCTCCTCTACCAGATTCATAAAACCTTTCGGGCTTATCAGGCCAACTTCGACCTGGATGACTGCGACAAGATTCTGCGGGTAGAATGCGTAAACGATTCGGTGCAGCCAACTCTCCTGATTGAGCTGCTACAGCACAACGGATTCAGCGCCGAAGTCCTGCCGGATGAATGAGCGTTTTTTTGATGGGGGGCCGCAGAAGCAGCAAAGCCTCCGGAGGGCCATTTTCATTCAAATAATTTGTTTGCTAACAACAAAGTGCGCTTGTGCTGGTGTGCTAACCGCCTGATTTTCTGAAAACGCTGTAACGGAGCGGTGCCTGTCCCTGCCCCCTGCCTTGCGCTGCCCCATACCCTTGTTTTGTACACGGAGCTGATTATCCCAGACTTTCGGCCCTGATTTTTAGGCTGGTGCCGCCCCGGCAAGAGCTTCCTGTGTGACCTGGATACATGAAAATGAGGCTGGAAAGGGAGTTTAATTAAATAATCTGTATATCTTAGCACCGGTTCCAGGCGATTCGTAAGCATGTTTAGGGCAGCCATAAAACTGCCGGGACAGGCGCCCGGACCTCTTGCGCCGGACAGATTAGTTAATTAAAAATGAATAGAATGAAAAAAACGTTTCTGATTTTCTCTTGCTGCGCCTTGCTGGCAGCCTGCAACGAAAAACCTTCTGAATATAGTAAGTTTTATGAGCGGGAATACCGCGACTCGGTGGCGGCCGCCCGCGCTGCGAACCCCGATGCCGGCACTCCTGCTGCCAAAGCTCCTGCTGAGCCTGCCATTCCGGAAAACCCATACGACAAAGGAGCAAAGCTCATTGCTAAATCCGACTGCCTGGCCTGCCACCAGGAACAGAAAAAAGTATTGGGCCCTTCTTATGTAGATGTGGCCAACAAATATGAGTTTAATGATGAAAATGTAGAGTACCTGGCAGACAAGATCATTGCGGGCGGCGCCGGCGTATGGGGCGAAATCCCGATGTCGCCGCACCAGAACCTCAGCAAGGAAGATGCCGCCGAGATGGCAAAGTACGTGCTGTCGCTCAGAAATTAAAAAAGACACAGGACGCAGGACACAAGACACAGGATTCCGGGATTTCAGATTTCGGGAAAGTCCAACAAAAGATCTTGTGTGCTGCGTCTGTTTTTATTACATGCGGTTATAATTCCTGAAGCTTTGCTTGTGGCGCAATGGCAGGCGTTTTGTATCGCCATTGTCCAGCACACTGCGCAGGCTGTTGCGCGGCAGGCTCCCCGCCTGTAGCTTTTGCATCACTGCTGCCAGACCAGTGGCTCCGTAAACGGCTCCGAAAGGCTCGGCAAACTCTCCCTCCTGATATACATAAAAATTGTATTCCGGCTCCTGCTCCCGTACCTGAAGCAGTTGGCGGAGCGTAGCCGTCTCCATATCGATCATGTCGCAGGCCATGAGGAGCAAATCGTGCGTGGGGTATTGCCGGTGCACGCTTAGCAGGCCCTTCAGCGGACCTTCTACGGCAACAGTGGCAGCATCCACAACAAGCTCCTGAGGGGCAAAATGATTCGAATAATTGCTTATTTGCCCCGGATTGACCGATACTACCACCGGCACCGGCAGTTCCTTTAGCCTCGCTGCCACATGGCTGGCCCAGGGAATACCGTTGAGGAGCAGCAGGCCTTTGTCGGAACCCATACGGCTGCTCTGGCCGCCACACAGCACCACGCCCAGCAGGTTTTTCATAGGAAGGAGTAAGATAGATTAGGTTTTATCGGAATGGCCGAGGCTCTTTTCGGGGCTCACTCTGTCGCGCACCAGTTGCTTCAGCTCTTTTATTTCCGGGAAACGCCCAGCCTCCTTCCTGTCGAAGAGTTGCTCCTCGTTTACCCGGACGGTATAGCGCCCACTCACCTCGCTTGGCTGCAGCAGCACGCCGTGAAGTTCATCGGTGAAGGTGGTCAGCAATTCCTGCGCCATGTAGGCGGCCCGCAGCATCCAGCCGCATTTGGGGCAGTATTCTATCGTGATAACCGGTTTCATTTCTTTACTTCGTCAAATTCATACACATGTTGGTTGGCATCGCCGGTAATGTCGTGGCAGTTGCAGTTGCCGCCCCACTTGCGGGTGCCATCCGTAAAGTACTCGCACTTCCAGATCGGGACCTCGTGCTTTACCCGGTCTATGATGTAACGGTTGGCGGCATAAGCCTCGCTGCGGTGCGGAGATGCCGTGATCACCACCACCGCCGACTCACCTACGGCCACTTTTCCCGTTCGGTGCTGCGCTACGGCAATGTGGAGCGGCCACTTCTGCTTCGCCTCTTCAATTATCGCTGCTATCAGCTTCGCAGCCATCGATGCATGCGCTTCATACTCCAGATAAGCTACTTCTCGGCCCAGGTTATTGTCGCGCACCTCGCCACTGAACAGCACAATCGCGCCTGCCTTCGGGTGGTGCCCGGCAGCCAGCAGGCCAACTACATCAAGGGGAGATTCGGAAAGATAATTCATGTAAGTTACTGCGGTGCTACTTGATTAATTAAAAATTATAGAGTTGAGGGCTTGCAGACTAAATACTCAACGTATCTATTGTGCTTCCGATATTGCCTTATAATTTAGTTGCTCAGCCCCCGCTACTTGGTGGTATCACACAAACAGTATCATTCTCTTTCAGTTGATAGCCTGGATCTACAAATTCATCATCAACGGCAAACCGGCAGATTTTGAGCATGTTGCCGGCCGCGCCGTTCAGCTCCAGCAGGTGCTGCCTGAGCGCTTCCACATCCTGCACCTTCCCTGCCACTTCAAACTCCTTGTCGAAATAATCTTTCAACGCTGCAAATACCTGTACTTTCATGTTCTACTGTTTTGTGTGAAAATTTTTAAAGGGCTGCAATTTGCAGAAGACCAATGATTCATATTATTTGTCATTCTGAGCTGGGGGTAGGGCCCCTCGATTGTCGAAGAATCTTTTTTCGTACCGTTAAGTACTTAATAGTTCCCTCGGCTGCGCTCGGGATGACTGTACAAAACCTAGCCTCCGATATGGAGCATACTTAGTTCGCTGCCAGTAAACTTTGTACTTTGCTTCTGCCACATGGCCTGCTGCAGTTTGCTGTGCAGCACCTGCTCCTTCGTCACGTTGCTGATCGATATCGGGTGGTTGCTGCTCAGGCAGCCATAGATGTTGCCTTGGGCATCGAGGCGCAGGCGGTTGCAGTCGTGGCAGAAGGGCTCGCTTTCGTTGGCCACGATGCCGAACACCTTCCCCTCCAGGGTCTGCCAGTAATTGGCGGTGGCACCGGGCTTGCGGAGCAGCTTAAAAAATTCATATTCCTTGTCGATAGTCGCCAGGATGTCGTTCTGGGTGTAGAGGTATTCTGCTGCGTGCTGGTGCAGGTGCCCCATGGCCATTACTTCCAGAAAACGGATGGCAACATTATGTTTAAAAGCGTAACGCAGCAAAGGCAGCACCTGGCAATCGTTCATGCCTTTCAGGATAACAGCGTTCAGCTTCACCTCCAGCCCACAGGCCAGCGCCGTTTCGATGCCCTGCAGCACCCGTTGCACCTGCTGGCGTTTTGTCATCCTAAAAAACACTTCCTCCTCCACCGCATCCAACGACACGTTGATCGACTGCAACCCCGCCTCCTTCAGCAGTGGCGCCATACGATCGAGCAGGAAAGCGTTCGTAGTTATCTTGATGTTAGGAATTCCTATCTTTTTTGCGCCGGCTATCACTTCGACCAGTTCGCGGTACAGCAACGGCTCGCCACCCGTAAAGCGAATGGTGTCGAGGTTCAGCTGTTGGTGGAGTTGCTCAATCTGCTGCAGAAACACGGCAGCCGGTGTCTGGGTTTTTTTATCGGCGTTGATGGTGGGGTCACCCGCGGTGCAGTACACACAGCCCAGGTTACAGGTGCTCAGCAAGCTCACCCGCAGCGTTTTAAAGGTCCGTCCGTAACTGTCGTTCAACTCCATCATGGCATAAAAAATATTAATTTTACGGAAGCTATTGCCAGCACCGCCGTCAGCAGATAGCGCACGGTGGCCTGCTGAAAACGATGACTGCCCATGTAAGCACCCACGGTGCCTCCTGCTACAGCTGCCATAAACCAAATATTAGTAGAATTGGTTACAGCGTATTCACTGTACGAGGTTCCGAGCAGCCCTGCCAGAGAGTTGAAGAAAATAAAAAGACTCGATACCGCAGCGGCTTCCTTAGCCCTGGCCCATGCCAGTATAACCAGCAAAGGGCTTAAAAAGATTCCGCCGCCAATGTTGAGCAAGCCCGACAAAAAACCGATGAGCACGCCGCAGAGCAGCGCCACCGGCAACTTCAGTTCTTTCTGTTCCTGGCTCTCCTTCGGCCCCAACCCCAGTAGGCGGATAACCGGCAGCAAAAGCGCCAGCCCCAGCAAGAGGTTAAAGTTACCATCGGGTAGCTTTACGCTGGAACCAATGTAAGCAAGCGGAATGGAGGTGATGAGAAAAGGCCAGAGCAGCTTCCACTTAAAGTAGCCAGCCCTCGAAAACTGGTAAAACCCGACAGCTGCCACTACCATGTTCAGCACCAGGATCATGGGCTTATAAGCAAGCACCGGCACGGCAAAAAGCGATAGCATTGCCAAATAGCCACTCGCGCCGCCATGCCCCACAGAGGCATACAGGAACCCGACAATCAGTAACGAAATGGCTATCAACAGGTCAGGGTTCATTCAGTGTGAACTGGTTGTGGCATTTCTGCCAGTTTAAAGTCTTCTTTTGGTGCCTCGCAGGTCGGGCAGCAGTAGGTAGCCAGGGCCTCGAAAGGCGTACCGGCTGCAATGTCGTTTACGGCATCGCCATATTGTTCGTCGTATACGGTATAGCAGCGCTGGCACTGGTACACTTTTTCCTGAGGCTCCTCCTCCGGCTCAGCGGTTACCTCCTCTTCCAGGTATATGGCATTAGCCACCAGGTCCGGCTCGCTTTGCAAGCCATAATAGTAGCTGCATAAGTCTATCAGGCAGGCACTTAGTTCTGGCCGAGGCACTTCTTTCCTAAAACTAATAAAATCTTTTGAATTAGGGTTAAAGTCGCGGGTATAAAGAATTTCGAAACGCTCCCCGCTTCTCTCGTTAGTTTGGGTAATGCCATGTTGCGTGCGGATGACGATGGAGCCGAACAGGCCGGTTTTCGGCTGCGTTTTTATAGCGAAGCAAAGCTTGAAGGTGCGTACATCTTCTTCATTCAGCTTGCGCACCAGCTCGTTCTTCAGTTCCAGGCCGTAGGCGCACTGGTCCTCTACCTGCCAGTTCAGCTCGTTAGAGGCGTGGCGCACATTAATGCGGTATTTGCACAGCACGGCATCCCACAGGTTCCGTTCGGCTGCGTCTATTCCTTTTATGATCAACGATTTCCAGGGCGTGGTGTAGAGTTGCCCCACCCGCGTCTTCATACAAACTTTACACAGATCCTTCAGGAAAGGCACGTTAAAAAGCTCGTTGCGGCGGTAAATACCCAGCCACAGCTTGTTGGTGCCGTAGCGGTTAAAGCCTTCGTAATACGACAACGTAAACTCCGGTAGCTGCAGCTGTTTGCTGATGGGCTGTAGCACAAAATCGCCGCCGGCGCTGACTAACCGGTGCAGCTGGCTGCCGTCTATGGCAGGCTGGTCGTAAAATTTTTCGGGGTAAGCAAAAATGGTCCGCTCTATGGTACTGCTCAGGTCGGCAATATCTTCGGAATACACCAGGGTTGGCCATTGGTATAGAATATTGGTTTTCGGGAAGCGGATGTAGAGGTACCAGTGGTTGCTTGTGTCGGAGGCGATAAAGTTGAGGTTGCCGGTAAAGAACGGGAAAAAGGTCTGGTCGTTGTCGACGAGGTTGATCTTGAGCTGCGGCCGGTAGTCGAACAGGTCCAGGATGTCTTTGTACACGCCCTCGCGCAACCAGTCGGGGTGGTACATTACCTCTTCTATGGCGTAGGAACTGAGGATGTTCGGATGCACGTCGGCATCCAGCTCAAACATGATATCAGCCAAAAAAAGATCCTGTTTCAGCACCGGCAGTTTATCTTCCGCCACCGAAAAAAAAAGCTGCTGCCTGTTGCCAAACCGCACCTCTTCCACGCCAGCCTTCTCAGCAGCTGTCAGTACTTCAAACAGGTCTCCGGCAGCCACGATGCCGCCCGGCAGATTTATCTTGATGGTATGCATTTTCAATTTTGAATGAGTGATTGAGTTTTTTGTCAGAATCAGAATGTGCAGAATTTGAGAATTTTCAGAATATCTGTTAAAGCATTTTGGTTGATAGAAGCATACTGTAGATTCTGATTAAGATGAATTTTTCTAATGAAAAAGGTCCTCTGGAGGCTTTTGCTGCTGTTGCTGCTGCTGCTGCTGCTGCGAGGTCATTGCGATAAATTACACCAACACCTGGCTTTCCACTACCTCCAGCTTCAGTTGCTCGTCCATAATCGCTTTTACCTCTGGGCGGCAGGAGCCGCAGCCTGTGCCGGCACCGGTGGTGGCGCAGAGTTCTTTAAAGTCGGTGCAGCCTGCTGCTATTTTGTTGCGGATGTTGTCGCTGCCCACATTGTTGCAGCTGCACACCAGTTTGCCCAGCACCGGCTCCGCTTTGCTACCACTGCGCAGGAGTTGCAGGCGTTTTTCGCTCAGTTCTATCTTGTTCGAAATCAGCTCCCGGAACTCCTGGAACTCGCTTTTGTCGCCGATCAGGATGGTGCCCACGAGGCGGTCCTGGTGGATGATGCATTTTTTGTAGTAGCGCTTCGCTTTGTCGATGAACACAATCTCTTCATAGTCATCGCTGGGGCACTCGGGCAGGCCGATGCTACAAAGGTCGAAGCTATGAATTTTGATGATGTTCATGAAGGTGCTGCCCTGGTAGAAGCTGGCTATGTCGCCATTCAGGTACTGCGCCACCACCTCGGCCTGCTGTTCGGCTGCGGCTGTGATGCCATACAAAGTGCCTTCGAACTCGGCAATCTCTCCGATGGCAAAAATATTGGGGTCGCTGGTCTGCAGGCGCTCGTTCACCAGCACGCCGCGCTTGCAGTCGAGGCCGCAGTCGCGGGCTAGCTCCAGGTTCGGCACGGTGCCAATGGCAATGATCATGGCATCACAATCGATGCGGCGACCGCTTTTCAATCCCACGCCCGTCAGTTTGGAGCGGCCGTAGTAGAGCTGCACCTCGTCGTTGTAATAAATGTCGCAGCCCTGGTCCACCATCTCCTCGTGCAGCAGCTGGCTCCCGAGCGGGTCCAACTGGCGGTCGAGGAAACGGGATACCCGCTGAATGATGGTAATTTTCACGCCTATCTCCCGCAGCGACGCCGCCATTTCCAGCCCGAGCAAGCCACCGCCCACGATTACCACGTGGCCGTCTTTTGGCACATGGTTCTTGAAGTTGTCGGCATCGGTACGGCTGCGCATGGTAAAGATGCCCGGCAGGCTTGGCACCTGTTTGGGCAAAGCTGACCGGCTCCCAGTGGCCATCAGCAGCACATCGTAGTCTTTGCGGTTGCCCCTGGAGTCGATTACATATTTCTCTTCGCGGTTCACCTTTTCCACGCTAACCCCACGCAGCAGTGAAATGTTGTAAGCTGGCTCTTCGGCATCTTTCATTTTCACGAGCTGCTCCCACTGCTGCTGCCCACTGATGTAGTCGGGCAGCATGACGCGGTTGTAGAACGGAAAATCCTCCTTACTGTAGATCGTGATCTCATCATCCGGGTTGATCTCGCGGTACGATTTCACAAACCCAAAGGCTCCTGCCCCGGCTCCTACCACCACAATGCGCTGGAAAGGCTTTTTGTATTTCGCCACATGCACGGCACAGAACTTAAAGTCCGGCTCTTTGGAGATCGGGTCCAGCACATCGTTGGTCACGTTGTTGGCGCGGTTCAGGTCGTTGCCCAGGATCTTGCCCCAGTGCATCGGCAGAAACACCACGCCTGGCTTTATGTTGCCCGACAGTTTGGCTTTTACCCGCACCTCACCCCTTCTGGAGCTAACCACCACCACATCGTTCTCAGCAATTTTGAGCCTGTCGGCATCGGCGGGATGTATTTCGAGGAAGGCCTGCGAGATGTGCTTCCTGAGCTTGTTCACTTTGCCGGTTTTGCTCATGGTGTGCCATTGGTCTCGTATGCGGCCTGTGGTGAGAATGAGCGGAAAATCCTCGTCCGGTACTTCGCTTCGGAAAGCTACCGGCACCGGATGAATCCGGGCTTTGGCAGATGGCGTGTAAAATATATTATCAGTAAACAGACGAGGTGTTCCCTCTCCTGTCTCACCGAATTTGTAAGGCCACTGCACACTGCGCTTTTGCTGCAGCAGCTCATAGCTCAGCCCGGTAATGTCTATGTTGGTGCCGGCTGTTAGCTCCGCATGCTCCTGGTAAATCTCGGCGGCGTTTTTAAAGTCGAATCCCCGGAAGCCCATTTTTTGCGCAAACCGGCAGATGATCTCTGCATCCGGCAATGCTTCGCCGGGAGCATCCACTACCTTCGCCAAATGGCTGATGCGGCGCTCGGAGTTGGTCATGGTGCCTTCTTTCTCTGCCCAGCCGGCAGCCGGCAGCACCACATCCGCATATTTCAGGGTTTCGGGTTTGTTGCTGATGTCCTGCACCACCACGAATTTCGCCTTTTTCAGGCCTTCTTCTGCCAATCGTGCGTTGGGCAAGCTGGTGAGGGGGTTGGTGCACAGAATCCAGATGGCCTTCAGGCGGCCGTCGTGCAGGGCATCGAACATTTCGGTGGCGGTGAGGCCGGGTTTTTCTGAGATCAAGGTGCCACCCCAGAATTTCTGCACCTCCTCGCGGTGTGCCGGGTCGCTGAGGTTGCGGTGCGCCGCCAGCAGGTTCGACAAGCCGCCCACCTCACGTCCTCCCATGGCATTGGGCTGCCCTGTAAGTGAAAATGGTCCGGCACCGGGTTTGCCGATTTGACCTGTAATCAGGTTGAGGTTGAGCAGGCTCAGGTTTTTGTCTACGCCCACGGCACTTTGGTTCAGGCCCATCGTCCACATCGAGATAAAGCCTTTGGCTCCGCCTATGTAGGTGGCAGCCAGCCGGATTTCTTCTTCACGCACACCACACATTTCTGCCGCTTCTGCCAGAGAACGCTCAAACACAATTTCTTTATACGCCTCGAAACCCTCGGCATGGTTCTGAATAAAGTCGAGATCGATGTCGCCGTTCTCGATCAGCACACGACTGATGGCGTGGTTCAACACCACGTCGGTGCCCGGGTTCAGCTGCAGGTGCAGATCCGCAATAGCCGCACTATCTGTAACGCGGGGGTCTACCACAATGATCTTTACGCCAGGGTTAGCGGCTTTGTGCGCTTCGACCCTTCTCCATAGAATCGGGTGGCACCAGGCGGGGTTGGCACCGGTCACATAAAAGCAGTCGGCCAGTTCAATATCCTCGTAGCTGATGGGCACACTGTCTTCGCCGAGGGCCATTTTGTAGCCCACCACCGCGCTGCTCATGCAAAGCCTGGAGTTGGTATCGATGTTATTGCTGCCGATAAAACCTTTGATCAGCTTGTTTACCACATAGTACTCCTCGGTAAGGCACTGCCCCGAGGCATAAAAAGCGACTGACTCTGGTCCGTATTTCTGAATAAAGGTTTTGAAAACGGCGGCCGTGCGCTGCAAGGCTTCGTCCCAGCTGACGCGGTGCATAGGCATGCTTTTGTTGTAGCGCATCTGCGGGTACAACAGGCGGTCGCTCTTATCGTTTACGGTGTACTGCAGGTTCAGGCCTTTGCTGCACAGCATCCCTTTATTTACAGGATATTCAGCGTCGCCTTCTACGGTAACTGTTCCGCTTTTGTCTTTCGAAACCGTTACGCCACAACCAACACCACAATAGCAGCAGGTACTGGCAAATTTATCCTTATGTTGTCTGGTCATCGTTTTGTCTGAACCTTGGTTTTAACTAATCTATGCTTGGGGTGAACACACTTTCCTTCTGGACTTGTGCGAGGCTTTGGTTAACAGGCAGAAACTGCTACTTCTGCGTTGCTAACAAAACGCTCGCAGGAGCTGCGCACGCTGCGAGGCTTCAGGTTTGCATCCGTTGTAATCCTTGGCAAAAAATCGGCAAAATCGCTCCGGAAGGCTATTTTCATTAGAAGAATTGCTTGTTGATTGTCCAATTATAGCCTGAAGACCTCGCAGCGTGCGCAGCTCCTGCGAGTGTCTGGAAGAAGCAGGAGGAGCGTGTGCCTCACACAGAATCTTGTGTCTGACGTCATGTGTCTTGCGGCCTGTTTTTGCCTCCGGAGGGCCTTTTTCATTCGAATAATTACCAGTCAGACCTGCTTATCTCGCTTCTTCCAATTCGTAGGCTGGAACAGCTTGTCCGTTTTTCTCGGCCAGCAGCTGGTGCATTTCGTCACGGGCTTCCTGCTCCATGGCCGGCGAGAAGCGGATCAGCAGGGCAAGTACCGATGTGCCCGCCACAACCAAACCAATCAGGAACAGCGCCTCGGGGTACGAGAGGTTATCCACCTTAAACAGAAAACCTGCCGCCACCGCACCGGCATTGCCACCGGCTCCTACTATACCCGACACAGCGCCCATGGCTTTTTTGTTAATGAAAGGCACCACCGAGAAGGTGGCGCCTTCTGCCATCTGCACAAAAAGGCTGAACACGATCATTACGATAATAGAGAGCGGCAGCACCGTCATCTGTGAAAAAGCAATCAAGGCAAGTCCTTCAATAAAGACAACAGCACCCAGGAACCACACTCTGCCGCTCAATCCGTAGCGGATACCGGCTCTGTCGCCGAAGAATCCTCCGAGGGTACGGGCAAAGATGTTCATCAATCCGAACAGGCCTGCTATCAGTCCGGCTGTTCCCAGGTCCAGCTCAAAAAAGTCGTGGTAGTAAATGGCGGCGATGTTGTTAATTGTTAATTCAATACCGAAGCAGGCGCCATAGAGCACAAACAGTACCCACACACGGTAATCGGCAGCAGCTTTCCAGAAGGAAACAGTGTCTTTCTTCTTTTTGGCGGCCGCAATATCCGACAGGTCGGAGATGTTGCCTGCCGGAGAATCTTTGGTGAGCTTGAAGTAAAGGATACCGCAGATAACCATGGCTACACCAGGTACCACCATGGCGTAGCGCCAGGCATCTGAGGCAACGAACCCAAGCCCTACAAAGCCTGCGAAAATGAGCGGCATCACCATCTGCGTCACGCCTCCGCCCAGGTTACCCCAGCCTGCCGTGGTGGCATTGGCAGTTCCAACTACATTTGGAGCAAACATAACGGTGGTATGGTACTGGGTAATCACAAAAGAGGCTCCGATTACACCTATTGCCAACCTGAAAAGCAGGAAAGACTCGTAGCTGTTGCTGAACCCGATACACATCACCGGAATAGCACCCAGAATAAGCAGGGCGGTATAGCTGATTCGCGGTCCGATCTTATCGCATAACCAACCGATGAGCAGCCGGGCAATAACGGTAATGGCCACCGAAGAGATGATGATGTTGCCAATCTGATCCTTGGTCAGATCCAGCTCGTCGCGAACTATTGCCATTAAGGGCGCAATGCCAAACCAGCCGAAGAAGCACAGGAAAAACGCCAGCCACGACAGGTGGAACGTGCGCATCTGAATTGTCTTCAGGCTAAACAGGTTTATGGAGGTTGCTTTTTTGTGTGATGCCTTCATTTTTGAGATGTTAGATATTAGATTTTAGATGCTAGACCTTGAATGAAATAATCATAGCTGGTTCAGCTGACGCTGGTGCGAGCTTGTAGCTCGCACCGCTACTTTTCAGCAAAACTTTGGAAGTACGAGCTACAAGCTCGCACCAGCGATTTCTATTTTTGTTTCTTTCTCTTCCATCCTCTCCACAAGCAGCGCTGAAGGCTAAGGCTGCTGTGGCAACCTTAGCTTACAGCAGGCTATTGCTGAAGGATATGAATTCGATGTGATTCCCCTGCCCGAGCACCTGTTGCTCCGCCGGATGAACTCCCAGACCATGGGCCATGAGCCCCGCCCGTATGTCGCCGGAACCGTTGAACGTGAGCGGCTGCAGCGCAGCAGTCGCTTTATCGAGCTTCGCGGCGAAGAACTCTGTGAGCTTGTGCTTCTTGGTGCGTGGCTCCAGCAGTTTGTATTTATAAACTGATCCAGCGTCGAAGCCGAAACAGTTGTAGAGATAATATTCGATGAACAGGGTGAAGGTAACAAGGCAGGAGAACGGGTTTCCGGGCAACGCGAACACCATTCCTCCGCCTGGCAATTTTCCGCAGAAAACAGGCTTCCCAGGCCTGATGGCTACCTTGTGGAACAGCTTCTCCACACCCAACTCCTGCAGCACCTGCGGCACATAATCGGCATCTCCGGCCGAGACACCGCCACTAATGATGATGATGTCATGCTTCAGTGCCCCTTGCAATGCCTGGTGCAGCGCCTCCTTCGTATCTGGAATATGCTGATACACATCCGGCTTTATGTTCCATTTCCGGAGCAGCGCCTGCAGCAAGTGTCTGTTACTGTTCCTGATCTGGATCGGTGAGACGGCTGCATTGATGGGTTTTACCTCATCTCCTGTGGTAAAAAGGGCGATGCGTGGCAGCTTCTCCACCAGCACGCGTGCCTGCCCCACAGCTGCAAGCGAGTTAATGACAGAAGGGTTAATCAGAATGGGCGCTGGCACCAGCACCTCCTCCTTTTGTATGTCTTCCCCTTGTTTTGCTATGTTCTGATAAGTGGCAACCGCAGCCATTAAAATCGTCACAGTGCCCTCTCCTTCGGTGGTGTCTTCTCTTCGGATAACTGCATCGGCCGAGGTCGGCACGGCAGCTCCTGTCATAATTTTATAGGCCGCTCCTGGCTGCAACTCCTGCTGGTGCGCCTGCCCCGCGAATATGGTTTCCTGTATCGGGTAGCTCCGCTGCCCCTGCTCCCAGTCTTCTGTTCTGATGGCAAAACCATCTACGGCCGAGCGGTTAAAGGGCGGATAATCGCGGTCGGCGCGTATGGCGGTGGCCAGTACTCTACCGTCTGCCTCATCAAGCGCCACCTGCTCCTGCCCAAACGACTTTGCTTGGGCCTTCACCAGCTGCTGCGCCTCTTCGAAAGGGATCAGCGCCGGGGCCTGATCTGCTTGCTGCGCCATCAGTGCCCGCCTCCCTTCATCATCTTGCGGGCATGGAACACGGCTGGCAAAATAGCTTCCAACGACTCTCTGGCTCCGTTTGTACTTCCGGGCAAGGTCACGACCAGGGTATTCCCGATGGCTCCGGCTACACCTCTACTCATCATGGCAAGCGGTGTGCGGAGCTGTCCGTGGGCCCGCATAGCCTCTGCGATGCCTGCTGCTTCGCGTTCCAGTATTTCCTCCACGGCAGCCACGGTATTGTCGCGCGGGCCGAGGCCGGTGCCCCCCGTAGTGAAGATAAAATGCACGTCTTCGGCCACCCAGGCTCTGATTTGCTGTTGTATCTGCTCCCGGTCGTCGGGCAGTATAGCGTAGTGTTTCACGTTGGCCTTTACCTCCTCCAATAGCTGCTTTATCAGCTTGCCGCTTGCGTCTTCGCGGGTGCCGGCGGCGGTAGAGTCGGAGCAGACGAGTACGGCGCAGGTAGGCGGCGTGGAAAAGAACTTTTTGCGGTCGCTTTTGCCGCCCTTCTTCTCCAGTAGCTTGATGTGTCCGATCTCAAGTTGCGTGTCCACCGGCTTGAGCATGTCGTAAATCTCGAGGGCTGCCACCGAAACGGCAGTGAGCATTTCCATTTCGATGCCGGTGCGCCCGATCGACTTGGCCTCACCCGTTATCACAATGCCAGAGCGCTGAAAAACAGCTTCGGGAAATTGCCCCCCGTGCTGTTCCTGCTGCAGAAACTCAAACTCTATCTGCATGCCGTCTATCCCAACGGGATGGCAGTGCGGTAACAGTTGCGGGGTGGCTTTGGCTCCTAAAAAGCCGGCAGCTCTGGCTACGTCGAACAGGTTCCCTTTGGGGAGTTGGTCGCTTTTGATGGTTTCAATGGTTTCGGGGGTGCAAAAGATCACGGCTACAGCCCGGGCTGTGCGAAGTGTGATTTGCTTGTGTGTGATGTCGCGCATGCAGATTTATTTATAGTTGAAGGCTTAAATAATCTGCTTTTTCCGGATAAAACAAGAAATTACTTATTCTATTCCGAGGTATACCATGCCTGCCTCCACTTTTACCGGATACGTTTTCAGCTGATATTCCTCCCCCGACAGGCATTCTCCAGAAATAAGCGAGAAGGCTTTTTTGTGGAACGGGCAGGCCACTTTCGGTTCGCAGGCATCGCCGGTGCTCCCGATCATGCCCCGCGACAGCACCATCTGCTGCTTGTGCGGGCAGAGGTTCTGCGTAGCATACCACTCGCCGCGGCGGGCGAAGTTGTAAATAGCGATCTGCTCGTCTTTGTATTTCACACAGGCGCCACCATTCTGCGGCACATCATCTGTTTTACAAATCATTACCCATTTTACGGCTTCTGCAACTTGAATTTCCATGGTTTTTGAATTTTGAATGAGTTAATAAGTGGATGAGTGAATTTTGGCAGCGGGTGCAGCAGCAGCTGTTCGCTGGTTAATTTCGCCCTCATCTATCTCGACTATTTAAATTTGAGTTTTTAGTTCAGCAGCAATTTTTCTAATGAAACTGGCCCTCCGGAGCCTTTTGTTATTGCCTCCTTCCTGGCTACCATTCTTTGGCTTTCACCTGCTCGCGCATGGTGTCGAACTGCACGTAAGGGTCTTTTTCTTCCGGTGCATTTACGAAGTGGTTGAACTGTTTTCTCAGCTCCGGATTCTGCACCACTTCTTTCCATTCGCAGTGGTAGTTGTTGATCAGGGCCTGCATTTCCTCTTCCAGCTGCTCGTTTATGCCCAGGCTGTCGTTGATGATCACATTTTTGAGGTAGCTGATGCCGCCTTCCATTTTGTTGAGCCAGGTGGCGGTACGGGTAAGCGGATCGGCTGTTTTGATGTAGAACATCAGGAACCGGTCGAGGTATTTCACGCAGGTTTCTTTGTCTACATCGGTGGCCAGCAGCAGCGCGTGCTGTGGCTTGGAGCCGCCGTTTCCGCATACAAACAGGTTCCAGCCTTTCTCGGTGGCTATAATTCCGAAGTCTTTCGACTGCGCCTCGGCACACTCTCTTATACAGCCACTTACGCCGCCTTTGAGTTTGTGCGGTGCCCGTATGCCTTTGTAGCGATCTTCTACCTCTATGGCAAACGACACGCTGTCGTGCAGGCCGAAGCGGCACCAGGTGCTGCCTACGCAGCTTTTAACAGTTCTAAGCGCTTTTCCGTAGGCGTGCCCGCTCTCAAAACCGGCATCAATCAGCTTCTCCCATATCGCCGGCAGGTCGCTTACGTGTGCCCCGAAAAGGTCGATGCGCTGGCCGCCGGTAATCTTCGTGTACAGCCCGTATTCTTTGGCCACCTGCCCGATCACGATCAGTTTATCCGGTGTTATTTCGCCTCCCGGAATGCGTGGAACCACCGAATAAGTACCACCTTTCTGGATGTTGGCCAGGTAGCGGTCGTTGCTGTCCTGGATGGTGTGCTGCTTCACGATCACATCGTTCCAGAGGCTGGCGAGCACGCTGGCCACTACCGGTTTGCACACTTCGCAGCCATCGCCTTTGCCGAAGGTGTCCAGCGCGTCGTCGTAGGTGCGGATGTTGTTGATCTTCATGAGGTCGAACAGCTCCTGCCGTGAATGATCGAAATGCTCGCACACCACATTTTTGATGTACTGGCCGTTTTCCTTCATCGTACCGGTGATCAGGTCTTTCACGAGTGGTACGCAACCACCGCAACCGGTGCCAGCCTTGTTGCATTTCTTCATGCCGTCCACAGAGGTTATGTTCTGCTCGTTTACGGCGGAACATATATCCCCTTTGGTCACGGCTTCGCAGGAACAGATCAGCGCATCGTCGGGCAGACTCATGACGCCGGCTCCCGAACTGGCTTCTCCTCCTCTGGCTCCCAGTATTAGGTCTTCGGGGTTTGGCGGCAGTACCAGTTTATTGTTAACCGTCTGGAGCAGCATGTTGTAAGCGTCTGCATCGCCTACCAGCACACCACCCAACAGGTATTTTCCGTCGTTGCTGATGTTGATGCGCTTGTAGATTCCTTTGTTAGCATCTTCGAACACGATAGATCGGCCATCGGGCTCGGCCACAAACGGATCGCCGAAGCTGGCCACATCCACACCGATCAGTTTCAGCTTGGTGCTCATGTCGAACCCGTAGAAGCCTTTATCGCCACTACAAAGCTGGTTTGCCACTACCTCGGCCATTTCATAACCAGGCGCTACCAGGCCATAGATTGTCCCTTCGTGCAGGGCGCACTCGCCTATCGCAAAAATACTGCTGTCGGAGGTCTGCATCTTCTCATTTACTACAATGCCACCCCGTGTGCCAACTTCCAGGCCAGCCAGTTTGGCCACCTCGTCGCGCGGGCGTATTCCGGCAGAGATCACGAGCATATCTACTTCCAATGAGGTTCCGTCGGCAAACTCCAGGGCATTAATTTTTCCGTTACCGGCTATATTAGCAGTGCTTTTGCTTAGGTGCATCTGCAGGCCCAAGGCTTCTAACTTGGCTTGCAGCGTTTTGCTACCAACCGAGTCGACCTGCCGGGGCATGAGCCGCGGCGCAAATTCAATGACATGCGTTTGCTCTATTCCGAGATCGATCAGCGCCTTTGCGGCCTCCAGGCCCAGCAACCCCCCTCCCATCACAGCACCTGTCCGGCAGTTACGGGCGTACTGCTGTATCAGCACCAGGTCCTCAATGGTTCGGTAAACAAACACGCCTTCTTTTTCCACACCAGGTATGCCCGGCACAAATGCGCCGGAGCCGGTAGCCAGCACCAGGTAATCGTAGGGCTGCACTTTGCCGCCAGAGGAGCGCACTGTTTTTCCGAGGCGGTCTATCTCTATGACCGGGTCGCCCAGGTGCAGCACAATGTCCTTCTCCTGGTACCAGCCTTCTGCAGACATCGCCAGGTCCTCAGCGGTCTTCCCGTTAAAGAATTCGCTCAAGTGCACCCTGTCGTAGGCACGACGGGGCTCCTCCCCAAAAACTATTATCCGAAAGTTTGCTGACTTTCCTACAAGTTTCTCGCAGAACTTATAGCCGACCATTCCATTTCCGATTACTACTACTGTGGGGATAGATTGCTGTGACATAAAAATCAATATTTATAAGTGTAAAAACTTTCCAAACCAGGCACCTGTTCTCTTGAAATAAACTAATTTCTATTTAAACTAACTTAAATTTTAACGTTTTTTCAATTATTTAGCTTAACATATACACAATTAGCAATTACAATTTACACTACTTAAAAACCACATACCTTATTAAACTAATAATTGTTATTATATTAAAATATACTAAATTTCCATTTGATGTGCCTCAGGAAGACTTAATATGTAATTATACTCATAAATTTATCTATTTCAAGACAATTTATAAACCCTATCATCAATAGGGTATCTTTTATAATATTTGCTAAATGTAAGCATGATCGTTTAAAAAACAATAGGGTGTATTTATTTTTTTTAAATATTTAACACCAACACCCCCTCTAATTCATGGGGCACTTGCTTAATTTTTATGTTTTTAATGATTATAACTTAACAAATAAGGAGTGAAATCAATAAATCGCTTATAAATATGGGCCTTATGAGTTTAAAGTGAGAAGGATCAGCCTTAATTCTTTTTTTTATCTTATTTTTACGAATCGCATATTTTACCTTAGACTGCGTCTTAGCTTATCGGAAATAGAACTAAAAAAAACAACTATCCTTAACCCCTCCTTAACGAAGGCGAGGAATTCAAATCGCTTTTTCTGTCATGGAGAATTCCAGAAAGTAAGGACATCGACTATATCTTGCGCTTATAGGTATCATCTTAGTTTCTGCCGAAGTGGCTTCTGCTTTTAGGGGGAGGAGTCTTTTTCTCATCTTCCAGATTTTGCTCCACTATACAGGATAGTGGAATAAAAAATGTGGTGGATGTAGGTGGTCGGGGGAAAGGCAACTACCTGGAAGGCCTTGCAATAGAAGGGATGAATGCTGGATGCAATGGAAGCCGGGAGCAGAATCAGTTAACTAGATGAGCAAAAAGTCGGCGAAAGGTTATAATATTGAGACTTCAAATCTCCTGTTTACAAAAAATCGTTAAGAGTAGTATGTCAGATAGCAAGATAACACCAGCGCTCTATGTGGTAGGAGCAGGCCCCGGAGACCCTGAGCTGATAACTGTAAAAGCGTACAAGATACTGCAACGCGCGGATGTGGTGCTGTACGACAACCTCGCCAACAAAGAATTGCTGGCTATTACCCGCGAGGACTGCGAAAAGATTTACGTTGGAAAGCACCCCTACGGCTCTTACACGCCACAGGAAAAAATACATGAATTAATACTGGAGAAGGCGCGCAGCAAAGGCACGGTAGTGAGGCTAAAAGGTGGTGACCCCTACATATTCGGAAGGGGCTTTGAGGAAGTCTTGTTTGCGAGGCAACATGGCCTTAACACCTATTATATACCGGGCATTACCAGCATGCAGGCCAGCGGACTCGAAGACATCCCGCTTACGCACCGGGCCGTGAGCGAAGGCATCTGGGCGATTACCGGCACCAAGAAAGATGGCTCCCTCTCTGATGACCTGCGCCTGGCCATGCAGAGCAATGCCACCGTGGTTATTTATATGGGCATGAAAAAAGCAGAAGAGATAGCAAATACCTATCAGGAAGCCGGAAGCGGGAACATACCGGTTGCGGTGGTGCAACATGCCTCGCTTCCACACAGAAAATCAGCAACGGGGCAGGTAAAAGATCTTCCGCAACTTATCCGGGAGAATCATCTTACGCATCCGGCCCTCATTATTATAGGATGGGTCGTGGGGCTGGAGCTAAATGCCTGACAACCGGCCAGGCCCCACCAATTATTCTAATGAAAAAGCCCCTCCGGAGGCTTATTTAGGGACGTAGGAAACAGGACGTAAGACACAGGACTTTCATAATTTGAGCGTGAGAAGTTATGAGTTAAGAATGATTTTATGTTTTCCTGCTCATCTTCAAATCACCAAATTCTCAAATCTCCAAAACAAAAAATTAACACATCAACAACAATCAACAACCAGCAATCAAATTATTCGAATGAAAACAGCCTTCCGGAGACCATGCTGGCTTCGGGCATGTGCCTTAGCCGGAACCTAAGGAATTCGCTTGACCAGCTTTTCTACCCCTGCAGTTATCCGCTCCCGGAGTTTTGAGGGGTCTTTGGGCACTACCGCTTCTGCCACTCCCTGCCACACCAGCTCATTCCGCCTGTTATGCACCAGATCCACAGAGAGAGTGCCTTCGTTGTAACGGCCGACCTCTACTTCCTGGCTCTTCCAGCTGTACCGGCGCTGGCCTATGTAAGTAGGCGGGTCTGTCAGGATGTTTGTTTCGCGGGTCTGCACCTCCTCCTCTATCACTACCCCCAGGTTAATGCGCAGATCCGGGTTCTCGTCGGCCTGCCGCAGGCCGCGCCGCTCGAGTTCCCGGATCATCTCGGTTCTGATAAAATCCATCTGCTGCCCGTACGCCCGAAGTGCGTTGCCGGAGGCCTCCATCTCGTAGAAATTAAAAGTCTGGTAGTCCGACAGCCTGAAATTGCCGGCTGCATCTGCTTTCACGATCTTTATAGGAGAGCAGGCAGCTGCAAAAACAACCACGCAACACGCCATACAAAATATAAAATAGTCTGCCTTTTTCATTGCCTGTTACCTCTTTCCGTTTAGCCGATCCGGACACAGCTGCCGCTCGCCGCAACCGGTTACGTATACGACCTTAGCCAACCATCAGTTCCTGGAGAGCTTAGCTGGCATTTGGAATCTGCAGAACATACTCTTCCCGCACCTCGTAAACAATCGCTCCTTTACCTGCTCTTCGGGAACAGGATCATCATCAACCAGCTGCCATCTCCGGGAAAAAGCCATAATTAACGGCTATCGGGGAGGTACAGTAGGTAGTGAATCGATATTAACTTATATTTGACTGACAAGAAAAAAAACACCTTCGTAGGCCAATTTATGGATACCAACTCAACTGCAAGACTGCTGCTCAAGAAAAAACAGGACATCCTGGTTAACTGGATGCAAAATCAATTACTTGATGATACTCTTCGGGATGACCTTCTCTCTAACGAGGAACTTAACAAGCAATCAGAAGAGTTTTTGGATGGCTTACTGAAGGCTACCTCCGATGGTAACTTCGAAAACATTTACACGCCGGAATTTGAGCAGACGCTCGATGTGCTGGGCGATATCTCTATAACCCGTGCCCGCCAGGGCTTCTCCCCACGCGAAACTAATTTATATGTGCTGAGCCTGAAGCAGGCCCTGACAGATGTGCTGGAGCAGGAGCATCAGAACGACCCCAGGCTACTCTACCAGGAGGTGGTATTGATCAATAAGCTGCTTGATAGCCTGAGCCTGGCCACGTTCGAGACTTACCTGAAAGGCCGCGAAGAAGTTATTCTGAGGCAAACCGACGAGATAAACGAAATTTCCACACCCGTGATCCGGGTTTGGGACGGTATTCTGGCCCTTCCCATTATCGGCACGCTGGACAGCTCCCGCACCCAAATCGTGATGGAGAACCTGCTGCAGGAAATTGTGAACACCGGCAGCAGCATTGCCATTCTCGACATTTCAGGGGTTCCGGCTGTAGACTCGCTGGTGGCACAACACCTTATTAAAACCGTGAGTGCCACCCGCCTGATGGGCGCAGAGTGCATTATCAGTGGCATCAGAGCCGAAATAGCCCAGACAATTGTGCACCTGGGCATAGACCTTTCCAATATCCGAACCAAGGCCACCCTGGCCAGTGCCCTGCAGATCGCGTTTGAGATGCTGAACCTGCAAGTAAGAAAAACCGGACAGGCCGGCAACACAAAACTGCTAAGGTAATACCATGGATAGAATACCGATTTTAAAGATGGGGCCGTTCCTGTTGGTTACCATACAGGTAGATCTTTACGACAGGCTGGCACTGAACCTCGAAAACGACCTCATTACAATGGTCAGTAAAACCGGGGCCAGAGGAGTACTGATTGACATTTCGGCTGTGACCATCGTAGACTCCTTTATGGGCCGCATTCTGGGAAACATCGCCTCCATGTCGCGCATCATGGATGCCGAAACAGTGGTGGTGGGCATGCAACCAGCTGTAGCCATTACACTTGTGGAACTTGGATTAACCCTGCAGGGAGTACACACGGCGCTTAATGTGGAGCGCGGCATGGACCTGCTCTACCAGAAAACCGACATACTGCTGCACCAGGACGAAGAAGAGGAGGAAGCGCCAGAACAGGATCCGGAATGATTACGATGACCAAAGACATGATGGAAATCGTGCGGGAACAGGACGTGGTACCCTTCCGGAACCGGGTAAAAGAGCTTGCGACCAAAATAGGGATGAGCCTGGTGAACCAGACCAAGCTTATTACGGCGGCCAGTGAGCTGGTGCGCAACATGCTCAAATACGCAAACGGAGGCAGAGTAACCCTTGAAATAATTAGCAAAAACGGACAAACGGGCATAAGACTAACGTTTACAGACGAAGGTCCCGGCATACCGGACATACAACAGGCCATGCAGGATGGCTTCTCCACCGGAAAAAGCCTGGGGCTTGGGCTGCCCGGCACACGGCGTCTTGTAAATGAGTTTGATATAAAAAGCAAAGTTGGGCAGGGAACAGCCGTAACAGTTACACACTGGAAAAATGGACGGTAAACACCACCAGCGTTTTGCATTGCCAGACCGCAGCTATGCCAATATCGTAAAGCGTGATATTACCCGCATTGCCGAGAGCTATGGGTTCTCTCCTTCTGAAGTAGGAAAAATAAATATTGTGGTGTCAGAAATGGCCTCCAACCTGCAGAAACACACCACAGAGGGAGGCGAGATCCTGATAAGGTCCATCGGCAAGAGAGGAATAGAAATTCTTTGCCTCGACAAAGGACCAGGCATGGCCGAACCGCTGCGCATGCTGGAAGATGGCAGCTCCACAGC
Organism: Pontibacter beigongshangensis; assembly: GCF_014332515.1. Classification (GTDB taxonomy): domain Bacteria; phylum Bacteroidota; class Bacteroidia; order Cytophagales; family Hymenobacteraceae; genus Pontibacter; species Pontibacter beigongshangensis. Next base: position 27,252 of record NZ_VFSD01000023.1, on the reverse strand, counting down.
AGGAACAGCAGGAGAAGGCCTGGGAGCCATTAAAAGGCAGTCGCAGGAGTTCGACATGTATTCGCAGCCCGGTGCTGGCACTATCCTGCTTTCCAGAATCTACAAAGCACACCACGACCCAACTCCGCTTCCTAAAAGCCGCTTCGAAGTGGCCACCGTTATGGTTCCCAAACCCGGGGAGTATGCCTGTGGCGACGGTTTTGCAGTAATAGAGCAGGGAAACGATTGTTATCTGGTGGCTTTGGATGGCCTTGGCCATGGCATACCCGCTCAGCAAGCAAGTACCGAAGCGGCGGCGGCATTCGAAACATATTATAAACAAGACCCGGCTCAGGCACTGCGGCAAATACACGGCGCCATTCGCCGCACACGCGGCTCGGTCGGCACCATAGTACATCTGAATCTTGGCAGTAAGCAGATTAAATACTGCGGCATCGGCAATATAGCAGGTAAAATATTTACAGTCGAAGGCCCTGTCATGATGAACGGACCAAGCCGGAACATTATGGCTTATAATGGCATTTTAGGGCACAATATTCCATCATCTTTCAGCACACAATCCGACACCTGGCATCATTCCAAGGTCCTGGTGCTGCACTCCGACGGGATCAAATCCAGGTGGGACATCAGCCGGTACCCCAACCTGCACCGGCACGACGCCAGCATTATAGCTGCCTTACTATACAGAGACCATAGCCGCCAGACGGATGATACACTCGTGATGGTAGCCCGTTCTAAACCATAATCAGGATGACCAGCAGTATTATCAAAATAAATATATCGAACGAGTTGGATGTAGTGCTTGCCTATAACAGGGCCAAGCAATTATCTGAGCGCCTTGGCATCTCTATGAGTAGCCGTACCAAGTTCTCCACAGCTGTATCGGAGATATGCCGCAATGTGGTAGAGCATGCAGGGAGCGGGCAAATACAGTTTGGCCTTGTGGAAGACGCTGGCGTAAAATGGCTGGAAGCTGTTGTCTCGGATCATGGCCGTGGCATCGGGAACCTGGATGCGCTGCAGAAACAGGCAGATCTACAGGTGGGCGCCAAAGGAACAGGACTCAGCAACTCGCGTAAACTGGTCGACTTTTTTGATATTGAGACCGGATCTGAGAAAGGCACGAAGGTGACGCTGCGGCAGCGCCTGCCCTATAATGCCATGCATGTGTCGAGGGCCACTCTGGCAGGCTGGATTAAGGAGCTCGACCAGGAAAAAGTGTCGCCCTACGCCGAAATAAAACAACAGAACATGCAGCTGCTGGATCTGCTCGACAACCTGCGTGAACGCGATGAGGTGGCGCAGAAACAGCTCCGGGAGATCAGGCAACTGAACCAGCAACTGCAACAGTACAACACCAGTATCCAGGAGCTACTCCATGAGCGCGAAAGCCAGAACAAACTCCTGCACAAGATCAACAATGAGCTGGATGCTTTTGCCCACACCGTTTCGCACGACTTGCGGGCACCCCTTCAGAACATAAGAGGATTGTCGAGCGCCTTGGAAGACTGCCTGCACGCCAATAAGCTAGACGAAGCCAAGGAGATGTTTAAGATGCTGTATCTGCAAACCTCCAAGATGGATAACTTTATTACCAGTATTCTATCCTACTCGCTTGCCGGCCGCCAGAACATGCAGAAGGTTGAGACCGATGTGAGGGTGCTGATAGCAGACGTGGTGAGCCTGCTGGGCATTAAAAACTCCTTACAGCTGACCATACCGCCCAGGCTCCCTGTACTGCTTACCGAAAAAATATTTTTGCACCAGATCTTCAGCAACCTGCTTGGCAATGCTATTAAGTATCATGACCTGGCTGAACAGCCGCAGATAAAGATTGATTTTTTGCTGAAAGGCGACTGGATGGAATTTGTGGTGGCAGATAATGGCCCTGGTGTACCTGCTGCATCGCAAAGCAGTATATTTGAAATGTATGAGACGGCGAATTCAACGCATGTGAGCACCGGCATAGGGCTGGCCATTGTCAGAAAGATGGTACGAGGCAAAGGAGGCGATGTCTGGGTCGAATCGGATGGAAGGGGGGCACGCTTTATTTTCACATGGCCTGCCAGCGAACTGGTTACGGTTCTGCCCACAGAGGGCAGCGACCCTGGCTGATCTCAGACCTCCTTATGCAAGGTAGACAGACGGCATAGACCAGGAAACATCAGTTATTTCTATGTCTGAAGAACTCATCTAAGATTTCTTTGAGGTCGTGCCTGGTAAGGGCCTTGGAATAATGCTTTTTAACGCGTTTGAAATTCTTTATCCGCTCCAGATCATAGAAGCTGGCAGAGGAGGTCAGCATCATGATGATAACATGGTCGCTGGCATCGAGGCCCCTGCGCTGGTACTCTTCCAGAAAGGTGAACCCATCCATTACCGGCATTTTAATATCCAGAAAAATAAGGTCCGGGCATTTTTTATCCTCCACCACGCTGTTGTTGCAAGCTTCGCTGAGGTACTCAATAGCTTCTTTTCCGTTTTTTAAAACCATTATCTCCTTCGCCACCTGCATTTCGCTCAGGAGACGTTTGTTCAGGTAATTGGTAGTATCGTCGTCGTCCACTAACAGAACCAGATCGAGGGGAGGTTGAGATGCAGTCATCCAAAAAAAGTGTGTTCCTATATTATTATTGCGAATAAAACTTCAATTTCTCTAAAATAGCCTGACCTGCGGCTTAAGGCAGAGGTGGCTGACAGGTATACCCGGTATAGTACGAAAGTGGCGTTTTGTTTGACAAAGTTCGTATTTAATAATGGGTTTATCAACTTAAAACATTATTCTGATTTAGCTTGGAATAATATTCTGAAGTGCTAATCCCTAAGAATGATGATATTACTACCTTTCGCAGCATTTAGTTGCTCTACCCGCTAAAATTTAGCAATCCTTGTCAGAGTCCCGGCTGCTTTCCCGAGTTTATACGCCATTTAGGAAGCCCTCCGTTTTCCTTGCGCTGCCTGGTTGGCAGTTCATTTTATATATCCTTTTCCGGAAATTTTAAGTATTTAGGAAAAACAAGTCTCGCGGCAGGCTTAATTTTCTGGTACAGTTAAATAAGAACCAATGGATACATACAACATGAAACCTGAGAACATGCGTGCACCGGCTAACCTGAGCAGGGAAGACATTCAAAAAAGCTTAGACGAGCTCGATGGAAAAATCAAGGTCCTAAAAGGGCGGGCCCATGCTACCACAGCCGACTCGAACCACACCTACCATGAGCACATTGCCGCCCTGGAGGCCAAGCGAAGCCTGATAGCCCAAAAGCTCGACGACACTAGTGATGATTATCAGGAGAAGTGGCAGGACCTCCGCAAAGGAATTGACAACCTGAATAACGATATCGAAGGGTTTATGAAGTAACCACCAATACAAAGCCCCGGCAAAATTACCGGGGCTTTGTATTAAATAGTTATCAGTTAGATTGCCGGCTCTCGGAAGCCCACCCAGGTAAAGCGCTTTATCACGAACTCCGGATTTGTGAAAGATGCGTTGCCGGCCGGGTTAGCTCCGGTTACATGAAAATCGGAGAAGCCCGCATGCTGGTTCAGGTAAATTCCGCCTGTGAGGTTAAAACTTACAGGTGTTCCGGCCAGGCTCATGGCTTCTTTAATCTGATCCTTTACCTCAGGGCTGGTGGTGTAGGCACCACAGGAAATAGCCCCATGCTCCAGCGCCAGTTCCTGCGCCAACTCTATAGACTGGGCCGTGTCTTTTGTTCTGATGATGAGCATAATCGGCCCGAACAGTTCGCGGCTGTAGCTCTCTTTGTCAGCTACATCTGCTTCGTATATAACCGGGGAGCAGGTGCGGGCATTGGCAAACATCGGGTTGCTGAAGTCGCAGGTGCTGAGCAGTACATGCCCCTGCGCCTCCTTAACCCGCTCCACCGTGGCCTTATTCTGGATGGCACCCAGCACATGCGGCGCCGCTTTGGGGTTATTCACGAGGCTGGTGATGGCTTCGGCCAGTTTTCTGGTTACTTCTTCATAAGGAATGGTCTGCTCCCCCGCTTTTACGCCTGCTGCGGGCACAAAAAAGTTCTGAGGCGCAGTGCACATCTGGCCGGAGTAGAGGCTCACAGAGAAGGCTAGATTCTGCACCACTTTATCGATGTCTTCTACCGAGTCCAGGATCACAGAGTTAACACCCGCCTTTTCGGTAAAAGTTATTTTGCCGGGCAGCTGCTCCAGGTATTCTCCGAACCGGGAACTGCCGGTGTAGTCTATGAGCTTCACCTTGCGGTGTTCCGCCAGTTCTTTGGTGATCAGGTGATCTTCGGCATCTACAGCCAGTTGGCAGATGTCGGGGCTGTGGCCGTTCTCCACCAGCACTTTCTGAATCTCGGCTACAACCATCGCCATAGGCAGCACAGCTTTGGGGTGTGGCTTTACAATAACCGGGTTGCCCGTAACCAGGCTGGCATACAAGCCAGGCACAGAGTTCCAGGTAGGAAATGTGGAGCAGCCGATCACCAGCGAGATGCCTTTGGGCACCGCCACCCAGGATTTCTGAAGCCGGATATTATACTTGCCCATTGGCTTTTCCCACTCCGCAGATTCCGGGAAACGCGTCAGTTCCTCGTAGCCTGTTGCCACGGCCTCCAGTGCCCTGTCGGCGGCGTGCGGCCCTGAGGCCTGAAACGACATCAGGAATGCCTGCCCGGTGGTGTGCATGGTGGCGTAGGCAATTTCAAAGAACCTCTCCCGCAGCCTCTCCAGCGACTCCACTAACATGGCGGCCCTCAGGTCGGGCTTTACCTTGCGCCATGCATGAAACGCTTTATCGGCCCGCTCCACCAGGGTGTCCGGCGCAAAATACGGATAGGTGATGCCCAGCGGTTGCTGTTCATATGGTGACTCCTCCTGCCCCACCCATCCTTCCGGCTCCCCTTGCTGCAGCTCCTCGAAGCGTTTGTTCAGGCTGGCCTTAAATTTTTCACGAGCCTCCTTGTCGGTATTTTCACCATAGATCTCTGGTGAAGGATTTTCGGGATAGTGTGCAAAAAATGTTCGTGTATGCAGCGCCTTTATGGCTGCCTGTATTGTTTCCTGATGTTTATCTACTAAGTCCAGAACCATAGCATTCAATTTAACGGATGAGGAAATATTGGTGACGTCAAGGAAATATACGAATTAAACTAATGCGCGTTAGTAAATAAAAAATAATTCCTGCTTCTCGTATTCCATTGTTGGAGATTCATTTACGCATTCCTTCTATAAGCTCCGCAGACATTTCTAAAAAGGCAGCAAGCCAGGTTAAGCTCTCAGCCAGTGCCTTGGCCTACGTACCCTGTTGCGAGGTGTTCTTTTAGGCAAACAATCATTAAAGATATAGGTGATGCCCAGCGGTTGCTGTTCATATGGTGACTCCTCCTGCCCCACCCATCCTTCCGGCTCCCCTTGCTGCAGCTCCTCGAAGCGTTTGTTCAGGCTGGCCTTAAATTTTTCACGAGCCTCCTTGTCGGTATTTTCACCATAGATCTCTGGTGAAGGATTTTCGGGATAGTGTGCAAAAAATGTTCGTGTATGCAGCGCCTTTATGGCTGCCTGTATTGTTTCCTGATGTTTATCTACTAAGTCCAGAACCATAGCATTCAATTTAACGGATGAGGAAATATTGGTGACGTCAAGGAAATATACGAATTAAACTAATGCGCGTTAGTAAATAAAAAATAATTCCTGCTTCTCGTATTCCATTGTTGGAGATTCATTTACGCATTCCTTCTATAAGCTCCGCAGACATTTCTAAAAAGGCAGCAAGCCAGGTTAAGCTCTCAGCCAGTGCCTTGGCCTACGTACCCTGTTGCGAGGTGTTCTTTTAGGCAAACAATCATTAAAGATTAAACCTTAGCTTTGTATTTTAAACCTATTTTTATGCAAGAGCTCGATAAAAACTTCAACCACTTACCATTAGAAATCCAGCGAAAAATCTCCTTTTCCCAGACCAGCGTATTCAAGGCTGTTTTCCCGAACGACACCAACCACTACGACACCCTGTTTGGAGGGGTAGCCATGCAGCTGATGGACGAGGTAGCCTTTATTGCAGCGACCCGCTTCTGTCGCAAACGCCTGGTCACTGTTTCTACCAGCCAGATAGACTTTAAAATACCGATTCCGGCTGGCACCATTATCGAGGTATCAGGCACTATTATCAAAATAGGCACAACCAGTATTGATGTGAGGGCGGATATTTATGTTGAGGAAATGTACCGGGAGGAGCGACACCTGGCTGTGTCCGGAAAATTCACTTTTGTGGCAATCGACGAAGCCCGGGTGCCTATTTCAGTTCTTTAGCCGCCGTCTAAAAACAAAGAAGGCCTTGCTTTGCAGCAAGGCCTTCTTTCATACTTATTAGTTAGGCCATTAAGCCTGCGCATCCTGCTTATTTTGCAGACGAATCAGGTTAAGGGCAGAACCGGCTTTAAACCAGGCAATCTGACCTTCGTTATACGTATGGTTTACTTCGAAAGAGTCGATAGAACCGTCGGCGTGGTGCAGCACTACTTTCAGTGGCTGACCTGGTGTAAAGTTCTCCAGACCCAGGATGTCGATCGTGTCGTTCTCTTCGATCAGATCGTAATCGTTTTTGTTTACGAACGTCAGCGCCAGCATACCTTGCTTTTTCAGGTTGGTTTCGTGGATACGGGCAAAGGATTTTACCAGAACGGCTCTAACACCTAAGTGGCGAGGCTCCATGGCCGCGTGCTCACGTGAAGATCCTTCTCCGTAATTCTCGTCTCCTACTACTACAGTACCAATACCAGCCGCTTTGTAGTTACGGGCAGTGGCAGGCACAGAGTCATAACCGCGGGTCATGTCGCTGAATACCTGGTTCGCCTCGCCGTTGAACGCGTTGATGGCACCAATCAGCATGTTGTTGGAGATGTTGTCGAGGTGGCCACGGTATTTCAGCCACGGGCCTGCCATAGAAATATGGTCGGTGGTACACTTGCCTTGCGCTTTGATAAGAAGCTTCAACCCTTTCAGGTCTGTGCCTTCCCATGGCTTAAAGCCTTCGAGCAACTGCAGACGATCGGACTTTGGATCTACTGCCACCTGCACGGTGCTTCCGTCTTCGGCAGGCGCTACATAACCGGCATCCTCTACAGCAAAGCCATTTACTGGCATATCAATGCCTTGTGGCTCATCCAGCTTCACGGCTACACCGTCTTCGTTTACAAGCGTATCGGTAAGCGGGTTAAACGTAAGGTCGCCGGCAATAGCGAAAGCAGTTACGATTTCTGGGGAGGCCACAAACGCGTGCGTGTTCGGGTTGCCATCGTTACGCTTTGCAAAGTTACGGTTAAACGAGGTGATGATAGAGTTCTTGCGGGTAGGGTCGTCGGTATGACGTGCCCACTGCCCGATGCACGGACCGCAGGCGTTAGCCAGTACCACACCACCCATTTGCGCGAACGTATCTAACAAACCGTCGCGGGCAGTGGTGTAACGTACCAGCTCAGAACCAGGCGTGATCGTGAACTCAGCCTTGGCAACCAATTTTTTATCGATAGCCTGTGCTGCGATAGAGGCAGAACGGGTCATGTCTTCGTAAGAAGAGTTGGTGCAGGAACCGATCAGGCCTACTTCCAGTTTGGTTGGCCAGTTGTGCTCTCTTACTACGGCAGCAAACTGAGAAATTGGCCAGGCGGCATCCGGCGTAAACGGACCGTTTACGTGCGGCTCCAGCGTAGACAGGTCGATCTCGATCAGTTGGTCGTAGAAAGAAGCCGGGTCAGCGTATACCTCGTCATCGGCACGCAGGTGTTCTGCTACCTGATCAGCCAGCTCTACTACTTCTTCGCGCTTGGTACCGTTCAGGTAAGCACGCATGCTGTTGTCGTAAGCGAAAACAGAGGTAGTAGCCCCGATCTCTGCACCCATGTTACAGATAGTACCTTTACCCGTACAAGACATAGACTCGGCACCTTCGCCGAAATACTCCACAATGGCACCCGTACCGCCTTTTACAGTCAGGATACCGGCCACTTTCAGGATAACATCTTTCGGAGAAGCCCAGCCGCTCAGTTTACCGGTGAGTTTCACACCGATCACTTTCGGGAACTTCAGCTCCCAGGCCATGCCGGCCATTACGTCTACGGCATCAGCACCACCAACACCGATCGCTACCATACCCAGGCCGCCTGCATTTGGTGTGTGGGAGTCGGTACCGATCATCAAGCCGCCCGGGAAAGCATAGTTCTCCAGCACTACCTGGTGAATGATGCCTGCGCCCGGCTTCCAGAAACCGATGCCGTACTTGTTAGACACGGAGGCCAGGAAATCGTACACTTCTTTGTTTTCATCGTAGGCATCCTGTAAGTCCTGATCAGCTCCTACTCTTGCCTGGATCAAGTGGTCGCAGTGTACAGTAGACGGAACTGCTACTGTCGGCTTTCCTGCCTGCATGAACTGAAGCAAGGCCATTTGTGCCGTAGCATCCTGCATGGCCACTCTGTCTGGCGCAAAGTCAACGTAAGACTTGCCACGCTCAAAACTCTGCGACGCATTGCCATCATACAGGTGCGTGTACAGAATCTTTTCAGTCAGGGTAAGCGGCCGGCCTACTGCGTTACGGGCAGCAGCGATCCGCTCGGCCATGCCGGCATAAACTGCCTTGATCATTTCTAAATCAAATGCCATAGTTTTGCTATTATATTATTGTTTTAAATGCTTTACTAATAATTCCACAAAGGTACAAAATCCTCCAGATTTTGAGCAACATTAGTACTTACTAATATTAACAACGGTTTTACTTTAACTGCTATTTAGAACCATTATAGCTTTTCAGGAATACGTGCATTACTTTTGCCTCATGAAATACACCTTTATAGATACACCACTCAGCCTGATTTTGTTTTTAGGATTCGTCCTGAGCCAGTTCATAACATCCTGTTCTTCTTCTACATCAGATGATAAGGCAGTGGCAGCAGGGAGCTGGCGGGCACAGCTTAGCACCCAGGGGCAACAGATTCCCTTTATAATGGAGGCCTCCGAACAAAATGGCAAAACTGTACTTTACCTGGTAAACGGAGAAGAACGCATCCTGCTGGACGATGTGCAGCAGCAAGGCGATTCGCTCAGGATCGGGCTGCACATTTTTGATGCGGACCTGATTGTGAAGGTAGAGGGCGAAAAAATGGCCGGCCGGCTGGTAAAGCACGATGCCCCCTCCTATTATGGCATTCCGTTTACGGCCACGCACGGTCAGTCATACCGCTTCTCGGAAAATCCTGCTCCGGCTACCTACAACTATGCGGGTAAGTGGGAAGTAACTTTCTCCGACAAAGAAGGAAAAACCACCCAGGCGGTAGGCCTTTTTGAACAGAACGAAAACTACCTTACCGGCACTTTTATGACCACCACCGGCGATTACCGCTACCTGGAAGGCGAAGTGGCCGGAGAAAGCCTGGCGCTCTCGGCCTTCGACGGCAACCATGTCTACCTGTTCAAGGCCGCTCCTGCTGATAGCAGCACGATAAACGGGGAGTTCTACTCTGGCATTACCGGCTACAGAACCTGGACCGCCACCCGAAACGAAAACGCCGCCCTCGCCCATGCCGACTCCCTCACGTTCCTGAAGCCCGGCTACGACGAGCTGGCATTCAGTTTCCCCAATATCGATGGGAAAGAGGTATCGCTCTCTGACCCCAAGTTTAAAGACAAGGTGGTAGTGGTGCAGTTGCTCGGAACCTGGTGCCCCAACTGCCTGGACGAAACCAACTACCTGGCACCGTTCTACAAAAAGAACAAGGACAGAGGGTTTGAAATTATAGGTCTTGGTTTTGAGCGTAACCCGGAGTTTGAAAAAGCAGCGGCGCGCCTCCGCAAAATGAAAGATCGCTTAGACATAGCGTATGAGCTGCTGGTAGCCGGCCCCGCCGATGGCAAGGCAGCAGCAGCGGCCCTTCCGGCCCTGAACCACGTGATGTCGTTCCCGACCACCATCATCATCGACAAAAAAGGCAAAGTCCGGAAAATCCATACCGGCTTCTCCGGCCCCGGCACCGGCCAGTATTATGAGGATTGGGTTGAGGACTTTAACAGGACCATCGATAAGCTGCTCGCGGAAAAATAAGCTCGGAAACTGCGCTTCACTATTTGTCAGAAATGAAATACCAGCTATCACGGCCTTCGCTCCAGCAACATATGCCGCCTGTTGTAGAGACGAAGGTTGGGACGAAGGCCGTTACGCAATTCAAAATAGAATGATTCTTGCAGGCGTTTCAAATTATTTGAATGAAAAATGCCTTCCAGAGGCTTTCCTTCAGCCTCCTGATCAGGGCCTGCGCGACCAAACCTTCTTTGTTTGCACCTTGTAGCTATACTGCTGGCTTATCTACGGCAACTGGGAGTTCCAGAAGGGCATTTCCATTAGAATAATTCGCTTAATTTGGCTTCCGAAGCCTGATGATCCGGAAAGTGCCGCCTAGTGCGGCTGGCTCATTTAGCTCCACCTGCAGCGAGGTGCGGGCTATGATCTTGCCTATGGAACGGTTGATGTCGGAGAAAAGCGTGCCGGCGATCTGGTTAAGGAACCTGCGCAGTAGCGATGGGGCTTGCCCGTCTGGCAGGAATTTATCGAACACCATCACGGTGCCTCCCGGCTTCAGCACACGCTCCACCTCTTTTATACAAGCCACCGGGTCCGGAATAACAGCCAGGATCAGGTGCAGCACCACCGCATCGAAACTGTTGTCTTCAAAATAAAGCTTCTGCCCATCCATAACCTGCGCCTGCACCGGCAATTGCAGGGCTGCTGCCCGCTCCTTCAGCTTCGCGATCATACCCGGCGTAATATCGATGGCACTCAGGTTCGTACAGTGCTTTAGGTACACCAGGTCCAACCCTGAGCCTGCTCCCAGCAACAGAACAGCATCTGTGGGTTTGGCCTGCAGCAATGAAAGGGAGCGCGCACGGTACTTGCGGAACACCCGATCTGCTATGAGGTCATAAACAGGAAGGTAGATGGTGTAGCGGAGCCTGTTCCAGGTGTTGGTGTTGATGCTCATGAGAGTTGCGTTTAGCTGATACACACAAAGCTACCTACCGCATCGTCACCTTCCATTACAGATTTAAGGAAGAGATTTACAGTTATTTCAGCTTGAGGAAATATGCCGTAGAGAACAGCAATTATTCTAATGAAAATGGCCTTCCAAAAGCGCTGCCGCCCGTGGTGGTGCTGTTCCGGAGACGGTTACCGATGCTATCTCCAGCAGTAACTCTAACTCCAGAAATGATTATTTTTCTCTGGCGATGGTGAAGGCCATGAGCTGCTCCAGCGAAGTGCGGGAAGGGGATGGGGGAAATGTACTCAGAATGGCCAGTGCCTCCGAGTAATACTTGTTCATCTGTCCGATGGTATAGTTGATGCCGCCTGATCCTTTTACAAAATCGATAACATGCTGCACCCGCTTGCTGTCGCCGTTGTTGTTCTTCACATTGTAAATCACCTTGCGCTTGGTCAGCCAATCAGCTTCGCGCAGCGCGTGGATGAGCGGCAGCGTCATTTTCTTCTCTTTGATGTCGATACCGACAGGCTTTCCGATCTCAGCGGTGCCGTAATCGAAGAGGTCGTCTTTTATCTGGAAGGCAATGCCTACCTTTTCGCCAAACAGGCGGGCTTTCTCTATTTCCTCTACCGTGGCGCCTGCCGAGGCGGCTCCTACGGCGCAGCAGGAGGCAATAAGCGAGGCTGTTTTCTGGCGGATAATGTCGAAATATATATCCTCGTTAATGTCGAGGCGACGGGCTTTCTCTATCTGCAGCAGCTCCCCTTCGCTCATCTCCCGCACCGCGTTCGACACGATTTTGAGCAGCTCAAAGTCGTTGTGGTGCAGCGAGAGCAGCAGGCCCTTCGAGAGCAGGTAATCGCCCACGAGCACGGCAATCTTATTTTTCCAGAGGGCGTTTACAGAGAAGAAGCCACGGCGGTAGTTGGCATCGTCCACCACATCGTCGTGCACGAGGGTGGCCGTGTGGAGCAGCTCTATCAGGGCCGCCCCGCGATAGGTAGCTTCTGTAATGCCCTTGGCAAAAAGGTTGGCCGAAAAGAAAACAAACATGGGCCGCATCTGCTTGCCTTTGCGTTTTACAATATAGCTCATGATCTTATCCAGAAGGAGGACGTTAGACTTCATGGAAGTCCTGAACTTCTTCTCGAAAAGCTGCATTTCCTGCGCGATGGGTGCTTGTATTTCGTCTAGACTGATGCTCATTTTGGGTGCACAATATTACTATGCTTCCCCATGGTTTCCAAGCGATGTCTTTGCAAATGGGCTAATAATTGAATAATATTAACCCGATAACAGCAACAGCAGATGCCCGAACTAAAAAAACTGGACTTTATAGTACACCCGCCCCACCAGCGGCCCTTCACCGCCGATGCCCGCTACCACGAAAGCGGGCAGCCCAAGCCTGTGGTGGTGTTTGTGCACGGTTTCAAGGGCTTTAAAGACTGGGGGCATTTTAACCTGCTGGCCGACTATTTTGCGGGCCAGGGCTTCTTCTTCATTAAAATGAACCTCTCCCACAACGGCACCAGCGTAGCCGACTGCTCCGATGTGCACGACATGGAGGCTTTCGGCAACAACAACTTCTGCCTGGAACTCGACGACATAGGCACATTGCTGGATGATCTGTACACACCCACAGGCACCTTACCAGCACAGGAGCTAGACCCCAGCAGGATCTTCCTGATAGGCCACAGCCGGGGGGGTGGGGCCGTGCTGGCAAAAGCCGCCGAAGACAGCCGCGTGACTGGCGTAGCCACCTGGTCGGGGGTGAGCGACTTTAACATGCGCTGGCCGCCCGAGGTGATGGCGCAGTGGAAGCAGGAAGGTGTGCAGTGGGTAGCCAATGCCCGCACCGGCCAGCAAATGCCGCTCTACTACCAACTGGTAGAAAACTACCAGGCCAACCTGCACCGCCTGCACCTGCCTGACCTGGTGCAGCAAATCGAGCAGCCGCTTTTAATTTTGCATGGCGAAGAAGACGAGACGCTGCCGGTGCAAATGGCCCTGGACCTGAAAAGCCGGAAGCCCGACGCTGAGCTGCACCTGCTCCCCGAAACCGACCACTCGTACGGAGGCAGGCATCCGTATGCAGAGCCGCACCTGCCTGCTGCCGCCCAAAAAGCCGCGGACCTCACCATTCAGTTTATCCGGAAACATGGCTGATATCTACCTGCTTCTGGGGGGCAACCTCGGCAATCGGCCTGCTTTTCTGCAGCAGGCCCGCGAAAGTCTGGCTATTGAAGTAGGGGCTATTACCAGCAGCTCCAGACTCTACGAAACCGCTGCCTGGGGCAAAACAGACCAACCCGCGTTTCTGAACCAGGTACTCCGGCTCAGAACAGAGCTGCAGCCGGAGCAGGTGCTCTTGGCCATCCACCGCATAGAGCAGGAACTCGGCCGGGAACGCGTTGAGCACTGGGGGGCGCGCGTGATCGACATCGACATTTTGTTTTATGAGGACCTGGTGCTGCAGACGCAGCGCCTCACCATCCCCCACCCGCAACTGCACAAACGCCGCTTTACGCTGATGCCTCTGGTCGAGCTTGCGCCCGAGCTGGTGCACCCGGTGCTGCAGCAAACCGTAAAGTCGCTTCTGGAAAACTGTGAAGATGCCCTGGAGGTGCACGAGTTTATGGAGCAGCCTGAGTAAAACGAGAAGCAGAAGATGTACAGCACACAGCAGTGCCAGCAGCAAAAGTGCCTCTGGAGGCCCTTTTTGATTGGAATAATTCACAATTTACAAGACGAAGTACTTAAGGTCTTGCTTTAGATTAAAAACATGAACCATACATTTACCGCCATCGATTTTGAAACCGCGCAAGGCAAGCGCTACAGTATCTGCCAGGTGGGACTGGTGCGGGTAGAAAACGGTGCCGTAACCGCCAAACTTAATCAGCTGGTTTGCCCACCCGACAACTTCTACTTTTACCGCAACACCGAGATTCATGGCATTTCTGCGGCGCATACCTGCCAATCCCCTACATTTAAGAGTGTCTGGCAGCAGCTTCAGCCTTACATTCAGGATCAGACGGTGGTGGCGCACAACGGCGCCTTCGACTTCAGTTGCCTCCGCCACACCCTCGACTATTACAACATGCCGCAGCCAGCCTACGAGCAGCAATGCACCTACAAGATCTTCAAGAAGAGTTTAGCCGACCTGTGCCGGCAACACAGCATCCAACTGAACCACCACGACGCCCTGAGCGACGCCATGGCCTGCGCCCGGCTGTATATGCTGCACCTGAGGAGTATGGGGTAGGGTTGGGTTTTGGAGCGCTGAAATACTGTCGAGTTCCTTTCAGCTTTAATAGCACAAAGATTTAAATAAAAGGGTGCGATGTGCCTTGTAAATTAATGAGGTAATTAAAATTTCAGATTCGCGTTGCAGCAAACCATGTTGGTGGTTTACAGACAAGCAGTATGCAAGCTTAAGAACTGGAAATAGGTAAATGATGGATGAAGTCAACTATTTTTGAAACGGCTCTCGCTCTTTTGGTTCCGTTTGCCATTATCCTTTCTGTAATCAATTACATTCCAATAGAAGGTCTGGAAACAGCGGTAAGCGATCCTTTCGCTGATTATTATTCTAATCCAGGCATAAGAAGAATTCACTGCTTCAAAACGATTGCCTGGTTTAGTTTCTTGCTATTTTTTACACTTCAATGCTTTGACAAGTACAGAAAGAATACAGCTGTTCTAACTACCTACCTGACGTCAGCCTTTGCGATTGCGGCATTGCAGTGGTTTGAATTATATTTTGGTTCTACCTTCTATTATGGAGAAGTAAGAGATAAACAAGGATTAGGCTTTCCTGTCCTTAGCTCCTTCATGGTAACTCTGGTGATCTGGAAAATAAATTACTCCACTAACAGAGATATAGATCTTACAATAAAGCTAATACTGACCGGAGTAATAAACTTCAGTTTATACCAACTTTACTTACAAGTTTATGAACCGTGGAAGTTATGGCAGTCTTGAAATGTAAAACAATGTGTAGCAAGAAGCTTTGCTACGCTGCATCCTGCTGCACGCGCAGGTTAGCCATTATAAGTAACTTGGCAAAATCAGGATTATCTCTTCTGGGTGTAGTTTTCAATTACACCAACCTATTGCCTTCTGAGGATGCGCCTGTTTAAACGCTATCTTATCTCACCTCCGATTAACAGCTATATGCTTGCATTGAAAATATTCTAGATTTAACGATAAGCCAAGAAGAACACATACAAAACAAAAAAGGTCTGCCTCACAAAGTGAAGCAGACCTTTTTCATGGATACAAATCAACTACTCCACTGAGCTTACTTCTGCCGTGCGTTCAATTTTCTTCACCAGCCCCTGCAGTACTTTGCCCGGGCCGCACTCCACAAAATGAGTCGCGCCCTCGGTCAGCATCTGCTGCACCGACTGTGTCCAGCGAACCGGGGCCGTCAACTGCTTGATCAGGTTTTGCTTGATTTCGGCAGGGTCAGTGTGCGGTTTGGCGTCTACGTTCTGGTAGATCGGGCAAATTCCCTGGCTGAAGGTTGTTCCCTCAATCGCTTTGGCCAGTTCTTCTTCAGCCGGTTTCATGAGCGGCGAGTGGAATGCACCTCCTACCGGCAATGGTAAAGCACGCTTAGCTCCCGCTTCCTTCATCTTTTCGCAGGCGATTTCTATGCCTCTGTTTGAGCCGGAAATAACCAACTGGCCGGGGCAGTTATAGTTGGCAGCCACAACTACCTCTCCTTCTATGGCGGCACACACTTCTTCTACTTTGGCATCGTCGAGGCCCAGAATGGCCGCCATGGTAGAGGGGTTTGCTTCGCAGGCGGCCTGCATGGCCAGCGCTCTTTTAGAAACCAGCCGTAGGCCATCTTCAAAGCTCAGCACCTTGCTGGCAACCAGCGCAGAGAACTCACCCAGCGAGTGTCCTGCCACCATATCAGGTGCAAAATCTTTGGCCACGGAGGCCTGCGCCACCGAGTGCAGAAAAATGGCAGGCTGTGTCACCTTCGTCTGCTTCAGCTCTTCATCTGTGCCATGGAACATGATTTCGGTAATATTAAAGCCCAGGATCTCATTGGCTTTATCGAACAGGGCCTTGGCTTCAGCGTGCTGCTCATACAGCTCCTTGCCCATCCCCACAAACTGAGATCCCTGACCCGGGAATACATATGCCTTCATGTAAAAATACTTTATGTTATCTATTTGAATTGCGCTCGTAGTCACCTCAGAATTCCGGCTGATGCCTCTGTAGAAGGTCGGAAGCAACGAGGCAGTAAACTTAAAGCATCCTGTCTGAAATACCAATTTAATGTGTCAGGAAACGAAGCCAGCCATAGCCCAATAGAAATTTGCACTGAAAAGCTCATGCTTGATTCTCCTCTTCTACCCGAATTATTTGAATGAAAAAGGCCTTCCGGAGGTCCTTCAGCAACATGAGCAGCCGATGGGTCTCCAGAAGGCCTTTATACGTTTACGTTACCTGACCACTTCTACCCATCCCTTGAAGGTCTGCCGCTCCCGGGCCGGGTCCAGGGAGAAGAACTCCACCTCGGCCTCGTAGTAGTAGACCCCGTCGCTCACCCGGCCCCCGCCGCTGCTGGTGCCCCCCCAGTTGATGTAGGGGTCCCCGCTGCCCTCAAACACCCGCACCCCCCACCGGTTGTAGACCCTGAACCTGGTCGAGCGCACGAAGCCCGTCTCCCGGTCGGGCCGGAACACGTCGTTGCGCCCGTCCCCGTTCGGGGTGATGATGTTGGGAAGCCCGAAGCGCAGGCAGTTGTCCTTGCAGACCTCGTTGCTCGGGGCGCTCTCCTGCCCGTCCACCCCCGTGGCCGTCACCCGGTAGCAGCCCGCGAAGCTCGCCAGCCCCGCGTGCACATAGCGCGTCTCGGCCGTGGTGCCCAGCAGCTCCCACTCCCCCTCCAGCCGCGCCCTGAAGTAGACGCTGTAGAGGGCGATCTCCTCGGTGCAGTCCCCGGCCATGCTGGGCAACCAGGTGAGCACGTTCTGGTAGGGCGGCGGCGTGGAGCCAGGCGAGAAGCTCCCGCAGTCCAGCGCGTCCACCGACAGCTCCGGGGCGCAGAGCACCCGCGGCAAAAGCGCGCAGGCCTGCTGGCTCAGGTTCTCCAGCGGCCGCGGCAGCCCCGGGATCGGGTAGGCCCCCACCGTCTCGACGTAGTAGCAGTAGCTCTGCCCCCGCGCCAGCGGCTGCCCCCCGAAGGTGCCCCGGTCGGTGTAGGTGCCCCCCGCGGCCGTGGCCGCCACGCTGTCGATCAGCACGAAGGCGTCCCCCGCCCGCCGGTAGATGCGGTGCAGCCCGGCCGTGTTCTCCCAGGGCACCTGGTAGCCCCAGCTCAGGGCGATCTCGTTGGGCCCCTCCGGGGCTGCGGCCAGCTCCAGGCGCACGCTCGAGGCGCTGGTGCTGTCGTAGAGGGCCAGCGTACCGGCCGGCGAGTGGTAGAACTCGAGCTTGTAGCGGTAGGACTCCTCCAGGGTGTTGAGCCCCCGGTCCACGAACACCGTGTCCGAGAGCCTGTCGAACGAGGCTATACGGGTGTAGCCCTGGCCCCCGTCCGGGCCCTGCCCCAGCTTGCGGTAGAGCCGGTACTGGAAGGGCCCCTGCAGCTGCCCGATCCCCGCCCCCGGCTGCGTCCAGCGCACCGTCACCTGCCCGTCCGTGGCATCGGTGGCGTCCACCGTCACGTGCGTCAGGTAGGGGATGTCCTGCTCGATGGCCACGCAGGCCTCGTTGGAGGCCAGGCTCTGCCCACGGCCCGGCACCGGGAACTCGGCGTAGATCATGTAGCAGTACTCCTTGCCCGACTCCAGCCCCCGGCCCCCGTTGTTGTCCAGGTAGGAGACCCCGTCCTTGCCCACCTCGGCGATCAGCACGTAGCCCGTGCTGCCCGGGATGCCCGTCTGGCAGGTGTCGGGCTCGAAGCCCGAGGGGCCCTCCCGCCGGTAGATCCGGATGGAGGAGGCGTTCTGGCAGATGTAGGGATCCCACGTCAGCAGCACGTCCTTGCCCTGGCCCGTGGCCACCAGGTTCTGCGGCGGTGGGCCAACGACTGTAATGCGCCACGGCTGCAAATCGGCCAGCCGCTGACCGAGCGGCAATTGGTCTTCGGCCCTCACCACCACCAGGTATGGCTCGTCGCGTACATCGGAGCACTGGGTGGCCCATGAAAAGAGCCCGGCAGCAGCGCCCGGCGTATTGGTGGTTTGCGTAAAAGTAGCCGGCGGTATAACCCCGCTGGAGGCTGTTAGCATAATCCGGTCACCGTCCGGGTCGGTAGCGCGCATCAGCCAGTTCAGGGTGGTACCCGCTACAATACAGGTATCTCTGGGCTCCAATATCGGAGGACGGTTAGAGCCAGCACGCACTAGGATCTGCATATCGCGTACTACTTCGCCTAGCTTCACTGCTCCGCCTGAAGGAGACACGCGCCATTCCTCCACCACAAAAGCAATATTATACTCGCCAGTGATACAGGGGGCATCCCACTCCAGCTGCCCCGTCAACGGGTCAAGTGTAAAAGTGGCAGGCCCTGTGCCTATGGAATTCTGGCAATTGTCGTACAAGTGAGGCATCACGAAACCTGGCACATTAATTACCTTACCGGTAATACCACTACCTTCTCGTCGCTGCGGCACTCTGAACTTAAAGGCAAGGCTGTCGCCATCGGCATCATAGGCACCCGGGTTGTGCACCCACTTGCGGAAGGTCATGGCCAGATCTATCGGATCGACGGTCAGTACCGGCGTACTGTTATAGCCCCGCAGCGAGTTGATATTGAGGGTTGTAGTAATATGGAAACTGTGCTGTTCAGAAGGTGACTGTAGGTTAAGAATATTATTGTTCCGGTTTATACCCGTCCAGGAAACTTCGTAGGTGCCGTCAGCCGGATACGTAGTTTCCCAGGTAAAGATATGCTTTTCCGTTTGGTTCCCGATGGGGATCATCCTGTTTAAAGGCACTGTAATATTGTTCAGCCCATTCCAGATAGTGACCGGATTGTCCATCTGCACACCACCTGTATCGCGGTAAATAACCATGGTAAAGAAGTAGCGCCTCGGATTCGGGTTGGGAGTGGTATCTCTTTTGGCGGTTATGTCCCCTGCCCGGATGTGCGTGGCCTGCACGGCCGAAGACGAAACCAGCAGCAGCAACACCAGGATAAATAACCAGGCATGTGGCAGCAGGAACCTTATGTGTAAACCTTGTCTCATACTCTTAACTATAGTAATGATAATATTATGGAAGTCCTGTGATGAGAGTGCCTGCAACTGTTTCATCTCCTCTTCCTCCACCTTCCGGTCACAAACTAAACGGAGCCTGGCAGCAAGGCCTGTTTCCTTCAGGATTTATTTTTTCAGGCGGCATCTGGCAGCAAAGCTCGTGTTTAAATCACCGATTTCCAGGATCAGCATTCTACGGTTTTCTACTGCTGCCTTACTACCTGAACGGATTCTGGCAGCAAAACCAAAGATAGCACATCAGGCTACCTCCCATCAGCGAATTTAAATATAGGCATAAATTAATACAGGAGTCTCTTTCAGGTAACCTCTACGAAGATTTTAATATTTATATTTAGCAATACGCACATTATTTTGCTTGCAGGCAACGGACCAACTCGCTCAGGCCAGGAACCTGCTGCGTTGCTGTGGTGTAGGCAGCAGGCAGGCGGCTGTGCGGCCAGCAATATGGTAACGGTTTCTGGCTATCATCCGGTATAAAAAATCCCGAAGAAAAGCAGGAATAACCAGCCCATAACCGAGCAGAAAGAAGGGAAACCGAAGGTGCCGGGCTATACGCAGCGCAGCTCCAGAGGCTGTGTATAACCGGCCACCTTCATAAAACAGCATCGCATCTGGTAATGGCGCAGCCTGCCTTGCCTCCGCCAGCAGTTGTGTGGCCATTTCTGATTGCAGTGCCGCAAAGTGCAGGTTCTGCCTGCTGTTGTGTTTTAGCACAAACTGTACGCTTGCCTGGCAAAATCCGCAGGAGCCGTCATAAAAGACAATCGATTTTTGCTGATTCAGTTCCATATCATACGTTTACGTTACCTGACCACTTCTACCCATCCCTTGAAGGTCTGCCGCTCCCGGGCCGGGTCCAGGGAGAAGAACTCCACCTCGGCCTCGTAGTAGTAGACCCCGTCGCTCACCCGGCCCCCGCCGCTGCTGGTGCCCCCCCAGTTGATGTAGGGGTCCCCGCTGCCCTCAAACACCCGCACCCCCCACCGGTTGTAGACCCTGAACCTGGTCGAGCGCACGAAGCCCGTCTCCCGGTCGGGCCGGAACACGTCGTTGCGCCCGTCCCCGTTCGGGGTGATGATGTTGGGAAGCCCGAAGCGCAGGCAGTTGTCCTTGCAGACCTCGTTGCTCGGGGCGCTCTCCTGCCCGTCCACCCCCGTGGCCGTCACCCGGTAGCAGCCCGCGAAGCTCGCCAGCCCCGCGTGCACATAGCGCGTCTCGGCCGTGGTGCCCAGCAGCTCCCACTCCCCCTCCAGCCGCGCCCTGAAGTAGACGCTGTAGAGGGCG
Organism: Pontibacter beigongshangensis; assembly: GCF_014332515.1. Classification (GTDB taxonomy): domain Bacteria; phylum Bacteroidota; class Bacteroidia; order Cytophagales; family Hymenobacteraceae; genus Pontibacter; species Pontibacter beigongshangensis. The sequence goes on along the minus strand of NZ_VFSD01000023.1, from coordinate 6,707 downwards.
ATCTCCTCGGTGCAGTCCCCGGCCATGCTGGGCAACCAGGTGAGCACGTTCTGGTAGGGCGGCGGCGTGGAGCCAGGCGAGAAGCTCCCGCAGTCCAGCGCGTCCACCGACAGCTCCGGGGCGCAGAGCACCCGCGGCAAAAGCGCGCAGGCCTGCTGGCTCAGGTTCTCCAGCGGCCGCGGCAGCCCCGGGATCGGGTAGGCCCCCACCGTCTCGACGTAGTAGCAGTAGCTCTGCCCCCGCGCCAGCGGCTGCCCCCCGAAGGTGCCCCGGTCGGTGTAGGTGCCCCCCGCGGCCGTGGCCGCCACGCTGTCGATCAGCACGAAGGCGTCCCCCGCCCGCCGGTAGATGCGGTGCAGCCCGGCCGTGTTCTCCCAGGGCACCTGGTAGCCCCAGCTCAGGGCGATCTCGTTGGGCCCCTCCGGGGCTGCGGCCAGCTCCAGGCGCACGCTCGAGGCGCTGGTGCTGTCGTAGAGGGCCAGCGTACCGGCCGGCGAGTGGTAGAACTCGAGCTTGTAGCGGTAGGACTCCTCCAGGGTGTTGAGCCCCCGGTCCACGAACACCGTGTCCGAGAGCCTGTCGAACGAGGCTATACGGGTGTAGCCCTGGCCCCCGTCCGGGCCCTGCCCCAGCTTGCGGTAGAGCCGGTACTGGAAGGGCCCCTGCAGCTGCCCGATCCCCGCCCCCGGCTGCGTCCAGCGCACCGTCACCTGCCCGTCCGTGGCATCGGTGGCGTCCACCGTCACGTGCGTCAGGTAGGGGATGTCCTGCTCGATGGCCACGCAGGCCTCGTTGGAGGCCAGGCTCTGCCCACGGCCCGGCACCGGGAACTCGGCGTAGATCATGTAGCAGTACTCCTTGCCCGACTCCAGCCCCCGGCCCCCGTTGTTGTCCAGGTAGGAGACCCCGTCCTTGCCCACCTCGGCGATCAGCACGTAGCCCGTGCTGCCCGGGATGCCCGTCTGGCAGGTGTCGGGCTCGAAGCCCGAGGGGCCCTCCCGCCGGTAGATCCGGATGGAGGAGGCGTTCTGGCAGATGTAGGGGTCCCACGTCAGCAGCACGTCCTTGCCCTGGCCCGTGGCCACCAGGTTCTGTGGAGGCGGGCCAACGACTGTAATGCGCCACGGCTGCAGGTCAACCAGCCTTTCGGAAGGATTCGGGCGTACGTCTTCTGCCCTGAAGAGTACCTGGTATGGCTGCTGCCGCACATCGGCACATAGAGTGGCCCAGCGGAACTCACCTGTGGCAGTCCCCGCTGTGTTTGAAGTCTGTTGAAAGGTAGCAGGTGGCAGGATTCCGCTGATGGCAGTTAGGGTTATCAGATCGCCATCCGGATCGGTGGACCTTATGATGCCGTTAAGAACCGTGCCGGCTACCACACAGGTATCTTTGGGTTGCAGCACCGGCGGTTTATTGGGGGTCTCGGTCACAGTAATCTGCATATCGCGCACGACCTCCCCCAACTTTACGGCTCCCCCGCCACGCGATACCCGCCACTCCTCTATAACAAAGGCTACATTGTATTCGCCCTTCTGGCAAGGTGCGTCCCAAACCAGCTGCCCTGCAAAAGGGTCCAGCGTCATGGTGCTTATGCCGGAGTCGGTGGAGTTGTTGCAGGTAAACCGCAGGCTGGGCAGCACGTAGCCAGGCACTGTAATGATGTTGTTATTGTTGGCATCCCGTCGCTTCGGGGTGGTAAATTTAAAAGAGAGGCTGTCGCCATCGGCGTCGTAGGCACCCGGGTTATGCACGAATTTGCGCCCCACGTTGGCAAAATCTATGGGCGGGTAGCGCAGCACCGGCGTACTGTTGAACCCCCGAAGCGCATTAACTGAGATGGTAGTGGAAAGGTAAAAGCTGTGTTGGTCGGAAGGTGCCGCCAGGTTCAGGATGTTATTATTGCGGTTTACTCCCGTCCAGGAAACCGTATAATTCCCGTCTGCCGGATAGGTATACTCCCACCTGAATTCCTCCCGGTCTGTTCGGTTCCCGATAGGAGTTATTGGTCCCCGCTGCACCACAATGGTCTCGTTTCCTACACCTGTATAAATCGTAACTTGGGGGTCCTCTGCCTGTGAGTCCTGGTTGGTGTAGATGATCATGGTAAAAAAGAACCGGCGCGGGTTTGGGTTAGGCGTGGTGTCGCGTTTGGCGGTTATATCTCCGGCACGAAGGTGTGTGGCCTGTGCCTCGTGCTGTAGCAGCAGGCAAAGCAGTAACACTAACCAAAGTCCGTGGAGCAACAGAAACCTTAAGCGTAAACTATTTAACATAGGACAAAGGTGAATCTGTGTGGAGAGAAGGTGTTTTGTTAACTTAAATAAAGAAATATTATTGTAAACTTCCGAATGGGAAGCAGGTTTTTAAGGTACGGAAATGGGAATTGGCGGTTGGTAATTTAGATTAATTCAAAATAGAGACAAGAATTGTTTCATAAAAGCCCGCCGTGTAACTTTGGGAGAATATAAATGCATAATTCTATAACCCTTAACTGTTTCAAATGAATTGGTTTACAAAAACGTTTTCCAGTACAATCGGGAGAAAGATCGTAATGTCTGTCACAGGACTTTTTCTGTGCTCCTTCCTGGTGGTTCATTTACTTGGAAACCTTACTTTATTCAGGAACGATGGCGGAGAGGCGTTTAACCTCTATTCGCATTTCATGGCCAGCAACGGCGTGATCAGAGCCATGGAAATTGTACTGGTGTTAGGTTTTCTCTTCCACATCTACGATGCCATTGTGCTTTCCCGCCGCAACAAGGGAGCACGTCCTGTTAATTACGCAGAGAATCATCCGGAGCAGAATACCACCTCCTGGGCCTCCCGCAACATGGGGTTATTGGGCACCGTTATTCTTGTTTTCCTGATTGTGCACCTCTGGAACTTCTTTGTACCAGCCCGTTTTGGCAGTCTGGACCCGGTTCTGATCGAAAACGTAGAGTACGACAACCTGTATACGTCAGTGGTTGAAGCATTTAAGAATCCGATCTATGTTCTGATCTATGTCCTCGGCATGATCGCCCTGGCGTATCACCTGATCCACGGTTTCCAGAGCGCTTTCCAGTCTCTTGGCCTGACACACAAGAAATACACGCCGTTTATCCAGATTTTCGGATTTGCCTTTTCCGTGCTGATCTGCCTCGGCTTCGCCATCATACCGCTGTATTTCTTTTTCACTCAACAATAAACTAGTTCCTTTACTATGATATTAGATTCTAAGATCCCTGAAGGGCCGTTGGCTGAAAAGTGGGAGAAGCATAAATTTAATGTAAAGCTGGTAAACCCGGCCAACAAACGCAAATACGACATTATAGTAGTAGGAACCGGACTGGCCGGTGCCTCTGCTGCCGCTACTTTCGGTGAGCTTGGCTACAACGTAAAAGCCTTCTGCTACCAGGACTCTCCACGCCGTGCACATTCTATTGCTGCGCAGGGTGGTATCAATGCCGCCAAGAACTATCAGAACGACGGTGACTCGGTTTTCCGTCTGTTCTACGACACCATAAAAGGTGGCGACTATCGTGCCCGCGAAGCCAACGTGTACCGCCTGGCGCAGGTATCTGTCAACATCATTGACCAATGCGTGGCACAAGGTGTGCCGTTTGCCCGCGAATATGGTGGCCTGCTGGCTAACCGCTCGTTTGGTGGCGCCCAGGTGTCGCGTACATTCTATGCCCGTGGCCAGACTGGCCAGCAGCTGTTGCTGGGAGCCTACTCTGCCCTGAACCGCCAGATCGCTTACGGCAAAGTGAAGATGTACCCACGCACCGAAATGCTGGACCTGGTCATGGTAGACGGCAAGGCGCGTGGTATTGTTACCCGTAACCTGATCACTGGTAAAGTAGAATCTCACAGCGCCCATGCGGTGGTACTGGCTACCGGTGGTTACGGCAACGTGTTCTTCCTTTCTACCAACGCCATGGGTTCCAACACCACGGCAGCCTGGAGAGCACACCGCAGAGGAGCACTTTTCGCAAACCCTTGCTATACCCAGATTCACCCAACCTGTATTCCGGTTTCGGGTAGCCATCAGTCTAAGCTTACACTCATGTCGGAGTCGCTCCGTAACGACGGCCGTGTGTGGGTTCCTAAGACAATAGAACTTGCCAAGAAACTTCAGACAGGCGAACTAAGAGCCAGCGATATTGCCGAGGCCGACCGCGATTACTACCTGGAGCGCAAATACCCTGCTTTCGGCAACCTCGTTCCACGCGACGTGGCCTCCCGTAACGCCAAACTGGTGTGTGACGAAGGTCGTGGCGTAGGCGCTTCCGGCCTGGCGGTTTACCTCGACTTTGCCGATGCCATTAAACGCGAAGGCCTGAACGCCATCAGCGCCAAGTACGGCAACCTCTTCGACATGTACGCCAAGATTACTGATGAGAACCCTTACGAGAGCCCGATGCGCATTTACCCGGCCGTACATTATACCATGGGTGGCCTTTGGGTAGACTACAACCTGATGACCAATCTGCCTGGCCTGTACGCTACCGGCGAGTGCAACTTCTCTGACCACGGCGCCAACCGCTTAGGTGCCTCCGCGCTGATGCAGGGACTTGCCGACGGTTATTTTGTGATTCCTTACACCATTGGCGACTACCTGGCACAGATGCCATCCGACAAGGTTAGCACTGATCACCCAGCCTTTAAAGAAGCTGAGCAGAATGTGCAGGCCATCACCAACAAACTGCTCTCTATAAACGGCACCCGCACGGTAGATGACTTCCATAAAGCGCTTGGCCAGATTATGTGGGATTACTGCGGCATGGCCCGTAATGCAGAAGGCCTCAAATTTGCCAAGCAGGAAATCAGAAAACTGCGCGCCGAATTCTGGAGAGATGTAAAAGTGATCGGTGTAAACGAGGAGCTGAACATGACACTGGAGAAAGCGCACCGCGTAGCCGACTTCCTGGAACTGGGAGAACTGATGGTAGACGATGCCCTGAACAGAAACGAGTCATGCGGCGGTCACTTCCGCGAAGAGTCTCAGACTCCGGAAAATGAAGCCCTGCGCGACGATGAGAATTACGCTTATGTAGCTGCCTGGGAATATGCAGGCGAGGGCAACGAGCCGATTCTGCATAAGGAGGAACTGAAGTTCGAGAACGTAAAACTGACACAGCGTAGCTACAAGTAAGTGTCATTAAAAATTAGAAATGTAAGATTAGAAATGAGAGGCTCACATGATTAATGGAAACAGGGCATCAGTTCTAACATAATTTCTAATTCAAAATTTTTAATTTCTAATTGAAAGAAAAAATGGCTGGTAATAACCCAAATGCTAAACTAATGAACCTGACGTTAAAGGTTTGGCGCCAAAAAAATATGAATACCCCCGGGCAGCTGGTAACCTACCCGGTAAAAAACATCTCTCCGGACATGTCTTTCCTGGAAATGCTGGATGTGGTGAACGAGGAGCTGCTGGTCAAGAACGAAGACCCGATTGCCTTCGACCACGATTGCCGCGAGGGCATCTGCGGGATGTGCAGCCTGTTTATAAACGGCCGTGCCCACGGACCCGAGCGTGGCACCACCACCTGCCAGCTACACATGCGCAGCTTCAGAGATGGTGACACCATTACCATTGAGCCCTGGAGGGCCGCCGCCTTCCCGGTATACAAAGACCTGATCGTAGACCGTGCTGCGTTTGACCGCATTCAGCAGGCAGGCGGTTATGTATCTGTGAACACGGGCGGAGTGCCGGATGCGAACGAGATCCCGATTCCGAAAACAATTGCAGACAAGGCGTTTGATGCTGCTACCTGCATTGGTTGTGGTGCCTGTGTGGCTGCCTGTAAAAACGCTTCGGCCATGCTCTTTGTGAGCGCTAAGGTGTCGCAGCTGGCCATGTTGCCACAAGGCAAGGTAGAGCGCAAAACGCGTGTAGAGAACATGGTAGCTCAAATGGATATCGAGGGCTTTGGCGCCTGCTCCAACACCGGCGCCTGCGCTGCCGAGTGCCCGGTTGGCATCTCGCTGGAGAACATCGCTTTCATGAACAGAGAGTACCTTACAGCCAAGGCAACGTCGGAAAACGTAGCCTAGGCTGCATTTTATAGCAAAAGAAAAGGCGAAACAGAACATGTTTCGCCTTTTTTGGTTTACTTGTAACCTGAATCAGCCCAGCCTGCAAAGTGGCGGCAGATCCGTTTGTAGTATGCCGAAATTCAAAACCAACTATGATCACAATTATTTCAGGAACCAACCGACCTGAATCTACCACCAGTGCCATTGTAAAACTGTATGCGTCTTTGCTGGAGCAGCGGGGCGTGGCCTACCAGGTGCTGGACTTGGCTAAACTCCCTGCCGACTTTATTTCTTCTGCCCTCTACCACAACACCGGCAAGAACGAGAAGTTTAACAGGCTCAGCCGACTGATTGCCACCTCAGAGAAGTTTGTTTTTATAGTGCCAGAATACAACAACTCCTTCCCCGGGGTGCTGAAAGCCTTTATCGATGGGCTGGACTATCCGAACACCTTCAACAACAAGAAAGCTGCCCTGGTGGGCCTATCGTCTGGCATGCAGGGCAGCGGCATGGCCATGAGCCACCTGACCGACATCTTTAACTACCTGGGTATGCATGTACTGGCCCTAAAGCCCAAGCTGGCGCATATCAACAAAAACTTCGACGGCAACACCCTTACCAACAAATTGTACCTCGAACTAATTGAGCAACAGATAGAGCAGTTCATCCGGTTTTAACAC
>NZ_VFSD01000022.1 GCF_014332515.1 Pontibacter beigongshangensis | reverse complement strand
AAGAAAGCGCCACTTAAACTCTGTCAGGTTAAGTGGCGCTCCTGTTACTGGATTTTAGAATTAGATTTCTTACTGTGCCTTCAGTTGCTGACTCTGAACAAATCTACCTGGACAGAGAGTCTAAAGCTTCTGAAAATGACGTGACAAAACTGACCTGTTTCCCCTTATTGCTTTCATACATAAAGTCACCTAAACTCTTGCTTTTGAATTTCGAGAGGTCCCCCACAATAGCCAGACGCATACGATAAGTTGAGAATTTTTGAAGAATTTCTCCCGCCATTCCGGTTTTCAGATCAAAAAACGCAGGCGTGATATTTTTTTCATGCAGTACCATGCTGTCAAAACCCTGATAGTATAGGTTTCCTAATAAATCTATCCCGTCTTCCGTATTATTAATGATGGTTTCTTCCGAAATCACTTCAGCAATTTTGGTGTCGTTTATAGTATGAGACTCAATTTTCATTTTACTTGTCTTCCTGTATTTTTGTAATAAGGTTGCTCATTTCAATAACTACTTACCGGCTGGTATAAACGACGCGCGAGCGGAAAGTATATGTTTGATTGCTAAGAGGTTATCTGCGGTTTTGTCTTATTCGACAGCAGCATTTTTCTTCAGCAGGAAGTAACAGCACAATTATTCTAATTAAAATAGCCCTCCGGGTTAGGTGCTGCTCCTGCTGAAGCTTTGTAAATACCAGTTGCTGCCATGAGCCGGACGGGCCGCTGCATCTTGCTTATTTCTTTCTTAGGGTGTAGTTCACGGCCAGTTGTAGCGCACGGTGCCTGCCATCGGCTTTTGTCTCCTGGAATAAGCCTGAACTGTTGTTGAACCTCACATTCCGGACCTTCCTTAAGCCGTGGCTATAGCGTATGTCAACTTCGGCCCGCGGAAGGAGCTGGTACATCAGTCCTGCATCTGCTCCTATATCCAGCACATTTAATTTCTCTAAATGATGCAGGTTGCTTTTCTGTCCATCACTGCTGTACATAACGGGGCCAGCCAGCGCCAGCTCAGGCCCCAGGTAAATACGCAGTTTGCTCAGGGGTTTATACCCTACCAAAAGCGGCAGCGTAAGGTAGTGGTAGCTGACAAGGGCAGGGCCCGAGGAAGAAAAGTGTTGTTTGTGCCCTTTTACCGCATAGGAAAGCTCCTGCCTGGAGAACCATTTCTGGTTAAGCTCCTGCTGTGCCGCGATGCCTGCAAAATAACCGGTCCGCTCTGAGGTAGCACTTTGCAGTCTGGCATCATCAAACCGCACTGTTGCGTAGCTCAGGCCTGCTTTTACTTCTTTTATAAATTGGCCATAACTGAACTGGTACAGCATACAGGCAATCAGCAGGAGCAGGCTCTTTTTTGTTTTCATAAGAAAATAAAGGCAGATGTAGGACTAATTCTGAAACTTCCTATAAGTTAACCGGGATATCTCTATATTATTGTAAATATATAGAGCTGCCATAGAAAAATATGTTGGTGCCTGCCAACTGGTTTTATGGTGGGAGTTAGTGCTGCAAAACGAGCATGGCCTTTCAAATTATTCGAATAGAAAATGCCCTCCGGAGGCTCTGCTGCTCCTGCTGCTGCTGATCAGTTTTACGGTCAGCCAATTTTACTTGTAGGTGCTTCGTCAGATTGCCGTTCATCAGGCCTCTGCTACTTTCTGATAAGGGCGCAAAATTAATATTCTTTTACAGCAATACCTGCCGCTGCTGTACCTTTGTTCTCTTACTTCCTGCCGGTGGTTACTAAAAATAGCAGCAGGCGGGGCAACAACTGTGGCTGCCAGAGGTATAACAATTCTTTTGGACAGGCAGAACATTATGGCTTAAATTAATGTTGTAACTTTGAATGCTTTTTTAATTTATTTATGACGCGTAAACAATACTTTGTAACTATACTCATACTGGGTTCCCTCTCGACCATCAGTCCCTTTGCCATTGATATGTACCTGCCTGGTTTCCCGGCCATTGCAGCAGATTTAAACACCACCATTTCGCAGGTACAGTTTTCCCTTACGAGCTACCTGATCGGTATTTCTGTCGGGCAGCTGCTCTACGGCCCGCTGCTCGACCGCTTTGGCCGCAAAAAGCCCTTGTATGTTGGGCTGGTCATTTACATGGTCGCCTCGGTTGGCTGTGCCCTTACCTACTCCGTGGATTCGCTGATCGCTATGCGGTTCCTGCAGGCTATAGGAGGTTGTGTAGGAATGGTGGCGGCCCAAGCGCTGGTACGCGATATTTTTCCGGTAAACAAAACAGCGCAGGCATTTTCGCTGCTGACGCTGGTAATTGCAGTGTCTCCGATGGTGGCGCCTACGGTAGGGGGGTATATGACGGCGACCTTTGGCTGGCATTCTGTTTTTATAGCCCTGGCCGTGATCTCCTTAATCCTGCTGGCGGGTGTGTATTTTTTTCTGCCTGTGGGCAAGATGGCGGATCCTTCTATATCGCTTCGGCCCAGGCCGGTGCTCAAAAACTTCCTGACGGTACTTAGGCAGCGGCAGTTCCTGCTTTACATGCTTGCAGGTGGTATTGCCACAGCAGCCCCTTTCGCCTACATAGCCGGCTCTGCCGATGTGTTTATGAACATTTACAAGGTAAGCGAGCAGGAATATGGGTGGATTTTCGCCACTATCGCCTTTGCCATGATCGGGTCTACACAGCTCAACCACGTGTTGCTGAAACGGTTCACCAGTGAGCAGATTATTACGGTAACACTGTATTACCAGACGGTGGTGGGGCTGGTGCTGGTGCTGGGGACGTGGTTTGGCTGGTATGGCAAATACAGCCTGGTGCTGCTGATCTTCCTTTTTCTGGCCGGGCAGGGCTTAACCAATCCGAATGCCACAGCCTTATCGCTGGCGCCCTTCTCGAAGCACACAGGCAGCGCAGCGGCTCTGATGGGGAGTTTCCGGATGGCGATGGGCGGCTTAGTCTCTGCCGTGGTGAGCTTTCTACACAACGGCAGCACCCTGCCGATGGTCAGCATCATGATGAGTTGTGCTGTGGTTGGCCTGCTCATACTGCTTGCCAGCACCCGAATTGCCCGATACCGCGCCAGCCGCAGTGTAGCAGCCAAAGAAAGGTCGGTGCTGTTGTAGAGGCCGTAAATTTTTTTGAAATAAAGAGGATGAAAATAGGAGTGCGATAAGAGTGGAGGATTCCGCCATAATCCTTCTTCTCTTATCGCACGTAAGATCCTGTTTTATTTCTGCAGCAGCTCCTTATACGCGGGGTGTCGCTCTATAAACCTGGCCACGACCGGGCAGGAGGCTCTGATCTGGTAGTTGTTGTTGGCGGCAAACTGCAGTCCTGCTTCAATCAGTTTGTCAGCAATTCCTTTGCCGCGGGCTGTTTCCGGTACGAAAGTATGGGTGAAATCCAGCACTTTTGGGGCAGGAGTGGAGTAGGCAAGTTCTGCTTCTTCTTCGTCAGGGAGAACAACAGTGAACTGCTGGTACTGCTCTTCATGGGTTACCGTTATTTCCATAGCTTATTTATATAATTGTTCCTTGACAGTGTACGGGGGGCAGCCGATTTTTGTCCTTCATTATGCAAAAAAGCTCTGGCTATAGCAGCCAGAGCTTTTTTGTATCTGATTTTTCTGTCTTTTCGTTTACTTCATCTTCATTATTTCGGTACCGGCCAGCAGGAAGCAGCCCAGGCCGTAATCTTCGAAATCGGGTTTGCTGGTGTAGGTAACCGGCTGACCGTCTTTTGGTTCTTTGCCGGTGCCCTGTAGGTAGCCCAGAAATCCATTGGGGTGTACCGCCTCAGTGGCCATGGCATTCCAGGCTTTAGCGATAATCGGGTTGTAAACATCTGCATCAAGCAGGCCATTGTTCACGCCCCAGGCCATGCCGTAGGTAAAAAGGGCTGTTCCGGATGTTTCCTTGCCACCAAAATGCTCCGGATCTTCCAAGCTTACGTTCCAGAATCCGTCTTCGCGTTGCAGTGGCACCAGTGCCTTCATCATCTCCAGGTAGGTTTTCTGGTACTCATCGCGGTGCGGGCCATTTTTTGGCATGATATCCAAGACGCGAACCAGGGCCGCCACTACCCAGCCATTGCCTCTGGACCAGTAGATGTCTTTGCCGTTTGGCGATTGCACCGGCGGCACAAAGTCTTTGTCTCTCCACCACAGGCCGTCTGCCTGGTTGTAAAGCCCGCCACCAATCTTTGTTTTGGTAGCCATATACATGTCGTACATGCGCTGGTGGTAGATGTCGGCACTATCCGGGTAAATTTGAGCCAGCTGGGCATAAATAGGCATGGCCATCATCAGGGCGTCAATCCAATCCCAGTCGTCTACTTTGGAGCTGTTCACCATGTTGTCCATAGAGGCTTTAATGGAGCGGATGCGCTCTGGCTGCGGATCGATGTTGTAGAGTTCGATGTAGGTCTGGCCGCAGGTTTGGTAATCGGCATGGCGCACCTTGTCGCCTCCCGTCAGGCCCCAGTTGTGTTTTTGGCCCCAGTCAACGGCATAATCGTAATAGCGCTGTTGTTTATCAGCTTTGTAGAGCTCCATCAGGCCGATATAGTAGATGCCACGCGTCCAGATATTGCTTGGGCGGGTCTTGTTGGTTACGATTTCCTTGCCTGGGTCTGGCCACTTCTGCATAAAGTAGTCGTTGGTGAGCCGAAGGGTTTGAAGTACTTGGTCCTTCTCGGGCAACTTATTTTCGCCGGAAGTAGTTGATTTTTGAGAAGCACAAGCCGATCCGATTATGGCCAGCAAGCTTAGAAAGGAAATTCTCCAGTAAGAAACTGTTCTGTTTGTCATGTTATGGTTGCACGCTATTGATTGTTGAATTTCTAGTTTGTTCAATTGTTGGTTAAATAATTCTTCATGTTATTTAACCAGATTTATTCCCAGTTATAGACTGCATGATTTGATGAAGCAGTAAGGTTCAGGAAAAGCGCCTCTGATGGGTTAAGATAGAAATTATTCTAATAAAAATGGCCCTCCGGAGCCTTCTACCCTTGCTGCTGCTGCTTATGCAACATTAACATTCCGCATTTACTTCAAGGTAGAGCCTGTCAGGGGTTCGTGTGTTTCGTAGAACTCGATTTCATTTATGCCTAACGCGCCTTTTGCTTCGGTAGTGTTGCCTGCCGGCTCCTTTACACCGGTTATCTCAATAAACCCGAAGGCGTCGCCGTCGGTGTTGGCGCCAATGAGTTTTATCATTACGTTTTTGCCTGTGGTGGGCGGGAAAGTCACCGTGAAGTAGCCCAGGCTGCGAACGGAGTTGCCTTTAAAAACCTCTTTGCCGTCTATAGTGATCTGGATCGGGTAAACTCTGTTGCGCCAGTTGTTGAGCTTCATGGTGATCTCGCTTATCGGAGCGCTTCGTTCCAGTTCGTAACGTATCCAACCGGTTGAAAGCAATCCATCGTTTTCCCAGTTAGTCAGCTCATTGTCGTCGAAAGATTTGTTCGCGTCCTGCTGGTTTGTGCCTGCTGTTGCTTTTACAATGCCAACCGGTGTGCGCGACACAATGTAGGACTCGCCGACAGGCGTAGGGCCGCGGTCCAGGTAAGAGGGCAACTTGTCGCCCGGAAGCCTGGTGGCCAATCCGTTTTCCTGCTTAAATGGGTTTGACTTTACCGTGACTGTTGCTGATTTCAGCCCGGCTGCCCTCGCCTGCAATTTTATTTTGCCTGCTTTGGTCGTCGAGCGGATCAGCACCCGGTTCACGCCGCCTTCTACCGGCAAATTCTTAGAGAGGATATAGTTGTCCGGGCCCTGGGCAATGCCGCCGCGCCATTCGGCGGCACCCTCTAACTTAAAGTCTACCATGTTGAGGGCAGTAGGGCAGCGGTTGCCTTTATTGTCTACAACCTCCACTTCTACCAGCGCTAGGTCGTGGCCGTTTGCCAGTAAGCCTTCAGGCTGCTGCATTACCGTAAGCCGAAGCGCTTCTGGTTTTCCTGCTGTTACTTTCTGTGCTTCGCTTACTTTCTCGCCAGCTTCATTGTAGCTTACGGCTTTGATGGTACCGGGCTTAAAGCTGATATTCTTGAAGGTGAAGAGGAAGCGGTGGCTCTGCTCGCCTTTTCCTTTCGACTCGCCGTTGATGAACAGCTCCACGGCCTCCCCGTTCGACACTACAAAAATATCCTTCGTCACGCCAGGTTCATAGTTCCAGTGGCCCATGATATGCGTTCTGGGGTTTTCTGGTTCTACCCAGCCGTCCCACATTACCTGGTGGGCAAAGAAGCCATCTTTGGGAATGCGCATGGGGTCCACCTCGCCGCTTCTGCGGTAATTTTCTTCGCCCCGGTAGTGGGTGTTGGTATCGGAGAACACGATGTTTACACCTCCGGAACTCACCCGCTTGCCCGTGCCCGGTCGCTCGCGCCAGTAGTCGAACCAGCGGATCACGTTCTCTTTGGCATGCGAGTCCTGGTTGCGGTTGTAGTCGCTGGCATCCTGGCCTTTGTAGAGCGGACCAGCACCGTCTTTGTGGTAAGGCGGCGTAAATTCATCCCAGTACTTGCGCAGGCCTTCGTCGCGGGAGTACTCGGTGGCCCACATGGGTATGTCGGCGCTTTTGTTGATGTAGAGCATCTCGCCCCCGTACTCGGCTACCTCACTGTCCAGCATCTCGCGGGAGCCGATGGCGCGGCCGCCGTAGGGGTCATACTTATCGCGGATGGCCTTCATCTCGGCCATGTGCTCCTCGCTGATGGACTCGTTGCCCGACTCGTAGAAGATGATGCTGGGGTTGTTTTTGTTGTAGATGATGGCATCGCGCATAAGTTCGGTGCGCTGCTCCCATTGCCGGCCTTTGGCGTCTTTCTCGGCATCGCCGGCTGGCATGGCCTGTATCAAACCAACTCGGTCGCAAGATTCCACGTCCTGCTTCCAGGGCGTGATGTGCATCCAGCGCACCAGGTTGCCGTTGCTTTCTACCATCAGGCGGTTGCTGTAGTCGCTGAGCCAGGCCGGCACCGACATGCCTACGCCCGGCCACTCGTTGCTCGTGCGCTGGGCATAGCCATGCACCATGAGCACCCGATCGTTTAAGTAGAACATGCCATCTTTAAAAGCGGTTTTCCGGAAGCCGGTGCGGGTCTGCACTTCGTCCACGGGCTTGCTGTCTACTTTCAGGGTGGTGTACACGTTGTAAAGGTAGCCGTAGCCCCAGCTCCAGAAGTTCAGGTTGTCGACCTGGGCACTGGCATTTACTTTCTTCGTCTCGCCCGGAGCCAGTGTGGTTGGAGTTCCGGCAAAGGTCTTCACTTTCTTCCCGTCCAGGTCCTCTATCACCACTTCGTACTGAAACGTTTTGGCGCTGGCATGCTCATTTTTTACTTCAGACTCCGCTGTGATGGTGGCTGTTCTGGCCGGGATATCGATGTTGCGGGCGTAGATGTAGACACCGGTGGTGCCGAGGTGGGAGTAGAGCGGCAGCGTTTGGTAGAGCTTGTCCGAGATGTGCAAGTATACGTTTTTGGGGATGCCGCCATAGTTGGCGTTGAAGTTGTGGTCGCTCCACTGGTAGGTCGAGTTGGAGGATTTCTCGCGGTATTTCCAGTCGCTGTCGGTACGCACGGCTACTACGTTTACCGCCGGCGCTGGCTTTACCAACTCACTGATGTCGAAGCCCACAGCCATGGCGCCGTTTTCGTGGCGGCCGATGTGCTGGCCGTTCACGTAGAACTCGCCGCCCTGGCGCACGCCCTCGAACTCCAGGAACACTTTCTTGCCTTTGGCATCGGCCGGAAGCTTAAACTCTTTGCGGTACCAGGCTACCCCGGTGGTAAGACTATGAATATCTATCTTGTAAGCTTCGTCTTCATTCCAGGCCCAGGGGAGCGTTACCTTTCGCCAGGTAGCATCGTTAAAATTGGGAGCCTCGGCTCCGGCAGGGTCTCCTACCAGCACTTTCCAGCCGGGGTTGAAATTAAATTTGGTGCGTGGATTGGCAGAAGCGGCCGTGGCGGCGACTAAAAAAAAGATGAACAGAAGAAAAATTCCCGGTAAGAGTAGTCGCTTTTGATTCAAAGGCATTTTTAGACCCATTTTCACTTTTGGTTATTTATTAAAAATATTCACTTCCCGGTTTCTGCAACGGAAACACCTTTCTGACAGCCCCAATCAAATTATTCTAATCAAAATAGCCTTCCGAAGCCAAATAATAGACACAGGACCTTTTTAAAGAGTTTAGTGTTAAAAGTTTAGAGTTAAGAGAATATTTTTTGCATAGCCTGCAATGGCAATTCATCTTCAAATTTCCAGATTTCCAAATCAACCATTTAACAATTTAGCATCCAACAACCAGCAACCAAATTATTCGAATGGAAATGCCCTTCCGGAGGCATTGGTCGTGCTGTTCAGACTGCCCGGCTTCCCTTATTTATCAAAACTAGCCTTATTGCTCAATGTTCCTATCCTGCACTATCCTGCAAAAGACTCTGCTTGTGGCTACGCGTGTAGCGGTGCTTTCTCATTTTTCCGGGCTATGGAAAGGGAACGTCCTCATAAGCAGTGAGAAAGCGGATTGGTTGACTTTCCTATCCGGTTAATGCTTTGAAAATAAGATAACGAATGTTAATTTGTGTTTATCTGCATTTATACTTGTATATTTCCAGCAGGCCAACATGTGCGTTATGCGTTTTCTGAAGATCTTTTTGCTGGTGCTGTTATTCCCTATGCCGTTCTCAGGCCTTAAGGCGGCCCTGCCCGATCCGTTTAAATTTTCTTTACTGGATATGAACGACGGGCTGGCACATAACCAGGTCAATTGCTTCCTAAAAGACAGCAAAGGCTTTGTCTGGATTGGAACCAACGGCGGTTTAAGCCGCTACGACGGGCATCAGTTTACCAACTTCCGCCACGACTCCAAGAACCCCGCCTCGCTCTCTGAAAATGAAGTGCAAAACCTTTATGAAGGGCCTGACGGCTATCTTTGGGTTGTTTCGTATAACAGCCTTTCTATTTATAATCCCAGAACCGAGACATTTACTTCGGGAGACCTGACTGCCTTTATGCGCCGGTACGGGCTGCAAAGCACCAGCCTGGGGAGCATCTTTAAAGACAACAAAGGCTATTTCTGGTTTCTGCAGCCCGGCCAGGGACTGACGCGGTACAACCCGAAGAGCAAAAAAATACTGCGGCTGCAGCACGAACCGGGCAGAAGCAGCGGCCTGGGCAGCAATTCCATATCCGCCATGAGCCAGAGCAAGCAGGGCGACTACTGGGTGCTGCACCAAAACGGGCTGCTGGAACGCCTCAGCAGCCAGAGCCTGCAGGTGGTGGAGCGGGTAACCGATTTAGCAGAGTTGTATAAGGGAGCCACCGACAATTTCACCCTCCTCACCGACAGCGACAATGACCTCTGGATTTCCTCCGGTATCCGGAGCAGCGGTGTCTACCTTTACCAGACATTCACTAAAAAACTTCTGAATTTCAGCAAAAGCACCCCATCGCTGAGGCTGAAGTCGGATGTGGTGCGTGGGGTGGTAGAAGCCTCAGCCGGCAGCATCTGGATCGCCACCGACCATGGCGGGGTGAGCATTGTTAACAAGCAGACCATGCAGGCCGAATGCCTCCTCAGCAATATAAACGAGAAAAACGGCCTGGTCGACAACAGCGTTAATACGATCTATAAAGACAGCGATGGCATTCTCTGGCTCGGCACCTACAAAAAAGGGTTTAACATTTACCACAAAGATATGTTCCGGTTCAGGCATTTTAACAACCAGCCTGCCATAGCCGGAAGCCTGCCTTATAACGACGTGAACCGCTTTGCCGAAGACGGCCAGGGCAACCTCTGGATCGGCACCAATGGCGGCGGGCTGCTGTACTTTAACCGCACAACAGGGCAGTATACCCGGTATCTGTCAGACCCAAACGATCCGAACAGCATTGGCAGCGATGTGATTGTGAGCCTGCTGATAGACAGGCACAAGAACCTGTGGGTAGGTACCTATACCGGTGGGCTCATCAAATTCGATGGAAAGAAGTTTACCCGCTTTAACAGGCACACGTCCAACCTGACGGACGACAACATCTGGGAGATTTTTGAGGATTCGGATGGCGTGCTGTGGGTGGGCACCATGCGGCAGGGCCTGTTCCGGTACGACGGCGGCACCGGAACTTTCAGGCAGTATAGCATGCGCGACGACGGAACCGGGCTGCAATCCAATTATGTCTCGGCCTTAGCCGAAGACAAAGGCAAAAACCTGTGGATCGGGGGCAACAGCGGCATTGATGTGCGCGATAAGCGTACCGGCAAATTTACCAGATTCCGCAACGACCCTAAAAACATCCGGAGCCTGGCCAGCAACAGCATCCTGGATATTTATACCGACAGCCGCCAGAACACCTGGGTGGCCACGCCGGAGGGTTTGCTCCTGTACAGGCCCGCCGATAAATCATTTCAGTTGTTTAACCAGGAAAGCGGCCTGCCGCACAACATCATCCTGACCATTCTGGAAGACGACAAGCAGAACCTGTGGGTGAGCACGCTCCACGGCCTTTCTAATGTGGTGCTGCAGCAAGATGGAAATGGCACCCTGAAAGCATCTTTCCGGAACTACGACGAATCAGACGGATTGCAGGGGAGGACCTTTAATGAGAATGCAGCCTTTAAAACAGCCAGAGGCGAAATGATTTTTGGCGGGCCGAATGGCTTTAATATGTTTATCCCGGATGAACTGGGAAAGAACTATTCGGTTCCGAAAATGCTGTTCACCGATTTTCAGCTGTTTAACAAGAGCCTGAAGGTAGGAGAGGAGAGAGATGGCCGCGTGATCCTGGGCAGCGCACTCTCCGAAGCACCACACGTCACCCTGAAGCACAACGAAGACATCCTGACCATCGGGTTTGCCGCCCTGAGCTTTTTCCATCCGGACAAAAACAGCTACAAATATAAACTGGAAGGTTTCGACAAAGACTGGCACGAGACAAACCAGGGTACCCGGCAGGCCACCTACACCAACCTGGACCCGGGAGAGTACGAGTTTAAAGTGCTGGCCTCCAACAACGATGGCATCTGGAACAAGGAAGGCATCAGTATGAAAATTACCGTGCTGGCTCCGTTCTGGCGCACCACCACGGCGTATGTGCTGTACGGTTTGCTGGGTGTTGTGCTGCTTTATTTTATCAGGGAATATGAACTCCGGCGTAACAGGCGCAATTTCCTGCGGGAGCAGGAGCGGCGCGAGGTGGTGCAGATGCAGGAGCTTAACCTGGTCAAGATCCGGTTCTTTACCAACATCAGCCACGAGTTCAGAACGCCGCTGGCCCTGATCCTGGCGCCGCTCGAGAAACTGCTCAAAACCACTGCCGACCCCGAACAGCGCAAGCAGTTCGAGATGATGAACCGCAACTCCAGGCGGCTCCTGAACCTGGTAAACCAGCTCCTCGATTTCCGGAAACTGGAGGTGGAGGGCATACAACTGCACCTCTCCGAAGGCAACGTGATCAAGTTTGTGGAGACCTCGGTGCAATCGTTCATGGATCTTTCCGAAAAGAAAAATATTCGACTTTCCTTTCATTCTCAAACCGATGCCTGGTATGCCTCTTTTGATATGGACAAGCTGGAGAAGATCCTGTTTAACCTGCTCTCCAACGCCTTTAAATTTACGGATGAAGACGGAAAGATAGATGTGACGGTAGTTGTGCAGGAAGACAAAGTTACCCTGGGCGGTACCAAAGTGCTGGAGATACAGGTGCAGGACACCGGTATTGGCATTGCCAAAGAAAAGCAGGGAAAGGTGTTTGAGCGTTTTTTCCGGAGCGACGTGCCCACCAGCATGGTAAACCAGGGGAGCGGCATTGGATTGGCCATAACGAGCGAATTTGTGAAAATACACGGAGGCCAGATATCTTTGGAGAGCGAGCCTGGCAGCGGCAGCTGCTTTACCGTCCGGATTCCGATGCGGGAGATGGCGCCGGGCAGTACAGAGGCAGAGCCAACTATGGCCGAAGAAGAAATGGCGGTAGTCGACATGCTGACCGGAGCGCAAACAGGGGAGGAGAAGCCAGCTGCGCAAAGGCCAAAGAGCCGGCCGGTGGTGCTGCTGGTAGAGGATAACGAAGATTTCCGCTTTTACCTGAAAGACAACCTGGGCGTGCATTTCGAGATGCTGGAGGCAAAGAACGGCAAAGAAGGCTGGCAAAAGGCCCTCGCCCACCTGCCCGACCTGATCGTGAGCGACCTGATGATGCCGGAAATGGATGGCATTGCCCTGTGCACCAAGATAAAGCAGGATGCCCGCACCAGCCAGATCCCGTTTGTGATGCTGACGGCGCATAAGGCAGAGGAGTTGCAGCTAAAAGGCCTGGGCCTCGGAGCCAACGATTTCATCAGCAAGCCCTTTAATTTCGAGATCCTGCTCTCGCGCCTCCAGAACCTGATCGCCCAGCGGCGGCAATTGCAGGGCGTGTTTGAGCGGAAAATCAGTGTGGAGACCAGTGCCGTAGAAATTCAGTCGCTGGACGATAAGCTGATACAGCGCGCCATTCAGGTAGTGGAAGACAACCTCGATGACCCTGACTTTTCGGTGGAGGCCATGAGCAGGGAATTAGGCATGAGCCGGGTGCACCTCTACAAAAAGATGGTAGCCCTTACCAGCACCTCGCCCGTAGAGTTTATCCGCAAGATCAGGCTGCAGCGGGCCGCGCAGTACCTCGAGAAAAGCCAGCTGACGGTGGCCGAGGTGGCTTACAAAGTAGGCTTCAACAACCGGAAATACTTCACCAAATATTTTAAGGAGGAATACCACATCCTGCCCTCTGCCTATGCCGAGCAGCACAAGCCGGTGCAGGAAGTGGAGTGAGGGGTGTGTCTGAATCAGGATGTACAGGATTTTTAGTTTATCCTTATCCTGCCAATCCTCTAATCCTGTACATCTTGATTCAGACAAACATCCTTTCCAAAATACTGCTTCTCATGATGCTGCTCCAGCAGTACCTCTTTCAGGTAACCACCTTAACCCAGCAGCACCAGAAACAGCAGAACTCACCGGAAGGCAATTTTTATTACAATAATTTAAGTTGTGCGGTAGTTACTCTAAAGAAGGATTGCGTCGGGTAGCGACAAAGCAGATAATTTGCCAGGTGCACCGAATGAAAATAAACTGTTTGAGCGTTCAGCGAGTTCAAAATCGTCTTGATTTTTTTGGTTCTTTTTGTATCAAGACAAAAAGAACAAAGACACGGGCAATGAAACGAATTTCCTCTGCTGTCACCGAAAGAAAGCTGCTATGCTAATTTAGACTACCAAGCTAATAGCTTCTGCTTTTGCCTCTTGCCCACAAGACCCTTTCAGGATGACAAAAAGTGGGGCGGTGGAAATAGCCATTATCCATTATCGGCTGCCGCACAACTTGAGTTAGAATAATTGCTGATGGTTTGTTGCTGAAAGGTGGGTACAACACATTATCCGCGAAACAAATCATCCTGCCAATCCTAAAATCCTGTAAACCTTGATTCTGACAAATATCCCTCTCAAAAAGCCCCAAATACGCCTTTTTTCGGCTGTTAACATCCCAGCCACACAATAGAAACATTTGATACCCTGCTCAAAGCTTTCCGCTCTTTACATTTGTGTACTTATGTTAGTTAGCCCTACGCCCGGCGCAGCAGCAACTAACAGTCTAGATTACACACTGTTATTTAAAGCAGCATGAAAATAAAGTACACACTTTTAGCGATTCTGGTTTTTGCCCTCACATCTTTCCGGAACCCGGCTGTTCTCAGTTATCAGAAGCTGGCCGATGGGGTGCTGGTGAAGCTCAACAAGGAGCAGCCAGGGGATCCGCAATATGTAAAGATACGCATCGTGTCTGACAAAATTATACAGGTGGTGGCTACACCGGACAGTGAACCGGGCGAACCGAAAAGCCTGATGGTGGTGCGTGGAGAGAAGGCAACACCCGCCTGGGAGCTGAAAGAGAATAAGGAGTCGCTGACGGTACAGACCAAGGAGTTGCGCGTGGAAGTGTCGGCCAGCACAGGAGAGCTTGCTTTTTTCGATAAGAATGGCCGGGAGGTACTAAAGGAGGCGAACAACGGACACCAGCCGTTTAGTGAAGTAACCTACGGCACTACGCCCATGTACCAGCTGCACAAAGCCTTTCAGGTAGCCGACGACGAGGCATTTTACGGGCTGGGGCAGCACCAGGCAGGCCTCATGAACTACCGGGGCTGGCAGGTGGACCTGACACAGTATAACTCGGTGGCAGCCGTGCCTTTTATGGTATCGAGCAAAAACTACGGCATTCTCTGGGACAATAACTCCATCACGAAGTTTGGCGATGTCCGCCCTTACCGGCAATTGTCGGCCCTAACGCTCTATGACAAAGACCAAAAGCCCGGAGCGCTGACTGCGACGTACATCTCTGCCGAGAAATCAGGCATAGCACCTATTGTGCGGCCTGAGAAGGAGATCTATTACGAGTTCCTGCAGCAGCAGCAAGACTTTCCGGAGGGCTATTCGCTGCAGGGGGGCAAAGTGCTGTGGGAAGGTTTTGTGCAGTCGGACGAGACCGGCACGCACCGCTTCCTGATGCCCGGCTCAGGCTATGTAAAGGTGTGGCTGGATGACAAACTGCTGCTTGACAGATGGCGCGAAGCCTGGAACCCGGGCTTCTCCGTTTTTAAACACGACCTGAAGAAAGGGCAGAAATATGCCCTGAAGATAGAGTGGCTGCCCGATGGCGGGCAATCTTATATTGCGCTCCGGTATTTGCCACCTCTTCCGGCAGAAGATGTGAACAAAGTTGCTTTCGCCTCCGAGGGTGGCGATGAACTGAACTACTATTTTGTGTATGGCGAAAACCTGGATGAGGTGGTGAGCGGTTACCGAACCCTGACGGGCAAAGCACAGATCATGCCCAAGTGGGCCATGGGTTTCTGGCAGAGCCGCGAGCGCTACAAAACACAGGATGAACTGCTCAGCGTAGCCCAGGAATTTCGCAGGCGCCAGATCCCGATAGACAACATCGTACTCGACTGGTCTTACTGGGAAGAGGATCAATGGGGAAGCCAGGAATTCGACAAAAGCCGTTTCCCGGATGCGGAGGGCATGATCAAAAAGCTGCACGACCAGAACTTTAAGCTCATGATCTCGGTGTGGCCCAAGTTCTACGAAGGCATCGAGAACTACAAATTGTTCGACTCGAAAGGGCTGCTATATACGGCAAGCATTGAGCAGGGCGTTAAGGACTGGATCGGCAAAGGCTATGTGTCAACTTTTTACGATGCCTTTCATCCGGAAGGCCGCGAAATGTTCTGGCAGCTGCTCAAGAAGAACCTGCACAGCAAAGGCGTAGATGCCTGGTGGCTCGATGCCACAGAGCCCGATATTCTATCCAACACCACCATAGAGCACCGCAAGCAACTGATGGGGCCAACCTACCTGGGGCCATCAGAGAAATACTTCAACGCTTACCCGCTCATGAACGCCAAAGCCATCTTTGAAGGGCAGCGGCGGGACTTCCCTGAAGAGCGTGTGTTCATCCTGACCCGCTCGGCCTTCGGGGGCCTGCAGCGCTACGGGGCCGCCATCTGGAGCGGCGACATAGCGTCCACGTTTGAGGAACTGGGTCGCCAGATACCGGCAGGTCTAAATGCCTCGCTTTCCGGCATCCCTTACTGGACCATGGACATAGGCGGCTTTTTTGTGGAGGACAAATACGACCGGCCGGCTCCGAAAGGCGATGCCCTGGAGGAGTGGCGGGAGCTGAACACGCGCTGGTACCAGTACGGCACCTTTACACCGCTCTACCGGTCGCACGGGCAGACGCCATACCGGGAGGTCTTCAACATTGCCCCCGAAAATCATAAGGCGTACCAGTCTATTGTGTACTACAACAAGCTGCGTTACCGCCTGATGCCATACATCTATTCGCTCACTGGACAGGTGTACCACCAGGATGGCACACTTATGCGGCCGTTGGTGATGGATTTCGGGCAGGACAGGAACGTGCACAACATCGGCGACCAGTTTATGTTCGGGCCGAGCCTGCTCATTAACCCGGTGTACGAGCGCCACGCCACCACCAGAACCTTGTACCTGCCGGCAGGAAACGGCTGGTACAACCTCCACAATGGCCAGTACCAGCAGGGCGGGCAGCAGATAACCGCGCCTGCTCCTTACGAAACCATGCCCATCTATGTGAAAACCGGTGCCATCGTACCTTTCGGCCCTGACCTGCAATACACCTCCGAGAAGCCTGCCGAAACCATTACGCTCTATGTGTATGGCGGCCAGGATGGCAAGTTTGACCTGTACGAAGACGAGAACACCAATTACAATTACGAGAAAGGAGCCTTTTCCAACATCCCGATTACCTACCACGAAGCCTCCAAGCAATTAACCATCGGCAAGCGTGAAGGCAGTTTTGAGGGCATGCTCCAGAACCGCACCTTTAACATCGTGTACATCAGCCAGAACAAGCCCCGCGGGCTCAACTTCGAGGCAAAGCCGGATCAGGTGGTAAAATACACCGGGAAGGCCAAAACCGTGAAGCTCAGGTAGCAGCAAATTAATGTGCTGATGTGCTAATTATCTGATTTGAAGATGTGGAAATGGAGTTACACGCCTGGTGTTGTCCTCCTGGAAGTCAAAGACCCCGAATTTGATCCGAGAATCTTGTCAGGGAGTAGCACGCAAAGGAAGCTGTGAGAACATCCTGTACATCCTCCTTTAATCCTGAAAATCTTGATTCAGGCAAAAGAACCCTACCTCTATCATCTGGCATCTGGAAAAGCCTCGGGAGGGACATTTTCATTAGAATAATTGCGGAACAGAACCTACAATAATATTACCTAACAATTTAAGCTATCAGTATATGAAAAAAATAATTTTACTAAGCTGGCTCCTTTGTTGGTGCGGGATAGCTGTCGCCCAGCAAACGGTTAGGGGCCGCGTAACCTCACAGGACGATGGCAGCGGGTTGCCGGGTGTAAGTGTTCGTGTGAAAGACAATGCCACCGTAGGGGCCATAACCGATATAGACGGCAGTTTCGAACTACGGCTTCCTGTTGGAAACGAAACACTGGTCGTGTCCTATACTGGTTTTGTGACACAGGAAATTCAGGTAAACAACCGTAGCCAGCTCAACATCAGCCTGGCGCAGAACTCGCAGGTGCTCGATGAAGTGGTGGTGGTAGGTTACGGCGTGCAGCAGAAAAAGCTGGTCACAGGCGCTACGGCCCAGGTTAAGGGCGAAGACATCCAGAAGCAGAGCACCACCAACGCGCTGCAGGCATTACAAGGCCAGGCACCGGGTGTGCAGATCACCTCTACTTCCGGCCAGCCGGGAGAGGGCATGCGGGTGCTGATCCGGGGCTTAGGCACGATAGGCAACTCAGGTCCGCTTTATGTAGTGGATGGCGTGCTGACAACCAACATCGATTTCCTGAACCCGGCCGACATCGCCTCTATCGATGTGCTGAAAGACGCTGCCTCTGCCGCTATCTATGGCTCGCAGGCGGCAAACGGTGTGGTCCTGATCACCACCAGGCAGGGAACCGCCGGCCAGCCAGCCCGCATTACCTTCGACTCCTACTACGGTGTGCAGCATGTGGCCCGCAAAGCCAGTCTGTTAAATTCCAGGGAGTATGCCTCTATTATGAACGAAGCGGCCGTGAACTCCGGTAAGCTGCCCTACTTCACGAACCAGCAAATTGCAACCATGGGAGAGGGTACCAACTGGATGGACGAGATGTTTGTAAAGAACGCCCTAACCCAGAACTACTCACTGGGTGCGCAGGGTGGTTCCGAAAATTCAACTTACTCCACGGCCTTGTCTTACACCTCGCAGGAAGGCGTTGTGGGCGGCAAAGACCTCTCTAATTATGAGCGCTATAACTTCCGCATCAACTCAGAGCACAAACTCTACAAAGAGGTGCTTAAAATAGGCCAGCACCTCAACTTTGCCTACATCAACAACAATGGCATAGGCGTAGGCAACCAGTACAACAACTCGCTGCGCGGCGCTTTTAACACCAGCCCTTTTGTGCCGATGTTCGACGAGGATGGCAATTTTTACGACAACAGCAACTCCACCTGGAACACCGGCGAGGCCAACCCTTATGCCACCATGGTATACAACAACCAGAACCGCAGAAATAACCAGCGGCTCTTGGGTGATGCTTACCTCGTACTAGAGCCGATCAAGAACCTCCGCTTCCGGACAAGCCTGGGCCTGGATATGCATGCCAACGAAAACCAGTCCTATTCACCTATCTACAACTTGTCGGTATACTCGTTCAACCTCTTTAACAGAGTGAACCAGTCGATGGGGAAAGGCAGGACCGTGCTATTCGACAACCTGCTGAGCTACAACTTTAAGGCGGCCCAAGACCATGATTTTGAGGTGATGATAGGCTCCTCAGCCTTCCAGAACTGGAGCACCAGCATCTCGGGCACGAACCGCGACCTGATCATTTCGGACCTGCGCTATGCCTGGCTCTCGAATGCCACCAACACTTTAGGCGCTCCCTATATGAGTGTGGGCGGCGGCCCATCTCCTGAAGACAAACGGATGTCGTATTTTGGGCGGCTGAACTATAATTACAAAGAGAAGTACCTGCTCAACGCCACTTTCAGGGCAGACGCTTCTTCCAGGTTTGCCAAAGGGAACCGCTGGGGCTATTTTCCGTCCGTTTCGGCCGGTTGGATACTGACAGAAGAAGACTTCCTGACGGGCACCCAGAACTGGATGGATTATTTTAAGCTCCGTGCCAGCTGGGGCCAGGTGGGCAACCAGAACATAGATTTCTTCCAGTACCTGGCGCCGGTTGCCTTTACCAACGCCAACTATATTTTCGGACCTGAGGAAGGCGAACTTACTCCAGGTGCCTACCCTAGCCGGCTTGGCAACGAGAGCGTTAAGTGGGAAACCTCCGAGCAAACCAATATTGGTTTCGATTCCCGTTTCTTTAACGGCAAGGTAGATGTGAGCTTCGACTGGTACAACAAGGTCACCAAAGACTGGCTCATCAGGGCGCCGATTCTGGCCACGGCTGGTGCCGATGCTCCTTTTATAAACGGCGGCAACGTGCGCAACAGAGGGGTAGAGCTGGGTATCCGGTTCAACAACTCTGTAGGCGACTTTAACTACAGCCTGGGTATCAACGGTGCCTACAACAAAAACAAAGTAGGTGTTATTCCTACTGAAGATGGCATCATCCATGGCAATAACAACCTGCTGTTCAATAACTCCACTGAGTTTAATAGAGCACAGAACGGCTTCCCGATTGGCTACTTCTGGGGCTTCAAAACCGATGGTATTTTTCAGACTGAAGAAGAAGTGGCCGGCTACCGCTCTGGCGAGAACCGCGTAATTCAGCCAAATGCCAGACCCGGCGATGTGCGTTACGTGGATATTAATGGCGACGGGGTGATCAACGAGCAGGACAAAACCATGATCGGTAACCCGAACCCGGAGTACGTTTTCGGTTTTACGATGGCTGCTGATTACAAAGGCTTCGATATTTCTGTACTCACTTCTGGCGTGGCCGGCAACCAGTTGGTGCAGTCGTACCGCAACCAGGCCGACCCATATGCCAACCACTCTACTGCTATACTGGGTCGTTGGCACGGGCCGGGTTCCTCTACCACCATGCCGCGCGTAACAGAGGATGCCCGCAACTGGACCAACTTCTCGGACCTGTACCTGCACGATGGCGATTTTCTGCGCATCAGCAACGTAACGGTTGGCTACGATTTCGGCAAGTTGTTCAAGAAGAGCTACCTGAGCCAGGTGCGCATTTATGCCTCTGCCCTGAACCTCTACACCTTCACCAAATATAACGGCATGGATCCTGAGATCGGTTATTCCGAAGGTTTTTCACAGGGCATCGATTTGGGTTATTACCCACGTCCGAGAACCTACATGATGGGAGCCAATATTAGATTCTAACACATCGACAAGAAGAAAAATGAAAAAGCTAAAGATACTTGCATTGTCGTTGGGCCTGCTCTCGCTGGGGGCTTGTGGCGACGATTTTATAGACGCAGAACCACTTACTACCCTGACGGAAGCCAATTTCTACAGAACGCCTGCCGATGCCGACAGAGCCCTAGTAGGCTGCTACGATGGGCTGCAGCGTGTCTGGTCTGATGGGATCAGTTTTCCGTTAGCGTCTGAGATTTTCTCTGATAACTGCTTTGGAGGCACCGGCAACGCCGACGGGTTCGGTTACCAGGCCATCGACGAGTTCGACAGGCTGCGTTCGCCCTCTGACCAGAACCTGTTCGAAGCAAACTGGCGTGATTACTACCGTGCCATTTACCGCTGCAACATGCTGCTGAGCAAGCTCGACCAGATAGAGTGGGGGAATGATGCAGACCAGAGAAAGGTGGTGGAGTCGGAGGCCAGGTTCCTGCGTGCTTACCTGTACTTCGACATGGTGCGGCTGTGGGGAAATATTCCACTGCTAACGGCACCATCTGCCGAAAACCTGCCACAGGCTAACCCCGATGAAGTGTATAAGGTAATTGCCGAAGACCTGAAATTTGCAGCTGACAACCTGCCTGCCACCGCTTATGGTGCACAAAATCCTGCCACACGTGGCAGAGTAACCAAGTGGGCCGCTGAGGCGCTGGTGGGTCGTGTGTTTCTCTACTACACCGGCTACTATGGAAAACCCGATCTGGTAGGTGTTGTTAGCAAAGCCCAGGCATTGAACTACCTCGAAGATGTGATCAGCAATGGCGGGTTCGGGCTGGTAGAAGATTTTGCGCATCTGTGGCCTGCTGCCTCTGTAAACAACTATGCCGGAGAAGACAACAAAGAAACCGTTTTCGCCATTAAATACTCCTTCACCAGCAACTACGATGGCAACACCGATGGCAACCACTGGATGGTGATGTTTGGCATGCGGGAGCAGTTCAGCTATCCTTACGGCAATGGCTGGGGAGGTGGCACGGTTAACCCGAAGCTCTGGAACGCCTACTCTGACAACGACAGCCGCAAAGTAGCTTCCATCATCTCCATCGCCGGTGAGAACATCGACTTTAAAAATAAGAACAAGCAGCGCGAGTACACTGGCCTATATGTGAAAAAGTATGCCCCGATGGTAGATGAGGAAGGGAACAGCCTGGCGGTAAACCGAGGTGGCGCCAACTTCATGATCGGCCAGTACCAGGATTACGTGGCCATACGCTACGCCGATGTGCTGCTGATGGCTGCCGAGCTGGGAAGCCCCAGCGCCCAGACTTATTTTGACGCGGTGAGAAAGCGGGCTTATGGCAGTAATTTCAGTGCCTTGTCTGTATCGCAGGCTAACCTCATGGAAGAGCGACGGCTGGAATTTGCATTTGAAGGCATCCGCTATTGGGATCTACTCCGCCAGGGCGTAAACACCGCAGCAGGCATTATTGCAGAAACTACCACGCTGGAAAACGGCGGAGCACCTGTCACCAAAAGCATAGCCGCCAGTAAGATCATCGAGACAAAGGGCCTGCAACAGATTCCTGCTAACCAGGTAACCTTGTCGAGCAACACGCTGAAACAGAATATAGGTTGGTAACCAGGTTCAAACCAGAACCCAAAAAAGATAAGCAGATGAAACGGATAAAAATACTGTTGTATACACTGCTGGCACCCCTGTTTTTTTTAACAGCGTGCCAGGACGATAATTACGAGTTGGGCAGGATGCTCGACAAATCAGAGATCAAATTCAGAGTGGAGCAGCCCCGCAATATAGATCCAGGCGGCAATACCGTGATCCTGATCAACGAAACGCCCGGCACCCTCTCGATGTGGGATTACGGCACCGGCCGCTCCGACCGCAGAGTCGATACCGTGCGGTTTGCCTTTCAGGGCGAATATGTCATCAAGTTCTCTGCCGCTACGGCAGGTGGTATTGTGGAGATGGACCCGGTAACCATTCAGATAACCCAGGATAACTTGAACTACGTGGATGACCCGCTCTGGGCTGCCCTTTCAGGTGGCGTAGGCAGCGAAAAAACCTGGATACTGGACATAGAGGCCAAGTATTTTGATGGCCCACTCTATTTTTATGGCACCGACAATGGCTGGGAAGGCGCCTGTATGAAAGATGGCGGCGACTGCTGGAACTGGAACCCCGATTATGCCGGTAACACCTGGCTGATGGAGGCTGGTGATTATGGTACCATGACCTTCAACCTGAAAAACGGGCCTTTTGTGACCGTAGAACATAAGATGCTACCCAACCGGGGCACAGAGCGCGGCACTTACTTTCTGGATGTGAACTCCAAAACCCTCACCATGACCGATGCCACCCCACTGCACAACTCCGGCAATGATGGCTGCGTGGCAGCCTGGGGCAACATAAAACTGCTGTCGCTTACTGAAAGTGCCATGCAACTTGCGGTGTTGCGAACTTCCTGCGAAGGGCCTGCGCTACTGGTGTATAACTATGTATCGAAAGAATACAGTGATAGCTGGGTACCCGAAGAACCAGCAGAAACCGGACCCGACGAAGGCTTTGATCCTGAATTTGCACCGGGCCAACTACTTAACATGCTCACTGGCGGCGCCTCCTCCGGCCGGGTATGGAACCTCGATGCCAGCGGAAACCCCGTAGACTGGATTGTAGGCGGCAAAGGCTGGACTGAATCAGCTGCTTCTTCCAGCGACTGGGGCTGGAACACCAGCTGGGAAACAGCCGTAGCCAGTTCCTGGATTCGCTTCGACCGTTTTGGCGGCACCCAGAACTACACCCGCCACCAGAAAGGCACTACCACCACCGGCACCTTTGCCCTAAACGAGGAGACGAACGAAATTACCCTCAGCAACAACACGCTCCTGCAGAACCCTGACAGCTGGATGAACCCGACAACCAATACCCTGAAAGTGGTCAAAGCCTTCCCGGACGACTTCCAAACCAAAGGCATCTGGTTCGGCACCAGCTACGATGCCGGCAAGGACGAATGGCTGGCTTTCCATTATGTGATTCCGTAGAGCTTGAATCGCTTTGAAAGCTACTCTGCTTTGCTCGTAATTAATTCAATAATTGAAGTCATTCCGAGATTGTCGGGGAAACTATCAGGTACCAGTTTAGCCGAAATAGTTCCTTCCACTACGCTCATGACAACCGTAAGTGTTAAGCAATGGCCGCCGCCGCAGAGAAGTCTGGAAGGCTGTTTTCATTCAAATAATTTGTCTGAATCAGAATTTGCAGAATTTTAGATTGGCCAGAATGGTAAGTATTGTCTGTCGGAAATTTTCCACTGCCAGTATTCTTTCTTCATTCTGAAAATTTTAAAATTCTGCAAATTCTGATTCAGACAATAAGAGCATGTTTAAATATTCAATTTCTGAAATATTAATAGCCCTTAATATGAATTATTTAACCTGAATTGATATGGAAAATTACATTTTTCATACCTAAAAATTGCTTTAAGGGGTAGTAAACATCTGTCTTCACTAATATTTAAACATGCTCTAAATGATTTTCAAATAGTTTTAACTTTTATCTATTTTATATTATCTACAATCTAGTAGCATCTTCCAGAAAAATGCATAGAACCACCTTGTTACCAGCACCCGAACGCATAACCTTGTTTGTGGCAGTAGCCATGCTGCTTGGCATGTTTTCCTGCACATCTGCCAAGCCCGAGGGCGGGGCAGAAGCCAATGCCCGTACCCGCTCCGACTTCACCAAAGACTGGACCTTCAGCCTGGGCGAGCAGCAGGGGGCGCAGGAGCCGGAGTTTAACGATGCCGGCTGGCGCAAACTGAACCTGCCGCACGATTGGAGCATAGAAGGCAGCTTCAGCGAGAGTCACCCGGCCGGTACAGGCGGAGGGGCCCTGCCCGGCGGCATTGGCTGGTACCGCAAATCCTTTACCCTGACCGAAGACGATAAAGGCAAGGTTTTTTACATCGATTTTGATGGGGTGTACATGAACAGCGAAGTCTGGGTTAACGGGCAGCACCTGGGCAAGCGGCCTAACGGCTACATCTCCTTCCGATACGACCTCACGCCGCACCTGCAATATGGCAACACTGCCAACGTCATTGCCGTGAAGGTAGACAACTCGCAGCAACCCAACTCCCGCTGGTACTCCGGCTCCGGCATTTACCGCAATGTGTGGCTCACCAAGTTTAACCCGGTGCATGTGGCGCATTGGGGCACCTACGTTACCACGCCACATGTAAGCGAGCAGGCAGCCACGGTGGCTGTCAGCATCAAAATAAATAACCGCTCCGGCCAGAGCGGCCGGTTTGCGTTAAGCAACATTATTTACGATGCAGCCGGTAAAGAAGTAATGCGTGTAAAATCGGATGAGGTGCAATTAACCCAATCCGAAAATGAGGTGACCCAGGAGCTGACCGTCTCTAACCCAACGCTATGGTCGGTGGAGGAGCCTTACCTCTACAAAGTGGTGACGCTGGTGGAGCAGGAGGGCAAGATCGTGGACAATTACGAAACGCCATTGGGCATCCGCTACTTCAATTTCGATGTGGCCAAAGGGTTCTCGCTCAATGGCAAACCCATGAAGATACTGGGCGTTTGTAACCACCACGATTTAGGTGCCTTGGGTGCCGCCATCAATACACGGGCGCTGGAGCGGCAGCTGGAAATACTGCGGGGCATGGGCGTCAACAGCATCCGCACGGCCCACAACCCACCCGCGCCCGAACTGCTCGATCTCTGCGATAAAATGGGTATTCTGGTGATGGATGAGGTATTTGACATGTGGAAGAAGGAGAAAAGCAAGTTCGATTACAGTCACAGCTGGGACGAGTGGCACAAACGCGACCTGCAGGATTTTATCCTGCGCGACCGCAACCACCCGAGCATTATTGTCTGGAGCATTGGCAACGAGATTCCGGAGCAGTGGGGCCCCGAAGGAACACCGATTGCCACAGAACTGGCGGGCATCGTGAAAAGCCTCGACAACACCCGGCCTATTACGGCCGGCCTGAACGAGCCTTATCCCTACAACTCTATCTATAAATCTGGTGAACTGGACCTGGTGGGCTTTAACTACCACCACGAAGATTTCGAGAAGTTTCCGCAGAGCTTTCCGGGCCAGAAATTTATCGCCACCGAAACCACCTCCGCCCTCGCCACCCGCGGCAGCTACGATATGCCCTCCGACAGCATCCGCCGCTGGCCCTATAAGTGGGATGAGCCTTTTACGGACGGTAACAAGGACCTCACCGTTTCGGCCTACGACAATGTGAGCACTCCCTGGGGCTCTACCCACGAAGAGACCTGGAAACTGATCAAGAAGCACGACTACCTCTCCGGCATGTATATCTGGACCGGCTTCGATTATCTGGGAGAGCCCACACCATACGGCTGGCCCGCCCGCAGCTCTTACTTTGGGGTGGTAGACCTGGCCGGCTTCCCGAAAGACACTTACTACATGTACAAAAGCGAGTGGACCAGCGAACCGGTGCTGCACATATTCCCGCACTGGAACTGGCAACCCGGCAAAACCGTGGATGTATGGGCTTACTACAACAATGCCGACGAGGTGGAGTTGTTCCTGAACGACCAGTCGCTGGGTATTAAAAGGAAGCAGAACGACGACCTGCACGTGATGTGGCGTGTGCCCTACCAGCCCGGAACCTTAAGAGCCGTTTCCAGAAAAGGCGAGGAAGAAGTGCTGACCAAAGAAATCAGAACAGCCGGAGCAGCAGCTAAAATTGTGCTCGAGGTAGACCGGGAAAACTTACAGGCAGATGGCAAAGACCTGGCTTTTGTAACCGTCAGGATTGAGGACAAAGACGGAAACCTGGTGCCCCGCGCCGACAACCTGGTGCAGTTTAAGGTAGACGGAAAAGCCACCATCGCCGGCGTAGACAACGGCCTTCAAACCAGCATGGAACCCTTTAAAGCCGACAAGCGAAAAGCCTTTAAAGGCCTTTGCCTCGCCATCCTGCAGGCACAGGAAGAAACCGGAACTGTTAAATGCACGGTCACCTCCGAGGGGCTGGAGAGTGCCAGCGTCACGATAAAAATAACCAGGTAAGCATGCAGACGCACCTCCCGCGGGCGCTCATAACCCCAGACGCCTGGCAGCCGGGGCAGCAGCAATTAAATGCCTCTGGAGGGGCTAAATCATTAGAATAATTTAATTGCTGATCGTTAAATGGTTAATTGAAGATGTGAAGATTTGGAAATGAATTGCCAGCGCAAGCTCAGAAAACTCTTAACTCTTAACTCTTTAAAAGGTCTTGTGCCTTGAGTTGTACCACCTGATACGAGTATCGTGATACGTGATGCCTATGTCCTGTATCCTGAAAAAGCCTCGGAAGGGCCTTTTTTATTCAAATAATTGCTTCTGAACTCCTCCGGCAATACACTGTGCAACCATAGTCTTTAATTACTAATTTGGTGAAGATCCTATGAAGATAAATCTATTTATTTCAAAGCAACCAGGGCTCGCCAAATCACTTCAGAAAAGCCTGCGTCTGCTGGTACTATGCTGCTGTATGGGCATGGCTCAAGGCAGGGCCCAGTCCAGTGAAACCTACCACTGGAGAAATGTGCAGATAAACGGCGGTGGCTTTGTGACAGGCATCATCTATAACCAAACAGAGAAAGACCTGCTCTATGCCCGCACCGATGTTGGTGGGGCCTACCGCTGGAATGCCGCCACTGCTAGCTGGGTTCCGTTACTCGACCACCTGAACCGCACCGAAGAGAACTACACCGGTGTGCTCAGCCTGGCTACAGACCCTGTAGATCCGGACAGGCTGTATCTGGCTACCGGCCTTTACTCACAATCCTGGGCTGGCACTGCCGCTATTTTATCTTCTACAGACAGAGGAAACACCTGGACCAGGAGCCCGCTCTCCATAAAACTGGGCGGGAACGAAGACGGACGCTCCACTGGCGAGCGGCTGCAGGTGGACCCCAACCGGAACAGTACCCTCTTCCTGGGCACCACCACCGACGGTCTCTGGAAGAGCACCAACTACGGAGTTACCTGGGCTAAAGTCACAAGTTTTCCGGTTAGCAGCATGGCTCCGGCCGCCGGAGGCATTGCTTTCGTGTTGTTCGACAAAGGCTCCGGAACAGCCGGGGCTGCCACACAAACCATCTATGTCGGTGTTTTAAGGAAGGGAGGAGAAAACCTCTACCGTAGCACCGATGCTGGTGCCACCTGGGCGGCCGTGCCCAACCAGATAACCAATTTGATGCCTCACCAGGCAGCTTTGGCAGCAGATGGCACCCTGTACATCACCTATGCCGATGGCCCCGGGCCAAACGGGGTTACTGCAGGCGCTGTCCGGAAACTCAACACCGCCACCGGCAACTGGACCACCCTCGCCTTGCCGGCTGGTCAGGGCGGTTTTGCAGGACTGGCACTTGATCCGCAGCAACCGGGCACCCTCATGGTGTCGACCCTGAACAGGTGGTGGCCCCGCGATGAAGTGTATCGCAGCACCGATGCCGGCACTACCTGGCGTCCGCTGCTCGAAACAGCCACCTACGACCATAGCGCAGCACCTTATGCAGCCGCTTCGAACCCACACTGGCTCGCGGACCTGGCCATAGATCCCTTCAACAGCAACAAAAGTTGGTTCGTGACTGGCTACGGTGTTTTCAACAGCACCAACCTGGCAGGAGCAAATCAGCAGCAGCCTGTAAACTGGGTGTTTCAGAACAAAGGCCTGGAAGAGACAGTGCCCCTGAAGCTCATTAGTCCGCCTGCCGGAGCGCATCTGCTTAGTGCCCTGGGCGATATAGACGGTTTCCGCCACGATAACCTGGATGAATCGCCTGTGGCCGGCCGGCTTGCACCCCGCTACGGTACCAACACCTGGATAGACTTCGCTGCCAACCTACCTGCTTTTATGGTGCGCACTCATTTCCAGTCCGAGGCTCATTTCGGCGCTTTCTCTACCGATGGTGGTACCTCCTGGGCTCCTTTTGCCAGCCACCCGGCAGGCGTAACCGGAGGTGGCAATATTGCCGTTACCGCCGATGGCGCAGCCATGGTCTGGGCTCCTGCCGGCGTTTCCTCTGTGTATCAGTCGGCCAACAGGAGCGCATCCTGGGCAGTGCCGGCAGGGGCGGGCAAGGCCAACCTGAAAGTGGCTGCTGACCGTGTAAATGCCAATAAAGTGTACGCGTACGATGCCATGGCAGGGCAGGTGCTGGTGAGCACGAACAAAGGAGCGAACTTTGCGGCAGGCACCAGCGGCTTGCCTATCGTAGCCGACTGGCAGCTTTGGGCCTCCATGGTTTACCCGGCTCCGGGTGTGGAAGGCGATATCTGGCTCACCAACACAGTCAGTGGGCTTTACCGCTCCACCAACTCAGGTGGCAGCTTTGCTAAAGTGAGCAATGTGCAGGAGGCGACAAAAGTGGGCTTCGGGAAAGCAGCAGCAGGCAGTACGTATCCGGCCGTGTTTATAGTGGGGAAGGTGAACAACATCGTTGGCTTTTTCCGTTCCGACGATGCCGGGGCCACCTGGCTGCAGCTAAACGATACGCAGCACCAGTTTGGCGGAATAAACGACATCACCGGCGACCCGCGCATCTTCGGCCGTGTTTACCTCGCCACCAGCGGCAGAGGCATCGTGTACGGCGATATACAGCACACAACTTCCCTATTGGCCGATTCCCTGGAAACCGACCTGAATATTGCATACTGGCCAAACCCATTTGCGCAGGAGCTGCACCTGCAGTCCTCCCTTGCTTTTAATTACAAAATCGTGAATTTGGTCGGTCAGTTGGTAGAGGCAGGATCCTGTGCAGGGGCCTGTGAGATCGGAGCAGCCCTGCCACCCGGTATTTACCTGCTCACCTTTACACAGAAGAACCATACCCGCACCGTCCGGATCATGAAAAAATAAGAAGAGAGTGTGCTGGCAGCAGCAGAGAGTAAGTGCCTCCGGAGCTCATCTTGTAGGGAAAAATAAGGCTTCTGTTTCCTGAATTTTGGGCTGGTGCGAGCTTGCCACTCGTACTTTCATACCACTACCTTTCCAGAAGGGGCCAAAGCAGCTTGTTTTAGATCAATTCTCATAGGCTGTAGCCGTAAGGAACATTTGGTACGAGCGGCAAGCTCGCACCAGCAACCTGCTTTTCCCTACAAGATTAGCTCCGGAGGGCCTTTTTCATTTAAATAATCGGTGTGCAATAGCCTACGGATATATTGCTTCCGCGAACTCTCAGCTCGTGGTATCACTATGACGTGAATTTTCAACTCACATAGGCCACCCAAGTTTATATATAGAATTTGGGCTTCCGGCCATCACGCGTTCCTATAATTCGGGAAAAGGTATTTTCCTCCACAAACCTGATGGTAGACAGAATAACTTCACGCCTACTTCCGCAAGTTGCAAACTCACAGCAAGATCCATTTCTAATTTGGAAGGCCCCTACATTCCTTCCTCTCCCCCTGTTGCTTCTACCCAAAATGCAGAATAATTAGCTATATGACCCCTATGCCAGCTGTCGAATTTCCTGCAAAACCCTTTCTTTGAATTTTTTAGGACGTTTTATAGATATTCCGAAGCAGCAATAACATCTGTGGCGGGTATCTTGATTCAATAATATCCAGAATTAATTAAGCTATTGCCAATAAAAACTCATTAACCAGATTGTGGATAATTAGCAAGGTGTAAATCTGAGAAGCTTTTCTAAATAGATCCATCTGTTGTCGTATCTCCCTAAAAAGCAGGATAGTACAGGATAGTATAGGTAAGGGAAGTGTTTTATTTTGCTAACAAATGATCGTGAGTCTTTGCCGCTGATGGTCGTTTTAAAAAAGGCGTTGTGTAAAAAATCCTGTAAAAGACATTTTTTGCTTAACAGCCTTTTTTCTGCAAAGTAATAGGATTATTTATCAGTTTATAACGCAAGCCATATGAAAACAGAATTACAGAATCCTCTTGCTGAACCTCCATATATGAGGGGAAGGCACTTTATCAACAAAAACACCCTTGCACAATGCAGGCTTAACCGACATTTCCTGAGCCACAGGCTCGGCCTGTTACTTGTACTGCTGCTTACTGTTACGGCGGTGCAGGCACAGCGTCAGATGGAAAACCTGGGCCGTGGTGTAGTAGCGGTAAGAACATCTCCGAGCCAGGTATTCATTAGCTGGCGCTTGCTGGGCACCGACCCGGCCGATATTGCCTTCAACCTCTATCGCGGCGGAACAAAGCTGAATGATGCTCCCATAACAGGAGGCACCAACTATACCGACGAGATCAGTACAAATGAATCGTATTCGGTGCGGCCGGTATTGAATGGCGCAGAACTGGGGGCCTCTGCACCGTCTGCAGTGTGGGGGCAGCCACATTTAAGGATACCCTTACAAAGGCCTGCCGGAGGATCCACCCCCGACGGCGTAAGCTACACCTATAGCCCCAACGACTGCAGCGTGGGCGACCTGGATGGTGATGGGGAGTACGAAATTATTGTGAAATGGGATCCTTCCAACGCAAAAGACAACTCACAGGCAGGTTTTACCGGAAATGTATACCTGGATGCCTACAAAATGAACGGCACGCACCTGTGGCGCATCGATCTGGGCAAAAACATAAGAGCCGGGGCGCACTACACCCAGTTTATTGTCTACGACCTGGACGGTGACGGAAAAGCAGAACTGGCCTGCAAAACGGCCGATGGCACCATAGACGGAGCCGGTACCGTAATTGGGGACCCAAGTGTTGACTACCGTAACACTGGAGGCTATATTCTGCATGGCCCTGAGTTTTTAACAATTTTTAACGGCCAGACCGGAGCCGCGATGGCCACCACAGACTATGTGCCCGGCAGAGGGAATGTAGCCAGCTGGGGCGACAATTATGGCAACCGCGTAGATCGGTTCCTGGCTGGCGTTGGGTATTTCGATGGTCAGCGACCCAGCCTGTTGTTTACGCGCGGCTACTATACGCGTGCAGTGCTTGTGGCCTGGGATTGGCGCAATGGGCAGTTAACCCAACGCTGGGTTTTTGATAGCGACACGAACGGTAACGGTGCCTATGCAGGGCAGGGCAACCACAGCTTAAGCATAAACGATGTGGATGGCGACGGCAGGGATGAAGTGGTTTTCGGGTCTATGGCGATCGACGATAATGGCACCGGCTTATACACCACCGGCCTGGGCCACGGCGATGCTCAGCATGTAGGCGACCTGGACCCTGATCGTCCCGGGCTGGAATCGTGGACTGCACATGAGTCCCAGAGTTCTTATGATGGAAATGGTTTGTGGATGCGCGACGCCGGCACAGGCGAGAAGCTCTGGGGCGTGCCAACCACCGGCGATATTGGCCGTGCCATGACCGCCGACATCGACCCCCGGTATAAGGGTAACGAAGCCTGGGGGCCAAGAGGCGGTTTGTATACGGCACAAGGTGTGGAGATTTCTGCTGCCAGGCCAGGCAGTATGAACTTCGGTGCCTGGTGGGATGGTGACCTGCAGCGCGAACTGCTGGACGGCACAGTAATAGACAAGTGGAACTACACCAGCGGCACACAGGAAAGACTACTCTCGGCCCATGATTTTGGTGCTGAAAGAAACAACAGTACCAAAGCTAACCCAGGTTTAAGTGCCGACATCCTGGGCGACTGGCGGGAAGAGGTGATTTACCGGCACAGCAATAACAGCGAACTGCTGGTCTTCACTACCACTGCCCCTACTACCCACCGGTTTTATACTTTTATGCACGATTCGCAGTACCGGACATCCATTGCCTGGCAGAATGTGGCCTACAACCAGCCGCCTCATACCAGCTTTTATGTAGGCGAGGACATGGCAGCGCCGCCAGTTCCTGCCATTGCTTTAGCTGAGAATCCCGGCGGTGCGCTACCTGCTGTCTACCTGACGGTACGAGGAGGTGATGCTAAAGTATTCCTGGGCTGGTCAGCTAACAACTTTGTTCCCGCCAGTGTAGAGATCTATCGCAGTACAAGCCCCGATTTGGCAGCCAGTACATTGGTGGCTACTTTAGCTGGAGCAG
Organism: Pontibacter beigongshangensis; assembly: GCF_014332515.1. Taxonomy (GTDB): domain Bacteria; phylum Bacteroidota; class Bacteroidia; order Cytophagales; family Hymenobacteraceae; genus Pontibacter; species Pontibacter beigongshangensis. The sequence goes on along the minus strand of NZ_VFSD01000022.1, from coordinate 87,220 downwards.
TAAAATCGTATACTGATGGAGGCTTGACCAATGGCACAACTTATTATTACCAGATAAAAGGAACTGATGCCGAGGGAGCGGTGGTACACTCTGCCGTAGCCAGTGCTGCACCAGCTCCTGTGGTACTGCCTCCTCTTCCTGCCATGGTGGAGCTCTCTGCAGCCCCAGGCGATGGTAAGGTAGACCTTTCCTGGGTAATTAAGAACGTGGATATCCGGCAGGTAGAAATATACCGCGATACGGATTCTAACCCAAGCGGAAGGACGCGGATTGGTATAGTAAGCGCCACTACTACCAGTTACACCGACCTGACGGTTACGAACGGAACCCCTTACTGGTATTGGTTAAAAGTAATTGCCGTTGATGGCAGCACGCCTGGTTCAAATGCAGCACAGGCAACGCCACAGGGAGTAGTGGTGCCACCACCTCCCAAATCGGTTGTGCTTGCTGCCCAGGGAACCGACGGCATGGTAGACCTCAGCTGGACCGTTGAGAACATCGACAACATTACCTCCCTGGAGCTGTTCCGCGATACCGACGCTAACCCTGCCGGCAGAACACGCATTACTTCGCTAAGAGGAGACATCCGGGCCTACACAGATAGGGCAGTAGAAAATGGCGTAACCTACTGGTACTGGATTAAAATAACGGATGCAACCGGCGTAACCAATTCTAATGCCGCCGAGGCCACCCCCATGCCGCTGGATGGCGTTTACACGATAACAGCTTTGCATAGCGCCATGGCCCTGGATTTAAACGGCTCCTGCACCAGCTCCAATGGTACGGCTAATATCGTGCAGCGAATGCCTGGGGCTTCACAAAACCAGCAATGGAAACTCAGCAGCGCAGGGGAAGGATACTACACCATCACAAACGTGAGCTGCGGGCAATCAATAGGCGTAAAGGCCCAATCTCCTGATGCCGAAGGTGCCAATATTCTGCAGTGGAGCTATGGTGGCCAGGCTAATCAGCAATGGGCGTTTATCCGGTTAGATAATGGGGACTACAACATCGTAAACAAACACAGTGGCCGGTCCATTACAGTAGAAGCAGCTTCGCTGGAAGATAAAGCCAATGTGAAACAGTTTGCCTACATAGAAGCGCAGCACCAGCAGTTCCGTCTGGCGCCGGTGCTGAGCAGTGCCACCAGCGCCTCTCTTATACAGCAGCGTGAGCCATCGGTTGCAGCACTCATTTACCCGAACCCTTCTGCTGATGTATTTATGATAGAAACAGAAGGAGCTTTTGCGTACACCGTTACCGACCAGCTGGGCCGGGTAGTAGAGCGGGGAAGTGGCACCGGCTTGGTAAAAGCAGGGGCTAAACTGAAACCCGGTATATACCTCCTCAACGTTTCGGTGAATGACGAAAAGCAACATTTTACGCTTGTTAAAAATTAGGCAGTCCAATACTTTTTAGTCTCTGAGTTCACGCAACAAAGAAGACGATAGAGCTTCTTGCTGTTGGTGGTTGATACCCGCCAACAGCAAGAGGCTTTTTTCTTGTGCCTGCCCGGAGACAAGTGACTGCTTCACCTATTTTGTTTTGCTGTTTGAACTTTCGTGTTTGCAGGTTTCTGGCGAATTATTCTAATCAAAATGCCCTTCCAGAGGTTACTGCCGCTGCTGCTATTAAACCGGCAGGCAAACCTTACTGCTACCACCACCTTCTCTTTGTTATTTACATTTCCTGCCTCCAGCCTCATCAGTTAACAGCAAAAAGGCGAACAATTTCCATATCCCGGGCGGGTGTTAACATTTAGTGCTTCAATCCGAACTATATCATCCCTTGCAAATGCTTGTTATTTCTGACATTTGGGCAGGTTAATTAACCTGATTACCTGGCAAAAACATCAACCTATTCATAATGGAAAACAGAAACATAAGAAGCGCATTAACTGGTTGTTTTTCGGCTTTGGGACTGGCTGTAGTAATGGCCACCAGTTCCTGCTCCACCTCCGACAAAGCGCAGGAACTGCCAAACAAGCTGGCCCTGATGGCAAACGAGGCACAGATAGATTCGCTGATCAGCCTGATGACGCTCGAGGAGAAAATAAATATGCTGCACGGTTCTAGCTCCTTTACCTCAGGCGGGGTGGAGCGACTGGGCATTCCGGAACTCACCATGTCGGATGGACCACATGGCGTGCGGCCGGAGCATGGCCGCGACTGGAGCTTCGACAACGCCGGCAACGACTCTGCCACCTACCTGCCCACCGGTATTGCCCTGGCTGCCACCTGGAACCCGGATTTAGGGTACGAGTACGGCGCCGTGTTGGGCAGCGAAGCCAAAGCCAGGGGCAAAGACGTGATGCTGGGGCCAGGCATCAACATCATGCGCACGCCGCTCAATGGCCGCAATTTCGAGTACCTGAGCGAAGACCCCTACCTGGTGTCGCAGCTGGTGGTGGGCTATATTAAAGGGGTGCAGGACCAGGGCATTGCCGCCTGCGTTAAGCACTTTGCCGCCAACAACCAGGAAATAAAGCGGGCCGAGGTAAATGTGGAGATGAGCGAGCGGGCCCTGCGCGAACTGTATTTGCCTGGTTTTAAAGCTGCGGTAGAGGAAGGTGGCGTGCTCACCGTAATGGGCGCTTACAACAGATTCAGAGGGCAATACGCCACGCACAACGAGTACCTGGTAAACAAGATATTGAAAGGGGAGTGGGGGTTTAAAGGCCTGGTGATGAGCGATTGGGGAGCCGTGCAAAACACCATGGAGGCAGCCCTGTATGGCAATGACATTGAAATGGGAACTGACCTGCTGCAGATGCCCAACATCGATTACAGCAAATTCCTGATGGCCGACACGCTACTGAGCCTGGTAAAAAGCGGGCAGGTAGACGAGAAATTGATTGATGATAAAGTAAGGCGTATCCTGCGGGTTATGTACAGCACTAACATGATAAACGGTTCCCGCACCGAGGGAGCCTTGTCGACACGGGCGCACCAGCAAACTGCCCTGAAGGTGGCCGAAGAAGCCCTCGTGCTGCTCAAAAACGAAGGAAACCTGCTGCCCCTGAATAAAAGCACTGTAAAATCTATTGCCGTGATCGGGGCCAACGCCACCCGCAAGCAAGCCATGGGCGGCGGAAGTTCGCAGGTGCGCGCCCCCTATGAAGTAACCCCCCTGGAAGGAATAAAACGAGTAGCCGGCAGTGGAGTAGCCGTAACCTATGCCCCCGGCTTTGAGGTAACACGCCAGGAAAAAGCAAATCAGCAGCTGATAGACGAGGCAGTAAATGCCGCAAAAGGAGCCGAGGTAGTGGTGTATGTAGGTGGCTGGACGCATGGCTATACCGACAGCTGGGATGGAGGTGCCTTTGATGCCGAAGGAGCCGACAAACCGAACATGGATTTGCCGTTCGCGCAGGATCAGTTGCTCGATGCCGTACTGAAAGCGAACCCGCGCACGGTAGTGGTGCTGATCGGAGGAGGACCTTTAGATATGACCCAGTGGGTGAACCGCACCAGTAGCATTGTGCAGGCCTGGTACCCGGGCATGGAAGGCGGCACTGCGATTGCCAGAGTGCTTTTCGGTGAGGTTAACCCGTCAGGTAAACTGCCGGTTACCTACCCTAAAAAGTTGCAGGATTCGCCGGCACACGCACTGGGCGAGTATCCGGGCGACAAAGATACCCTGAATGTTGAGTACCGTGAAGACATCTTTGTAGGCTATCGCTACCACGACACTTATAAAGTTGCTCCTCAGTTCGGGTTTGGGCATGGGCTTTCGTACACCACCTTTGGCTACAGCAACCTGAAGGCCGCTAAAAATGCTGACGGCGTAGGGGTTACAATTACCCTGAAAAACACGGGCAAAGCAGCAGGTGCCGAAGTGGTGCAGCTTTATGTAAAAGACACAGAAGCAGCCGTAAAGCGCCCTGAAAAAGAGTTGAAATCCTTTAGCAAGGTTTTCCTGAAGCCGGGGGAATCGAAAGAAGTCTCGTTCACGCTGCCCAAAGAAGCTTTCCAGTATTTCGACGAAGCTAAAATGCAGTGGGTGCTGGAGCCGGGCAACTTTACCATCATGGCCGGCAGCTCTTCGCAGGACATCCGGCAGCAAGCGGAAATTGGTTTGTAAGTGAAATTAGTGATGCCACAAGTGTAGGAGAATCTGCAAGTTGTGGAAGGAAACGCCCTTTTAAATGGAATTATTGTAATGAAAACAGCCCTCCTGAGGCTCTGCTGCTGCAGCGTTTAATATTGCTGATTGGCTGTTTTGGCAGAAGGGCTTAACAATAAAGCAGGGGGTGCTGTCGCAAAGTTGCTTGCTACAGCACCCCCTGCTCATGAGTAAATGATTGATCTTACGCCATAATGTTTCCCGCGCGTCTGGAGACGAGCGCGAGAACAAGGATCAGTTTATCTTTAAATTAAGAATGGCAGCAGCTATATGATAGCTGCATCTCCTTAATGTGTCATCAGCCATTCCAGCGCCTTGTCTTTGTCGTTAAAAGTGCGGAGGGTGAAGTTTGTGGCGACCTGTTCCTGAATAAAAAGCGCCAGTTCTTCTCTGGCTGTTACATCAGAACGTATCCGGGCAAACTTCTGCAGGCGCGTGCTGTTCAACTCCATTCCAAAATCGGTCATGAGCGCTTTGTAGCTGACGGGGTCAATTTTTAGCAGCCGCTTGCGTGAGTCCATCAGGAGTCGCTTCACATCATAGTGCCTTACGGTTTCTACAATCGTGCGGAGCGCCTCCCGCACCTCCAGCAAATAAAACTCATGCATACCCGACAGGTCCGCCGTCAGGATGTCGGTGGCGGGAGCGTAATTTAGCCGGATGGCAGGACTTTCGAATAGAATCATAGGAAGGCGACAACTTAACTTACTGAACAAATATAGGGCCTTATAAATGAACGAAACTAACAAAATTGTTTAATTTATATAGAAGCCATGCCTCCGAGGCTTACAGCATTGTAGTTTTTGCTGTATTATCAGATGGCGTTAAGGCTAAAGAGTGCCCCGGATGAGCAAAATAAGGCCACAGAACAGAACGGTTCTGTTTTTGATAGGGTATACAGGAACGGTTCTAACGTTGCCTGGCGAGGCCAGCTTCGGACAAGGAAATGTTGGCAACTGTAACCTGATGATTAAAAGGGGCAGCAACTGCCTCTCCCCGAAATACACTATTGGATGAAAAGACTAATTCTGTACCTTCTGCTAACGATCCCTGCTATTTCAGTTTCAGGGCAGGGGGCGGCGCCAGCAAGCGGCATGAAGCAAACAGCCTGCACCCCCAACAAATCTGGCGACTACGATTTTTACAGCAACCTGAAAACGTGGATTCCGAGAGGCGGTGACCAACCGCTGCAAAACGCACCGCTGAAGGTGGTGCAGCTGAGTTTCAATATTTTTCAGCGGGCTGATGGCACGGGCAATTTTCAGGACACGCCCGAGGACCGGGCAGCACTGCTGCAGTATGTAGCCCGCCTGAACGAGATATACAGCAATGTAATAGCCCCCTCTGATCCTGTTGCCGGCACCGAGCCCTTGCCCAACAACGATACCCGCTTCCGGTTCGACATCGGTCCGCCGGGGCAGGAGCGTATCTTTTTTTACCAAAGCGATTCCTTATACCGAAGCCACAATTCGGCTCTGCTGCTCAAAAAAATAAAACAGACAGATCCGGAGCGCGCCAACCAACTGAACATTCTCTTTACCGATGGCTACTACATGGCCAAAGTAGACAAGATTGAGCTTACAGACGGCGGCTCCGGCTATACATCTGCCCCCAAAGTGGTTTTTACACCGCGTAGTGCCAGGGCGACTGCCGTGGTGGAGAACGGAAAAGTAACGGAGATCAAACTGATCAGTAAAGGCCTGTATTACCAGCCGGAAGTGAAGGTGAGCCTGGAAGGAGGCGGAGGCACCGGCGCCAAAGCCACCGGCACCTTAACCATGGGAGCGAATGGTTTTACCCGGTCTCCCAGCTACACCAACTTCAACGGCGATTCGTATGTGATGCTGCTCAAGCACAAGGCTTTCCCGAGCGCTACTGTTTTTGCACACGAAATGGCGCACACCCTCGACCTGCAGCACCTCTTCGAAGGCTTCTACTGCAACAGCCGCGACTACCTCGAAGATATTTATACCGAAAACTGTCCGCACAAAAACAAAGGCTGGGAAACAGACCCCTTTGCAGAGGTAGGAGACGGCGTAACCAATAATCTGATGATGTTCGCCCCGGATCATTTTACTTATATCTCGCCGATGCAGGCGGGCATCATGCACCGTGCCTCCGCCCTCGCCGATACCCGTAAATACTTGGCCGATACCTACTCTCCCGTACCCTACGCCCTCACTTCTAAAGAATTCTGGGATTTTGACATACGCCTCTACCAGGACCTGGTACTGAACCAGGGCGGCGACCTGACCATTGCCTGTGCGCTTACCATGCCGCTCCTCTCGGGTGTTACCATCAACAAAGGAGGCAGGCTGGTGCTGCAGGGGCACCTGAAAGCCTTCTCACCCGAAACCTGGCAACGCGGCATTCAGGTGAAAGACGGTGGTTTGCTGGAACTCCGAGGTACCACCATCGATAATTATCGCATTACGGTAGAGCGTGGAGGCACCCTGCACCTGCCTGCCGAAGCTCTTGTTAATTTGCAAAACAACGGACGCATTACCGTAGCGCGGGGAGGCTACGTGTGCATCAGCGATCGTGCCGAAATCAGGCTGCAAGACCAGGACCCGCAGGCGCTGAACCTGCACCGCAAAGCACGGTTTAAGATGAACCCGGCTGTAGCGGCTGGTGCAGAAGGTAGTTCCTGCGCCGGATCTGCGGAGGCTATCCAGGTTAAAGGCAACGGCAGCATCAATACCTTCCGGGGTAAGCTTTAAAGAAACCGATAGACCTCGCAGCGTGCGCAGCTCCTGCGAGCGTTTGTGCCGGGTTAAATTATTCTAATGAAAAAGGCCCTCCAGAGGCTTTGCTGCTGTTCTTACAGAGCCAGGGTTTAGATGATAGACTCCTTTTCTGCATCAGGACTTGAGTAGGTAAAAGATAAGAGTTGATGCTGTCTTCACTCACTCAAATTATAAAAACAGCACATTAAGTTGCTGCTGCCCTTGTAACTGATCTACCGTACCAGGCGGGTTGCCATATCCTCGAATACCTGTTGTTGGTTGTCGCCGTCCTGGGTGGTGATGGTGCCCTCGCGGTGCTCGAGGCGTGTGAACACGTGCAGGTTTGAGGGGATCATGCTGATGTCGACTGTTTTGCCATCGCTGGTTTTTACGCCTTTGTAGATCAGAACGGCTCCTACCGGATCGGTTACGTCGTCTTTTTCAGCTTTATACACTTTCAGGGAAGTGTTTGGAGGTAGCGTAATGCCTTTCTGCAGCTCCTTGCGCACCTTGTTCAGCAGGCTGCGGAGTTCCTTCAGGGTTTCGTAAGGGCGGAAGCGGTACCAGTACTGGGCTTCTCCTGCTGTGTGCTCTGCTTCTGTGTAGCCAATTATAGGCCCCACCACCCCAACCAACGACAGAATTTTATCGGAAGCAATAATATTCGGGTCCACAAAAAAGATATGCCGTGGCTGTATGCGGTTGTTAAAATACCCGTTGGCCAGCATCTCCAGCACCAGGGTGCAGCCGGTGGAGGAGCCCGCAAAGCTTATGTTCTGGTAGCCTGCCTGCTCCAGCCGCTCATACTCCTCCATAATGGGTTGGCGCCAGTCTTTCCAGGTGGCTTCTTTAAAAGATTGGTAGGAGCGGCCGTGGCCGCCCATGAGCACCTGCGAAATGGCAAAGTCGGTGCGGCCACCGGCCCAGGTGCGGAACTCGCTCCACTCGAAGGTAGAGGCGCTGTAGCCGTGAATGGCAATTAATACAGGTCTCTGGGCTTCGGCAGGCGTCGGGTTAGGATTGGCATAAGAGACCAGGAATTTCTCCGGCTCGTAAACAGACTGGTCGAACCGAAGCCCGCTGTCGAGCATATGGTCTTCCAGGTCAGGATCTTTATCGCACGAGATGAAGAGCAGCCCGGTCAGGAGTATGAGTAAGTATTTTTTCATGGGGCAGTCTGATTAAACATGTTCCAGGTAAAGCTAAGCTGGTAAAAAACAGGGAAAAGCGTGCCAGGGCCTTTCGTGCCATCGCCTGTAATGGCATTGTAGCCAACCGATCCTGTCACTTTCAGTGGTGGTGTAATGGGGTAGGTGAGGCCCGTCTCCAGCGAGGCGAGAGGAGAGGTGTTTGGCAGGTTATCGAAAATCTCGGCCTCATAATCAGCCCTGAAAAAACCGACATTAGCCCGCACAAAGGGCCGTAGCGAACGCTGAGGCCGGAACAGGTAGGCCCCCGATACAAAAATATTGTCCTGCTTAATGGCGTTTGACCCCATGGCCGAGCCTAAGCGGCTGCTGATGTAGTGTGCACCCACGGCCCAGCGCTCGCTGAGCGCATACTGCGCGGTCAGCCCGTTTTCGTAATACATGTCCAGGGTCTTCTGAAAGCGGATCCCTACATCCAGCGGTTTTTGCTGCCCGTGGGCAGATGCCAGAAAAAAGGGGAATAGCAGGGCCAGCAGCAAAGCCTTTGGCTTGATTTTAGGTTTCATGGAGCTAGAATTGAAGGTGAAGAAAAGGTTGATTATTCGCTGCTGCTACGGTGGTTGTGCCGCCACTGCAATATACGGTTGTAGGGCAAGTGCTGCTGTTGGTTTTGATGAAAAAGTTACCGGTAAAATCGAATATACTGCCATTTTTTGACAGGTGATACGGAAGGTGGTGCTTCACCAGAATAAAAATCAGAAATGGCTTTCTGTGCTGAGAACGAAGGGGGATAAGAAAGAACGAGGCAATGCCGGGGCGAGATGTTAAACCTGTTTATCTTCCCGAAATGCTTCGCTATCTTTAGGAGGCACGATTTTTAGGCGCAGGAATTTTTATTTCGGTTTGCACCCTCCTGCTTTTTTCAGTGCCAGGCCAAACTTACCGTTGCTAATCCGTAGAAAACAAGCTATGATAGAAGAGCTAATTATTCGCACGCTTTGTGACACGCTGCCAGCTGCGCCTGCAGATGGACATTTTCTTTATGGACAGACGCCTGACAACGAGGCTTCTGTATTTGCGGCCGCCCACCAGTTGCTGGCCAGGGAGCAGCCGGGCCGTATACTTTTTCTGGATACCGACCCTATGAGCGGCTACGGCGGCTTCAGAAACTGGAGAGAAAAGCTGTTGGACCAGGGAATACCTGACGATTCGCTGGTGCCGGTGCCGCCTGTTCCACGTGATACGGGTATCCTGCACACCCTGATTGAGGCGCAGTCGGTGGTGGCGCTTGCCAGAGAACGGCGGTTTAAGAGCCTGGTGGTAACGGCGGCCCCGTTTCAGCAGCCACGTGCGTTTATGACAGCCGTTACCGTGGCGTTGCAGCAGTACCCGGCGCTTCGCATTTATAGCTGTCCGGGGCAGGCAATGCCCTGGCAGGAGGAGGTGGTGCACTCTCAGGGTACCGTGTCGGGCACCAGGGCAGCGTTGATAGCGGGTGAGGTGGAGCGCATCCGGCTGTACCAGGCCAAAGGCGATCTGGCCTCAGTGCCGGACGTGCTGCAGTACCTCAACAGGCGCGACAAAGGCCTGCTTTGAGCAGCAGCAGAAAAGCCTCTGGAGGCACTTTTTCATTTAAATAATTTGGGTTGCTTGTTGAATTGAAGATGTGAGGATTTGGAAATGAATGGCAGGCGCGGAATTATAGAAGTAAGCAACTTTTAACTCCTGAAAGGGTCTTTTTTCATACTATAAATAACTTGTTTACTATGGCTGAAAATCAGAAACTGGAGGTGTGGCTGCGCGGGCCGCTGCCTGATATGCCTTTTTATCTGCAACCCCTGGCGCAGGCACTGCTGCAGGCCCGGGAAGAGGTAACTACCTACATGCAGGATTTTCCGGAGCAGTTGCTTTGGGAGCGGCCGGCTGGAGTTGCTGCCGTAGGGTTCCACCTGCAGCACCTGGCTGGCGTGCTCGACCGGCTGTTTACCTACGCCCGCGGCGAGACCCTGACTCCGCAGCAACTGGAGGCGCTGGCCTCAGAAGGCAAACCGATAGCGGCCCCGGATCAGGTGCAGACGCTGGTGCAGCAGTTCCATAAGCAGGTAGACAAGGCGCTGGAGCAGTTGCGTGCCACAAGCGAGGAGGCGCTGCCGGAGCCGCGAGGCGTGGGCCGGGCAAAGCTTCCTTCCACCGTTTTTGGCCTGCTGGTGCACGCCGCCGAGCATACGCAGCGCCATGTAGGGCAACTGCTGGTAACTTCAAGAATGCTGAAGGCCACCTGATCAGATGGCTATACCTCAAACCTTGCGCTCTTCCCACTAAAAAATTAGAAATGAGTGCAAAGATGCCTGGCATTATTAAAGGCCTTTAACCTTTCTGATAATCAAAAGGGAGGAGCGCCAGATTTGTAAACTGCAGTAGCAGCGGCTAAGCCTCTGGAGGGGCATTTTTATTGGAATAATTTACCTTTGACCTGAATTAGGACTTTAGAAATTTAGCTTTTTCAGGGAGCGAGGAATATGGCAGGTTGCATAGGTTGTTGATAAGTAAGGGTTTGGCAAAAAATGTACCCACATTAGCCAGAATCATGGTGTCCTGTTTAAAATATGGTTTATCTTTGAAACCGTTGCTGCTCTGTGAGCGGGCCGTGCGGCAGGCTTAATTTTAATTGTACTTCAAATGATTAAATACTACCAGATCATAAGTTTTCTTTCGCTTATCTTTCTTACCCAGACTTCCTGTTCCAGTACAAAAACTCCAGCACAGCCAACACCCGCTGTTACCCAACAGGAGCCGGACAGAATCCGGACGGTTCCGCCGGCTCAGAGAGGAGGTGCCAGAGGGTATAATGATGTGATCACAAAAGGAGCCGTCACAGACAAAGGGGTTTTCACGGTGCATAAAGTGGCCGACAAGTACTACTACGAAATACCCGATTCGCTGCTCCGGCGCGATTTCCTGTGGATAAGCCGCTTTGCCAGTTTGCCGGCAGGGCTTGGAGGTGGCTATGTAAATGCGGGCTCGTCGGTAAACGAGCAGATGGTGGAGTGGCAGAAGTTCGAGAACAAGATCCTGCTCAAAACAAAGTCCTACAGTTCCCATGCCGCCGATACGCTGCCCATCAGTCTGTCGGTGCAGGCCAACAATTACCAGCCTACCATTTTCGCCTTCGATATTGCAGCCGTAACCAAAGACTCCAGCGCCTATGTAATAGACGTGACCCGGTTTCTGCAGACCGACGTAAAAGCCTTTAGCGGCCTGAGCGCCAACATGCGGCGCGACTACAAAGTTATCCGCCTCGATGAGTCCCGGAGCTTCATCAACAGCATCAGAAGTTTTCCGCTGAACATTGAAGTGCGGCAGGACTTTACGTACGAAGCCTCTGAGCCGCCCTCCAATGCCGCCACTGGCTCTATCAGTATCCTCATGAACCAGTCGATGGTGCTGCTGCCAGCAGAGCCCATGCAGCCGCGCCTGAACGATTACCGGGTTGGGTATTTTACAGTCCGGCAAATCGATTATGGCTCCGAGGCGCACAAAGCCGATGAAAAAGCCTACATCCGCAGGTGGCGCCTGGAGCCAAAAGACGTGGAAGCCTATAAGCGGGGGGAACTGGTGGAGCCTGTTAAACCAATTGTATATTACCTCGATCCGGCTACGCCTGCCAAGCTGCGCCCCTACATTAAGGCAGGGGTGGAGCAGTGGCAAAAGGCTTTTGAGACAGCTGGTTTTAAAAATGCGATTATCGCCAGAGATCCGCCCTCACCTGAAGAAGACCCTGATTTTACGCCGGAAGACGTACGCTACTCCGTGATCCGCTACGTTGCCAGCACTACCCGCAATGCCGTAGGGCCCAGTGTGTCGGACCCCCGTTCCGGCGAAATTATCAGCAGCGACATTATCTGGTACCACAACCACCTGCGCTCTTACCGCAACCGGTACCTGCTGGAAACCGGAGCTGCCAACCCCAGTGCCCGCACCCTCGACACGCCCATAGAAGACCTGGGAGGCATGATGCTGGAGGTGATCACGCACGAAGTTGGCCATGCCCTTGGCCTGCCGCACAACATGAAAGCCAGCGCCGCCTACCCCACCGACTCGCTCCGGTCTGGCAGCTTTACGCAGCAGTATGGTATTGCCGCCACCATTATGGATTATGCCCGCTACAACTATGTGGCCCAGCCCGGAGATAAAAACATTCGGTATGTGCGTCAGTTGGGTCCCTACGACCATTATGTGATCAACTGGGGCTACCGCTACCTGCCCGATGCAACATCTGCAGAGGAGGAGATTCCCACTCTTTCGAAGTGGATTACTGAAAAAGCGGGCAACCCGATTTACCAGTTTGGCAGCGGCAGCGGTGGCCATGATCCGGATAGCCAGACAGAAGGCATCGGGGCCGACGTGATAAAGGCAAGCACCTACGGTTTACAGAATCTGAAGCGCGTAGCTCCCAGCCTCTACGACTGGACCGCCGCCCAAACCAACGACTACGACGACCTGTCGGAGCTGTACGATGAGCTGCTGGGGGTGTGGAGCCGCTACATAGGCCATGTGGTAACCAATGTGGGAGGCGTAAATGAGCAGCGCCTGAAGCCCGAGCAGAAAGGCTACATTTATACTCCAGTGCCGGTTGCAACGCAGAAAGCCTCTTTAGACTGGCTTCTGAAAAACGCCTTTACCTCGCCGGAGTGGCTGCACCAGGCACAGATCAGCCGCAACGTGCACCATGCCAGCCATGTGGAGCATGTGCGGAGCCTGCAGGTAAGGCACCTGAACAGCCTGCTCACTTCCGTAAGGCTGGCCCGCCTGATGGAGAACGAGGTGCAGCAGGTAAAATACAATGCCCTGGACATGGTGAGCCAGCTGCAGCGGGGTGTCTGGAGCGAGGTGTACAGCGGAGCCAAAATAGATATTTACCGTCGCAACCTCCAGAAGGCCTACCTAGACCGGATGAACTACCTGCTCAACGTGGAAGCAGCCACACCTGCCTCTTCTGCGAGAGGCGTAACCACACCTGTTTCTATCAATCAGTCGGATATCCGGTCGATAGTGAGAGGGGAACTGGTGAAGCTGCAGCGGCAAATTTCAACCGCACGCACCCGCCACACCAACGACCTCACCCGCTACCATTTAGATGATGCACTGGTGAGACTAAACACGATCCTGGACCCGAAGAAAAATTAAGCTGGCCAAGAAAAAGCCCTTCCTACCTCTGGCAACTTAAGGGTAGGAAGGTGAACAGATAGATCGCTAAGTACAATCAAGTAAGTTTTGTCGAGGGAGGATTAATTATTCTAATAGAAAATGCCCTATCGCGATACTTAGCACTGCTGCTGCTGCTGGTTGAACTTGTCCGGCGGAATTTTCTTGCATGTATTTAGTGGCCCTCCAATATGATTTTTGGAGAAAATGTCCTTGCAAATTAGCTTCCAAGCTGCCAGAGGCCGTGGAATAGTTGTCACGAGCGAGTATGCTAGTGTCCGGATCATTTCTAATTTCTAATTTCTAATTTTTAATTAGGCAAAGCCCCTTACCTTCTCAATACTTTTTCGTCTTTGTGGTTAAAACGGTAATGCAGGCCTAGCGAGAATTGCCTTTGCCTGTATTCCTGGCCTTGTAACCCAAAACTAGTTTCTCCCCACAGGTAAAGTGGCTCAATCACAAATTGGTTGTTTAATACAAATTGGCCACTTATAAAGTCGTTTACACCGTTGGTGCCTGCTCTTAGAAACGTGCCGTTTCTTAAGCCAAAGCCACTTCCAAGGCTTACCTGGTAGCGCAAACCCGGCAAAGGCGTGGGAAAATGGTCTGCCAGGCGTACATCGCCAAAAAGGATGCGGGTAGGTCCGATTCTGAGACGCGCCTGCGGATAAATGGGTGTTCTTTTGCCACCACTTTCCGGTATGCCCGTTCCTTCTTGCTGTAGATCTTCGGTGGTGTAAAAAAGATTGCCTACATGGAGCCCGCCACCAATTCCAAGCCATTTCGTGTCGTAATAAATAAACGGATTAACGCCTACTATAGTGGTTTTGTCAGGAGAGCGTAATACGCTGCCAGGAGTGATATTGGTTTCTTCGTGTGTGCCGGCATAGGCATTTACGCCGTAGGTTAAGTCACCTTCATTTTTCGGTTTCGTGATGGCATAGCCTGCTCCTCCCATTATATATTCCTGGTGAAAATAACTGGTGTTGCTTACCCGGCCACAACCGCTGCCTGTGCCTATGTTATGCGAATTATAATAGTCGCCTGTGCCGTAGCCAATTTTTACGGTATGGTAAGACTGTGCAGTGGCTGAGTCCTGCCTCTGCTCCGGAAATGCCTGACCCATTAAAAACACAGGTACAACCAGAATGGCAGCCGTGAGCCAGCGGTATTGCGGTACGGTAAAAGTTCTGAACACATGCATACTCATCACGGCCATGGCCGGAAGGAGCGCTGTATGGAGTGCCACAAATTCAGCATACGAAAACCAGTTTTTCAGGCTCCAGGTGGCAGCCAGCAAGCTCAGGAGTAGTGGCAGCGTCATATAAAGGGCCGGTGTAGGCGGGGGAGCTGTAAATTATGGGGGAGCATACGTTTTCTCCCGGTAAATAAATAACAGGCTCAAAAGCCCTGTGGTCAGCAGCAAAATCCACTGCATAATTTTCAGGTCTGCCACCAGGGTGCCTCCACTTGCGTGAGCGGCCGTATCTCTGTAGAATTCAATAAAAAACCGGAAGAAGCTGTACAGCACGATGGCCAGCACAAAGGCGTTGCCAGGCGGTTTTATGTGCCGCTTCACTAACAATACAATAGCTGCTACCACTACGCCGGCCACAAGTTCGTAGAGCTGCGTGGGGTGCACGGGCAGCGCAAAATACTGGCCAGGCTCGAGCAGGCCGGCCTGAAACTGGTGGTAGTGCGGCAGCGTGAGCGGCTTGTACTGAACACCCCAGCTTAGGTCTGTTACGATGCCGTGGCAGCAGCCTGCCAGCAGGCAGCCTACCCGCTGCATGCCGATAGCGAGCGGGAGCAAAACAGCAAAAGCATCCAGAGTGCTGTTGTTCAGGCGCAGTATCCGTTTCAGAAATACAAACCCTATCCCAGAAAGAAATAATCCTCCAAAGAGTACCTTGTCGAACGTAAGGGGGAGCTGCTGCCCCAGCAAAAGGGCTTTCCAGTCGGTGGGGGAGTAGGTGAATAGTTTGGTGCCGGCTATAAACAGGAACCAGGTCACGGCCATGGCCAGCACCCAGGCAACGGCGTTGAATTTTCGTTTTGCACCTTCTGCCAGGAGCCAGGCTGCCGCGAAAAGAAACACGAAAATATAAATCAGATCAAAGTAATAGTCTCCTTTGGTATCGATAACAAATACAAGGCTGCTCATAAACGATAGGGTTGATATGAATGGATTGGAACGCTGTTTGAAATCTGATTTATAAAATCCTGAGCAGCCAATTACTTTTGCACCACATACCAGTTGTTCTGAATATCGTGCGCCAGCTTATTTGTTTTTACTGACGAAAAACCTGCCCTGTGTAAATATTCTTTCGTCGTTTCTTCTCCCCACATGGCACCAAGCCCTTCCCCGTTCTGTGCCAGCGACACCGTCATGCAATGCATGCAGGAGATCGTGTACAGAAACGGACCTATGGGGTGCTTCATGTCCTCCTCCAGATGGCTCGTTCCGCTAATGTCCTGCATCAGGTACACACCATCGTTTTTCAGGGCTTTATAAATTCCTTTTAATACCTGGAATGGTTTTCCCTGGTCATGTATGGCGTCTAAGGAGGTGATCAGGTCGTATTTTGCTTGTGGTGCTTTCTGGTCGAAGTCGGAAAGGTCCTGTTCCACAAACTCCACGTTCTGCAGGCTCAAGCTGGCAGCTTCAGCTCTGGCGGTTCCTACTGCCTCTGCCGATAAGTCTAAGCCCGTGAAGTGGGATTCAGGGAAAAGTTCAGCAAGCTTGTTTATAAACCTGCCTGACCCACAGCCAACGTCCAGTACCTGAATGCCTGCTTTTAGTTTATCTGTGAGCCCGGGAACCAGCGGGAGAATATGGCTCTCCAGCGACGACAAAACAGACTGTCCGCTGTCTTCGGCCATCACATCATGGAAGCGATGGTATCTAGCATAAGGTACTCCTCCGCCTTCTTTAAAGCACTTCAGAATGTCGTCTTCCACCTCGCCCATTACGGCAATGTACTGCATAAACACGGCCATGTTGTCTGCGCCTGCCTCACGGGTAAGGTAGGCAGCATGCTCGGGCGGCAGATGAAAAGTTTTGGTTTCGGGGGAATACTCCACTACGCCGCCTGTGGTAACAGCACCGAGCCACTCTCTTACATAGCGCTCGTGCAGCCCGGCCTTCTCCGCAATTTCTTCGGAAGTGGCGTAATTGAGGGCATGCATCGTGTCGAACAGGCGGGCCCGGTGGCCGATGGAGATCATCAGAGACAGCGCGCTTTTGTTTAAAGTATCTACCATAAAATCTGCAAAAGCCTCTGCACGTGTGGTATTCAAGGTGTATTTTTCGATCATAGCACTAGCATTTTATCCTAACTTTACTTTCAACTAACTTTCCCTGTACAAATAACCAGCAGGAGTGATGCAGATGGCAACACATGACGGTGGACTGCTCAACCCTTTTTTTTAACTTGTCCTAAAATCAAATTATGCAGAACTAAAACTGAAAGCTAAGCTGAATATAAGCAAAAAAATTTAAATTTATAAAGATTTAATAAGAGTTAGTAAAGGTGTTGCAACATGGGCTTGTCAGTTTGAAATCTGCGGTGGAGGTGAAGCAGGGGTGTTATGGGGGTGCCCAGCGCAGGGAATTTGGAAAGCAGCAGCAGGAGGAGCAGAATGCTTCGGAGGTGCGTTTTTATTAGAAAAATTCTGAAGAAGTATCTGTAGTGGCTGAGTCTGGATGACAAGGCCGAGTCTTATGTATTTGTGTAAGTCATTGCTTCCCAACCACAAGATCCTAAAGGGATGACAAAAAAGGAAAATTTAGATGGAAGGAGCTTTATGTAATACAGTATTACTTGTCAGTATTTAGTAGCGAAGCTGCTAACAAGGCGGGAAATAAAAAATCCCCTGTCGCCAACGAAGGCGGCAGGGGATTTTTATCTCACAATTTAGGATGAGCTTCTAATCAGACCTTTCACAGTTATCTATCCAAGATCTAATAGTCGTCGCGCTCAATAGCGGCCACGCCTGGCAGGGTCTTGCCTTCCATGTACTCCAGCAGCGCACCACCACCCGTCGATACGTAGGAAACCTTATCGGCGTAGCCCAACTGGTTTACGGCTGCGGCAGAGTCGCCACCACCAATCAGGGAGTAGGAGCCAAGGCGGGTGGCATCTACCACGGCATCGGCAATAAACTCGGTGCCAACAGCGAAGTTCGACATCTCGAACACACCCATCGGGCCGTTCCAGAGAATGGTTTTGGAGTTCCTGATCACGTCGGCATACTGCTCGCGGGCGTTAGGGCCAATGTCGAGTCCCATCCAGTTATCCGGAATGTGGTGGCTCAGGCAGGTGTCTACGTTGGCATCGTTGCTGAAACCATCGGCTATAATGGAGTCTACCGGAATCATGATGTTCACGCCTTTCTCTTTGGCTAATTTTATCAGGCGGTTGGCCAGCTCCAGCTTGTCTATCTCCACCAGCGAAGAACCAATGTCGCCACCATCTGCTTTCACAAAGGTGTAGGACATAGCCCCGCCTATCAGCAGGTTGTCTACGCGGTCGAGCAACTGCTCTATAATCATGATCTTGTCAGAGATCTTGGCTCCTCCCATAATGGCGGTAAAAGGGCGCTCGGCTTTTTCGAGCACACGGCGGGCGTTGTCCAGCTCGGCCTGCATTACATAACCCATCACCTTGTCGTTGGGGAAATAGCGAGCTACCACAGCTGTAGAAGCGTGTTCGCGGTGAGCAGTACCGAAGGCATCGTTCACGTACACATCGCCAAGGCGGGCCAGCTTTTCAGCAAAAACAGGGTCGCCTTTCTCTTCTTCTTTATAAAAACGCAGGTTCTCGAGCAGCAGAATCTCGCCGGGCTGCAGGTCGTTTGCCAGCTGAACGGCATCATCGCCGATACAGTCGGGGGCAAACTTCACGTTGGTCTGGAACTCCTGCGAGAGGCGGTTTACCAGGTGCCGGAGCGAGAATTTCTCCTCCGGGCCCGCTTTGGGCCGCCCCAAATGCGACATTAGGATCACAGCGCCACCGTCGGCCAGAATTTTCTGGATAGTGGGTACAGCCGCCCGGATGCGGTTATCATCGGTGATGTTGTATTCCTTGTCGAGCGGTACGTTGAAGTCAACACGTACAAGTGCCTTTTTGCCGGCAAAGTTGTAGTTGTCTACTGTTCTCATAAATAGTGTTCTCTTTTTGTTTGAATTTGATCCACCTTCGGCGGGTATGCCAGGTATCAACCTTTGTATACTGCTATCGCGGATATATGGACAAATATAGCTAATTACGAATAAACAATAGGTGTGGACTGATAAAGATCATTATTTCGATCTTACTGGCTGTAAGAAAGCCGGTTGTGTTTGGCCGGATGGTTAAATTGCTAAACTGTTAAATTGCTAAATGGTTGTTTTGCCGTCTTCGCAGGTCCTTGTAGGAGAGAAGCCCCTGGTATTCTTTGAAAGATGGGCTGTCAGGCTTCGGAGCAATTATTCTAATGAAAATGCCCTTCCGGAGATTTTTTCTTCTGCTCACGCCGCTGCTTTAAACCTTCCATTTAACCTAAACAGCTCCACTTGCTCAAGTTGTTAGCATATGCTGCAAATCCTTTTATCCTGAAAATCATAAATCAGCCAATAAAGTCTGGCGTTTACCCTCCAACATCTAACCTCTAAAGGAGCCGCAGAAAACCTCCGGAGGGGCATTTTCATTAGAATAATTGCCTCCTGAGCACCCCTGATTTCTGATTTTTAATTCCGATTTTTATTTTGAGGCCAAACTATGGCACCAGCCTTGCGCGTTACAGTTGCAGCCAGTTGGTATTGGTATAGAAGTAACTAAATTTACTACCTTTGCAGGAATGAGAGTAGGAATAATCTTCGGTGGACCCTCGCGCGAGCGTGAAATCTCGTTTGCAGGAGGTCGTACAGTTTTCGATAATTTAGACAAGGTGCTGTTTGAGGCCGTGCCGGTATTTGCCGACAGCCTGGGCAACTTTATACTGCTGGACTGGCGCTTTATTTACAAAGGCACCATCCGCGACTTTTACCCCCCGGTGGAGTCGCTGCCGGAGAGTGTGCACCAACTGCAGGTATACATGGAGTCGCTGGGCGAGCTGAGCATTGCCGAGCAGGATGCCATCATTGCCAAAACGGGCAAGCGGCTGCTGCCACACGAGTTCCGCCAGCACTTCGACTTTGCCTTCCTGACGCTGCACGGCCCGCACGGTGAGGATGGCAGCATCCAGGGCATGCTGGAGTGGTACCATATTCCGTACTCTGGCTCCGGCATCCTGCCCTCAGCTATCGGCATCGACAAGGTGGCCCAGAAAGAGATGCTCCGTCAGCATGGCTTCCCCACACCGGCTTACAAAACCATCCCGTACAACCAATGGACCGACCTAGGCCGGCGCGAACCCCTTTTCGAGGAGCTTGTGTCGGAACTTGGTTTGCCGCTCGTGCTCAAGGCGCCGCACCAGGGCTCGTCTATTGGCGTGTCTATTGTGCGCGAAAACGATTTTTCTGCTTTTGAGCAGGCCGTGGAGCGCAGCTTCTTCACCAAAACCATCTATAAAAAACAGTGGCTGGCCATGAGCGAGGAGAAGCAGGTGGCCACCATGAAGCAGCTGGTCGATATCCGGGAAGGTATCGGGATGCCGGTGGTGCTAACCGATGGCTCCTGGCTCTACCATCCGGAGGAACTGCTCGGGCATATCAACAGCACTTTTAGCAGCACTTCAGCAGAAACCATCCGGTTGGCGAGTGTGGAGCGGGAGCAACTGGTGCTGGTAGAGGCCTTTGTGAAAGGCAAGGAGTTCTCCTGCATTGTGGTGCAGGACGAAGCAGGCAAACCTATTGCCCTGCCACCTACCGAGATCGTGAAAGGCAACGAGATGTTCGATTACCGGTCGAAGTACCTGCCGGGCCTGAGCCGCAAAATCACACCGATCAACCTGCCAACCGACGAGATTCAGCGCATCAGGGAAGCCTGCAGCAAGCTGTTTGTCGCCCTTGGCTTTAATGTATATGCCCGCCTCGATGGTTTTATCACCGAGGGCGGCGAACTATTCCTGAACGACCCCAACACCACCTCGGGCATGCTGCCGTCGTCGTTCTTCTTTCATCAGGCCGCTGAGATCGGGCTGAATCCGTCGCAGTTCCTGACCTACATTATCCGGACTTCGCTGGCTGAGCGCCTGAAGTCGGGCAAGGACACGGTGCTGTTCACGAAGCTGCTGCAGGACCTCGACAAAGCCATTAAAGATGAGCAGGCGCACCGCCACGACAAAATCCGGGTAGGGGTGATCATGGGAGGCTATTCTTCGGAGCGACATATTTCGGTGGAGAGTGGCCGCAACATCTACGAAAAACTTTCTTCTTCTTCGGAGTACGAGCCGCTGCCTATTTTCCTGACGGGGAGTAACCAGGCGCACCAGCTGCACACGATCCCAGTCAATATCATGCTGAAGGATAATGCCGATGATATAAAAGAGAAGATCCAGTATTTTGAGCAGGGCGGGCAGCCGCACCCGGTGCTGGCGCAGATCATGAAGGAGGCGGCCGGCATTACCCGCAAGTACACGGGCGGCACCCTAAAAGAACCGCAACGCCTGACTTACGCGCAGCTGAAGAACCTGGTAGATGTGGTGTTTATCGCGCTGCACGGCCGCCCGGGCGAAGACGGTGCCCTGCAGCAGGAGCTGGAAAAACTGCACATCCCGTACAACGGTTCCGGCATCCAGTCCTCACAGATCACCATCAACAAGTACGATACCAACGAGCTGCTGGCCCGGCATGGCGTGCCGGTGGCAAAGCACCGCATGGCCTACAAGGAGGAATGGCAGCAGGATCCGGAAGCGTTCTGCCGAGGCATTGAGGCGGAGTTCAGCTACCCGTTTATTGCCAAGCCGGCAGACGATGGCTGCAGCTCTGCTGTGAAGAAGATCAAGAACCGGGCAGAGCTGGAGGCATTTTCAAAGCTGATCTTCCGGGAGATGGAGGAGCTGGATACTGATTGCGCCCGTACCTTATCGCTCGGTTTTAAAGAAGAGTTCCCGAACAAGCAGGGATTCCTGGTAGAGACGCTGATCTCCAGAAACGGAGCCAAGCACTTCCTGGAAATTACAGGCGGCTTGCTTACCCGCTATAGCCCCGACGGCACCGTGGAGTACGAGATTTTCGAGGCTTCAGAGGCGCTGGCTGAAGGAGAAGTGCTGTCGCTGGAGGAGAAGTTCCTGGCAGGGGAGGGGCAGAACATTACCCCGGCCCGCTACGCCACCGACCCCGAGCGACGCCAGCAGATATCAGAAAAAGTAAAAGCCGACCTGAAGCGCGTGGCGCAGATTCTGCAGATAGAAGGCTACGCCCGCATCGACGCCTTTGTGCGGGTGCTGGAGAACGATGAGGTGGAGACCATCATCATCGAAGTAAACTCGCTCCCTGGCATGACCCCGGCCACCTGCATCTTCCACCAGACCGCCCTCAACGGCTACAAGCCCTACGACTTCATAGACCGTATCCTGCAGTTCGGTATTGAAAGAACCAGAATGCGGGCCGAGGTATAGTATTTGGCTGGAAACAGCAGAAGTAGCAGGCTCTGGAGGGGCTATTTAATTAGAATAATTTAATTTATGTGCTGATCTTACTAGTTCAAGAAAGTCCCCCTTGGGGGTAGGGGGATGATTACTAGCAGCATAATAGCCTCACGCGATGGCAGCAAACAACCAGTACAATAAAAAGCTAAAGCCGCTAGCCAGAGGTCTCCGCTCAGACTCAACTAAGGCTGAAGTGAGATTGTGGTGTGAATTATTAAGTAAAAGCAAATTAGGATACCCTTTTTTAAGGCAGCGACCAGTTCACAACTATATCGCTGATTTTTTATGCAAGGAGTTGAAACTGATAATTGAAGTGTATGGCTATTCACATAATTTCAAGAGTGTTGAAGACGAGGAAAGGGATAAAACATTGGAAGCGCTAGGCTTTACCACACTGCGGTTTACAGATGAAGAAGTAATGAAAGATTTACATAATGCACAAAGAGCAATTGAAGGATGGATAGTCGAAAACCAGAAGTAGAAACACTCTGAAAGGTCATCCCCCTGCCCCCTTCAAAGGGGGACAAAATTACCTGCTTCGCGGCAGTTTAAAATAAACTACAAGCTTAACATATTACTGAAGCATAAGCAGCTTCAGGCGATTCAACCCATATTATAAAATGTTAAAAGTAAGATCATTCAGGGATGTGCTGATACACCTGGCCATCATGGCCTTTTTGGTGGCAGTGATAGTGGTTGGCTTTTTTTATTGGTACCTGCCCTCTACCACCAATCATGGAGAATCGATCTCCGTGCCGAAAATTGTGGGCATGCAGCTGCCCGATGCGGAAAGGTACCTGGAAGAGCAGAACCTGCGCTACTTCGTGAACGACTCCACCTACCAGACCGACCGCAAGCCTTTCGAGATTCTGACCCAGGACCCGGCTCCGGGCGCCAAAGTAAAGGAAAACCGAAAGATCTATGTCAGCATCAACATGAAAAACCCGCCCATGATCAAGATGCCGAAACTGATCGACGGCTCGGTGATGAACGCAGAGCTGATCCTGAAAAGCTATTCGCTAAAGAAAGGGCAGGTTACTTATGTGCCTGACCTGCAGCAAAATGCCGTGTTGAAGCAGTTTGTGAATGGCAAGGAAGTAAAGCCTGGCGAGCCTGTACAGAAGGGTGCCGTGGTAGACCTGCACGTAGGCAACGGCCTGGGCAATACTGAATTCGAGATGCCGGACGTTATAGGAATGCCCGTAGACGAAGCCTCGGTGCTGCTGGTGGGGCAGGGGCTGCAGATCGGTAACATCATTTATGTGCAGGGCTCCGGCGAACCGGACGGAACTGTAGTGCGGCAGCGCCCGATCGCGCAGGTAGGTGCCAAAATACGAGTTGGGGAGATGGTGGACCTGTGGGTGGCAGGTGAAGAAGGATCTACCCCGCTTTTTGAGTAAACAGGATACAGTGCAGCTTTTAAACCAGAGGCTGCCTGAAGGAAGGTATGAGAAAAGAACTGGCGCTAATCGCTTTTTTGGTAGGTAGTTACGTGGGTGCGGCAGCGCAGGTCACGCTCGCGCCGCTGCAGCAGGAAAACCGTGCTTCAGCCGCTGACTCGCCTGCTCAGCATGCACTACAGCTACGCCTGCAGGCCAGTACGCTGCCTTTTTTCGATGATTTTGCCGCAACCGCAACTGGCCTTCCCGATCCGGACCGCTGGCAAAACGGCGGCGGCGCCTACATAAACAACCGGTATGCCCTCAACCCTGTCAGTATAGGGGTGGCTTCGCTGGATGGGGTTGATGCCGCTGGCGCGCCCTATGCACCTTCGTCTGTAGCTACGGGTGCCTCCGATACCCTCACCTCGCAACCGATCCAGCTGAACGGTTTCTCCCCGGCCGATTCGGTGTACCTGAGTTTTTACTGGCAATCCGGTGGCCTTGGCGATGTGCCGGACAGGACCTCCACCAACAGCTTTCATCTAATACTGGAGTTTAAAGATAACACAGATGCCTGGCAGCAGGTGTGGCGGCAAAATGCGGTGGGCGAGGTTACGGCCTTCGCACAGGCGTTTGTTGCCTTAGCGGAGCCCCGCTTTTTTCACGAAACGTTTCAGTTCCGCTTCCGGAACATCGGCCGCAGAACTGGCCTGGCCGATGTCTGGAACCTGGACTATGTGGAGCTCGACCGGAACCGCCGGAAGGGGCAGACCACCTCGCTGGATATTGCGCTAAGCCGCCCGGTTTCGCCGTTGCTGAAGCATTATGCCGCCATGCCGGTGCCACAGTTCCTGGAGAACCCCGAGGCTGCGCTGCGCGAGGAAGTGCTGGCGACAATCAACAACCTGGGCAACATTCCGGGGGCCATCAGCTGGCGCGGCTACATAAAACTGGCAGAGGCAAGTGCGCCTGCCGACACTTTTCTGAGGGCTCCGGGCCTGGTGCCCGGCAGTGCGCAGCAGTTTGAGGTGAGAGGCGTGCCGCGGGTAAGTAACCTGCCATTGCCGCAGGAGGCGTTTAAGCTGGTGCACGGCCTTTTCCTGGATACGCGGGAGCAGAACCCGCTGCACCGCGCCAACGACAGTGTGAGCCGTGAAACCCAGTTTGCCGATTACTACGCCTACGACGATGGTACCGCCGAGGCGGGCTTCAGCTATATCTCCTCCAGTACCTCGCAGGTAGCGCAGCGCTTCGACCTGAACCGGCCCGACCAGATTCGTGCTTTCCGGGTGTACTTTCCGCAGGTAGGCAACAGCCTGGAGGGTACTTCGCTTACGTTCAGGATCTGGAAGGATGCAGATGGCGTGCCCGGGGAATCGGTGTATCAGCAGTCTTTTCAGATTACTTATACTGAAGTTGCCAACCAGTTCTACGAGGTTGTGCTGCCAAAGCCGGTAAACGTGAACGAACGCTTTTACATTGGCTGGTCGCAACCGGGCAGGCTGTTCGTTAACATCGGCTTCGACCGCAACTCCAGTGCTGCTGGCAGGCGGTTTCTGTCGGGTGGGGTAAGCGGCTGGGTGAGCGATACCACTACCGCCGGAGCCGTGATGATGCGCCCTGTGATGACGGGGGAGGCGCTGAGCGTAGCCGAAGAAATTGCTGCGGATCCGTACTTCCTGTACCCCAACCCAACGGCAGGCGACGTGTATATTGATGGCTTGTACAGGCGAATCAGCGTATACGACATCATGGGCCGGCAGGTGCACAGCCAGGTGGCTGGTGCTGCTGGTAAACCGGTATCTTTGCGCCATCTCAAAAACGGCCTGTACACCGTGCATATCGAAACAGGTAAAGGAATTATTGTAAAAAAAATAATACTCACAAAATCATGATAACAACTGACATTACTGCCGATGAACTGAAAGAGCGCCTGAACAAAGGCGAGACACCAGTTATCATTGATGTGCGGGAGCCCTGGGAGTACGAGGAATCCCGCATTGAGGGAGCCAAAAACATCCCGCTTGGCAACCTGCCGCAGCAACTCGACGATCTGGAAGAACTGAAGGAGCAGGAAGTGATTGTGCAGTGCCGCTCCGGTGCCCGCTCAGCCAACGCCAAAGCTTTTTTGCAGCAAAACGGATTTAACCAGGTAAGAAACCTGCTGGGAGGCATACTGGCTTACCAGGGATAAGCTTGTAAAACTGAAGTTGGAACCCGCCGGGATTTAAGAACCTGGCGGGTTTCTGCGTTTCAGGAATTATTTGAATGAAAAAGGCCCTCCCGAGGCTCTGCTGCTCCTGCTGCTGTTTTTGGGAAAGGACACAATACCTTTTTGTCTGAATCAGAATGTTCAGAATAAATAACCCCTTCCATTCAAATCCTCACTCATTCACTCATTCAATAATAAAAGGAGAAGGCGTAAAGCAGAGAATAAAGATCAGGATAGCTAACAAGCCAAGTGCTTTGCGGCCAGTGGTGAGCGGGCGCTCGTCGGGGCAGGAAGGGTGAAAAATGCCCATCACCCGCGAGAGCAGCAAACCGAACAGCAGCCAGCCCGTGTACCCGTCTGTTCCCGGAAAAGCCAGCGATATAAGCACCTGCAGCGTGAGCACGAGCAGTGTTAGGTAAATGGCATAGCGGGGTCTGGGCACTGTGGGTGCCAGCACAAACACCAGGTACAGGATGTAGAGCGGCCACCACCAGATATAACCTGCCAGCGCCGGAAAAGTAGTGGCAAAGCTGTACTGCAGCATCAGCAGGGCCAGGGTGGCGGCTATGGCGTAGCGGCGGTCGGCGAGCAGCTTACTGAACGCCCAGAAGCTGAAGGCCATGTTTACGATCAGCATCTCCTCTTCCCACACCGGCTCCGAGTAAGGAGAAATCACACCCAGACCTGCATACAGGATAAAAAGGCTGAAGAAGATGGGTGACAGCTGGTTAAACCGTTTGTACCCGATAAGCCCGTACAGCACGTGCCCGCCATCGAGCTGCCCGATGGGGAGCAGGTTCAGCGCCGTGAAGAAGAGGCTAAGGTAGCCGGCAAAGAGGTAAGGGTAATGGATGATCTCGTACTGGTTAGGCACCGTGGCCCCGGCCGGCGTTACGTACTTCTCGAAAAGAATGAATAGCAGGTTCTTGCCCAGCGCAAAATTGCCAAAGGTGCCGCTGTACACATGTTGCGCATAATCCAGGCCAAACTGCTCGTATTCCGGGTGTATGGTGAAAATGTGCTCAGGTTCAGGCAGGTGCGTAAAGGCGTAGAACAGCAGGGGAAGGGCCACGGCAAAGCCAGCCAGCGGACCGGCCACCCCGATATCAAAGAACTGTCTGCGCGATTGAATGCGGCTCCTGATCCGGATAAAGGCCCCCATGGTGCCGATGCTGGAGGTAATCCCAAACCAGAGCGGTATATAATAGGGCAGCGAAACCCGGGTGCGGTAATACCTGGCCGTGAAATAGTGCCCGAACTCATGTACCGTGAGCACCCCCAGGAAAGGTAGCGAAAAATACAGCCCGCCCAGGAACTCGCTCCAATTAATAGATCCGGCTCCAAAACCCTCTGCGCTCAGAAAGAACAGCTTGCCAAACCGCCACTCCGCGCCCGCCAGCGTGGTAGTGGCCAGCGTGAGGAGGAAGAGCAGGATGTGCAGGGGGTAGTTGTGCTGCTGCCTAGACGCTAACATCCCGGAAAACCTCGTTAATCGTGAGCGGCGGCTGCAGGTGAAGCGTTTTGATGCCAACCCTGTCGGCACTTTGGATGTGCTGGAAGCTGTCGTCTATAAAAAGGGTTTCTTCTTTCTGCAGGTCGTTCTCCTTCAGGATCTGCTCAAACACGATCGCGTCCGGCTTGCGCTGCCCGATTAAATGAGAATAGTATGTTTTTTCGAAAAGCGAGTCGAGGCTCGGGATGGTGAAGCTGTGCTCTACCATGGCGTTGAAACGCTTCAGGTGGATTTCGTTGGTATTGCTCATCAAAAAGATGCGGTAGTGCTTGCCGAGCGCCAGCAGCAGGTCGATCCGCTCCTGGGGTATGTCGAGCAGCATGGCGTTCCAGGCAGTGTCTATTTCTTCGTCAGAAGCTTCCAACTGGTACGTCTCACGCAATTGCTGCCGAAACACTTCGGCAGTGCTGGCGCCCGTCTCAAACAGGTCGAACAGCTTAGACTGTGCCTGCTGGCTAAACTCAATGGTGCGGCCGGACTTGCAAAACTTTTCCAGTTCACGGATACTTTTACCGTAGTCGATGTTGATGATGACGCCGCCAAGATCGAATATGATGTTTCTGATGTTTTGTAAAATCACTGAAAAATTTTTCGTTACTATTTGAAATTTACGATACAAATATGTAGAATTGCACTCCCAAATCAAAGAAAGCGGTTTAGAAAGCGCTTTTTTAGGAGGGAACGGGCCTATAGCTCATTCGGTTAGAGCAACTGACTCATAATCAGTAGGTGGCTGGTTCGATTCCAGCTGGGCCCACGTTTGAAAAGCCCCTTGCAAGGAAAAACTTGTAAGGGGCTTTTTTTATGTACTCTCAAATTGCACCCAGGTTTTGCTCAAACTGGCACGGACCAAAAGCCCGTGCCAGTTGTAATCAGGATGCTGCATTCTCCAGCCCCAGCGCCTGCCTGGCCATGAGCAGGTAATCGTCGGTGCCGGACTCCAACACAAACAAACCGATGTTCACACCATAAGCGGCATGCCTTTGCTGAATGTGCTCAAGCATGCGGGGCCACACCTTGCCGCCGGCTTGCTGATAGGCCTGCAGTAGCTGTTTAGCCACATCTCCGCCAAAGGTTGCCAGCAGCGCTACAAAATCGATGGCCGGATCGCTAACTTCAGCTTCGGTCCAGTCGAGGAAGCCATTGACGATGCCGGTCTCGTCGGTGAGAATGTGGGCTGCCTGCAGGTCGCCGTGCACCAGGCAGGTATGCTGCGGCCAGTAGCTGTCGTCGGAGAGCCAGCTTTGCCATTGCTGCCACAGCGGCTCGGCCACACCCAGTTCCTTTTGCACGCGCAGCATCTGCGCCCTCAGGTTTTCGCGCAGCTGCTCTGGTTGGTGCACCTTTATACCGGCCTGCGCGGCCTCCTGGTTATCCAGCGCATGCAAGGCAGCCAAAGCCGGGCCCAGCGACGAGATAAATGCTTCCGGCAGGTTTTCAGGATCCAGGTTCCAGATATAGCACATTTTTTCCATATCGATGTTGGCGACGGGTGTGCCTGCCAGCCGTGGGTAGGCGATCAGCTTCGGGTCGTACACCTGCCAGTTGGGTACGGCAACCGGAAGCTTGCCTTGCAGAAATTGCAGCACCCTGTGCTCATTGTCGGCACGGGGGAGCACGTCGGGGCGGCGTGGTAGGCGCAATATCCAGGGGTGCTGGTCTTTATCGAAGGCATGGATCACCTGGAAGTCAAGGCCGGTTTCGTTGTAGGTAAAAGTATCGGGCTGCAAGGCCAGGCCATGGTGCTGCGCAAGAGCCATCAGTTCAGCCGTTGTATCGGGCGTTTTTTGCTTTTCTTTCATTATGGTGATCTCTCTAAAATATGAATTAAACTTTATTTGCCGGCACCAACTGGTGCCCCGGAGCTGCAGGGTTGTTTTCCGGAAAGTACAGGCAATAAGCTAATCGCCTCTGCACGGCAGGTGCGGAGCATAAACCCTACAGGATGGTAGGCTTAGAGGTAGATTTGCAATAACGAAGTGCTGAAATCCATAAGATAAATTGTGCTACAGCCCTAAGATAAAAAAATGTAGGGAGAAGTGAAAGACGAGCGCCTCTTCCCCCGGCGCCTCACGCCAGAGACTGGGATTTTTTAGATAGCTTTCGCTATGCCGGGTAATGGTCAGTTAATCTAGTAATGTATATATAGATACTTCATAATATGTAAGGCATCTAATTAATCAGCACATGAAGCCATTAGCACATTAAACAAATTATTCCAATCAAAAAGGCCCTCCGGAGGCGCTGCTGCTCCTGCTGCTGCCTGACCCTGGCCGGAAAAATACTCCTCTCAACTGCAAGCTCGCAGCAGAAAAAGATGTTTTAAAACCCCGCAACTTCAAACAATCTAAATTCCTAATTCCTTATTCCTAATTCATTGTTATCTTGCTGTAGAAAACAAACGGCACCCCATGCAGCACAACATCCTTCGTCCGCGCCAGGCCCTGAACAAAGCATACCTCCGGTTAAAAACAGCACGCTCCGAAATGGAAACCTTCAAGTCGGCGCTCCGCACGCTGCTCGGTAGCATTAACCTGAGCGAGAGCGAGGAACACGTAAAGAACCACCTGCGCGATTTTCTTAAAAGCTCCTTCTACAGCCGGTACGGGGTGAACACCAAAGGCAAAACCGACCTCGTGATTCATGTGGGGCCGGATACTAAAAGCCAGGCGGGGGTCATGCTGGAAGTAAAGCGGCCGGGCAACAAAGCCGATATGCCCACCACCGATAACCTGAACTGCAAGGCGATGCACGAACTGGTGCTCTATTACCTGCGGGAGCGGGTGGAGCACAGGAACCAGGACCTCAAGCAGCTGGTCATTACCAATGTGCACGAGTGGTTTGTGTTCGATGCGCTGGAGTTCGACCGCCTGTTTTACCGCAACGGGCAGCTCTTAAAAGATTTTACGGCCTGGAGCCAGGGCAAAAAATCGGGCAACAGCACGGAGTATTTTTACAAAGAGCTGGTGGCGCCCTTCATTGCCGGGCTTTCCGAAAGCATCAGCTACACCCACTTTAACCTGAAGGACTACGAGAAGCCGCTCCAGAACAAGGATCTGAAAGACGATGTAAAGCTGGTGGCGCTGTATAAACTGCTCTCGCCGGCGCACCTGCTCAAGGAGGCTTTTGCAAACGATGCCAACTCCCTCGACCCCGGCTTTTACCTGGAGTTGCTGCACATTATCGGGCTGGAGGAAGTGAAGGAGGGAGGCCGCAAACTGATTCGCCGCAAGGCCAGGCCCGATGGCGGCTCGCTGCTGGAGGCGGCTTACCAGAAGCTGAAGTCGGAGGACCTGATCTCGGGACTCGATAACCCCTACAGCTACGGCAACACCCGCGAGGAGCAGCTCTTTAACGTATCGCTGGAGCTGTGCATTACCTGGATGAACCGCATCCTGTTCCTGAAGCTGCTGGAGGCGCAACTGGCCAGTTACCACCACGGCGACAAGGCTTATGTGTTTATGAACCACGAGCACCTGCGCGAGTTCGACGACCTGAACGAGCTCTTTTTTGATGTGCTGGCCGAGCGGCCGCAAAACCGCAATGCCAACGTGCGCCATAAGTTCCGGCAAATCCCTTACCTGAACTCTTCGCTCTTCGAGACCACGGCGCTGGAGAAACGCACGCTGCGCATCTCGAACCTGAAAGACAACAGCCGCCTGGCGCTATACCCGCGCACAGTGCTGCGCGACGGCACTGGCAAACCGCTGAGCAAGTCGCAGGCCGACATGCGGACGCTGGAGTACCTGCTGCGCTTTTTGGGCAGCTACGATTTTGGGGCTGAGGGCAGGGAGGCGATACAGGAAGAAAACAAAACGCTAATAACAGCCTCGGTGCTGGGCCTGATTTTTGAGAAAATAAACGGCTACCGCGACGGCTCTTTTTATACGCCCGGCTTTATTACCATGTACATGAGCCGCGAAGCCATAAGGCGGGCGGTGGTGCAGCGCTTTAACGAACACTACAACTGGGAACTAACCGATTTCGATGCGTTGCGCTTCCGGCTGATGGCCAACCACACGCAGCAGTCGGCGCAGGAGGCGAACGGGCTGCTCAACAGCCTGCGCATCTGCGACCCGGCCGTGGGCTCGGGGCACTACCTGGTGAGTGCGCTCAACGAGCTGATCGTGATAAAGGCAGAGCTGCGCATTTTGCTCAACCGGTAGGGCAAGCCGCTGCGCTACGGCAGCATAGAGGTGCAGAACGACGAGCTGATCGTGACCGACTTTTACGGGGAGCTGTTCAGCTACACGGTGCACGAGCACCCCGGCGGGCACCGCAGCATTAACCCGCAGGTGCAGGAGCTGCAGGAAACGCTCTTCCACGAAAAACAAACCATTATCGAGAACTGCCTCTTCGGCGTAGACATTAACCCGAACTCGGTAAAGATATGCCGCCTGCGCCTCTGGATAGAGCTGCTCAAAAACGCCTATTACCAGCAACAGGATACCGCCAACTTTGCCGAGCTGCAGACGCTGCCCAACATCGACATTAACATAAAGCAGGGCAACTCGCTGCTGAGCCGCTACCCGCTCACTGCCGACCTGCAGGATGCCTTCGGCAAAAAAGGCCACAGCCTGCCCGCTTACCGGGAGGCGGTGCTGAATTACAAGCACACCAACTCCAAAGAAACCAAGAAGCAGCTGGTTGCTTTCCTGAACGAGATAAAGCAGGGCTTCCGGACCACGCTGGCCAACAACGACCCGCTGCGGCAGCGTATGGCCAAACTTCGCGGTACCATTGCCGCCATGCAGGACCCTGACCTGTTCGGAGCCGCCAAAGTAGACAAGGCAAAGCTCGCCAAAATGAAAAAGGAGCTGCAGAAACTCGAAACCGAGCGCGAGCAGATCGAAACAAACAAAGTGTACGAAGGCGCTTTTGAATGGCGCTTCGAGTTTCCGGAGGTGCTCGACGATGCCGGCAATTACCAGGGCTTCGATGTGGTGATCGGGAACCCGCCGTACATCCGGCAGGAGGAACTGGGCGACTTTAAGCTTTACCTGAAAAAGGCATTTGCCACCTTTGCCGGTACCGCCGACCTGTATGTATTTTTTGTGGAGCAGGGCATAAACCTGCTGAAAAATGGCGGGCAGTTCAGTTATATTATCCCAAACAAATGGATGCGGGCCGGCTACGGAAAATCGTTGCGGGCATGGCTCAAAAGCTACACGCTGGAGCAGCTGCTCGACTTTGGCGACCTGCCTGTTTTTGAAGAAGCTACGACGTACCCGTTAATTGTTTCGGTGGCGAAAGTTACGCCTGCCGAGGGCGCTACCTTTGTGGCGGCAGGTATACACACCCTCGATTTTGAGCAGGGGCTGGCGCATTATGTGCAGGAGCAGGGCTATACCGTGCAGGCCGACCTTTTGCCCGATACCGGCTGGAGTCTTCATAATACAGATGATATTGGCTTATTAGAAAAACTAAAAAAATCATGCAATACCTTAGAAATACATATTAAGGGCAATGTCTATAGAGGTGTTACAAGTGGTTTAGATAAAGCATTTGTAATAAATGAGAGTGAGCGGGATCGAATTCTAAAGCTTGATCCTAAAAGTTCTGAGTTGATAAAGCCGTATATTGTAGGTAAGGATGTAAGTAAAAAATACACTCCACCAATTGTAAATAAGTATGTTATTTATTCAAAATGGACCACTCCAATAGATGAATATCCGGGTGCATTAAATCATTTGATGAAGTTTGAAGAAGAGCTTAAGTGCAGACCAGAAGTACAACAAGGAAGGTTTCCTTGGTATGCAATGAGCAGGTACGCTTCAGCTTATTATGAAGAATTTTTTAAACCCAAAATTGTTTATTTGAAATTTCAGGTAAAGCCAGCCTTTACTATTGATTTGGTTAATTCGGTTCCAAACAGTGCAGTATGGTTTATACCTTTGAATGATATGGCTTTACTTGGAGTTTTAAATTCTAAGTTAGGTTGGTTACTAATTTCAAAGTTCTGCACTAAAATCCAAAATGGGTTTCAATTAATTTATCAAAACTTAAAGGATATTCCACTACCCAATTTTGAATCTCAATTAGCTATAGAAGTACAACTTTTAGTAGAGCAAGTCCTGGCTGCCAAACAGGCTGATGCTGCAGCAGACACATCGGGGCTGGAAGCGGAAATAGACCTGCTGGTGTACCGCCTCTATAACCTGACCTACGACGAAGTGCTGCTGGTGGAGCCGGAGTTTGCTTTGAGCCGGGAGGAGTATACGCAGCAGGAGCTTATAAGTCGCTAAGCAACAGGCCCGGCACCGGCAAGCCCTTCGCCTGTAAGCACCTGCTGCCCGTATGGCCGCAGAAGAGAGGCGGTGGCCCTGCACAGGTTGTTGCCTGGCAGCCTCAATTATTCCAATCAAAAAGCCCCTACGGAGCTTATTTGGGGGTGCAGCAGCTTGCCGGTGCGGGCTTGCAGCCCATCCCGTTTATCGGGGTGCAGAAGTAAAGGAGTTGCGCTTTAACAGGCTCCGACGGCACATGCCAGGAACGCAGTGCCCTGAAAGTACGGGCGGCAGGTTAGCACAGCGCCCTTTTCCGGAAGCTGCGCAGGCCGGGCAAGCGGGCCCGGAGGAACTGCCTGCGCTTTTATTTTTTTTCGGGAAGATAAACCCTCACCTTTGCACCTTACTCACCGGTACATGCGTAAACCGGCTGCCGGAATACCGCTACCCCCTGCTGCGTATGCTCTCAAAAGGTGTCATCTACATGCTGCTTTCTACGCTCTTCTTCTCGCTGATGAATGTGTGCGTGAAGTCGTTGGCGCACATTCCGGCAGCCGAGGTTATTTTGTTCCGGTCGCTGGTGTCGCTGGTAATGAGTTATGTCATGCTGCGAAGGGCCGGCGTGCCTGTGCTGGGCTCCAACCATAAGTGGCTTGTGGCCCGGGGGGCGGCAGGCGCCATTGCTCTGCTGCTTTTCTTCAACACGCTGCAGAACATACCGCTGGCCACGGCGGCCACGGTGCAGTACCTGTCGCCTATCTTTACTGCCATTCTGGGCATATTTGTGGTAAAGGAGCGGGTAAGGCCCTGGCAGTGGGTGTTTTTCCTGGTTTCGTTTGCCGGTATCCTGGTTATTAATGGCGTAGAAGTGAACGTAGATGGGTTTTACCTGTGGTTAGGGGTGTTCAGCTCTATTTTTTCAGGGTTGGCCTATGTCATTATCCGCAAGATAAACACGCAGGAGCATCCGCTGGTGATCATGTTTTATTTCCCGCTCGTGTCTATTCCGGTGGTGGGTGTTTACTGCCTGTTTTCGTGGGTAAACCCTGTGGGCTGGGATTGGGCGCTGCTGCTGCTGGTAGGGGTGCTCACACAACTCGGGCAGTACTACATGACCATGTCGTACCAGGCCGAGGAAATATCCAAGGTGGCAAACCTCAACTACATTGGCATGATTTACGCCCTCGTGCTGGGCTACGTGCTTTTCGACGAACAGTTCAGTCTGCTCACCTACTGGGGCATGGCCCTGGTGCTGCTGGGCGTCATCCTCAACATCCGCTACAAAAGCCGGCAGGCCAAATTGGACAGTGCTGCTGCTGCGTCAGAAAGTTAGCGGGACTATAAACATCGCCTTAACTTATCGGAAACAGAAGTTGCAGCGCTTCCGGACACAGGGCACATGACTTCTTAATCCTTATGTCAGCACTGTCAGCGGACAGTGAACGGAGATGTAAACAGCACAGCTGCTTTTGGTGCAGATCAGCAACCAGCAACCAGATTATTCTAACCCAAGTTGTGCGGTAGAGAGCCCTAAATAATGTGGTGCGGCTGGTAACTACGAGTCAGATACAGTTGCCAGGTGCACCGAATGACGATTTTTTGTTGGGGGTAGGGGCCCTCTACAAAGAGCGTTCAGCGAGTGGGGGTAGGGGCCCTCGACAAACAAAATCGTCTTGATTTTTTTGGTTCTTTTTGTATCAAGACAAAAAGAACAAAGACACGGGCCATGAAACAAGCTGCTTCTGCCATCAAGTCTTAACAAGTGGCTATGCTAACTTAACCCCACGCCAGTGGCCATTGCCTTAGGCTCTCGCCCACAAGATCCTTTCAGGAGGACAAAGGGACAAAGTCAGAAAGGCTCTCTACCGCACAACTTAGATTATTCTAATGAAAAAGCCCCTCCACAGGCATTTTGCACTGCTGCTGCTGCTGGTTAGGGGAAGAGATCGGGAGGCTGGTGACTGTTTTTATCAGGATCAGGCTGTTGTTAACCGATTGATGCTTACGGGCTAACACCTATTATTAGCTAATGCCGTACATATCAGAAAATGCCCTGGGTAATGTTGTGCCGCAGATCAGATTTAGATCTCCGGAAACGTAGCCAGAAATGAGCTTGCATATTACGTGTGAAAGCGACATCCTTTGCAGGCAACAACGAGTTCAAGTCTCTTCAAACATACACCTGTACCCTAAACATACATGAGCCATGGTTAACAGAATACTATCTTACCTGTACCAGTTTCGTGGTGATGGTCAGTTTCATGATCTGATGCCACTGATAAATAAGCACCGCAGCGACCTCTCGGAAGTGGAAGTAGACGATATGGCGCTCGAAGGCCTGATAGAAGTGCACCACGAATCTGCTTTTGAAAGGCCGCACGGCTCCGATGATCCCGATCCTTTTCTGGCCCGGATTACCGACAAAGGGATCTTCTTCCTGGAGGGCGACCAGAAGTTCCTGGCCATCATAGAAGCCATAGAGCACCAGCGGTTGCTGCACTTTGCCTATACTCACACCGATGGCAGGCACGAAGATATTATGCTGGCCCCCTACGTATATGGCCGCGACCCCGAAGACCGGCCCGTGGTCTGGGGCGTATTGCAAGGCACAGACCACAGGCACCACCGCTTCCTGCTCGACCATGCCATTATAGCCGATAGCCCACTCGATACCTTTGTAGTGGACCGGGAGATGATGCTAAGCCAGCCCCGAGACATAGAAGTAATTGCACGGGTCCAGTACAGCGCTGTAAACCCTTAAATAGTACTAAACTTCGTTTTCGGCATTTAAGGCTAAAACCGGACAAGGGCTTTGGCTCAACTCATCATTGCAACTAATTTCGCCATCTGGCCTGCGGTTCCGCTTAACGCGGCACCTGTGGAGCAGGTGGCGATTTTGTTTGCCTGCCGGTTTTCGGGGCAATTATCCTAATCAAAATGCTCCTCCTGACCGATCTTCTTCTGCTGCTGCTATTGCCCCTGCGGCTAAACCAATCTGCTTCGGATAACCCAGGAAATATACCATTTGTAGAAGAATTATTGTGCTGCTGCTACTACAGTAAAATCAGTCGTATCCAATTAGGATACATACAATAATTGTATGGAAGTATGAATAAATTGGCCTTAAAAGTGACGAAGATCATTTAAATGATTGATGATCATGTTGTTATAATTGGTTTGGAAGTGGTAAATTTAGAATGTTGTTCGGCAAATTGTTGCGGGACAGATGTTTAACCTTTAACTATCACAGCCATGAAAACGATTCTTGTCCCCACCGACTATTCTAAAGATGCCCACAATGCCTTTGTGTATGCGCTTGCCATTGCGCGGGCAACTCAGGCAGACATCGTCCTGTTTCACGCTTTTTATCAGCCGATCTATACCCCCGATGCGGAAGATGTAGAAGCGTTTATAGATAAACTGGAGCTGGAGAAAACACGGGAACTGGAGGTATATGCCGCTGAGATTCAGAAATGCGCCCGCAACAGTGGCCAACTGCCCGAACGCGTACTCGATACCGGCTCCATAGAAGAACCGCCACTCCTCGATTTGCTGAAGAGCCGCTACCATACCCTGGTAGGAGAGCAGCCAGAAGGGCAGGAACCGTTTAAAATTACCTGCGTGGCTAAATTTGGCCTGACCTGCTACGAAATCACAAAAGCGGCTGCCGCCTACCAGGCCGACCTGATCGTAACCGGCATGAAGGGCGTAGGTGCCATGGAAAACACGTTCCTGGGCAGAACAACCGTTGCCCTGATGCAGGAAAGCAGCGTGCCCGTACTAACTGTGCCCGGAAATGAACGCCACGTGCGCTTAAACTCCGTGGTGTTTGTAAACGACTTTACCAGACTGGCGGGGGCGGCAGGAGTGCACCTGCTCCTGCGTATGATCAAAAACTATCACAGCAAGCTGCACTTACTGCACCTGGTGGATGAGTCTTCTGCACAAGCCCTGCCAGACACCTTCACCGATAGCCTTTCTGCCGACTTGCAGCCTATTTTGTATGATATCCGAGTGCAGGAAAGAAAGACGCTCTCCGAAGGAATTCTGCAGCAGTTAGAAGAGCAGCAGGCCGATTTGCTGGTGCTGGTGCCGCAGCTTAACCCTTGCCTGCAAACGCTCCTGAGAAGAAACGCTGCCCACAAATACATTACCCAGAACTGCGTTCCGATACTGGCTTTGCCTTATTCGGACGTACTGCGC
Organism: Pontibacter beigongshangensis; assembly: GCF_014332515.1. Classification (GTDB taxonomy): domain Bacteria; phylum Bacteroidota; class Bacteroidia; order Cytophagales; family Hymenobacteraceae; genus Pontibacter; species Pontibacter beigongshangensis. The sequence continues at coordinate 49,905 of NZ_VFSD01000022.1, read as the reverse complement.
AACAACACACAGGCAGCCGGTGTGGGAAAAGTAGAAAACTCATTTGCTTAGTGCTCCTCCAGTTTGATTTTTAGAAAGGTTTGTTGCTGGTTAAGCCATTCAAAAGTTTATCTGCCATAATTTCTAATTTTGAATTTCTAATTTTTAATTTGGAGGAGCAATAGCCGCTACTGAGTAACACCACATTAGCCCTTATCTTTTCCGATCTCTGGCGCAGGAGCTTTTCTGCGCCAGAAATTGGGGAGGGAGGTGGCCTGTCATTGTTTCCTGTATTGCTGGATTGAATTTTTCCAGGAGATACGGATTAACTGATGTTACGGCAAAATTTACTGCAGATAAAAAGTCCTTCTTGGGGGTAGGGGCCCTCTTTAAAGCGCATCTTATAGGGAAAAATAAGGCTTCTATTCCCTGAATGTTGCGCTAGTGCGCGAGCTTGCCGCTCGTACTTTCATTCTAAAGACTTTTCAGAAGGGGCCATTACAGGCTGTTGAGGATGGGCGCTTATATTGCCTAGCCTTAGGGAACTTATGGTGGTACGAGCGGCAAGCTCGCGCCAGCGCCCTGAAAGCTGCTTTTTCCTATAAGATGAGCTTCAAAGCGAACCAAAATACGCACTGCCTCCTATCAGTGAGTAAAAGCGGCGGGACACCTCCAGCAATTCACAAACTTCAATCAGATAAGAAATGCCCCTTTATTGATCAATAAAGCAGCTTTTATTATATTTCTAAGGCTGAATTTATAATTTAATGAAGTTGCTTACTGATTTTTGTCAGCTGTTTGGAGGTATTCCATCATTTTAGAAGACCTGCACCGCTTCTATTTTTGTAGCAGTACAAACCTAACAGTCGTTATTCGCATGAGCTATGTGTCAGGCCAGGAAGCCGTAAAAGTGATCAAGTCCGGAGACCGGGTATTTGTGCAGGGGGGCGCCGCCACACCACATCATCTGCTGCAGAAAATGGTAGAGCGGGCCGATGAGCTGCGCGGGGTCGAACTGGTGAGTGCGAGCCTGCATGGCGATGCCACATTTACCAGAGAGGCCTATCGCGAAAGCTTTTTCATGAATTCCCTCTTTGTTTCTAAGAGCGTGCGCGATGCCGTAAACTGTGGGCAGGGCGATTATGTGCCCATGTTCCTGAGTGAGATTCCGCTGCTCTTCCGAAGAGGGGTGATGCCCATTGATGTGGCGCTGGTGCAGGTTTCGCCGCCCGACAAGCATGGCTTCTGCTCGCTCGGCACCGCCATAGATATTTCGCATACCGCCATGCAGTGCGCCCGCTATGTTATTGCGCAGGTTAACCCCCGCTTGCCACGCACCCTGGGCGATGGCATTATCCACGTGAGCCGTCTGCATGCCCTGGTACATCACCAGCAGGAGCTGCCCGAAATAGCAAAAGGAGAACCTTCGGAGATCGCAGTCAGGATTGGGCAGAACTGTGCTACGCTGGTAGAAGATGGCGCCACACTGCAGACCGGCATCGGCCAGATTCCGGATGCGGTGCTGGCGAGCCTTACCAACCACAAAGAGCTGGGCCTGCACACCGAAATGTTCTCCGATGGCGTGATCGACCTGGTCGAGAAAGGCATCATCACCAATCAGCACAAAAAATACTACAGGGGCAAGATCGTGACCGGCTTTGTGATTGGCACACGCAAACTCTACGATTTTGTGGATGATAATGCCACCGTGGAGTTCAAAGACATAGATTACGTAAACGACACGGCCATTATCCGGTCGAACCCCAAAGTTACCGCCATCAACAGCGCCATAGAAATAGACCTTACCGGCCAGGTATGCGCCGACTCTATTGGCACCTACCAGTTCTCGGGTGTAGGTGGCCAGATGGACTTTATCCGGGGGGCCGCCCTGTCAGAAGGAGGCAAGCCCATTATTGCCTTGCCATCGGTAACCAGCAAGGGCATCTCCCGCATCACGCCTTTCCTGAAAACAGGTGCCAGTGTCGTGACTACCCGCGCACACGCCCATTATATTGTTACCGAATACGGTATTGCCTTTTTGTGGGGGAAAAACCTGCGGCAGCGGGCCGAGGCGCTCATCCAGATAGCTCACCCCGACCACCGGGAAGAACTGGAGCGGGCCGCTTTTGAACGATTTAACAAGTATAGCCCTGGTTTGCAAATAGTGTAGTTCGATTTTTTTTTTTGTATTGAATAACGGCAGGGGCACACTTCGGTTTGCCTTTGCTTTGCTATTCCTGTACATTTGAGCAGGTACCGCCTGCTCTTAAAAGAACTTTCAACTAAGATATCATCCCGCGCATGAACGTTATTTTCTTCAGCTCCAAAGCATACGACAAACAATTTTTTCAGGAGGCCAACCAGCAGCACGGGTTTGCGCTGAACTTTATGGAGATGCCACTCACCACGGCCACGGCCATCCTGGCAAAAGGCCATGAGGTGGTATGCGTGTTTGTAAACGATACCGTGAGTGCCGACATCCTGCAGGTGCTGGCAGAGCAGGGAGTGAAACTGATTGCCTTGCGCAGTGCCGGTTTTAATAACGTAGATCTTAAAGCAGCGGCAGCCGTGGGAATAAAGGTGGTACGGGTGCCGGCGTATTCGCCCTTCTCGGTGGCGGAGCACACCATTGCGCTCATCCTGACCCTGAACCGCAAGACGCACCGGGCCTATAACCGCGTGAAAGAAGGAAACTTTTCGCTGAACGGGCTGATGGGTTTCGACCTGTACGGTAAAACGGCGGGCCTGATCGGGCTCGGTAAAATAGGGCTCTGCACCGCCCGTATCCTGAAAGGCTTTGGCTGCCGTGTACTGGGCTACGACATGGTAGAGACGGAGGAGCAGCGTGAAATCGGCATTGAATTCTCCAGTCTGGACAGGCTGTACCGGGAGTCGGATATCGTGTCGCTGCACTGCCCGCTTACGCCGCAAACCTACCACATTATAAACGAGGACGCCATCAGTAAAATGAAGAAAGGGGTGATGCTGATCAACACGAGCCGGGGCGCGCTGGTCGATACCAAGGCCGTGATCGTTGGGCTGAAGAGCGAGCAGATCAGCAACCTTGGCCTGGACGTGTATGAGGAAGAGGCCGACCTGTTTTTTGAAGACCTCTCGAACAAAGTTATTCAGGACGATGTGTTTATGCGCCTGCTCTCGTTCAACAACGTACTAATTACCGGGCACCAGGCCTTCTTTACCAGCAACGCCCTCCAGAGCATAGCCGAGGTGACGCTACAGAACATTGCCGATTTTGCGGCGAACCGGGAGCTTGAAAATGAGGTGCAATAGTAGCAGGCTTTTTAGTAGTTCGCGCTGGCAGTGCAGCCTTAAGGCCTGCTGTGCTGCCAGAACTCCAATTATTTAAATGAAAACAGCCCTCCGGAAGCTGCTTATGCTGCTGCTGCCGCCGGTTCATCCTGTTCATTTCTACATTCCGATATTTCTTAATGTCAGGTAAAGGCGGGCACACAAGTGCTGCACCCAATTCAAAATTAGAAGTTCAACATTAGAAAGGAGGGATTTTTGTTCTCCGGGAGATGTTTTAGCATTAAATTATTCTGAACTCCACCCTGGAGCAACACGAAGTACAGCGTCAGTCTGGTTCCTGAATAGGGAAATTTATATATTGTGATGTTCACCTCCTGTGAGCGCTTATTTCCAATTTTGAATTTTTAATTTGGCGAAGCATCAGTGCCGGACCTCCAGAAGCCAAAGCTGCTATGATCTATTTCCTGTCGTTTTTGCCGGTTGCCATTCTTGTTGCCGTGTCGCTGCTCAGGGGAGTACGGGAGGCGGTGCTGCTGGGGTTGGTGGCAACCACCGGGCTGTTCTTTTACTGGGGCGCTTCTCTTCCGCACTTTGCCGGCGTTATCAGCATTTCGCTGCTCATGAGCCTCAATATTCTGATGATTGTGTTCGGGGCGCTCTTCCTTTACAACATCATGGAAGGAACGGGCATGATCCGGCAAATCAGCCAGTCGCTCGATGAGTTGCACCCGGCGCGGGAAGTGCGGTTTTTTCTGTTAGCGATTTGCCTGACGGCGTTTTTTGAGGGAGTAGCCGGCTTTGGCACTCCGGGTGCCATTGTGCCGCTGCTGCTGATAGCGCTGGGTTTTAATGCGCTGCTCTCGGTGTCGGTGGTGCTGTTGTTCGATAACCTTTACTCCATGTTTGGAGCGGTGGGCACCCCTTTGCTTACCGGCCTGCAACTGCCGCTGCACCTCACCTGGCCCCAGGTGCAGCAGATCGGGCTGCTGGCGGCTTTAACTGGTGTGGTGGCCATGGGGGCGGTGCTGTATTTTATTTTCAGGCTGTTTGCCAGGCTGCACGGGCCGCTGCAGTATAAGGGCAAGGTGCTGGCCATGTTTTCTTTTTTTGCAGTTCCGTTCTGTGTGTTCAGCTATTTTGTGCCCGACCTGGCCACGGTGCTGGCCGCATTGGTGATGCTCATCCTCTCGGTGCTGTACCTGCGGCAGGGGCAAACAAAAATCGAATATATGCCGTGGTTGCCTTATGGCGTGCTGGCCCTGCTGCTCCTGCTGCCTAAGGTTGTCAGCCCTTTGCGGCACCTGTTGGGGTGGGAACTGGCTTTTACCGATCTGTTTGGTACCGGCCTGAATGCAGGCATCAAGCTGCTGCAGTCTCCGCTTATTCCGTTTGTAGTAGTAGGGGTAGGCGTAGCGCTTATCCGGAAAAGCGAGTCGTGGTACCTGGCAGAAGGCATGAAAAAGCTGCTGCAGGTGCTGGTGGTGCTTTTCCCGTCTATTGCCGTGGCGCAGTTAATGATCCACTCCGGAGTAGAACAGCCGTCTATGGTCAGCAATATTTCGGAGGTGCTGAGTGCTATGGGAGGTGCCTATGTTATTTTTTCGCCCTTTATCGGTATTATTGGAGCCTTTATTACTGGCAGCACCACCATCTCTAACGTAGTGTTCGGAGCATCGCAGCTGGAAACCGCCCAGGCGCTGCAGCTGGAGCCAACCGTTATTCTGGCTATGCAACTGGTAGGCGCTTCCATGGGTAACGCCATCTGTCTGTTCAATATTATCGCAGCCGCCTCTATCGCCAACCTTAAAAACTACAAAGATGTGCTGTCTGTAAACATGCTGCCTACTGTTGTGGCCGGGCTGGTGGCAGGTGCCATCGGCTGGCTACTGTTAAATGTGTTTGCTTTCTGATGGGGCAGGAGTATGTCGCAAATTCATTTTTTTCGCTGCCAGTTACCTAAATCAAATCTGGAAAAGCTGGGAGAATACCTCAGCAACTCACAAGCAAGAAACTCTCTGATTATTAATTTAGCGCTGCCCCAGGCGCTTCTGGTAAAAAATGATTTTTCTCATTTTCTGGCATGATCTTGCTCATCGCTAAGAAGAGGCAAAACTTTTATTTTTGAGATGTGAGGGCGGAACGTCTTCATACCGCTTGTTCTCCCCTATAAAGCCTTTCCTATGAAAAAGATCTTAGTGCCAACCGATTTTTCTCCCATCGCCCATCATGCATTTCTGTATGCGCTGGATATGGCGCAACAGGAAAACGCGCAGGTCATCCTGCTGCATGTATTTCATCGTCCTGTTCTTTCTCCTTTTCCTCAGGATGAGCAGGCCGTGATCCGCTGGCTGGAGAACAAGGAGCAGCGGAAACTGGAAGGATACGCAAAAGATACCTGGCAGCAGTACACCAAACAGCAAAAACAACCGGTAGATATGATAGCCATATGCCGGTATGGCTTAACCGTGCCGGAAATACTGCAGGCCTGCCACGATTACGAGGCCGACCTGGTGGTTATGGGCATGCGGGGGGGCGGGGTATTAAGCCAAGCTTTTCTGGGCAGTACCACGCTGCAGCTCATTCAGGAAAACCAGGTGCCGGTGCTGGCGGTGCCTGCCGGCAAACATTTTACGGGGCTAAAATCTGTTGTATTTGCCCTGAATCTCACCCGCTTCCCGGCCCGCAAGCTGCTAAGTCCGCTGCAGGAGTTGCTCCTGGCTTATAAGAGCAAACTGCATGTGTTGCATGTTTACAAAAGCAACATCTGCGAAGAAGAGCGTGAACTGGCATTTGAGGCCCTGAGCAAGGTAGAAAGCTATTTCCAGGACCTGTCTTACAAGCTATTCTTTAAAGAGAAGGAAGATGTGGCAGAAGGAATTCAGCAATATATTCTCGAAGAGCAGGCCGATTTGCTGGTACTCGTTCCGGCGCAGCACTCTTTCATGGATCGGTTGCTAAGCAAAAGCATTACGAGCAAATTAGCCTCGCAGGCATTTGCTCCCCTGCTGGCCTTGCCCGGCAGCCCAGTGCCAGTGGCGCACCAGCAAACAAAGGTTCTGGCAGGAGTAGTCTAGAGCTCCTCCAAATTAAAAATTAGAAATTCAAAATTAGAAATTATGGTAGGTATACTTTTGAATAGCTTAACAAGTATCGAACTTTTCTAAAAATAGAATTGGAGGAGCACTAGCAGGCTGCTTTAAAACACCAGGCCCCTGTTAAAATTCGTTTTTTAGCAGGGGCCTTGTATTTTCTGCTGCAACCGGAGCAGGAAGTGAAAACGGGCTTTTGGTGTAAATAGACTTTGTTCCCGATTCCATCAGGGGCTTCGGCATTAGAATAATCTTACTTTCCCGGATTTAAATAACACTGTTGCCGCGAGTTTAGCGGAGCATGAATAGTGGCTGGTTTTTAGCTAGCCCAAGCCTCCTGTATGCAAGTTGAAATTTTGCTTCATGTATCGGGGCAATTATGCTAATCATAATGCCCCTCCAGAGGCAATTCCTACTGCCGCTGTTGCTGCTAAAAGCCCAAAAATTTATTCTGTGGGGTATACCGGAGGAAATATCTATACAAATTCTCCCTGCCTGTGTTATACGCCCGATTGATTTTTCTTTGTTGATAGTTATATGCTCAGTTATGCTGCCCTATACTTTTTGAGTTTCAAAAAACACGCTTTTACCAAAAATTTAGGGAAAAACCTTTGCTCTGAACTTGCTGAAGTTCTGACAGGCAGCCATATATTTGGCAATTAGGGTTAGGCAATAGACAGTATCTGGGCAGATAATTTGCCCATGATGCTGTTGTAAAGGTTCAGGGGTACAAACAATCCTTCAGGAAGCCGGATCACTCCGTTTTCATGTTCAAATTGTTCGGTAAGTGTTCCTGTTACCTTCACGTAGGTTTCGTTAGGTTCGGCGTAATTCCAGGTTACCATTCGTTTATAAATTAATTTGTAATTCGCTTGTATTCAGAAGTGTATACTGATTGCGTACTACTATGTTGCAGATCATAATGGCTGTTAGTCAGGGAGTTAAGGGGGTTTCTGGCACTTGGTTGAGCTAGATTTGGCTGCTAAGGCTGGTGGCGGAGGCATGCCGGGCTGGTCCGCAACAGCCTGTAATCTGCCTGTTCTGTGCCTGCGAACCCGTATGGCCCGGTTGCAGCGCCTTGTATCTATACAGACAGCAACTGCTAGGGCCGCCAGAAAATGCATTCAATTCTGCCAGTTCCGGGTGGCGGCTACAGACAAACCTGGCCGTTTAATTTTTGCGGATAGGAGAATTAACCGGCTGTGTAAGCAGAAAAATATTTTTTTATAATGGAAATATTTCCAAATTGAGAGCCAGTGTTTCGCGCCAACCCTTGTTCTGGCCCCGTCAGCACTAAGCCCTCATCTGGCCAAGTGATCAGCGGAGCGTCGCTTGTGCCGGAACATGGAAGTCAGTCATCAGACTGGCGGAAGTAAGCTTGCGGAAATTGCTTCAAACTGAAAAGGTTGCGTGTTAACTAGAGCTAACCAAGCTGGTTGGTAAGAACACCGAACAAGGTCAAACAAAAAAGATAGGGGCACTTGTCAGATGCCTTGTATACCTAAAACAAAAGTCAAATCTCAAAAATCAGCTATGAAATTTATGATGTTTCAGTTGCTCTCTCTGTTGCTGGCAGGAGCAGCAGTGCTGCCATCCTGCCAGAAAGTGGAGCAGGGAAAAGTGGCGGAAGAGGCCGCTATCCTGGTTTTCTCAAAAACAGCTGGTTTTCGGCATAAGTCGATTGAGGCAGGCATAACAGCCATAAAAGAGTTGGCCCAGGAGCACCAGGTGCAGGTAACCGCCACCGAAGATGCCGCTTATTTTGTGGCCGACTCGCTGAAGCAGTACAAGGCGGTGGTGTTTCTGAACACAACCGGCGATGTGCTGAACCAGGCGCAGGAGCAGGCTTTTGAGCAGTATATACAGGCAGGCGGCGGCTTTGCAGGCATACACGCCGCCTCCGACACAGAGTTCGAGTGGCCCTGGTTCAACAAACTGGTTGGAGCCTATTTCCTGGATCATCCTGCTGTTCAACCTGCCGCCATCGATGTGCTGAACAAAAACCATACGTCTACCAGCCACCTCCCGGACCGGTGGGAGCGAACAGACGAATGGTATAACTTTAAAAGCATGAATCCGGATGTGCAGGTGCTGGCCAACCTGGATGAGCAGACGTACAAAGGAGGCAAAAACGGCGACCAGCATCCTATTGCCTGGTATCATACCTTCGATGGTGGCAGAGCCTTTTATACCGCCCTGGGCCACACCAACGAAAGCTACGCAGAGCCGCTGTTCCGGCAGCACATGTGGGGCGGCATCCGCTATGCCATGGGAGAATAAGGCTTGTTAGCAGCGAATGGCTATGCCAAATTAAAAATTAGAAATTAGAACAGCGGAGGCACCCTTTGACGTATCAAACAACTATAAATATTACATAGCAGCAGCTCCGGAAGGCTATTTTGATTAGAATAATTTATAGGGAAGTCTGAATTTGGAAGCACCTGCAGTTGGTATAGCCGGTGAGTTGTTGCCGATAAATTAAAGGGACATGATTTTACTGCTTTTTTGACCTTGTAAAGCTGTTAGTGTTAAGGCTGCAAATCCTAAACGGCTGATGAAAAGCGCCGGAAATACTATTATTGAAGCAGTTTTATCATAATTTCTAATTGGTGAACCATGCCGTTCTCATCATATGCTAATATACCGCTCACCCTGCTGGCCCTCGGCGACTCGTATACCATAGGGGAGGGGGTACCGGAGGCAGACCGCTGGGTGGCGCAGCTGGCAGATTTGCTTCAGGAAAGAGGAGCTGCTGTTGCCAGTCCCCTCCTTGTTGCCCGCACCGGCTGGACTACCTCCGAGCTGGCAGCCGCCATAGCCGACGCGAACCTAAGCCAGGCCTTTGACCTTGTCACGCTCCAGATCGGGGTAAATAACCAGTACCGGGGCCAATCTCTCAGCACCTACCGCACCGAGTTCGTGGACCTGCTCCAAACTGCCATCCGTTTTGCAGATCATAAGCCGGCGCAAGTGGTGGTGCTCTCGATACCAGACTGGGGCCTTACACCGTTTGCCGAGGGCCGCGACCGCCAGCGCATTGCCCAGGAAATTGACGCCTTTAATGAGGTAGCCCGGGAGGAATGTGGGAAAGCCGGAGTTGTTTTTATCGATATAACCCCGCTTACCCGCACCCACGGCTCCAACACGGAATACCTGGCTCCGGATGGCCTGCACTATGCCGGCAAAATGCACCTGGAGTGGGCCAGGCGGGCACTACCCTATGTGCAGGAGCTCCTGCAGCATCCGGGCCTGTAAATAACTGATGTTACGCGAAATTTGCAATAGGAGGAAAAGTCCCCCTTTGAAAGCGGGAAGGGGGATGTTTTACGGGCTGCAGGAAAAACATTTTTCACAGCCACAAAAGAAAAGAATTTAAAATTGTTTGATCTCAGATATAGGTCATCTCCCAACCCCCTTCATTCTCGAGGGCCCTACCCCATAGCCGTCAGGCTAAGAGAACTCTCTTTACGTCATTGCCAGGAATTCCTGCCCTGCCTGCCCTTGCTGGGTGTTTTCACCAGCAAGCAAAGCTCACTTTGAGCATAAACAGCCATCCAGGTCCTGAAGACACGGCATTATTCCTGCCGCCAGCAATTTCCCTGCTCTGTTGCCTTCAACCGCAGAAATGCCTGTTGGTGAAAACACACAACAGGGGCGGACGGAGCAGGTTTTATGGCTGATACCACCCATAGCCTGACGGCTATGGGGCCCTACCCCCAAGGGGGACAAAAAACTTATTGCGTAACCTCAGTAAATTATTCAAATCAAAATGCCCCTCCGGAGGTGTTTTCTGCTGCTGCTATAGCCGGGCTATCTTCTTCTTTTGGTCACAACAACTCCTGCCGCCAGTTTTTTTAGCTTTTCTATTTCATCCGGCCGTAGTTCCCTGTATTCGCCTGGCGCCAGCTGCTCCAGGGTGAGGGGGCCGATGGCGGGCCTGATGAGGCGGAGCGTCGGGAAACCTACGGCGGCCGTCATGCGGCGCACCTGCCGGTTCATGCCCTGGCTTATTTTAATCTCAACCCAGGACGTAGGGATACTCTGCCGGAACCGGATGGGTTTGAACCGCTCCCACACCTGCGGGGGCTCTGAAAGAAGCCGGGCTTTGGCCGGGGCCGTTTTTATGTTTTTGATATACACCCCTTTTTGCAGCTCTGCCAGCGCCTCGGCGGTGGGAATACCCTCTACCTGCACCCAGTATGTTTTCTCGACCTTAAACTTCGGGTCTGAGAGGCGGTGCTGCAGGGCTTTGTCGTCGGTGAGCAGCACCAGGCCTTCGCTGTCGAAATCGAGGCGGCCGACCGGGTAGATGCCAGGTTCGTGCACAAAGTCCTTCAGGGTTGCTCTCCCTGCCTCATCAGTGAACTGAGTCAGCACTTCGTAGGGTTTATTCAGGATGATGTATTTCAAGGTGTCAGTGCTGTTATAGAATGTAAGCCAAAAATCCGGCAAATTGTTGAAGAGAAAAAGCATTGTCAGCACCTTTTTGATGCAGTGCCCTCTAAAGTGAAATATAAGCAACGAAATATTAAAATAGCTATATGTTACTTTTGAGTGGTTTTAAATAAATTTAAAATATTGATGATCAGGATATTAAATAAGTTTTGTGATTTGATTTCTGTTTTGTTTGATGTTACCTGGCAGGGGTTTGTTTCCTTTTGTTTTTACCGGGAAAGCTGTTGTTTTGAATCATACCTTAAAACAGGTAATAAAATTTACTTAATATCCGGAAGCGATGAAAACTTTTATCATTGATGATGACCCGATAAGCTCTTTCCTGACAGAAGCGGTCCTTCAAATGGAGGATTTCTCAAAACAGATTGTCACGTTTTCGTCCGCAGAAGAGTCGCTTAATTTTCTCACAGAGAACATGGAGACAAATGTGCCGGAAGTTATTTTTCTGGACCTGAACATGCCCTCCATGAATGGCTGGCAGTTTTTGCAGGCGCTGAGTCCGCACGAATCTACCATCTCTAAAAACTGCTCCATCTTTATCCTTACTTCATCTATCGATCTGTCGGAGCAGAAAATGGCGCAGGAGCACAGCGTGGTAAAAGGTTTTATCAGCAAGCCCATCACAGAAGAGCATATCACCTCCATTAAGCGAAATTTGGCTAAAGTAGCAGCCTGAGCTCAGCAATAGCCGGCAGCACCGATCTGGCATGCATAACCTACAAAGCAGCGGGCCTGACCTAATCGTCAGGCCCGCTGCTGGTTTTAAACCAGGGCAAGTGCCCGTGTATACGTTAGATTTCACGAACGAAAGGTGCCAGGCATAGTTAGCCAGTTATAGCCGGGCGCAAAAGCAATTATGCTAATGAAAAAGCCCCTGCGGAGCTTTCTGCTGCTGCTTGCCAGAACATTGCACTTTTTACAGCCCTAAAGGCAGCGGCAGATCAGTAGCTGCCGTTGTATTTTCTTACAAACCACTCCACACAGATCAGGGCCAGAATTACAAAGAACAGCCACTTCATATCCACAATATCGTTGAGCGACTCGGAGCTGTAGATCAGGTTTTTATGGTCGGCTTTCAGGATGTCTTCTTCCAGCTGCTGCAGTTGCGCAGGGTAGTAGAGGCGGGAGCCGGTGTTGTTGCCCAGCTGGAAGAGCAGGTTATGATCGGCCACGGCATTGAGGGCTTCCAGTTGCAGCTCTTCTACCACAAACTCGCCTTTGTCCTGCTGCAACTGCCCCCCAATGCTGGCGCTGGCAGTGTAGGCATACTGCCCGCCAGACAGGGAGCCGATGTTCACCCCGGCCTGGTTCTCGCCGTTGGCAAAAGAGAACGATTTGCTGGTACCGTCTTCGGCGGTAATTTTCAGGGTGATGTTTTGCCCGTAAATCGGCTCCAGCGCCTGGTTGTACGCTTCTGCCTCGAAGTAAATTTCGTCGGCACTGGAGTATTCGTCGCGGGCAGGGTACACGTTCAGGCGCTTTTTGTTGCGAGGTGCGCTGAGCAGCTGCACCAGGTTGGTCATGAGCTTGTCGTACACTTCGGGCTTCTCATGGGCCGAGGCCTCCGAAAGTCGCCATTGCCAGGTGCCGGAGGCAAGGAGGGTGGCGTTGCGCCTGTCGTTAGCGTTTTGCACCACCAGCAGCGGCCGGTTGGTGCGTACCCGCCCCACCTGCTGGTACAATACGGTCTCAGCATTTTTAGCGAGTTGGAACTCTGCATAAGGCACGGTGGCTGGCGGATATTTCTGAAGGCGCTCTGTTGCTTCTGAGGCGAGTTTAAAGGTGCTGAAGTTCGGGTTTAGGGCACTGGTCACCTCGTCTGTGTCGCCGGAGCCGCCAATGGAGAGGCCCATGTTGAGCCGGTTAAAAGCCGAGATGTCGCTTTGTGGACCTATAATGAACAAGGCAGGAATCTGCTTCTGGCGAACCATGTTCAGCACAGCCTCACCGCCAGGGGTTTTGCCCGGCAACTGGTGCAGCACGGCCACATCGTAGTCCTGTGGCTTCAGCGTGTTCACGCCCGGCACAAAAAGCTCCGTCTCATAGTTCTCGTTCGACTCGATGGCCGCCCGGATCGCCTTAATATCGGGGTGAGGTGAGGCGGCTGCCACCAGTATTTTTATCTTGCCCTTCACCACGTCTATATAAGCGTGTTTGGTGTTGTTGAGGGTGGTGAACTCGCCTTGCAGCGGCTGTATCTCCACCTCATAATGCCTTTTGCCCAGGCCTCCGGCCAAAACCGAAAATGACACCACCTGCAGCGGTCGGTTTGGTTGCAGCGTAACCTGTTTGCGATCGAGCACTTTGCCGTTTTCTTTCAGCACAACGGAGGCGCTGTTGCCACCAAAGCCTTCGTGCTGCAGCTCTGCCTCTATCGGGAAGCGGTTGCCGCTGTAGTTTACCTTGTTGTAACGCAGTGAGGCCAGAATTACATCTTTCTTGGGTACAGTGTCGCCTATGGCAATCGGGTATATGGTGAAGTTGTAGTTGGCGTAGGTGGGGGAGGTGCCCTGGTTCACGATGCCATCGGAGAGCAGTACCACACCAGCCAGGTTCTGCCGTTCCTGTTCGTTCTGCGCCTGCCGCAGCAGTTGACTCAGGTTGGTGGCTTCCTGCCCGAAGCGGATGTCGGAGAGGTGCTGCGCCTGCTCCCCAGCTGTTTCCAGGGTTCTGATTTCGGTGTTATAGCCATTGTCCTGGAGCCTGCGCATGAGTTCCTGTAGGCCCTGCTGTGTCTGGCGCAGTTGGGCGGTGTCTGCAAAGAGGGTAACGGAGCTGGAATTGTCTACAGCAAAAACAATGGTAGGACTTAGGGTGGTGTTTTTAAGATAGCGCACCAGCGGCCCCAGCAACAGGAAACCCAGAAAGCTGACAACGGCAAACCGCAAAAAGGCGAGCCCATAGTTCAGGTTTCTGGACCAGGGAGTGCGCTTGCTGTAAAGCAGCCAGGCGTAAAGTGCGCCAACAGCCAGGCAGACCAGTATGAGCCAGGGAGAATAGGTAGTAAGGATTCTGAAGGAAGACACTTATTTTTTAATTAGAAATTAAAAATCATGAATTAGAAATTCAGCGCCAGTTAAAATTCCTGTTTGCGGTGCAAAGAGAAAACTATTAAACAGCCTGAAATAATGACACCATCTGTGAACCAGCAAGAAAAGTATAACGGACCTCTTATATGTTTAGCATGTTATACAAAGTCTTACTACGATTAAAATTCACAAATTAATTTATAATTCATAATTTTTAATTTCTAATTCACGAAGCTTAGGTCAGCATGCCCCCATCTACCTGCAGCACCTGGCCGGAGATATAAGCCGCATCATCAGAAGCGAGGAAAGCCACACAGTTGGCCACGTCGGCTGGTGTTCCGCCGCGTTTCAGCGGAATAGCCTTGCGCCACTCATCCACTACTTTCTGGTCCAGCTCGCCAGTCATTTCGGTTTCGATAAAGCCTGGGGCTACGGCGTTGCAACGGATGTTACGGGAGCCCAGCTCCAGCGCCACCGATTTGGTAAAGCCAATAATGCCTGCTTTAGAAGCTGCGTAGTTGGCCTGGCCTGCGTTTCCTTTAATGCCCACCACCGACGTAATATTGATAATGGAGCCAGTTTTGGCACGCATCATGTGCTTGGTGGCCGATTTGGTGAGGTTGAAAACAGATTTCAGGTTAGTGTTGATCACGGCGTCCCAATGCTCCACGCTCATGCGCATCAGCAGTCCGTCGCGGGTAATGCCGGCGTTGTTTACCAGGATGTCGATTTTGCCGAATTCGCTGATCACGTCTTCCACCAGTTTCTCTGCCTGGGCATTGTCTGCGGCATCGGATCGGAAGCCTTTCGCTTTCCCGCCGTGGGCAGTAAGTTCCTGCTCCAGCTGCTGTCCTTTTTCAACACTCGACAGGTAGGTGAACGCTACCTGGGCACCCATCTCCACAAACTTTTGTGCGATGGCTCGGCCAATGCCTTTAGATGCTCCTGTTACGAGAGCTACTTTTCCTTCTAATGTTTTCATAAGGGTCAAAGTTAGAAAAGATTTCTCAATTTGAAGATCTGAAAATGTGAAGATTTGGAAATGAGCGGCAAGCGAAAACTATCAAAAGTGATAAACTCATAACTTTTATCTTTTAACTGTTTAAGCGGGTCCTGCGTCTTGTGTCCTTCTTCTTCAGCAGCAGCAAGAGCTCCGGAGGGCCAAAACCATTAGAATAATTTCTGTCGTGTTTGCGGGCAACAGCTGCTGGCTGCCGGCAACTGGTTTACTTTCTGATTATTGTCTGCCTATATATTTTTAATTCTATTGTTTTACTTATATTTTAGCATCAAATTTCAACCAAAGCCACCAGTACAATGTTTAAGCGTAAAATCGGATTTTCGATCCTGATTATCAGTTCTCTATTAATTTTTTTTACAACCTGTCAGCCTTTCGACACTTTCCTTTCCAATTCTGATGAACTTACAGAAGAAACTGAGGGTTTCGCCCAGCATTCGGAAGAGCTGGAGGAGGAAGAACAAGGGCCTGCACCCATAGTATATGGCATCGCGACAGACTCGATGAGGATAGCGAAAGGCGAGGTGGAGCGGGGGCAGAACCTGTCGGTTATTCTGGCAAAGTATAACATTTCTGCTGTCACCATCGATAAGCTGGCTTCTAAGGCAAAGGGGATATTTGATGTCAGGAAGATTAACGCCAAGCAAAAATACATTGTGCTTCATGCAAAAGATTCGGCCCGTACGGCGCAGTATTTTATTTTTGAACCCAACAAAGTAGAGTATATTATATACGACCTGCGGGGCGACCTGGAGGTGAAGAAGGTAAAGCGAGAGATGGAGGTGGTAGAGAAAGCCATCTCCGGAGAAATCAGCCACTCGCTCTATGCCTCTATGTTAAAGGCCGGAGGCTCGGCGCAACTCGTTAACAACTTTGCCGATATCTATGCCTGGCGCCTGGACCTGAACCGCATCCAGCCTGGCGACAAGTTCAAACTTATTTATGAAGAAAAAGTCGTGAACGGCACCACCATCGGCTTCGGCAGGTTAAAAGCTGCTTATTTTGAGCACCAGGGCAAGCCGCTTTATGCCATCGCCTTCGACCAGAATGATAAAACCGGCTATTACGACCAGGATGGCAAAAGCCTGAAAAAAGCCTTTCTGCGGGAGCCGCTGGAGTATAGCCGCATCAGCTCCCGCTACACCATGAAACGTTTCCACCCGGTTCAGAAAAGGAACAAGCCGCACCTTGGCACCGACTTTGCCGCCCGCACCGGCACCCCGATCCGAACAGTGGGCGACGGCGTGGTAGTGGAAGCCCGGTATACGCGCGGCAATGGCAACTACGTAAAAATTAAGCATAACGGCACCTACACCACTCAATACCTGCACATGTCTAAATTCGCGAAAGGCATCAAGGCCGGCGTGCGGGTACAGCAGGGGCAGACCATCGGGTATGTAGGCAGCACTGGCCTGGCCACCGGCCCGCACCTATGCTACCGGTTCTGGAAAAACGGCAAGCAGGTAGATGGTTTAAAGGTAAAGTTGCCGGAAGCAGAGCCTGTCAGGAAAAAAGATCTGCCAACGTTCCTGACCCAAAAGGAAACGATCATACAGCAAATGGAAGCGCTTGATATTACCAGCAATAAGCCGCAGGAATTATTAGCAGTGACAGAGGGCAATAAAACTGACGACGTGTAAGTTATATAATTGTTCAATATTGGTTTTGTTAATGTGAAAGGGCAGTCAGATTGGCTGTCCTTTTTCATTTCAGCCTCTCCGTGCATGAATTATTCCAATGAATTTGCCCCTTCAGCGCATTTTACTGCCTCTGCAGATAAGGGAACGCTTACGGAGTGAAAAGTAAAGAGTTGTTCGCTCTTCTCAAATCAGGCGAATTCATCTCCACATCTTCACATCTCCAAATCTTCAAATCATAAAGGCTTAAACTGCTCGAACATCTGGTGGCAGTCGTTGCAGTAGTGCAGGGCGCGGCAGAGGGTGGGGCCGAAGGGAGAGCGCATAGTGGTGTTGGTGCTTTGGCAGTTGGGGCAGGTGGCGTACTCCAGAATGTCGAGGTCCAGAATGAGATCGTAGGTAGGGGGAGGTGCCAGGCCGAAGTTTTTGAGAGCGGCGCGGCCTTTCTCGGTGAGCTTGTTGCTGTTCCAGGGGTCATCGAACGACATCCGCACTGTGTAGCTGCTGATGCCGTGGCGGGCCAGGGTTTGCTCCACATCTTTCTTCATGTAATCCATGGCGGGGCAGCCGGCAAAGGTGGGGGTCATGTTCACGGTTACGTGGCCGTCTTCGGCTATGTCCACCCCCGTGATCACGCCCAGGTCCACGAGCGACAGAACCGGTATCTCCGGGTCCTTTACCTCCTCCAGCAGGGTCAGTATGTCTTCTTTCTGCAGCACCATGTTACCACTCAGCCGTAGGGTCTATTTTTATGACTTCGGCCATCTCGTTCAACAAGGGTTGCAGGTGTTTGGTGTGGGTGCCGTAGCGGCCGCCCAGCATAGGTGTTTGGCTGGGGATATCTGGCATGGTAAGCTCCGTGCTAGCCAGCACCTGCTGTATGCGGGTTAGCCACTCTTCTTTTATGGCCTCCTCGCCTGCATATATACCGGTGTCTATGAGCACCTGCTCATACACCGATAACTCAAACATGCCGAGCGCATAAGGCATCAGGCTGTTCAGGGAGTTCTGCAGCCTGCTAATGGCTTCTTCGGTAGAGGAGCCCAGGTTCCGGATCCAGGTGTTGGCATGGAGCACATGGTACTTGATCTCGCCCTTCAGCTTGGTGGCTACTTTGGCAATGGGTTCGTAGCCGGAGTGGCTCAGTTTCTCGAACCGAATGGCTTCGGCGTTGTCGTAGAGGAAGTGGCGGATGAGGCTGTAATCAAACTCGCCGTTTGGCAACTCCGTAAACTGGCTGTTGTGAAACTGCGTGGCGCTTCGGGAGAAGGCAAGCAGATCAGGCTCTGCCTCACCCAGCTCGTGCAGCAGGGTATAGAAGGCCAGGCTATGCCCGATCTTGTCCTGCGCCATCGACGAGAAGGCAATGTCTTCTTCCAGAATGGGGCCCAGCCCGGTCCACTCTGAGTTGCGGTGCCCCAGTATCAGTTGGTCATCGGCAATTTTGTAGAGCAGGTCTTTTATTGCTTCCTCTTTCATTTATTTAAGGCTTTTTGCTGCTTCTCCTTAAAGCTTTTTATTCTGTCAAGCACTTTGTAGGCGGCGGGCTCGCGGTATTTTTTTTCTGGCAGGGTCAGCCACATATCGCGGTCTTCCTCAGCCGACTGCAGCACGTTCTTCGATTTAACCACCCACATGTTAACGGCAGGATGTTGGGCAGCAAAGGCCTGTTTAGCTTTGTGGTAAGCTTCCTGGTACGAGGTAGCGCCTACACGCCCTATGTGTGTATGGGCTTTCCCTCGTTTTTTCAAGTGAAACACTTCGTAAGACTCCAGCGGCCAGGCAGTGTGTTCAGGTATTTCCACCTTGAAGGTGTCGTAGATGCATTCATCGTCGTTGGCGTAAGGCGACACCATGATGTGCCGGGTCTGCACCACCCACAGGCCACTGCAGGCGGACCGGCGGCTGTACTGCTCTTTAGCGAACAGGAAAGCCACATCGGCATTGGGCGCGTGCACCGGGCCTGCATAGGTAAAAGGCGTGTTGTCGCGCTTCTGGGCAAACACCTCGTACGTTTCAAACTGATCGAATGCCGCTTTAGGCTCCATAGGAGGCTGCTCCCCATCCGGCAGGTTCAAACGGTTAATTCTGGGATCTAAAGACTTCAGCGACATAATTTTAAACTTTTAAGGTTAACAATCAGAGCCACTGAGTTTAATGCTGCTTACTCGTTACTCATTTACTTTTACTCAAATCATGGATCAGGCACAGGCTCCAATAGGTTCGTGCCAATTATTCCAATGAAAATGCCCCTCCGGACCTTTTGCTGCTGCTGAAACAGGGCACGCTTAAATAGTCTATATAGCTAAGAGTTGTGTCTCTCACCCTCTCTCTCTTCCTAAAAAATCAAGCCAGTGGCCTTACGTATTTGGCGGTTGGGTTTTTTAGGGCGAGTCGTACCCAGGCTCCCCGTTCTTCGGCCATGCGTCGTACGCCCAGGCGTTCGGCATTGCAGGGGCCGTCTCCGTTTATCACCCTTCTGAACTCGTCCCAGTCGGGCTCGGTGTATTCCCATTGCCCGGTATCCTCGTTCTTTTTCAGGAGCGGGTCCGGAATGGTCAGGCCGAGTTCCAGAATTTTGGGCACGTACATGTCGAGGTACTGCTGGCGGCACTCATCGTTCGAGGCCATTTTGACTTTCCAGCGCATGAGGGTCTCGGTGTGTACGCTTAGCTTGTCGGAGGGGCCAAAAAAGGTCATGATCTGGCTCCACCAGCGGTTCAGGGCCTCCTGCACCATCTGGCGCTGTATGGACGAGCCGGTGGCCATGTACACCACCGAGTCGTGTCCGTACTTCAGGTGGAAGGCCTCTTCGGCGCAGATGCGCTCCAGCGCCCGGCAATAGGGGCCATAGGAGCCTTTGGAGTTGGCCATCTGGTTCACGATGGCCCCGGCATCTATCAGCCACGATATAATGCAGGAGTCGGCCCAGGTGTAGGTGGGGTAGTTAAAAACGTTAGAGTATTTCGATTTCCCGTTGATCAGGTCGGTGAGCATCTCCTCCCGCGATTTCCCCAGGGTCTCGGCCGCACTGTAGAGCAGCTGCGCGTGGCCCACCTCGTCCTGCACTTTGGCCATCAGGGCCAGCTTGCGCCGGAAGCCCGGTGCGCGCGTAATCCAGGTGCCTTCGGGCAGGGCGCCGATAATTTCGGAATGCGCATGCTGCTCAATCATCCGGATGAGCTGCTGGCGGTAGAGCCGGGGCATCCAGTCGTCAGGCTCAATCTTTTCACCCTGCGCAATGCGCCCCTCAAACTCGGCCATCTTTCGCGCGTCTTCTTCTTCTAATCCCTCTGCCTTTATGGCCTCAAAAGTATTTCCACCCCCATACATAAGCGCTCTGTTTTTTTGGTTCAGCTAAAAAAGCCGGACTGAAGACAGCCCGGCAATTATAGATTGTTACTAACACTTACCAAATCTGAAAAGAAGATGCAGATGTAGTTTTTTGTTGCCGCTCTTTGCTATTTTTAACTAAGATAAATCCAAGTTGATAAATAGGTGCTTCATTTGGGCTTTAGCCAGGATCGTGGCCTGAGCTGGTAATTCTCCTCTTCAGAATTAGTAAAGATAATCAAACTAACGTTAGTTAGCAACAGGTTTTGTTTTTACGAGTGATTTTTAGCTAAAGTTTTGAGGACAAGGCAATTTTTAGCATCCTTAAGCGCTATATAATTTGGTAAACAGTTTAAAAGATCCGGGTTAATTTGAAGCTTAATTTATTTGCGCTGCGTATTGACAGAGGAAGGGACTTATGCTGGTTTTATGGTGCGGTTGTTGTAGTGGTGAGGAGGCGTAATATAGCCTGAGTTCTATTTTGAACTACCAAGGTAACCAATTGGGAGTGGGAGATGTTGGATAGTCTCTGTATTTTTTGTTATTTAATGGATGTCTGCTGCTTGAGGTTGCCGGAAAAGCAAATCAGCGTAGCCGGGACAGGGCAAATGGCTGAACATGGAGAGGCCTGTTGCTGTTACCTGTTTTCGGGAAGGCCAGTGCAGGTTCATCTCAAAAACTTTCTGAATTATGACTGATACAATAAATGCTGCTGAAAAGCAAGTGATGGATTTTGTACACTACCATGTGAAGGACCGGGTGGGCTACATTACCATGGCCCGCGCTGAAAAGCGAAATGCCCTTAATTTCGAGGTGGTGCTGGAGCTGAAGCGTGCCTTTACCCGGGCCGAGGATGACGAAAACTGCAAGGTAGTCGTATTCCGGGCCGAAGGCAAGGTGTTTTGTGCCGGCGCTGACCTGGAATACCTGCAACTGCTGCAGAAATACAACTACCAGGACAACCTGGCCGACTCCACGCACCTGATGGAGCTGTTCCGGACAATTTACACCCTGAAAAAGGTGGTGATCGCGCAGGTGAACGGGCATGCCATTGGCGGCGGCTGCGGGCTGGCCACGGTCTGTGATTTTGCCTTTACGGTGCCGGAAGCCAAATTTGGCTACACCGAAGTGAAGATCGGCTTTATTCCGGCTATTGTGAAGGTGTTCCTGCTCCGTAAAATAGGGGAGGCCCGGGCCAAGCAGCTCCTGCTCACCGGTGACCTGGTAACTGCCCAGGAGGCACAGTTGTTCGGGCTGGTGAACTATGTGGTGCCTGCCGATGAGCTGGAAGAGAAAGTGTTTGCCTTCGCCCAGAAGCTTTGCACCGAAAACTCCCGCCAGTCGATGGAAGTAACCAAAGATATGATCGCGCGGGTACAGGGCAAATCTTTGGAAGATGCGCTGCAGTACGCAGCCGAAATGAATGCCGTGGCCCGCAGCAGCGAAGACTGCCAACGCGGAATTGCCGCTTTTCTGAACAAAGAACGGGTTAGCTGGTAATTATATTTTTTAATTTCTAAAACCATTTGTTCATCTTGCTGTTTGTTCGATATGCTAACCGGCATTGGAATCATGATATTGACGTTTGTAGCCATGGAGGGTGTGGCCTGGGCCATGCACAAATATGTGCTGCACGGTTTTATGTGGTTCCTGCATAAGTCGCACCATACCAGGCACCAGCACGCTTTTGAGCTGAACGACCTGTTTTTCGCCTATTACGGTATTCTGGCCATGCTTTTTTTTGTGTTCGGAGAAAGCCCGCTGGATTACCGCTTCTGGATAGGGGCAGGCATTACCCTTTATGGCGCAGCTTATTTTCTGATACACGATGTGCTGATCCATCGCAGGCTCAAAATTTTCGGCAAAACGTCCAATGCTTACCTGCGGGCCCTAAATATGGCCCACAAAGTGCACCACAAGGTGCCTGGCAAGCATGGATCCGAATCTTTTGGCATGCTTTGGGTGGCTCCCAGGTATTTTCGGTTAGCTTCTAACTCAATCAGGAAACAGAAGCAGACAAACCGTGGCTCTTTACTCTATTAAGGAACTGGAACATCTTTCAGGCATCAAGGCGCATACCATCCGTATCTGGGAGCAGCGCTACCAGATACTGGAACCCTCCAGAACCGATACCAACATCCGCTACTACGACGATGAGGACCTGAAGTGGCTGCTCAACATCTCGCTGCTCAACGAGAAAGGCATAAAAATCTCCAAGATCGCGAAAATGAGTAAAAGCGAGGTGGCGCAGATGGTGCAGCACCTCAGCGAGCAGTCCTACGAATTCGACCACCACATCAACGGGCTGATAACCTCTATGCTGGACCTGGACGAGGCGCTTTTCGACAAGGTTTTGTCTACTGCCACGCTGCAGCTCGGGTTTCAGCAGATGATGCAGGAGGTGGTGTACCCCTTCCTAAAAAAAATCGGGATTCTGTGGCAGACCGGCAATATTAGTCCGGCCCATGAGCATTTCATCAGCAACCTGATCCGGCAGAAGCTCCTGGTAGCCATAGACGGGCAGGTGGTGCGGCGCAAAGAAGGCCAGCTGACCTACATGCTCTTTTTGCCCGAGGGCGAGATGCACGAGATCGCCCTCCTGTACATGAACTACCTGCTGCGTTCTCTCCAAATCTACACGCTGTACCTGGGGCAGAGTCTTCCGTTCGAGGACCTGCAGCTGTGCTACCAGCATTTTAAAGCCGATTACCTGTGCACGGTGCTTACCTCCAGCCCGGAGCGAGGCGAGGTGCAGCACTATATCGACAATCTCTCCAAATCTTTTCCAGAGTCCACCATCTGCGTGTATGGACACCAGGTGCAGTATGATTTTCTGAGCTTTCCGGCCAACGTAAAGCGCCTTTCCTGTATGCAGGAGTTCATGGCTCTGATAAGCGAAGCACGCTGAACCTGCGGCTCATACAGCAGACTTCTGGAATTATTGTAATGAAATACCCCCTCCGGAGCTCATCTTTAAAAAGGGCACAGGGCACAGGACCAGCTTAAATAGTTAAGAGCTGGCTGCTGTTTTTAACCCAGCTGAATTCATTTCCACATTTCCACATCCTCTCATTTTCAAATTGGAAAATCAGCACATTAATTAAATTATCCTAATCAAAAAGCCCCTCCGGAGCCTTGGGCTGCTGCTCTACAAGCTGGCTTTGTTGGCATTTTACTGCTGGCAACCTTTCTTGCCAGCTCCTAATGCATTCTATTCGGATTTGTGCGCTGTGCTTTACAAATTCCTCAGTTAGGGCTGCTGGATCTTAATACAAATTCTTCGGCGGGAATAAGATGCAGCAAGCAGAAGTTAGTCTGTTTAACATTATGAAATAAAAATTAAACAAAAATGCTTGTTATTGATTAACCTGATTAATATGTTTACGTAAATATCAAAAACGTTAAACAGATATGACAGCTCTGGAATTTAGTAATCATGTGCAGCTTATGGCACAGAACATGCGTCAGGCGGCCATGCGCCTCACCCAGGACGCAGACGATGCCAAAGACCTTGTGCAGGAAACCCTGCTGAAGGCGCTGCTAAACCGGGACAAGTTCTCGCCTGGCACAAACCTGAAGGCGTGGTTGTTTACCATTATGCGCAATTCGTTCATCAACAATTATAACAAGGTGACCAAACGCAGCAGCAATTCCGATTTCGATGAGTTTCTGCACCACCTTAACAACGACGAAAATTTTACTACCCAAAACAAAGGTACCGCTACTTTCGTCATGAACGATATTCAATCTGCCATCGAGGCCTTGCAGGAAGAGCACCGTACGCCGTTTATGATGTACTATGTCGGTTATAAGTATCTGGAAATCGCGGAGACACTCAAAATTCCTATCGGTACCGTTAAAAATCGCATCTTTATTGCCCGGCAGGAGCTCAAGGCCATGCTCAAAACTTACCAGGCGGGTGCCTGAACAGACATGCTTGTTAAACTTTGTATATGATTCGGAAAAAAGTAATTGTCATCGGCTCCGGTTTCTCTGGCCTGTCGGCTGCTTCCAGCCTGGCTGCTGAAGGCTTTGATGTAACGGTGTTGGAGAAAAACAGCACACCGGGCGGCAGAGCCCGAAGCTTCGCTGCCCAGGGCTATACCTTCGATATGGGCCCCAGCTGGTATTGGATGCCCGATGTGTTCGAAGCTTATTTCCGGAACTTTGGCAAAAGCACCGCCGACTATTACCAGCTCAAGCGCCTGGACCCTTCCTATACCGTGATTTTTGGTGAAGACGATTTTATGCAGGTGCCTGCTGCCACAGATAAGCTGCGGGCCATGTTCGAGGAGCTGGAGCCAGGCAGCGGCCTTTTGCTCGACGAGTTCCTTCGGCAGGCAGCTTATAAATACAAAGTAGGCATCAATGAGCTCGTCTATAAACCCGGCAGGTCGGTGGGGGAGTTCATGAGCCTGAAACTGCTGTACGATGTGGTGCGGATGGACGTTTTTCAGTCGTTCCATAAGCATATCAGGCGTTTTTTCAGGCACCCGAAGATCATCAAGCTCATGGAGTTCCCGATCCTGTTTCTGGGTGCCCTGCCCGAGAACACGCCTGCGCTCTACAGCCTGATGAACTACGCCGACATCAGCCTTGGCACCTGGTACCCGATGGGCGGCATGTATAAGATTGTGGAAGGCATGGTGCAGCTGGCAGAGGATCAGGGTGTCCGGTTTTTGTATAACCAGGAGGTGCGGGAAATACGGGTTATAGCTGGTGTGGCTACCGGCGTAGAAACAGCCACCGATTACTATGAGGCAGACCTGGTGGTGGCCAGTGCGGACTATCATCATGTAGAGAAGCAGCTGCTGCCTGACATGTACCGGAGCTACTCCGACAAATACTGGAACGACCGCGTGATGGCACCTTCGTCGCTGATCTTTTACCTGGGCGTAAGCAAGCGGCTGCACAACCTGAACCACCATAACCTGTTTTTCGACGAAGACTTCGGGCCGCATGCCCACGAGATTTACACCGACCCTAAATGGCCCGCCAAGCCCTTGTTTTATGTGTCGGCCCCTTCTGTAACAGATGCCAGTGTGGCACCGGAAGGCTGCGAGAACCTGTTTGTGCTGATACCGGTGGCACCCGGACTTGCCGATACCGAGGAGATTCGGGAAAAATATTACCACTTGGTGATGGACCGGTTGGAGCAGCTCACAAAACAGGAGACCAGGAGCAGTGTGGTGTACAAACGCAGCTATGCCCACCAGGATTTCGAGTCGGATTACCATGCCTTTAAAGGCAATGCCTACGGACTCGCCAATACTTTAATGCAAACTGCGCTCCTCAAGCCAGGCCTGAAAAGTAAAAAAGTACACAACCTGTATTATACTGGTCAGCTGACCGTTCCCGGCCCCGGAGTGCCTCCGTCCCTTATATCGGGGCAGGTGGTGGCGAAAGAAATTGTGAAGGAACATCAGGTGGCCGTTATAGCTTAGCGACTTTTTTTGACTTTTCACCGTAAAAGCAAAAGAGCCTCATTAAAAAATCATAAAAACCAGTTTGTTCATGGAGTTATTCAACCAAACTTGCCTGAAGTGCAGCAAAGTTATTACCGAGGCCTACAGTACCTCCTTTACCTTAGGCATAAAAACCCTACACCGTAAATTCCATTTTCCGATATATGCCATCTATGGGTTTGTGCGTTTGGCCGATGAGATCGTGGACACCTTTCATGACTATGAGAAGCGGGAGCTGCTGCAGGACTTTAAAAGGCAGACCTGTGAAGCGCTGGAGAGGCGCATCAGCCTGAACCCGGTGCTGCAGGCCTTCCAGGAGGTCGTGCAACAGTACGGCATCGATAAGTGTTACATAGATGCTTTCCTGAAAAGCATGGAGATGGACCTCGATGATCAGATATACGACAGGGCTTTGTACGAGGAGTATATCTATGGATCTGCCGAGGTGGTGGGGCTCATGTGCCTGAAGGTGTTCTGTGAGGGAGATCAGGAGATGTTCGAGCGCCTGAAGAAACCCGCCTGCAGCCTGGGGGCCGCTTTTCAGAAGGTAAACTTCCTGCGCGACTTCAAAAGCGACTACGATGAGCGGGGCCGGGTGTATTTTCCGAAGGTAGATATCAAAAGTTTTAATAACTTAAGCAAAGCCGAGATAGAGGCCGATATTGTAAAAGATTTTGAGGACGCTTATAAGGGCATACTGGCTTTGCCCCGGGGAGCCCGCATGGGGGTGTACCTGGCCTATGTGTATTACCTGAAGCTTTTTAAGCGGATACAGCACCTGCCCGCAACCCATATACTGCAGGAGCGCGTAAGAATTCCCGACAATACAAAGCTGGCACTTTTGCTTGGCTCCTATGTCAGGTATAGACTAAATGTGATTTAACGTGAGAAAATTTCTACTTCTTTTCCTGTTGTGTGCAACAGGCATGGCCCTGGGTAACAATGCAAGCAATTATAATTTATCAGAGTTAAGGAAAAAGTACCTGGCCGCCAGCCAGGACAGTGATGCGGGCAAGCGTTTCTATGAGCTCATGAGCGACTATAAGGAGAAGGAGCCGGTGCTGCTGGCCTACAAAGCAGTGTCGGAGGCGACCATGGCAAAATATGTCTGGAACCCTTACCAGAAGCTGAAACACCTGCGCCAGTCGGCCGCCCTCTTCGACGAGGCGGTGCAGATGGACAGGGAAAACCCCGAGATCCATTTTCTGCGTTTCACGGTAGAGCACTACGTGCCGCGCTACCTTAACCTGAGCGGCAACCTCGCAGAAGATAAAAAAGTGATTATGGAGAGCCTTAAGGCGCATCCCAGATCAGGTATCTCCCCCGACTGGGCCCGCACCATGCGCGATTTTATGCTCTCCAAAGACCATTGCACCGAAGAAGAAAAAAAGGCCCTGCGTAACATAGCCATCTAAATGTATATCTACCTGTACCTCAATATTTTTACCATCCTGTTTCCGCTGCTGCTCTCCTTCGACAGGAAAGTGGCCTTTTTCAGGAGCTGGCCTTACCTTTTTCCGGCCATCCTGCTGAATGCCGCGTTTTTTATTTTCTGGGACGCCCTGTTCACAAGGGCCGGGATCTGGGGCTTTAACGAGGAGTACCTGGTGGGGATAAACCTTTTCGGGCTGCCGCTGGAGGAGGTGCTGTTTTTTATCACTGTCCCTTACGCCTGCGTGTTTATCTACGACGTGCTGAATGCGTATATAACCAAAGACCTGTTGCAACCGGCAGCTAAACCCATTGCCTATGTGTTGGTGCCGGTCTTGTTGCTATTGGCAGTTTTTAACTTATCCAGCCTGTACACATCCATTACGTTTGGACTGCTGGCTGTGCTCCATGTGGTGCACCTGCGGGTGTTCGGAACACGTGTTCTGGGGCGGTTTTACATGGCTTACCTGGTGCACCTGCTTCCTTTTCTGATCGTAAACGGGGTGCTTACTTATTTGCCTATCGTGTGGTATAATAACGACTACAACCTGGGCCTGCGCCTCGTTTCTATTCCGGTAGAAGACACCATGTACTCTATGCTGATGCTGTTGCTCACCATTTCTATTTACGAAGGGCTGCGGCAGCGCCAGGCCGAAAAACATTTTGAGCCACGTCTTGTTTAACCAAGTATGAAAAGCCTGCATGTCACAATCGATTCTAATTCCGGCTTCTGCTTTGGCGTGGTATATGCCATCCAGATGGCGGAAGAAATACTGGAGGAGCAGGGTTACCTCTATTGCCTGGGCGATATCGTGCATAACGATGAAGAGGTGGAGCGCCTGCAGCAGCAAGGGCTGCGCATTATAAACCATGCCACGCTCCGGGAACTCCGCAACGAAACTGTGCTCATAAGGGCGCACGGCGAGCCTCCCGAAACCTACCAGACCGCCCTGGCCAACAACCTCACTATAATTGATGCGTCGTGCCCGGTGGTGCTCAAACTCCAGAACCGGATTAAATCGTCTTACGACAAAAACGAGAAGATCTATATTTACGGCAAGCATGGGCATGCCGAGGTGATGGGGCTGCTGGGGCAGACAAACAACAATGCCGTAGTTTTTGAGAGCATAGACGAGTTGCTGCAGCATGACTTGCCAGCCCAGGTAACGCTGTATAGCCAAACCACTAAAAGCACCGATAATTTTTACAAGGTAAAGCAGGTGATGGAAGAGCAGGGGGTGGAGGTAACGGCTAACGACACCATCTGCCGGCAGGTCTCTAACCGCGACAAGGATCTACGTAAGTTTGCTGCTCAGTTCGACAAGGTTATCTTTGTGTCAGGTACGAAATCATCTAACGGGAAGGTGCTCTACCAGGTGTGCAAAGACACGAACCCGGAAACCAGGTTCGTGTCGAAGGTGGAGGAACTGCAGCCTGAGTGGTTTGCAACCGGCGACACGGTAGGGATTTGTGGGGCTACGTCTACACCGCTCTGGCTCATGGAAGAGGTGCGGGATGCCTTAGAGGGATTTTAAATGGCAGCAACAGCACAGAAAGATTCTCGGGGAATAGTTATTGCGGCGGTTATTATCACGTCCTGGTTTCTGCTGCTGGCCTACCTGCTTCAGATACCGGTTAACGCTGCCTCTCCTTTTACCTATCTGTTCGTCCTGCTGCAGACGCACCTCTACACCGGCATGTTTATTACGGCACACGATGCCATGCATGGGGTGGCCGCTCCGGGCAGGCCAGCCCTGAACAAGGCGGTCGGCACGGTAGCCGCCTTTCTGTTTGCTTACAACTGGTACCCCCGGCTCCTGCCGCGCCACCACCAGCACCACCGGCATGTGGCCACCGAGCAGGACCCCGACTACCACCACGGCTCCTTCTGGCCCTGGTACCTCAGCTTTCTGAAGCAATACATTACCTGGTGGCAAATTTTGCTGATGGCCCTTACGTTCAACGTGCTCAAATATTTCTTCCCGGTAGAGAATGTCGTGCTGTTCTGGATGCTGCCTGCTGTGCTGGCTACCTTTCAACTGTTTTATTTTGGCACCTACCAGCCGCACAAAGGAGAGCACGCGCCGCAGAACCATCACAAGTCCGGCACCCAATCCAAAAACCACCTATGGGCATTTGTGAGCTGCTATTTCTTCGGCTATCACTACGAGCATCACGAAAAGCCTTACCTGCCGTGGTGGCAGCTGTATAAGGAGAAAAGTTGATTTACCCGGAGGTGCATTTCCGCAATTATGCTAATGAAAAAGCCCCTCCGGAGCGTTTGGCTACTGCAGCTGCTGCTCCTCTAAAAAAGAAAAAGAGCGTAAGAAACAAGGCATAGGATTTTCAGGTTTTAAAGGATAGGGAAAGGCCCTCCCGAGCCACTGCAGTTCCTGCTGCAGTGGCTCGGGAGGGCCTTTTTCATTAGAATAATTTCCTCTTGTTTGCAAAGAAAAACCAGCCTAATACCAGATCAAATTTCCTTGCTTCCATCCTCTCACCCTGCTTCTCCCATTTTGTCCTCCAGGCAGTGGGCTTGCGGGCGAGAGCCTAAGGCCAGGGCTACTGGCGTTTCTTCTGAATCGATGCACCTGGCAACCTCCTCTGCCCTGTAGCTGCGGTAGGTTTTCTCTGATTAGCCAAAGCCATAGGGAACAACATAATTACGAGATGCTATTAGTGATGCCTAACCCCGGTGCTAAATTCAATGGATTCCCGCTTCTTTCTTGCAGCAGTCGTCTAGCCTGTTGTACGCCCGTTCCTGGGCCGGCTTATCATCTGCATCGTACCCAGTGGCGTTAACGGCTTTGCGGATATTATCCGTGTTCGTTTTTTTGCCGTTGTAAACCACCGTCAGCATCTGGGATTTTACATCGAGGTTAGAAGAAATTACGCCTTTCTCATAGGCCATGGCCTTTTCAATGGTCTTCTTGCACATGTCGCACACAGCAGACGTTTTTATCTGAACCGTTTCTTCGCCTTTTTTCTGAGACTGTGCCTGTGTTGACACACTTGCAAGCAACATGGTCAAGGTAAAAATAAGCGCTTTGATGTTTTTCATGGGTTGTAGATTGGTTGTTTGCGTAACAAAACTGGATTTAGGATTAGTTTATTTTGAAGCGTAAGCCAGCATAAATGATCCGGCCGGTAATGGGCCCCCAGACCATGCTGGCATCAAAGTTCGGACCAAAAGGATCGCCGGCGCCCAAAATGGGGCTTGGCTGGCGGTAGTTGAGCAGGTTTTCTCCTCCCAAATAAATGTCCCATCGTTTAAGGGCTCTGGTAATTTGTCCGTTCAATACAAAGAATTGGTCGGAGTTGCGCATGCTCAGGTCTGCGTTGTGCTGCTGCTCCATAGAGGCCAGGGGCATCAGTCCGAAATACTGGGTCGTGAGGTCGGCGCGCCATTTATCAAAGGGAGTGGCAAAGCCCAGGTTCACAAAAAACCGGTGCTGCGGAATCATGGGGCGCTGCTCCAGCTGGCCGTTATATGTCGATTTTACATCGTAATATTTATAGGCAGTTTTTACTTCCAGTCCCTTTAAGGCCTCATATTGCAGCTCTGCCTGAAAGCTGCTGGAGAAGGAGCGGCCCTTTAGGTTGTAAAAGGCGATAAGCTGAGGAGTGCTGTACATATCGGCCACCACCTGGTTCTGAAAAGTAGTGTAATAGTAATCGGTGATAAAGGCGCCCGGCCTGCCGCCCAGTTCAAAGTACTGGGTAAAGGAGCCGCCCACATTCCAGGCCTGCTCCGGCTGCAGTGCTTCCCTAAAAACAAATCTGCGGGAACTCACCAGGGCGGCCGTGTTCTCTGCCAACGGATTGGCTACCCGGAATCCTTTGCCTGCTGCCACCCGGAAGATCGTGTTAGGCGTGGCATCAAACTTCACGTTCAGCCTCGGGGTGAAAACAGTGCCATACATATTGTGAAGATCTACGCGGCTGCCCGCTACAACTGTCAGGTTTTTGCTGTTGTTATACACGTACTCCAGAAATGCCCCCGGTACCTGTTCTGTGCGGGCAAAAGAGGTGTCGCTGAGTCTTTCGCTGTAGTCGTCGTGGGTGTAGCTGAGGCCTGCTTTGTAGGTGTGGCCGGTGTGGCCGATAACCGATTGGAAAATAAGCCGTGCAGTGGTGCTGTTCTGCTCTCCGCTATAGTTCCTGCGCCCGAACAAGGAGTTGAATTTATGGTGCGCTGCAGACGTGATCAGGCCAATACTCTGGTAAGGCTTGCCCGGAAAAGTATAGGAGCTTTTGTTGTAGAAGGAGATCCTGTCTGTGCCTGACTCGGTGCCGAAATGCTGGTTCGGGCCTTCCGGTTCTCTCTTCTCATACTCCATCTGCCCGCCAAGCCGCGTCTCCTGCAGGGCATTTACGCCGAACTCCGACATCACATCTTTGTGCTCATACTTCCACTTATTATACACGTTGTACTGGGTGCCCAGCGAGAGGTCCATAAAACCATCGTTGTTGCGGTCTACGCGGTTGCCCAGGTGGTCGGTGTGGAGCATGAGCACGGTGCTCCATTTCGGTGTTACCTGCGCCGATAGGTTTAGGTTCGCATCGAATTTGGCCCGGCTGTTGCCATAAAGGTTCAGGTATAGCCGCTCCGTCTTGTCCGGGTCCTTCAGTTTCACGTTCACCTGCCCCGAAATAGATTCATAGCCATTCAGCACAGAACCCATGCCCTTTATTATATCAATAGACTCAATAAAGGTGCCCGACAGGTAATTGAGCCGGTATGGGGTGGCCAGCCCGCGGAGAGTTGGGATATTGTCGGTGGTTAAAAGGGTGTAGGCGCCATCCAGGCCAAGCATCTGTATCTGTTTCGCCCCCGATATGGCATCGGTGGTAGAAACCTCCACAGAGGCATTTGTCTCAAAGCTCTCGGCCAGGTTGCAACAGGCTGATTTCTCCAGGTCGCGATTCGTGATAAGCTGCGAGTTGGCAGGGCTTATAGCTGAGAGGCGCTGAAGCTGCCCCTCTACCACCACCTCTTTGATGTTGGTGGCTGGCTGCAGTACAACGGTTATCAGCTCTTTCCCGGCAACGCTTATTGTATCGGGTCTGTAGCCTATAAAGCTTACAACAATAGAAGCTGTGGTGGCATCGGCGTAAGACAAGCCAAAGTTTCCGTTGCCATCTGTTACGGCACCTGTGGTAGTGCCTTGCCAGATTACATTGGCCCCAACGATGGGCGTATGCTGTGGGTCTACTACCTGCCCGTGCAGGTGTTGTGAAAATGCAGGTGCCGCCATGCAAAGTAGCAGTAGCAGGGCAGCGGCTTTAAAGATGATGTAAATCCGGTTGGGAAGCATAAAATCCTGAAAAGTTAAATGGTTCTGAATACAAATGAATGGCACAGGCATAGATGCCTGCACACGCGTGGCCTGTAAACCGAAAGATTTAAATAATCAGGATATGAATAAAATGGAGGAGCTGCCGGCCTGCGCGTGGCGGCGAACTATCAGATAAAGACAGGGTGAGCGGCTTTAGGCTTCCGTCCAGGATTCGATGTAACGCAAAAGCAGGAGCGGTTAACGGGAATAAAGCCGGAGTGTCCAGCTGAAAGGTTTTCTGCGCCGATACTGGCTCCAGCTTTTCGAAGGTGAGTTCTTCTGTGCAGCAGTCATCTGCCTCGGTGCCAGCAGCAGCTTTTTGGCAACAGCTATCTGGTTGCGTCTGTTCTTCCGCAGGCTTGAAAGCAACCATATGGCAGAGTGTTTCGCTCAACGCCACACCCACCGACCCAAGCAAGATGCAGAGGGTCAGGAACAGGACAAACGTAGGACGTATGATGCCTTTCACACTTCAAATATACGAAATGCTTCCCACTTTCTCCCACATCTGCCACTTTCCTCCACTTTTGCTGTGGATTGCCTGTGTATAAACTATTTGATTACAAGTATATACCTAAATAGCTGATATACAGTGCTGTATTAGTTTTGGTCCTCGAATATTAGCAACTTTTAATGTTTCTTGCAAATTTAGTTTTCACCAAAGTGAGGAAGAAGAATGTGGATAATGTGGATAAGTGGGGTGGATAACCGTAATTTATCCACAAAGTGGTAAAAAGTGGTAGATTGTGGTTGCGGTCTTTTCCTGATTCGTTACATTTGTATACTCCTGAAAACTATAGGAGCCATTAAAGCGATGTTACATGAACTTCCTGTCTGGCGAATATGAATGCAAGATTGACCCAAAGGGAAGGTTGGTTTTACCTGCAAAGATAAAAGCCAACCTGCCGGAGGCGTCTGGCAATCATGTGGTGCTGATGCGGGGGTTCGAACCTTGCCTGGTGCTGTATCCGAAAGTGGAATGGAAATCGATTTATGATAAAGTGGCTGGCCTGAACGAGTTTAACGAGGAGTACCGGCACTTTCAGCGGAATTTCTTTCGTGGCAACACCGAAATTGAGCTGGACGGCACAGGGCGTTTTATTCTGCCCCGCACCATGGCCCGTTTTGCTGAATTAGAAAAAGAGGCAATCGTGGTGGGGCTCGGGAACAGAGTAGAGATCTGGAACCCGGACAAGTATGAGGAGTTCCTGATCAAAGACCAGCAGAGTTTTTCACAGCTTGCCCAGAAGTTCCTGGGAGACAAGCCAGCAGAGGAGGCACCGATTTAATGGAGTACCATCGTCCGGTTTTATTAGAGGAGTCGGTAGATGCTTTGGCTATCAAGCCAGATGGCATTTATGTAGATGTGACTTTTGGAGGAGGTGGTCATTCGTCTCTGATTTTAAGTAGGCTTACAACCGGTAAACTGTATTCGTTCGACCAGGACCGCGATGCGGAGGAGCAGGCAAAGAAGATCGACCATCCGGGCTTTACTTTTGTGAAGGCCAACTTCAGGGATTTGAAAAAGTACCTGCGGTTGCACCGGGTAAAGCAGATAGATGGCTTGCTGGCCGACCTCGGCGTCTCGTCGCATCAGTTCAATGTGCCGGAGCGTGGTTTTTCGACCCGATTTGAAGGCCCTCTGGATATGCGCATGGATCCTCAGGCAGGTTTGTCGGCCAGAGAGGTGGTGGCAACCTACCCGGAGGAGCAACTGCACCGGATTTTTGGCATTTACGGCGAAGTGAAAAATGCCAAAACGCTGGCTCGCCTTATTGTGGAGCGCCGCATGCGCCACCCGATCGAGACGATCAGCGATTTTAAGCAGGCTATCAGCTCCTGCACCCCGAAAGGGAAGGAGAACAAGTATCTGGCGCAGGTGTTTCAGGCCTTGCGCATAGAGGTGAACGACGAGCTGAAGGCGCTGGAAGAGATGTTGGAGCAGACAGCAGAGCTGCTAAACCCGGGAGGAAGGCTGGTCGTGATTTCCTACCACTCGCTGGAAGACAGGCTGGTGAAGAACTTTATAGCCAAAGGCAAGTTTTTCGGAGAGGTGGAAAAGGATCTGTTCGGAAACGAGATTAAACCGCTTGATGCCGTAAGCAGAAAACCTATTACGCCTTCGGAGCAGGAGTTGCTGCAGAACAGCCGATCCAGGAGCGCTAAACTGAGAGTAGCCGGAAAAAGAGAATAAAATGAATTAAATAATTGAGCTGCAGCAGCAGGAAGAATTTAGAAAAAGTTAAATATCGACTATGGCTTCTAACCTTATGACCACAAAACCGCGTGCGCCCAAAGCAAACAGGGTGCGCAGGAAGGCGGAGGAAGCACCTCAGGCGACAGTTACTCCTAAGAGGTCGGGCTTTAGTCTCTTTAAACTGCTGGAGAAATATACCAATGTCGATTTTTTGTTTGAGGAAGGGGTTCCGTTGCGGTATCTGCCACACGTGCTCTTCCTGACCGGCATTACACTTTTCTATATCGGCAACACACACTACGCCGAGAAAATCATCCGACGGATAGACAAAATTAAAGTGGAGACCGAAGACCTGCGGGCGGATTATACCACCCTGAAGGCAGATTATATGGAGGCTAGCAAGCAGTCTGTAGTGGCCGGTAATGTGGCGCCGCTGGGTCTGGTCGAGAGTTCTTCCCCACCTTATCAAGTAGAAGTAGCAGCAGATGAATATTAAGAAATCCATACTCGTGAGGGTAAGGGTAGCTTTTTTGGCTATCTGTTTGTTTGCGTGCGCCATTGTGTACAAGATCGTGCACATCCAGTTTCTGGACGATACCAACTGGAAAGCGATCTCTAAGGAACGACGCGTGCGCTATCAGCCGGTTTTTGCCACCCGCGGCAATATTTACTCCGACAACGATGTGTCGTCTGGCAACGAGAGCATACTGGCTACCTCCCTGCCTTTTTACCGCGTGGCCTTCGACCCGACCATTGCCGAGACGCAGGTGTTTAACGCCGGCGTAGACTCGCTTGCCATGCTGCTGGCCCGTTTCTACGGCGACAAGTCTGAGGACCATTACCGCCGCAGAATTAAAAACGCCCGCACCAACGGTCGCCGGTATATCCGACTGAACAGCAGGCAGATCAACTACCAGGACAAAAAGATGATGGCGCAGTGGCCGATCTTCCGGGCAGGCAAAAACCGCGGAGGCGTGATCTTCGAGAAAGTGGAGAAGCGCTTTAAGCCTTTCGGCCTGCTGGCGGAGCGCACCATCGGGTTTATCAACGTGGATAAAAATGGAGCCGGTCTGGAGTTCAGTTTTAACGATAACCTGGCCGGAACGGATGGTGAAGCCTTATTTGAGCGCATTGCCGGCGGTAATAAACCAATTTATGATGGCACAGAGGTAAAGCCGCAGCATGGCTACGACATTAAAACCACCATCGACATTAACCTGCAGGATGTGGCGGAGAATGCCCTGTACAAAGCCCTCGAAAAAACCGACGCCGATTATGGTTGCGTGATCATGATGGAGGTGAAAACAGGTGAGATCAAAGCCATCGCCAACCTTGGTAAGACCAAGGGAGGGTACATCGAAGATTATAACTATGCCGTTGGTAACCAGGGACGTACAGAGCCGGGCTCTACCTTCAAGCTGGCAGCTATGATGGCCTTGTTTGAACACACCAATTTGCAACTGACCGATACTGTCGATACCGGCAAAGGCACTTTCAGGCTGAAGGGCAGGACCATGACCGATTCCAGGATTGGCGGCTACGGCAAGATCACCGTGCAGGAGGTTTTTGAGAAATCATCGAACATTGGCGTGGCAAAGCTAACAGATGAGTATTTCGCAGAGAACCCGACTGCCTTTACAGATTACCTGAACAGGTTCGGCCTGGGCAGCACCCTGGGTTTCCAGATGGATGGCGAGGCCCGGCCTTATATCAAGAGCCCGCAGGACAGAAGCTGGAGTGCCACTTCGCTTGCTTCGATGTCTATTGGCTATGAGCTTAAACTCTCGCCACTGCAAACACTGGCCTTTTATAATGCCGTGGCCAACAATGGTGTGAAGATTCAGCCTATTATCGTGAAGGAGATCCGAAAAGCAGACAATGTGATCCAGACATTTAAGACACGGGTGCTTGACGAGAAAATATGCTCTGACGAAACCCTGAAAAAATTGCGCGCCATGATGGAGGGAGTAGTTGAGAACGGTACAGCCAGAAACATCAGAAGCAACGACTATAAAGTAGCAGGCAAGACCGGAACGGCCCGCAAGGTAAAGAACGGAAGGTACGTTAAAACTTACTCCACCTCCTTTGCCGGCTATTTTCCGGCCGATAACCCCAAATACAGCTGCATCGTGATCATCGATTCTCCCAGAGGGGTAAACGTGTATGGCGGCGACGTGGCGGCTCCTGTGTTTAAGGAACTGGCTGACAAAGCCTATGCCCGCGACCTGGCCATGCACAAGCCGCTGCTGGCACGGGTGGTGCCCAATAAAGAGAGTCTGCCCAACATCAGGTCGGGGAGCTACGATGATCTGAGCCTGATCTGCAACAAGATCGGCATCAGCAGCCACTCCCAGTCGCCAGACGAGGACTGGGTGCACGTGGAGACGCGGCAGCGCTCCCTGGTTTTTAAACCAAACCCCGTCAACAATGCAACGGTGCCTGATGTGACCGGCATGACCCTGCGCGATGCGCTTTACATTCTGGAGAATCAGCGGCTGCGCGTAAAGGTGGAGGGAACTGGTAAGCGGGTGCAGCGGCAATCGCTGGCTCCCGGAACTGCCATAGATAAGGATGGTCAGATCGTAATCGTGATGAGTTGATGCGGGTGTTGCAGGACATAATAGCGCAGGTACAGGCCCTTGAAACAAGAGGGCCTCTCGACGTTCAGGTGGAACGCATTTCCTTCGACTCACGCCAGGTAAAGGAGGGCGTGGTGTTCGTGGCTGTGCACGGTGCGCAGTCAGACGGGCACGACTTTATATCCAAAGCGGTAGAGGCGAAGGCTGTTGCCGTTGTCTGTGAAGTGTTGCCGGAGCAGTTGGCAGCAGCTACTACTTATGTGCTGGTAAAGGATTCAGCGAAGGCGCTGGGGCAGATGGCTGCTGCGTTTCACGATCATCCTTCCAGAAAATTAAAGCTGGTCGGTGTAACAGGTACCAACGGTAAAACAACCTCGGTTACCTTGCTACACAAGCTGTTCCGGGAGTTGGGCTATCATGTGGGGCTATTGTCTACGGTGCAGAATCAGATCGATGAGACGGTGCTACCGGCCACGCATACCACGCCGGATGCGGTGTCGTTGAACGCGCTGCTCGGTCAGATGGTGAAAGCGGGCTGTGCTTATTGTTTTATGGAAGTGAGCTCGCATGCCATAGTGCAGCAGCGGGTGGCGGGGCTGGAGTTTGCCGGTGGGGTGTTTACCAATATCACCCACGATCACCTGGACTACCACAAGACCTTCGACGCGTACATCAAGGCCAAAAAATCGTTCTTTGACAATTTGCCTGCCGGTGCTTTTGCCCTGGTTAACAGCGACGACAAACGCGGTGCCGTGATGGTGCAGAATACGAAGGCCCGAGTGCATTACTACTCCCTGCGAAAAGTTACGGAGTTTAAGGCTAAAGTTATAGATAATACGTTGCAGGGGCTGCACCTGGAAATAGACGGGCATGAGATATGGTGCAAGCTGATCGGTTTTTTTAACGCCTATAATCTGCTGAGTGCTTATGCTGTGGCCGTTTTGCTGGAAGAGGATCCGGTGGAGGCGCTCACGGTGCTTTCCAGCCTGAACTCTGCTTCGGGCCGATTTGATTATATCGTTTCTGATACGCAGATAACGGGCATCGTGGATTATGCCCATACGCCCGATGCGCTGGAAAATGTGCTGAACACGATCCAGCAGATCCGCAACCCGAACCAGCAGGTGATAACGGTGGTGGGCTGTGGCGGGAACCGCGATGCCGCCAAGCGCCCTCTGATGGCAGATCTGGCTTGTCGGCTGAGCGACAAGGTGGTGCTGACCTCCGATAACCCGCGCTTTGAGGAGCCGCAGGCCATCCTGGAGGAGATGCAGAAAGGAGTGAAGCCGCTGGATTATAAAAAAACGCTCTCGGTGCTGGATCGCCGCGAGGCCATCCGAACAGCCTGCATGCTGGCTTCCAGCAACGATATTGTGCTGGTGGCGGGCAAGGGGCATGAAACTTACCAGGAGATAAAAGGAGTAAAGTACCCGTTCGACGATAAGCAGGTACTGCAGGAAACATTTCAGCAACTAGGAAAATAAACAACCGAAACTTAATAAAGCAACACCCAAAACAATTACATGCTCTATTACCTCTTTACATACCTCGATCGTGAGTTTGATGTCCTGGGAGCAGGTGTATTCCAGTACATTTCCTTCAGGGCGGGTATGGCAACCATCGTGTCGTTGCTGATTGCCATGATATTTGGTGGCAGGCTGATAAAAGTGCTGCAGCGCAAGCAGGTAGGCGAAAGTATCCGCGACCTGGGGCTGGAAGGGCAGCTGGAGAAGAAAGGTACCCCTACCATGGGTGGCCTCATCATCCTGCTGGCGATCCTGGTGCCGACGCTGCTCTTTGCCCGGCTCGATAACGTGTATGTGCTGCTGATGCTGGTGTCTACGGTCTGGCTCGGGCTGATCGGTTTCCTGGATGACTATATCAAAGTATTCAAGAAAAATAAAGAGGGCCTGGCCGGCAGGTTCAAGATTTTAGGGCAGGTTGGCCTGGGAATTATCGTGGGGCTCACGCTCTATTTTAACGACGATGTGGTGGTGCGGCAGTACCTGTTTTCTGATGGCAGCGTCTCCGCCGTAAACGCCTCTACCAGGTGGATAGACGTGAAGTCGATGATCACAACGATCCCGTTCCGGAAGAACAATGAGCTGGACTACTGCAACCTCTTTTCGTTTGCAGGGCCTGCCTTTCAGGACTGGACCTGCTACCTCTACATACCGTTTGTGATTCTGGTGATCACGGCCGTATCGAACGGGGCCAATATTACCGACGGGATAGACGGGCTGGCAGCAGGAACGTCGGCTATTATAGGCATGACGCTGGCCATTTTTACCTATGTTTCCGGCAACACCATTTTTGCCGATTACCTGGACATCATGTTTATCCCGAACTCCGGGGAACTGGCCATTTTTTGTCTGGCCTTTGTGGGGGCCTGCGTCGGGTTTTTGTGGTACAACTCGTACCCGGCCCAGGTATTTATGGGCGACACGGGTAGCCTGGCCATAGGCGGCATTATAGCGGTGCTGGCCCTGATCGTGCGAAAAGAGTTGCTGATACCAATTCTGTGCGGCATCTTCCTGATAGAGAACCTGTCGGTGATGCTGCAGGTGAGCTACTTTAAGTATACCAAAAAGAAGTACGGCGAGGGCCGCCGCATCTTTAAAATGGCGCCTCTGCACCACCATTACCAAAAGAATGGTTACCACGAGTCTAAGATTGTGTCGAGGTTCTGGATCATGGGCATTATGCTCGCCATCCTGAGCCTGGCCACCCTGAAACTCAGGTAGTGAGAAGGTAAAATTGAAGAAGATTAAGTGATTGAACAATAGAGTGGAAGAGGGGCAGCAGCAGTTGGAATGCCTCCGGAGGGCCAATTTGATTAGAATAATTTGGCCCCGCAGCAGCAACAGCAGCGCCATAGTCCCGTAAAGGCAGGGTTTGTTCCAATAATTTAAACGGAGCAGCGGCATCAGCGGCAAAAAGGCAAGAGAGGGGCTGTTTCATTAGAATAATTTGAATGTAGCCGCCAAACAGATACAAGACACCCAATACTAAAAACAAACTATGAAATTAGCCATACTGGGAGCAGGTGAGAGTGGGGTTGGTGCTGCTATGCTGGCAAAAGCAAAGGGACTCGACGTGTTCGTGTCGGATATGGGGCCGATAAAGCAGGCCTACAAGGAAAAGCTTACGGTGGCCGGAATCGATTTTGAAGAAGGACAGCATAGCGAAGCACGCATCCTGGAGGCCAGGGAGATCATCAAAAGCCCAGGCATACCGGACAAAGCACCTTTGCTGCAGGAGGCGAAGAAACGAGGGATACAGGTAATTTCAGAGATAGAGTTTGCCGGCCGCTACACCGATGCCAAGTTTATCTGCATCACGGGCACCAACGGTAAAACCACCACCACGCTGCTCACTTACCACCTGCTCAAGAGCGCGGGCCTGAACGTGGGACTGGCCGGAAACATAGGCGAAAGCCTGGCGGAGAAAGTAGTGGAGAACAAGCACGACCATTACGTGGTGGAGCTGAGCAGCTTTCAGCTCGATAACATGTACCAGTTCAAGGCGCATATCGGGGTGCTGCTGAACATTACGCCAGACCACCTCGACCGCTATGAGTACAGCATGGAGAAGTACGCCGCCTCTAAGCTGAGGGTGGCGCAGAACATGATGGGTTCCGACTTTTTCGTGTTCAACGCCGACGATGAGCACATCGCCAGTGCATTTCATTCGGAGGCTTTTGGCGGTACGACTATTCCTTTTTCGTTGCAGGGTGCCGAAAGCGCCAAAGTAACTTACAAGGGAAACGAGGTAAACGTCGCGGTGCAGTTTTACGAAGGCAAAGTAGATGCAACAGCATCGCCGCTGATCGGGAAGCACAACCAGTACAACACCATGGCAGCCGTAACAGTGGCCAAGCTCATGGGCGTGGAAGATGAGACTATTGCAGCGGCGCTGGCCACCTTTAAAAATGCCGAGCACCGGCTGCAGCAGGTAGGGGAGGCCAAGGGCGTAACCTATATCAACGACTCCAAAGCCACCAACGTGGAAGCCGTGTGGTATGCGCTGGATGGCATTAAGCAGCCCATTATCTGGATTGCAGGCGGCGTGGACAAAGGCAATGACTACAGCGTGCTGCAGGAGCTGGCAAAGGAGAAGGTAAAAGTGCTGATATGCCTGGGAACGGATAACGATAAGCTGCAGGAGGCTTTTAAGCGGATTGTGCCGGTTATGGCCGAAACAACTTCTGTCGATTATGCCGTGCGCTTAAGCCGCTCACTGGCCGAGCCGGGCGATGTGGTGTTGCTCTCCCCGGCTTGTGCAAGCTTTGATCTGTTTAACAATTATGAGCACCGGGGGCAGCGGTTTAAGGAGGCTGTAGAGAAAATAGTTTTGAAATAGTAGTGCGTGAACTTTTAGCCAAAGAGTGGACATGGTAAAGCAGTGGTTGCAGCAGAACCTGAAAGGAGATGCTGTACTTTGGGGGATAGTATTTTGCTTTTCATTGATAAGCGTGGCTGTGGTATATTCCTCTACCGGAACGCTGGCTTACAAGCAGCAGGAAGGAAACACAGAATACTACCTGGTCAGGCATTCGGCCCTTATCCTGATAGGGCTGGGCTTTATGTGGGCGGCGCACAAAATCAACTACCGCTACTACTCCAAGCTTTCGCTGCTCGCCCTGATCCTGTCGGTGCCCCTGCTGATCATCACCTATTTCTATGGCTCCAACATAAACGAAGCTTCCCGCTGGCTAACCATTCCGGTAATCAAACAGACCTTTCAGCCTTCGGATTTGGCCAAACTGGCTCTGATCTCTTACCTGGCCAGCATGCTGTCGAAGCGGCAAATGATGCTCGACAGTGTAAAGCATACACTGGGGCCTATCTTCGCCTGGACTATTGCCATTTGCAGTCTTATCGCTTTGTCGAACACCTCCACGGCGGTGCTTCTCTTCATCACCTGCCTGTTGCTGATGTTTATCGGGCGTGTGTCCATCAAGTCGATGGCAGTGGTGGTGGTGGCGGGCCTGCTACTTGGCACCATAGCGCTGGCGGCAGGGCAACGTATGGGAACGGCCACTAACCGAGTAAAAGACTGGCTCGACCCTACAGAGATCCCGTTTCAGCTGGAGCAGTCTTACATCGCCATCGCCACCGGAGGCGTAGTGGGCAAAGGCCCTGGCAACAGCGACCAGCGCGATATATTGCCGCACCCGTACTCCGACTTCATTTACTCTATCATCCTGGAAGAATACGGTTTGATAGGAGGCGTCTGTGTTTTGATGCTCTACCTCGCGCTGCTCTATAGAGGGCTTGTTACGGTAAGCAGAAGTAACGGCGCTTTTGGCGGGTTGCTCTCAGCAGGGCTCAGTTTTAGCCTGGTGATGCAGGGCATGATTAACATGGGAGTGGCTGTAGGGCTCGGTCCGGTAACAGGGCTGCCTTTGCCGCTCTTAAGTATGGGAGGAACCTCCCTTATTTTTACAGGTATTTCGCTCGGTATTATTTTGAGCGTGAGCCGTGGCGAGAGTGCCATAACGCAGGCAGCTGTAAGCGATAATCTAAAAAAGCCGGTAAATGTCTGATCGGAAAAGACCATATCGTGTAATTATCAGCGGGGGCGGCACAGGCGGGCATATTTACCCGGCCGTGGCCATTGCCAACCAGCTGAAGGCGGTGAGTCCTGCGGCGGAGATCCTGTTTGTAGGAGCCAAAGGCCGGATGGAGATGACGCGGGTGCCGGAGGCAGGTTATAAGATCGTTGGCCTCTGGATCAGCGGGCTGCAGCGCCGGCTCACGCTGGACAATCTGTCGTTTCCGCTGAAAGTGCTGTCGAGTGTGCGGCAATCGCATAAGATACTGAAAGAGTTTAAGCCCGATGCGGTGGTAGGAGTAGGCGGTTATGCCAGCGGCCCCTTGCTGTACGCTGCCACGGCACGCAAGATTCCGTCCCTCATTCAGGAGCAGAATTCTTATGCGGGCATCACCAATAAACTGCTGGCCAGGCGGGTGAGCAAAGTGTGTGTGGCCTACCCGAATATGGAAGCTTTTTTCCCGGCAGAGAAGCTGGTGCTAACCGGCAACCCGGTCCGCAACGACATTATGGACAGCCATGCCAAACGGCAGGAGGCCCTGGAGCATTTCGGGCTGAAGCCAACGCACAAAACAATACTGGTAATAGGCGGCAGCCTTGGCGCCCGCACCCTTAACCAGAGCATAGCGGCTGGTCTGGAGAAGATTGCCGCAGCCGGTTACCAGCTTATCTGGCAGACAGGCAAAGCCTTTTTTGCGGAGGCGCAGGAGGCTGAAAGGCCCTATCAGGACAAAGGAATAAAAGCCTTTGAGTTTATCAGGCGGATGGACCTGGCGTATGCTGTTGCCGATGTCGTGATTTCCCGGGCAGGGGCACTTTCTATCTCGGAGTTGTGCCTGGCAGCCAAACCGGCCATTCTGGTGCCTTCGCCCAATGTGGCAGAAGATCACCAGACCAAAAATGCCATGGCCCTGGTGCAGCAGGAGGCGGCCCTGCTGGTGCGCGATGCCGACGCCAGAGCAGCAGTAGTAGCGGCAGCCCTGCAGTTGGCAGCCAATGAGCAGGAGCAGCAGCGCCTGGCAACCAATATCCGGAAGCTGGCCAGGCCCAACGCCGCCTCCGACATAGTGAACGAATTAATCAGCTTGATTAAATAAAATGAAACTGGAAAACTATAAGTACATCTACTTCCTTGGTATCGGCGGCATCGGCATGAGTGCGATCGCCCGTTGGTTTCATGCCAAAGGTTTTCCGGTTTGGGGTTATGACAAGACGCGCACGCCGCTTACAGAGGCCCTGGAGCAGGAAGGCATTGTGGTGCACTACACCGACCATGTAAACCAACTGCCGGAGGAAGTGCAGCAGCATAAGGAGGAGACACTGGTGATCCTGACGCCGGCCATACCGGCAGACCATACGGAGTGGGCTTACCTGCGGGAGCAGGGCTATACCATTAAAAAGCGGTCGGAGGTGCTGGGAATTATAACTGCCTCTGCCTTTACCATTGCGGTGGCGGGTACGCATGGCAAGACCACCACATCCTCTATCGTGGCGCACCTGCTCCACAGCGCGGGTGAAGATTGCTCTGCTTTTTTGGGAGGCATTGCTACGAACTTCAACTCAAACCTGCTGATCGGGAGTGGCTCAGGTGCAAAAGAGACAGTGGTGGTAGAGGCCGATGAATTCGACCGTTCGTTCCTGACGCTCTTTCCGGACATTGCCATCGTGACCTCTGCCGACCCGGATCACCTGGATATCTATGGCGATAAGGAGGAGCTGGTACGCACGTTCCAAAAGTTTATCGGGCAGGTAAAGCCGGGCGGTACCCTCATTATTCATGACAGCCTTGATCCGAAGCTGGCGGAGAGTGTGCAGCCAGGTGTGCAGGTCATAAAATATGGGCTGGACGCAAAGCAGGCGCATGTAAAGGCGCTGACGATAGAGGGCCGCTGGTTTAAGTTTGATGCCGTGACACCTCTGGGTGCTGTAGCCGGATTACAGCTGGGGCTACCGGGGTTCCATAATGTGGAGAATACCCTGGCAGCGATAGTGGTGGCGCAACTGCTGGAAGTAAGTGCAGCAGAGATCAGCAAAGGCGTGGCTGCTTACACAGGAGTAAAGCGCCGCTTCGAATTTGTGTATGAGGGAGAGGGAAAAATTTTCATAGACGACTATGCGCATCACCCCCGGGAGATCGACGCTTTCATGACCTCGCTTCGTGCACTTTACCCAGATAAGAAACTGAAAATTATTTTTCAACCGCACCTCTATAGCCGTACCCGCGACTTCGCAAATGAGTTTGCAAAGAGCCTGAGCATGGCAGATGAGCTGGTGCTTTTAGATATTTACCCGGCGCGGGAGTTGCCTATCGCAGGCATAACGTCTGACACCATACTTTCTAAAGTTGATTGCAAGAAAAAGACCTTGCTGAGCAAAGAACGGTTTTTGAATGATTTTCCGAAAAACCTTGATTTTGACGTGCTGGCTACAGTGGGAGCCGGAGATATTGATACACTTGTTCAGCCTTT
Organism: Pontibacter beigongshangensis; assembly: GCF_014332515.1. Lineage (GTDB taxonomy): Bacteria > Bacteroidota > Bacteroidia > Cytophagales > Hymenobacteraceae > Pontibacter > Pontibacter beigongshangensis. The sequence continues at coordinate 5,060 of NZ_VFSD01000022.1, read as the reverse complement.
AAAAAATTTATTAAAAAATAGGAGGGATGGGCTTGAATAGTAAATTAAAATCTTTAATTTTTGCAGCTTGTAGCATCGTTTCCGTTGGCGCACTGGCGGGTTTTGCATCTACGAAGCAGAATGTGAAGACCTGCAAAAAAGTGACGATAAACATTGACAATGAATATAACAATTACTTTATTGGTGATAAAGAAGTAAGGGACCTGCTGACGCGCGAAGGGGAGCGAAATCTGGAAGGGCTGCCGAATCAGCAAATCGACCTGAAGAACCTGGAGAAGCGCATTGAGGCCCATAGTTTTGTGAAACAAGCAGATGTATACAGGGGCCTCGACGGCAATATTCAGGTACATGTAAAGCAGAACCGGCCTATTGCCAGAATTATACGACCAGAACAGGATGTTTACATCGATGCCGAGGGAAACACGCTCCCTCTATCCGACAGATATACCGCTCGTGTTATCCCTATTACCAAGTCAGCTATAATTAAGTCTTTAGATAATGGTTTCTTTCAGGATTCGACCGGCAAAGCGTATCTTGCGCTGGTGCTGCACATTGAGCAGAGCGAGTTCTGGAAAGCACAGTTAGCCCAGATGCATATCGATGCCCGGGGCATGGTTTCCTTTTTGCCTCAGGTGGGGGAGCATACCATCGAGTTTGGGAGGCCAGACCAGGTGAATGAGAAGTTTAAGAAGTTAATGGTCTTTTATAAAGAGGTGCTGCCTGTAATGGGCTGGGACAAATATAAAAGAGTAAATGTAGCGTTTGAAGATCAGATTATTTGTGAATAATATAAACCAGGATATGCAAAGCGACAAAATAGTAGTAGGCTTGGACATCGGCACAACCAAAGTTTGCGCACTTGTGGGTCGGAAAAATGAGTTTGGGAAGCTGGAGATTTTAGGGATGGGCAAAGCCCAGTCTGAAGGGGTAGTACGTGGCATCGTCAGCAACATTGATAAAACTGTAGATGCGATCAGAAAGGCCATCCGGCAGGCCGAGGAGCAGTCAGGCATCAACATTGGCGTCGTAAACGTGGGCATTGCCGGGCAGCACATCAAAAGCCTGCAGCACAATGGCAGCATTACCCGACAGGTCACCGACAATGAAATAACCGTGGACGACGTGAACCGCCTGACCAACGACATGTACCGGTTGGTGACACCACCCGGAAGCGAGATCATCCATGTAATGCCCCAGGAGTACAAAGTGGATTACGAAGAAGGCATTGTAGACCCGGTGGGCATGTCCGGGGTGCGGCTGGAGGGCAACTTCCACATCATCACGGCCCAGTCCAATGCCATCAATAACATCAACAAATGCATCAGCCGTGCCGGCCTGGAGATAGATAACCTGATACTGGAGCCACTGGCCTCTTGCTTGTCGGTGCTGAGCGAGGAGGAGAAAGAAGCTGGCGTAGCCCTGGTCGATATCGGCGGCGGCACCACAGACTTAGCCATCTTTAAAGACAATATAATCCGGCACACGGCAGTTTTACCTTTCGGAGGAAACATCATCACGTCCGACATTAAGCAGGGCTGCATGGTGATGCAAAACCAGGCAGAGCAGCTGAAAGTAAAGTTCGGCAAAGCCATAGCAGACGAAGCCTCCGAAAACGAGATTGTGTCTATACCGGGTCTGCGCGACCGCACGCCAAAGGAAATTTCTTTGAAAAACCTTGCTTATATCATAGAAGCAAGAATGGAAGAAATTGTTGAACTCGTTTACGCAGAAATTGTTAGATCAGGATATGCAAAAAGTCTGGCAGCAGGGATTGTAATTACCGGTGGTGGCGCCCAGCTACAGAATCTGATGCAACTGGTGGAGTATATCACTGGCATGGATACCCGGATCGGGTACCCGAACGAACACTTAGGCAAGTCGAAGATTGATGCGGTAAAGAGCCCCATGTACGCTACCACGGTAGGTCTGGTACTGGCCGGCTACCAACCAATCGACAAGCCTGCTTCCCACTACGAGAAGGTTCCTCAGCAAGAGGAGTATCAGAAGCCAGTACAGAAGAACAGCTCCAGCACTAGCAGCAGTAGCAGCAGCGGGGGAGGCTTGTTCCAGAAACTGAAAGGCTTCTTATCGGATGATATTGACAATAAACAAAGTTATTAACCCATAATTGAGCAGGAGAAAATAGCATGACTTCAATGTACAGTTTTGACTTGCCGTCTAACGATAAGTCCATCATCAAGGTGATTGGTGTCGGGGGCGGAGGCAGCAATGCCGTAAACCACATGTATAACCAAGGCATCAAAGATGTTGAATTTATAATTTGTAATACTGATGCCCAGGCCCTTAAAAGCAGCGGCGTTCCGAATAAACTGGCTATAGGCCAGAATCTGACAGAAGGTCTTGGAGCGGGCGCCAACCCTGAAAAAGGAAAGCAGGCCGCGCTGGAGAGCAAAGAAGAAATTCGGGAGATGCTGAGCGCAGACACCAAGATGGTGTTTATCACGGCTGGTATGGGTGGTGGTACAGGTACGGGTGCTGCCCCTGTCATAGCAAAAGTTGCCAAAGAACTTGGCATCCTGACGGTAGGTATTGTAACCGCACCTTTCGTGTTCGAAGGGAAAAAGAAAAAAATTGCCGCCGAGAACGGCGTAAAGGAGCTTAGCGAGAACTGCGACACTATTCTGGTGATCCTCAACGACAAGCTGCGCGAGATGTTCGGCAACCTGACCATTCGCGAAGCATTTGCTAAAGCAGATAACGTGCTGACCACTGCTGCCAAATCTATTGCGGAGATTATTACCGTGACAGCTGAGGTAAACGTTGACTTTGAAGACGTTAAAACGGTTATGAAAGACTCTGGTGCTGCGGTGATGGGTTCTGCAACAACGGAGGGCGAAGGCCGTGCCTTGCGTGCTGCCGAAGAAGCGCTTTCTTCTCCTTTGCTCAACAACACCGACATTCATGGCGCTCAGAAAATACTGCTCTCTATTATGTCTGGTGAGCAGGCGGAGCTTGAAATGGATGAGCTGACCGAAATCACCGAGTACATCCAGGACAAAGCCGGCCAGGAAGCTGAGGTTATCTTCGGGCATGGTATTGACTCTAACCTGGGGCAGAGCATTCGGGTAACTGTTATCGCTACTGGCTTTGCCAAGAGCGCCGAGGAAATGCTGGAGCCAAAAAAAACGGTTTTTGACCTCAACAGCCAGAAGCAAATCGTAACTGAGCCTGCCAGGCAAGAGACTCCGGCTTTCGTGCCACCAACTTCTGCACCTGTGGCGGCTCCGACCCCTACGGCTTACCAGGAGCCTGCTCCTCAGCCACAACCACAGCAGCAGCAGTATGATGTGCGCCGCCCAATTGAGCAGCCTAAGCGCATCGTGCACGAACTGGAATCTGGTCATCAGAGCAACTTCAGCAATAACTCAGAGGCCGATGCCAGAGCGCTGGAATTAGAGCGCATCGCGCAACAGCGGGAGCTGATGCAGCGCAAGGCCGAGGAAAGACGTGAGCGCCTGCGTATGCTGAGCACTGAGATCACCTCTGAGGCGATAAAAGAAAAGCTGGAAGTACCGGCTTACCTGCGCCGCAATGTGTCGCTGGATCGTGTAGCGCACTCTTCTGAGCGTACTGTTTCCCGCTTTAACCTGAACGACGACAACGAAATTTTAGGCGATAACCGCTTTCTGCATGATAATGTAGACTAAGTAACCCAACCCTTCCTGCTCATAAACCAAACGGCCTGCAAGTTTATCTTGCAGGCCGTTTGGGTTTTTTGTTGAGGCAGTATTATATAAACCACTTTGCCTTTCAGGGATTACCTAATTCTTTTACAATTGTTCTAATGAAAAAGGCCTTCCAGAGGCTTTTTCAGACAGGGGATACAGGACGTAAGACACAGGATTTTTAGAGTGAAGCATTGATCTGTGTTTCACATTTCATCTTCAATTTCTTAATAAAACGTGAACTCGGGAATTAGCTACTGTAAAAAGGGGCTTTTAAATAAAACAAGAAGGCTACAGGGTCGGTAGAAATATTGTCAGATGTTTCACCTAAACCTCTAGCCTTATGTGTTTTGTGATAGATACTGAAAAAATAGTAGAAGTGTTTTGCTTCATCGACGATTTCTGCCAAGAAGTGGCGGCCTATTTTGCTAGCCACCCACTGCCCAAAGGACTCTCCCTTCGGACTGGTGCAGGCAGGAAGCCATCGCTCTCGGATAGTGAGGTGCTCACTATCCTGGTGCTCTACCATCACTCAGGCTTCAAGTGCTTTGAGTACTTCTATGAGCGTTTGATTCTGGGAGAGCTGTACAGCTACTTCCCCAGAGCCGTTTCCTATACCCAATTCCTCTCCCTAATGAGTCAGGCCTGCTTCCATGCCTTTCTCCTGGCCCAGTACCGCTGCAGCCTTTCTGCCCGCAGTGGCCATTACTACATCGACTCCAAGAAGCTGTCCGTCTGCGACAACCGCAGGATTCACCAGCACCGCGTCTTTGACGGCATCGCCCAGAGAGGCAAGTCCTCCACCGGCTGGTTCTTTGGCCTCAAGCTGCACCTGGTGACAAATGAAGACAAGCAACTGATAAGCTTCCTACTCACGCCAGCCAATGTAGCAGACAACAACAAGCAGGTGCTCTCCTGCATGCTCACAGGCCTCAGGGGCAAGTGCTATGGAGACAAAGGCTACTTGACTGCCATGCTCGAGCAACTCCTCGAAAAGGGACTGCACCTGGTCAGCAAGATCAGAAAGAACATGAAGAACATGCTCCTGTCCCTCTCCGACAAGCTCAACCTGCGGAAGCGAGGCACGATCGAAGCTGTCAATGATATCCTCATGAGCGTCTGCGATATTGACCATACCCGACACAGAAATCCGCTCAACGCGCTGGTGCACATCCTCTCCGGACTTACTGCCTATACCTTCCTGGATCAGAAAAAAAGCAGATTCAGCCCGGCCAGAATCAATGCCTAATTCCCGAGTTCACGTTAATAAACCATTATACAGTTTAACAACCAGCAACCAACAACCAAATTATTCTAATGAAAAAGGTCTTCCGAAGGTTACTTGGGTTTGCTGCTACAGTAGATGTTTAGGTG
>NZ_VFSD01000021.1 GCF_014332515.1 Pontibacter beigongshangensis | reverse complement strand
TTTCTTATATAACTACAATGTTGAGAAAATGGCAATAAAGCCATCCTTACTTTAAATACAGTACCGCTTTTTCAGGACACAGGATGCACGTCACGATATTCGTATCAGGTAGTACGACTTAGGGCACAAGACTTTTGATCAGACTGGTTAAGAGTTAATGTAAGGTTCACCATTCATTTCCAAATCGACCATGTAGCCATTTAACAATCAACAATTAGCAACTAACAATCAACAACCACCAATCAGCAATTATTCCAATGAAAAAGCCCCTCCGGAGCTGCTGCTGCCGCTCCTGCTGCTGCCTGGCGGAAGTCTAGTACATAAAAGGCATACTTCATAATTTCTGAATCAGAAATTCAAATTTAACAAAAGGTGGTTGTACCTTAGCGGTTGCTTCTGCCCATGAACACGAAACCCAACATCCCGCTCCATTTCTACCCGCTCTGGCTACTGCTGAAGTGCCTGTCGCTGTTGCCGTTGCCGGTGCTCTACCTGCTCTCCGATTTTCTGTACCTGCTGGTGTTTTACGTGATCGGCTACCGAAAAAAGGTGGTGCTGCAAAATCTGCGCAATGCATTTCCGGAGAAGGACGAGAAAGAAATAGCCCGGGTAGCCAAAGAGTTCTACAGGCAGTTTGCCGATATAGTCGTGGAGATCCTGAAGCTCCGCTCTATGTCAGCCGCCGAGATGCGGAGCCGAATCGTGTTCTCTAACCAACAGGTGCTCGATGATTTTGTGCGCCAGGGCAAGGCGGTGATTACGATGGGGTCGCACTCGGGCAACTGGGAGTGGGTGCTGTCGGCGGGGGCGGTGCAATTCGGTTTTCCGGCCGAGGGTATTTACAAGCCGCTGCACAACGCCTTTTTCGAAGAGTACATGCTGAGCACCCGGAGCCGCCTGGGCGCAAGGCTCATTAAAATGAAAGACACCATGCGCGATTTTGTGCGGAACCGGAAAGTGCCCCGCGTGATTGCCATGCTTTCGGACCAGACGCCTCCTTACGGCGAAATACAGTACTGGACAACCTTCCTGCACCAAGACACCGCCTTTTTTGTGGGGGCCGAAAAGCTGGCCAACGCCTTCGGGTGCCCCGTGCTCTTCCTGGATGTGGAGCGCATCAAGCGGGGACACTACCACCTGCGCTTCGAGGTGCTCTCCGATGGCACAGCTCCTCCGGCCAAGGCAGAAGGCGAGTACCCCATTACCGAAGCCTTTGCCCGTACCCTCGAAAAATCTATCCGGCGCTCCCCCGCCAATTATCTCTGGACACACCGGCGCTGGAAACACAAAAGGCCTGCGGGTAATTAGAAATTATACATGGTTGAGATCGTGTACTACCATAATTTATAATTTTTAATTGAGCGAAGCCCTAAAGGTACTGTTCTATATCGCCTGCTCCTTCGCGTAGCACCTCAAAATTGTTGGCAACGTCTATCACGGTAGAGGCGATGTTGTTGCCATAGCCACCATCTATCACCATGTCTACCTGGTTTTGGTATTTCTCAAAGATAAGCTCGGGGTCGGTGCTGTACTCGATCACCTCGTCATCGTCGCGGATAGAGGTGGAGAGGATGGGGTTTCCGAGTTCACGGACCAGCGCCAGCGCAATGTTATTGTCGGGTACCCGGATACCCACGGTCTTCTTTTTGGAGCCTGCATAGCGGGGCACTTTGCTGCTCGCCTCCAGCACAAAAGTAAAAGGGCCGGGCAGGGCTTTCTTCATTACTTTATAAACCGGCGTCTCAATTCTGGCATAATCGGAGATGTGGGTTAGGTCGGAGCAGATAAAAGAGAGGTGCACCTTGTCGGCTTTCACGCCTTTTATCTGGCAAACGCGCTCCACGGCGCGGGTGTTATGAATATCGCAGCCAATCCCGTAGATGGTGTCGGTCGGGTATATAATTACGCCGCCATTTCTAAGCACTTCTACTGCCTCCCTTATTTTTTTTTCCTGCGGGTTATCCGGATGGATTTTTACAAACGCTGCGTTACTCATAGCTTTTCTGTTTTTCGGGGTATAAATAAATGTTTGACAATGAAGGTATACATATCTATAATCAGGCGCAAAGGTTTCCTGTTTTTACTTTAAACAGGCTGTCTGCTCTTGTAAGCGCCTGACCTGATGGGTAAAGGAACTAAATTCGGGGCGATAGCTTTTTATGCCTGTGGCGCTGGTCTCAGGTTAATCCGCGACGACAGGCAAAGGCCGGTTCAGTAGCCGGTTTTAGATTTTAGGGAGCAGAATGCCCAGCCTGCCGATGCCTGTTGGCAGCCGGGTTTAAATTTTGAAGCGAAAGCGGAAGAATAATATTATTTTTGGGTTTAAATAACAAGAGGTGCGGTTGCCGCAACAGCTGCTGCACTATAAAACAACTATGGCTAAGAAAGTCACATCTACCAGAAAAAGGAAAGAAAAAAGCGTGGTGATTCCCGGAATCATTGTCCTGTTCCTGTTCCTGTTTGTAAGTTTCTCTTATTACGCTTACCAGATTGTGTATACCCCGAACGTAGACACTAAAGGGCAGGATACCTATGTTTACATCCCGACAGGAGCTGGGTATGCCGAAGCCCTGGACTCGGTAGAGGCAACAGGAGCGATCATAGACAAGCTGTCGCTGCGGTTTATGGCCAAGCTCATGGACTACGATGAACTGGTAAAGCCGGGCCGCTACAAAATAGAGAACGGCTGGGGCAACCGCCAACTGATCGGGGTGCTGCGCCTAGGCGAGCAGTCGCCGGTGAAGATCACCTTCAACAATATCAGGCTGCGCCAGGACCTGGCGGCCAAGCTGGCGGCGAGCGTGGAGCCCGATGAGCAGGAAATAGACAGCCTGCTGCGCGACCCGGAGTACCTACGCGCGCTCGGCTTCGACACAACCACCATCGTGAGCATGTTTATACCAAACACCTACGAAGTGTACTGGACCACCTCTGCCAAAGCCCTGATAGACCGGATGAAGGCGGAGTACGACAAATTCTGGACCGAGGAGCGCCAGGCGAAGGCGGAGCAGCAGGGGCTGACGCCGCAGCAGGTATCGGTGCTGGCCTCTATTGTGCAGGCGGAGCAGGGCAGGTACGCCGATGAGCGCCCCCGAATAGCCGGCGTGTATCTCAACCGCCTGAAGAAGGACATGCTGCTGCAGGCCGACCCGACCGTGGTGTATAGCGTAGGCGATTTCTCGATTCGCCGCGTGCTGAACGTGCACCTGCAGTACGACTCTCCTTACAATACCTACCGCTACAAAGGTTTGCCTCCCGGCCCGATCAATGTGCCCGACATATCCAGCATAGATGCGGTACTGAACCCGGAAAGCCATAACTATATTTACTTCTGCGCCAAAGATGATTTCTCAGGCTACCATGCCTTTGCCACTACCCAGGCCGAGCACCTGGCCAACGCCCGTCGTTTCCATAAGGCCATGAATGAGCGAAATATAATGAGGTAGAGTGTAATTATTAAATTGCTGAATGGTTAAATTGTTTCCCATAATAAACCATCTCCCGGAAATATGCTGCCTTTTTGCATAGGAGTTTATGAAATTCTGGGTAAACCATGCAGCCATATAACTATTTAGCAATTCAACCATTCAACAATCAGCAACTAACAACCAGCAACCAGCAACCAAACATGTTTGAGTCAGAAGTGCAGATACGGGTGCGGTACGCCGAAACAGACCAGATGGGCTACGTGTATTACGGTAACTACGCGGCCTATTACGAGGTGGCGCGCACAGAGGTGTTTCGTCGGCTGGGCATCCACTACAAGGAGATGGAGGCCACCGGCACCATGATGCCGGTGCTGGAGCTGAAGTGCAAATATATCAGACCAGCCAAGTACGACGACCTGCTCACCGTAAAGCTGCTGCTGCGGCATAAGCCAAAGGGTTCGCGCATCTTGATTGAATATGAGGTGTATAACGAGGAAAAGGTGTTGCTGAATGTCGGCGAAACGACCATGGTTTTTGTGACGATGCAGTCGGGCCGGCCTACCGCTGTGCCCGAACTCATCCACCAGAAGCTAGACCCTTACTTTAGCGAATGAGGATTAACCAGCAATATCTGAAGCGCAGGAGAGCGTACCGGAAGTTTATCGTTTTTCTGAAAAAGTGGCGGTTTAACAACGGGCAGTCTTCGGTGTACGAGGTAGTGGATGTGCTGCTCGGGGAACTCCGCCTAGACTCCATTACCAAGCGAGCCTCCTACATGGCCTTCAACTTCACGCTGGCAATTTTTCCCAGTATCATTTTCCTTTTTACGCTCATTCCGTACGTGCCAGGCGTTTTGTCGCTGGACCTGGGCGAGAGCATCTTCGACTTCCTGGCCGATGTGCTGCCGGAGGAGATGTATGCGGCTGCCTACACCACTATTGAGGACATTGTAAACAAGCCGCGCGGGGGGCTGCTTTCGTTTGGTTTCCTGTTTGCCCTTATCCTGTCTACCAACGGCATTATGTCGTTGATGGATGCCTTTGATAAAAAATATAAAACCTTCTACAAGCGGAGTTATCCTAAAAAAAGGGCCATTGCCACGCTGCTGACAGGTGCGCTGATGTTTATCCTGTTCCTGGCGGTAGCTGCCATCTTCTTCGGGCAGTGGATACTTGATGTACTGGTGTTCTATGAGGTCGTAACGGAGTCGTACACCTACACCTTTATCATGATGCTGAAATATATTGCTATCATCCTGCTGTTTTTGCTGGCCACCTCGCTCATTTATTATTATGTGCCAGCCATAGAAGATAAGTGGCCGCTGTTCTCGGCAGGGGCAGTAGTGGCTACCGGGTTGATCTTTGCCGTTTCAATGATTTTTTCGCTCTATATCAGCGCCTTCGATACCTATAACAAGTTCTATGGCTCCATCGGGGCGCTTATTGGCCTGATGATCTGGCTCGACTTTATATCGATGATCCTGATTCTGGGCTTTGAGATAAATGTGAGCATCGATACAGTGGTCAGACGTACTGCGCAGCGTGTTGAGAAGACGGCGGAGGGAAAGAATCTTACGATCTAGTCTGTTTTACGTAGGGTCAGGAGTAAATTTTAGACTTCATTATCAGTTGTTTAGGGTTTTTGTGGCTAAAAAACATTACTTTTTTTAATCTGCATTTTGAAAATTCGGGCAAGTAGTATACTTTTGTGCACGATTACTTTACATCATTCAGAGAGGTGGCAGAGTGGTCGATTGCGGCGGTCTTGAAAACCGTTGACTGTAACAGGTCCGGGGGTTCGAATCCCTCCCTCTCTGCTGATAATCATATCAAAAACAACTAAAAGCCTGCAAATCAACTGATTGCAGGCTTTTTTGTTTTCAGAACTGTACCAAATTATTCAGTTTTTCGCAAAGAAAAGGTGAGTGATTCGGTGAGTCGTTTTGGGAAAATTCTTTACTCACCAGATACTACATAACCAGTTGATTAACAAGATGTACAATGTCTGTACATCTTGACTACAGGTGACTGCAAAGCTACATTTGTTTAACTTTTAAAGGTCACTATTATGAGAGTCAATTTCAGCCTTCTATTTTACCTAAAGAAGCCCAAAAACTATCAAACAGGTTCAGTACCTGTTTATCTGAGAATTACAGTTGCCGGAAAACGTGCCGAAGTGGCAACCGGAAGGGAATGTGAACCTGCCAGGTGGAATGCAGCTGCCGGACGTGCCTCCGGTACAAAAGAAACCGTAAAGTCTTTAAACGCTTACCTGGATGGTTTGCAGGCAAAAGTTTATGAGGCCCATCGCCAAATGATGGAGGAAGGTGCTGATGTTACTGTAGAAAGCTTGAAATGCAGGCTAACCGGAAAAGCAGAGAGAATAAGATACCTGCTGGAGATATTTGAAGACCACAACCGCAAAATGGCGGCCCTGGTTGGGGATGAGTTTGCTCCAGGAACCTTGGAACGTTATACAACCTCTTTAAGTCACACAAGGGATTTTCTGCAATGGAAGTTTCAGATCAATGATATTGACATCCGGAAAATAAATCATGCCTTTATTACAGAGTATGAGTTCTACCTGCGGAGTGTGCGGAAGTGCTCTAACAACACATCTGTTAAGTACATCAAGAATTTTGGTAAAATTATTCGGATCTGCCTGGCCAATGGCTGGTTATCGGCTAATCCGTTTATGAATTACAAGTCGAAAGTTAAAAAGGTAGACAGGGTATTCCTGACAGAAGAGGAGTTAAATATAATGGCAGTAAAGGAATTTGCAACAGAGCGCCTGGGGCAGGTACGGGATATCTTTCTTTTTAGCTGTTTTACAGGACTTGCCTATGTGGATGTGCAAAAGCTGAAACATCATGATGTTGGCAGAGGCATTGACGGAGAGAAGTGGATATTCAAAAACAGGCAGAAAACAGATACGGCTTCCCGTATTCCTCTCTTGCCTACAGCTCTGAGTATAATTGATAAGTACAAGGACCATCCTCACTGTCTGAATGAAGACAGGTTATTGCCTGTGCTTAGCAACCAGAAAATGAACGCTTATCTGAAGGAGATAGCAGCGCTTTGTGGCATAGATAAACCGCTTACCTTCCATATCGCCCGCCACACCTTTGCCACCACCGTTACCCTCTTAAATGGTGTACCAATTGAGAGCGTGTCGAAGATGCTGGGGCATACGAGTATCCGGACCACGCAGCATTATGCCAAAATTCTGGATGTGAAGGTAAGTGAGGATATGAAGTTGCTGCGACAGAAGTTTGTGTAGATATCCATAAATACCACAGAAGTACTTCAAAAGGACTGCTCAGGAATTGTGGGCAGTCCTTTTTTATTTTCTTCATGAACAGGAAATAATCACTGCTTCCGACTTGCGCTTACTATGCATGGAAAGTGGGCAAAGGCTGTGGAGCTAGGTACAAATGACTTTATTTTCCGGGTTTAGCTTCAACCTTATATTTTAAGTTTTCTCCTTTATTTATGGATAAAATACTATATATTTAAGCACATTAATGTGATAACACAATTTTGCTCTGGCTCCCATTGTACCTATGAACCAAAATCCTGAACAAATTGCCCGCGACCACATCGATAAATTGTTAGTGGCTTCGGGCTGGCTGATTCAGGACAAGAAGAAAATTAACCTGAGCGCTGCTACGGGCATTGCCATACAGGAGTACCAGACTGATGTAGGCCCTGCTGATTATGTACTCTTTGTGGACAAGAAGCCAGTGGGCATTATCGAGGCCAAGCGCGAGGAAGAGGGCGTAAAGCTGACGGTGCACGAAGATCAGTCCACGGATTATGCCACGGCCAAGCTGAAGTACATCAACAACGGCCCGCTGCCGTTTGTGTACGAGAGCACCGGCAACGTAACCCGCTTTACCGACTACCGCGACCCCAAACCCCGTTCCCGCCCCGTCTTCACCTTTCACCGGCCCGAAACCTTCCAGAAGTGGCTGAAGGAAACCCAGACCCTGCGCGGCCGCTTCTGCGACATTCCGGAGCTGCCGGAAATAGGCCTGCGCGAGTGCCAGGTACAGGCCATTACGAACCTCGAAACCTCCTTCCGGGAGTTCCGGCCCAAGGCGCTGATACAGATGGCGACCGGTTCGGGCAAAACCTTTACGGCCATCACGGCTATTTACCGCCTGCTAAAATTTGCCAAAGCCAAACGCATCCTGTTCCTGGTCGATACCAAGAACCTGGGGGAGCAGGCCGAGCAGGAGTTTAAGAGATACGAGCCCCAGGACGACAACCGCCTCTTCCCGGAGCTCTACGGCGTTACCCGCCTGAGCAGCTCCTTTGTGCCTACCGACAGCGAGGTGTACATCAGCACGATACAGCGGCTGTACTCTATCCTGAAAGGAACGCCGCTGGACGAGCGCGACGAGGAAGAAAACCCGAACGAAGGCAAATGGCAACCGAAGGAACCCCTGCCGGTGGTGTATAACGAGAAGGTGCCGATGGAGTTCTTCGACTTTATTGTGATAGACGAGTGCCACCGGAGCATCTACAACCTCTGGAAACAGGTGCTCGATTATTTCGATGCCTTCCAGGTGGGCCTCACCGCCACGCCCGACAACCGCACCTTCGGCTACTTCAACCAGAACCTGGTGTGCGACTACGGTTACCAGCGGGCGGTGGAAGACGGGGTGCTGGTGCCCTACAACGTGTTTGAGATTGTAACCAAGGTAACGCAGGGCGGCGCGAAGCTGGAGCTGGGGGAATATGTGGGCACCCGCGAAAAGCTGACCCGCAAACAGTTCTGGAACACGCTCGACGAGGAGGTGGAGTACAAGGCCACCCAGCTAGACGAGAAGGTAGTAAACGTGAACCAGATCCGCCTTATCGCCAAAGCGGTGCGCGATAACCTGCCGCACATGTTCCCCGACCGGCTCGATAAGGACGGCAAGTTTGAAGTGCCCAAAATGCTCATCTTCGCCAAAAGCGACAGCCACGCCGACGACATCATTAACATCGTGCGGGAAGAGTTTGCCGAGGAAAACAAGTTCTGCAAAAAGATAACCTACCGCTCCGACGAAGACCCGAAAAGCGTGCTGCAGCAGTTCCGCAACAGCTACTACCCGCGTGTGGCCGTAACGGTAGACATGATTGCCACCGGCACCGACATCCGGCCGCTGGAGGTGCTGCTCTTTATGCGCGACGTGAAAAGCCGCAGCTATTACGAGCAGATGAAAGGCCGCGGCACCCGCACCTGCTCCCTCGAAGAACTTAAAGCCACCGGCACCCCTTCCGCCCGCTTCACCAAAGACCATTTCGTGATCATCGATGCCATTGGCGTGGAGAAGAGCCGCAAAACCGACAGCCGCCCCCTGGAAAAAAAGCCGGGCCTGTCGCTCAAAGAGGTGCTGGAAGGCATTGCCATGGGCAACACCGAAGAGGCCCTGCTCAGCACACTGGCCAACCGCCTCATTCGGCTCGACAAGCAGCTGAACGAAAAGGAGAAAACCACCTTTGCCGAAAAAGCAGGCGGCCAGTCCATCAACCAGGTGGTAAAGCAGCTCCTGCACGCCCACGACCCGGACACGCTGGAGGCGCTCACGGTGCAGGTGAAAAGCGAAGATCCCGGTGCTGCACCTGCCACCATTGCCACACAAGCAGCGGAGCGGCACCAGGAACTGGTGGAGCAGGCCGTAGCCGTGTTCCACGATTACGAGCTGCGCGACTTTATTATCGACATCCGCAAAAAGTACGACCAGATTATCGACGACATCAACCCAGACGAGCTGGTTACCATTGGCTGGGTGAAAGACAACAAAGCCGACGCCGAAAACCTGGTGGCAGATTTCAGGAGCTGGATAGAAGCCCATAAGAACGAAATCGTAGCTTTGCAGCTCTTTTACGGGCAGCCCTACCAGCGGCGCGCGCTCACCTTCCGGATGCTGAAGGACCTGGTGGAAACGATTAAAGCGGCCAAACCCACGCTGGCCCCGCTCCACATCTGGCGGGCTTACGAGCAGCTGGAAAAAGTAAACGGCCAGCCCAAAAACGAGCTGATGGCCCTGGTGGCGCTAATACGCCGGGTAAGCGGCCTCGACGACACCCTGACCGCCTACGACAAAACCGTGGACCGTAACTTCCAGGATTGGGTGTTCAAAAAGCAGGCGGGTACCCTGAAGTTTACCGAAGAGCAGATGGCCTGGCTCCGCATGATAAAAGAATACATCGCCAACAGCTTCCACATCGACCGCGATGATTTCGACCTGAGCCCTTTTAATGCACATGGCGGGCTGGGGAAACTGTGGCAGCTGTTCGGGGAAAAGACGGATGAAGTTTTAAGTGAATTAAACGAGGAGTTAGCAGCGTAGCATGATAGATAAAAGTGTACTTCCGGAGCATTGGGAGGTGAGAAAGTTAGGAGAAATTTGTAAAACAGTAACAGGTAATACTCCTCCCAGGAATAATATTGATAACTATGGTACTGCTATACCTTTTGTAAAGCCACCGCAAGTACAGGATAAACCAATTTCTGATGCTCCAGAAAATCTTTCTGAGAAAGGGACCCAAGTAGCAAGAGTTTTACCAATAGGTTCTGTACTAGTTACATGTATAGGGAATTTAGGAAGAACTGCAATTAACAAAATACCTGTTGCTTTTAATCAGCAAATTAATGCCCTTATACCATCGAAGGTATTAGAAGGTAAATTTCTTTTTTATCAGGCTCAATCACCAAATTTTAAAAATCAATTAGAAAAGCTTTCTGCCGCTACAACTGTTGCAATTGTTAATAAAGGAAAATTTGAAACAATAAATATTGTTCTTCCTACCCTTCCAGAACAACGAGGAATCGTTGCTAAACTAGAAGAACTGTTCAGCGATTTAGACAAAGGCAAAGAGCAATTAGAAACCGCGCGGCAGCAACTAAAAGTGTATCGGCAGGCTGTTTTGAAGTGGGCTTTTGAAGGGAGGTTTACTAATCCAGAGGTTAAAGAAGGTGAGCTGCCGGAAGGGTGGAAGTGGGTGAAAATTGGGAATATTAGCCCTAAAGTAACAGTTGGTTTTGTAGGGTCTATGAAAGATCAATATATAGACCAAGGAATTCCCTTTTTAAGGGGCCAGAATGTTAAAGCTAACAGATATGACCCAAATGGATTAAAGTATGTTTCAGATAAATTTCATATTCAATTATCAAAATCTAAGATCAGTACAGGTGACATTCTTGTTGTAAGATCAGGAAATGTTGGAACGTCATGTGTTGTTCCAGAAAGTTTGCCTGATGCTAATTGTTCTGACTTAGTTATAGTTAAGAAGCCCACTAACACAAACAGCTATTATATTTCATATTATCTAAATTCGGTTGTTCAAAGCAGAATTATAGCTCAAAAGGTAGGAGTGGCTTTAGGGCATTTTAATACTAAAACGGTGGAGAGATTCGAAATTCCTGTTCCTGATCTTGAAGAACAAATTCAAATTGTTCAGGAAATTGAGAGTCGCCTAAGTGTTTGCGATAAAGTGGAGGAAACTATAAACCAGAGTCTGCAACAGGCCGATATGTTACGGCAGAGTATTTTGAAGGAGGCGTTTGAGGGGAAGCTTATCAAGATCAGCAAAACAGTAGTAGAAATGGCTTAAAAGGCCTATGCCTTGTCGCAAAACAATAAACAACAATAAACTATGAAAGCTTTACTTGACACGAATATAATTATCAATAGAGAAGCCAATAAAGCCTCTAAGCAAGATATTGGCATCCTTTATAAATGGTTAGATAAGGCAAAATATACAAAGTATATTCATCCTATTACTATTCAAGAAATCGAAAGGAATCCAAACAAAGCTACTGTTGAAGCATTTCATGTGAAAATGAAGAGTTATGAAGCACTGCCAACTACAGCCCCGATGGCAAGTGAAGTCGCAGCAGTATCTAAAAAATTTGATCATAGTGAAAATGATAGGATTGATACTATCTTATTAAATGAAGTCTTCAATGAAAGAGTAGATATTCTAATTTCTGAAGATAAAAAGATTCATACCAAGGCGAATGCATTAGGTATATCTGATAATGTTTACACTATTAATTCATTCCTAGAAAAAATCTTCGCAGAGAACCCGGATTTAGTAGAATATAAGGTTCTAAGTGTCCAACAAAAATATTTTGCAGAGTTAGATTTTTCTGATGAATTTTTTGACAGTTTAAAAGATGATTATCCTGGCTTCGATAAATGGTTTAAGAAAAAAGCGAATGAAATAGCCTATGTAACTATCAATAAGACTAATGGTAAAATATTATCTTTTCTCTATATAAAAAAGGAAGGACCGGATGAGGTATACTCTGATATTGACCCAATTTTCAAACCTAAGAAGAGACTAAAAGTCGGAACTTTTAAAGTTGTTAGTAATGGGGTTCGGCTAGGTGAGCGTTTCTTGAAAATTATTTTTGATAATGCACTAGTTAATAAAGTTGAAGAAATTTATGTTACAATCTTCGACAAGAGAGACGAACAAAATCGATTAATAGCACTGCTTGAAGAATGGGGTTTTCAATTATGGGGCAGGAAAAATGAAGAGCTTGTATATGTTCGAGATTTTACCAAAAAATTTAACTCACAGAATCCAAAAGAGACTTACCCATACATTAGCTTAGGAGGCAATATTTTTGTTGTACCCATTTATCCAGAATATCACACGGAACTCATCCCTGATTCGATTTTACATACAGAATCAAAAGGTGACTTTATAGATGACCAGCCCCATAGGAATGCGATTAGTAAAGTCTATATTTCCCGATCTTGGGAAAGGAACCTTCAAAAAGGTGATATCATAATTTTTTATCGTACTGGAGGTTTCTACAAAAGTGTAGTTACAACGATTGGTGTAGTTGATAATATTTATCAATCCTTTGATAATGTGGAAGATTTCATCAAAAAAACTAGAAGAAGAAGCGTTTTCACGGAAGTGAAGTTAAAAGAACACTGGAATTATAACCCAGAGAGTAGGCCATTTTTGGTTAATTTCCTGTATGTTTACTCTTTTCCTCAAAGAATAAATCTGAAGCAATTAATTGACCTTGGCGTTTTCCAAGATATTGAAGATGCTCCACGTGGTTTTAAACGAATTACCCAAACCCAACTTAACATTATTTTGAAGGCAACTAAAACCGATGAAAGTTTTATTATCCATTAAACCAGAATTCGCAGAAAGAATTTTTGAAGGCACGAAAGGATTTGAATTCCGAAGAACAATTTTTAAGAACAAGAATATCCAAACAATAGTTGTTTATGCTTCTTCCCCAGTTCAAAAAGTAATTGGGGAATTTGAAATAGAAGAAATTTTAAAGGATGACTTAACTAAATTATGGAATAAAACTAAACACAAAGCTGGAATTGATAAAAGCTTCTTTTTCAAATACTTCGAAGGGAAAGAAGAGGGTTTTGCCATAAAAATAAAAAATGCTAAAAGATATCAAGATGCTTTATGTTTAAAGAAAGACTTTAATGCTCATCCTCCCCAATCGTTCCTCTACATATAAAAATCATGAAATCTTTAGCTTTCTGGTATGAACCAATAAACAAGCTTAATTCAGAAAATAAAGCTGAACTACAGCTTCATTTAAATCATTGGAAAGTTAAAGGCGAAAGTAATAATGAATTAGATTACTTTTTAGATATTGGAATAAGAGTTAAGAACGGGGTTAATGTTCAAAAATTATGCTTTTATCTACCAGAAGAAATATTAGACCTCAGTACAACAATTGATGATTTAGGAGCTAATCTAAAAAATGCAAAATTATTAACGGCAGTATTTAATGAAAATTATAGCTCAAATACAGTTGGAAATAAAAAGCACTTTGAAGTGATTCATGATGGGGAAACTCAATTTTACATTTACTCACTGGATATTAGGTCTGATTGTAAACCAATACATGATTACGAAGGAACCATTGTAAAAATACCTTTTACATGTTTTCATGGAGTTGACACCTATTATAGAATCAGGATCAAGACTGATCTTGTAAAAAACTTTAGTCACATTTTTAGACCAAAGAATTCTTTTTTTGAAAGTATATCGTCAAGCATTGAGTTGATCGATCTTAGAATTAATGATACAAGAGATCTAAATCTGTCCTTACTTGAGCACATCGAAAATAATGGGGTTAAATTTAATATTTCCCTTATCCATTTATTTATAATGCGGAATATTACTGACGATTATATATTATCAGATATAAAATTAAATAGCGTCAGGCTTTTAGAAAAAGATACATGGGAAACATATCTACAAACAGCAAATTATGAATATAATAATTCGTTAGCTTACCATTTAAAAACAAAGACTTCAAAAGAAGAAAGAGACAGAGATCAATTTATTGAGGATTTCAATGCTTTGATCAAATTCAGATTTGAGGATAGTCAACTTTCAAGGTATCTCGGTTACGCTATTTTGTTTGCTTTGTCAACTGCTATCATAGGGAATATCTTAACAAGAGCTTTACAGATAAATTTACATACGGTAAAGAATTTTATACAAACCTTGATTCATGGCTAACCTATTAAATTACTTCCGCTTTTTTCCAGAAATAGAATTTAAGAAGCAGAAGTATTTGTTTTGGGCATTTAAACAGAGGTTTTAAAATGATTGAGACTTCCGGATATTTCCGGAAAAGAAGAAGATGAGCAACAATTCTTTCATCTAAATCAAAATCTGTTCCTTCTGCAACACTTAGTAATTGAAGCCCAACAAATAGGCAATAGCCACTACAATCCAATGACCTCACCCCGGATTAACCACCTGCTACAACAACGCGAGGGTTTGCGGCTGGAGTTTAAGGAAGCAGTTTCTGAACTCCCCGCTACCCTTTTCGAAACGGTATGTGCTTTCCTGAACCGGGCCGGCGGCGATATTTTGTTAGGCGTTGCCGACGATGGCACGGTGCTAGGCGTAAACGAAGTCCGGGTGGCGCAGCTGGTAAAAGAAATCGTGAACCTTTCGAACAACACGCAGAAGCTCGATCCGCCTTTTATCCTGCTGCCGCAGGTAACAGAAGTCGAAGGCAAACAGCTCATCCATATTCAGGTGCCGGAAAGCTCGCAGGTGCATAAAAGCAAAGGCGTAGTGTACGACCGCAGCGAAGACGGCGACTACAAACTTACCAACCACACTGCCATTGCCGAGCTCTACACCCGCAAAAGCGCCAGCTATTCCGAAAACACCATCTACGCCGCCCTGCGCTTCTCCGATTTCAAGCCGGAGCTGTTCCCCAAAATCCGGAACCTGATCCGCAGCCGCGACTACAACCACCCCTGGCTCTCCCTCGACGATGAGCAGCTGCTCCGTAAAGCCGGGCTCTACCGCCGCGATGCGCAAACCGGTCTGGAAGGCTACACCCTGGCCGCCGCTCTGCTGCTGGGCCAGGACGAAGTTATCCTGAGCGTGCTGCCGCACTACAAAACCGATGCGCTCCTCCGCCGCCAGAACCTGGACCGCTACGACGACCGCCTGTACGTGCAAACCAACCTTATCGAAGCCTATGAGCAGCTGATGGATTTCATAGCCAAACACCTGCCCGATAAGTTTTTCCTGGAAGGAGCCGTGCGCATCAGCCTGCGCAGTAAAATATTCCGGGAAGTGGTGGCAAACTTGCTGGTGCACCGGGAGTTTACCAGCGGCTATCCGGCCCGTTTGGTTATATATGCCGACAAGGTCGTAACCGAAAACGCGAACCGCCCTCACACCTACGGCCGTTTGCTCCCGGAAAACTTTAGTCCTTTTTCCAAAAATCCCGTCATCGCCAAGTTCTTCACCCAGTTGGGCCATGTAGATGAACTAGGCTCCGGCATCCTGAACGTAAACAAATACCTGCCGCACTACACACCCGGCAAAGCACCTGTATTTGAAGAAGGCGATGTGTTTAAAATGACTATTCCGGTAGAGGCACAACCTGTTGGCGGTATAAGTGAGGGTGTAAATTCAGAAAGTGGCGCAGTAAATGGCAATGATGCTGTAAATGATGCTGTAAATGATGCTGTAAATGATGCTGTAAATGATGCTGTAAATGATGCTGTAAATAGAGGCGAACTCGACAGTTTAAAAGATATTCCTTACGATGCATTAAATAAAATTATAGCCTTGTTGGCAAACGACAAGTCGGGCGTACCTTTTACCTTGATAACAGCAAGAGTGGGCAGAGCACGAGCAACTGTTCAGCGCTACCTTAAAATTCTAAAAGTGGCAGGCATGATAGAGTTTAAAGGGCCAGCCAAAACAGGCAAATACTTTTTAACAGATACTGCTTTAGCTAGAATAAGAAAATCTTAGCCTGAAATTTCTTTCATACCGCCAGTTACAAACTGGCCTCATAAAAAGCCACATTTACGCTAACGCTAAACTTGCGGCATTATTAAACTATCCAATTTAACAAAAATGAGCAATAATAACTCCGCTATAGTAAGTAAAGTCTGGGCCTTCTGCAACACCCTCCGCGACGACGGCGTGGGCTATGGCGATTACCTGGAGCAGCTTACCTACCTGCTGTTCCTGAAAATGGCCGACGAATATACCCGGCCGCCTTACAACCGCCAGATGCCTATTCCGCTGGAATACAACTGGCAAAGCCTCGTAGACCTGAAGGGGGCCGAACTCGAAGCGCATTACACCATCCTGCTCCAGGAGCTGGGCAAGGAGAAAGGCATCCTCGGGCAAATCTTCACCAAGAGCCAGAACAAAATTCAGGACCCCGCCAAGCTCTCCAAGATCATCAGCATGATCGACAACGAGAACTGGCTGCTGATGGGCGTGAAAGACAAAGGTGACATTTACGAAGGCCTGCTGGAGAAAAACGCCGAAGACACCAAGAGCGGTGCCGGTCAGTACTTCACGCCGCGCCCTCTAATCAAAGCCATGGTGGAATGCGTAAACCCGCAGCCTATGCGCACCATCGCCGACCCCGCCTGCGGTACCGGCGGCTTCTTCCTGGCAGCCTACGATTACCTGGTGGAGCACCACCAGCTGGATAAAGAAGAGCGAGCTTTCCTGAAGTACAACACTTTCTTCGGCAACGAAATCGTGGCCAGCACCCGTCGCCTGGCGCTCATGAACCTGTTCCTGCACAACATCGGCGACATCGACAGCGACAACTTTATTTCTCCTGCCGATGCCCTCATTGCCCCGTCCGGTATGCTGCACGACTACGTGCTGGCCAACCCGCCCTTCGGCAAGAAAAGCAGCCAGACCTTTACCAATGCCGAAGGCGAACAGGAAAAGGAAGACCTCACCTACAACCGCCAGGACTTCTGGGCCACCACCAGCAACAAGCAGCTCAACTTTGTGCAGCACATCCGCAGCATGCTCAAAACCACAGGCCAGGCCGCAGTCGTACTCCCCGATAACGTGCTCTTTGAAGGCGGTGCCGGCGAAACCGTGCGTAAAAAACTGCTGGAAACAACGGAGGTGCACACCATCCTGCGCCTGCCCACCGGCATCTTCTACGCCCAGGGTGTGAAAGCCAACGTGGTGTTCTTCGACAACAAACCCAGCAGCAAGGCCCCCTGGACAAAAGAAATCTGGGTGTACGATTACCGCACCAACATCCACCACACCCTAAAAAAGAACCCGCTCAAGCTCGAAGACCTGCGCGAGTTCATCACGCTCTACAACCCGCAGAACCGTCACAAGCGAACCGAAATCTATAATGCCGAAAGCAACCCCGAAGGCCGCTGGCGCAAATTCACCTACGAGGAAATCGTGGCCCGGGACAAAACCAGCCTCGACATTACCTGGCTCAAAGACAAATCCTTAGCCGACCTCGATAACCTCCCCGACCCGGACGTGCTGGCCGAGGACATTATCGAGAACCTGGAGGCGGGGCTGGAGAGCTTCCGGACAATATTAGTAGCCCTGGAAAAGTAAAGGGAATGAAAAGTCTAGATGATTGGTAAAGGTCTTTGAGAAGTCCTGCTATAGCCGGAGACCATTGCTGCTCAGTACAATTTAGCTTGTTTGATTGTGGGGGCGGGGCCTTGCCTGGGGAGGCAGGGCCCTTTTATTTTTGTTTTAGTAGTTCTGGTAACGGGAAAGCTATTCCAAATGAATTTTTTCGGGAAATCTTGTTCGGGAACGATAGGACAGGTTGCGACCTGTCTGTATGAGTATTTCCAGGTTGAGTAGGGGAGAGGGATGCCTTCTCAATTATTCTAATCAAAAAGCTCTTCCGGAAGTGTTTTCTTTTGCTGCTGCTGAACTTTTGGTCATCATTGGAGAACATGGGTTAACTAGCTGCTCTCATTGCTATTGTGGCGTAAGTCGCTCTGGATTATTCAGAGTAGCATGTTCGGGATCCATCCTTCTATGAACAAAAAAAGGCTACAAGAGCCCTTCGTCTGCCATGGAGTAGTAGGTTTCGCTGGTGAGGATGATGTGGTCTAGTACGACAATGTCGAGCAGCTCCCCGCCCTGCTTCATTTTCTTTGTCAGCTGCAGGTCGGCCGCACTGGGCTTGGTGTTGCCGGAGGGGTGGTTGTGGCAGAGGACGATGGAGCTGGCGCAGGCTTTGAGAGCCGCAGCGAAGATAAGCTTGGGATCTGCCACCGTGCCGGCCACGCCCCCGGTGGAAAGCTCATAGATGCCCAGCACCCGGTTGGCCCTGTTGAGCAGCATCACCTTGAACTGCTCCACAAACTCAATCTTGCCGGTGTCCCAGCTTTGGCGGAGGACCTCGGCACAGTCGGTGGAGCAGGTTACCTGCGGGCGCTCAGACGGTTTCACTTTGGAGCGGTAAGTCAGCTTGATTTCTGCCACTCTGTTCAGTCCGGATTTTTTAGTTAGCTTTTCCATAATCTTGTTCTTTTTAGGTTTGAGGAATTGATTATGGTGCCCTCCCTGCCTGGCGGACGGACTAAGGGCAAGGTGGAGACGAAAAAAATGCGGAGGGCTTCCCTTCAGGGATCCCCCTTTTTTCGTACTACCTTGTCCCGTGTCCGGACGGCAGGCTACCTTTGCAGCAGAATGAATGCCTATGGACTTTTGCATTTGAATATCTTCATAGTAGATAATTTTAGTTGTTTAAATAAGTATTTATGTAGCGACTTGTTTTGGCTATATGTATTGTATAGGATAGAAGACTTTGGAATACAGAGAATGCCCGAGACCTTAGCAGCTAAGTAATTAGAGTAATTTTTTATATTCAATATAAGGCTAACTTGGGAGCCCACAGCAAAGAAAATTTCAGAAGAATCAGCAATTTCAGCCTCAATTTAATTAGCCAAAGAACATCACACACGACTGTACCTACACCTGTTGTTGTAGTTGGAATGTTTTATTAAATAGCTTAAAAATTTTGCATGGATTAGTTCCCTGGCAAACTTTGAGATGAGCTGAAGGAGAAGTATCTTGAAAAGATTTAAGTATATTATCTGAATTAACCATTATGACTTATAAGGGTATATTTATTGCTTTACTGTTCCTGCTTTTTAGTACAGTAGTCTTAGCTTCTCCAAAAGCCGACAGTCTCCTGAATGAGCTTAGTAGCACCATCAATAGCAGGCACAGATTTATAGAGCAAAAGAAGGAAAGGTTAGAGGAGCTGAAGAAAGTAATGAAGAATGTAGGAGACATCTCTCTTCAGCAGCAGTTCAGTATCTATAATAAACTCTATAACGAATACAGAACGTTCCAATACGATTCTGCTTTTACTTATGCACTTAACCTCCAGAAAACCGCCCGCCAGCTAAGTGATCCGGTACGGGAAACCTATGCTAAACTGAAGCTAAGCCACACACTGCTCTCTTCGGGCATGTATAAGGAGGCACTGGATTCGCTGCACACTGTAAATCCAAACCAGATGCCTGATAGCATCAAAATAGATTACTATGCTCTCACCGCCAGAGCTTACTATGACCTTTCCGGCTACACCCAAGATTCCTATTATACCCCCCGCTACAACAATACCGGCGAAAGATATGTGGACTCTGCACTTGCTCTCTTAGATACAAATACTCTCTGGTTTTACGCGCTCCGTGGGATGAAGCATGAGATTGCCGTCCAACCTGAAAAAGCCAGGGCAGATTTTCAGACAATTCTGAACAAATTCAACCCTTCACTGAACCAATACGCCATGGCTGCCAACTCATTAGGCAACTACTACTACAAGCAGGGGCATACCGACAAAGCCATCGAGATGATGGCAAGAGCCGCTATAGCTGACATAAAGGCATCTGTAAAAGAAGGAGTTGCTCTGATGACACTGGCGGAATTCCTCTATAATAACGGAGATGAAGGCAGAGCCTACGACTACATTAAACAGGCCCAGGAAGATGCTACCTATTATGGTGCAAAGCAGCGCAAGATACAGGTGGCGGCCATCTTGCCCGTGATTGAGGGAGAACGTCTGACGACAGTAGAAGGGCAACGGGGCCGCTTGGTTGTTTATGCCGTCGTGGTGACGCTGCTATCAGTGCTGGTGTTAGTCTTTGCTTTTATAATATTCAGACAGCTCAAGCAGTTGCGGGTGGCCAAACGAACGGTAACAGAAGCCAACACCAAACTGCAGGAAGTGAACGAGAGCCTGTTTGAAGCCAACCGGATAAAAGAAGAGTATATAGGCTATTCCTTTAATATGTACTCGGAGTACATTGACAAGATGGAGAAGTTCAAAAAGGCCCTCGATAAAAAAGTAATAGCCAAGAAGTACGATGAGATAAATCATGTGATGAAGTCGTTGAACCTGAAAAAGGAGCGGGAGGCCCTGTACCTGAGCTTTGACAAAATTTTCCTTAAGCTCTTCCCTAATTTTGTGCCATCCTTCAACTCCTTTTTTAAAGAAGAAGACCAGTTCATACCCAAGGATGAGCAGTCCTTGACGATAGAGCAACGCATATTTGCCCTTATCCGGATAGGCATTACCGATCATGAGCAAATTGCCCGGATTCTAGAGTATTCTGTTAATACGATTTATACCTACAAATCCAAAGTAAAGAAGAGGTCCCTCTTGCCTAACGAGAATTTTGAGCGCAAAATAATGGAGATAAAGGCGTTTTAGTAATTATTTCTGTTGCTTGCCAAGGGAAAGAGTAAATACTACTCCTGACATTTTCTGAATTAGTAGGAGTTAGTACCATCTGACGCTTTCAAAATATTCGTCAGCCCCACCCAAAACCGGGACTAGCCTAACTTAAAACCAGCCACCACTTCTTCGTCTCTTGCTTACTATTCTATAAAATATAATTCCGATTTAAGGATTAGCATATTGGTTCTTGAATACGGTCCAAAATGGTGAATCTTTAGGCTCAGGCACATACACTCAGTACACTATGTTATCTTCTTTTTAGCATATATGTCAACTGCGTAATTCCCAATCAGCACTTGTCACCATTCCCACTACAGTTCTAAGCTTGCCATATTATACAGCATTGAAGCCTAAAATTCACTATTGTTATAACAGTGATTTTAAAGGCATTTGGTAGGTTGTTTTTTGCTGATTTTTGTTCCTCTTAAGCTCAATATTTGGGTTATATTTTAATAAGTAGCCTCTTGTTGTATGTTTCTTATAATCAGGTAGTTATATTTTGTTTAGAGCCTTTATTTTCTATATTATTCATGTATTAATTGATGTTGGTTGCAGAGCAATACAAATTTGTAATGTTAACAATTGTTAGTTAACTGCGATAGCGAATCCTATAGCCTTTAATTAAAAAGTTTAATCCCTCAAGATCTCATTACTTATGAAGAAAATTTTATTAGTTTGGCTGCCGCGGGAAGCGTTTTGTACGTTTCTCTCAAAACCGGAGCTGACCAGTACCAAATGGTATGGACTAGCTTCGTTGATGGTTGTGCTTCTTCTCCTCACCATGCCAGTACTGGCACAAAGCGAACGCACTGTTAGCGGAGAAGTGAAAGACAACACAGGTGCCGGTTTGCCCGGAGTTACAGTTATGGTAAAAGGCACAACTGTTGGTAGTGCGACAGACCTCGAGGGGAAATACAGCTTAACTGTACCGGCCGGACAGGAAAATGCGACATTAGTGTTCTCTTACGTAGGTTACATAACACAGGAAGTTCCGATAGGAAACCAGGCTATTATTAATGCAACCCTGGCTTCAGATTCCAAGCTTCTGGATGAAGTGGTCGTGGTTGGTTACGGAACTCAGAGCAAACGTGATGTAACGGGTTCTGTCGCCTCTGTTAAGATGGATGATGTGCGGTCGCTACCGGTGCCGGATGCGGGCCAGGCGCTGCAGGGCCGTGCTGCAGGCGTGCAGGTAACCACCTCCGGTGCCCCAGGCAGCAACGCGACCATCCGGGTAAGAGGTACGAGTACCATCAACGACAGTAACCCGCTGGTGGTGATCGACGGAGTGCCCACCGATCTTCCCCTAAATGCCATCAACCCCGATGACATCGAGACTATGGACATTCTGAAAGATGCTTCTGCGGCAGCAATCTATGGATCAAGAGGTGCCGCAGGTGTGGTGCTGATTACGACTAAGAGGGGCGTTGAGGGCAAAGGCCGGCTGGAGTTTAGAGCTTATACTGCCGTGCAGCAGGCCACTAATATGGTGGATATGCTGAACTCTGCCCAGTTTGCTGAACTTCATAACGAGATAATGGCCAACAACGGGCAGTTGCAAAATCCCGCTTATGCCGATCCGGCTACGATCACTACCAACACCGATTGGCTGGGTGAGTATTTTAGGTCGGCCCCACAGCAGAACTACTCCGTTTCTTACGCGGGCGGCACCGAGAAATCAAATTTCTATGCTTCGGGCACTTACACTGACCAGGACGGTATCGTGATCAACAACGGCTACAAACGCTATACCTTAACCCTGAACAGCGACAACAAGTTTATCAACTGGTTCAAGCTGTCGAACAACCTGCTGTTAAGCCACGATAAAAAAACAAGCGGCGCTATCGACATCCGTAATGCCATGGCTGCACTGCCGGTGCAGCCGCTCCGCAACCCTGATGGCACCTGGTCTGGTCCGGAAGGGCAGAGCAGCTGGTTTGGCGATGTGCGTAATCCAGTAGGGCAGGCACTGGAGAACAGCAACACCACCTTAGGGTACAATGTGCTGGGCAACATCAGCGGTGAGTTTACCATTCTGCCCCAGCTGACTTTTAAAACAACGGTAGGCATACAGGCCGCTTTCTGGGATAGCCGGAACTGGTCCCCAAAATATGCCTGGAAGCCGATAGCCAATGAATTCAGCACCTTGTTCCAGCAGCACAACAAGAGCATCACCAAACTCTGGGATAATTACCTGACTTACGATGCCAGCTTCGGAAACCACCACCTTACCGTACTGGCCGGTACCAGCGCCCAGGATAACCGCTACGACCAGATCAACGCCTCGCGCCAGGACTTTATAAGCGATGCTGCCCAGCAGTTGGATAACGGCACCATCGATCTTCCTTCAGGCGGAAACGCCAGCGACTGGGCCTTGTTCTCTTTCCTGGGACGGGTGAACTACAACTATAACGACAGATACCTGCTCACAGCAAACCTGCGCCGCGATGGCAGCAGCCGTTTCGGAGCCAACAACAGGTGGGGTACCTTCCCATCGGCCTCTGCTAAGTGGCGAATCTCAGAAGAAGACTTCTTCGGAGAAGTTAATTGGCTGAGTGATCTATCGCTCCGGGCCGGCTACGGTGTTACGGGTAACCAGAACATAGGCAACTATGCCTACGCCTCCAGGCTCACCGTAGGGCAGGCTACCTTCAACAACACTGTGGTGAACTCTGTTGTGCCGGTGGTGCTGCCAAATGCCAATGTTCGCTGGGAAGAGGTGGAGCAATCAAATATCGGGTTAGATGCTGCTTTCTTAAATGGCCGGATCAGCGTGACTGTAGATGGCTATATCAAGAATACGAACGATATGCTGGTGCCTATGAACGTGCCGGTTACTACAGGATATTCAGACATATTCGTGCCAAGCATCAACTTTGGTAAAGTGCGTAACAGGGGTCTGGAGTTTGCAGTTACCTCGCACAATACTACGGGCCCATTGGAGTGGAGCACCAATATGAACTTCTCCGTAAACGAGAATGAAATCCTGAACCTGAACGGTGATGTGCCTTTGTACGGCGGCTATGGCCAGGTGCTGCGCCAGAAGAACGGCTATCCTATCAACTCTTTTTATGGCTTTATCATGAACGGCATTTTCCAGAATCAGGAAGAGGTGAACAACTATGCGCTGCAGCAACAGGGAGCCGATCTTTTTAACAGCACCGCGCCCGGCGATGCGAAATTCCTGGACATCAACAACGATGGGGTCATCAACGACTCTGACCGGTCTTATATCGGAAATCCGAACCCGCGGTTCACGTTTGCCATGAACAACACCTTTGCCTGGAAAGGCTTCGATTTTACGGTCTTCCTGCAAGGTGTGCAGGGCAACGATATCTTTAATGCTAACAGAGTATTCCAGGAAGGCATGGCCGTGGCGCAGAACCAGACAACTGCCGTGCTCAGCCGCTGGACAGAAACAAATCCCAGCAATTCCATGCCTCGTGCTGTTTTTAACGATCCGAACAAAAACACCAGAGTATCGACCCGCTTTGTGGAAGATGGCTCTTACCTGAGAGTGAAGAACGTGACCCTGGGGTATACACTGCCGCAAAGCATCATCGGCCGGGCCAAAATAAGCTCCGCCAGAATCTATGTATCCGGACAAAACCTGTTCACCTTTACCAATTACACCGGATTTGATCCGGAGGTAGGCGTGAGTGGCGTGGACCTGAGCGTGTACCCACTATCCAGAACATTGAGTGCAGGCATCAACGTTGGCTTTTAATCTTAACATCTACTGATATGAAATCAATATTAAAATATACGGCTGCCCTCTTGCTCGTAAGCAGCCTGAACAGCTGTGAAAGTTACCTGGACAGAACTCCTTTAGATACCATTAACCCACAGAACTTTTACCAGACCCAGACAGATGCCATTGCGGCCATTAATGGCGCTTACCAGCCTTTGCAATGGCCAAAGCTGTACAACTTCCAGATCTGGGGTTCTGATATATGGGCCGGTAACAGCATAGTGGGTGCCGGTGGAGGTACCGATGGTATCGGCACGCAGGATGTCTCGAACTTTGTGCACACCACAGCCAACGAGGCAGCCCTCGACTTATGGAGAGGCCCCTCGCCCGGTATTCTGCGGGCGAATGTGGTGCTGAAATATGTGCCCGGTATCGAGATGGAGGAAAACCTGAAAAATAGGATACTTGGCGAGGCTAAATTCTTACGTGGCTTGTATTATTTTATCCTGGTGAGGGCTTTTGGGGATGTTCCTTTAATTACAGATGCTCCTGATACACCTACGAATGAGTACCTGTATCCTGCCCGTACGCCTAAAGAACAGGTGTACAACCAAATTGTGCAGGACCTGACAGAGGCGATGGAGTTGCTGCCCCCAAAGGAAACCTATTCCGACGCTGATGTTGGGCGTGCTTCTAAAGGAGCGGCTGCCGGTATGCTGGCAAAAGTATACCTGACCTTAGGAAATTACCAGAAGACCGTGGAGTTATGCGAGCAGGTGACTGCGCTGGGCTATACCTTAAACGAGGACTACAGCGACAACTTTAATCCTTTAACAGAAAACGGGCCTGAGTCGCTGTTCGAGGTGCAGTATGTTGGGAAAGTGAACACTGCAGATTTCTTTGGAGGCAATGAGCAGATGGCTTCTTGGGTGAGCACCTTTACAGGGCCACGGAACTCTGGCATGGTAGCCGGTGGCTACGGCTGGAACCAGCCAACGCAGGAATTCGTGAATCAGTACGAAACAGGAGATCTCCGGAAAGACAAAACCATCTTATACGAAGGCGGTCCAACCTTCGACGGGCAGGAGTACAAGAGGTCTTATTCCATGACGGGTTACAACCTGCGCAAGTTTTTGGTACCAAAGTCGATCTCTCCGGAATACAACACCAACCCGGCCAACTTCACGGTGCTCCGCTACGCCGATGTGCTGCTCATGCAGGCCGAAGCGCTGAACGAGTTAGGCCGAACCAATGAGGCGCAGGCCCCGGCCAGCAGCATCCATAGTGGAGGGCCCCTGAACCGGGTTCGGTTAAGAGCAGGTTTGCCAGCTATCTCCGGGCTTAGCCAAAGTGCTTTAAGAACCGCAATCAGAAAAGAGCGCCGCCTGGAACTGGCTTTTGAAGGGCAGCACTGGTTTGACATTATTCGCTACGACAACGGCCAGTATTTTGTGCCTTACCTGCACTCTTTAGGCAAAACCAATGCCGCCGCCAGGCACATGGTGTTACCTATTCCGCAACAGGAAATAGATGCCAACCAAAATCTGGTTCAAAATACAGGCTATTAATCAAGGGCTAAACAAAAGCATTTACAGAAATGAAACACGTTTTAAACAATACTACGAAAGCGCCCTGGTATGTAGGGGCGCTCCTGCTCCTGGTGTCGGTTTTTGCCTCCTCCTGCGAAAAAGATATTTACGAGGAGTTCGACATGGCACTGAACAAGCCTCTGGAGCTGAGTACCAGCAAAGAGGAGGTGGTGCTGCAGGAGGCACTGGCAGCCAGTGAAGCAATTGCTTTTTCCTGGACAAGCGGGTCTAACTATGGCACCAGCTCCGGCATCACCTATAAGTTGTATCTGGATAAGCAGGGCAATAATTTTCAGGATGCGGTAATGGTGGATATGGGGAGATCCAGTTTTGAGAAAAAGTACAGTATGCAGGAGTTAAATAGCCTGTTGCTTTCTCAGGTAAACCTGGTTCCCGGAGTGGAGGCAGCTGTTGAGGCAAAAGTGGTAACCAAGGTGTTGGGAACAGATTATTCAGACTCCACCACCACCGTTATTCGAGTTACGCCTTACCAACCAGTTACCACTACTTTGTTTTTGATAGGCGATGCGACGCCAAACAGTTGGAGTACCGACAATGCCACTCCTATGACCTTGAGCAGTGCAGGCCCCGGCCGGTTTACCTGGCAAGGCAGGCTGAATGAAGGGGAGTTTAAATTCATTACCACACTGGGCAGCTTCTTACCATCGTATAATAAAGGGGCTTCCGATTCCCAGCTGGTATTACGTACTTCTGACAGCGAACCGGACGAAAAATTCAGAATAGAACAAAGCGGCGTTTACTCCATCTCCGTGAACCTGTTAGATCATACTATTTCTATAACGGAAGGGGCCGGACCTGCTTACTCGGAGCTGTGGATTGTGGGCGATGCCACGCCAAAAGGTTGGGACTTAGATAATGCCGACGAAATGACACAGAGCGATTCCGATCCGTTCGTGTTCACCTATCTGGATTATTTGAATGCCGGTGAGCTCAAAATAGCTACTGCCAAAGACTGGGGCACCCCTTTCTACAGGCCAACTGTAGAAAATGCCCCCATCACCAGTACAGCTGTTCAGCTCTCAGCTGGCGAGCCGGACAACAAATGGAGAATAGCACAAGCAGGTGTCTATAAAATAACCCTGAACCTGCAGACAATGACCATCGTCTTCGCTCCGGTAGATGTCTATATGATCGGTGACGCCGGCCCTAACGGATGGGATATAGCGGTGCCTGAACCCATGAGCAAAAGCGGTAGTGTGTACACCTACACTGGGCCTCTTCAGGCTGGTGAATTTAAATTTTCATTGTTCAAAGGCGACTGGTGCGATGGCCTATGGATTAATGCCGCTGCTGAAAACCAGCCTATTACCAATACGAACTTTGTTTTCAGGTCAGGTTGCGAAGGTGCGGATAACAAATGGCGCGTAACGGGTGCCACCGCCGGAAATTATATAGTTTCTGTTGACCTGGCTGCGAAGTCTGTCTCCATTGTTAGACAGTAAGTTGCAGGATTATGAGCCCTACTCTTTTTTTGCTTATGTTTTTTGTGTTGTTTGCCCTTTGTACATCTTGGTTATGAAATTTCTGAGAAGCGAATAAGCCATCGGGCAGGTACAGAAAACAATAATTATCTTTAGATTTAAAATAATTCCGGCCTCTGGACAAACGCGGAGGCTGGAATAAACTTTTTCAAACATGAAATTGAGGTTCCTTTGTTTTTACTTTTTCCTACTTCTTGTTGGCGCAGGTGCTGGTTGCAAGGATGATAACAAGAATGCTACTCCTACACCAACGGAAGCTCCTTCCAATCCCGCGACACCTGCTTATAACAACTTAACTATTGCAACCGATAAAGCAATCTATAATCCCAACGATAACGTTACCTTCACTATCAATGTCGCGCAACTGCCCGCTGGCGCCAGGGTGCGGTACAAGTACCTGAACCAGGTTGTAGGCGAAGAAGCGTTAGCTTCTAATACCTGGACCTGGAAAGCGCCTGCTCCCGACTTCAGAGGCTACATAGTCGAGATTTACAGCCTAGGTAGCAATACGGAGACACTTCTGGCCACGACGGCAGTGGATGTGTCGTCTGAATGGACAAAGTTTCCGCGTTATGGCTTTTTATCCAAGTTTCCGCAGTTAAGCGATGAACAGGTGAATGCTGTTATGGCGAATTTGAACAGGCACCACATAAACGGAATTCAGTTTTACGACTGGCACCATGAACACCATGAGCCGCTACCCGTAGTAGGCGGAACCCCTGCAAACAGCTGGAAAGACATCATCAACCGGGATATTTATTTCAGCACCGTTGAGAAGTACATCAACAGTGCGCACAGCTTTAATATGAAAGCCATGCAATACAACCTGATTTACGGAGTATGGGACAATGCCGAAGCAGATGGGGTAAACCGGGAATGGTTTATCTATAAAGACAATACCCGCACCAACCGTGATTTTCACCCGCTCCCTACGCCGCCATTCCTGAGCAATATTTACCTGGTAGATCCATCCAATACCGGCTGGCAGCAGTACCTGATTAATCAGAATAAAAAAGTATACCAACACCTGGATTTCGACGGTTTCCACATGGACCAGTTGGGTGACCGGGGTGTGACGTATAAACACAACGGCATAGCTTTCAGTCTGGCCCAAACTTATAAACCATTCATCAATGCTGTAAAAGCAGATACGCCAGGTAAATATGCAGTGCTTAATGCTGTGAACCAATATGGCCAGCAGGGGATCGCCGAGTCAGCGTCCGATTTTCTGTATTCCGAAGTATGGGGGCCATTCGATACCTACAACGACTTAGCCAACATCATCAAGCAGAACAACTCGCTCAGCAACAACACCAAAAACTCGGTACTGGCTGCCTACATGAACTATGACCTGTCGAACAATCAGGGTGTGTTCAATACCGCCTCGGTGCTGATGACCAATGCTGTCATCTTTGCACATGGCGGCGCACACCTGGAGCTGGGCGAGCACATGCTGTCAAAGGAATATTTCCCGCACAGTAACCTGGAGATGAAGCAGGACCTGAAAACCGCCCTGCAGGAATACTATGACTTCCTTGTAGGGTACCAGAACCTTCTGCGCGATGGCGGCACCCTCAATACTGTTACGATTAATTCTCTCGACAACAAACTGAAACCGGCTGCTTGGCCCGCTGCCACCGGTTCGGTAGCTACCTTTGGCAGAAGGGTAGGCGATAACCAAGTCATTCACCTGATTAATTTCAACAACTCCAAAACGCAGAACTGGCGCGATAACAACGGCATCCAGACAGCCCCTATTCAGGTTAAAGACGCGAAACTTTCTTTAACAGCCACCGGTACCGTTAAGAAGATTTGGACAGCAACGCCCGATATCATTGGAGGTGCCTCGCGTACAATTAACTTTACTCAGAACGGCAACCAGGTAAGCTTCACGCTACCCGAACTCAATTATTGGAGCATGGTTGTAGTAGAGTATTAACCAACCAGAATAAAAGGGTATCTGAATCTCAATTTTTTCATTTGAATACATCTTAATCCAGAAGTAGTACTACTTTCTTTTTTAGCACACTACATTAAGCATCCATCGGTCTTGCCCAAAGCCTGGTGGATGCTTTGTTTTTATGCCATCCGGAGTGTACACAATCATGCTCACTTTACAACCATTGAAGTGCAACAATGGCTGTGGTGACAGGTACAGCAAAACAAAATTAGCAAATAGAGGCGTTGTGGATTGACATAAAAACATTTGCTGCACCTGTCACCACAGCCTCTGCTTCACCTGAAAACTGTTATTTTGTCTCCTTGTCAGCCACAAAACCCTTGATAACTGATCAATATTTAGTTGATGTTATTTTATGTATAATCGACTGAAATTCAATGGGTTTATTATGGGTTAGAAGGTGAATTATCTATATTTTAATAATATAAATTGATGTTGCTGCTGATGCCTTGCAAATTTGAATACTAACAATCGTGCGTTAGTAAAATTGGCGTTTTAGCAGGTTACGTGGCAGATAAGTCTCAGTATCACAGGCTGTAAGGTTTTGCCTGTAGGTTCCAGCCTGATATTTCTTTCCATTCTATACTTAATACCACCATATGAAAAAGAGTTACCTTTTGCTTTTTTCCTGGCTGCTGCTTTGGCTGCTTTCCTTTGAAATCCTGGCGCAGCACAACCCGTACAAGGCACCGCTCTATTGGAGTGTGTATGAAAACAACTATGTGAAGGAGACGCAGCATGTGCAGGATAATTACATATCGGAAGAAGAGTGGCTGGCCAACATTAATTGGGTAGATGCGAATCTCAAAGACCTGGGCTATAAGATGATTTGTATTGATGGCTGGGGCGATGTGTCGCAGTACAATCAATATGGCTACCGCACTACCCACTCCAGGCACTGGGAGCACGACTACGCCTGGTGGTCCGGCCACCTGCAGCAGCGGGGCATGACACTGGGCATGTACGGCAACCCGCTCTGGATAAACAAAGATGCCGCCGCAGCCGGAGTTAAAATTAAAGGCACTGATATTCCTCTTTCGAGCATCATCGATTACAATGAAGAAACCCTTTGGTTTACTTGGGTGCAGGTAGACCGTCCGGGAGCGGAAGAGTATGTGAAGGGCTATGTGCAGCACTACGCTGACATGGGTATCAAATATTTCCGGGTAGATTTTCTCTCCTGGTACGAAACCGGTCATGACCAGAACATGAACCAGCGGGTGGGGCCAAAAAGGCCGCGGGAGCACTATGAAACTGCCCTGCGATGGATGCGGGAAGCCTGTGACGCCAACGGCATGTTCCTAAGCCTCGTGATGCCACACCTGTACGACGAAGCTGCTCTGGAAACCAAGTATGGCCACATGGTCAGGATTAATGAAGATACCGGCGACGGCGGCTGGTGGAAATGGAACGAAAATGCCCGCGGCATCAGGCGTGCAGGCTGGTCGCAATACGCCAATGCGGTGGACGGCATGACCTACTGGTCACATATAGCAGGCCGCAACAAAATGATTCTGGATGCGGACTTTCTCCGGCTGAACACCTTTGCCAACGACGACGAAAAGAAAAGTGTCATCTCTGCTTGCCTTATCTCCGGCGGCCCCGTAACCATATCTGACCAATATAATACTATAGGCAGGGATTTGTGGCTGTACCAAAACAAGGAATTGCTGGCCCTCAACCATGACGGTTTTGTAGGCAAACCCCTCACCAACGACCCGACCGATGAACGAAGCCAGACTTGGAAAGGGCAACTATCCAACGGTGACTGGATAGTGGGTTTCTTTAACCGCGAGAACACCCAAAGAACCAGGAGCATTGTCTTTAATGCCGAACTGGGACTTAAAGGCGATGCTTATGTGCGGGACTTGTGGCGCCACGAAGATATCGGGCAGATGCTGTCGTATAGCGTAACGGTGCCGCCAAGAGGCTGCGTTATCGTCAGGATTTCCAAAAGCAAGCCTACCCAAGTAAATGCACCTGCATTCGGCCAGGCAAGCGGAATTTTTGCATCGCCACAAAACGTTACGCTGGCCTCTGCAACCGATGGTGCCAAAATCTTCTACACACTTGATGGGACAGCGCCTACAACTGCTTCTACTTTGTATACCGGGCCTTTTACCATATCCAAAACAACCACCGTCAAGGCCATGGCAACGAAAAAGCCTTTGAAAGATTCACCTGTCGTGGCGGCTACCTATAACATCAACCTTCCGGGGCCGCTTCCTGCTCCCTGGCAAAGTGCTGCTATTGGTGGTGTAAATGCTGTGGGTTCAGCTTTCTTTGCAGATGGTGCTTTTACCAATACCGGTTCTGGTGAGGATATAGAAGGAGCTGCAGACAGTTTCCAGTTTGTTTACCAAACTATTGAAGGGGACGCCACCATCACTGCCAGAGTAGCTGCTATGTCCGAATCGCATGACTGGGCAAAAGCGGGTCTGATGATTCGGGAGAAGCTGGACGCGAATTCTAAGAATGCTTTCATTGCCTTAACGCCTGCTAACGGGGCTATCTTCCAGAACAGGTCCGAAACAGGGGGCGGCACCAGCGGCTTACTTTTTTCGGGAGGAGCACCTGTCTGGCTGAGGCTGCAGCGGGTAGGTAACCAGCTAACCGCCTTCCGTTCTGTGGATGGC
Source organism: Pontibacter beigongshangensis (assembly GCF_014332515.1). Classification (GTDB taxonomy): domain Bacteria; phylum Bacteroidota; class Bacteroidia; order Cytophagales; family Hymenobacteraceae; genus Pontibacter; species Pontibacter beigongshangensis. The sequence continues at coordinate 96,104 of NZ_VFSD01000021.1, read as the reverse complement.
ATCGGCTGGGTACAGGCAGGTATGCCGGTGACGGTTGCTATGGGTGCCACGGTACAGGCAGGCATGGCATTTACCTCGCACCTAAACGGCACGCTTGGCGCTGCTACCTTTGACCAGGTAACGATAGGCCATGCCGCGAATGCTGCTGCGGTACCGGTTTACAGTATTGGAGGAGGTACTTATCAAGAAGAGCAGACTGTTTCCCTTTCAACGGCAACACCGGGAGCTGTTATCCATTACACAACGAACGGCACAGTTCCTACCACTTCTTCTCCGGTATATGATGGTCCTATCATAGTAGCCTCTACCACGACAATAAAAGCAATAGCTGTAGCGGCTGGCAAAGTAACATCACCAGTGGTGTCGACCACTTTTATGCTGGCCGTTCCCAACCCAGCTATTGTATCGGGGGGTGTGTATAAATTGTTAGCCCGCCATAGCGGAAAAGCACTGGATGTTGTGGGAGGTTCTACAGAAAACGGCGCGAAGCTGCACCAGTGGGATGATTATGAGCTGGCCAGTCAGCAATGGAAAATTGAATATCTGAACAACGGATTTTATGCCATCACAGCGCAGCACAGCCAGAGAGTAATTGACGTAGCAGGCAGCTCCTTGGACGAAGGCGCAGTAGTACACCAATGGGAGAACTACTACCTGCCCAGCCAGCAATGGAGTATTGCAAGTACCAGCGACGGTTATGTCAGCTTTCGGAACCGCCAGAGCGGTAAAGTACTCGATGTATTCAGGGCAGCTCCTGAAAATGGAGGGGCTGTGAAGCAGACAGCATATACCGGCGCAGAAAGCCAGCAATGGCAGCTGGTTCGTGTAGATGCCGCAGAAACATCTGATGCTATGTATTTGGGAGGCAGCTTCAACGGCTGGTCGCCGGGCAATACTTCCATGACGATGGAAAGCGGCATCTGGAAAGTAACCGGTATTACCATAGAAGCGGGAGACCAGCAGCTTAAGTTTGTTAACACCAGCAACTGGTCTGGCAACGACTGGGGCAATGCCTCCGGCTTAACAGGAAGCGCAAGTTTAACCACAGGCGGAGGCGCCAATATTTCGTTCAGCATCAAACACACTGGTACCTATACCATCACTTTTGATGAGCAAACGCTGGCGTATGCCCTGGTGCGGGAGAATGTCGTTACCGAAAGCGTTTATGCCATCACCGCCCGCCACAGCGGCAAAGCGCTGGATGTAGTGGGAGGTTCTTCAGAGAACGGTGCCCTGGTGCATCAGTGGGGCTTCTTCGGGGGTAACAGCCAGCAATGGCGCATAACGGCAGTCGGCGACGATTACTACACCCTCACCAACCTGCACAGCGGCAAAGCCATTGACGTGGCTGGCGGTTCACAGGAGGAAGGTGCCGCTATCCACCAATGGGAGCGCTTTTCTAATTTCCCAAGCCAGGAGTGGCGCTTTGTGGCGACAGGCGACGGCTACTTCAGCATCGAAAACCGGAACAGCGGCAAAGTGCTGGACATATACAGTGCCTCACAGGACAATGGCGCAACCATAAGCCAGTCCTACTATACTGCTACCACTCACCAACAGTTTTCACTGCAGCCGATTATCCAAACAAGTGTAGTAGCACAGGCCGTATCAGCAGAGCAGTTGTCCACTATCATCTATCCCAACCCGTCCCGTGACTTTGTGAAGCTGTGTATCGGCAGAGATACAGCAGGAACCACTGATGTGGCAGTCTACAGCTCCGTTGGCAAACTGATTTATAAAGCCTTTGCTGAAGCAGGGGATACCATCGACATCAGCACCGACAAGTGGCAAACTGGACTGTATCTCGTTCATGTAAAAAGTGGTGATAAAGGTGCCGTTCATAAACTTATTAAGGAATAGGTCTTGGCAAATCCAGCTTGCTGCTCTACCTATCTGCTACCATAGCTACTCCGGCTATAGCAGCAGCTAAAATGGGTGTTTTACGCACCTTCTCTTTTAATTATCCTGCTTCCTCCTAACCATTAATAAGATATCAGGGTGACGAAAAATTACTGCTCGTCACCCTGGAACCCCTATGCCAGTAAGGTATTTCTTCACCCTAAGCAAATTCATCTTCAACCTTTTAGCCATTCGCTTATTATGTAACAGTAACATTTTTCTTATCCATTCACCTTTAAAAATAACTTATGGGAAATCTAGTACAATTTCAGTGTATTACCAGGAAGTACTGCCAACACACAAGCGGCCGATGGCAACATCAGCTTATTCGCATGTTGTCAATGGTTATTTGTTTGGTTACAGTTTTTGCATTTTCAGAAAGTGCCCGGGCGGCGGCGCGGGCCAAACCGGTCCGGCAGATAGCTAGTGGTGAATGGATAAAGAGTATCTCAAAAGATAAAGCAGCCTATTCGCCGGGAGCTGTCGTGGATTTTACACTGGCGTTAGAGCAGTCGGTCACAGGATTGTCGCTGCAGGTGTCTTATTATCATTTGTCAACCGTCGTTACGCAGCAGGCAGTAGTGGTATCCGGGAATACGGTCAACTGGTCGTGGGTAACGCCTAACGCTGATTTTAATGGCTACATGGTAAAAGCCGAGCTTCGGAACGGAAGCACTGTTCTAGATGAGGTAACGATTGCAGTAGATGTGTCATCTGACTGGACGAAGTTTCCACGATATGGTTTCTTGTCAAAGTACAGGCAGGATATAACAGACACTACCTTTGCCCCCATCTCTGATTGGGGCATGGATACGGTCATCAACAAGCTCACCCGGTTCCACATCAATGGACTGCAGTTTTACGACTGGATGGACACGCACCACGACCCGCTGGCCGGAACAGCCTCTAATCCTGCTTCTGAATGGGATGAACTTAGCGGCAAACGAGCTTATTTAAGTACCGTGAAAGGATACATAGACAGAGCGCATAATAAAAATATGAAAGCGATGTTCTATAACCTCGTTTATGGCGCCTATCCAAATGCCCCGGGAGTAAATAAAGAATGGGGGTTATTCTGGAATCAGGATGGCACAAACCAATGGAGCCACTGCTGCTTTCATCATTCCTGGGAAACCCAAAACTTACCAGTTTATGACCCCGGTAATGCAAATTGGAGAAATTTTATTATTAATGCTCATAATGAAGTATATGATGCGGCAGGCTTGTCATTTGATGGCTATCACGCAGACCAGTTAGGAAAGTTCGGTCCGCTTTACAAGTACAATAGCTTCATCGAAACGCATCCCAACCAATCTTTTGGCACCTTTTTAACTGAATCTAAAAATGCCAGGCCAAATAAATACCTAGTTATGAATGCCGTTGATCAGTATGGGCAAGAGAACATCACGCAGGCTCCGGTAAGTTTTACTTATTCCGAACTGTGGGGGGCTCATGAAGGGTATTATGACCTTGGTAAAGCTATACAAACAAACATAGAGCTAAAAAACACTAACACAGTATTAGCGGCTTATGTAAACAAAGATAAGTCGGAAAATACAGGGATCTTTAATGACGCAAGTGTGCTGATGGCCGATGCCGTTATCTTTGCTTTTGGCGGGGCGCACATCGAACTAGGTGAGCACATGCTGGCAAACCCATATTTTCCGAACAACAACCTGAAAATGTCAGCACAGTTGGAAAATGACTTGCTGACCTATTACGATTTCGCAGTAGCTTATGAAAACATTCTACGCGATGGGAGAACCTTTAATAATGTAACGCTCTCGGGTGCAGGATCATCTGTTAACTCGGTGACTTACTGGCGCGAAGATCAGCACGAAATGCAGGGCAAAGTCGCTACAGTAGGTGTGCAGTGGGGCAACAATCAGGCATTTCACTTGCTCAATTTCTCAAATGCAAACCATATGAATTGGAGGGATAATGCACAATCGCAGCCCGTACCAATAACCATCAGCGATCTATCTTTGCAGTTTTCTTACACTACTCCCATTACCCGCATGTGGGTAGCATCGCCGGATTTCAACAACGGACTGCCGCAACTGCTTACATCGTCGCAGTATTCACAGGCAAACGGGGTGGTAACAGTAAACCTGCCTCAGCTGAAATATTGGACCATGCTTGTAGCCGAAACCGGAAGCAGTGTGGCAACCGTGGCAGCGCCTGCTTTTAGTACGGACGGTGGCACATATACCGCTGCACCCACTGTCACCATTGCCTCTGCTACACCTGATGCTATTATCCGCTATACCCTTGATGGTACCACACCAACTTCCATTTCACCGCAGTATACAGGCCCAATCACCATCTCTAACTCCTGTACCCTCAACGCCTACGCCTCCAAAGCCGGTCTGGCGGATTCACCTGTATCCACGGCAGCCTATACCATCAGTATTCCTGCAGGAGGAATTGTATCCGGAGGCATCTACCAGATTTCGGCAAGGCACAGCGGCAAAGTGCTGGAAATAGCAGGCGGCGAAACAGCTACCACAAACGGAGCCATGGCGCAGCAGTGGCAGTACACTGGAGGAGCCAACCAGAAATGGAAGATTGAAGATGCAGGCAATGGCTATTATAGAATCTTTGCTACCCACAGCTTAAAAGCTCTGGATGTAGCTGGAGGAAGCACAGCGGAAGGTGCAGACCTGCACCAGTGGGAGCCTTTAACCACGGAAAGCCAGGAGTGGAGCCTGTTCGATGTTGGCAGCGACTACCTTAAAATAGAAAACAGGAAGAGCAGCAGCGTATTGGATGTGTATGGAGCCGCTACCACAGATGGCACAGCTGTAAAGCAGTACCTGTATACCGGGGTACAACACCAGCAATGGTCGCTGCAGCTGCTGAGCAACGCTATGGAAACGGCTGCTATCCCAATTATCAGCTCCGTAGACGCTTCCGTTACCTACACAGGTCCTGTGGCTGTTACCATTACCTCGGCTACTTCGGGGGCTACTATCCATTACACCACCGACGGCAGTACGCCAACTACAGCATCGGCTGTATACACCGGTCCGGTTACAGTTTCAAATACCTGTACTCTAAAAGCAGTCGCCTTTAAACCAGGAATGATTAATTCCTCAGTCGCCACAACAGCTTATTCCATCAGCGCACCGGCAGGTGTGGTAGCAGGCGGTGTGTATAAAATTACAGCGAAGCACAGTGGCAAGGCACTTGATGTAAAGCAACAGTTAACCACCGATGGTACCATCATTTACCAATACGAGTACCTGGGCGCGGCAAACCAAAAGTGGCTGTTGGAAGGACCTGGTAATGGTTACTTCAAGCTCATCGCGACACATAGTTCCAAAGCTATGGATGTGGTCGGTGGAAGCACAGCAGAAGGAGTCGCCATTCACCAGTGGACGCCGGTAAATACCACGAGCCAGGACTGGAGCATTATAGATGCAGGTGACGGCAACTTCAAAATAGAGAACAGGAAAAGCGGCAAAGTGTTGGATGTATACGGTGCCTCCACTGCCAACGAAGCAGCGGTAAATCAGTACTTCTATACAGCCGCCGCACACCAGCAGTTTGCTATTGAGCCGGTTTCCCAAAACAGAGAAGCTGTGCCTGCTACGGTTGAAGCAGAACAACAACTCACTCAGATTTACCCGAACCCAGCCCATGGCTCCGTAAAAATAAGCCTGAACAGCAAATTGTCATCTACAGCAGAAGTTACCATTTACAACGCCGTAGGCAAACTGGTATACAAAGCCTCCGCCGAAGCAGGTGCTACCCTCGACATCAGCACCGGCAAGTGGCAAGGTGGTCTGTACCTGGTGCATGTAAACAACGGCACAGAAGCCACTATACAGAAACTAATTATCAGATAACCTTCTTCTGAAAAGCAATTAAGTTCATAAATCTCTTTTTTTGCGAAGTAGCAGCTGTAACATATTACGGCTGCTACTTTTTTATTGCACCTTAAGCAGATTTCTTACCCTGTTGTAGGGAAAAAGTTTAAAATGCTTCCTACTTTGATGCTTTTAAGACAGATTAGGCTCTAAAATGTGCTTATACTTTTATTAATACATTTTCTGTTTATAATTTTGGTTTTCAACATGTTATGTGGTATTGGTCGCTGTTATTTTCTATATTTTAGGTTTATAAATTGATGTTTATTGCAGAGCACCACAAATTTGCAATACACACTAACAATCGTAAGCGTTAGCCACCGGCCGCTAAACCTTTGTTCTTAAAGAAGTTTTTCAGCTGCTGTGCTTCTATATCCCTTAATTGTTTGCTGGTGTTTTGCATTGCTTTTTATCACTATTTACCATACATAATATGCTCCGTAAAATATATTTAAGCCTTGTGGCCTGTTTTCTCACGTTGCAGGTATATGCGCAGGTACTCACCTCGCCAGATAGAAACCTGACGCTCACCTTCGAATTGAAAGAGAATGGCGAACCCACTTACCAGTTAACCTACAAAAAGAAACTCGTTATCAAACAAAGCAGGTTAGGCCTGGAAACAAAAGATGCGGGGTCCTTTGCCAAAGGGTTTACTGTAGCCAACACAGAGCAGGCTTCCGTAGACGAATCGTGGAATCCTGTTTGGGGAGAAGTGAAAACTATCCGCAACAACTATAACGAACTGGCGGTGACCTTAGCGCAGCAGGAGCCTAAAAACCGCAACATGATTATACGGTTTCGTTTGTTCAATGACGGCCTAGGGTTCAGATATGAATTCCCGGCGCAGCCTAATCTTTCCTACTTTGTTGTGAAAGAAGAAAAGACACAGTTTGCTATGACCGGCGACCACACCGCCTTTTGGATTCCAGGAGATTATGATACGCAGGAATACGACTATACCACTTCTAAGCTTTCGGAAATCAGAGGCCTGATGAATGCCTCCATAACAGAGAATGTATCGCAAACATCATTCTCGCCAACCGGTGTGCAAACCTCCCTGATGATGAAGTCTGATGATGGCCTCTACATCAACCTTCACGAAGCAGCGCTTATCAATTTCCCAGTGCTGCACCTGAACCTGGACGATAAGAATATGGTGTTTGAGTCTTGGCTGACGCCCGATGCAAGAGGCGATAAAGGGTATGTGCAGGCACCCGCTACCACACCTTGGCGCACTGTCATGGTAAGCGACGATGCCCGTAAAATTCTGGCTTCAAAGTTGACTTATAACCTTAATGAGCCCAGTAAAATAAAAGATACTTCCTGGATAAAACCGACCAAATATGTAGGTGTCTGGTGGGAGATGATTACAGGTAAAAGCTCCTGGGCTTATACCGATGAATATCCTGCTGTACAGCTTGGTGTGACCAATTATACCAAAGCAAAACCAAACGGCAAACACGGCGCCACCACAGCCAATGTGAAGCGGCATATCGATTTTGCAGCAAAACATGGTTTCGATGCCGTACTGGTAGAAGGCTGGAACCAGGGCTGGGAAGACTGGTTCGGGAACTCCAAAGACTATGTGTTCGATTTCGTGACGCCGTATCCCGATTTCAATGTGCAGGAAGTAAGGGATTATGCCAAATCTAAAGGTGTAAAAATGATTATGCATCACGAAACCTCCTCATCCATTCGCAACTACGAACGGCACCTGGATACAGCCTATCAGTTCATGAAAGACAATGGCTACGATGCCGTGAAAAGTGGCTACGTAGGAAATATTCTTCCCCGCGGCGAGAACCACTACAGTCAATGGATAATAAATCATTACCAGTATGCCATTGAAAAAGCTGCAGATTATAAAATCATGGTTAACGCCCACGAAGCTGTTCGCCCGACCGGTATCGCCCGTACCTATCCAAACCTGATTAGCAACGAATCGGCCAGAGGAACAGAATACCAAGCTTTTGGAGGCTCTAAACCCAATCACGTCACGGTCCTGCCGTTTACACGTCTGATAGGTGGCCCTATGGACTATACCCCCGGCATTTTTGAAATGGATTTGCATAACGGATCCCATGTAAACAGCACACTGGCAAACCAACTGGCTCTCTACCTGACCATGTACAGCCCGTTACAAATGGCCGCAGACTTTCCTGAAAACTACGAAAAATTTCCGGATGCCTTCCAGTTTATTAAGGATGTAGCCGTTGATTGGGACGATAGCAAATACCTGGAGGCAGAGCCGGGGGCCTATGTAACGGTAGCCCGTAAAGCAAAGAAAACCGGGCAGTGGTTCTTAGGAAGTGTAGGCGGAAACGAGGCGCGTACCTCTAAAATAAAGTTCGACTTTTTAGAGTCAGGGAAAAACTACATAGCCACTATCTATGCTGATGCAAAAGATGCCCATTTTAAAACAAATCCGCAAGCGTACACTATCCAAAAAGTAGTGGTGAACAGTAAATCTAATTTATCGCAGTTCGTCGCTCCCGGAGGAGGTTTTGCTATCAGCTTTATAGAAGCAGATAAAAACCAGTTGAAAGGGTTAAAGCGTTTGTAGCTGACGTCCTCTGAGCGTGCATATGCTGCATTAGGTTATTATAAAGACTGCTGCACCTGCCTCCACAGCGACTGCACCACCAAAGGAAGGAACAGGTAGTTTAGGCAAAGAGCATCCATCAAAGCCGTTGCAGGTTCTGTGGATGCTCTTTGATTTTAGGATGATTGGTAAAAAAATAGCAGCTGCGTTTTCTGAATGGGCCTTAAATCCAGGTAGCTCCTGCCACCATAGCCACTGCTGCAATAAAGAGCTGTAACACAACTGCTCGAACTTATCTTCCTGAAGGGAAGCCCCAGGCAGCTTTAGAAATTTCAAGAATGTAAGTCACCTGGTACAAAACTCCTTATCAGCCAAAAATGCACCCACTATAACAGCCCCCACACTTTGGCAATTAGCTGCCATTTTTACCAGCTGCTAGCTACTGTGGGCGATTTTTTTGTTGCTCAATATGCTACAGGCAGTACACCACATGCATTAAAGTCAAACCATAAGTAAGTTTTATCTCCGTTCTACAGTCAGTTGTAGCCTCTTTATAAGTGCCTTTGTCTTCATAATTAGCTTATATTATTATTAAATAAAACCGATCGTAAAAGCCTCATATTCAAGGTGTAGTAAATAAAAATTGCCAGTATTTTCTATATTTCAAATGTATTAATTGATGTTGCTTTTAAAGCCTTGTTCATTTGTGGGGTAAATAACGATTGTTAGTGCGAAGGCGATTCCTTAATCAAAGCAAGTAAATCAACAGCCGGAGACTATACTAACAAGTACATATTTGTTTAACCTTTTAAAGCACAAGCCTATGATACTGATAGCAGATAGCGGAGCGAAAAAGACGGATTGGCGGATAGTCTATGAGTCGGGTACTGTTAAGCAAGTTTTTACAGTGGGCATTAACCCGCAGTACCAGGACGTGAACCAGTTATACCAGATTGTCACAAACGAGTTGCTCCCGCAGATGGAAACAGAGCCGGCAGCAGTCATTAAATACTACAGTGCCGGCTACAGCTCCAGTGAGCGGAATGAACTGCTGGAAGAAGTCTTGCGACGTGCTTTCCCACAAAGCGAAGTAAAGGCTGACCACGACATGCTCATGTTCTTAAAGCTGCAGCATTTAAGCCCTGAGGCGCTTCAGCATTATTTATATCCAAACCTATGAATCTTGTAGCAGACAGCGGCTCCACCAAAACCGACTGGCGCATCCTCTACGATGCAGGTGTGACAAAACAGGTATACACCAGAGGTATCAATCCGCAGTACCTCAACCCGGACCAGATTTACCCTATCCTGGAGGAAGGACTCCTGCCGGAACTGAAAGGGGAGCAGCCTCAAATTATCTACTATTATGGTGCAGGTTGCAGCTCTGCAGACAGGAACCTGCGGGTGGAGAAAGCGCTACGAAAAGCTTTCCCGGAGAGCGAACTGCACGTAGACCACGACCTGCTGGCAGCAGCGCGCGCCGTGTGTGGCAACGAACCTGGTATTGCCTGCATCCTGGGCACCGGCTCTAATTCCTGCCTCTACGACGGTAATCAGGTAATCGACAATGTTCCCTCGCTGGGTTTCCTGCTGGGCGACGAAGGAAGTGGCGCATGCCTGGGCAAAATATTGATAAAGGCATACCTGTACCGCGAATTGCCTGCCGAGTTGGCGCAGGCCCTGAAGCAAAAGTATAATCTGACTAAAGATAGTATCCTGGATACGGTATATAACAACAGCATGCCCGGCACTTACCTGGCTGCTTTTACACGTTTTGTGTTGGATAACATAGAGCACCCGCTGATGCAGGAGATGGTGTACCAGAACTTCGATGGCTTTTTCGCAACACAGGTGAGTAAGTACTCGGGTTTTACAGAACTGCCGGTAAACTTTGTCGGTTCCATTGCCTACCATTTCTCTGAGGGGCTGCACCAAGTGGCAGAAAAGTACGGTGCACGTATTAGTACCATCATCAAAAGCCCTGGCGAAGGGCTGGTCGCTTTCCACCGGAAAATGGAACAACTGGCTTAAATGTAACAGATATATCATCTAAATCTAAAGATAAAATATGGCCGTTTTAGCACCAGCCTCCAAACCAGCCGCCACTCCTTTTGGAAGTGAGGCTCCAAAGAATTACACTGGTTCCCTGGTAACCGTAACCATGCTCTTCTTTATGTGGGGCTTTATCACCTGCCTCAATGATATCCTGATACCAAAGCTGAAGGCCGTGTTTGTACTGCAGCACTGGCAAGCCATGCTGATTCAGACGGCCTTTTTTGGAGCTTATTTTATAGTTTCACTGCTTTACTTCGGTTTCTCCATCACCAAAGGTGACCCCATCATCCGGATTGGTTACAAAAATGGCATCATTACGGGCTTGTTTGTGGCGGCTACCGGTTGCCTGCTTTTTTACCCGGCGGCGGAATTCCTGAGCTATGGCTTTTTCCTGCTGGCGCTGTTTGTGCTGGCTTCAGGTATCACCATTCTGCAAATTGCGGCTAACCCTTATGTGGCAGTTCTCGGACCTGCTGAGAGTTCTTCCAGCCGTATGAACATGACGCAGGCACTCAACTCGCTGGGTACTACCATTGCCCCGGTAGTAGGTGGCTTCCTGATTTTTGGAGCAGCAGAGGGAATGCAGGCAGTGGGTGCAGAATCCGTGAAGCTTCCTTACCTGGGTTTGGCAGGAGCCTTACTGGTCCTGGCTGCCATAATTAAACTGGCGAAGCTCCCGCAATTAGCAGGAGAGGGGAAGATAACAGCCGATGCAGGTGCCTTGAAACACCGGCACCTGGTGCTTGGCATTCTGTGCATTTTCATGTACGTGGGTGGCGAAGTGTCCATTGGTAGTTTCCTGATTGGGTTTCTGGAGCTGCCGCAGGTAGCGGGATTGGCCGAGTCGGAAGCAAAATATTACCTGGCCTTTTTCTGGGGTGGCGCCATGATTGGCCGGTTCTTCGGAGCCATCGGGCTGGCGCAGTTCAATAAGAGCAGCCACAAGTATGGCCTCATCGCGGTAATAGCGGTCCTTACCTTTATTACCGTTTACCAGCTTTACGACCTCCACCTGGCGCTCACAGCACTGGGCCTTATCCTGCTGAATATGGTGGTGCTGTTTGCCGGAAGATTCATTCCAAACCGGACCCTTGGTTTGTACGCAATCAGTGTCATTGTACTGCTCTTGTTTGCTATTTATGGACGGGGAGAAGCGGCCATGTGGTCCTTAATAGCCATTGGCCTCTTCAACTCCATCATGTTCCCTACCATTTTCGACCTTGCCATCAAAGGCTTGGGCATCCACACCAGCCAGGGGGCATCCCTGCTCGTGATGGCCATAGTAGGTGGCGCCATCGTGCCGCCGCTGCAGGGAATTATTGCTGACGCCTCCGGTGAACTGCAGCTCTCGTTCTTCGTGCCCCTGCTGTGCTACGCCTATATTGTGTACTACGGCTTCCTGGGTTCTAAACCGGTGAAGCGGGAAAATAATTAAAAGGCTACTCCGGCTCATTCCTGCACTTTCAGGGATGGAACAGTATACCAGGACAATAAAAACGCATCCATGAAACACATAAATCTAAAAACCGGATTCTTCCTTGTGCTACTGGGCCTCGGTTCCTGCCAGACGCAGCAAACGGTAACACAGCCAGCCGTAAACCAGCGCGCTGTCTGGCAGTCCGTAGCCTATACCATCTACCCGGACAGGGTAGTACAGCAGGAGCATGAGGCAAAGGTGCTGTCTTCTACCGAGATGATTTCTAACTACCAGAGCCCTGCCAATGAGTTTCAGAGCCCGGAACTGGTGTTTAAGTTCAGCATAAATGGCAAAGACAACGAAATGATTTCGGGCAAGGATCACCGTTTTATCTGCTCCTCCGAAAGTGGTGGCTGCGTAACGCCTGTTATCACCTTCGGAAAGCAATATGTGGATACTTCCGTTGTGCCGGCTAATACCTTTCTGACGCCCAATACTACCTTTACTGTGAAGCTGGACATGCGGCATGTGCTGCAGTCGTTTGAGAAGCAGGGCTATTACATTACCTTCGACGGCACTAAAATCTATAAAGAAGATTTTAAGCAGGTGTTCATCGCCGGCAACACGGCTCCGCTCATGTGGGACTTCGACAATCTAGTGAACAAACCGGAGCTGGAACTGAAGGATCCGGAAAAAGATGGTATCTACGAAGTGACGCTTACGCTGAACAAACCGGAGGAGAAAAAAGCAACCGCTGGCAATTGGAAACTGACACACAACCTCTCCGCTTTCCCGCAATACAAATCGGATTACCCGCTGACGGACGTGCTCTACAACTTGTCCCTGGAAGAGATGCAGCAGGACATTGAGACTGACAGCACCTTCCGGACAGGTGAGGAGTGGGCAGGCGTCTGGACCCGCGACATCAGCTACAGCATCATCCTCAGCATGGCCACGCTGCAGCCCAAAGTGTCGCAGTACAGCCTGATGCGCAAGGTGCAGAACGGACGAATAATCCAGGACACAGGCACCGGTGGTGCTTACCCCGTCTCCACCGACCGCATAGTGTGGGCTGATGCTGCCTGGGAAATTTATAAAGTAACCGGCGACAAAAAATGGCTGCAGCAAGCCTACGACATCATCCGCAACTCCGTGGAAGACGACCTGAAAAACGCCTACGACCGCGAAACCGGACTCGTGAAAGGAGAATCCTCGTTCCTCGACTGGCGCGAGCAGACCTATCCGAAGTGGATGCAGCCGGTGGATATTTACGAATCGGAATGCCTGGGTACCAACGCCGTTCACTACCGCGCCAATGTTATCCTGTCAGAGATGGCAAAGCTGCTGAACGACGGGAAGGCCGCTGCTAAATACCAGGACATTGCCGAGGTAATTAAAAAAGGCATGAACGACTACCTTTGGATGGCGAACAAAGGCTACTACGGGCAATACCTGTACGGTCGTAATTATAAAATACTGTCGCCACGGTCCGAGGCACTGGGAGAGGCGCTGGCGGTACTGTATGATATAACAGATGAGGCAAAGGAAAAAATGGTCGTGGAAAATACCCCTGTTAACGCCTACGGCATACCGAGTATATTCCCGCATATTCCAAATATCCCGCCTTACCACAACAACGGCATCTGGCCCTTTGTGCAGGCTTACTGGTCGCTGGCAGCCGCCAAAGCCGGCAACGAGCAGGCGCTGACCGAAAGCATGAGCGCCATTTACCGACCAGCTGCCCTGTTCCTGACAAACAAGGAGAACTTCGTAGCCAGCAACGGCGACTTCGCCGGAACCCAGATTAACTCCAGCAGGCAGTTGTGGAGCGTGGCCGGTAACATCAGCATGGTCTATAAAGTGCTGTACGGGATAGATTTCCAAATGAACAGCCTCGTGTTCAAACCGTTCGTGCCGAAAGCCTACAACGGAAAGCGCAACCTCACCAATTTCAAATACCGCCAGGCCGTGCTGGATATTGAAATGGAAGGCTATGGCAACCGGATAAAAGCTATCACACTGGATGGCAAACCGCTGGCTAATGCCGAAGTGCCGGGTGACCTGCAGGGAAGGCATCAGGTGAAAATAGTGCTCACCAGTACTAATGTGCCGGAGCAGCAATTAAACAGGGTGGAGCACCTGGTGTCACCAGCAGCTCCTGAGGTAAGCATTGCGGGCAGTAGCTTAAGCTGGAAACAGGTAGAAGGCGCTGCCACCTATAAAGTGCTGAAGAACGGCAAAGTAGTAACTACCACTACCACGACTACCTACCCACTACCAGGAAATGGCTATGCCGAATATCAGGTAATAGCCGTAAGCGGGGCAGGAGTAGAGTCGTTTGCCAGCGAGCCGCTGGTTACGCTAACAGGCAGTGTGCAGATATATGAACTGGAAAATGCAGCTCTAAAGGCAGCCTTACCTTATAAAGGCTTTGCAGGCACCGGCTTTGTGGAGATAGCGAAGCAGAAGAACACCACCCTTAAAGTAAATATAACAGTACCGGCACCGGGATTGTATGCCATCGACTTCCGTTACGCCAACGGCAACGGTCCCACTAACACCCAGAACAAATGTGCGATCAGAACACTCCGTGTGAATGATGCATTTGCCGGTACTGTTGTGCTTCCGCAGCGCGGCACCGACGAGTGGTCCAACTGGGGGTACACCAATCCTGTACAGGTGCCGCTTGAAAAAGGCACACACGCTGTCACCATTTCCTTTGAACCCGCCAACGAAAACATGAACCTGGAAATTAACCAAGCCATGCTCGACAATATGCGGGTGGTTAAAATTAAGTAAGCAAAAATAGCACCGGCACAGGCCGGTGTTACTTCTACAACCATTTACCTTAATGAATATTTCTAGTTTTCAACTTGTGGCTTCCCTGAGGCAAGCTTTCAGCCTGCGAATACCAGCTTCTGATGCACAAGCCACGCAAGCTCAAAGCATACCCTTTAAAACTCCAAGTTAAAAACATGAAGCAGTTGAGATGGCTATTTTTTGTCCCCTTTGAAAGAAGCTTGGGGATGATTTACACATGTGAACAATATTTTAGACCTATGCTGCACAATCATCAGCTCAAAATTTGCCTTCAGTCGCTGCAACATCTCCTTTACCTCCTTCAAAAAAGACCTTTTGCTCATTTTCATCATTTCCCATCACGAACATGAAAAAGTATTTACTTCTCTTTCTCTACACTTTTCTGTCCCTGAGCGTCTACGCTCAGAAAACGCAACAATCCGTCAGCCCCGGCAAGTGCACTTCCTATACCGTAAATGGTAACAAGGTAATTTTCAATTGCGAGAATGGCTCTAAAGTACAACTTCAGCTCTGCAGCAGAAGTGTGGTGAAGGTTTGGTACGAACCAATTGGAGAGTTTAAACGAACAAACGAATCGTTTGCCGTGGTAAACGAGCAGCTGGAGGAGATGGGCACGCTGCAAGTAAACGAGCAGCCGCAAGCCTACGAGCTTTTCACAGATTTCCTGCGGATACGGGTAAACAAAGAGCCATTCCAGCTTCATTTTTTCGACAAGTACCAGAAACCGCTGCTCAGCGATTTCAAAGACAAGGGCCTGGTGAAAGAAGGTGACAAACTAGTAGCCTATAAAGCGATGAAGTCAGATGAGCAGTTCTTTGGGCTGGGGGAAAAGGCTGGCCCGCTAAACAAACGAGGCCGCTCCTATAAGATGTGGAACAGCGATCAGCCCTGTTATGGTGCTGCACAGGACCCGCTCTACAAGAGCATCCCATTCTTTATGAGCAGCTACAACTACGGTATCTTCTTCGACAACACTTACAAATCAGAATTCAAATTCGGTACCGAGTCCAGCGACTACTACAGCTTCGAGGCGCCCGGAGGCGAAATGCTATATTATTTCATATTCGGGAATAATTACAAGCAGATAATTCAGAACTATATTCAGTTGACTGGGCAGCCTATCATGCCGCCGAAGTGGGCGCTCGGTTTCTCGCAGAGCCGTGGCTTGTATAAGAGCGAACAACAAGCCCGTGAAATAGCGGCTGAATTCAGGATGCGCCAAATACCAAACGACATCATGTACCAAGACATTGGTTGGGTGCAGGGCCTGCAGGATTTTGACTGGAAGAAAAATAATTACTCCGACCCGGCCAAAATGGTAAAAGACCTGGAAGCAATGGGCTTTAAAATGATTATCTCGCAAGACCCTGTCATTTCGCAGGCAAACGAAAAGCAGTGGCGGGAGGCTGATTCGCTTGGGTTCCTAACCACTGACACCCGAACCGGCAAATCCTACAACATGCCCTGGCCCTGGGGCGGCGACTGCGGCGTGGTGGACTTCACCAAACCAGGCGTAGCCGATTGGTGGGGTAAATATCAGCAAAAGCCGCTGAACGATGGTGTGCGCGGCTTCTGGACAGACATGGGCGAGCCTGCCTGGAGCAACGAAGATGCCACCGATCGCCTCTATATGAAGCACCACCTGGGCATGCACGACGAAATTCATAACGTGTACGGCCTGACATGGGATAAAATTGTAACAGAGCAGTTCGAGAAGCACAACCCAAACCAGCGCATTTTCCAGATGACACGGGCAGCCTATGCAGGCCTCCAGCGCTACACCTTTGGATGGTCCGGCGACGCCGGTAACGGCAATAACGTACTGGACGGCTGGCATCAGCTGGCCAACCAGATACCGCTGAGCCTGTCGGCCGGAATGGGCGGCATCCCGTTCTGGGCCTGCGACATCTCCGGTTACTGCGGCGACATCACCGACTACCCGGCCATGGCAGAGTTGTATGTGCGCTGGCTGCAGTTCGGTGTGATGAACCCGCTGAGCAGGGCGCACCACGAAGGTGATAATGCCGTGGAGCCTTGGCGGTTCGGTAAGGAAGCAGAGCGCATCTCAAAAAAAGCTATCGAGCTGAAGTACCGGCTGTTCCCTTACATTTACACCTACGCCCGTGAAGCACACGACACCGGTGTTCCGCTAATGCGCGCACTGCTGCTGGAGTACCCCAACGACCCGGAGACTTTCAAAACAGATGGGCAATACCTGTTTGGCAGGGAACTGTTGGTGGCACCGGTAGTGGAGAAAGGAGCAACATCTAAACGGGTATACCTGCCGGAAGGGGAGTGGATAGATTTCAACGATGGCAAGACCAGCTACAAAGGCTCCCGCTGGATAGATTATGAGGCGCCGTTGGAAGTAACACCATTGTTTGTGAAAAGAGGCGCTATTATCCCGATGATGCCCGTGATGCAGTACATACATGAGCAACCGGTCTATCCGGTGAGCTTGGAGATTTTCCCGGCTGTGCAGAACCAGCAGGCTACGTTCGCATTGTACGAAGATGACGGCGAAACAAACGATTATAAGAAAAGCATCTACAGCAAAACGAGGTTTTCTTGCGCTACTACCAAAGAAGGTTATGATGTGAAAGTACACGGACGGGAAGAAAATGGCTACAAGGTGCCAGGCAGCCGGAATTATGTACTTAAACTGCACCTGGAGCAAAAGCCGAAGTCTGTCCTTTTAAATGGGAAAAAAGTTAAAACAGTTAAACAGGCCGAATTACAGAAGTCAACAGAAGCAGATATGAAAAGCCTGCTCTGGAGCTGGAACAAAGAAAGCGGAGTGTGCTCCATCAAAGTGCCTGATACCGGGAAGGAAGTACAGGTGCTGGTGGTTAAATAACAGGAGCATGGCCTATCTCATCTTTTTATTGGGATTCTGGGAAGCATGTTTGAAGACAGTGGCAGCTATATAGAGTTATTATTACAAAACGCCTATATTTTTGGTTGTTTTTCCTCCTCCTCCCTTAGGTGTTGTAGACCTAGCTTCGTGAAGTAAAAAGATTTGGGGCAATTGAAATCTATTTGAAGCTAAATAGTGGAAGCCATTACATTCCCTTTTTCTCTTGAAGAGATTTTACTTACATCTATTATTATGCTTTGGTCATTCTATAAAATAATTGCAGTAATAAAAATCAACCTTACCATTTTGAATGCCTTATATATGCTTTGGTACATACTCTTTAAGGTACTATCAAATTACTGCTACAATCTAACACTCTACTTGATTTAATGTAACTATTAGTTACACTAAAATTGGCATATTGTGTTCTATGTCTTTCATAAACCTCATGAAACCTAAACAAATACCTTACCTAAATTATGTCAAAGATTAGAGTTGCAATTAACGGTTTTGGCCGCATCGGCCGCCTTACCTTCCGGACGCTACAGTCCAAGGATAACGTAGAGGTAGTCGCCATCAACGACCTGACCAACACCAAAACACTGGCCCACCTGTTAAAATACGATTCTGTTCACGGCCGCTTCAACGGCACGGTAGAAGCTACTGAAGGTGCCATCGTGGTAAACGGTACTTCTATACAGGTAACAGCAGAGCGTGACCCTAAAAACCTGCCATGGGGCAGACTGGGCGTAGACGTAGTGCTTGAGTCTACTGGCCGCTTCGTGGACGAAGCCGGTGCCGGTTCTCACCTGGAAGCCGGTGCCGGTTCTCACCTGGAAGCCGGTGCCCGTAAAGTAGTTATCTCGGCTCCTGCCAAAGGCAATATTGCCACTGTCGTACTGGGTGTAAACGAAGATACTCTCACAGGCGATGAACGTATTGTTTCCAACGCTTCCTGCACCACCAACTGCCTGGCTCCTATGGCCAAGGTATTGGACGATGCTTTCGGAATCGAGAAAGGCTATATCACCACTGTACACGCTTACACAGCTGACCAGAACCTGCAGGACGGCCCGCACAGCGAATTGAGAAGAGCACGTGCTGCTGCCCTTTCTATTGTACCTACTTCTACCGGTGCTGCCAAGGCCGTAGGTTTAGTACTTCCCCACCTGAAAGGCAAGCTGGACGGTGTGGCCATGCGTGTGCCAATCCCTACCGGCTCTTTAACCGACCTTACCTGCATCCTGAGAAGAGAAGTAACCAAGGAAGAAATAAACGCTGCCATGAAAACAGCCGCTGAAGGACCTATGAAAGGCATTTTGGAGTATACAGAAGACCCTATCGTTTCCGTTGATATTGTAGGCAACCCGCACTCGAGCATCTTCGATGCCGAGCAGACTTCCTGCAACGGTACACTGGTGAAAGTAGTAGCCTGGTACGACAACGAGACCGGCTACTCTAACCGGGCCGCTGACCTTATCGCACGTATTGGCGCCTAAGCAACAGCTGGTTATTGCAATATAAAAGTAAGAAAGCCCACCGGAAGGTGGGCTTTTATCTAAACTAACATCTATCTGCCATGAAAAGAATAGGGGTTTTTACATCCGGAGGCGACGCACCAGGCATGAATGCATGCTTGCGAGCTGTGGTTCGTACAGCTATTTACCATGGCATTGAAGTATACGGCATCCGACGCGGCTATAGCGGCATGATTCATGGCGACTTCTGCAAACTGGAGTCCCATTCAGTAAGTAACCTGGTACAAAAGGGCGGTACTTTCCTAAAGTCGGCCAGAAGTCCTGAATTCATGACAAAAGAAGGCAGGCAAAAAGCGTATGAACAAATTCAAAGTGCCGGAATAGAAGGTCTGGTAGCTATTGGAGGTAACGGTACTTTTACAGGTGCCACAAAATTCTACGACGAATTCGGCATCCCGACAGTAGGTGCACCCGGCACCATTGACAACGACCTGTTCGGCACCGACTATACCATTGGTTATGACACCGCCGTAAACACAGCCCTCGACTCAATCGACAAAATTCGCGATACCGCCGACAGCCACGACCGTGTGTTCTTTATCGAAGTGATGGGCCGCGACTCCGGTTATATTGCCGTGCCGTGTGCCATAGGTGGAGGCGCTGAGATTGCCATGATACCGGAGGCGACAGTTACCGTGGAGAGTATTATTGATAAAATAAAGATTGACTGGTTACACGCTAAGACATCGTCTATTGTAATAATAGCAGAGGGCGAAGTAGAGGGTGGCTCTACAAAAGTAGCAGCCAAAGTAAGAGAGGCCTTACCTGATATGGATGCCCGCGTTACCATTCTCGGACACGTGCAGCGGGGCGGAGCACCTACTGCATTCGACCGTCTGCTGGCAAGCCGGTTGGGCATTGCCTGCGTGAAAGGATTGCTGGAAGGTCAGAAAGACGTAATGGCCGGTACCATCAATTCCAAACTGGTGTACACACCATTAATCGATACTATCGCCAAGAAAAAAGAAATCAGCCCGGAATATACCCGTATGATTGAAATCCTGTCTATTTAGTTATTTAAATAATGAAATTTAGAATGAATATTTAATCAAAACAGCGCCTTCCTGCTTGTATAGAAAAAGCCCAGGAATCCTCACATATCCCGGGGCTTGAAAAGCTAAACCGTAGTTCTCGTGGTACTGCTTGACCTTGTGGTTGCCGTGCTGGTCCTTTTCCCCCAGGTCCAGCTGCAGCCAGGCTTTGTAGGGCTGCCCTTCGGCATTGACCAGCTCCTTGTGCACCGACCTGCCGTTTAAGAGGTTATAGGCCTCGCGGGCGGTGATGCCGCTGTTTTTGTTGATGTAGAAGGTCTGCGAAGTTTCCCCGGCGGAGGTGTCGGGCTTGAGCGTGGCCTCATACTTGTTGAAAAAGTATAGGTCGCTCTGGTCTGAGCGGCGAAAGTGCAGCCTGTAGTCCACCGTGCTGTCGAAGTAGGGCTTCTGCAGCCTCAGTTCAAAGTCCGGTTTCTGCTCCCGCACGTTTTTTTCCAGTTCCTCATGGAGGTTGGTGCCAAAGCCCGTGTATTTGAGGCCATCTTTCAGGTAGTCCAGGTTGTTCTTGTTCATAGTAGTGAATTTTAAGTGGATGAAATAGCTGTTTTAGCGTGATGGTGGAAGCACCTTTGGATAGGGAAATTAAAGCAGCAGGGGGCATGCCTGCAGGATGTCCTTGCCGCGTACCTTGAGCTGGAGGTGCCTGCCGCCGTTCTTTTCAAAGAGCTCCACGACCAGCTCCCTGCCTTTGGTGATGGGCGCTTTCTCCAGGGCAAAGACAAGTACTTTCGTGCCGCCCGCCTCCACGGTTTTCTCTTCGTAGCCATAGGCATACAGCGGGATTCGCTCCTCTTCCTGCGTGGCGGTGCGCTTTACCTGTTTCCGGTCCCTGAGACTGAAGCGGACAAAGTCGATGTCGTAGGGGACGGGGGATTTGTTGGAGAGCACCAGCCGATAGAAGAAGGTGTTGCCCTGTACATAGATGCCTTCCAGGATAGCCTTCACCTTGCCTGCCTTGTCTTTGATGCCGTAGCAGCGCCGGGGCTCCCCGGCCAGCAGGTTGCTAATGGTTTGGAGCTGCTCCTGGTTCAGGTCCGTGTTGGCAAAAACAACCGGAGCCGCGCCCGTGGTGGGAGGTTCGAGTTTGACTAGTGTGGTAGCAGGATTGTCGGCATAGGTCACTTCAAAGCTGTAGAGCCTGCCGTCGGAGGTGATAACGGTTAGGTTGGTTTCCGTGAAGCCTTCCTGTGCTGCTTTCAGCTGAAGCACGTTCTCCACTTTTTCTGGCACCTGGGCCAGGATATCGCGGCTGCCACGGTCTACGCTTCGGATGGTATAGGGGAATACCAGCGTCGTGGTCTTCTGGGAAGTTAGCTCGAGTGCTTTTTGTGGATGGTCCTGCGCAGTCACTGTTAATTGAAGCAGTACCAGGCTTAGGAAAGAAAGGAGAAGGTTCTTTTTCATGATGGAATGAAAGGGTTTAGGTGTAAAAGAAAGTTGCTGTACAAATAAATGATCTTACCGGCGGGTGCCCTGGTCACGCAGCAGGAGGCGGTGCCCTGCATGGACGGTCACTTTCAGTTGCCGGGTTCTCCTGCTTCCGTTGTTCTCAATAATTAGTACCTACAAATAATGGCTGCTGAACTACTAAATAACATTAGTACATTCCGGCGCTTTGAGATATTCTTTAGTACAACTATCTTCGGGTATTTATAAAGCTTAAAATTGGATCGCACTATGAAAAAATGGAGTATCTTAATTACCATAATCTTCCTGATATATACTCCATCTGCATTTTCAATGTCGCCGCCAGACAGCTTGCTTTCGGAGCTGAGCTTGGTAATCGAAAACAGAGAAAAGTACATCGACCAGACGAACCAACGGATCGAGAACCTGACCAACAAGCTATCTGATAATGACTTATCGCTGTTACAGCAGTTTGATCTTTACAACAAGTTGTATTTTGAGTACAGGTCCTTTAAGTTCGACTCCGCCTTTACTTACGCCCGCAAGCTTCAGGAAACTGCCCACGAGCTCGACGATTCAACCAGAATTACTTATGCCAGGCTTAAGCTTAGTTTTACCATGCTCTCGTCCGGCATGTTCAAAGAAACACTCGACTCCCTAAACGCCGTTAATATTGCCACTACCCCTGACAGCATTAAAATTGATTACTATTCGCTCAAAGCCAGGGCCTACTACGATTTGGCAGCCTATAACATGGATAATTACTTTGCCAGCCGTTATATCCGGCAGGGCAATGCTCTGTTAGATTCTGCTATTGTGCTGAGCGAGGAAAACAGCCTGCAATACTACTCGTTGTTAGGGTTAAAAAGCCTGAAGGAAAAGAACTATGAAAAAGCTAAAAAGACTTTCCACCTGATCCTGGAAAAATTTGAGCTTTCAGAGCATGAGTATGCTATTGCGGCTTCGTCGCTGGCCATTGCCTACCAGGAAACAGGCAGTACCGAAAAGGCGATCGAGCTGATGACCCGCGCTTCTATGGCCGACCTAAAGTCATCCACGACAGAGGCCGTTGCGCTGATGACCCTGGCAGAGTACCTCTATAACACCGGCGACGAGAGCCGGGCCTACGATTATATAAAGCAGGCCCTGCACGACGCTACCTTTTATGGGGCCAGGCAGCGCAAGATCCAGGTGGCAGCCATTTTGCCGATTATAGAAGGGGAGCGGCTGGCGACGGTAGAGAGGCAGCGCCGCAGTCTGTTTATCTACTCCGTAGCCGTTACACTCCTGTCGGTGCTGGTGATCCTATTTGCCATCATCATTTTCAGGCAGCTGAAACAGCTGCGGGAAGCTAAACGCACGGTTACGGAGGCAAACAATAACCTACAGGAGATGAATGAGCGCCTAATGGAAGCAAACAAAATCAAGGAAGAGTACATCGGCTATTCCTTTAATGTTTACTCCGATTATCTCGACAAAATCGAGAAGTTCAAGAAATCAATCGACAAAAAGTTAATGGCCCGGAAGTTCGACGAGATAAACCATGTCATGAAGTCCATTAACCTGAAGAAGGAGCGGGAGGCGCTTTACCTGAGTTTCGACAAAATCTTTATCAAACTGTTCCCCAATTTTGTTCCGGTGTTCAACTCATACTTCCGCGAAGAGGACAAGATCGTGATGAAGGACAACCAGTCGCTGAACATTGAACTCCGCATATTTGCCCTGCTCCGGATAGGAATTCACGATCATGAGCAGATTGCCCGCATCCTGGAGTATTCGGTAAGTACCATCTACAACTATAAGACAAAAGTGCGCAACAGATCCATCTTACCAAACGAGGAGTTTGAAAGGCGCATCATGGAAATTAAAGCTTTCTGACACTACGTCTAGCGGCTGCCACTGAATCCGTGCTATAAATTATTTGAATCAAAATTCCCCTCCGGAGCTTCTGCCACTCCTGATGCTGCTCCTCCTTGCCTTGGTACACCTCAGCCTGCTCCGACCCATAAGAGTGCCAAACATACATAGTATGTTACCTGTTTTATGGTTGTAACGTAATAGAGAAAATCCGTTACAGCAGGCTCTCCGCATCTTTGTGCTAACATTAATTGTTGTGTAGTATTAATAGCTAATGTTTGTTCAGTTAATAGCCTGAATTACCCCTACTTTAGAGTTACTTTTTTTTACAAAAGAGTGTTAATTAAAATCCTGATTGTCAGTTGGTTGTTATCTGTGAAAGGGTGTTATTTTCTACTCTTTATATACAATAATTGAAGATGCAGTGCAAGTCATACAAATTTGTAAAAAGCATACTATTGTTAGTTCAGTTTACATGCCTTCTTTTAATCATAAGCTAACGCAGCGTTACGTTCCGTTCGGAAAGAAACCGGGAACTGAAAGGTGTGGCGGAGACGGGAGCAAAACAGGAACTGCGAAGAAAATTCATAACCAGATGTCACACAATTTAAACAGCTACACTATGATGTATTTTACACAACAAGGTATTTTAAACGCTAGGCAGTGCCAGGTTCGCTTATGAGCGGTTCTACAGTAAGTGATGTGGCATAAAGGTGCGGGCCTACTGCAAGCAACACCCGGCACCAGAACCATATAACAACTACTACAGCCTGCCTTAGGCTCAAACAGCAGCCACCCTGACTCGCCAGGATCTTTCTTTAAAAGGCCCGGGCATTTTTACTAATCAACATTTTAAGCACACATTAATCATTTAACCGAGCATTTAATATGAATAAATGTATAACAACCTGGCTACAGCAGGCGCTACAGGCATCCCTGACCAAAGGGCTTGTTCCGAAAGATAAGCTTGTTCTATTCCCTTTGCTTTTTGCGTTCCTGCTAATGTCTGTGTCAGTGCAGGCCCAGGAGGGAATTACCGTAAACGGAAAGGTGCAGGATGAGAGCGGCTTTGGATTACCAGGCGTAAAAGTGATGCTAAAAGGCACCACTACAGCGGTTCCTACCGATCTGGATGGTAATTTTTCGATTACTATACCTGATGGTAATAGTACTCTTGTTTTGTCCTACATAGGCTTTCAGACGCAGGAGGTGCCTGTAAACAACCGTTCCACCATTGCTGTGGTGCTGGCTCCTGACTCCAAAACATTGGGAGAGGTAGTGGTAGTGGGGTACGGTACGCAGCGCAGGCAGGATATAACAGGAGCTGTAACAGCAATTTCCGAAGAGGATTTTGTGCAGGGGCAGATAACAACGCCGGAACAGCTGATCAGCGGAAAAGTGGCCGGTGTGCAGATCACCTCTAACGGTGGCGCTCCGGGCGCAGGCAGCCGCATCAGGATCAGGGGTGGGGCCTCGCTCAATGCCAGCAACGACCCGCTTATTGTGATAGATGGCGTGCCGCTGGAAAACTCGGCTGTGTCAGGTACAGCCAACCCACTCAGCTTCCTTAACCCGAACGATATCGAGACATTTAACATCCTTAAAGATGCTTCTGCCACTGCTATTTATGGTTCCAGGGCCTCTAACGGAGTTATCATCATCACGACCAAAAAAGGGCAGTTAGGCCAGAAGCTGAAACTGAACTTCAGCACCATGCACACACTCTCCGTAGTTGGAGATAAAGTAGATGTCCTGTCGGCCGATGAATTCCGGGCTGTGGTAAACGAGCGTGGTACCGAGGCACAGAAAGCCTTGTTAGGCGATGCCAGCACCGATTGGCAGGACCTGATTTTCCGTAAAGCCTATACCACCGACAATAACGTTGGCTTCAGTGGATCTATAAAAGGAATAGAGCTGCCATACCGTGTATCGCTCGGCTACCTTAACCAGCAGGGGGTGCTGCTGCGGGATAACTTTCAGCGCGGGTCGGCAACCCTTAACCTGAACCCTTCTTTTCTTGATGATCACCTGCGGGTGAACCTGAACCTAAAAGGCGCTCAGACCAAGAGCCATTTCGCTGACCATGGTGCCATAGGGGCAGCAGTGGCTTTTGATCCTACCAAGCCAGCTTATGCTGATAACCGTTTCGGAGGCTACTACCAATGGACTGAGCCAAGCGGCAACTTTAACACCCTAGCTACCCGCAACCCACTCAGCATGCTAAACCAGCGCGACGATGAAGGCGAAGTGAAAAGAGCCATCGGTAACCTGCAGC
Source organism: Pontibacter beigongshangensis (assembly GCF_014332515.1). Lineage (GTDB taxonomy): Bacteria > Bacteroidota > Bacteroidia > Cytophagales > Hymenobacteraceae > Pontibacter > Pontibacter beigongshangensis. The sequence goes on along the minus strand of NZ_VFSD01000021.1, from coordinate 70,513 downwards.
TCGATTACCGTTTCCATTTCCTGCCTGACCTGAGAGCCAACCTCAACCTGGGTTTCGACCGTACCAAAGGCGAAGGCTTTACACGCTATGCGGCTGATTTCGCTCCTAATGCATTTGAGGGAGGAAGGTTGTCAAGATACTCGCAAGAGAAGGAGAATGACTTGGTCGATTTTTACCTGAATTATGTAAAAGATATCACCGCCATCAGCAGCCGCGTAGATGTTACGGCCGGTTATTCTTATCAGGAATTTTCCATTAACGAACCATCTTTTCCTATTGTAAACCTGGTAGACACTGTACTGGCAGCGGCAGGAAATCCTTCTCTTCCATATTTTCGCCTTAAGTCTTTCTTTGGCCGGGTAAACTATTCCTTGATGGACCGCTACATTTTCACAGCCACCGTACGTCGTGACGGCTCCTCCAGGTTCAGCCCGGAGAACCGATGGGGTACTTTCCCTGCCCTGGCCCTGGCCTGGAGAATTAGCGAGGAACCTTTCCTGAGAGAATCGAAAACCATTTCGGACCTGAAACTGAGACTAGGCTATGGCGTGACGGGGCAGCAGGATATAGGTGAGCGAAATGTTTTCCCGTACCTGCCGAACTATACCCCTTCCGACAACAGGGCCTCTTACCAGTTAGGGAACCAGTGGTATAACACTCTCCGTCCGGAAGGCTACGACACCGGCATTAAGTGGGAAGAAACAGTGACCTACAACGCCGGCCTTGATTATGGGTTTATGGATGGCCGACTGAATGGTACCCTGGATTACTACCATAAGAAAACCAAAGATTTACTCGCACAGGTGGCAGTACCGGCCGGGACTAACCTTACAAACGAGCTGATTACGAATGTTGGCAATATAGAGACCAAAGGCCTGGAGGCGGCTCTTAACTACACCGCCATCAGCACCGAGAAACTGACCTGGGACATTGGCATAAACGGTACCTACAACAAAATAGAGATCACCAACCTGAGCAGGGTAGAAGACCCTGATTTTGTCGGATACTTCGTAGGTGGCATAGCCGGTGGCGTAGGCAACAACATCCAGATTCATTCGGTTGGCTATGCGCCCTTTAGCTTTTATGTGTACAAGCAGGTATACGACGCAGCAGGTAAACCTCTCGAAGGCATCTATGCAGACCTGAACGGCGATGGTGTCATTTCTGAAAGCGACAAGTACCGCTATAAGGCGCCAAACCCAACTGCCTTTTTTGGCTTTAACTCGCAACTGACCTACGGCAATTTCAATTTCAGTTTTGTGATGCGCGGCAACGTTGGCAACTACCTGTATAACAACGTGTATTCCAACAACGGTGCCTACAGAGCCTTCTCCTTCTCCAATTACCTGACTAACGTTTCCAGAAATGTGCAGGAAACACAGTTTCAGGATTTTCAGTTGTTCTCCGATTACTACATGGAGAATGCCTCTTTCCTGCGCATGGAGAACATCAGCTTTGGCTATAACTTCGGCCGTATTTTAAATGATAAAGCAGGTCTTCGGCTAACTGCCAACATACAGAATGCCTTTGTCATCACGAAGTACAGAGGGCTGGATCCGGAGATTCCCAGCGGTATCGACAACAACTTCTACCCAAGACCCCGGGTTTTTGCGCTTGGTTTAAACTTCGAACTTTAATTTGCTAAATCTGAATTCCGATGAATATTAAATTGATAAAAAACCTCGCACTGGCCGGTATTTTCACCTTCACAGTAGCATCCTGCGACCATAGCCTGGAAATTGAGCCGAAGCAGGGGGTGGTGTCTTCTATCGTATACACCGATTTTAACAACTATAAACCGATACTGGCCAAACTATATGCAGGCTACGCGACCAACGGGCAGCAAGGCCCTACCGGGCGCCCTGACATATTGGGTATCGACGAGAACTTCTCTAACTACCTCCGTCAGTACTGGCAGGCACAGGAACTGCCTACCGACGAGGCGGTAATTGCCTGGAACGATGGGAACTTGCGTGACCTCCACGAAATGGACTGGACACCAGCCAACGAATTTATCAGAGTTATTTACAACAGGATTTATTACCAGGTGGCCCTGACCAACGAATTTATCCGCGAAACAACAGACGACTTGCTGAGCAGCCGTGGTATAACCGGCGCTAACCTGGAAGAAGCGAAGCGATACAGAGCCGAAGCCCGTTTTCTAAGAGCTTTAAGCTACTGGCACGCCATCGATTTGTTTGGCAACGTACCTTTCGTAACAGAAAAAGATGCGGTTGGGAACTTCTTTCCGGAGCAGATTTCCAGAGCAGACCTGTTTGCTTATGTGGAGTCGGAGTTGCTGGCCATTGAGTCTGAACTGGTGGATGCGAGACAAAATGAATACGGCAGAGCAGACAAAGCAGCCGCCTGGACCCTGCTGACAAAGCTGTACCTGAACGCCGAAGTGTATACCGGGCAGCCCCGCTACACCGATGCCGTTACCTATGCGAAGCGGGTGATCGAGGCAGGCTATACGTTGCAACCAGTATATGAGCACCTGTTTCTGGCTGATAACCATACCTCGCCTGAAATAATTTTCCCGATTACTTTTGATGGTACCCGCACCATCACCTACGGTGGCATGACATACCTGGTGCATGCCCCGGTTGGAGGAAGTATGCGACCAGCTGATTTTGGCATAAACGGAGGTTGGGGTGGATTACGCACCACCCGTTCTATTGTGGAGCTATTTCCGGACATAACTGGTGCCACCGATAAAAGAGCTAATTTCTATACCGATGGTCAGAACCTCGATATAGAGGATGTGTTCACCTTTACTGAAGGTTATCCGATCATTAAGTTTAGAAATGTGACCTCCGCCGGGCAGGCTGGCTCTGATCGTGTAGGAGACCACCCCGACACAGATTTTCCGATGTTCAGACTTGCCGACGTGTACCTGATGTATGCAGAGGCCGTACTCCGTGGAGGAACTGGCGGCAGCAGCAATGAGGCCCTGCAGTACATCAACCAGCTCCGGTCAAGGGCTTATGGCAACGCTTCCAGTAATATCAGTGCCGGCCAGCTTACCCTGAATTTTATAATTGACGAAAGAGCCCGGGAGTTGAAGTGGGAAGCGCACCGCCGCACCGACCTGATCCGCTTTAACAGGTTTACTACCGGAACCTACGTGTGGGCCTGGAAAGGTGGCGTGAAAGAGGGAAGAGCAGTAGAGAGCTACCGTAACCTGTACTCGATTCCGTCTACCGACCTGACTGCAAACCCGAACCTGGTACAAAATCCCGGATATTCAAGATAATAGGATTAGGCCCGGAGTACAGGCAGCCTTTGGTTGTGCTCCGGGTAACTAAGATTAACCATAAACATCATCTTATATGAAAAAGCAGATACACCATATAGTTTGCCTCCTGGTTTGTTCCCTTACCCTCTGGGCCTGCGACAAAGACGAGGAGATGACCATTGCGCAGCCAGGAACAATTCCTTCGCTCACTGCCACGCAAACCAACCTGGAGTTGGCCGAAGACCTTGGGGCACGCGATGCCGTCACCTTTACCTTTACCACCTCTGATTTTAATTATGCGGCAGCCGTGCGGTATAACCTGCAATTTGCGAAGGAGGATGACACCAACTTTGAGAGCGCCAGTACGGTAGCCCTTAACAACCGGACGGTAAAAACTTTTACGGTTGCAGAGCTGAATGCTATTGCAAACGAGATCGGGCTTCCTACCTTTTCGCCTGCCTTGATGCGGGTAAGGGTAAAGGCCGACATCTCCGATAAATTTGCAGCCGTATATTCCGACCCGCTCCTGATTACAGTTACATCCTACCTTTCCGCACCGCCATATTCAACGCTGTACATGGTTGGCATTGCCACCGAGTTTGCTGGGGATGCAGCCAAGGCTACCCCAATGTTCCGAACAGAAGAGGATGTGTTTATCTACACGTTTACCGGAAGGTTCAGGGCTGGTGAACTCAAATTTATAGGGGAGCTTGGTAAATTGGCGCCAATGTATGGGAATAATGGCAGCGACGGTCTGCAGTTCCGGGAGGCAGAAGCTGATCCTGATCCTGCCCCCTTTGTTATTCCTGCTGAAGGATACTACACCGTTACGCTCAGCCTGCGCGATAACAGCCTGACCATAGAGCCTTATAATGCTGCCAGTGCTCCTACCTATAACGCGATTGGCATTATCGGAGCATTTAATGGCTGGAGCGACGAATTGCCGCTCATGACCAAATCAACCTTTAATCCGCACCTTTGGGATCTGGAGCAGACCTTCGAAGCAGAAACAGAAATGAAATTCAGGATCAAAGAAGGCTGGAGCGTGAACTGGGGAGCCAACGGTGAGCCGACCTCTTTGTACGGAACCGGCGGACAAGATAAGGCTAACCTCATGATACCTGCAGGCACATACCGCATCCTGTTCAATGACCTGACAGGAGAGTACCTGTTCCTGGAAAAATAACAAATTGCCTCTACAATTGCCGGAAAGTGGGCAGCAGCAAATGGGAACACCGGCTGCTGCTGCACCCGCCTTCCTGGAACAGCTTGCCTTACAATTAAATTTATGTCTGCCAAACAGCGGTTACCAATGCAGTAACCCTGCTTGCCGAATTACATAGAATCTTTTCATGATGAATATAAGGATTAAAGTTATTCCTTTTTTAATCGCATTTGCATGTAGCTGGTCTGGTGCATTTGCTCAAAACAGCCCAGTTAAACCTGTTGGAAACGTGCGCAATGTTACTATTAACGGGCAGAACATTACGCTGACGACCGACCAGAACATACAGGTAGCCATAGCCGTGTATAGCCCCACCGTGGTGCGGGTGCGCATGGATAAGCAGCCACTGGCAGCCGACTTCTCCTATGCCGTGATTGCGAAGCCAGCACAAACCAAAGCCAGCATCACGCAAACTGATACAGATATCACCATAACCACCGATTCCTTAACGGCCCGGGTTCTAAAGAGCCCCTTTGCTGTAGCCTTTTTTACAAAAGGCGGCAAAGTGATAAATCAGGATGAGGAGGGGCTGACCACCTCGTGGATCGGAGAAGAGGTAACGACTTATAAAAAGATGCAGGAAGGGGAGCGCTTTATCGGACTTGGCGAGAAAACAGGCGGGCTGGACCGCAGGGGCAGTGGCTATACCAACTGGAATACCGATGCCTTTGGCTACAGAAGCGATCAGGACCCGCTTTATACCACGTTCCCGTTCTACATCGGTATTCACAGCGGCCTGAACTATGGCATTTTTATGGATAACAGCTACCAGAGCGACTTTAACTTTGGTGCCTCCAACAACCGCTTCTCCTCTTTTGGAGCACAGGGTGGCGAAATGGACTACTACTTCATTTACCACACTCAATTAACCGATATCATAAGGTCCTATACCGACCTGACCGGCCGCATGGACCTGCCGCCACTCTGGAGCCTCGGGTACCAGCAGAACCGCTATTCCTATTACCCCGAAACCGAAGTATACCGAATTGCACAGACGTTGCGAGAGAAGAAGATTCCGGCCGACGGCATAACCCTGGACATCCACTACATGGATGCCTACAAACTCTTTACCTGGGACAAAAGCCGCTTCGGTGATCCGTTGGCGATGAACAAAAAGCTGAAGGATATGGGCTTTAAAACTACTGTCATTGTTGATCCGGGCATTAAAGTAGAAGATAACTATGGCGCCTATGAGCGTGGGAAAAAAGATAACATCTTTTTGAAATACCACGACGGCAGGAACTATACCGGGGAGGTGTGGCCGGGATGGACACATTTCCCTGATTTTACCAGTGAGCAGGGGCGTGAATGGTGGAAGAAGGAGTTGAAGTTTTTCTCCGATACAGGCGTGGATGGCTTCTGGAACGACATGAACGAAATAGCTACCTGGGGCCAGAAAATGCCCCACAACGTGCTCTTTGACTTCGATGGACATCCTACTACCAACAAAGAAGGCCACAATGTGTATGGCATGCAGATGGCGCGCGCCAGCTACGAAGGAGCACGCCAGCACTCACCTAACAAGCGCACTTTCCTGCTCTCGCGGGCAGGCTACTCCGGCTCTCAGCGCTACACCGCCATCTGGACCGGCGACAACCGCGCCGAAGACAACCACATGCTGCTGGGTATCCGCCTCATGAACAGCCTGGGGGTTAGTGGCGTGGCTTTTTCGGCCATGGATATTGGGGGCTTCACCGGCAACCCCTCCGTAGAGCTTTATTCCCGCTGGATTCAGCTGGGAGCTTTTACGCCCTACTTCCGCAACCACACGGCCGTTAACACCAAGTCTTCAGAGCCATGGGCTTATGGCGAGGAAGTAACAGAGATTGCCCGCAACTTTATTAGCCTGCGTTACAAGCTGATACCGTACATCTACTCCAACTTCTACGAGGCCTCCCAAACTGGGCAGCCACTCATGCGCACACTGGCCATTGACTACACTCATGATCCGAATGTGTACAACAGAGAGTTCGACTCGCAGTACCAGTTTGGTAAGGCTTTCCTGATCATGCCCTTCGAGAGCGGTAAGCAATATGGCAAAGTGTACTTCCCTAAAGGCAAGTGGTACAACCTGTTTACAGGCGAGGTGGAGCAGGGGGGGCAGGAGAAGCTGATTGGCATCCAATACAACAAGCTCCCCATTTACGTGAAGGAAAGCAGCATTATCCCGATACAGTCGTTGGTGCAGCACACCGGTGAAAAACCAACCGACACGCTGACGGTGCATGTTTATAAAGGCGACGTAAGCAACTCCTTTGTGTACTACGAAGACGATGGCGAAAGCTACGACTATGAAAATGGCGGCTACTACAAGCGCACCATCCAGTACGACCCACGGCGCAAAGCCATCACCTTTGACCAGGTAGAAGGTAATTTCACATCAAACTTCAACAATATAAAGGTGGTGCTCCACGGGTTTATTGGCACGAAAAAGGTAAAGCTGAACAGCAAAAACCAGTCACTTGCCAAAGATTTTGCCAGCTTCCTAGAACCAATTTCCCGCTTCGACCCACAAGGCGTAGCCAACCCGCTGGAAGGCTACGAAGTGCAGAGCCTGGTGGTGAAGAACGACAAAAACCGCTTCACCATAAATTTCTGATCTGTCTCAGGAACATTGAAAAGACTATAGAGGCAGGAGCAGCACCAGCAGGAGCAGAATAGCCGGAGGGCCATTTTCATTAGAATAATTTACAATTAAGTAAATCAAGCAAATCCATAAATCAAGGTTCAGACATAAAAACCATGAAGAAAAACACCTTACATAACTTCCTTCTTTTTACAACCTTAAGCCTTGCCTCCGCCTGCAGCAGTACCGAAAACCTGGCTACTCAGCAGGCACAGGTGAGCGAATGGCCGCGCGGCGTTACCTACGAAATTTTTGTGCAGTCTTTCTGCGACTCCGACGGCGACAGCATCGGCGACATTAAAGGCATGACCGCCCGGCTCGACTACCTCCAGGACCTGGGCGTAGGAGCAGTCTGGCTCATGCCCATCAGCCCGTCGCCATCTTACCACAAATACGATGTGGTGGATTACTACGGCGTTCACCCCGACTACGGCACCAAGGAAGACTTTCAGGAATTTGTGCGGCAGGCCCATCAGCGGGACATAAAGGTGGTGATCGACCTGGTGCTGAACCACTCCGGCGTAGACCACCCCTGGTTCCAGAGTGCCAAGAGCGACCCCAACAGCCCCTACCGCGATTACTACGTGTGGGCGCATAAAGATGACCCCGAAACCCAGACGGAAGGCAAAATTCTGGCCGGCGACTCCGACAACGTGAACCGCTGGCACGAAGTAAAGGGCAACGACTACCGCTACTACGGCTACTTCTATGGCGGCATGCCCGACCTCAATTTCGATAACCCGAAGCTGCGCGAGGAAGTGTTTACCATTGGCCGGCACTGGCTCACCGAGATGGGCGTGGACGGTTTCAGGCTGGATGCCGCCCGCCATATTTTCCCCGACGACCGACCTGAGGACAACCACCAGTGGTGGGTGGATTTTAAGACGGAGATGCAGAAAGTAAAGCCGGATGTGTACCTGGTAGGGGAGGTGTGGGCCGATGCCGAAACGGTTGGGCCCTATACCAAAGGCCTGCACGCCCTGTTCAACTTCGATATGGGCTACGCCATCACCAATGCGGTACAGCAGGAGAGGGCAGATTCGCTGGTGATTAAGCACAAAAACATAAGAGACTATTACCGCAGCATTAACCCTGACTTCATAGATGCCACCTTCCTGACCAACCACGACCAGAACCGCATTATGAGCGAGCTGAACGGCGATATAAACAAAGCCCGGATGGCCGCAGCCTTGCTCTTCACGCTACCTGGTGCTCCTTACATCTACTATGGAGAGGAGATAGGCATGAAAGGCAAAAAGCCGGACGAACTGATCAGGGAGCCTTTTATCTGGGAAGAGGCCAGCAAAGACGGGTGCCGCACCAAATGGGTACAGGCAAAACACTCTACCGAGCAAGCCGTGGTACCTGCCGCAGCACAGGCAGCCGATGAAAATTCTCTCCTGAACCACTACAAAACTTTAATCCGGTTCAGGAACAACAGCAAAGCCTTAACCTATGGGGAGGTGGAGCCCCTGCAGCTGCAAAACCCGGCTATAGCAGCTTTTACCAGAAGACACGAAGAGGAAGACGTACTAGTGCTGCACAATCTGTCTGGCACAGCGGTAAACATGCCTTTGCCGGAGAACCTGAAGACCTATACGACCACCGCCTTCCAAAGCAACGAGGCATCATTCCGTAAAGGAGCGGTACAACTGCCGGCCTACAGCACACTCATATTGCGAAAGTAAGGTAACCCGATGTAACGAACTGCCCTCCCGGCAATTCAAAAAATGTTATAACACATTTTATAAGCACACTATGCCGAAGTTATTACACAAACCGAAGCTCTCTTTTTTCCAGATCTGGAACATGAGCTTCGGCTTTTTAGGGATTCAGTTCGGGTTTGCCTTGCAGAACAGTAATGCTTCCCGCATTCTGCAAACGTTTGGAGCCGACGTAGAGAGTCTTTCTTTGTTCTGGTTGGCAGCGCCCATAACGGGTATGGTGGTGCAACCCATTGTAGGGCACTACAGCGACCGTACCTGGAACAGGCTGGGCAGGCGAAGGCCCTTCATACTGGCAGGAGCGGTTATGGCTGGTGCCGCCCTGCTGTTTATGCCCAATGCCGAAGTGCTGGCTTACCTGCTGCCGCCCATTCTGGTAGGTGCCGGTATGCTCATGATCATGGATGCTGCCATGAATGTAGCCATGGAGCCCTTCCGGGCACTTGTCGCAGAAACCCTTCCGGATAAGCAGCGCAGCTTTGGCTTCTCCATCCAGACGTTCCTGATCGGGCTTGGTGCGGTTATCGGCTCCTGGCTGCCCTATATCTTTGCTGAGTTCTTAGGTGTGTCCAAAACGGCAGTGGAGGGGCAGGTGCCGCCCAATGTAATCTTCTCCTTCTACGTTGGCGCCTTCTTTATGCTGGGCACGGTGGCCTGGACGGTGTTTACCACCAAAGAGTATGCTCCAGATGAGTTTGCGAAATTTTATCCGCCCGAAGTACTGGAGGAGGAAGGCAAAGGCTTGTCGGCCATTTTCAAGGATTTCAGGAACATGCCTCCAACCATGAAGCAGTTAGGCGTGGTGCAGTTTTTCTCGTGGTTTGCCTTATTTTCGATGTGGGTGTTCACCACCCCGGCTATTGCACAGCATATCTACAAAGTACAGCCCGGCGACACATCCTCTGAGCTGTATGCCGATGCCGGAAACTGGGTCGGCATACTTTTCGGAATCTACAATGGTGTTTCGGCAATATACGCGCTTTTCTTGCCTGCTATAGCCAGAGCCACCACCCGTAAAATCACGCATGCTTTTTCTTTGGTTTGCGGAGGCGCTGGATTATTGTCTATATTTTTTATTACCGACCCTTTGTACCTGGTTCTTTCGATGATAGGGATCGGACTTGCCTGGGGCAGCATTCTGGCCATGCCTTATGCCATACTTTCGGGTTCGCTTCCTCCTAAAAAAATGGGGGTGTACATGGGCATTTTCAACTTCTTCATCACCTTTCCGCAAATTGTCAACGGCTTGTTTGGGGGCGTGCTCGTTACGCGGGTATTTGGTGGCGAAGCCATTTATGCCATTGTGATAGCAGGGGTTTTTATGCTGCTGTCTGCTGTGGCCGTCATATTTGTGCGCGATGAAGACAGACCCTATAGCCTGATGTTCCCCTGGAGTAAAAAGGATAGTTTATAGTCGGGAATACTGCCCCGGAATCACTTTTATCAACGTTTTCAAATTCCCACCTTAAAGCTAGAAGGATGAAAAGACTGTACTTTCTAATGCTGCTTTTGCTTTGCTGCTGGGGGCCGGCCTTTTCGCAGCAACAGCCTACACCATTCAGCCAGCCGCCGGAGTGGAGCAAAACTGCTATCTGGTACCAGATATTTGTGGAGCGGTTTTACAATGGCGATACCACAAACGATCCAAAACCGGCCAATGTAAACGTGCCGCCCATGGACCAGATCATGCCCGACGACTGGGCGATCTCGAAGTGGACGCATAACTGGTATGAGTTCGAGCCCTGGGCGAAAAGAACGGGTAAACCCTTTAACCAGACGGTGCATAACAGAAGGTATGGTGGCGACCTGCAGGGCGTGCTAGACAAACTAGACTACCTGCAGGAGCTCGGTGTAACGGCGCTGTATTTCAACCCGATAAACGATGCACCCTCCATGCATAAATTCGATGCCCGGAACTATCACCACATAGATGTGAACTTTGGCCCTGACCCTGAAGGCGATATGCAGCTTATCGCCAGCGAAGATCCACTCGACCCTTCCACCTGGAAATGGACGGCGGCAGACAAGCTTTTCCTGCAACTGGTGCAGGAACTGCATCAGCGCAACATGAAAATCATCGTGGATTACTCCTGGAACCACACCGGCACCATGTTCTGGGCCTGGCAGGATATTCTGAAGAACCAGGAGAAGTCTCCCTTCAGGGACCTTTACAACATCAAGGCTTTTGATAACCCTGCTACTCCTCAAAACGAATTCGATTACCATGGCTGGCTGGACATCAGCAGCCTGCCAGAGCTGAAAAAGGTAAACATCACCACAACCCGCCAGATCGGGCACCCTTACGAGGGGGATATACATGAGGTGGCCAAGCAGCACATTATGGATGTATCGAAAAGATGGCTAGCGCCTGATGGCGATGTAACCAAAGGGATAGATGGTTTCCGCCTGGATGTGGCAGACCATATCGGCATGGGCTTCTGGCGCGACTACAGAAAGCTTGTACGGTCAGTCAATCCGGAAGCTTATTTAGTGGGTGAAGTCTGGTTCCAGAAATGGCCGGACCAGTTCATGGATCCTGTGCCCTATACAGGCGGCGATGTTTTTGATGCGGTCATGTTTTACCATGCCTTCCGCCCGGCCAGGTATTTCTTCGCCAAAACCGACTTTGAGATTGATGACCGCCAGTTCAGAGACAGTCTGCAGTTCCAGTGGAACAGGCTGCTCCCCGAAAACCGCTACGCCATGATGAACACCTCCTCCACACACGACACACCCAGGCTGCTGACCAGCTTTTACAACCAGAATAAGTATAAGTTCAAAGCCTCGCCAAACGATGATCCTGCTTACAGAACAGGCAAACCCGATGCAGAAACCTATAAGCGGGTGCAGCTGTACCTGGTCCATTTATTTACCAGCATCGGAGCTCCCCAGATCTGGAACGGGGAAGAAATGGGCATGTGGGGTGCCGACGACCCGGACTGCCGGAAACCCCTCTGGTGGAGCGAGTATACCTTTGAACCCGAGTCCCGGAACAACTACCAGCCGGGACCTGAGGAATACGATCCGGTAGGCTTTAACCAGCAGCAGTTTGCGCATTATCGGAAGCTAATCAGCATCCGGAAAAGCAACCCGGTGCTTACCCACGGCGACATCAAGTTTCTGGAGACAAGCGGCAAAATGCTGGCCTATAAACGCATGGATACAGCAGATGAGATCCTTGTAGTATTTAACCTGGAGCCTGGCAAAAAATCATTTACGCTGCCTGTCAGAGCGAACTACGTGAATCTGCTGGATAACAAGCAGGTGAAGGGTAAAAAGATTGACCTGGATGCTTTGTCAGCAGTCGTTCTGAAAAAGCAGCGGTAGCCTGACAGCAGGCCTAGCACTCTCTCTTACTCATGAGAGAATCTTAGGTGTGAAGGGAAAGACTAATACTTGGTTTTTGAAGAGCAGCACCAACAGGAGCAGAAAGCTCCGGAAGGGCCATGATCATTATAAAAGTTTGCCAGGATCGTACATTCCAGGTTTTTGCAGCACAATAAAGATCATTCTAAAATTAACTGCTTTATGATGGCACATTTCTACAATTTAAAAAACAGGAGCCAGTATATTTTCAGCCTGATGCTGTTGATCGTCTGCCCCATGCTGGCTCCCCACCAATTGCTGGGTCAGGCTGTTGCCACAGTGCCCGCCTTTCCTACAGCCGACCAGGAAGTAACCATCATCTTCGATGTGAAACAGGCAAAAGACTCACGTGCGGCAGGTTTGCTTGGCAAAACAAACGATGTTTATTTGTGGTCCGGGGCAGGTACCACCGAGGCCGGAACCGCTTTTGAGTACACGCCGGCTGACCAAGCCACCTGGACAGCCCCTTATGAGCCGGGCCGCATGACCTACCTGGGCAACGACCGCTGGGAGATAAAGCTGGTGCCCAGAACCTATTTCGGGGTGCCGGCCGATAAACCTATTGTTAAGCTGGGGCTGCTGCTGAAAAATGGGAATGGCTCTGCCCAGACCGAAGATTTCATCATCCCCATTTATACGAATGCGCTGCAGGTCGCCTTTCAGACGCCTGCCGAAACCTCCTTTTTTACCGAAGCCAACAGAACCATTCCTATAAAAGCCACTGCCTCCGCAACAGCAAATATCACGCTTAAAGTAGATAATCAAGTCGTGCATACCGTGCAGCAGCAAACGCTGCTGGAATACAGCCTGAATACTGGTGCGGCGGCTGGAGTGCGCAAAAGAGTGGATGTAGAAGCCAAAACGGCTACTGAAACCGCCACTAGCACGTTCTACTTTACAGTGCGTCCGGTTCCTACGGTAGCAGAACTGCCGGCAGGCATGCAGGATGGCGTAAACTACATTAGCGGCGATAAGGTGGTACTCTCGTTTTTCGCGCCGCATAAGAGCTTTGTCTACGCCATCGGCGAGTTCAACAACTGGACTCCCGCCCCGGAATACCTCCTGAACCGGACGCCCGATGGCACCCGGTACTGGATTGAGCTGACCAGACTCCCACCGGGACAGGAGGTGGCCTACCAGTACCTGGTAGATGGTGCATTGGCTGTGGCAGACCCGTATACCGATAAAATTCTGGACCCGAACAACGACCAGTATATTCCTGCCGCCACCTATCCGAACCTGAAAGCCTACCCGGCCGGTGCCACTGGTATTGTGTCGGTGCTGCAGACAAACCAGCAGCCATATACTTGGCAGATACAGGATTTTGAGCGTCCTGATCCTACCAACATGGTCGTGTACGAACTGCTGGTGCGCGATTTTATAGAATCACGGAATTATAAAACCCTTGCCGATACCCTCACTTATCTCAAACGCCTGGGCGTAAATGCCATTGAACTGATGCCGGTCAACGAATTCTCCGGCAACAATCCCTGGGGCTACAACCCGATCTTCTACTTCGCGCCAGACAAAGCCTACGGTACCAAAAACGATCTGAAAGCCTTTATCGACAAATGCCACGAGTTTGGATTGGCCGTGATCCTGGACATGGTGCTGAACCAGGCCGACTACGAATTCCCGTATGTGAAGCTTTATTGGGATGGTACTAAACCCGCCGCTAACAGCCCCTATTTTAATCAGGAAGCCACCCATCCCTTCAACGTTTTCTTTGATTTTAACCATGAGAGCGAGGCCACTAAGGCGCTGGTGGAGCGGGTAAACCGCTACTGGCTGCAGGAATACAACATAGATGGTTACCGCTTCGACCTTTCCAAAGGCTTTACACAGAAGAACAGCGGGAACAATGTAAGTACCTGGAGCGCCTATGACGCCAGCCGTGTGGCCGCCTGGAGAAGAATCTATGACGAGATCCGCTCTTACGATGCCACTGCCTATGTTATGCTGGAACACTTTGCCGATAACCAGGAAGAGAAGGAACTGGCAGATTATGGCATGCTCTTTTGGGGCAATCACAACCACGATTACCGCAACCTGGCCAAAGGCGTACAGGCCAACCCATCCTGGATCAGCTATAAGCAGCGCAACTGGCAGCAGCCGCATGTGGTAGGGTACCTGGAGAGCCACGACGAGGAGCGTCTGTTATATGATGTGCAGCAGGCTGGCCAATCGGAGGGAGCCTATAATACACGGAACCTTACTACCGCCCTGAACAGATCTAAACTGGCAGCTGCCTTTTTCCTGCCTGTTCCCGGCCCGAAACTTATCTGGCAGTTCGGCGAACTGGGCTACGATGTAGCCATCAATTATAACGGCCGCACCGGCGAAAAACCTATCCGCTGGGAATACCAAGATGATCCGGAGCGGCAAAAGCTTTACCAGGTATATGCAGCCCTTATCCACCTGAAGCTGACGGAACCGGCGTTCCAGACCACAGATTTCACGCTCGACTTTAACAACCTGGTAAAGCGCATCACCCTGCGGCACGAGACCATGAACGTCCACATCATCGGTAACTTCGACACGAAACTGCAGAGCCCTAATGCCAACTTCCCGGGCACAGGCACCTGGTACGACTATTTTACAGGCGATGAGGTTCCAATCACTAACACAGCCGAAAGAATTAACCTGCAGCCCGGCGAGTTCCACTTATTTACCTCTGTAAAACTACCTGCACCCGCTCCGGATCTGCTGCCATGGCAAGGGCTGGTACTCTCATTCGGAGAGGCAATTGCTGCAGCTCAGCAGGAATTGGTGTACCCTAACCCGGCCAGAAATGCAGCTTGGGTAGAAGTAACAGGAGCTTACCGTGGTGCCGTAGAGATGAAAGTAATGGACAATACCGGAAGGGTACTGAGAACACTGCGGCCTACAAAATATAGCCAGACGCTGCAGCAGCAGTTAAGCCTGCACCATATGGCCGGAGGAATTTACTATCTGCAGATAGAAAAGGGAGCGGAGCGAACCGTACTTAAACTGGTGAAGCTTTAAGATTAAAAAGGCCTTATGCAGCAATCTAGTTCTATGTTATAACATATTATGCATTTGCATGTTAGCTACTGCGTTTTAGGGCCATTTATAGGTTTTAAAACGCAGTAGCTAACATGCTTAATCGATTAAAATAACTAGCAATTGTTTTGGATTTTTAACGATAACCCGTAGATTCGAGTTTACAATAGTAACTCCTGTTGATTAGTTACTAAACATGACTCATTCTCAAAAACTTTTGACATTTGTGCTGCTGCTGTTTCTGGCATCCCTGTCTGGCTGTGGGCCGGTCGGGGAGGAGAAGAAGTTTGTCATTGGTTTTTCGCAGTGCACCGAGGGCGACGCCTGGCGGAAAGCCATGCATGAGGAGATGGAGCGGGAGGCCTCTTTTTATCCGGAGCTCAGCCAGACAGGGATGCTAAAAATAGCAGCACCGCTCAGCCAGGTCACATCCGGGAGTTTATGGAGCAGGAGGTGGATCTGCTCATTGTTTCGCCAAACGAGGCGGAGCCCATTACTCCTGTGGTAGAGGAAGCGTTCAGCAAAGGGATTCCAGTGATAGTGGTCGACAGAAAGACCAGTTCCTCGATGTACACGGCCTATGTGGGAGCCAACAATTACCAGATTGGTAAGCTGGCCGGTGAATATGTTGCAAAGCTTCTCAACGGCAAAGGCAGGATTATAGAAGTCTGGGGCCTTTGGGGTTCCTCTCCGGCTATAGAGCGGCACAACAGTTTTGTAGATGCCATTGCAGCCTACCCGGATATAGAGATTGTAGCAGAGGTGAGGGGAGAGTGGGAGAAGGAAGGGGCAAAAGCGCGTTTCCCGGCGGTGTACAGCCAGCATGAAAACATTGACCTGATATTTGCCCATAACGATGTGATGGCGCTGGGAGCTTACGAAAGCCTGCAAAGCAGGAGTGCGCAACAGCAGCAAAACTTATAGGCTTCGATGGTTTAGGCGGCCTGCAACTGGTGCAGGGTGGCATTCTGGATGCCACTTTTCTGTATCCGACCGGAGGCGAGGAGATTATACAGCTGGCGCACGATATCCTGCACAACAGACCCTTCAGAAAAGACAATATCCTGAACACTACTGTTATTGATGAACGCAACGTGCACATCATGAAGCAGCAGTCTGACAAGATTCTGGCGCAGGAGAAGTAGCATGTTCGGGAGCCATCCTTCTATGAGCAAAAAAAGGGCTACAAGAGCCCTTCATCTGCCATGGAGTGGTAACTCTCGCTGGTGAGGATGATATGATCCAGCAAGACGATGTCGAGCAGCTCACCGCCTTGTTTCATTTTCTTAGTTAGCTGCAGGTCGGCCGCACTGGGCTTGGTGTTGCCGGAGGGGTGGTTGTGGCAGAGGATGATGGAACTGGCGCAGGCTTTCAGGGCCGCAGCGAAGATAAGCTTCGGGTCTGCTATGGTGCCAGCTACGCCGCCGGTAGATAATTCGTAAATGCCCAGCACCCGGTTGGCGCGGTTGAGCAGCATCACCTTGAACTGCTCCACGAACTCGATCTTGCCGGTGTCCCAGCTTTGGCGGAGGACCTCGGCGCAGTCGGTGGGGCAGGTAACCTGCGGGCGCTCGGATGGTTTCACTTTGGAGCGGTAAGTCAGCTTGATCTCTGCCACTCTGTTCAGTCCGGATTTTTTAGTCAGCTTTTCCATAATCTTGTCTTTTTAGGTTTAAGGAATTGATTATGGTGCCCTTCCTGCCTGGCGGACGGACTAAGGGCAAGGTGGAGCCTGTAAAAATGCGGTGGGCTCCCTTCAGGGATACCCATTTTTCCAGGACTACCTTGCTCCCGTGTCCGGACGAACAGGCTACCTTTGCAGCAGAATGAATGCCCCCGGACTTTTGCATTGATGTGTCTCCCAAAGGGACTTGTTAAATGTTTTAGGTTGGACATTGAAAAGAGCCTGGCAGGATAGTGAAATCAGATCCGGTCTTTCCGTGCTTTCATAGCAGTACAACATCTGGGAACAGAACAACTATTTTATAACAGTGAGAAAAGCTATGGGCTGCCGGGACGAGGCAGCCCATAGCCACTTTTAAGCGGCCGACTGGACGGCAGGGGTTGTTTCCTGGGCCGTGTCCGCTTTTAGGTCCAGCAGGTAGCTGACTGCTTTAAATGCCTTGGTGCTGGCGTAGATTAGCATGGTTTTATCATCTTTGAACCTGCTGGCCCACCCTTGCAGGTACGCCACCGAGTTCTGAAATACTGCTTCCTTTATGCCGGTGAAGGCACTGAGGAAGCTTGCTCCCATCTCGGCAATAAGCTCCTCCTTGCTATAGTTTTCATCTCCAAAGCGGCTTTCCTGCGCTGTAAAACGGTTGAGCCTGTCGGGGTGGCCGGTAGAGTGGATCAGCTCGTGGAAGAGCGTGGCGTGATAGGCCTGGGCGGAGACGAAGTTTTTAAGCTCCGGCACCTGTACCGTATCGCTGGCGGGTGCATAATAGGCTTGTGAACCACCGTGGAGGATACGTGGGGCAGGTTGGGGATACTGTTCCACTACCTGCTGGCAGTCTTCAATGATTTGCTGGTCGGTCCGCTCAAAGGTTGCCGGTAATGTAAAGTCAATGCCTTCTACCTGGTCTATGTTGAACACCGTCCAGAGGAAAGGGACAAATCTGATGGCCTGTGGCATCTCTTCTTCCTGCACCTCGTCCTTCCGGTTGGTTTGCGGCCCATACACCTTCCAATAAATTACCTGAGTTCCCTTCTCGCCCTTCCGGATGTGGCCACCCAGCTCCTGCGCCTGTTTGAAGGTAAGGAAAAAGGGGGCCGTGAAGTGGCGCTTTTCGGTCATGTAGTGGAGGTAGAAAGCATTGAAGCCTTCGTAGTACCGGCCGGACTGGTAATTTTTCGGAAGGCCGAAGGAGCTCCAGGGCTTCTGCCAGAGGACGTTCCCTTGTTCCAGTTGCGAAATGACCTCGTTTGTCACCTGCTCAGCCAGTTGATAGAATTTCTGATAAGCAGTCTGTCCGGAATTTTTAGTTTGCTTTTCCATAATCATGATCTTTGAAGGTTTAAGGAATTGATTATGGTGCCCTCCCTGCCTGCGGGCCGGACTAAGGGCAAGGTGGAGACGAAAAAAATGCGGAGGGCCTCCCTTCAGGGATCCCCCTCTTTTTCGTACTACCTTGTCCCGTGTCCGGCCCGCAGGCTACCTTTGCAGCAGAATGAATGCCCATGGACTTTGGCATGGCAGTGGCTTGGTGCCTCTTTTGGTGTGTTGGAGGTTGTAAAGACTTGACCGTCCTTGCCGTAAGTGAAAGTTTCCGGTTATACCAAATCGGAAAAAGTACCTTTCGTTGTGGAGGTTTTGGCTGTAGCTTATAGCGTGGAAAAGCGTGAGGGATGGAGCGGTTGTTTGAGCTCCTCCGGCTTTTTCTGCCGGAGAGCGAGCCGCGAGAGCCCGACGGCTTTGCCGGCACGCCCTGTTTCTTATACTGCACCTGCCACCAAACCCACTGCTGCCGGGCATGACGCTCCTGAAATTTAATGGTCATTTGTGTTGTATGCTTCTGCTCATAGGGCTATCATAAGAATGTCCCTGTAGTTGGGGCAGGGGCATTCTTATTTGAACATTTAGGCGTGTGCAGGTATGCGCAATGGAGAGGAAAAGCTTCTATTAGATGGACATGCCTTTCTTGCGGGACTTTTTCATCTCCTGCTTCTCCTCCGAAACAACATCCTGTTGCTGGCTCTTTTTCGTGGAAGCCTGCTGCTTTACCGATTCCGCTGGTGTAGTCTCCTGCTTTTGCTGAATGGTCTCCCGCTTCACCGGCTTCATATGCTCGTCATACACGTTGATGGTCTTGTACTGCGGGCTGGCTTCGATGAAGCGTTTCACCTCCTGACCTTCCTGCTGGGCCGTCACCTGCAGGGTGTTGCCTTTTTGCAGGGAGCGCAGCATCCGCTCTCTCTGCTCCGGGTCCTGTAGCTCTTTGATGGCATATCCTTTCAGCGTTTTCTCCAGGTCGAAGCCGTAGTTCTCGTGGTATTGCTTGACCTTGTGGTTGCCGTGCTGGTCCTTTTCCCCCAGGTCCAGCTGCAGCCAGGCTTTGTAGGGCTGCCCTTCGGCATTGACCAGCTCCTTGTGCACCGACCTGCCGTTTAAGAGGTTATAGGCCTCGCGGGCGGTGATGCCGCTGTTTTTGTTGATGTAGAAGGTCTGCGAAGTTTCCCCGGCGGAGGTGTCGGGCTTGAGCGTGGCCTCATACTTGTTGAAAAAGTATAGGTCGCTCTGGTCTGAGCGGCGAAAGTGCAGCCTGTAGTCCACCGTGCTGTCGAAGTAGGGCTTCTGCAGCCTCAGTTCAAAGTCCGGTTTCTGCTCCCGCACGTTTTTTTCCAGTTCCTCATGGAGGTTGGTGCCAAAGCCCGTGTATTTGAGGCCATCTTTCAGGTAGTCCAGGTTGTTCTTGTTCATAGTAGTGAATTTTAAGTGGATGAAATAGCTGTTTTAGCGTGATGGTGGAAGCACCTTTGGATAGGGAAATTAAAGCAGCAGGGGGCATGCCTGCAGGATGTCCTTGCCGCGTACCTTGAGCTGGAGGTGCCTGCCGCCGTTCTTTTCAAAGAGCTCCACGACCAGCTCCCTGCCTTTGGTGATGGGCGCTTTCTCCAGGGCAAAGACAAGTACTTTCGTGCCGCCCGCCTCCACGGTTTTCTCTTCGTAGCCATAGGCATACAGCGGGATTCGCTCCTCTTCCTGCGTGGCGGTGCGCTTTACCTGTTTCCGGTCCCTGAGACTGAAGCGGACAAAGTCGATGTCGTAGGGGACGGGGGATTTGTTGGAGAGCACCAGCACGGGTATTCCTATAAAAAGGAAGTAGTGCAGGATTTTGTAAAAGAACAGGTTAAAGTATTCCCGCTTTGGGTGCTGTGTGCGGTGCTGGCCAATCCTCTCCTGAAAGAACTTCACATAGTCCTTGCGCAGTACCCAGGAAAGAGACGCCAAACCATACAAGCAGAAGGCGTACAAATGCTGATAACGCTGAATCTTATTGACTGCTTCATTTTCATCAAGGCGGATAAGGCCCGGCGCCACCTCAATATCCTCATCATGCCCAGGTATGTTGGTATAGGTATGGTGCACGATGTTGTGGGAGATATTCCACAGGTATGGATTGGTGCCTATGAGGTAGAATAAATAACCCAGGCCTTTGTTTATTCCAACCTTCCTCGAGAAAGAGCCATGAATGGCATCGTGGCAAATGTTAAAGCCAATAAATGCTGCGAATGCGCCAAGCGCTACGGTCATTCCAAGCATTGCCCAGGTACCGAACCAGCTGGAAAGGATAAGAAGGTAAAGGGAAAAGAAGCCCGCTACGAAAAATGTGGCTTTGGCCCACATAGACCTGTTGGCGTTCTTGGAGATCCCTTTTTCCTTAAGATAGGCCTCCACTCTTCTCTGGGTGGTGGCAAAGAATGTTGATTGGTTGGTATTGATGAACTTTACTTTCTGTGACATGGGGGTTTGGTGTACTGAGGTTAGCATTTGATGGAATACTTTTGTCTTCGTGATTCCAGGCCTCAGTCACTGCAACAACAAATCAGAAAGGGGTACTAAAAGAGCTTCCTCCGGAGCGGAATTTGGAGAAGACTCCTTCTTTACAAAGCCAATTAGACATCTCTTCACCCCCTTCTATTATTATGTAATTGCTAAAAACATGCCAGGATTATCCGGTGACATTGTGTGCTCCCCCAAGAGTCTCCCCAACTAGTGGCTCTTGGGGGAGTAGGTAAACGGAAAGTCTCAGAGACACTAAGTACACCCTGCTGCCTCATTTTTCAGCGTTTTCCGGGATACCGCCTAAAGGGCTTGTTGCTAGACGTTGCTGCTGTATCAGCCCTATAGATTAGGTAGTGATCACAGCGTAAAACACGAATTAGAGGCTAAAAACAGCCATGTTTTATAGCGAAGGCTACTGAAAAGAGACAAGTTCTAAGTTAGCAGAAACAGCCAGAAACGTGGAGCAACAAAACTCAGCAACGGCTATCAACAGCTTCAGCAACGTCCGGCAACGCTTAGCAACTGCTGTTTTTGCTGTATCGAGATACCGCCCTTTCTTGGGATGATTATTTATAAACCTATATCAGGACAGGACCCCACTGGATAGTCCTTGAAGTCCGGGCCGAAGGTATTGGTTCCGAGGGCCCTTGGGTTTATACCCATTCCGTTTTCGCCCGTAAGAACAGACTTCACATACAGAACCAGCATGCGCGTACTCTGGAACTACCTCAAACCCCACCGCGGGTTGGTGATCTTCTCGCTGTTATTGGCAGGCGCCAGCCAGGTGCTGGCTCTCCTGGACCCAGTGATCTTCGGGAAGATCATCGATAAATACGCGACGCCCCCTTATACACTGTCGCCTGATGAGCGTGTGGAGGGCGCACTTTGGCTAATGCTGCTGGCGGTTGCCATCGCCTTGCTTTCCCGCCTCGCGAAGGTCTTTCAGGAGTACCTGACAAACCTGGTGGTGCAGAGATTCGGGGTGCAGATCTTCAACGACGGGCTGAAGCAGACGCTGCGGCTCTCTTACCAGGAGTATGCCAACCAGAACAGCGGCGAAACTCTGTCTATCCTGCAGCGGGTGCGCCGCGACACGGAGCGCTTTATCACGGCGTTCATCAATATCCTGTTCTCCTCGGTGGTGGGAGTGGGCTTCCTGGTCTGGTATGCCGTGACGAAGCACTGGGCGCTGGTGCCTGCTTTTATCATCGGCATTTTGTTGCTGGGCGGGCTCACCAGCTTGCTGAGCGCCAGAATCAAAACACTGCAGCGTTCCATTAACCGGGCCACGAACAAGATGTCAGGCGTGATCACGGAGTCGCTGCGCAATATTGAGCTGGTGAAGAGCCTGGGGCTCACATTTCAGGAGGTCAGGCGGTTGCGGGCGCAGACTGAGCAGATCTTCAGCCTCGAGATGGAGAAAGTGAAGCGTGTGCGCACGTTGTCTTTTCTGCAGGGCGCAGCGCTGAACGTGCTCAAGCAGTCGATCCTGTTCACGCTGCTCTGGCTTATTTTCAGGGACGTGCTCAGTGTCGGGGAGCTGATCTCGATGCAGTTCATCTCTGTCAGCATTTTCGGGCCGCTGCAGGATACCGGCGCTGTTATCATTGCCTACCGGGAAGCCGAGGCCTCCCTGGCCAATTTCGATGATCTGATGCGGAAGCCCATCGAGAGACGCCCAGAGTCTGCGATTGACACTGGCCCGCTGCGCCAGTTGCGGTTCGATGCCGTCGTGTTTCGCCACAGGGGCACCTCCTACAACTCCATCGACGGCATCTCTTTTGAGACCAATACCGGCGATACCATTGCCTTTGTGGGGCCGTCGGGTGCGGGGAAGTCAACGCTGGTGAAATTGCTGGTGGGCCTGTATGTGCCGGACAGCGGCGAGGTGCTTTATAACAACTATTCGGCAAAAACCATATGGCTGAACGAGGCGCGCCGGCAGTTGGGCTTCGTGACGCAGGAAACGAACCTGTTCTCGGGCACCATCAAAGAGAATCTTCAGTTGGTGAAGCCTGATGCCTCCGACGAAGAAATGCTGGCCGCTTTAGGGAAAGCCTCTTGCACCAGGCTGCTGGCCCGCTCCGAAAGAGGCATCTATACCCAGATTGGGGAAGGCGGCTTGAAAATGTCGGGAGGCGAAAAGCAGCGCCTGTCCATTGCCCGGGCCCTGATCCGGAACCCGCGCCTGCTCATTTTCGATGAGGCAACCTCCGCCCTCGACTCCCTGACCGAGGAAGAGATAACGGCCACCGTCAGGGAGATATCCGCGCAGCGGGGGCAGATCACGGTCCTGATCGCGCACCGCCTCTCCACCATTATGCATGCCGACACGGTTTATGTGCTGGAGAAAGGGAAGATTGTGGAGCAGGGCAGCCACAGTCGGTTGCTTGGGCAGAAAGGGTTGTATTTCGCCATGTGGCGCCAGCAGATAGGAGAGCGCCGGTGATTTTCAGACATTTGCACGGACAATAATAGTATATCATGTTTAAAACTAAGTTGAATTGTTCCACTAAAGATGGAATCAATGCGGCCGCCTTTCTGTCTGTCTTTTAACTTTTAGCCAAAGTTGATTTTCATAGTTTTAGATTAGTTGGTCTGATAGGGTAGTCTGTGGCTACCCTTTTCTTTTTAAGGACCTTCTGCAAAGTGCTCATTACCCCACAACGGGCTGTTGCCAGCCAAAGCAACGTAAGGCAACATATCAGAAGCATGCTTTCGCCGCTTTCACCTTCCAGAAACATTCCCCTTGAGCCTCTCTTCCTTTGGCAGTCCGTACCTGAAGCAGGCTCAAGTCTGAGCGTTTACCATTGCAGAAAGCCCATGTTCCTCCCAAGCAACATCCAGCAGCAGAAGCGCCTTTC
This sequence comes from Pontibacter beigongshangensis, assembly GCF_014332515.1. GTDB lineage: Bacteria > Bacteroidota > Bacteroidia > Cytophagales > Hymenobacteraceae > Pontibacter > Pontibacter beigongshangensis. The sequence goes on along the minus strand of NZ_VFSD01000021.1, from coordinate 46,940 downwards.
GTCAGGGAAGCTAATTATAAACCTTGAAAGTAGAATGGAATGTATAATTTACAGCAGTCGCATTATTTTCAAAGGCTGGTATCAGGCGAGCGGATGCTGCAGTAGTACAACCGAGCGACCTTCTACCTTCAAGGTCTTGCGCGATCCATAACTTTTATCCGGCTCACCCTCCACCCCATCCTCGCTTGTGTCCATTATCTTAATCCAGTTCTCCCCATACTTGCGATAGGGAAGCTTAAAGCTTATTGCCTCATGATGGCCATTAAAGATAAGATAGAAGCTATCGTCAGTGATCTGCTCGCCTTTATGACCTAATGAATGCAGGCCCTTGCCATTGAGGTAAACCGCCAGCGACTTGGCATGCCCGTTGCTCCAGTCTTCTTCGCTCATCTCCTGCCCATCGGGCTGAAACCAGGCAATATCCTCCACCCCCATGCCTCGTATTGGCTGCCCCTGGAACCAGCGACGGCGGCTGAAGACAGGGTGATCACCACGTAGCCCTATGAGCTTACGCGTAAAAGCGAGCAGTTCCTCATCGGCCTTTGCCCAGTCCAGCCAGGATGTCTCATTGTCCTGGCAGTAGGCGTTGTTGTTGCCCTTCTGGGTACGGCCAAATTCATCGCCTGCCATCAGCATCGGCACCCCCTGAGAGAGGAAAAGCGTGGCCAGCAGATTCCGTTTCTGCTTTGCCCGCAACTCGTTTACAGTTGCATCGTCGGTATCGCCCTCTGCGCCGCAGTTCCAGGAGCGGTTGTGGCCCTCCCCATCGTTGTTGCCCTCCCCGTTGGCTTCATTGTGCTTTCCGTTGTAGCTCACCAGGTCATGTAGCGTGAAGCCATCGTGTGCCGTTATAAAATTAATACTGGCTGTTGGCTTCCGGTAATCATCCTGGTAAAGGTCCGGGCTGCCTGTGAAGCGATAAGCAAACTTCCCCAGCATACTGTCCTCCCCCCGCCAGTAGTCACGCGCGCAGTCGCGGTACATACCATTCCATTCGGCCCATCCCGGCGGGAATTTACCCACCTGGTAGCCCCCTTCCCCTATATCCCAAGGCTCTGCAATGAGCTTGACCTGTGATATAACAGGGTCCTGGTGAATGATGTCAATAAAGGAGCCCAGGTTGTCTACCTCGTGCAGCTCCCGCGCCAGCGTGGAGGCTAGATCGAAACGGAAGCCGTCCACGTGCATTTCCTGTATCCAGTAGCGCAGGCTATCCATGATGAGGCGCAATACACTGGGTAGCATCGCATTGAGTGTGTTGCCCGTGCCTGTATAGTCCATATAGTAGCGCTTGTCATCCTCCACCAGCCGGTACTAGGAGGCACTGTCGATGCCCTTGAAGCAAAGCGTGGGGCCAAGATGGTTTCCCTCGGCTGTGTGGTTGTAGACTACGTCCAGAATAACCTCAATGCCCGCCTTGTGCAGTTCCCGCACCATGGTCTTGAACTCGGTAACCTGGCCGCCCAATGCCCCGGAGCCGGAGTAGCGCACATCAGGACTAAAGAACCCGATGCCGTTGTAGCCCCAGTAGTTGGTGAGCCCTTTCTCTACCAGGTGCCGGTCTGCCGGGCGATTTACGATCGCCTGACGGAGAAGGGGAACAAGAAAATGGCCGCCTACGTGGCCGTGCAAAAGGAACGGCTCATCCTGATCTACACTTTATGGAAGAACGATGTGGCCTGGCAGGAGGAGCGTTATGGGTAGCAGGAACCAAAAAGAAACATCCAAAGCTTGGAGGCTGGAGCCTCTCCTTCAGGTGTCAGCGCAGCTGACAAAAGCAAAGTAGCCCCGGCTCTTGCCAGGGCTACACAAGATGAGCATCCAGCACCTGTCGGCCCGAGAGCTCTCTTTCAGGTAGAGTGAAGATAAGAAAAATTCAATACAAATGTTTGACTTTTAAAACAGTACCTCATGCTCTGCACCACTGCTACCCCCTTGAGTTGCTCTCGGAAGGCACTGCAGGCGTAAGCACACCTCGGTCAGAATGAAACAAAAGGGAATAAAATACAGGCCTGTTTCTGATGGCCATCTGAAAGGCAGCCAGTGGTCGTCTCCGCCTCCATGGTCTCACTCAGCGCCCATTCCACCACTTTCCTGTCGGCCAGGTCCAGTACGATCGTCAGGTAAAGCCAGCCTTCCCGGGTCCTGATGTAGGTCAAATCCGAGACCCACTTCTCTGCCGGTCTTACTGCTTGAAAATCTCTTGCCAGGTGGTTCTCAGCTACTGTATAGGTATGGCTGGAGTCGGTGGTCTGTACCCGGTACTTCTTTCTTATGACACTCTGTATCTGGTGTTTCTGCATGAGGCGGGCTACCCTTGGGCGGGAGGCCCGGACACCCTGCTCCCGGAGTTCAACGCTGATCCTGGGGCTGCCATAGCGCCACTTGCTCTGCTGATATACCTCCTTAATTTGCGCCACGATATCCTGCTCTTTGAGCTCCCGCAGACTGACCGGATGATGCAGCCAGTAGTAGTAGCCGCTGGCACTGACCTGGAGTACTCGACACATCTTCTCGAAGGGAAACTGGTGACGCTGTTCTTTTATGAATCCGTATACCGCCCGTCTCCCCTGGAGAAGATGCTGACCGCATTTTTTAGTATACCACGCTCCAACTGCGCCTCCTTCAGCTCCTTTTGTAGCTGCTTAATCTCTTTCTGATCATCATTGAGCCCTTCAGAAGATCTTACGGGTGAGCTCTCCTGCTGCCGCCACTTGCTCAACCGGCCTGGATCAATTCCTAACTCGTCGGCTACCTCTTTTACTGACCCCCTCGCATAGGAGAGGTTAATGGCCATCCGTTTGAAGGAGGCATCAAATACGCGTCTTTCCATCTTAGTCAAATTTAAACATTTATTTAAATCTGCCCGAAAAAGGTCTCCAGTCAAAGGTAGCAACTCCAATGTTAACCTGGTGAGTTTTGAGAAGGGGCTAGGAATAAGAGGAGGTAATGCAAAAGGCACAAAAAGCATTGTCTTTTAATAACATGAAAAGAACACTTTGATGTGGAAGAAGCTTTTACTGTCCAAACTATGGGGAGCACCTTAGGTTAAAACTGCTCTTGCCCTTGCTTGAGCAGGCACTTGCTCGCCTATGGGCACTGCTGCAGCGCCTTGGCAGCCAGCTTTACGCCTTCCTGCTCTCCTTCACGCGCTTTGTGCTGCTGATGGATGCCACGGGAGCGGGATATACCGCGTTCTGTGGACTATGAGCGGCAAAAGCATGAGTACAGCGGTAAGAAGAAGGCACACACGGTCAAGAGCAACTTATTAACAGAATAACGGGACAGCATTATGTTTCTAAGTAGCACCTATCCATGTGGTGTGCACGATAAACCAATAGCTGACCAGGCAGGCCAACTGTTCCCAAAACACACAGTGCTGGTGGAGGACCTGGGTTATCTAGGCTATGGAACGGAGAATGTAAGCATCTTGCTGATCTCAAAAAAGAGGTCCCGGAACGTGGAACTCTCCAAACAGGAGAAGCTCGACAACAGGCACATTAATCATTTCAGAGTACCAGTCGAGCATGTGATGGCAGGTGTGAAACGACTCAACATTGCAAAAGAGAAAATAAGGATACAGGCAATAAATGCTCGGGACAAAATAATGATGGTAGCAGGTGGTTTACACCACCTGCGAACTGTTTTAGAAAAAGCTCTATTTAGTGCTTCGTTAGATTTTGTTGAAATTAGAAATGTTTGGTGGATAATCTCTTTTCTCTACCTACAATAAAGCTATTTTCAATAAACAGATTGGAGGAGCCTTAGCAACCTCTCACGAGAAAGCCTTTCTGAAGCCTGGAGGCTGCCAAACAACTCTTTCACCTCGCTCCTATTCTCACTATTAGGCAACGCAAAATATAGATCCGTTGAGAAGTTTTTAAATATTTAAAGATCAATGATTTGAATGGTAAGGAACAATTGGGAAGTTAACCTGCGTTAAGCAAGAACATCAGCAGCAGACAACTTCATTGGAAAGTTATTTTCTGAATAATTTGGGTAGGAAAAGTGCCTATGAGGCTTTAGCGCGGAAATTTACATACACCACCATATACGCTTCTCACTAACTTTTATTTATTTACTATAACATTTAAATAAGTTTGAATTACATTACATAATCATTCTTGTTTTCAGATTCTTTGCTACTAAAATGTTTAAAGGTGCCTGTATAAAGTTGTTGTTACTTATGCTTTGCTGTATAATGGCAACACAAGCTCGTGCCCAGATTAAATGTAAGATAGAGCGATATTCCACAGAAGACGGTTTGTCTCATGATGGCGTGATGGGAATACTCAAAGACCAGGAAGGCTTTATGTGGTTTGGCACCTGGGATGGCATCAACAGGTTCGATGGGCATAACTTTATTACTTACAAAGCCTACCCGGGCGATAACTCCAGGCTCAGGAATAATAGAATCGGAGAAATTGTGGAAGATCAGGCTGGTTTTTTGTGGCTGACAACTTACGATAACCAGGTATACCGATTTGATAAGAAAACAGAGCAATTTTTTGCTGTAGCGGAGCTGCTACAGCAAAAGGGTATTTCCAATATCGCTTTCAACAAGATTATTCCTGCAGAGCGCGGCATTGTATGGTTAACTACAAGTAACCAGGGCGTATTCTGCATAAAAAAGTCTGGTTCGTCTAAGCCGGAGATTATCCGGTATGCCATCAATCAGCCAGTGGGTAAAAGGCTTGCTTCCAATAAAATAACTTTCCTGTACCCAGACCAGCAAAACACAGTCTGGATAGGAAGTTCCAAAGGGCTCAATCGGCTTGCTGCCAAGGAAGGAGGTACTTACTTGAACCTGGGTGTGCTCTCAGATTCGTTGAGCAAGTTTAGTTATACCTCTGTTGCGGAAGACAGGGGCAAAATTTGGTTCGGGACAAATAGCGGTTCCTTGGTTCTGTTCGATAAAAAGACAAAGTCATTTGTAAAGCGAAAAGTTTGCGACAGTAAAATAAACGCCATGTGTTTATCAAAAAAGAGAGATGTGCTCTACCTGGTAAATCCTGAAGGCCAACTAATTACTGTCAATACCTCCGATCTAAGCGCCTCTACGGCTACTATGGGCGGTAAAGGTGCTTTCTTGTCTGTTTTTGAAGATAGTGCAGGGCGCTTATGGATTCAGCCTGAATTTAAGGGTGCCATTAAGTATGATCCTGCTTCCGGAACCTTCAAGTACTTCTCCCAAACAATAGATGTTACCTTTCATCCTTCATTAAAGAATTTTAAAGTTATCGAGGATCATAAAAAGAGAGTGTGGGTCTGTATGCAGGGGGGAGGTTTCGGGTACTACGATCCGGCTGAAGATAACATAAAACACTTCTATAACGAGCCTGGTAGCATAGATCATCGGTTTTCTAACTATGTCACCAGCCTTTATTTAGATAAGACGGGCGTGCTCTGGCTGTGTACCAATGACAGGGGGATCAATAAAATAATTTTCCAGGAAAATTATTTCGACTACAGAATGTTAGTCCCCAATTCAGCCAATGATTCTGACAACGAAATAAGAGGATTATATAACGACAGTAAAAACAGAGTCTGGCTGGCAGCCAAGTCAGGTAAGCTGTTGGTGTATGATCAGCATGGCCTTGTTAAACATAGCTTTTTAAATGCGCCGAAACAAGGCATAGGCATCGTATACACCATTACCGAAGACAGTAAAGGAAATATGTGGCTTGGCACCAAAGGCAATGGTCTTTTTAAGGCGGAACCAATAGGGCAGGGCAATACCTCCTACCAACTCACGCAATACTTACCGGATCAGAACGACATTTACAGTTTGAGCGGCGAAATGGTCTATGCTATTCTCGAAGACAGAAAGGGCAGAATCTGGGTAGGCACCTATGGTCATGGTCTTAACCTGGTGGAGGAGTCAGGTGACAGGGTTCGGTTTATTAATGCTAACAATAAGCTAGGCAATTTTAAATTCAACGCGCATAACAAAATCAGGCACCTGAGCGAGGGGGGCCGCGGTGAAATATGGGTAGCGACAACAGATGGTCTGCTGGTGGTTGATCCGGACAAAGAAAATGATTTTCGTTTTTCGCGCTACAGGAGGATTGCAGGCGATAAGTCCAGTCTGGGTAATAACGATGTGCAGTTTGTGTTCAGGGACAGTAAAAACAACATGTGGCTTGGCACATCGGGTGGGGGGCTGAACAAGGCCATAGTTGATAAAAGCGGCATTAAGTTTAAAGTTTACACGAAAGAAGATGGCTTGCCAAACGATTATATCTTAAGCATGGCAGAGGATAAGAACGGCAATGTATGGGTGGCGACGGAGAATGGCGTTTCCAGATTTAATCCGGGCACACAGCAGTTTAAGAACTTTGACTCTTATGATGGCTTGCAACAATCCGGTTTTTCGGAGACTGCAGGCTTAACGTTACAAAACGGCAATTTACTCTTTGGCGCCAGAAACGGATACCTGACCTTTGATCCGCTTGAAATAACGAACCGGAAAGTGGCAGCCAATATGGTATTCACGAATTTCCAGATCAACAACAGAGACATAAGCCTCGGTAGTGCTCATTCGCCCCTGAAGCAGAGTATTAACCACACCGAAAGCATAGAGCTTGCCTATAACGAAAACATAGTAGAAATAGAATATACGATACTGGATTACCATTCCAGCAACAAACTGCACTATGCCTACCGCTTAGTTGGTTTTGATGAGGAATGGCATCAGGTGAAAAACCAGCGGAAAGCCACCTATACCAACCTGCCACCCGGCGACTACCTATTTGAGGTAAAGAGCCAGGACAGTGAATTGTTCGAAGCCTTACCCTATAAAAGATTGGCTATTACCATACACCCGCCCATCTGGCGTACCACGTGGGCGTACGTGCTGTATTTTGTTTTAGCCCTTATCCTGCTTGAGGTAATCAGGAGGGTAGCTTTCTCAATGATAAAGCTGCGGAACAGAATTGCGATCGAGCAAAAACTGACAGAACTCAAGCTCCGGTTTTTCACCAATATTTCGCATGAGCTGCGCACACCACTAACCTTAATCGTAAATCCGATTGAGGCAATCTCTACGCAGGAAGATTTAACGCCAAAAAGCAGGGAATACATTCAGGTGGTGCGAAAGAATACAAACAGAATGGTGCGTTTTATAAACCAACTACTTGACTTTAGAAAAGCGCAAAGCGGTAAAATGAAGCTCCATATTGCGCAAACCGAAATATTGTCCTTTCTAAAAGATATAGGCAGCCATTTTGTAGAAGCGGCCTCCGAGAAACAGATAACACTGGCAGTTACTTCTAAGGTGAAAGAGCTGCCCGCCTGGATAGATGTGGAGAAAATGGATATTGTTATTTATAATTTGCTGTCTAATGCGCTTAAATTTTCTCCTGCCGGGAAGTCTATTACCATGGATGTTGGTTTTAACGAACCAGCTGATTCTTTTACCATTAGAGTGATAGACCAAGGCATGGGTATTCCTGCCGATAAGTTGCGTGATGTGTTTGAGCTCTACTACGAAGGTGACAAAAAAGACGGTAATAACTGGGGAGGTACCGGTATTGGTCTTGCGCTGGCAAAAGAATTGGTTGAGTTACACCACGGGACAATCAAAGCAACTAACAACCCGACAGAGGGCGTGACCATTACCGTTACGCTGAAATCGGGCAAGGATCATTTCAATGCCGATGATGTGGTCTGGTTAGATGCTCCACAGGAGCTAAGCAGAAGGTATATGGTTGCTGAGGAGACACCTGCTGAAGGCAGTAGTGCAGCCAATAACACACTTACATCGGAGACGTTGCCACTGGTATTGATAGTGGAGGACAATCATGAGTTAAGGAGATTTCTGGCCGACCAGCTTACATTGTATTACAAAGTGATAGAGGCTGAAAACGGTGAAGAGGGATTCAGGAAAGCCTTGCAGCAACTGCCGGACCTGGTATTGAGCGATGTGATGATGCCTGAGATGGACGGCATTCAGCTACTCGATAAATTAAAGAACACCTTGGAGACAAGCCATATTCCTGTTATCCTTTTAACAGCCAAAACCTCTGTAGAGCACCAGATAGAGGGATTAAACTATGGGGCTGACTACTACATTACCAAGCCATTTCAAACCGATTTTTTGCTTGCCACCGTTAAAAACCTGCTCCATCAGCGAAAGAAAATATTTGAGAACCTGCTGGGAGATAAAAGAACCATTGACCTGAGCCCCGGAGAGATTGTGATTACCTCAAAAGACGAGGCCTTCCTGAAAGAGATCATACACATAGTGGAAGACGGTATGTCCAATCCGGAGTTCAACATCGATACAGTGGCAGAAACGGTAGGTATGGGAAGGACCACCTTTTACAAAAAGTTTACCAGCCTCACGGAGCTGGCTCCCGTAGAGTTTGTGCGGGAAATGCGGCTAAAGCGGGGTAAGCAACTTATGGATGCTGGCGAAACCAACATCTCTGAAATAGCATACGCTGTCGGGTTTAACAATGCCGGCTATTTCAGCACCTGTTTTAAAAAGCAATACCAGGTTACGCCCACAGCATATCTTAAATCCATGGACAAGGCGCTAAATCATTCATAAAGGAAGAGGGAGGTGGTGCTGCCACCATTCTCTTGAAAACCTGATCCCAAATTATATTTCCCGTGGCTATACGGCAGCCGACTTTGTTTGGTCGCCGTATAGCCACGGGTTTTTATTTTTTACAGACTGCGTCCCCGGTGGCCTGAAGTACTTGCTTCTAATTGATATAACCGGTCTTTTTAGCGCTGCATGACGATTTTTAAAAGCATTTTGACAATTTTTTAAATCCTGCTCCCTACTGCCTGCCTATATTTGCCTATCAGCATCATTTGAAATATGTACAAATATTAGTTAGTGATATCTTGTTTAAATTAGGTAAGTGTGGCAAAGCGTGAGGGGAGAATTACCGGAGAAGTCGGCAGGCTTTAGTACCTGCAGTCTTTGAGTTAGCAACAGTTAACTTACCGCCAGGCCGGGGCAAACACTGGGAGGTAATGGCTCTGGAGCAGGAGCATCAGCAGCTGCAGAAAGCTCCGGAAGACACTTTTTATTCAAAAAAAATCAACAGGTTGAACAGTAAAGGCTTTGGATGCACTGCTTCTGCTGTTTCCGGAACATAGCCTGAAGAGAAGCTAAAAGCACAACAATGAATAAAATTATCTGCATATTATTAAGCTTGCTGTATGTTGGCGTGGCGACTGCACAGCAGGCAGACTTTCCCCGGGATACATCCTACACCTTATCCGGCACCTATGAGAAGATGAAGAAACATCACCCCTTCATCAGGCCGGTTCTGCCTGCTTTGCCAAAGGGAGTTAAAAGTGCGGAGAGCATCGTCTACAGAACGCTCGGTAACAGAACGCTCCACCTGGATGTGTTCTACCCGGCAAAGAAATCTAAGAAAGGCTACCCGGGCGTGTTGCTGATCCATGGTGGAGGCTGGCGCTCCGGAGACAAAACATTGGAGTGGCCCATGGCGCAGCAGTTGGCTGCCCAGGGCTATGTAACAGTGGCAGTAGAGTACAGGCTCTCGCTGGAGGCTCCTTATCCGGCAGCGGTACACGATTTAAAGGCTGCCCTGCGGTGGATGCGCGCGCATGCTCGTGAGTACAAACTGGATACGACAAAAATTGCCACCTATGGCACCTCCGCAGGCGGGCAGCTGGCAGCGCTTCTGGGTACCACAGGCGACTTAGAAATGCTGGAAGGGCAGGGGGAGCATCTAAACCATTCCAGTGCGGTGCAAGCCATAGTAGACATAGACGGCACATTGGCCATGAAGCATCCTGAATCAACAGAGGGGATTTATGCGGAGCAGTGGTTAGGAGGTCTGTCTAAAGATATACCAGATACCTGGGCAGAAGCATCAGCCCTTACCCATACCGGGAAAAATACACCACCCATCCTGTATGTAGCCAGTTCCCATCCACGCTTTCTGGCTGGCAGAGGAGATATGATCAGGATACTGGAGAAGGAAGGAATATATAATGAGTCATACTTTATACCTGATACGCCGCACACCTTCTGGCTCTTTGAGCCATGGTTTACACCTACTCTGAAATACACGACTAACTTTCTGAACAAGGTCCTCAAAGAGAAGTCAGTGGTTACGCAGGTGAAAAAATAAACTGTAGTGAGATAATAAATAAACTGTAGTGAGCTAATACATAAGTAGGTGAATTATTTTGCCATAACTCAGATGTAAAGTCTCCCAAGGCAAACTTATAAGCACCAGGTGTAGCAGAGCATAGAAAGGTCTCTGAATTGCCTTTTCATTAGAATAATTGAAATAATTGAATCTAAGATGGTGCGACCTACTTCCTTAATAAGTGTTATTCCGTGGCAACAGGCCGCTTTACCTTAATTGAAAGATGATTTCAATTGCTACAGGCTGTAAACTAATTAGTCACGAGCGGAAATTCTCGGGCCATTTTAATTTTCACACTCTTACCATGACCAACATGAAAATATGCTCAACGCTCCTTTTGTTACTATTTACTCTGTTCAATTTGGATAACCTTTACGGGCAGTCGGAGACACAAAAATTTTCATGGAGTAATCTACCGAAAGTTGCTGCCCCTGCCTTCAAAAGCGACACATTCAACATTGCACAGTTTGGTGCAAAGCCAGATGGGCTTACACTGAACACGGAGAATATTAACAACGCTATTAAAGCCTGCAGCAACAAAGGGGGAGGAGTAGTGTTGGTGCCTGGTGGTGTTTGGGTAACAGGTCCGGTCGTGATGCAGAACAATGTTAATCTGCACATCAGCCGAAATGCCATGCTGCTTTTCACAAACGATTTTGATCAATATGCGCTTGTAAAAGGAAGTTATGAAGGAAAACCTTCTATGCGTAACCAATCGCCAATCTCCGGAACTAACCTGCAGAACATAGCCATTACAGGCAAGGGCATCATAGATGGAAACGGGGATTCCTGGCGCATGGTCACTAGAGATGCCCTGACAGAACGTGAATGGAAAGCCAAAATAGCCAGTGGTGGTTTGGTAAGTGAAGACGGTAGAACTTGGTTTCCTTCTGAAAAAACGCGCAGAGGACAAAGTATGAGAGGTCAGAGCTTGGCCGATCCGGGTGCCATAGTGCCTGGCAAAACCGAAAAAAACTATGATGATGTAAAAGACTATCTGCGCCCTACACTGCTCAATCTAACCTCCTGTAAAAAAGTGCTATTGGAAGGCGTTACATTCCAGAACTCGCCAGCCTGGGGGTTGCACCTGCTCATGAGCGAAAATATTACGCTCCGTAATGTATTTGTCAAGAATCCGGATTATGCCCAGAATGGCGATGGGGTAGATGTGGAGTCCTGTAAAAATGTGTTGATGGAGGGCTGCACCTTCGATGTAGGGGATGATGGCATCTGCATAAAATCCGGAAAGGATAAACCAGGGCGTGACAGAGGCATGCCTACAGAGAATGTTGTGATACGGAACTGTGTGGTATACAAAGGGCACGGAGGCTTTGTGGTGGGCAGCGAAATGAGCGGTGGCGCCCGCAACATCTTTGTCACGGACTGCAGCTTTGTAGGCACCGACAAAGGCCTGCGGTTTAAAACAGCGAGAGGCCGGGGAGGTGTGGTAGAGGATATTTACATGCGGAATATCTATATGAAGGATATCGTGGACGAGGCGATCTATTTTGATATGTACTACTTTACAAAGCCACCTGCTCCGGGCGAAAAAGTCGAAACACCTGCTGTGACAGAGGAAACGCCGCAGTTCAGAAATATAGAGATCAGCAATGTTGTGTGTAATGGAGCCAGAAAAGGGATATTTATCAGAGGGCTGCCTGAAATGAGCGTCAAAAACATCAGCATCACCAATGCTGTGCTGAAGTCTACTATGGGTGCAGAAGTAATAGAGGCAGAAAATATCACCATAAAAAAAGTTTCCTTACATACTTCTGAAACGAACCCGGTGGTATATGTTGAGAACAGCCGCACTGTGCTGGTGGATGATCTAACTTATAATAAGAAGACCAACCTGCTGATTAAAGTGAATGGCAATCGAAGCAAAAATATCAAAGTATCAAACACAAATACTTCCAATTCTGTCAATAAAGTGGAAGCCATGAATGGAGCGAGAACAAAATCAGTACAATTACACTAACAGAACTATGAAGAATAACATAAGATATATCCTTTTGCTTCTGGCCCTTGTTGGGTTTGCTTTTAGTGGCCCAACACCAAAGCGCCAGATTTTTCTCGTAGGAGATTCTACTATGTCAGAAAAGCGAGTTACAGCCTACCCCGAAACAGGCTGGGGCATGATGTTCTCGAAGTTCATAGATACCAGCAATACCGTTATCTACAACCACGCGCAGAACGGGCGCAGCACCAAATCATTTGTGGAAGAAAACCGGTGGGCGCCTATTGTGGATAAACTTCAGCCAGGCGATTTGGTGCTGATCCAGTTCGGGCATAACGACGAAGTACCTACTAAGCCGCAGGCAACCACCCAAAAGCAGTTCCAGATAAACCTGGCGAAGTACATACGCGATACCAAAGCGAAAAAAGCCATTCCGGTGCTGATCACGCCTGCAGCCAGGCGAAGCTTTGATGCCGAAGGAAATCTACAGGATACGCATCAGGTGTATTCGGCGCTGGTTCGGAAGGTTGCCAAAAAGGAGGGCGTGACACTAGTTGAACTGGATAAAAAAAGTCAGGCCGTATTAGAATCCTTTGGCCCCGAAAATTCCAAATGGCTGTTTAACCACCTAAAGCCAGGCCAACATCCTAACTACCCAGAAGGCAAAGTAGACGATACGCATTTTAGTGAACTGGGAGCCCGCAAAATGGCAGAAATAGTGTACAAAGAACTCAACTCGCAGAACCCTGGCGGAATAGCGGTTCATTTTTTCAAACCAGTACCCAAAAAATAAACTGATTATGATGCAAATATTTCATAAAGTAGCCGCTTTGGCCATGGTATTAGCCTTAAGTTCTTTTGTGCTGTCGGAGCCGGCGAAAATAACTGTTTACCTTATCGGAGACTCCACCGTTTGTACACAACCTGTTTCGCAGGCCCCTGTTACTGGCTGGGGAACTCCTTTTGCCGTGTTTTTTAATCAAGATGTGACCGTAGAGAACCATGCCAGAGGGGGGAGAAGCACCAGGACCTTCCTAAGTGAGAACCGCTGGCAACCCATAGAGCAGGCGCTAAAGCCAGGCGATTACGTTTTTATGCAGTTCGGCCACAACGATGAGGCGAAAGAAGAGATTTACAAAGCCCGATACACTTCGCCGGAAGATTACCGCAAAAACCTGATCCTATTTGTCTCCGAAACCAAGGCAAAAAAGGCGCACCCGGTACTGGTAACTCCTGTTTCGCGACGCAAATTTAGTGAGGATGGCAAGGCCCTGGAGACGCACGTGGAGTATTCTAAGGTGGTAGCCGAAGTGGCAGAAGCAGAAAAAGTACCCCTGATAGACCTTGACACCAGAAGCCGACAATTGTACGAGTCTTTTGGCCCGGAACATTCCAAGTTGCTGTTCAATGTTTCGGAAGCAGGTACCAATCCGCAATTTCCGAACGGTATTAGCGACAATACCCATTTCAGTGAATTCGGTGCAAGGTTATTAGCCGAATTAGTTTTAGATGAGATGAAAAGATCGGACCTTGAGCTGCTGAAGTGGGTTGTAAAGCCTGATAAAAAGAAATAAAAGCTTTAAGTTTCGTAAACTTTCTTTAAAAATACGATGGTAAACAAATTAGTAGGAGTATTTCTTTTCATTTTTCTTATCGCGCATCACAGTTTCGCTCAAAAAACTTACCCGCCTACACTAACGGTGGCACAAGATGGCAGCGGCGATTATAAAACTATACAGGAAGCTGTAAATTCTGTTCGTGATTTAGGCAAAGAGCGGGTGCGTATCTACATAACAGCAGGAACTTATAATGAAAAAGTAATCGTTCCTTCCTGGAAAACAAACATCTCCCTGATTGGCGAAAGCCCGGAATCTACCATTATTACCGGAAATGATTATTCGGGCAAGCCGGTCGCAACAGGTAAAGACCGTTATGGACTAGCAGAGTATTCTACCTACACTTCTTATACGGTGCTGGTGCAGGGTAACGATGCCATACTGGAGAACCTGACGATTGAGAATACGGCAGGCCGTGTGGGGCAGGCTGTGGCACTGCATGTGGAAGGCCTCCGGGTCGTTGTGCGAAACTGCCACCTGCTGGGGAACCAGGATACACTCTTTACAGCAAAGGAAGAAAGCACCCAATATTACGAAAACTGCCTGATAGAGGGCACCACAGATTTCATCTTTGGCGAGGCAACCTGTGTTTTCAGGAACTGCACCATCCGCAGCCTGGCAGATTCCTATATTACGGCTTCGGCACAAAGGCAATCGCAGCAGTTTGGCTATGTGTTTATAGACTGCAAACTGGTAGCAGCTCCCGGGGTTGAAAAGGTGTATTTAGGCCGGCCCTGGCGCCCCTATGCTCAAACTGTATTTATCCGGACAGAGATGGGGCCTCACATAAGGCCTGAAGGTTGGCATGCCTGGCCAGGCGACAAAATGTTCCCTGACAAAGAAAAAACGGCTTTTTATGCAGAGTTTCAAAGCTCAGGAGCTGGGGCACCGTCGGGGCAGCGTGTTGCTTGGTCGAAGCAGCTTTCGCAAAAAGAGGCGAAGACACACACCCTGGAAAACATTTTCGGGCGTGATAACAAGTGGTACCTGCCAGAGGCAGGCCAGTAAGCTGGCCCCAACATATTAAAAATCCAAAAGCTCCGGTGGCTGTTCTTTTACATCAGCGTATTTTCACTTGCATCCGGCAAAACCTGCCCTCAGTACCTGCAAGTAAGATCTGCCGCAGAAAAGCCTGATCAGCAACAGCATCAGAGGAGACTTTTGCCGAGCATTTGAGCGGGCTCTGGAATTAACAGGCGAAAAACTGCGGTGGTTCGACCTGAAGCGTAGGGGTAAACTGGTGGAGCGCATGAGGAAGTATAACCCTGATGCTGCTCCAAGCATCCAGGATTACCACACCCTGCGCCCATTGCCTCAGATCGAAATTGATGTATTGCAGAATAAGGAGGAGTTTAAACAAGATCCTGGTTATAACTAGATTTTGGAGTAGATGCGTCATCTCCTGAACTTAATGAGGATGTAAAAATAGTAGAACCTCCGGTTTTGGAAATTTCAATACTGCTTATACCGGAGGTTCTACTGTTTTTATACATTTGGCCATGCCATCGTTTAAATCAGTATCAGCCATTACGGGCTGAACTGCACCAGGTAAGCCTTAGGGGAGGTAAGAGGCTTTTGTTCTCCTAAATACAGAAAAGTTATATCGAATCGCATAAACCTCCCTCCAATTAAGGCTTATCTTCTTGTCATCCTATGATAGATGTTGTGGGCGTATACTATTTGGTATTCCCTTATCAGCAGCAGAAGCAGCAGAGTATTGTGAAACCTCCGGAAGGCTTTTTTGATTAGAAAAATTTCCAAAATACCGACCAATTTGGCTCCTGTTGAATTGGTGCGGGAATGCGGGCTAAATAAGGATATAAATCAGGAAGTACAGGTGAAGGTGCTTTTTGTTTATATTGTATATTTTCTAGGTTTGCGCATAGCAGCCTTTTTCAGCGTATGTTTTAAATGTTTTACCAAGTTACTCCAGTGGAATATTTAAAGCCATCAACGGCTCCTCTGGTTTAAGTATCGTTTAGCTCAATATTGGGGGACAAGGCTATTCTTCTCATGCAGCTACGGCAGCAAGATCTCTGTTGCTGCCGTAGCTACATGGCTTTTCGGCTATACAGGCTCCACATCTTCTATCTTCAAATCAGGTAACATTAGGTGCTTGAATTTTTGTTTTAAACGCTTTTTGATGATTTTTATAAGGATTTCACCAATTTTTAAAACTCTAATCTTTCCGGTCTGTCTATATTTGTCTGGCAGCAATAGGTTAAATAATATACGATTGTTTGTTAGTGCTGAATTTTAACTAACGTTCGTGCAGGGTATTAAGAAGATGCTGCTGCGAAACATATCCGGTTGAGGTGGTAGCTTCAGAACATAAGCTAAATGAGGCAATTCCTCAAGTCCTGGCAAGCTGGTATTAAATAGAGGGCCTTGTAGTAAATGTGATTTTATTATAAGTTAATGTTGGGGGAACACTTGAAAAGGTAATATGATGGAACATAAAAAAGGAAAGGTGCAAAGACAAATAATAATCTACTACTGATCAGTGAAATCAATCCTGATGAATCGCTTTATAAAAATAAATGAATCCTGTTAAATATATATTTTTTAATGTATGAGAAGAGCACTACTTAAGAAAACAAGGTATGTATTGATGCTGCCTTTTTTCTTTTTAGCAATGACTACAGCATACGCTCAGGATTTTTCCGTGAGCGGGAAAGTTGTGGATGAGAAAGGGGAGGGGCTGCCAGGTGTTACAGTCCTGCTGAAAGGTACTTCTACAGCTACACCAACAGATAATGATGGTAACTATACCCTTTCTGCCCCGGACGGAAGAGGGACGCTCGTTTTTTCTTTTGTAGGTTTCCAGATGCAGGAGGTGCCAATTAATAATAGGTCCACTGTTAATGTAACAATGGCTTCTGATGCGAAAGCACTGGACGAAGTGGTAGTAATTGGCTATGGAACTGTAAAGAAATCTGATGTAACAGGCTCTGTCGTTTCACTGAAAAGTGAAGAACTTAGAGAGGTGCCATCTGCGAACGTGCTGGAAGCCGCCCAGGGTAAAATTGCCGGCGCCGATATTGTACGTAACAGCGGCCAAGCTGGAGCGGGCGTTTCTATCCAGATTCGTGGTGTTCGTTCTGTTGCTGGCGGAAGCAATCAGCCGCTGATTATTGTGGATGGAGTCCAGTATCAAAGAATCGAGGATATCAACCCGAATGATATTCAGTCGATGGAGATTCTGAAAGATGCTTCTGCAACTGCTATTTACGGCTCCAGAGCTGCTAATGGTGTTATTTTAATAACTACCAAAAAAGGGCTAAGTGGAAAACCTGAGGTTACCTTTAATAGCTATGCCGGTGTGTCGCAGGTTACGATGTATCCGAAAGCGATGGGCCTGGATGAATTTGTAGCCATGAGGCGAGAAGCATTCAGAGCTGCTGGCCTGTGGAACAGCCCGGCAGATGATGCCGTTGCTTTTCAGGGAAATGGAGAACTGGATGCGGTGCAAAATCGCATCTGGACTGACTATCAGGATGAATTGCTGCACAACGGTATTCAGCAGGATTACCAGGTTGGTTTACGCGGTGGTTCCGATAAGTTGAAAGCCTATATGTCGTTAGATTATTTTAATGAAAAAGGTGTATTGAAAATGGATGAGCTCAAACGCTACACTGGCCGCCTAAACCTGGATTATTCTGTAAATGACTGGATAACGGCAGGTATGCAGAGTCAGGTAACGTATTACGATCAGAGCATCAGGAGAGATCCGTTAAACCAGGCAAACAAAGTAAGCCCTCTGGGCGCCATGTATGATGCGGAAGGCAACTTCAATTACCTGTTAATCGACGGGCAAACCGTTCATCCGCTTGCTGATGAACAGCCTAATGTGTATACCAATGCCATGGATAATACGCGCTTGCTGGCAAATGCTTATCTGGAAGTAAGGCCAATTACGGGACTGTCGTTGCGCAGTACATTCGGTGCCACTTTAGGTTACAGCAGAAATGGCATCTATGCCTCTCCGAGGTCGCTCGACAGAGGCCTGCAGGCTAAATCACAATCTACTTACATCGCTAACAACAGTAAAAACATTAACTGGGAAAACGTAGCTACCTACCAGAAGGAGATAGCCGATCATTCCATAACCGTTACGGGCGTAGCTTCTTACGTGGGTTACAATTTTGATGAAGTCAATGCTTCCGGTGTCAACCAGCTCTTGTCTTCTCAATTGTTTTATGCGTTGGAAAACAATTCCGAAGAAGTGAAAATCAGTTCTGATTACCTGGAATCTGATCTTGTGTCATTTGCCGGCAGGGTCAACTACGGCTGGAAAAGTAAATATTTAGTAACCTTAACAGCACGTGCAGATGGCTCATCTAAACTGGCGTCTGGCCATAAGTGGACTCTTTTCCCATCTGCAGCTTTTGCATGGCGATTGATTGAGGAAGACTTTATGCAAGATTTAAATGCGCTGAGTGATCTGAAGCTGAGGGTAAGTTACGGAATTGCCGGAAATGACCCTGGCAACAATTTTATCTACAGCACCCAGAGCCAGCTGCAAAGATTGGCCTACGGTTGGGATAACGTAAACGCCCAGGCCTATACCTATTCCAGAAATGTGGGTAACACCGCGTTAGGGTGGGAATTAACAACTACAAAAAATGCAGGATTGGATTTCGGAATATTAAGCAACCGCATTTCCGGTTCGGTCGATGTTTATGATGCCGTAACCACTGATCTTCTGTTGACCCGCGGCTTGCCCCCTACTGCCGGTGTTACCACAGTTGTTCAGAATATTGGAAAAACGAGGAACAGGGGGGTTGAGGTTTCCGTGGCAACTACAAACATTGAGGGCACTGACTTTACGTGGGCATCCAACTTTACTTTTACAAGAAATAAAGAAGAATTCGTAGAGCTGGTAACCGGACAAGATGACATAGGCAACGGCTGGTTTATCGGATATCCTACCAATGTCTACTACGACTATGAAAAGTTAGGCATCTGGCAAACAGCAGATGCAGCAGAAGCGGAAGAGTTCGGTCAAATGCCTGGGGAAATCAGAGTGAAGGATCAGAATGGTGATGGCAAAATTGACTCACAGAACGACCGCATTATTTTGGGAACGCCCAGGCCTAACTGGAGCGGCGGATTTGACAACACGATTAGATTTAAAGGTTTCGACCTGAGTGCCTTCTTCTTTGCCCGGATGGGACAGATGATCAGGGCCGACCGATATGCTCGTTTTGACCAGCAGGTGACAGGAAACAGCACCGCAGGACTAGACTATTGGACACCGGAGAACCCAACAAACGATTATCCAAGACCTAACCGAAATGGTGGCCTGCAATATTTGTCAACTCTCCCCTACAAGGACGGTTCCTATATCCGGTTGCGCAATGTTTCCCTGGGTTATACAGTGCCTTCAGGTTTGTTGCAAAACACCTTCGTAAGTGGTGTACGAGTATATGCTACCGCCAAAAACCTTTATACTTGGACAAAAGAAAACCTGGATTATGACCCTGAAAGAGGGGGATCTGAGAGCTTCCCGATGACGAAGCTGATCATAGTTGGAATAAATGTAAACCTCTAAAGCACCAGAATCTAAGATGAAGTCTTTATATATCAAAATATCCGCACTGGCAATCCTGATGATCGGTTTTACCTCGTGCGAAGACCAGCTGGAAGAGTACAATCCGGGCGGTTTGACTGCAGAAACTGTTTATACCACGCCAGAAGGATTCGAAACGCTTGTAAATGCAGCTTACTCGTATCAACGCTGGTGGTATGGCAAAGAAGAAGGCTATAATATTGCTGAAACCGGTACCGACCTCTGGACCAGCGGAAGCGGTGATGCATACCCTGACCTGACCCGTTACCTGAATTTGCAGGCTGGCAATGGGGCATTGGCCAACATATGGAGGGAATTTTATGCTGCCATAAACCTCATTAACGGAGGGCTTAATAACATCGAGAACGCTGACCTTTCGCCTCAGGTTAGAAGTGTAAGAGAAGGAGAATTACGTTTTTTACGTGCCTTTTACTATTGGCACATTGTAGAAACCTGGGGAGGCGTTCATTTTACACTATCTGAGACCAATGGAATTGTCTCAACGGCCAATCGCACACCGGTTGAAGCTTTTTACGCACAAATATTCGAAGATCTGGAATATGCGGTACTGAACCTGCCGGTTACGCAACTTCAGTACGGTAGAGCCACCAAGCCTGCTGCACAGGCATTTTTAGCCCGTATGTATCTAACAAGAGGCAGGAATCAGGAAGCCTTAGACATGGCCAAAACAGTGATCAATGAGTATGATTTCCAGTTGTTGCCAGATTACGCGGATCTGTGGCTTATGAGCAATCAGAAGAATAAAGAGGTGATCTATGCCGTAAATTACAACGAAGATCTGGCTCTGAATGACTTGGCTAACTCCAGTTTGAACCCTTATGGCCATGGAAGAGGCAGCAACAGCGGTCATCTCTTATTTTTGATGAAGTATGATAACCTGCCTGGCCTGACACGAGACATTACGAACGGCCGTCCATTTGTTCGTTATGCACCTACCCGTTTTTTACTGGATCTTTTTAATGATGCAGATGCCCGGCATGAAGGATCTTTTAAGCAGTATTGGTTTGCTAATACGCCTACTTCTACTCTTCAGATTGGAGATACAGCGGTTTATATCACAGTTAAAGAAGTGCCTGATAATGTGGAGGCCTCAAAAGACTATCTGATTTTTGACCGTAGTGACACCTATAATCCGGATGGAAGCATAAAGGATAACAACCGTTTTGAGCAACTGTCAAAATTCATGGATCCTACAAGAGCTAGTTTTAATGAAGCTCAGAGTGCCCGGGATGCTTTTGTAATTCGGCTAGCTGAAATGTATCTGATTGCGGCAGAAGCGGAAATGAACCTAAATAATTTAAGCAACGCTGCCGATTACATTAATGTTCTGCGTAATCGTGCTGCCAAACCTGGCCGCGAAGCTGAAATGCAGGTTGCACCAGCTCAGGTAACACTTGATTTCATTCTGGATGAGAGGGCCAGGGAACTGGCGGGAGAGCAATTGAGATGGTTTGATTTGAAGCGTACAGGAAAATTGATTGAGCGCATAAATGCTTATAATCCTGATAATGCGGTACACATACAACCACATCACATACTCCGGCCAATACCACAACAACAGATTGATGCCGTGACAAATAAAGATGAGTTTATTCAAAATCCTGAATATCAATAAGTAATAAATATCTATGCTACAGGTAAGTCCAAAGAGTTCAGGCTTACCTGTAGCATCAATTTATTGATCTTTCCATAGCAAGATATTAGCAGGCCAAACTTGCCAAGTAGCAGCAGCAGCACCGACAGAGGCTCTGGAAGGCCTTTATAAGTAGAACAATATACGTGGGAATACATTCTCCTGTTCCTGTATTTACGTGCGATAAGCATTGGAACTGAAAAAAATACTACTCAATGCCAACGTTGGCTCAGTCCTTTGAACTTGAGCTTCCTACTTGTAATGTAACAAGATTGATCTAGATTATACTGTAGTACTGAAAAGAATTTAAATTATAACAAAAATGTGCATGAAAAAAAAGTTACACAAAAAAGCAAGGTATCTACTAATCCTGCCCTTTTTCATCTTTACAATTGCTCCGACATTTGCACAAGGATTTTTGGTAAAAGGGACAGTTTTTGACGAAAGTGGGCAAGGTATGCCCGGAGTTACTGTTTTGGTTAAGGGAACCAGTACCGGTGCCGCAACTGACAGAGATGGAAAGTATGAATTAAAGGCACCAGCTGGGAATGCTACACTTGTATTTACCTTTGTAGGGTATCGCAGCCAGGAACTGGCTATCAACAACCGGTCAACGGTAAATGTAACGCTTGATCCTGATTCTAAGGCCCTGGATGAGGTCGTGGTAATTGGTTACGGCACTACAAAACGGAAAGACCTAACCGGATCAGTTGCCTCAATTGATGCTGAGAAATTAAAAGATATTCCCGCAGTTTCGGTACTCCAGGCAATTTCCGGGCGCCTGGCAGGAGTTAACATCACCATTCCGGAAGGCTCGCCAGATGCCGATGTAAAAGTACGTGTTCGTGGTGGTGGTTCAATAACACAGGATAACTCACCTTTGTATATCGTAGATGGCTTCCAAGTAAGCAATATCAATGATATTCCAGTTGGCGATATCGAAACAATAGATGTTTTAAAGGATGCTTCTTCTACGGCTATCTATGGTGCTCAAGGGGCAAACGGGGTGGTGCTGGTAACTACAAAGTCAGGAAAGTCCGGAAAATCTGAAATTAATTTCAACACTTATGTGGGGGTAAGCCAAACTTATAAACTTACAGACGTATTGTCTCCTTACGAGTATGTTTATTATCAGAAAGAGCTTGATCCCGGCACCTCTATTACGAGTACTTCCTTTTACAATATGTATGGGTTGTGGGATGATTTAGATATCTACAAATCGAATCCCGGCATTGATTGGCAAGACCAGCTTTATGGAAACACAGGAGTTCAAAAAAACTACAACCTGGGATTCACAGGAGGCGAAAAAACCCTCAGTTATAATCTGAACTACACGCATGATGAAGAGGATTACATCATGCTGAATTCTACGTACAAGCGTGATTATTTCAGCGCGAAGTTAACTAAGAAAATCAGCCCAAAGCTGAGCCTGGATTTTAATTCAAGAATGGCAAACACCGTTATTGCCGGGCCTAGTATTTCCAGTGGAAGGAAATTAAGAGATGGTGTGAAATATGCTCCTGTCAGAAGTTTATCTTTTTTGACTGAAAGTGCTTTGGGTGGTGCGGATGATGTTACCTCTGCTGAAGCATTAAGCTCTCTGAACGACCCTATTTACAACATTGTTAACGAATATAAAAACCAGCATAGGTTTAACCTTACATTTAATGCCGGGTTAAATTGGGATATTACTAAAGGCTTAAAATTTTCAACAAGAGGCTCCTATTCTTTCGATAAGGATTTTACCGATAATATCTGGTTGAGAAACACAGGCGAAGCAAGTGCAAACGGAGGTCAGCCGGTTGCCCGTCGTACCGATGAGAAAGGTATCCGCTGGTCTTTTCAAAATGTCTTATCTTACGACCTCAATCTGAACAAGGATGCACACAGATTCTCCTTTGTGCTAGGGCAGGAGATGATAAATTCTGAGAACAATCGGATGCTTTCCGAGTCAAAATTCTTTCCAAATGACTTTTCTGCAGACGAAGTGCTGGCTATGTGGAATTACGGAACTCCTCAGCCTACTTATACAACCATTGGCGAACCATCCCGCACATCCTCATTCTTCGGTCGTATGAACTATACTTTCAAGGATAGGTATATTTTCACGCTTACTAGCCGGGCAGATGGCAAAAATGTTTTTGCTCCAGGTATGCGTTGGGGACTTTTCCCAGGTGGCGCTTTTGCCTGGAGGCTCTCTGATGAAAGCTTTATGCAACCCACTAAGGATTGGCTGTCTGACGCTAAAGTACGTGTCAGCTATGGTGAGGTAGGTAATGCAAGGGTTGGCTCTTATTGGAGACAGCAGTATGGCTTTGTAAGCTCAAGCAGAAGCCTCTACTATATTGATGAAAAGCCTCAAAGTGCACTTGCAACTGCATCTGTATTGAAGAATGAGAATTTAACCTGGGAAACCACAGTTTCTACCAACCTTGGTTTGGATTTAGGATTCTTTAACAATAGATATACGGTTTCGTTGGATGCCTATGAAAATACCACCAAAGACCTTATACTGGCGGTAGCCTTGCCTTCCAATTCAGGCTATTCTACGCAATATCAGAACATAGGAAGCACCTCTAACAAAGGTCTGGAGCTTTCTGCTTCAGGTTATATCATTGAAAAAAAAGATTTTAGTTTATCTGCCAATTTCAACATTGCCTTTAACCGAAACCAGATTCTGGCATTGGACGGGTCTGATCAGCTTATTGCCTCTTCCGGCTGGGGAGTGGGCATAGGTTCAGACGACTACCGCGCTATCGTTGGCCAACCCGTTGGTTTAATGTATGGTTATGTAGTAGATGGCTTCTACACGTTTGATGATTTCAACTGGGATGATACGCAGAAAAAATGGATTCTAAAGGAAGGTGTGGTTGATGCCTCTTCGGTAATTACTACTTCAGGAAATTATTTTGGACCAGGTCACATCAAGCTGAAGAAACTTAGCGGTGAAGGGACAAAAATTTCTCCGGACGAAGACCGGACTGTAATTGGGAAGGCGCAACCAAAGCACACAGGTGGTTTTACGTTAAATACTGCATTCAAGGGATTTGATTTAAGTGCTATGTTCAACTGGTCTTATGGTAATGATATCTATAATGCTGATAAAATTGATAATACCACTTTTACCGGCTCCAAGAGATACCAGAATTTAAGTTCTATCATGGCACTTTCCGAAAGGTTTACAACCATTGACCCGGTTACAGGAAACAATATCATGTACGGCAACAATGCTGATCCTGATCTTCTACGGGAGCTAAATGCAAATGCTCAAATCTGGTCCCCGATTACCAACTCATCAGTTCTGACTAATTGGGCTATAGAAGATGGTTCGTTTCTACGCCTAAGCAACTTGTCTTTGGGCTATACGCTTCCAACTAACATTTCGAAAAGGATGCTGATGCAAAGACTGCGTGTCTATGTTGCCGGTTACAATTTAAAAGTTTGGACTAATTATACCGGACAGGACCCTGAAGTAGATACCCGGCGTTCGACTCCTTTAACTCCTGGTGTTGGGTATTCAGCTTATCCAAAGGCTAAGAAATTATTGTTTGGTCTTAATGTTACTTTTTAAATAGAAAAGAAATGAAAAAGATATCATTCATACTATCTACTATACTGCTGCTGAATCTTTTTTCATGTAAAGATTACCTGGAGACAGCATCCCCCTCTACTTTGAGCTCAGAAACAGTATTTGAAACTCCCTCCATGACAAAAGCAGCTGTTATGGGACTCTATGGGAAGATGACAGACTCTTATATTTATGGGCAAAAGTTATCGGTTAACTGGCAAGGGGTTTCTGATATCGAATCAAATGGCTCTTTCAGTGAATCTAACTATAATCAGAGTACTAGTGATTATGGGGCAGGTAACTTCTTCGATAATCCATATAACATGACCACTCGCTGGCAAAGCCTGTATCAGTTTGCCGAATTGTCTACTTCAGCAGTGGATGGAATACGTAAATCTCCGATTCTGGAAAGTTCAGCGGCACAGATGCAACCATTACTAGGGGAAGCCTTAACACTCAGAGCATTGGCCTACTTTGAGCTGGTGCGTTATTGGGGAGACGTTCCATTTAAGGTTGAGCCCTCCAGATCTGATTTGGCTAATGTTTATATGAGCAAAACAGACAGAGACACCATCTACAAAAATATCGTACAGGATCTGCAGGAGGCAATACAATATTTACCCTGGTTATATGCTAACGCAGAGTATTCCACAAGCGAGAGAATTACTAAGGGTTTTGCCAAGGGTTTGTTAGCCCGTGTGGCATTATTTGCAGGCGGATGGTCGCTGCGAGACGGTAACATTTTCTCTAACTCTACTGCGGAGCACCATCCTGCCATTCCTGAAAGCAACAGATTTTTTGTAGGGCGTGCTCAGAACTGGCGTGAGTACTACCAAATTGCCGCCCAGCAAAGTGCTGAAATCATCGGAGCCTCTGAGAACCCTCATACACTCGATCCGAATTACCAGAATATCTGGGAGTCAGTTTGCGGGCAAAGGCAAAACAGTTCTAATGAGAACCTTTTTGAGATAGCCTTTGGGTTAGGAAATAATGGTGATATCGGTTCTTTGATGGGATATGCCGTTGACGGCAACTCCAAATATGGAACACGGGGGTTTGGAGGAAGCTATGTAACCTCAACAGCATACTATTTCTATTCTTTTGATAAGGAGGATAAACGCAGAGATGTTACGTTAACCTGGTTGAGATACACAAATCAAAATCAAGAAGCAGTAAGCACCAATCCATTGGACGTGAAGTTTGCCAAATGGAGAATCTACTGGATGTCTGATTCTTATCTGACTATGCACAAAACGGCGACATCTCGTGTCTCTACCGGTGTCAACTGGATTCTCATGCGGTACTCTGATGTTTATCTGATGTATGCCGAAGCAATGAACGAACTTCAGGGGCCAGATGCTGTTAACCCTGCGGCAGGGATATCAGCACAGCAGGCATTGGAAAAAGTGCGTGAAAGAGCATTTGGGTCTGGTTCGCCAAAAATTAAGGCATATGATCCTGATTTCTTCAAAGCCATTGTGAATGAACGGGCCTGGGAATTCGGAGGTGAATCGATACGAAAGCAGGATTTGGTAAGATGGGGGCTTTTATACGACAAAATTGAAGAGATGAAGATGAGTTTGTGTTTGATGTTTGATAACAAGCAGCCTGTCACCATCTTTGACAAAACCTACCAGCCATCTGATTTTCCGCATACTGTATATTACCGCTATAAAGATGCTGAATATATAGACCCTAATTCATTGAACTATTACAGAGAATTACCTGCAAATCCAGGTGGCGATTATCTTTCTGTAACGTGGTTCCCACAAAGTGCACAAAAACCTGAAACCGGTACCAATAAGGACTACGTGAATTGGCCAGTAAGGACTTTGCTGGCCGGCACAGGTCTATACCCTTCTTATGACTATTCAGCCTTTTTGGGTACGCTAACAAATGGAGCGGAGATACAATCGAACCTTGTCCAATATACTATGGGCAACGGGACTTGCTACTACAGGCATCCATTTGCCATCTTCTACGAGGACATTTATGAATCGAAAAATAACCTGCAAAACTCCTTTGGCTATTAGTGTTGCATAAAGAATTGTTTGTCGGGTTCTGAGCAATTATTTAAATGGAATGGGCCTTCCAGAGCTTTCTGCTACTGTTGCTGCCGTTCTTCAATAACCGACAGTTTATTCTTTATGAAGCACCAGTTTATGCCAGGAAAATTGCTACAAATAAGAAAGTTATATGAAAAATATATTTAAAACAATAGTTCTTTTTGCTGCTATTATCTGTTTGATGAGCTGTGAGAAGGACTTCAACGATTGGGGAGTAGAGCCAGGTCATGACAGGCTGTTTAAGTCGCTTGTGTTCGAAGTAGTTGAAGTGGGAGCGACTGACGTAGAAATCAGGTACACAAAATCCGTTTCGGCCGATAAATACTTATTTGAATTCAGTAAGGATAGTCTGCAGTTTAGCAATATTGTGAAGACTGTTGAGGTTTTAGCCGATACTCTGACTCCCTTTGCGAATTCTACAACAGCTACCCGGGTAGAATACAGGACAATCTTTGATGATTTGGATGGAACTACCGGTTATTCTGTACGGATGAAGGGTGTAGACACTTTGACGAACAAAGCATCTGGTTATTCACAGTTCTATTTCAAAACCGGGGAGGAACAGCTTTTTACAGAATGGAATACCTTTACGGACAGGATTCAGATGCTCTGGATACCAACAGATCGTGTAACGAAAATAACGGTAATTAACCCTGCTACCGGTGAGGTGGTGCAGGAGAGAGTTCTTACTGCTGTAGAAAAGGCCAATGCCTCCGCTGTATTAGAAAATCTGGATTCCGGAACTACTTACCAGATAACAATTTATAATAACGATGTTGTAAGAGGAGTCAAAACACTGAAAACTTCCGGATTGGAAGGGGGGGTAATCATAAGTGTTCATCCTGGCGATGTTGTTCCGGACTTGATTTCGGGTGCCGTTGCACAAGGTAAATCTAATATCACTCTACTATTTGATGGAGGTCAAACCTACGACTTAGCCACTTTGACAATTCCCGCTGGCGTGTCAAATCTAAGTTTTACAGGTAAACCTGCTCAAGCCGGAGCCCTACCTAAGTTGAATATACTAGAAGTAAAACTTTCAGATTTAATTTATGGGCAGTTGCTATTTGAGAATATTGAACTGCTTGGTGATATTGGGAAATACCTATTTTCTCTTGGTACAGATAATTTACAGGTTGGGCAATTCAATTTTAAAGGCTGCAGAATTGCAAACTACAGGAGCTTAGTGCGTCTGGGGAATAACCAAATGGATATGAACAAGGTTTTATTTGATAACTGTTTAATAAATAACATAGGAGGCTACGGAGTAGTAAATGTTGGTGGAGGTAATGTACAACTGGATTCAATAGTATTTCAAAACAGTACGCTTACTGAACTTTCAACTCAACTGATGGATGTCCGCACTGCTGTTCCTTATATCTATATTGGCAATTGTACATTCTATAATGTAACAAATGCCTTATCTCAGCTATTACGTTTTGATACCAATGCCTTGCCATTATCAGTTCAAACAGAAGCAAACATTTTAGCGGGTAATAATGCAGGAGCAAAAATCAACTCACTTAGTTTCGACATGACCACTACGGGACTTAATGTTTCTTTTGGAGGAAGCTATATTACAAATGAATTAATCATTAACAGGTATGACTTTGCTAGCATTACCTTATTTAACGGTTCTTCTAATGACTTATTTGTCGACCCGGGAAATAAGAACTTTGCTGTGAAACCGGAATCTGGTTTTGGTGGAAGAGGCACGGCAGGCGACCCCCGTTGGTGGTGATAATGCGAATTGGTTTTTATAGAGGTGCGGTAATTAATGACCGCACCTCTTAACAAAAATCATCATTGTTTAGCATCATCGTCGGATGGTTCTATCCAGTCAAAACTGCTGAATTTATTCTGCTGAATGTTTAGCTGGATATAGGTCTGTTTCAAAATTTTGCTACTCCTTCCACCATAGCCATTGCTCCTCATCTACCAATATTGTTTAAAGGTTACTATAAAAAGATAAAGAGTGAGGGTGTGAAAATTTGGCCAGCTTATTCATCTGTAGTAGATTTTCATGCCAACATTTGCATCCAATGCTTGGAATTCTGCAACAGTAGATAAATATTCTAATTTGGTATTATTAAAAAATATACTGTTATGATTAAATTAAATATATTGATTCTTTTTTTGTTAAGCTGTATTTCTTTACAGGCACAGCAATTAGCTTTTCCGGAAGCCGAGGGTTTCGGCCGGTTTACAACTGGCGGAAGGGGCGGCACAGTGTATGCCGTTACCAACTTGAGCGATTCCGGACCTGGCAGCTTACGGGACGCCGTAACCAGGTTGGGTGCGCGTACTATTGTTTTTAGAATTTCCGGAACCATCTCTCTGAACTCTGCCCTCAACATCAACAACCCCAATATTACCATTGCCGGACAGACGGCTCCTGGTGATGGAATTACCATTAAAAATTACCCCGTCAATGTAAATGCCGACAATGTGATTATACGCTACATCCGCTTCCGGATGGGAGATGAGACACAGCAAGAGGCTGATGCCATTGGCGGCAGGTACCGAAAAAATATTATTGTAGACCACTGTTCCATGAGTTGGTCTACTGACGAGTGTGTGTCGTTCTATGACAATGAAAACTTTACACTCCAATGGTGCATTATTTCCGAAAGCTTGCGCAATTCGCTGCACGAAAAAGGAGCCCATGGCTATGGGGGCATCTGGGGAGGAAAATATTCCTCTTTCCATCACAACCTGCTGGCACACCACGACAGCCGTAATCCTAGGCTTGGCGGTGCCCAAACAGAACTGGTGGATATGCGCAATAACGTTATTTATAACTGGGGTGGCAACAGCGCCTATGGCGGTGAGGCGATGAATGTTAACATTATAAATTGTTATTACAAGCCTGGTCCTGCCACTACTAAAAATGAACGCATATTTTCAATAGATAAAAATAAAACCCCAGGCACTCCAACATCAGATATCTGGGGCAAATTCTATATCACTGGCAACTATGTGGATGGCAGCACCCGCGCCACCAACGACAACTGGACCTATGGTGTTTACAACCAGTTTCATGGCAGTTACGGCACTGTTTCAGAAGTAGATAAGGCTGCTATGCGCATGGCTGAACCTCATCCTGTCAATAACAATGTAACCACCCATACAGCGGAAGAAGCTTTTGAGCTGGTACTGCAGCAGGCTGGTGCTTCTTTGAAACGCGATGCTGTAGATGAGCGTGTTGTCAATACAGTTCGTGACAAAACCTTTACAGCCCCAGGCTCCAGGGGTAGCAACAACGGCATCATTGACTCACAGGCCGATGTGGGCGGTTGGCCGGAACTGCAGTCTTTGCCGGCTCCCACCGACACAGACGGTGATGGCATGCCTGATGCTTGGGAGCAGGAAAACGGCCTCAACTCGAATAGTGCTGCCGACGGTAATACCCTCCATTCCAGCGGTTATACCAACCTGGAAGTATACCTCAACAGCCTCGTTGCCCGAAATGTGACCAGGCTGCCGCAGGAGAAAATGCTTGAGAAAACTGAGATTTATCCGAATCCATCTTCAGGGGCTTCCTCCATTGCCTTTGCACTGAAACAGCAAAGTCAGGTGCGAATTGCGGTAACCGACCTGACAGGGAAACAGGTAAATATACTGCTCAACAGCCGCCTGGCGCCTGGTAACCATGAAGTGAAGTGGAACGGCACCGATGTCAGAGAGAACAGCCTGCCTGCGGGCATTTATCTGGTGTCTGTTCAGACGGAAAATGAACTTATAGTAAAGCGTTTGGCACTGCTAAGAGAATAGTGGCTGCTTCAGTTAATGATTATATTAATAAAACCAATTATGCTTTCAAAGAAATATCTGACATTAAGTTTACTGGCTTTGCTTGCTTGCCAGAGTGAGAAAACACGTACTGAAATAGCATCCGCCGACAAAGCACAGACTTGGGTGTCGCTACCCGCACCCACGGGCGAGGTGTCGAAAGTATGGGTGGCGGACCTGGGTGATGGCCGCTACAAAAACCCTATCATCAATGCCGACTACTCCGACCCGGATGTGTGTAGAGTAGGAGATGATTACTTCATGACCTCTTCCAGCTTCAATGTCGTGCCTGGCCTTCAGGTGCTGCACTCCAAGGACCTGGTGAACTGGAAAATCATAGGCTATGCGCTGGACCGCCTGCCCCCGTTCGAACACTTTTCCAGGCCGCAGCACGGTAATGGGGTGTGGGCGCCGGCTATCCGCTACCACAAAGGCGAGTTCTACATCTACTGGGGAGATCCTGACTTCGGCATCTATATGGTGAAGACCAAAAATCCTGCTGGGCAATGGGAGGCACCGGTATTGGTAAAGGAAGGCAAAGGCCTTATCGACTCCTGCCCTTTCTGGGATGAGGACGGACAGGCTTACTTGGTGCACGGCTGGGCCGGTAGCCGGGCCGGCATCAAAAGCGTGCTGACAATAAACCGCATGAACCCGGAAGGCACCAAAGTGCTCGACGAAGGCGTGATGGTCTTCGATGGGCACGATGCCCACCCCACCGTAGAAGGTCCTAAATTTTACAAGCGTAGCGGCTACTACTACATCTTTGCCCCTGCCGGCGGCGTGTCTACAGGCTGGCAACTGGTGCTGCGCTCCAAAAACATCTATGGCCCTTACGAGGAGAAAATCGTACTGGACCAGGGAAAAACTCCCATTAACGGTCCGCACCAGGGCGCCTGGATAGACACACCCGATGGCAAAGAACATTGGTTTATTCATTTCCAGGACGTGGAGGCTTATGGCCGCATTGTGCACCTGCAACCCATGAAGTGGGTGAACGGCTGGCCGGTAATCGGCGAAGACGCTGATGGCGACGGCAAGGGTCAGCCTGTACTGGTGCACAAAAAGCCAAACGTTGGCAAAACTTATCCGGTGGTAACGCCGCAGGATTCGGATGAGTTTGAGGGGCATAGGCTAGGGCTACAGTGGCAGTGGCATGCTAATCCTAAAGCTACTTGGGCATTTGTGAATCCTGCCCAAGAACAAATAAGGCTGTTTACAGAGCAGCTTCCGGAGAACTATAAAAACTTCTGGGACATTCCAAACCTCCTGTTGCAGAAGTTCCCGGCCGAGCAGTTCACTGTCATTACAAAGATGAAGTTCACGCCAAACGAGAAACTAGTAAACGAGCGGGCAGGGTTGATTGTGATGAGCGACAGCTATGCGCACCTTTCGCTGGTGAGCAAAAAAGACGGGCTTTACCTGGCTTACACCAAAGGCGAGAAAGCCGAGAAAGGCATCCCCGACAAAGAGGAGCTGCTGGGCAAGGTGAAGAGCAACGAAATCTACTTTAGAGTGGATGTGGACAAGGGAGCTGTATGCCAGTTTAGCTACAGCGAAGACGGCAGCCAATTCAAGCTGGTAGGCACACCGCTTGCAGCTAAACCAGGCAAATGGATAGGCGCCAAAGTGGGTTTATTTGCCGTGCGACAAGACAAGATAAATGACGCAGGCTATGCCGATTTTGATTGGTTCCGGATAAATCCTCTGCAGGCAAGAAATTTGAATAATTAAGAAAAAGAATTGGTAATTTCTTGTTACTGCTATAAAAGTAGAAAATTACAAGTTTTAAGTTTTTAAAAAATATGATTATGATTAGAAGTGTTATTTGTGCATTTGTATTAATAATGACTGTCCTTGTTGATGCCTCTGCACAGAAAAGTACAAACATGAAGCTTTGGTACAACAAGCCCGCTTCAAATTGGAACGAAGCTCTGCCGCTGGGCAACGGCCGTATAGGCGCCATGGTATTTGGCGAAACGGCCAGGGAGCAGCTCCAGTTAAATGAGGAAACCGTTTGGTCAGGAGAACCGGGCAACAATGTCAATGCCGCCCTCTACAGTGCCTTGCCGGAGATTCGTCAGTTAATCTTCGAAGGCAAACACAAGGAAGCTCAGGCGCTGGCGCTGGAGAAGATTCCAAGAGGTGCACCGGCTCATTTGAATTACGGAATGCAGTACCAGCCTGTGGGCAACATGTTCATCTCCTTCCCTGGTCACGAAGGAGCTACCGCCTATACCCGCGATCTGGACATCGGGAACGCACTGGCTTCGGTCTCTTATAAGGTGGATGGCGTAACGTATAAGCGCGAAATGTTCTCTTCCTTTACGGATGAAGTTATTATTATCAGACTAACCGCAGATAAGCCTAAAAGTATTTCCTGTACCCTCGGAGCCGATAGCCCCCATAAAAGCTATAGCGTAAAAACACAGGATAAACAGCTCGTGCTGGCAGGAATATCGGGCGACAGCGACAACAAAAAAGGAAAAGTAAAATTCCAGGCTCGCATACAACCGATCGTGAAGGGAGGAACGGTAGCAGCCACAGCCGACCAGCTGCAAATAACCGGTGCCGACGAGGCCATCATTTATGTGTCGATGGGCACCAACTTCAAAAACTACAAAGACCTGAGCGGTGATGAAGCTTCCAGGGCAGCCGGTTTTCTGGCTGCTGCTACCAAAAAGAAGTACAGCAAAGCCCGGGAGGAGCATATCAAAGCCTACCGAAAATATTTCGACAGGGTGTCACTTGACTTAGGTAAAACAGATGCAGCAAACAAGCCTACCGATGCACGGGTGGAGCAATTCGCCGGAGGCAACGACCCGCAGCTTGTTTCGCTATACTTCCAGTTTGGGCGCTACCTACTCATTTCCAGCTCCCAGCCGGGTACGCAGCCGGCCAACCTGCAGGGCATCTGGAACGATAGAGTGTCGCCTCCCTGGGACAGCAAGTACACCGTGAATATCAACACCGAAATGAACTACTGGCCGGCCGAGGTAACCAACCTGCCCGAGATGCACGAGCCACTGTTCGCCATGCTCAAAGACCTGGCAGAGACCGGAAAAGAAAGCGCGAAAAGCATGTACGGTGCCCGTGGCTGGAACATGCACCACAACACCGATATCTGGCGCATGACCGGACCCATCGACGGCGCTTTTTACGGACTGTGGCCGATGGGCGGTGCCTGGCTTACGCAGCACCTGTGGCAGCATTACCTGTACACCGGCGATAAAAAGTTCCTGCAGGAGTACTACCCCATCCTGAAAGGTAAAGCCTTGTTCTATGCCGATGTGCTGCAGGAAGAGCCGGTGAATAAATGGCTGGTAGTAACGCCTTCTATGTCGCCTGAAAACGGGCATCAGAGCGGCGTGTCTATTGCCGCTGGCACCACCATGGATAACCAATTAGTGTTTGATGTATTCAGCAACACTATTCGGGCAGCTGAAATACTGGGCACAGACATAGCCTTCGCTGATTCCATGAAAGCCATTCGCGACCGCCTGCCGCCTATGCAAATAGGCCAGCACGGGCAGTTGCAGGAGTGGATGCACGACTGGGACCGCACCAATGATAAACACCGTCATGTTTCGCATCTGTACGGGCTTTACCCGAGCAACCAGGTGTCGCCTTACAGCCATCCACAGCTGTTCAATGCAGCCAAAAACTCCCTCGTTTACCGTGGGGACAAATCTACAGGCTGGTCGATGGGCTGGAAAGTGAACCTATGGGCCAGGCTATTGGACGGAAACCGCGCCTATAAACTTATTGAAGACCAGCTATCGCCAGCCGGTTATGAGGCAACAGGCCAGAGTGGCGGTACTTACCCGAACCTCTTCGATGCGCATCCACCTTTCCAAATAGATGGCAATTTTGGCTGTACCTCCGGTATTGCCGAAATGCTTCTACAGAGCCACGACGGCACGCTGCACCTGCTGCCCGCCCTGCCCGACAGATGGTCCTCCGGTGAGGTAAAAGGTTTGGTTGCACGCGGGGGCTTTGTAGTAGACATGCGCTGGGAGAACGGAAAAGTGAAGCAACTGGCGATACAATCAAAGCTGGGCGGCAACTGCCGGATAAGAGTGGCGGATAACCTGGTAATGCAGGGCAAGGGTAAGCTGCAAAAAGCAGCAGGGGAGAATCCGAATGCATTTTACCAGGTCTCCCATATTAAAGAGCCGCTGATTTCGCCAAAGGCAAACACAGCAAATGTCGAGCTGCCGCAAACGATTTTACTCGATTTGGAAACGCGGAAAGGCAAAACCTATAAGCTGGTAGCAAATTAAGTCACGAATATGCTGTTATGGAAGCAGAGGTTTGACCTGCAGACTTCTGCTTCCGTGATAGAATAATATTCAAAATACAAGCATTTGCGAATCACTAAAATATGATTTTACTTCTTTAATTAACCTTTCAATGCGTATGAAAATGACTAAACCTTTACCGCAGATTTCAATACTGCTATTCCTGTTCCTGATTATTTTTTCAGCGAGGGCTCAGAATCCATTCAATGCCGACATGGTTGTGGCTCTAGATGGCAGTGGCAATTTTACTAAGATACAGGACGCTATCGATGCTGTGCCTTCCAACAGCGACAGGCGCACGGTCATCTACATCAAGCGCGGCCTCTACAATACCGAAAAGCTGATCGTCCCAAGTGATAAGAAGAATGTAACTTTCATCGGGGAAAGCCGTGATGAAACCATTATCAGTTACCACATTTACGATTGTAACAGTCCGGGCTCAGGTAATAAATGCCCGGCTGCCGATGCTGCCAAGTGGACAGGCGAGAATATCCGGACTTCATCAACCATCACCCTGCAGGGCGATGGCTTCCGGGCCGAAAACCTTACCTTCCAGAATACGGCAGGTCCGGTAGGGCAGGCGCTGGCTATTACAGTTAAATCCGACAAGAATGTATTCCTGAATTGTAATTTTCTGGGTTACCAGGATACTATTTACTTATGGGATGCCGGCAAGCGCAGCTATTTTGAGAACTGCCTTGTGCTGGGCCGTACCGACTACATCTATGGCGGAGGCATTGCATGGTTCGAAAACTGCGAAATCCGCAGCTGGGGTGGTGGCTGGATTACAGCTCCCTCCACACCGCGATCCCAACCATATGGCTATGTATTTAACAACAGCCGCTTTACATACGCAACCAATAGCCCCCGTGCTGGAGATGACGGAAATCTTGTAAGAATCGGCCGTCCGTGGCATGAATATCCTAAAGTGGCAATTCTTAATTCTTATATGACGGAAAAAATCCATCCAGAAGGCTGGGGTGATAAGTGGGGGATGGACTATTCCGATACCAGTCCGGACCTGCACCTCTACGAGTACAACAACACCGGGCCAGGTGCTGATATGAGCCAGCGTGCCAACTGGACTGGCCTCCGGGCACTGTCAGAAGCAGAAGCAGCTACCTTTACAATACAGAATGTAATGGGAGGTTCTGACGGATGGGACCCAACCGCAGAGGCACCAGCTGCCCGGAGTTTTAACTGGACCGGCAGCGGCAATACGAAAGGATGGTTAGTAGCCGGAAACTGGAATCCGGGCGAAGTGCCTGCCGTTGGAGAATCTGCAACTGTGAACGGAGAGCATGAAGTCTTGGCGACCGGCAGTTCTTTCCTGGCCGACCTGCACCTGCAGAACGGAGCCAAACTGAACGTGACAGGTAACAGCACCGCTACTTACATCTCCATGGCCGGGGCCGAACTCACTACTGCCGACAATGTAACCCTGGAAGGTAAGATAGCTACCAAAGAAGCGAATAAACTGAATGGAACAGGTACGCTTACCCTAAATGCAGCATTAAGCGGAGTGCACACCTTCACGAAAGAAGGTAGCGGACGCGTAGTGCTGGCTGCTAACAACAGTGACTACTCAGGAAACTGGAGCGTAACGGCCGGCACACTGGAAGTAAACGTAGCCAGTGCCATTGGTAAGGGTGATGTAACAGTAAACAGTGGAGCCACACTTGTTATCGGAAACGGTGGCGCAATGCAGCCTACGGCAGCTCTGAGAGTGGTAACAGGCTCAGAGCTTGTACTCAACGCAGATGTAACGCTAAGTGAGTTTTATATTGATGGTACCATGCAGTCTCTGGGTGAATATTCCGCAACCACCCATGCAGGCTTAATTAGTGGTACCGGTAAGGTAATTGTAGGCCGCCCCAGCAGCTTTGACTTTATAGGTGGAACAAACGGGAACTGGGATAATCCTGCACACTTCTCGCCACAGCTACTGCCTGAGGCAGGTGAAACGGTTATGGTTGCCAGAGAGATAGAGACTACAAACTTTGTTTTCCCTGCTGATATTATGTTGAGCAGCACCGGTAACGTTCGCTTGAGAGGAGCTCACAGAGCAACAGGTGTTATTCGGATGGAGGAGGGCTCCCGGATGAGCTATGCCACCAGTGGCACAGGATTTACGCTGGATGCCCCTATAGAAGTGTTAGGTGATGTCCGTATGGAAATGAACAGTGGCAATAGTGCAGGAAACGCAATGGTATTAATCGGTAACATCAGTGGAAACAGCAAGATTACGGCCCGAAATACCAGAAACGGTACTGAAGTAGCTACACTCATTCTTGGGGGAGACAACAGCAATTTCACCGGCATTTGGGATGTAACCAATGCCCCTGCGCATGCAGATGGTGTGGTTCGTATGGAAGGTACTACTGCCCATGCATTCGGTGCAGGTCTGATAGAGGTAGGCTTAAACAACAAGGTGCTCCTCAGCCACGAGAAAAGTGTAGGCGACCACCTGAAACTTAATACCAGCGGCAACGGCAAAGCAGTGCTAAATACAACAGTTCGTGTAGATGCTTTCACGCTGAATGGTACAGACATGGCACCTGGTACTTACACTGTCACTACACATCCTGCCGTTTTCGAAGGCACTGGTTCTCTTGTCGTTGCTAACGTAACTTCTGTAAAAAAGGACATCGAAAACAAACTAATTGACTACGCTGAAAAGACGCTTTACATTACTGGTTCAAAAACTTTTGTTTCAGTGTATAGCGAAACCGGTGCAGTGATAGTAGGCGAGACAACTTCTAAAACCGTTTCATTTCGTAACCTGAAGCCTGGCCTGTACATCGTTCGATATGCTTCGGATGGTAGGCAGGGTAGTGCTAAAGTACTGGTGAAGTAGTTGGATTTCTCGCAGAAGCCAGTCTATGATATACTGTTACCTGCCTGGTAAAGGCAATTTTCAAAAAAGGTAGCGGAGATATATACCTTAGAGAACATCTTTGAACGTGAAGATGAATAGAATCTAATGCAAAAGAAATTAAAATAGCTGTAAATGCAGCGCTTCAGGTATTATTGACAACAATCACTTGGGTGTAGGACAACGTGCACAATTTTCATCTATACCGGTTCCTATATGTTCATCTGGTAACAGCCTCCAATACAGTAAAATGGCTTTGGAAGGCTATTTTCATTTGAATAATTGCTTCTGAACCAGTAAGGCAAGATTCAATATAATTTAATGTACTTTGTCGTACACCCCAATCACTTTTATTTAAATACAACTGCGTGTTCAGTTTCTATGCAACCATTACATTTGACTTGTTCAAATCCACTGAGTATACATTGAAACAGCAGCTCCCGGAAAAGCCATGAGTAAAAGACCTGCATTATTCTTTTTAATTATTCTGTTTCTGATGATAGCTGGAGGCTCAGCGGCCCAGGCACGACAGGAAAAGCTGGAGCACAAGTTTCCGCAAGCTGCTGCTGCTGTGGTGCCTCTAACTAAAGAGTTTCCGCTGCTTGCCCAGCTGCTCCAGGTGCAGGAGCCGTGGCAAGGAAACCCGTTGTTGCTCAAAGACACCATTTTCCCAAAAGAGCTCAGGCTGGCGCAGGGCACTGAAAAGTACCCGCTCCTTTACACTGCACAGCGGAACGCCACCTGGCCCGGCCTTCCTGTTTTTGGGCAACTGGCCTACGAGGTAGAATATTACGTTTTTGACCTGACCCGGCCCGTCATCAAAATCCACATCGGCAGGCCCTTGCGGTTCGACATGCAGCATGGGCGTGTGGAGGCGCTGGCAGCATCGAAGAAGGGCAAATCAATCTTTCCTTACCTGGATGAATCCATGAAGCAGCCGCTTTTTGAAAACATCTCGCAGGTTGTTAAGGCACTGGCACCTTATGGCGCAAAAGAACTTCCTTTCAACCATCCTAAAATTAAAAAATATTTGCTTCCGGAAGGAATAGTACTTACCGTCAGCGATTACAGCGGCTCAACCAACGGAACTGTTTACATACAGCTCACCCTGGAGCCGGAACAGCCTATCAGAGCCATGCAGGAAAAGCACATACCTGCATTTCCGGGTGCGGAAGGCTATGGCTGCTATACCCCCGGAGGCAGGGGCGGCAAAGTGTTTGTTGTGACCACCTTGGAAGATTACCTCCCCGAAGACAGGCCCGGCCGGGAAGAAGGCTTATACGGGCAGCCAAGCGAATTTGCCAAGACACTGGGGAAAGGTAACTGGATACCCTATGTGGACGCACTGGGGCAACAGCATCCGGAACAGGCGCGACCAAAGCTGCCGGGCTACCCGATGATTCCGAAAGAGAAGCCAATTGCCGGCAGCCTGCGCGAAGCCATAGAAGCAGAGGGACCCCGCATCATCGTGTTTGCCGTTACCGGTACTATCGAACTAAAGGCCCCGCTCACCATCATGCATCCTTACCTGACAGTCGCCGGAAACACAGCGCCGGGTGCCGGCATTCAGCTAAAAAACTGGGGAATAGATGTGCGGGCGCACGATGTGGTGCTGCGGTACCTGCGCATCCGGGTTGGTGAAACTAAAGGGCCCGGAAAACTGCAGCGGGTGCTCGGCGACCAGACACACGGCCTTGACATACGGGCGATGAACGTGGTGGTGGACCATTGCGAAGCAGCCTTTGCCAATGACCAGATTTTTAATATTTACGGAGCAGAAAAGCGTGTGGCTTCGACGGTGCAGTGGTCGTACATTTATGGAGCGCCGCGCAAATCCACGCACGAAAAAGGAAATCACTCTATGTCGGCAGCTGCAAATGGATGGGGTTATATTTCGTTTCATCACAACCTGATAGCACATGGTGAGCGCCGCAACATACGCGCAGAAATGCTCTCGCTCGATTACCGCAACAACATTCTCTACAACTACGGCGGCGCCGGCTACGGAAGTCCCAACGATTATATAAGGCTGAACTACATTGGCAACGTACAGCAGGAAGGGCCGGATTCACAGAGGCTTCGGCCTTGGAAGTGGGGTTTTCAGAGCGAGTCGGTGTACGCGCGGTTTTATGCCATTAATAATAAGATGCCTGCCGACGGTCCATCCGACCTGAAAGTGCTGTCTGAAACCCTGATGTCCGAACCATTTAAAGCCTATCCGGTAACCACCGATACACCGGAGCTGGCTTACCAAAAGGTGTTGCAGTCGGGAGGAGCCAACCTTCCAGTACGCGATATAATCACCCGCTATGTTGCCAAAACTGTATTAGAAGGCATTGGAACCATTCCAGGAAATCCAGCTGATTGGCCGGGTGGTGGCTTTGCCACCTACCCTAAAGCAAAAGCACCTAGAGATTCAGACTGGGATGGAATGCCCGATGAATGGGAACTACAGTATGGCCTTAACCCTCATTCCGCGGCAGATGCCACGCAAGACAAGGATGGGGATGGCTACACGAATATCGAAGAATATATCAATGCAACCACTCCGGTAAAATAAAAGCATCTTTCATTATTTGTATTGTTCAAGAGGCGCCTCTGAATTTAAAAACTATGCCACCATCTATTATTTATAAGAATAGCAAAAACACGTTATATCGACTTCTATTTATGCTCACTGTGGAAAAGTTTAATATAGATCTGATGCTGTGATAAAGAGGTCAACTTGAAAAGTGAATTATGTTAATTTCTGCTAATCCTGATGGAGTTCATATAAATTGTGAAAAAATATACCAACCAATCATGTTTAATTAAA
The DNA here is from genome assembly GCF_014332515.1 of Pontibacter beigongshangensis. Classification (GTDB taxonomy): domain Bacteria; phylum Bacteroidota; class Bacteroidia; order Cytophagales; family Hymenobacteraceae; genus Pontibacter; species Pontibacter beigongshangensis. The sequence goes on along the minus strand of NZ_VFSD01000021.1, from coordinate 6,582 downwards.
AATCAAAACAGCCGTGGTAACCGTAGCTGGTAGTGGCGTAGCATATGAGAAAGCGGTTGCTCCTATTTTTGCCCGGCAAGGCGCTGTGGTGCATGTGCTGAACCTGAAAGCGCAGCAGGCAGAGCAGACGGTGGCTGAGATACGTGAAGTTGGAGGCGAGGCCCATGTGCAGCAATGTGATGAGATCAAACAGTAACAAGTGGTGGAGCTATTTTAGCAACTGGGCACCTCCATATTTCTGGCACATGATGCAGGACGGCGACAACTCCAATTTCATCTTCCGTATTCCGCTCCTGGTGTCCTATGTGAGTCGTTTCATGACCCTGCTGCCAGGTGATATTGTTTTATACCGGTACACTAGCCGGTGTGGGACAATGCTTCAATCCGCCCGTATACTACAAGCCGGATGATGTGGTAGGACTGGGTATCGATGGTCTGGGCATGTCGAGCCTAAATATGAGAGCCTATCATGCTTTATAAAGATGTGCACCAACATTAAATGAAGAATCAAAGGAAAAGTATTATAATAGTTTAAAACTGATATTTTTATTGGATAAAGTGTAGAGCAAGAGGGTGATGAATGGAATGTGCCTTTGCTTATTCATCATATAATTCGTATATTTATTTCCATAATTTGCAGTTAGGCTGTAGTTAAAGATTGGTGAGTAATTCGGTGAGTAAATAATTACTGTTATAGCAACAAGTTGATTATCAGTTAGAAATTCAGGTGTTTCGAATCCCTCCCTCTCTGCTGATTATCAGATCAAAAACAAGAAAGCCTGCAAATCATATGATTGCAGGCTTTCTTGTTTTAAAAGTCTACCAAACAGGAGTGGTTCCTGTTTATCTGAAAATTACAGTTGCCGGAAAGCGCGCCGAGGTGGCAACTGGAGGAGAATGAGAGCCATCCAGGTGGAATATCGTGAGGACGTTTAGAAAGGATTTGTTTCCGGCTTATAAAAGCTAGTAGCTAGTCCACGTCAGAGTAGCTACTGGCTTTTTATTATTGTTGATTTGAGTTGCTATGATCCTACGTACTGATGAGGTAGGGAATGAAAATAATGAACCGCCTTCATGAAACACTTAACTCTTTCGCTTTCTTCCAGTTTTTGTACAGGACAGGTCGTTTCACACTGGTTTCACCGTTTGAAGGTTCTCCGGAAAAGTGGCAATATTTTTCAGCGTAATTTTCATCACTGTATTTACTCCAACTCTGGTAGGCCTGGTAAGATAAAGGGCGCTCAGGATTGAAGGCTATTTTAATGCCGGTTCTGATACAGTAACCCGGTTCAAATGGCTTTTCAGTAGTGGGTTTCTTTTCGTTATATGTAAAACCAGCTGATTTTTCTACCACTTCGCGGCTTGGCCTCTCAGTTTGTTCCTTAGCATCAAGCTCTACCTTAAAATCTTCCATTTTCTGTGTGCCTTTGGCAAGTGGCTTTCCGCTGTACATCTCTTCAGTTCTGTCGAGTAGTACTTTGGAACCCATGTAGCTTTTACTTAGTCCCAAAAACCCTTTCTCGAAGATTGGCCTTTTCACATATACTACTTCATGTTTATTAGCTATATCCACGCAGGTCTCCCATACGTTGTCATCGGAGCTATTGGACAAGGAAAGTAGTTTGTATTCATAGAGAATTCCAAACTCAATGTTGTTCACGAAGGAGTAATCGTATAAGTTGATGGATGTGACCACCCCCATTAGGTCATTTGCATAATATTTAGCATGCAGGTTGGGCACGTAAACGATGGTGACGTTAGGGAACTGAAGGAAGAACTGCAGGTCCGTCTTGTTGAAGCTTTTATCTACACGACCTTCGTTTTTACCGAATATCAACGTGATGTGGAGCTTTGGCTTTTGAAGGTGTTCTACAAACAACTTTCTAAAGTGATCATCTAATTTAATATAAGGCGACACAATCATCAAACTCTCATTCGCTTCCCAGATAATTTTGTCTACAGCTACTTCTAGCTCCTTTCCGGTAATAAATTTTGACATTATATAAAAATGGTTGGTTTTACAACTTGTATATTAGGCCACCCCAAACTCCCAGTCCTTGTACCGCTCCTCCGCCTGCTCCATCACCTCCTCCAATATCTCCTGCAGCTCAGCTTTTACTTTAAACCGGAGCACCTGCTTTACCGCTAGCATCAGCTGGGCTTTGGTGTCGTCTTTTTTGTACCAGTCGGGTTGGGTGGCACTTTTCTTGACCACGGCCAGGATCTTGCGCACCAGTTCTTTTATCAGCTCGAAATCCTGCACGGCGTTGGGGTGTTTGGCCAGGATCTCATAAAAGGCTTCTTCCTCTTCGGTGAGGCCGAGCTGCTGGCGGCGCAGGTCTTCGTCCTGCATTTCGCGGGCTGTTTCGCGTATTTTCTCCATGGCCACCAGGCTGTCGAAGAAGTGGTTGTGGTAGTCCTGTATTATTTTCTCTACCGCCTCCTTTAGCTTCCGGTACTTCACCAGGTTGCTGCTGGCGCGGAGCTTTATCTCGTTGTTCATGATCTGACGCAGGAGCTCCAGCTTCAGTTCGTTGCCGGTCTTTTGCTCTTTGGCGGTGGCCAGGAAATCGTCGTTGATGATGGAGATGTCGAAGCGCTCGATGCCGGCCATCTGAAACACGTCTACCACTTCCTCGCTTTCGATGCTGCGGTGAATAAGCTCCTTTATCTGATTGGCTGATTTTTTGATGTGCTGCTGCGGGTTCTTGAGCTTGCGCAGGGCAGCGCCCACGTGCTGCAGGTAAATAATATCAGCCGCCAGCTCTTGTATGTTGTCGTGGCTCTTGATGATGGGGGCGAGGCCGCTGAGCTTCTTTTCGTTCAGCATGAAGCACTTGCACAGTTCATCATCGGCAATCAGATGGTTAACGGCGTGCTGCACCAGTTTAAGTGGTTCACCTTTTGGTAGAGCCGAAAAATACGGAATAGCCTCCAGCAAAGAAGCGAAAACCGAAAGTCCCCCTTTGAAGGGGGTAGGGGGATGTTTACGCGTGCTGAAAAAATCATTATTTGTTTCTTCCGGATTACATTGTGTAGTGCCGTAGCCGGTTGGCTCTTCAGCGGCCATGGTCATCCCCCTGCCCCCTTCAAAGGGGGACTTTTTCGCAGCACCGTTACCAGTGCCAACAGCAGCCGTTGAGATGGTAACCGGACCAGTTGGCAACTGCTCCCTTAGCTGCTGTATCACTTCTTTTGCCAGCTCAAAGGCTTCTTCTATGTCGAAGGCTACTTTGCCTGCGCCGCCTGCGGAGGTGTATTTTTTGGTGGCGTCGCGAAGTTTGTCGCCAATGCCGATGTAGTCTACGATCAGGCCGCTGGGCTTGTCGCGGAAAACGGTGGCGACGCGGTTGACGGCCTGGATCAGGTTGTGGCCGCTCATTACTTTGTCGACGTAGAGCGTGTGCAGGGCGGGGTTGTCGAAGCCGGTGAGCCACATGTCGCGCACAATAACCATCTTCAGCGGGTCGTCCGGATCTTTGAAGCGGGTTTTGATGCCCTCCATTCCCTCTTTGCTGCGCACGTGCGGGTTCCAGGCCTCCGGGTCTTTGGCGATGTTGGTGGTCATGATCACGGCTACTTCGGGGCAGCCTTCCAGGGCGGTCAAGGCATCGTATAGCTTTACGCAGTTGCGGCGGCTCATGCACACGATCATGGCTTTGCCCTCCAGGCTTTTGGTGCGGTACAGGTAGTGCTGCAGAATGTCTTTGGCAACCACTTCCACGCGCTCTTTGGCACCGGCGGCGTCTTCCATGGCGGCCCAGAGTATTCTGTTTTTGTCTTTGTCGTCCAGGTCGCCGGTTATTTCTTCGGCTTCTTCGTCGAGGAGGGCGTTGGCGAGGTGCAGCTTGGCGAGGCGCGGCTCGTAATAGATCGGCACCACGGCTTTGTCTTCGGTGGCCTGGCGGATGTCGTAGGTGTGGATGATGTCGCCGAACACGGCTACGGTGTCGGCGTCTTTGCTGTCGACGGGGGTGCCGGTGAAGCCGATGAAGGAGGCCTGCGGCAGGGCGCGGCGCAGGTTGTTGGCAAAGCCCTGCACCAGGCCGTACTGCGTGCGGTGGCACTCGTCAGCTATCACGATGATGTTGTCGCGGGCGCTGAGGACGGGGTGCTCCAGCTCGCGGCCGGTGGCGGTGTCTTTGAGGTTGAACTTCTGCACGGTGCTGAACACCACGCCGCCGCCTTCGCCGCTAAGCAGGCTGCGCAGCTCGTCGGTGGTGTTGGCGATCTGCACGTCGCCTACCAGGTCTTTGGCGGCCACAAAATCGTCGAAGAGCTGGCGGTTGAGGTCGAAGCGGTCTACCTGCACCACAATGGTCGGGTTCTTCAGCTCGGGCAGCTGGCGCAGTGTCAGCTTCCCCTCCTTAGAACTGCTCTGGAGTAGAGAGAATCAATTTTTCCAATCAATCAATAAATTAGTTACTACTACTTTTACTATGGGTGTTAATTGTGGTTAACTCGGTAGAGTTATCCACTGTTAACGCCCCGCCTTTAGCCTTGGCATATTGGACTGGGCTAAGCCCCTGCAGGCTGTCATGAGGCCTGAAGCAGTTATAATCTTCCATCCAGGTGCTCGTGATTTCCCGTACCTCATTCAAGGAATCAAAGAGGTAAACATCCAGCACATGCCTCCTGTAAGTGCCGTTGAGCCGCTCCACAAACGCGTTCTGCGTCGGCTTGCCAGGCTGTATGTAAACAAACTCGATTCCGTTCATCTTGCTCCATTCCTCCATGAGGGAGGCAATGAATTCAGGGCCGTTATCCATCCTGATGCGCTCGGGCTTTTCTCTGCGCTTTATCAGATGGTTTAGTACCCACACCACCCTGTTGCTCTTCAGGGAATAATCTATCTCAACATGCAGCGCTTCCCTGTTGAAGTCGTCCATCACATTGAAAGAACGGAACTTCCTGCCATTCATCAGAGCGTCACTCATAAAGTCTATGGACCAGGTATGGTTCAGCTCTGAAGGCACTTGCAATGGCTCCTTCACTCGCTGAGGAAGCCTTTTCTTCACTTTTCTCCTGATGTTCAGCCCCATAGCTGTGTAGACCCTGTAGACCTTCTTGTGATTCCATGGGCTGCCTTCGTTGCGTAGGCGCCTGAATGCTTTCCAGAACCCCTCCCTTGGATGTTCTTCTGCCTTTTTGCGCAAGGCATCTATCACGGGCCTGTCATCCTTCTGGGACTGGTGGTAATATACAGATTTGCTCAGGTTCAATACCCTGCACGCCCTGCTGATGCTTACCTTCTTCTCCTTTACAACTTCCTTTGCTATCTGTCTTTTCTGGCAGGGCTTTAAAGCTTTTTTTCGATAATCTCCCTGGCCACCTTCAGGTCGAGGGCCTGTTCGGCATACATCTGCTTGAGCCTGCGATTCTCCTCCTCCAGTTCCTTTAGCCGTTTTAGCTCGGTGGCATCCATGCCATTGTAGCGCTGGCGCCACTTGTAGAAGGCCGCTTGGCTTACGCCATGCTCTCGGCTAATTTCAGCAGCACTTTTCCCTTCCTCAAACTCCTTGAGAAGCTTAGCGATTTGCTGGGGGGTAAATGTCTTCCTTTTCATATCTAACAGTTTAAAGTTAACTACTTTTCCTCTACTTTTAAACCGTTCTATTTAAAGGGAAGCTGACACTATGACTATATCACCAATTTCAAGCCTATACTTCTCAAAATCTTTCGGAGTGATTATGCAATAAGGGACAGTTTCCCAATCGACATGATCATTTTGTATATCCGTAATTCGTAAGAACTTAGGACCAATTTTTTCCTGCTTTGCACTTTCTGTGTAGCCGTAGGAAATATCAGTACTAATTTCTCCAAGCTTACATGTTTTCCAATTTGTCATATTAACTCCCTATCTCAACCAACTCCTGATAATGCTCCGGTTCTACTTCTTTAATCAAATCAACTATATCCCTAATTACATTATGGCCTTCAGAAAACAAATTGTCAGGAATACTTTCATGTGTCTCTATTCTGTCGCTATGACTAAATTTTTGTACGAACCAGTAGATTCTTTCCTTCTTATCAGTATCAAAGCTAGTCTTGTTAATCAAAGCTCTTAAATCTTTAGTCTTAGGATACTTGAAAGTAAGAATACTTTCTAAAACTCTACGGCCCGCATTTGCCAGCATATAGCTGGTTTCAAAATCTATAACAGGTTTATCATAATGCTTTACAATCTGAGAAAATAGAAAATGGTATTCAGAATGAAAATCAACTATAGATTTGTTGGCTTCAGTTATTGTAGAGATTCTATTTGAATCTATAAAAAATGAATCAATTACATAAAAAGAAGATTCTCTGCGTCTACCATCTTTAGTCATCCAATCTCTAACTAGCTTAAAAAACCAAAAGTTATGAGTTGTAATGAAGAGTTGTTTACAGCTATGACATTTCTTAACTAGAAAGACAAATGCATTAAATAGATGGTTGGTGTCAAAACTTGAAATAGGATCATCAATCCATAGAATACTTTCATCGAGCTTATTTCCTTTTTCTTTAAGTGTTGTTATAAAATAAATGAAAGCAATTGCGGTTTTTTCACCTTCACTTAAATCTTGAGCCATTTCAGTATTA
>NZ_VFSD01000020.1 GCF_014332515.1 Pontibacter beigongshangensis | reverse complement strand
AACTATTGGATAGCAGTAATACCCCCAAACAACATACGGTTATCTGCACTATGTGCGTAGGTGGTTTTACTGTATGTTGTGATGCTTTTTGTAAAAGTGAGCATCACAGCAGATTTTTTATTTTGGTATCAAGGTAATTTAATTCTAAAGATTATCCAAGGGACTCACAATTTTTTCTAGCGCATGCGATGTTATATGTGTATAAATTTCGGTAGTCTTGCTATTCCGGTGCCCTAGCAGCGACTGTATATAACGCAGGTCTGTCCCCTGCTCCAGCAGGTGGGTAGCAAACGAATGCCGGAGCGTGTGCGGCGTAGCCCTGGTTTTAATGCAGGCCTTTTCCATACAGGCTCTGAACACATTCCGAATGCTTTCCACAGTATATTGCCCTCCAAACTGCCCCTCAAACAACCATACTTTTGGTTTATACTGCTTGTAGTAAGCCCTTAGGTTCTCCAGCAGCTTCTGCGAAAGCAGCGTGGTGCGGTCTTTCTTGCCCTTTCCGCCCCTGATCAGCAGCAGGTTCCTCTCCGACTGCACATCGGTCAGCTTCAGGTTTATCACCTCCCCTATGCGCAGGCCTCCAGCATAAAGCAGCTGCAGCATACAGCGGTGCTTCAGGTTGTCGGTGGCTCCCAGTATCCGGGCTACTTCCGCTTTGCTGAGCACGGTGGGCAGGCGCTCGGGCTTCTCGGGCCGCTCCACCAGGTTTAGCTGCACTTCGTGGCGGCCCAGCACCCGCTGGTAATAAAACTTAACGGCATTGATGCTCTGGTTCACAAACGAGCACGACCAGCTGCCTGTCTGCACCATGGCACGATGATAGTTGTTTATCTCTTCTTCCGTAAAATGTTTGATGCCTTCCAGTCCTTTACCGGCGTGGCTGTTTAAAAAGCGTAGGAGCATGCCATGGTAGGTCCGGATGGTGTTGGGGCTGTAGTTGAGCAGAAACAGTTTCTCCAGGTAGTCCAGCGGGCAGGTAATATACGGTGCCTGTTTCAGGTAGCTCTGTTCCCAGAGCGCACGCTGCAGCACCAGGTCCTTTACCTGCAGCTCCTGGCTCAGCCACAGCTGTGCCAGCCCCCGCAGCTCTTCCAGGAGCACCAGCATCGGCTCGCCGCCCGGAGCCATGGCAAAGCACTGCTGCTCCTTTTGCCAGCGCGCCACCCGGCTTTCCTTCAGCCTGTCGTAAATCGGTTTGCTGTAGCGGTGCGTAATGCTCACCAGGGTGCCCCCGACTGTTGCCATGGGCTGCAGGCGCACCACCGGCAGCACCGGCAGCTTTTCCAGTGGCTCGGTCTGCTGTCCGGCCAGCACCGGGACCTGGTTGTCCGGCTTCAGGCGCTTTGGCCGGTGCAGGTAGCGGGTGCTTACCCTTGCCAGGCCCCTGAACAGGCTGTAGGTACGCTCAATGGTTTGCGGGGTGTGGTGCATGACGAAGCACTTGTACGTCTGGCTGAACTTTATCCAGGCCGCATCCTTCAGCTTGCTGCTGATAAAGGGGTTGGGCTTGTACCACAGCCGGATATACTTTTTCCCGTTGTGCTCCAGCAGGTTCAGAAACACTGTGTTATCGGTATAAGACCAGTTTTTGCTTGCATCATTAGCCATAGCGCCAAATTACAAGCCGGCAAAGCCGTAGCCGAAGTTTATCCGTATATATCCGGAAGTATGCGGAAGTATCCGTTTTAACCGGAAGCTTCCGGAAGTATCCGGATAATTACGGCTATGAAAAAAGAAGAGAAGACTTGCCTGCATTGCGGCACCAGCATGGTGGGGCGGGCCGATAAGCGCTTTTGCTCCGACCAGTGCCGCGCCACGGCCAACACGCTCCGAAAGAAAGGCGACGAAAGCGAAGTGCTCATGCGCCACATCAACCAGATCCTGCGCCGTAACCGCAACATACTGCGGCAGGCTAGCCCACAAGGCAAAACCACGCTGCGCCGGGCGGTGCTGGAAATTTCGGGTTTCGACTTCCGCTACTTTACCCACCTCTACCGCACCAAGCAGGGCAACACCTACTACCTCTGCTACGACTACGGCTACCTGCTCCTCGACGATGACAAGGTGCTTATCGTAAACCAGCAGCCCTACATGGGGCAGCAGAACCCATAAAGTCAGGCACAAAAAAAGCCCCGGTTTCCCGGGGCTTCTCTTTATGGTGCAAAAGCTAAACTTAAGCTTTGCTTTCTTCTTCAGAGGCTTCGTCAGCAGCAGCAGCGTCCTCGCCGGTAGCTTCGTCACCAGGAGTGTCTTTCGACTTCTTGGCAGCGGCAGCTTCCAGTTTCTTCACGCCAGCTTCTTTCTCGTTCTCCATCATCTGCTCTTTCAGGGCCGACAGGGCATCCAGGTCACCAAGCGTTGACTTGTTCTCAGCCTCTTTCTGTACCTTTGGAGCCTTAGGTGCTTTCTCGGCACCGGCTGCAGGCTGCACTTTCTTAGTGGCTTTGGCCATTCTGTTAGCCTCTTCGCCATAAGTAGCCGCATGCGACAGGATGATCTTACGGTCTTCTTTAGAGAATTCCACTACTTTAAAGTCTAAGCTTTCGCCAGCCTCTACTGTAGAACCATCCTCTTTCTGAATTCCTTTCGGGAACGCGAAACCTTCGATACCGTATGGCAGCTCCAGCACCGCGCCTCTGTCTGATTTCTCAAGCACAGATGCTTTGTGTGTAGAACCGATGCTGAATACCGACTCGAATGTATCCCAAGGGTTTTCTTCCAGTTGCTTGTGGCCCAGGGCAAGTCTTCTGTTCGGAACGTCAAGCTCCAATACAACTACGTCCAGGTTCTCACCAACTTTCACAAACTCAGATGGGTGCTTGATCTTCTTAGTCCAGCTCAGGTCAGAAACGTGCACAAGGCCGTCTACGCCTTCTTCCAGCTCTAAGAACAGACCGAAGTTAGTCAGGTTACGAACAACGCCCGTGTGCTTGGTGCCCACGCCGTATTTCGTTAACACATCCTGCTTCGTCCATGGGTCTTCAGTCAGCTGCTTAATGCCAAGCGACATTTTACGCTCCTGACGGTCCAGTGTCAGCACAACTGCCTCTACTTCGTCGCCTTGCTTAATGAAGTCCTGTGGGTTGCGCAGGTGCTGCGACCAGCTCATTTCAGAAACGTGGATCAGACCTTCAACACCTGGCATCAGTTCCAGGAATGCGCCGTAATCAGCCACGTTCACGATTCTGCCTTTCACTCTTGAGCCAACTTCAACCTCAGCAGGAAGAGCATCCCAAGGGTGAGGAGTCAGTTGCTTCATACCAAGGGAAATACGCTTCTTGTCATCATCGAAGTCAAGAACCACCACGTTTACTTTCTGGTCAAGGTTCAGAACTTCTTCCGGATGGTTGATACGTCCCCAAGAAATATCTGTAATGTGAAGCAGACCGTCTACGCCACCAAGGTCGATGAACACACCGAAGTTTGTCATGTTCTTGATAACGCCTTCCAGTACCTGGCCTTTTTCGAGGTTGTTCAGGATAGCGGCACGTTGCTGCTCCAGGTCTTTCTCGATAAGTACTTTATGCGATACAACCACGTTGTCGAAAGCGGCGTTGATTTTCACCACTTTCACTTCCATTTTCTTGCCTACAAACACGTCGAAGTCACGGATTGGCTTCACGTCGATTTGCGAACCTGGCAAGAAGGCTTCCACACCGTGGATGTCGGTGATAAGGCCACCTTTTGTTCTGCGTTTCACAACACCTTCCAGAACTTTGTCGTTCTCGAGGGCATCGTAAATTTTAGCCCAGGCGCTCACGATCTTCGCTTTCTTACGGGATAAGATAAGCTGACCGTTCGGGTCTTCCTGGTCTTCGATAAATACTTCAACCTCGTCGCCCACTTTCAGGTCAGGAAGATCTCTGAATTCTGAAACCGGCACCAGGCCATCAGATTTGAAACCGATGTTCAGGATCACGTCACGATCAGTGATGCCTACCACAGTTCCGCTAACAACCTCCTGCTCCTGTACGGTAGTCAGGGTGTCGTCGTACATTTTTTCCATTTCGGCTTTCTCGTCTTTGCTGTAGCCGCCGCCGAAACCTTGGGTTTCAAATTTGTCCCAATCAAAATTATCTGGAGAATTACTCATATAATAAGTTGCTCTGGTTAAGCCACCGACCTAGAGCAATAAGCCGGTTTGGTTTAGTTTTACAATTCCCTGCTAAAGCACAGGTCTCATTCACCCGAATGAAGGGGGCAAAGGTACATATTTTTCAGAAAAAAACCAGTGTTAAGGGCATATTGTTTTCTTTGATTACCTCAGAGAAAAGAGGCTGTGGATCAGGTAAATAGGAACTGGAACAGAAAAAGATAAGGTGCATCGGGCTCAAACGCCTGAATTATTCCAATGAAAAAGCCCCTTCGGAGGGCTCTGCTGTTGCTGGTGCTGCTAAAAAAGGACACATGACGCAGGACATAAGACACAGGATTTTTCTGTCTGAAACTTTCTATAGGGCCCCACCCCAAGGATTGGCAGGATAAACGGTTTGACAGGATCATGTCGAACTTCCCCAAATGATGTTCCATGCTTATTTGCACCCTTTTGTACAGATACTGTGTCTAGTTTTCGACTACATAATTAATAATAGAGCTTAGTCTCCGGCTGATCCCGCTGTCAGAAGTAGCAACGAATCCGCTACACTGACCGACATGCTGCTAAAAATTGCAGATGCCGCATTTAAAGGTTTTAAAGCGAGGACAGCTGACGTTAAGTCGAACGAGACCAGCAGCCAGGAGCTGCGCACGCAGCGAGGTTTCTGCCAAACCAAATTATGCTAATCAAAACACCCCTCCGGAGGCGCTGCCATTGCTGCTGCTCCGGCCCTTTTCAACAGCCACGATCCTTGGAAACAATAGCCGGCAATGGCTGATGCAAAGGTTAAGGAAACAAATTCCATGATTCAACCTTTACCTCAGCTCACAGCTTATTAAATCCTGATTTTAAGCGGGTTTAAAATATGAAGCTAAATTTATTAGCACAAATATAATGCAATTACACTTCCATACCCAGATAGGTACGCCACTCCTCGTTGTGCGTGTCTACGTGCAGTTGCAGGAACGACAGAAGGGAGGGACGCTTTGGTTTCGAGAGCAGCTTCAAGCCGGCTTCTTCGGGGGTGCGGTTGCCTTTGCGGGTGTTGCAGCGCATGCAGGCCGTTACCAGGTTTTGCCAGTTCGACTCGCCGCCCCGGGACCGGGGCACCAGGTGGTCGAGGGTCAGGTTTTTGATGGTGCCGCAGTATTGGCATTTGTAATTGTCGCGCCGCAGCACATTGTGGCGGCTCAGCGAGATGCCATAGTAGGGCACGCGCACATAGCGCTGCAGGCGGATAACCGAAGGAATGGGGTAGGATTTGCTGATGGTGTGGAGCACGGCATCATGGATGTTCGATACCGTCTCGGCTTTGTCGAGGTACACTAACACAAAGGCCTTCTGAATGGAACAGACGGCTATGGCGCTGAAATCCTGGTTGAGTATAAGCACTTTATCTCTCATAACTGCTTTCGTCTTACGCTATGCTTGTACGGAAAACAGCCGCTTAGATATGCTCCCTCAGGCAAGAAAATACTGCTACCCCGGAATAATTCGCTTGATCAGGCGCAGCTGGTGCGAATAGCGTTTCCGGTCGGCCTGGTAAATGCCGGTATGATCCAGCGTATCGATGCGGACTTCGCCATGGGCGTGTATAATCTGCTGTCTCTCCAGCATCAGCCCCACATGGATAATGCGGCCTTCGGGGTTAGAAAAAAAGGCCAGGTCGCCGGGGCGGGTCTGGGTGGCAAAGTGCACCTCCTCCCCTGCTTCCACCTGCTGGTAGGCATCGCGTGGGAGTTGGTAGCCACACACGCCGTACACCTGCTGCACAAACCCGGAGCAATCGACCCCCAACACCGATTTGCCACCCCACTGGTACGGCGCCTTTAGAAACGACTGCGCCACTTTTACCAGCTGCGCCTCCGTTGCCTCCTGTTCGGGGTTGGAGGCCTGGCCACCGTACTGATAGCTTTCTTCATTAATCCTTAGGTTCACACCATCAAAAAAAGGCAGATAGCTCCCGATGCCTACCGGAATGGCTGCCTGCGCACTGTTTACCGTCTGCAACAGGCCCAGCACCCTTGGATGAGGTTGGCTGCACCAGCGCTTAAAATAATCCGGGCTCACAGGGGTATGCTGCTTCTGGTCTATCCAGCCACGATATTTGTCGGTAGCCAGCTCTATCTGCAGCCAGTTGCCCTGTGTGTTCAGAACAGAATAGCACTCGCCAAAAAGCAACTGCGACACCTGCTCCGCCCTGTCGGCCGCCTCCTTCCGCATGGGCACGAGGCTCAATGTAGATATTCCGTGTTCCACTTTGTTTAATTTTGAATGAGTGAATGAAAAGTCGATATTTAAAGAGTACAAAAGCTGAAAAATAAAGCCCAATCGCAAAACATAATTCAACAATTAACAACTAACAACCAGCAATTATTCTAACAAAAGCGGGCCTCCTGAGCCTGCTTATCCACTTTAAACACCTTGCATCATCTACATGAATTTCAATGACTTAATAAATACTCGTACTACTTCCGGATCAGAGAAACCTTTAAGTTCTTCCTGCAGCTGCTGGACCTCATCCCGCAGGGCTTTCTTCTCCCTTCTGAACTTCTGCTCCACCGCCTTAGGGGTGCCGCCAAACTGGTAGAAGAGTTGAGCTTCGGGTCCAAACGTCAACTGAGCCGACTCCATCTGCAGCTCATGCACCTGATCGTTCAGCAGCTTTACATAATATTTCAACTGTTCCTCCGGCATTTCTTCCAGCGTCCTGCTTTTGTCCTGCAGAAACTCCATCTGCAGGCGCAGCAGTTCAAAGAAATCGTCGTTGTTATAAGCCAGCGTCACTTCCTTAATCACCTCCTCTTTCCAGGCACGTTGCGTCTCATCCTGCTCCTTGTCGGGGTGCAGCTGCTTTACCAGCTCCGTATAAATGCGCCTGCTGGCCTTGCTGATGTTTTGCATCTCGGCTTTCATGGCTTCCTCCTTTTCCTGCTGCGCTTTGGTTTTCTTTTTAGGCCCGCGGCTTTGCTTTCGTTTGGCCGCTTCTTCTTCCTGCTCCTGCATCTTCTGGTCCAGCTTCGCTTTCATCTTCTCCATATCGTCCAGATCATCAGCTTCTATGTCAACGCCGAAAAAGCTTTTGAACATATCCTGCGCCATACTCTTCGCCTCTTCCTCTGCCTCCTGCACCGCCTCGGCATGGGTTACAGGAGCATATTTATCGTGTATCGCTACCAGTTCTTCTCTACCATGCCGCTCAATCAGGTTGTACGCCAGGTCTTCTATGAACTCCGCCAGCTTTTCTTTCTCCTTTTTCCGGAGCGAAGGGTGATCATATGTCTCGTCCAGCCGCTGCACAATGGATACTTTCAGCTCGATGGTTTCATCTACCAGCGGTCGCAGTTCCTTTTGCACCCTGGCCTGCAGCATAGCGGTGGTCTCCCTGCGTTGCTGCAGCTCCGCCTTCAGCTTATTGATCCGCTTTATCTTCAGGTTAAACTGCCGCTGCAGCTTCGAAAGCTGGCTGGTCTCTTTTTTGATCTGAGGAACAAGTTGCGCAGCAGTTTCCGGTTTGTTTTTCGCCATAGCTTATTTTTACTTGTATAGAATGGATCAGAATTATACTTAACACGAGGGTTTCTTCTTCAACAAACGCCACAACAACACTGATATAAAGGCCTGATCACCAGTAATCAAATAACGCCTCCTATCTTATCATGAATGAAACGAGCTTCCAGAGCACAAATAATTAGTCTGATGCCCTAAGTCCTGCATCCTCTAATCAGAAGCTGCTTCTGTCCATCTCCCGCTTCACATCGCGGGCTTTTATGTCTTCGCGCTTGTCGTACAGTTTTTTGCCTCGGGCCAGCGCGATCTCCACTTTGGCGAAACCGCGGTCATTAATAAACACCCGGATCGGGATAATGGTTACCCCCTGCTCTTCGGCATTTTTCTCCAGTTTGCGCAGCTCGTTCCTGTTCAGCAGCAGCTTGCGCACGCGCATGGGCTCGTGGTTGTAGTGGGTACCCTCGGTATAGGTGGCGATGTGCATGTTGTGCAGCCACAGTTCCCCGTTCTGCACCACGCAGTAGCCGTCCTGCAGGTTCACCTTGCCCTCACGGATAGATTTGATCTCGGTGCCGCGCAGCATCACGCCTGCCACATATTTTTCCAGGAACTGGTACTCAAAAGAAGCCCTGCGGTTCACGATGTTTACAAACTTCTTTATCCGGTCTTTCTCTTTTTTTGCCATTAAATTAGATGCTAGATTTTAGATGATAGATGTTAGATAAAAGGCATTTTTTAACATAGAGCCTCTTGCTATACTAATCACCTACATATATGATTGCATTTCTATCTTATATAATCAGAGTTAAGCCAGGCCTCAATCTCCGAATTTTCAAATCTTCTCATTTCCAAATCTACTAAATTTTCATCCTCGGGTCCGGGCTGGCGAGCTGACCGGTAAAGTCGCCGGCAAGGTATTGGTAATGAGCCGCTATGGCTATCATACCTGCATTATCGGTGCAATACTCAAAAGCGGGAATATATACGGTCCAGTTATACTTTTTGGCGTAGTCCTGCAGGGCCTGCCGCAGCCCCGAGTTGGCCGATACCCCACCGGCAATGGCCACTTCGCGTATGCCCAGGTCTTTGCTGGCCTGCACCAGCTTTTTGAGCAGCGTCTGAATGAGCGTGAATTGTACACTGGCGCAAATATCTGCCAGGTTCTCCTGTACGAAGTCAGGGTTTTGCTTCGTTTGGTCTTTAAGGAAGTAAAGCACTGCGGTCTTGATGCCGCTGAACGAAAAGTCGTAGCCGGGCATATTGCCCACCGGGAATTGAAATGCCTTCGGGTTGCCCGTAGCGGCCGTTTTGTCGAGCATAGGGCCGCCGGGGTATGGCAAGCCCAGCATCTTGGCGGTCTTGTCGAAGGCCTCTCCTACGGCATCGTCTGTGGTCTGGCCGATCACCTGCATGTCGAGGTGGCTCTTTACCAGCACTACCTGCGTGTGGCCGCCGCTTACGGTGAGGCACAGGAAGGGGAAGTTCGGTTTAGGCTCATCTATGAAATGGGCCAGAATATGCGCCTGCATGTGGTTTACCTCTATGAGCGGGATATCCAGGCCCAGGGCAAACGATTTGGCGAAGGTGCAGCCAACCAGCAAGGCACCCAGCAAACCGGGGCCACGCGTGAAAGCTACTGCATTTAGATCAGTTTTTGTTACATTTGCCTTGCTAAGCGCCTGGGTAACGACCGGTATAATATTTTGCTGGTGCGCCCGGGAGGCTAGTTCTGGTACCACGCCGCCGTATTGCTCGTGCACGGCCTGTGTGGCCACTATATTAGACAATACCTGGCCGCCCCGTATAACGGCAGCAGAGGTCTCGTCGCAAGAAGATTCGATTGCTAAAATCGTAGGTTCAATCATTTTTGGAAAAGGAACAGTCAAAGAATTACGCCAAAGTTATAGGAAAAGCTATTCTAAAAATAGCGTTAGGGCTGCTCTTGTTCCTAATCTTACTCTTTGGCGTGGCTTATGTTGCGCTGCAATACCCGAAGGTGCAGACCAAAGTGGCCAAGAAAGCAGCCGAATATCTCTCCCAGACACTCGAGCATGAGGTCACCATTGAGAAGGTGAACATTAAGTTCTTCCGGAATGTGATTCTGGAAAAAGTAAAAGTGCTCGATTACCGCAAACAGGAATTGTTCTACCTGGGCAGTGCCGAAGCCGAAATAAGCCTCTTCTCAATTTTCGATCCCAATACCCTCCACATAGGCACGCTGGAGCTGAACGAACCCCGCGCCAACCTGGTAAAGTACGAGGGCACCGACACCCTGAACCTGAGCACTTTTCTGAAGGCCCTGAACAAGCTGATCCGAAAAGATCCTACGAAGCCAAAAAATCAGCCATTTGATTTCTCGATCGATGAGGTCCTGATCCACAACGGGCGCTTTACCTACGACGACTTCAGCAAAGCCCCTGCCCCCAATGGCATCGATTATTTTCATATGACGGTGGATAAACTGAACGGGCGCTTCACAGAATTAGAGCCGGGTGACACGCTACGGGCACGCATTACCGACCTGCGGGCAAACGAAACCAGGTCCGGCACAAAGCTCCACAACCTGGACGTACGGATGACCTATGCCCCTACCTTCTGGGAATTTGATGAGCTGGACCTGCGGGTAAACCAAAGCCACCTGCAGCACTATGTGCGCTTCGATTATGACCGTTTCCTGAACTTCAGATCGTTTGTAGACAGTGTAAGCGTAACAGCGAACTTAAAAAATACCAAAGTATACTCCCAGGACATTGCGGTTTTCGCCCCCCAGCTGCTGAACTACGACGAGAACCTGCTCGTGAGCACAGCCGAGATAAAAGGGAAGGTCGGCAATTTTACAGCCTCTAACCTGGACCTGACCTATGGCCAAAACACCCACATCGTGGGCAGCCTGAGCGCCGATGGCCTGCCCAACGCCAAAGAGACATTTGCCAATATACGGCTCAGGCCCTCCACCATCAACGCCAGCGACATCAGGCATTTTCTGCCCAAAGAGGTTTATACGGTGGCAGCCCGCCTGGGCACCGTGGAGCTGGAAGGGCGTTTTGTCGGTTTCTACGAGGACTTTGTGGCCAACGGCTCCTTTTCAACCGCCCTGGGCAGCCTGGAATCGGATATAAACCTGAAGATTGATGACGAGACCCGCAGTTCCTCCTACACCGGTTACCTCAAAACGAACGGCTTTAACCTGGGCCGGCTTGTGGGCAACACGGACCTTTTAAAGACGATCTCGATGGAAGGCCGGATAGCAGGTTCCGGTTTCGACCTGCAAACAGCCCGGGTGACCTTAAACGCCACCATCCGGCAGTTGCACCTGCTCGACTACAACTACCGCAACATAAAGGCCAACGGCACCCTGAGCCGCCAGATGTTTACCGGCAAGGTAGCAGTAAACGATCCTAACCTGGTAATTAATGCCGATGGCGTGGTGCACCTGGCCCCCAATGCCAAGGCTTTTAACCTGGTGGCCAACCTGCAGAAAGCAGACCTGCAGGGGCTGGGCTTTACAGAGAAGCCATTGGCCATTCGTGCCGAATCGGACTTAAACTTTAAGGGTCTGCGGCTCGACGACTTTGCCGGGACTGCCCTCTTTAAGAACGCCGAAATAAGCTACGATGGCAATACGCTTGCGCTGGATTCTGTCAATATTATCTCCACCGTAGACCAGGGAACCCGCAGCCTGTCGTTCGTCTCAGATCTGATTGCCCTGCAGGCTCGCGGCGATTTTGACTACACCGTGCTTATAGACGACCTGAAGCAGCTCGTGCACGAGTATACCCTGAACTTCGAGAGCAACGATGTGGCCATAGCCGCCTACTATAACCAAAAGAATAGTGCCCTGCAGCAGGAGTACCGGGTAGACTACGACATTTACCTGAAACGCGCCAACCCGCTGCTGCACCTGTTCATGCCGCAGCTCACCATCTCCGATTTTTCCAAGATTGAGGGCTCCTTCCGGCATGGCAACACCGTTATTTTCGATCTTTTTACCCGCATAGACACCGTCTTGTACGACAACATCGCCCTGTACAGCAACAACATCGAACTCAACACATCCAAACTGCAGCGAACCCCCGACGTGCTGGCAAGTGCCCTGATCACCTCGGAGGAGCAACTGCTGCCATCCGTCGGCGACACAGAGAATTTCTACCTGGAAGGCATCTGGAGCGAAAGAACCATCAACTTCTCCACCAACATTGCCCAGACGGGCCAGGACAACCGGGCAACCATTTCCGGGGACCTCAACTTTCTGGAAAACCAGGTGCAGCTGGTGTTTAACCGCTCCAACATTACGCTGCTCGATAATGCCTGGGCTTTTACGCCGGGCAACACCATCCTGATCAGCGACAGAGGCAGGAGCATCCTGTTCGAGAACTTCGCGCTGACCAACCGCAACCAGGTATTCAACATCCTGGGCCTTATCTCCGACAATCCGGAAAGTATTCTGAAGGTGAATGTGCAGGATTTCGATCTGCGCAATCTGAACCCGCTGATTGAGCAACAGCTGCGGGGCAGGCTGAACGGGGAGCTGACCGTGCAGGATTTGTACAACCAGGCCATTCTGAACTCCATGCTTCAGGTAGATTCCCTGCACTTCGACAATGTGCTCATCGGTGATGTGGTGGGCCGGTCTGACTGGAACAACAGCCAGCAGCAGCTCGCCATGGATTTTGGCATCAGTTACGGCGGCAAAAAGGTGCTGTCGGTCACCGGCAATTACAAGCCCGATGCCCCCGAGGAACAGCTGGACATGCTGGCCGTGATGGACAACTCCCAGCTCAAAATTGTGGAGCCGATCCTGAAACCCATCATGTCGAACCTGGAGGGTACCATGGAAGGCCGCATCCGGATACTGGGCCGCCTGAACTCGCCTGTGCTGACCGGATCGGTGATGGTGAACAACGGGCAGTTCCGTTTCGACTACCTGGGCACCACCTACCGCCTGACCGACAGGGTGTACTTCGGAGCCAACAGCATCAGTTTCCGCAATGCCCGCCTCACCGACCTCTACGGCAACACAGCCACCATCTCCGGAGGAATAGCCCACGATGGCTTTAAGAACATGGTGCTCGACATACAGGGACGCTACCGCAACTTTATGGTGCTCAACACCACCAGCAGCCAGAACGAGCTCTACTACGGCACAGCCTTCGCCACCGGCACCGCCTCGGTGCTGGGACCCGTAGATAACCTGCAGATAAACGTGACGGCCCGGAGCAACGAGAACACCCGCATCGTGCTGCCCATGGACAACCAGACCGAGCTGGGGCAGAAAGACTTTATCCGGTTCGTGAACCGCAATACCACCGACACCACCGGCGTGGCAGTGGCCGTAGAAAAACAGCGCGTAAACCTCTCCGGCATCAACATGAACTTTAACCTCGATGTAACCGACGACGCCTACTTCGAGATCATCATCGACAGGCAGACCGGTGATGTGATCAGGGGATCGGGCAATGGCCTGATCCGGATGACGATCGACACGCGGGGAGAGTTTAACATGTTCGGCACTTTTGAGATTACGCAGGGAGCCTACAACTTTAACCTGCTGGAGGGCCTGGTATCGCGGGAGTTTAGGGTTACCCCCGGCGGCACCATCTCCTGGAACGGCGACCCGCTGGCAGGCACCATGCGCATAAACGCCACCTATTCGCAGCAGACCTCGCTGGCCGACTTTGCTCCTTCCGGCGCGGAAGTGCAGGGCAGCTATCCGGTTACCGCCGTAATCGACCTGAGCGGGCCCATTCTTACGCCCGAGATAAAGCTTGGTCTGAACTTCGATGAACTGCCCCAGGATGCGCAAACGATACTTTCTCCTTTCATCAGCTCGATCAAGAACGATGAGAATGAGCTCAACCGGCAGGTGTTCAGCCTTTTGGTGATGCAGCGGCTTGCGCCACCCGGCTCTTTGGGCCTGGAGGGGGCCGGCACAGCAGCCGTGGGAGGCAGCCTGGGCAGCTTGCTATCCGGCCAGCTCAACACCTTCTTCAACAGCATCGACAGCAACCTGCAGGTAGATATTGGCCTTGGCCGCAACACCTTTAACCAGGATGCGCTCTCGGCTTTGCAGGTGCGGCTGAGCTACAACTTCTTCCAGGGCAGGCTGCGGGTAACCAGCCAGTCGGGCTTCAGCAATGCCGGTGGGGCAACCGGCACAGGCGGCACCAGAAACCAAAACACTTACCAGGGCGACTGGTCGCTGGAATATTACATAACCCGTAGCGGGGAGCTGCGGGCGCGCCTGGAGTACAACACCAACCCCAGCGGCCTTACCGGCAGGGCACTGGTGAGCCAGAGCGTCAGCTTGCTGCACACCAAGCGCTTCGACACGGTGCGCGAGCTGTTTGGCCGCAACAGAGCCTCCCGCCGGGAGCGCCGAAGGCTCCAGGAACAGGAACAGATCATTCTTGACTCAGACCCTCGCCTGCGGCTGTAATTTTTTAGACACAGGACACAGGACGTAAGACACAGGATTGTCTGCTTGCTTTTGAAGCGAGGCAATTATTTGAATGAAATTGGGCCTCCGGCGGTTTCTGCTGCTGCTGCTGCTCTACATTTAGTAGTAGTTGCTAAATGAATGACTTTCTACCTGCACAAGGATTTAACTGGTGAAGAGTTATGCGTAAAGAGTTGAGCGGGTATGTAAACTTTCTCAGAAATTCACTTTCAAACCAACTCAGCTGCAAGTTTTCAAATCTTCACATCTCCAGATCCATCATTTTACAATTTAACAATCAGCAACAACCACCATCCATCAATTATTCTAATGAAATTGCCCCTTCCAGGCATTTATGGCCTGCTACTGCTGCACAGCTATAGGAAACAGGGCCGAAATAAAGAGCCTGCAATGGATTGCCCGGCAGCGTCGTTAGAAAAAGGATAGCTGCCGGGCGGCTTGTGTTTGGAAACGAATTTCAGGCAAATGTCGAATTTTGAACAAGCTCTTGAATAATATTTCTATTTTTGTGCCGAATTGAAAGTTATGGTAAAGCAGCACCCTAAATTAGTTAAAAAGAAAAAACTTGGCAGCTATCCGCACACGATGGTCATGTTCAGCATTACGCTTTCTCTTTTTGTGATCGGCCTGTTCGGCCTGCTGCTCCTTCATGCCGGCAAACTCTCCGAGATCGTGAAGGAAAGCATAGAGATGCAGGTGTACCTGGACCGCAACCTGACCGATGTGCAGCTGGTGCGCCTGCAGAAGACCTTCGCAGCCAAAGAATACATCGCCTACAAAAATGATTCGGCACAGGTGCGCTTCGTGTCGAAAGAAGAGGGCGCCAGGGCTTTTCTGGATGAGACAGAGGAAGATTTTATGGCTTTCCTGGGTGAGAACCCGCTCCGCGATGCCTACATCCTGAAAATAGACGCCGACCACTCCGGCTCCGAGGAGCTCCAGAAAATACAAAAAGACCTGCAGGACATCAACGGCGTGTACGAGGTGCAGTACGTGGCCAATCTGATTGAGTCTATCAACAGCAACATCCAGAAGGTGAGCCTGGTACTGATCGCTTTTGCGGCCATCCTGCTGCTGGTAGTCACCATCCTGATTAACAATACCGTGAAGCTGGCGCTCTACTCGCAGCGTTTCCTGATCAGGAGCATGCAGCTGGTGGGAGCCACCTCCTTTTTTATCCAGCGCCCTTTCCTGAACCGGGCTACCTGGCAGGGAATATTAAGTGGCATTATTGCCTCGGTGCTGCTTTATGCGCTCATGCAGTACGCCTATTTCGAAATGGAGGAGCTGCGCCTGCTGCGCGATGAGCACCAGATGTACCTGCTCATGATTGCCCTGGTCGTGCTCGGCTGCATTATCGGGTTCCTGAGCTCTTACCGGGCCGTGCGAAAATACCTTGGAATGTCATTAGACGAATTATATTGATAATGGAGAACAAACCTAAGCTTGCCTTTGGCAGGAAAAACTATGTACTGATGCTGGCCGGGATCGTTGTGCTGGCCCTTGGCTTTATCATCATGACAATGGACAAAGAGCAGTATGGCCTCGGCTTTCTGGGAATAACCCTGGGCCCGCTGGTGGTGTTTGCCGGTTTTGTGATAGAGCTTTTTGCCATTCTGGTGAAGGATAAAACAAATGAGTAGATGAGCGTTTGGCAAGCTATTATTTTAGCGATCGTAGAAGGACTTACCGAATTTCTGCCTGTCTCGTCTACCGGGCACATGATTATAGCAGCCACCCTGATGGGCATTAACGAGCTGCCGATCACCAAGATTTTTGCGGTTAGTATTCAGTTTGGCGCTATCTTGTCGGTGGTGGTGCTCTACTGGAGGCGGTTTGTCACTAGTTTAGACCTGTATAAGAAAATCCTGGTGGCCTTTATACCGGCTGCCGTGCTGGGCCTGCTGCTCGAAGAAGCCATAGACGCGATGCTGGAGAGTATCCTCATCACGGCCGTGATGCTGATTGTGGGCGGCGTGGTGCTGGTGTTCATAGACAAATGGTTTACCCACGCCGACCGGGACAGGATCAACTACAGGAATGCTTTTGTGATCGGCTTTTTTCAGTGCATCGCCATGATTCCGGGAGTATCGCGCTCGGCGGCCTCTATTATCGGGGGGCTGGCGCAGGGCGTGAACCGGAAAGCCGCCGCAGAGTTCTCTTTTTTCCTGGCGGTGCCCACCATGCTGGCCGCCGCTTCGTTTAAGTTCATCAAAGACATGCTCAAGCTCGAAATTTCCGACATCGTGTATTTCGACTGGCCAAAAATTCAGCACAGCTTCTCTATCATCAGCTCAGAAGACGTAAAGCTGCTGCTAATCGGGAACGTGGTAGGGTTTGTGGTAGCCATGATTGCCATCAAATCGTTTATCTCCTTCCTCACAAAATATGGATTCAGGGTGTTCGGATATTACCGGATTGCCGTAGGTATAGCCATACTCATGCTGCTAGCCATGGGTATCGATTTAAAATTCTAAGCATGGTATACGACTTTGAAGCCGGAGAAATATTACTGATAGACAAACCCCTGACCTGGACATCGTTTGATGTGGTGAAGAAGGTGCGCAACATCCTGCGGGTGAAAAAGATAGGCCACGCCGGCACACTGGACCCGCTGGCCTCCGGGCTGTTGATTTTGTGCACCGGCAAGTTCACCAAGCGCATCGATGAGATTCAGGCGCAGGAAAAGGAATATACCGGCACGATCACCATCGGCCAGACCACCCCCTCTTACGACCTGGAGACGGAGGTTTCGGAGCCCACCGACATCAGCCATATTTCAGAAGACGACCTGAAAGCGGCCGCAGCTACCTTTGTAGGCACCATAGAGCAGGTGCCGCCTATTTACTCGGCTGTGATGATAGATGGCAAGCGGGCTTACTTGCTGGCCCGGAAAGGACAAACCGCTGAGATAAAACCCCGCAGCATCACCATCAAGGCGTTCGACATTACGGCCGTAGAAGGCGCAGTGGTTCATTTTAAAGTAGTCTGCAGCAAAGGGACCTATATCCGGAGCCTGGCCCATGACCTGGGGCAAAAGCTGGGCTGTGGCGCCCACCTCTCCGCGCTGGTGCGTACCCGTATCGGCGACTATAAGGTAGAAGACGCGCTCTCTATTGAAGACATTCAGCAAATAAGAAATGCCCAATTAGCATCGGATGGAAGTAATTCGTGACATTGCCGATTTCCCGAAGCTTACCCACGCCGTTGTAACCAGCGGCACCTTTGATGGTGTGCACATAGGGCACCAGAAAATCCTGAAGCGGGTGCAGGAGCGCGCGCGCCAGGCCGGTGGCCAGAGCGTGGTGGTTACCTACTGGCCTCACCCCCGCCTGGTCCTTTTTCCCGAAGACAACAAGCTTAAGCTGCTCTCTACCATAGAAGAGCGCATAGCGCAGCTCAGCAGCTTTGGCGTAGATTACCTGCTTATCATCCCGTTTACGCGAGATTTCTCCCGCATTACTTCCCGTACTTTTATTACGGATGTGCTGGTGCGGGCCCTCAACACCAAAGTGCTGGTGATAGGCTACGACCACCGCTTCGGCAAGAACCGCGAAGGCAGCTTCGAGCACCTGAAGGCGCGGTCACAGCAATACGGGTTTGAGGTGGAGGAGATTCCGCAGCAGGACGTAGATGATATTGCCGTGAGCTCTACCAAAATCAGAAAGGCCCTGGAGTCTGGCGACCCGCCCACGGCCACCCGGTACCTGGGGCGATACTACAGCCTGAGCTCGGTGGTAGAAAAAGGGCAGCAACTTGGCCGAACCATCGGCTTTCCGACTGCCAACCTGGCCCTGCCTGTGCCACACAAACTCATTCCGGCCAACGGTGTGTATGCCGTCTGGGTACATGTAGTGGGTGAGCGGCTCCCCGGCATGATGAACATTGGCACCCGCCCCACCGTGGATGGCAGCAAACTGACCCTGGAAGTGCATCTGCTGCATTTCAGCGGAGACCTGTACGGCCAGACCTTAACCGTAGAATTTGTGCAGCAGCTCCGCCAGGAGCAGAAGTTTGAAGGGCTGGACGCCCTGAAAGCTCAGCTTGCCAAAGACAAAGCAGCCACAGAGCAAGCGCTGGGACTTTAGATTGGTTTTGGTTGGTGGTTGCTTGTCTGAACCTTTAGTTAGCGCCCCAACCCTAAGGATTTACAGGATAAAAGGAGTAGCAGGATTCTGTGGACCTAATAATTCTGTAGTACTGATTACCTGCAACTACTGAACATCGTCTCAAATTATTTGAATGAAATTCCCCCTCCAGAGGTATATCAAGCTGCTGCTGCTAAAAAGGGCGCAAGACGCAGGAGAAAGGACCTTCTTTGGGTAGTTAAGACTTTAGAGTAGCCGGAGCGGCGGCTGTAGAAGTCTTATGAGGGGCATTTTGATTGGAATAATTCATTTTCGCGGTAGCTACTTGCCGCTAGAGCGGGCTTCTACCGGACACAAGACACAGGAAATCAGATACAAGATTTTTTCATCATGAGAACAAATCAACTGTCGAACCCCGATAAGTTCTGTCATTGTCTATTTCTTCCGCCTCACTTTTAACTCATAACTCTTACCCAAACAACAACCATTTGTACTGAAATTACGAAGAGCTATAATAACCATATAGCTCTTTTTCTATTTTTTGTACGCTAACAACCGTTCCGGCTTATGATCAATAAAACTGTGAAAGATGCCACCGCGGCATTGGCGGGCATCAAAGACGGCATGACGCTGATGCTCGGGGGCTTCGGGCTGTGCGGCATCCCCGAAAATGCCATTGCCGAGCTGCTGCGGCTGGGGGTAAAGAACCTGACCTGTATCTCGAACAACGCAGGCGTAGATGATTTCGGCATTGGGTTGCTGCTGCAAAAGCACCAGGTCCGGAAAATGATAGCGAGCTACGTGGGCGAGAACGCTGAGTTTGAACGCCAGCTGCTCACCGGCGAGCTGGAGGTGGACCTGATTCCGCAGGGCACGCTGGCAGAGCGCATCCGGGCAGGTGGGGCAGGTATTCCGGCTTTTTTCACACCGGCAGGTTATGGCACCGAGGTAGGCGAAGGCAAGGAGACCCGGGAGTTCAACGGTAAAATGTATTTGATGGAGACCTGGCTCAAGGCCGACTTTGCCTTTGTAAAAGCCTGGAAAGGCGACACGGCCGGCAACCTGGTCTACAAAGGCACGGCCCGCAACTTCAACCCCATGATGGCCACAGCCGGCAACATAACGGTGGCCGAAGTGGAGGAGCTGGTGCCCGCCGGCGAGCTCGACCCCAACATGATCCACACCCCCGGCATTTTCGTGCAACGCATCTTCCAGGGCACCCACTACGAGAAACGCATCGAGCAGCGGACGGTAGTTTAATGTGATGATTTTTTAATGTGCTAATGTGCTGATTAGAGGATGATTTAATTTTTTCAGTTTGTAACTGGGTATATATAATGAATGGGATTAATTATACTGGAATTTCTGATAACGTAATAGTAAACAAGTCCTTTCAGTTTGCTCTCTCCATTATCCAGTATGCAGAGGCCCTTGAAGGTGAAAAGAAATACGTGATTGCCAACCAACTTCTGAAAAGCGGCACGTCTATAGGAGCCAATGTCTGGGAATCGCAACATGCTGAGAGCAAAGCAGATTTTATTCATAAACTTAAAATTGCGGCCAAAGAAGCCAAAGAAACTGAATACTGGCTGTTGCTCTGCAAGTTACGTGTAGGTTATCCGGATACGTCTGATAAATTAGATAAACTTCTGGAAGTACAAAAGCTACTCTCGAGGATCATTCACAGCAGCAAATTAAACAGTAAATAACTCAGCTCATTTTTTAGCCCACAACTTAGGCCCGAAGCAAGAAAAAAATTAGCACATGAGCACATTAAACACATTAGCACATTAACATGGATAAACACGGAATTGCAAAGCGAATTGCCAAAGAGGTGAAGAATGGCATGTACGTCAACCTGGGGATCGGTATCCCCACGCTGGTGGCCAACTACATTCCGGAAGGGCTGGAGGTGGTGCTGCAGTCGGAGAACGGCTTGCTGGGCATGGGGCCCTTCCCCACCGAAGACAAGGTGGACCCGGACCTGATCAACGCCGGCAAGCAGACCATCACTACCTTGCCGGGCTCCGCCTTGTTCAGCTCCGCCGACAGCTTTGGCATGATACGCGGCGAGCATGTGGACCTGACCATACTCGGGGCCATGGAGGTATCGGAGCGCGGCGACATTGCCAACTGGAAAATTCCGGGCAAAATGGTGAAAGGCATGGGCGGCGCCATGGACCTGGTGGCCTCTGCCAAAAACATTATCGTGGCCATGCAGCACACCGCCCGCGACGGCTCCTCCAAGCTTCTGAAAAACTGCACCCTCCCCCTTACCGGCCTGGCATGTGTCAAGAAAATCGTTACCGACCTGGCCGTGCTGGAGGTAACCGGGCAGGGTTTTAAACTGCTGGAGCGGACACCAGGCGTATCGGTAGAAGACATAAAAAGGGCAACGGCAGGAACACTGCTAATAGAAGGCGAAATACCGGAAGTGCAGGTGTAGCAGCCGGTAAAGACAAGGGTATTCAACCGATGAGCGATTTCAAAAGGTAATAACTGCCTTCTTAGCAGACCGGCACCTTCACCAATTATTTCAATAAAAACCGACCTCCAGAGGCATTGCCGCTCCTGTTGCTGCTGCTCTATTATCGGAAGATAATCTTAAAACGCAGGCAGCAGGACCTCCTCTTAAGGCGCTACATCTGCCATTTTAAACCAGCTTTAACAAGAGGAAGCAACATGCAGCCACACAAGCTGATCAAAATTAGCTATTTTTGTGGTTGAAGCCCTTCCAGAGTGGGCTATCCTTACCCATCGTATCTTTACTATACTTTAACCTCGTATACGTTCAGATGAATTATCAATTTAATTTATGAGTGAAAGAAACGACAACAATACCGAACACCGGCTGCTGCTACGCCAGCTGGAACTGAAAGATTATAAAGAAGTAAAAGAGATCATGGACAAGGTGTACTCCAACATGGGGGCCTGGACCAGAAAAGAGTTCTCTAGTCTGCTGAAAAAATTCCCCGAGGGCCAGATCTGTATCGAAGACAAAGGCAATGTGGTGGCGGCCGCCCTGAGTATAATTGTAGACTATGCCAGCATCGGCGACAAACACACCTACGACCAGATCATAACCAAAGGATCCTTTAAAACCCACGACCCCGAAGGCGACACCCTGTATGGCCTGGATGTGTTTGTACACCCGGAGTACCGCAACCTGCGCCTGGGCCGCAGACTCTACGATGCCCGTAAGGAAATGTGCGAGAAGCTGAACCTGCGCGCCATCATTGCCGGAGGCCGCATCCCCGGCTACATCGACTATGCCGATAAGCTCTCGCCAGCCAAGTACATAGAAATGGTGCGGAACAAAGAACTTTCGGACCCGGTGCTCTCTTTCCAGATCAGCAACGACTTCCACGTGCGCAAGATCCTGAAAGGCTACCTGCCCGACGACAAAGAATCGAAAGCCTACGCCACGCTGCTGGAGTGGATAAACGTGTACTATGAGGAAAAGGAGAAGCTCATAGGCGGCAAAAAAACGGTTGTCCGGATCGGGATTGTGCAGTGGCAGATGCGGGCCGTGAAGTCGCTCGACGATTTTATGCAGCAGGTGGAGTTCTTCGTAGACACGGTGAGCTCCTACAAGTCCGATATTGTGATGTTCCCGGAGTTCTTCAATGCACCCCTCATGGCGCTCACCAACGAGGAGAGTCCGTCTGAGGCCATCCGGAGCATGGCCGAGTATACCGAGGAGATCCGCGAGCGCATGATTCACCTGGCCTTGTCTTACAACATCAACATTATTGCAGGCAGCATGCCGGAGTACTACGACAACAAGCTCTACAACGTGTCGTACCTCTGCCGCCGCGATGGCACCTACGACAAGCAGTACAAACTGCACGTAACGCCTGATGAGACGCACTATTGGGGGATGCGCGGCGGCCACAAGCTCAAAATTTTCGATACGGACATTGGTAAAATCGGCATCCTGATCTGCTACGACATCGAGTTCCCGGAGCTGGCCCGTATGCTCTCCGACATGGACATGAAGATCCTCTTCGTGCCTTTCTGGACCGACACCAAGAACGCCTACCTGCGGGTGCGGCTCTGCTCCCAGGCCCGCGCCATCGAGAACGAGTGCTATGTGGCCATTACAGGCAGCGTGGGCAACCTGCCGAAGGTAGAGAACATGGACATCCAGTATTCGCAGTCGGCCGTTTTCTCCCCTTCTGACTTTGCCTTCCCGCACGATGCCGTAGTGGCAGAGGCAACGCCAAATACTGAGATGACCCTGATCGCCGACCTCGACCTGGACCTGCTCAAAGACCTGAACACCGCAGGCAGCGTCCGGAACCTGAAAGACAGACGCAAAGACCTGTACAACCTGAGCTGGGTTCTCCGGAAGGATGATTAGAGACGATGAAATTTTTATTACAGACAAAGCCGCTCCCAAAGAGAGCGGCTTTGTTGTTTCTGGCCCAATTCCTAAGCAAGTCTCCAGCAGGAGCAGCAGGAACAGCAGAAGCTCCGGAGGGCTAATTCCATTGAAATAATTTGGTTGTTAATTGTTAGTGGCTGATTTTTAAATTGTTTAATTGTTGATTTAAAACCAGAGGCCCCTATGGTTGTCAGCTTAAACCTCGAAGTTCCCGAACTTGATTAGGGGGATCGGGTGGGCGAGTAATAAAAACGATAAAGAAAATCCCGCTAATCCTAACATCCTCTCTTCCTGATTCAGACAGACAACAGTATCAGAGCCTCTGGAGGGGCATTTTCATTAGCATAATTTAGAACTGCTCCCGGCTGCACATTCTTTAAGTTTGTAAAATCCTGGGGAAGGGACCCTATAAAAAGATGCAGGCAAAATGGCACCTTCAAAAAATACAGCCGACGAAGGCTGCTGAAGCGAAAAGCCATTGTAAAATTTTAGATAACTTTACGGAAGTTTGCATCCTGCGCCGGTCCGGACAAAGGCACCAGCAATTAAACTGGCAGTTCAGGAAGTTCACCGCTTTAAAACAAATACGGCCTATCGATATGAAGATACAGATGGTTGACCTTCAGCGTCAGTACCTCGCCCTTAAAAAGGAAATAGATGCCGCCATGTCGGGTGTATTGGAGAAGGCAGCCTTTATTAATGGGCCTGAGGTAGCACTGTTTGCCAAGGAGCTGGCCGCCTATACGGGTGCAAAGCATGCCATAACCTGCGCTAACGGAACAGATGCCCTGCAACTTGCCCTGATGGCGCTCGACCTGAAACCCGGAGACGAAGTAATTGTGCCCACGTTTACTTATGTGGCCACGGCAGAAGTTATTGCCCTGCTGGGCCTGACACCCGTGTTTGCCGATGTGGACCCTGCTACGTTTATGCTGACAGCAGCAGGCATCGAGAAAGCCATTTCCTCCAGAACAAAGGCCGTAGTACCCGTCCACCTTTTCGGGCAATGTGCCGGCATGGAGCAGATACTGGCCGTGGCGCAGGCGCATCAGCTGTTTGTAATAGAAGACACGGCCCAGGCCCTGGGGGCTGCCTATACTTTTTCAGATGGCACTACCAAACAAGCTGGCACCATGGGGCATCTTGGCACCACCTCCTTTTTTCCATCCAAAAACCTGGGTTGCTACGGCGATGGAGGAGCTCTGTTGGTGCAGGACGATGCCCTTGCCGAAAAACTGAGCATGCTGGCCAACCACGGCCAGAAAGTAAAGTACCACCACGACCTGGTCGGGATTAACTCCAGGCTGGACACCCTGCAGGCCGCTATTCTGCGCGTAAAGCTCCCTTACTTAGACGCTTATAGCTCCCGCCGCAACAGGTCTGCCGAGTTTTATGATCAAGCGTTAAGTGGATTGAGTGGTATAAAAATACCCAAAAGGGCAGAAAACTCCAGCCATGTGTTTCATCAATACACCTTAACATGCGCTGGTGTTAGCAGAGAGCGGCTTCGTTCCTATCTGCAGGAGAAGGGGATTCCGAGCATGGTGTACTACCCGGTGCCCCTGCATCGGCAGAAAGCTTATGCCCACTATAAACAGGCCCCGGAAGGCTACCCGGTATCTGAGCAACTTTGTGCACAGGTGCTGTCCCTCCCCATCCACACCGAGCAGGACGAGGAGCAGCTTGCTTACATCACAAAGGCTATCAGGCAATTCATTTTTCAGGATTAAATAGATATGGGATACACCAACCACGAAACGGCAGTAATCGAGGAAGGCAGCGTGATCGGCGATGGCACCAGGATCTGGCATTTCTCGCATATTATGGCCGGCTGCCGGATCGGTGAAAACTGCAATATCGGCCAAAATGTAGTTATCTCGCCAATGGTGGTGCTCGGCAATAACGTAAAGGTGCAGAACAACGTCTCGATCTACACAGGCGTTACCTGCGACGATGATGTGTTTCTGGGGCCCTCCATGGTTTTCACCAACGTCGTGAACCCCCGCAGCGCCATAAAAAGGCGCGACCAGTATGCCAGCACCCATGTGGGCAAAGGGGCTACCATCGGAGCCAATGCCACTATCATTTGCGGCCACGAGATTGGTGCCTATGCCTTTGTTGGAGCAGGTGCGGTGGTTACCAAAAGCGTTCCGCCCTATGCCCTGGTAGTAGGGAACCCATCTAAACAAATAGGCTGGATGAGCGAATACGGACACCGCCTGGACTTCGATGCAACGGGCCGCGCAGTTTGCCCCGAGAGCGGAGAAATTTATACATTGGAAAACAATACCGTAACCAAACTTACCTAGATGCCTTTTCAGGATCAGAAAATAAAATTTGCGATGGTGGGCCTGGGGCATATCGGCAAGCGCCATGCTGACATGATCTTCAGGAATGCGGAATCCGAATTAGTGGCTTTAATAGACACCAGGGCGAAAGAAGAGCTAAACCTGGCACCGGAGTTCCGGCACCTGCCCTACTTTAATTCCCTGCACGATTTCCTGGGAGCAGGTGTAGAGGCAGATGTCATAAACATTGCCACGCCCAACGGCTGCCATGCCCAGCAGGCGCTGCAATGCCTCGAAGCCCGCAAGCACATTGTAGTGGAAAAACCCATGACTCTGACCCGCCACGATGCCGAAAAAGTAATATTTAAAGCGCTGCACGTGCATAAACACGTCTTCACAGTTATGCAGAACCGCTACTCACCACCATCCGTCTGGATCAAGGACCTGATGGAGCGGGGCGTGCTGGGCAGGATTTTTATGGTGCAGCTAAACTGCTTCTGGAACCGCGATGAGCGCTATTATAGTCAGGGTGGCTGGCATGGCTGCCAGGAGTTGGATGGCGGCACCTTATTTACCCAGTTCTCTCATTTCGTGGACATTATGTACTGGCTCTTCGGCGATATAGAAAATATAAAGGCCAAATTCAACGACTTTACGCACCAGCACCTGACCGATTTCGAAGACTCCGGCTTCGTTTGTTTCGATTTTGTGAACGGAGGCATGGGTTGCCTCAGTTACTCCACCGCCATCTGGGACCAGAACCTGGAGAGCAGCATGACCATTATTGCTGAAAACGGCTCCGTGAAAATAGGCGGCCAGTACATGGATAAGGTGGAGTATTGCCATATTAAAGATTACACGCTTCCTGAACTTGCGCCCACCAACCCCGGCAATGACTATGGCGCCTACAAAGGTTCGGCGCAAAACCATCATTATGTTATAGAAAATGTAGTAGATACCTTGAAAGGACGAAACACGATCACTACAAACGCCCTGGAAGGACTAAAAGTGGTGGAGATTATTGAAAGAATTTATGCGCACAGGTACAAAGTCAATCCTTAGTAGCCTTCTTATAATAGCTGCAACCGCAGGACGGTAGCCCTACAAAAAAAAACGCCACGATCATACTTCGACCCTGGCGCTTTTTTGTGATATTGAATGCTAGATCCTCGCTTTCTTTCTTGTCTCCAAGAAATGGGCCATAATTAGTCCGATTATCAGGGAGATAAGCGCCCCGACTAGCAGGTGCAGTTTAAGGTTGGGTCCATTTGGCCTGAGCTTCGGGGCAAAACTATTCACCACCTGTATACTCTCAATCCTGTCCAGTTCACCCTCCATTTCCACCTGAAACTTATAGATGCTTATCCCTTCTCTGTATAGCTCGGTAGGGTCTAACGGCTCGCCATAAACAAAACCGTTCACAGGGCCGGCAGGTTTTATAAGCGAGGTTTTGATACTGTCTATCGACTTTACATCATTTCTGTACTTGCCGATCAGCTTCCGGTACCTGTTCTCGCGTATAAGCTTCTGCTTTGAAAAGTAGGGGTTATTCTCCAGGAAGTTGGTAATGGCAGGTTCCATGGCGGTGAAAAGCGTATTGTCATACAACTTTAGTTCAATCCGGATAGGTGACCCAGTTAAAACGCTGTCCTCTTCAATAATATCCTCATCAAGATTGGTGAACTTAAGGCTTTTAATCTGCTGAGCCGCCTGCAGAGAGATGTCCAGTCTGTCAGACAAGGCCTCAAAGTTGTCTTCGTTCACCATTTGCTCCAGCACCCCTAGCTGCCCACCCACAAAATCGTTCCGAATTTCAGCCAGAGAGACTGTCATGTAGGAGGTATAGAAAGGTTTGGCAAGCTTGTACATTATATAGCTGATCCCTAAGCCTATCGCCATAAATAAACCAATTACCAGGATTTTCCTGAATATCAGGTGGATT
The DNA here is from genome assembly GCF_014332515.1 of Pontibacter beigongshangensis. Lineage (GTDB taxonomy): Bacteria > Bacteroidota > Bacteroidia > Cytophagales > Hymenobacteraceae > Pontibacter > Pontibacter beigongshangensis. Next base: position 105,212 of record NZ_VFSD01000020.1, on the reverse strand, counting down.
AAATACCCGAAGAAATTCCCAATGCTTCTAAGCCCCCGCCTCAGTAACTGGAAAAAAGCTCCTAGATCAACTTCCTCACTAGACTCATTCTTAGAGGAAAAAACCCTTACTTCCTCCTTCTGCTCTTTTAACATAGTAACCGTTTAATAAAATTTCCCTTTACAACCGTAGTCTTACTGATACAAAACTACAATAAGTATGGATATAGACACAACAATAACCTTTCACCGATACTACTTTCTCATAGGTAGAGTCTTTTTTTTTGATCTGTTTGTAAGTGAATAGTGTTCGGCAAAAATTCCATTGAAACAGCTTTTGGGTCTCTAAGTCAAGCTAAGAGACATAAAAAGTTCACACCTGGGCTTTTTTCAGGGTACAGGATTATTATTAAACAGGCTAGTAATGGCAAGTAACGAATTAATTACCAGGATGATTTACTTGTATGGGCTTCGTTATCAATTTTTGGCGCTGACTCTTGTAATTTTAATAAAATCAGATTCCAGTATGCACAGGACCGCATTAAATTGCGTGTTTTCTTCCACCCTTCCTTATTTTGTCTCATCTTTGAGGGTTTTAGGAAGGAATTGCTTGAGGAAGTACGTTCTGTTTTGTACAAACTGACATGCTTCTTTAAGTTAGTACCTCATGTCAACAGCCTCGGATTTTGAAATGGGCCTTTCCTAAGCTTTATCAGAGCTGTGGGTTAAGTGAAAGGACATCAACTATTTATGGCCTGAAGATTGGCAATCTAAAGGTTGGTTGCTCTTTAATTCTCAATTTTATACATAGTGTATACAAAATACTTCACCTTACTTTCCACTATAACTACCAGGCTCAGGCAAGCCGCTGTGGTAAAGAATATCATCTGGCTTGTTATCGATAAAGTATTACGTGCCGGATTAACCTTTGCACTGATGGTCTGGATTGCGAAGTATCTGGGACCAGAAGAGTTTGGCCTTTGGAACTACACAATAGCCTTTGTTGCGCTTTTCAGCATCTTTTCGACGTTGGGGCTGGATAGCGTTGTTATAAAAGAGCTTGTTCAGGATAGCGGAAAGAGTAATAGCATATTAGGTGCTGCGTTTTTCCTAAAGTTCTGGGGAGGGCTTGCTGGCGTACTATTGGCGGCAGGTTCCATCCTGCTGGTAAGGCCGAATGAGGAGTACACACTCATCCTGGTGTCGTTAATAGCTTCCGGCTTTATTTTTCAATCGCTGGATGTTGTGGACTTTTACTTTCAATCGCAGTTAAAGTCCAGGTTCACAGTAATTGCCCGCAACGCCGCCTTTCTGATCGGCGCCATCCTGAAAGTGATCCTACTCCTGAACAATGGCGAGCTAATCCACTTTGTGCTGGTAAATTTGTTGGAACTGGCTCTCACCGCTGTGTTCCTGGCAGGTATGTATACTTCCAAAGTGAACTCTCTCATATCCTGGAAAATAGACAAGGACATTATTGCATACCTGCTCAAAAACAACCTGCCACTAACTATTGCAGGCATGGTGATCCTGATTTATATGCGGTTAGACCAAATTATGCTGGGCCAGATGGTTGGAGACAAGGCTGTAGGAATATATGCTGCAGCAGTAAGATTATCAGAGGTCTGGTGGTTTATTCCACTTATTATTAGCAATTCACTATTGCCTTCTATTATTAGGGCTAAAAAAGAATCTATTAGGAACTTTCACAAACAAGTACAACGGTCGCTGGACATCACAGCCACTCTCGGTATTGCAACAGCCATTCTTATTTCTTTATCTTCCGAATTTATCATTAACTTCTTATACGACTCGGCTTATGCGCCGGCGGCTCCTATTCTGGTAATACACACCTGGACGAGCATTTTCGTATTTATGAGTTTTGCCTCCACTAATTGGTTTATAACCAATAATATGCAAAAATTCATGCTTTACAAAACGCTTGCAGGGGCGGTCATCAACTTAGTATTGAATTATTTGCTAATACCATTCTACGGTGGATTAGGTGCTGCCATCTCTACACTTGTGGCACAATTTGTATCCTCCTACTTCTTCAATCTTTTCACTAAAAAGACCTACCCTATGTTCAGGATGCAGACCATAGCCTTGCTAAAGGTTGCAGGTATCTATGCGGTCTATAACTACATAACCCGGCCAGATAAATAAAGTCCTAGCTCTTTGTAACTGCCATGTCAACTTCTAAGGCCAAATTGGTCCCAAAGGGCTTTTTCATTAGAATAATTAGCTCTAGGCCGCTTAATCGGCATTACCTGGAAAACCAAATCAGCAGCAGGCTAACCAACTAATACTACAGTTAGCCGGAGCCACGTTAGGTGGAAGGCTGTTTGCTTGAACACCTCCTGAAGAGAGAATTGCTATGACCAGGAGCCAGAGTGCAGGTTGCAAGTAAAAAACTTTGTCTTCAGCCAAAGCAAATCGACTAATTTCATACTTTTGCAAACCAAATAGTTATTCAAAGTATCAGTAGAGCGATTTTAATTAACTACTGCTCAATAATTAACTGGCGCGACACATCCTGACGGTGTTGCCTAAAAAGAAGAGAAAGACAAGTATAAGTGTTTCATAGGCGGTGAGGCCAGGGACAAACAGTTAGTAGAAACAGGTTGACTATTCTTAAACCAGAACGATAATCAGTGGAGAGTTTTGACATCGGTCGCTCGTTCTGGCAAATTGCCTGGCAATCGTACATCCAGGCGCTAAAAGTATGTTGTTCAATTTGCCATGCCAAACAAAGGGAGCGTTTTGCATTTGTATAGCAAAAGCTTTCGGTAAAACAACAAGCAACAATTTTTACTTTAACTATGTTCTAGTTAAATGGCAAAATAAAAACAGCATTTGCATTACTTCATTTTTTTGAACACCATTAAACCAGCTAACAGCGTTGCTCCATGAAAGTAGATTTATATGAGAACTACACGACTACATCAGTTCTGTTCAATGTAGATGAAGCCAAGTTTACCCAAAACAGCATCATATATTTCAAGCACCACATTCTGCCACACTTTCCCGAAAACAAGGAAATTAAGATACTCGAAATCGGGTGCGGCTATGGAAGGTACAACAAAGCAATAACCGACTTGGGCTATCAGAACATAGTAGGAATAGATATTAGCCAGGAGCAGGTTACTTACGCCAGAGAAAAGATGGGTCTGAAAAATGTATTTTTGGCTGACGCATCGGAATTCTTAGACCAGGATAAAAAATATGACGTCATCCTTTTGATGGATGTGCTGGAGCACTTGGAAATTGCATATGCGGTAACCCTGCTTAAAAAGATACACCGAAGCCTCCATGAGGGTGGCAAGTTTATTATACACGTGCCGAACAGTTTTGCTCCTCTCCGCCCGTCTTTTAACGGCGACATTACCCATATAAGGTCATTTTCTGCTGACAGTATGTCGCAACTCTTGCGCATGGCCGGATTTACCAAAACAACTCATTATGCACTTAACCCGATTGCTAAAAACGCCAGCAGTTTGCTAAGGTCCCTTCTTTGGCGGTATTTTCTAAGTCCAGCGATCAAAGCATTTTTGCTTATCGCTAATGGGTCTGCAAGTGGCGGGATCTATACGAGCAACCTGCTTACCGTTACCACGAAATAAAGAGGAGGCACAAGCTCCTACAAAACTACAAAAGTAGGCGGTGGCAAAACTTAAAACAGCAGGCAAGAAGCATTGATAAGGGACTTTCACCAAAAATCTCGTTTAAAAGAGGCATATCCTGTATCTTTGTGCCGAAGCATCCTTTTATTCCCCTCATGAAAGTTGCCATTGATTGCAGATCCCTGCGAAAATCATCTTCAGGGATTCCTAATTTCTTAGTAACAGCTATAAACGAAATGGCTGGTCAGGAACCTGGCTGGTCATTTTATCTGCTGACCAATGAGCCTTTTAATGCGGAATTGGAGAATAACCTGCACAAGTTCCAGAATGTTCATGTAATAGTCCGGCCACTGCCTATCTTCAGAAGCGTTTCCAGCCTTTGGTACCTTCTTAAGGCGGGCCAGGTTGTGAGGGAAGTAAAAGCAGATTTGTTTTGGGGGCCCGCTTTCTTACTCCCCCCAGGGCTTCCCCGGCATATGAAAAAGCTGGTTACAGTCCACGACATGGTATATAAGGTATTCCCGTCAACCATGTCCTTCGGCAACAAACTTTTTTTCAGGCTCTTGCATGACTATTCCATAAGATCTGCAGACATGATTTGGACAAACTCGGCCTATACCCAGCAAAGTCTAGAACAATTTTTCCCGGAATGGCGTCCTGAAAGAGTTTATACCGGCTTTTTTATCAATACCGATATTTTCAGACCGCTTGAACTCCAGGAGACGGAAGTACGATCGTTAAAACAAAAGTATGCAATCACTGATAAAACTATCTTGTTCGTCGGCACTCTGGAGCCACGGAAAAACCTGTCGTTTTTGCTGTCATTAATGCCAACCTTAGTATCCAAGGGGTATCGGTTGCTCATAATAGGTGCAAAAGGTTGGGGTAGCCACCAGACCGGTACCGATCCTGCACTCCTGGAACAACTCGCTGATAGCGTCAGGTTTGGAGGATTTGTGCCGACAGAAGAGTTGGTTAAGATCTACAACATGGCAGCTTTATATCTATCCACTTCTAAGAACGAAGGATTTGGCATGCCTCAACTGGAAGCCATGGCATGCGGCTGTCCGGTGATATCTCCCCACAACTCCGCTATGATTGAGGTTGTGGAGGGAGTTGGAGAAACAGTAAAAGGATGGGGTAAAGATGACTGGCTAAAAACCATCGAACGGGTAAACCAAAACCGAGCAATGTACGCGCAGGCTGGCTTAGAAAGAGTAAAGCAGTATAACAAGCGAGCTGTAGTGGCGAGTATGCTAGCTTACGTCAAGAATGGCATGATGCCAGCCAGAATATGAAGCCGACCTTACTCAAAGTACACATTAGGCATCCTGAAAGAAAAGGAAGCCCTATTTCCCGAAGGGAAGAGGCTTCAAGTGAGCCGGCAGAAATTATTCTAATGAAAATGCCCTTCCAGAGAGTTGCTGCACCAACTTACCAATAGCCATTGGCACCTGTAAAAGTAGTGGTCTGGCCCCTTTCCACATAAGTTGGAGCTGGAAGACACCTTCTTTCTGTACCAAATACACTATTATGCAAATTGTTCTATGGACAGACCTTCTTTAAAGTTTAAACTATACGATAATACAGTAATAGCATTCTTCTTTTTCTTTTTAGCTTACAGTTATGCGCTCACCATACAGATTGCGTTCCCTTTAAAGATCTCGGAAATAGCGCTGGGCTTAATTTTTTTGTTGATCCTGATCCATCAGAAGATCAGGATTTTGGGTTTACGACATCCTTACCAGATTGCCCTGCTGGCTTTCATCCTGTTCACCGTACTATCAACTACCGTAAACCTGTTTTGGGAATACCCTTATTCCTTTCACGAATATGAAAGCAGGTTTGGGTATAAGTTTGATAGTATCATGAAGCTGGCTTATTTGATTCTGGCCTACCTTGCCTATATAGTTTCAGCTAACGCCTTACATGATCGGCCTTACAAATACTTAAGCTTATTTCTCTATGGTGCCGCCATAGCAGCCCTTTATAGTTGGTATCTCTTTATCAGTAGCCTGATCGGTGTCCCCTACCTGTTACTCCCCGGAATGGATGAAGAACCACAAACGATGTACGTATTTGGGAAGACCCTGGTCAGATGCGGCACCTTTAAAGAAGGCAACTATATGGGGCTGTTTCTACTCGTTTCAGGCATAGTGGCCATGTATGTAAAGAAGAACAAGTTTGCAATACTTTTCTTTATTACTATCATAACCACTTCTTCCACAACATCTATTGTCGGCTTGGGAATTTTTCTGTCGCTCCACTATTTCCATGCTTACTTCAACACAAAGAATTTTCACCGCTTTCTGGTTGTAGCGGCGGTGGCTGGCATTGTGCTTGTCCTCCTTTTCCAGATAGAAGGATTCAGGTTTATTATAGTAGACAAACTTTTTAGCGACACCTCAAAAATTACTCATGCAACTTTCTCTAAGGCTGACAGGACAAATTCGACACTTACCGCACTTAATGTAGGTAATGCAAACCCATTCATTGGAGTGGGTATATCCAATTATGCCTTGCATTATATTGAATATTTAGCAGACCCACGTTTCAGATTCATGAATTTTAAAGTCATCCCGAATAACATCTATATGGAAATCCTTTCAGAGGTTGGGTATACAGGCTTGTTTCTTTTCCTTATTTTCCTTTATTGCCTTTTCAGAAAATCAACTATAGATAAGTCACGGGTATTGCGGAATGGCCTTATCGCCATGCTCATCTGCTTCATTGCCTTCCCTACTTTCACGCTCTTATTTATTTGGTTTTATTTTGGACTGATCGCCTCCTTAGATTCCAGTAAGCCAAGCCGTTCTACTGCATCTCTAGAAACAAGTGAATAGCCTCTGCATAAACGCCCGCTTCCTCACGCAGCCTGTAACAGGTGTGCAACGGTTTGGCATAGAACTAAGCCGCCAGATCAAAAAGCTATTGCCGGAGACGGTGTTTGTGGCGCCTCCACATATTCTGCACAAGGAAGTGGCAGCAGAACTAGGGGTTGTAACGTTCGGCAAAATGAATGGGCACCTGTGGGAGCAGTTTGAGCTGCCCCTGTTTCTGAAAAAACAGGGCAACCCGCTGCTGCTGAACCTGGCCAATACAGCACCACTCCTTTACCCGAACAAAGTAGTCACGATCCACGACCTGGCCTTTAAAGTAAATCCGGGTTGGTTTTCGAAGCCGTTTTACCTATATTATAACTTCCTGATACCACACATTGCGCGCAATTCCCTCAAGATTATAACCGTGACGCAGCATATGAAGGCCGATATAACTCAGATCCTGAACGTGCCGGCAACAAAAGTGGAGGTCATCTATAATGCAGTCTCCTTCAGCTCCGCTCCTGCCAACTCCAAAAGTGAGAAAAACGATTTACCTGCCCGGTATGTGCTGGCTGTTTCCTCTTTAGATCCCCGCAAAAACTTTGTTCGCCTGCTCAAGGCGTTTGGAGCCATACAGGACAAGGAAGTCAAACTGCTGATTATAGGTGGCTCCAGCAAGGTGTTTGCAGACCAGGAGCTGCAGCGGCTGTTAAAAGAAACGCCACAGGCGCAGGCCATAGGCTACGTGCCGGATGAGGAGCTGCACAGGCTCTACCGGCATGCCACCGCCTTTATCTACCCCTCACTTTACGAGGGTTTTGGCATCCCGAATATCGAGGCCATGGCGCTTGGGTGCCCGGTGATCACCTCAGCAATAGGTCCCATAGAGGAGGTGTGCGGCAAGGCAGCCCTTTTTGTGGACCCGTACCAGGAAACTGATATCACAGCCAGGCTAAACCAGTTGCTGGCTAGCCAACCACTGCAGGAGGAACTGCGGGCTAAGGGCCTGGAGCAGGCCGGTCGGTACAGTTGGCGGCAATCTGCACGGCAACTTCTGGATATACTGCAGCAGTTGCCGGCCTGATGCAGTTTTTGTGCTGGCCTGGTGCAGTAAATCTTACTGATACTCAAAACATTACTCCCCCTTTGTTGCGAACGCCGTTTTGCCTGGCGGCCTACCTGGTTGAGGCAACTTAAATATGCTTATCTTTGAAAGCAGAAAATAAAAAGCAGCTACATGTCCTTGTGTATAATTTTTGGAGGTGCAGGTTTTGTGGGTACTCATCTGGCACAGCACTTTCTTAAGAGCGGGCGCTTCTCGCACGTGCACATTGCCGATATCAGAGAAACGCCCCTTAAAGGCCTGCCAAATATTTCCAGCTCCCTTACAGATGTGCGGCTCCCCATAAACCTGGACCTGCCGAAGCGTCCGGATTGGATATTTCATCTGGCGGCCATACACCGGGAACCCGGGCACGAGGCAGAAGAGTATTTCGAAACCAATATAAAAGGAGCTGAGACAGTCTGCGATTTTGCCGCAAGGGTAGCTTGCCCCCATATCTACTTCACCAGCAGCATTGCCGTGTATGGTCCCTGCCTCACGCCTACGAGCGAGCACAGCAGACTGGCCCCAACCACTCCCTATGGTTCGTCTAAGCTGAAGTCCGAAGAATTGCTAAGCCAGTGGCGGGCAGGCAGCGCTAACAGGAGGTTGCTGATCAGCAGGCCAGGCGTTATTTATGGTCCAGGCGACCCAGGCAATATCATGCGTATGATCAAAGCCATCCGGAAAGGCTATTTTGCTATTCCAGGCTCTAAAAACATCCATAAGTCCTATGCCTACATTTATGGGTTTATAGAAAGTGTTGATTTCGCCCTGGACAGCAGGCAGCAGCAGATCACCTACAACTATGTGGAGCATCCTACCGAAACAGTAGGGGAAATCACCCGCATCATTAAAAATATTTTTCATAGCAAAGCGCCCATTCTATCCATTCCTGCGCCGTTTCTGGTTACAGCAGCAACCTTTCTGCAGTTTTTCCTGCGTCAGAAAAGCCCAGTTCACCCGGTTAGGGTCAGAAAGGCAGCCACTCCCACACATATTATTCCGCAGGTGCTGCTAGATATGGGTTTTATATTTAATTTTGATTTTTTGAGCTCCATTAAGCATTGGCAGCATGTGGCTCCTGAAGACTTTGAAGCATAGCAGGCAATGACTGATCTCAAAATAGCATTGGTACATGACTGGATTCCGGTAATGGGCGGAGCAGAAAGGGTACTGGAGGCCATCTACGACATTTATCCAGGCCCCATTCATACGCTGGTGCTCGAAAAGCAGGTACTGGAGGGGAGCAGGCTTCGTCATGCCACCATCCATACCTCCTTTGTTCAGAAGCTTCCTTTTTCAGCCCGGAAATACCGGTCTTATCTGCCTTTCTTCCCCCTGGCTATCGAGCAGTTCGACCTTTCGGAGTACGACATTGTTATTTCCTCCTCCTATGCCGTGGCGAAAGGAGTGCTTACCCATGCCAACCAGCTGCATATCTGCTATTGCCACTCCCCTATCCGCTACGCCTGGGACCTTTATCACCAGTATTTGCGGGAGTCGGGGCTGAAAAAAGGGATAATAGGTTTTGTGGCAAAATTCATCATTCACTATATCAGGATGTGGGATATAAGCTCTACCAACCGGGTGGATTTCTTTATCGCCAACTCAAACTACATTGCCAAGCGCATTGCCAAAATCTACAACCGAAAAGCCACTGTTATTTACCCGCCTGTGGATGTCGATAACTTCACGCTCCACACAGCCAAAGAAGATTTTTACCTGACAGCTTCGCGGCTGGTGCCTTACAAGAAGGTAGACCTGGTGGTGGAGGCTTTTAGCCAGATGCCAGACAAAAAGCTGATCGTGATCGGAGAGGGCCCTGACTGGGAAAAGATCGTAAAAAAAGCAGGCCCCAATGTGTTGATGATGGGGTACCAGCCATTTGAGGTGCTGAGAGATCATATGCAGCGGGCTAAAGCGTTTGTGTTTGCGGCAGAAGAGGACTTTGGCATAACTCCGGTAGAGGCACAGGCCTGCGGCACCCCGGTGCTGGCCTACGGCAAGGGGGGAGCCCTCGAAACTGTAATAGATGGCCAGACAGGGCTCTTTTTTGAGAAGCAGACTTCCCAAAGCCTGATAGCATGTGTCAACCGGTTCGAAGCGCAGCAGGAAAGCTTTGAACCTTGCCTTATCAGAAGGCACGCCGAACAATTTGGCAGAGCTGTTTTCGCATCAAAATTTAAACAATATGTACAGGATCGCTATGAGCAGACGCGATGAGTTAGCTCAGGTCGCTACTGTAGGGTGTTTGGCAGCAATAGCATTCTTCGTACCTTTTTCCATAGCCGCCACCAGCCTGGCTACAGGCGCATTGCTCCTTACCTGGCTGGCAGGGGGCAACATAAGGGCCCGGCTTCAGGTTCTGTGCCAGCGCAGGCTCTTCCTGCTGTTCCTGCTCCTGTACCTGGTGTTTGGAATAGCCGCCCTCGGGGCCGATAACTTTTCAGATGCTCTAAAGCTGCTCGAAACAAAGTTAACGCTGCTCGTATTGCCTCTTATTATCGGGAGCATCACACTTTCCCGGAAATCCTTCCTGCTTATTTTTGCGGCATTTGTAACCGGAATAACCATTCTCTCCGCCTATGGGTTTGCCAGGCTGCTAAGAGACTACCCAACACTGGCCGGCCTGAGGAGCACGTTCCCAAATAATATTATTCGCGACAGGTTCTCTGATTATACAGACCTGCATCCTACTTATCTGAGCTTTTTTGCAGTAACGGCCATCCTTATCACCTGCTATTTGCTCTATAAATACTGGGGCCGTGCAGCCATCTGGCAAAAACTGGCCGGTGCGGCCATGCTTCTCTATATGCTGCTGCTGCTATTGGCTCTTTCCTCCAGAATGCCGCAGCTAGCACTGGCAACTACAGGAATCTGTTTTGGCATTGGCTATGTCATCAGGCATAAGCGCTATATCATACTGGTAGCAGGCGCCATTATGCTTGTTTTGTTCGCCATGGTGCTGGCACGCACTCCTATTGTTGCACACCGGTTTATGGAGATACAGGAAACAACTCTGGAGCCGCCACGTGGCATATACCACAACTCCACCAACATAAGAGTCGGCATTATGCTTTGTACGATGGAACTGCTGGACCAGAACTGGCTCCTGGGGTTGGGCACAGGTAATGTACAGAAGAACCTGAACAACTGCTACCAGACCAATGGCTACAGCGATGTGCTCTACAAAGACAATTACGGACCTCATAATGTGTACCTCGATGCCTGGTTAACGGCTGGCATTCCGGCTCTTACCCTGCATTTGGCCGCATTCCTGCTCCCTTTGTTGCTGGCACTCAGGCAAAACCACCTGTTGTACGTGGCCTTTCTGCTTGTTTTTATTCTTTGCTCCCTCACAGAATCTCTTCTCAGCAGCAATAAGGGCATTGTTACCTATGCCTTATTTAATTCCCTGTTCGCCTTACGGCTTTACACAGGCAAAGAACAAAAACCAGGAGACGATTAAAAAGGAGCATCACAGGCATGGCAGGCAGAAGTGGCAAGATTCTTTTTTACTGGAAGCAGGTGCCGCCCTGTGCGCTGCCTGGCTCCTGAAAAAAACTCAGCTGTTTCTTCAGCACCGGAACACGTGTAAAACAAGATCAAATAAAATTGGCATAAAAAAGATTAAACTCTGTAAATTTGGCCTTGTCTCTACCAAGGCTCAGAAAGGTTTAAAGTATTGACCATTACATGTTGCCCAATTCAACCATTGTAAATTTTTAATGCCAGGACTCTATTCTAAATACATTAAACTGGTACATGCACTTGGAGACTTGGTGGCTGTTACGGCATCTGCCGTTTCGGCTTACGCACTGGCGAAGGGTAGTTTAAGCGATTTCGTTTCCTCAAACCACGCCCAGTTCATACTATACTCCGTACTGGGCTGGTTTAGCTGTGCCTCTCTGCTGGGTATCTACAGGTATTTCAGGGTAGCCCGTACCATTCGGGTGCTGCTAAATGCGCTTAAAGTTATTTTCCTGTATGTTCTGCTCGTAGAGGCCGCCCTCAACGCCTTCAATATAAGTTACTTCTCCCGCGATTTTCTGGTCTACCATTACCTTTTGCTGGGAGGCTCCGTGCTTTTCTGGCGGCTTTTTGTGGTGTATGCCCTCAAGTTTTTGAGAAGAAGGGGCTATAATTTCCGGAAGGTGATTATCGTGGGGTATGGCAACACCGGCCTGGAACTGAGGCGTTTCTTTAACCTGCATCCGGAGCACGGTTACCGCTTTATCGGCTTTTTCGACGACAAGGCCATTGGCGAGCCAAACGTGATGGGCAAGATAGCGGACGTGGAACGCTTTGTGCTGGAAAACAATATAGATGAAATTTACTGCTCGCCCCACGAAATGACAAAGGAGCAGGTGGTGCGCCTGCTCGATTTTACTGACAACAACCTGGTGCGGATGAAAATCATGCCAGAGCCCGGCGATTTCCAGTACAAGCGCCTGAAGATAGATTTTTACGACATGCTGCCGGTGCTCATCCTCAGGTCTATCCCCCTCGATGATGCCATCAACAAAACCCTGAAACGTGCTTTCGACATCATTTTCTCCCTTTTTGTCATCATCTTTATTCTTTCCTGGCTCATTCCGGTGGTGGCCCTGCTTATAAAGCTGGACTCAAAAGGCCCGGTATTCTTTAAACAGGAGCGCTCCGGTATCGACAACAGAATTTTCAACTGCTGGAAACTCCGCTCCATGTACGTCAACAGCCATGCCGATTCTTTACAGGCCAGGCGAGACGATGAAAGAATTACCAGGATCGGAGCCTTTATCAGAAGAACCAGTATAGACGAGCTGCCACAGTTCTTTAACGTGCTCATCGGCAACATGTCGGTGGTGGGTCCGCGCCCGCACATGCTCAAGCACACCGAAGAGTATGCCTTGATTGTAGACAAGTTTATGGTGCGGCACTTCATTAAGCCTGGCATCACCGGCCTGTCGCAGGTGCGGGGCTACCGGGGCGAAACCAAGGAAGTGTACCAGATGCGCGCCCGCGTAAAGCTCGACATCTTCTACCTGGAGAACTGGAGCTTCATGCTCGACATGAAAATTATCTTCTATACCGTCTACAACATGCTCCGAGGCGACAATAACGCATTTTAATTAACCCTTCGTAGGTAGCCGCAGCAGAAGCTGCAGAGCTACTGGGCTCCGGATGGGCATTTTGATTAGAATAATTGGTTGTTGCTTGCTATTTGCTAGTTGTTAAAGGGCCAATTTGCCAGATGCAAAGTTTTTTAAACCCATAGCCGGAGTTGCTTCCAGAGGCCAAAAGCTCGTAATCTCCAGAAGTCCTGAATCTAAAAAAGTCTATCAGTTAACGTCTAATAGAGCAGCAGCAGCAGGAGCAGCAGGAGCAGCAGATACCTCCGGAAGGGCTTTTTCATTAGAATAATTGGCTTACCTTCCTACCCAGATTAAACCGCAAGATCGCCAGCCCATCATCACCAAATCTTCAATTCTCAAATTTCCAAATCCTCCAATCTTCAAATCCCATCCTATTTAGTAACTTCGCGGAGCAAATTCTGAAGGCATGAGCAAAGAGAAACCATCCATTCCGAAAGGAACTCGTGATTTTGGCCCCGCTGTCGTGGTCAAGCGAAACTATATTTTTGGCGTAATCAAGCGCACATTCGAGAAATACGGCTACCTGCCCCTCGAAACCCCAGCCATGGAGCAGCTATCGGTGCTCACAGGCAAATACGGCGACGAAGGCGACCAGCTGATCTTTAAAATCCTGAACTCCGGCGATTTCCTGTCCAAAACCACCGCTGCCGACATAGAGCAGGGCTCGAAGCACATTACCCGGAAAATTTCTGAAAAAGCGCTTCGCTACGACCTCACAGTGCCCTTTGCCCGCTTTGTGGTCATGAACCGCAACGACATTACCTTTCCGTTTAAGCGTTACCAGATACAGCCGGTGTGGCGCGCCGACCGCCCGCAGAAAGGCCGCTACCGCGAGTTTTACCAGTGCGATGCCGATGTGGTGGGTACCAACTCGCTGCTCTGCGAGGCGGAGATCGTGCAGATGATCCAGGAAGTGCTGACCACCCTCGGCCTCACCGATTTTACGATAAAAATAAACCACCGGGGCATACTCGCCGGTATTGCCGAGGCCATCGGCGAGAAAGGCCGCGAAAGCGAAATCTGCGTCGCCATCGATAAGCTCGACAAGATCGGAAAGGAAGGCGTGCGCAAAGAGCTGCTGGAGCGGGGCATCAAAACCGCTGCTGTCGAGAAATTAGAACCACTCTACGACCTGACCGGCACAAACGAAGAGATTCTGGACAAGCTCACCACCCTACTTTCGGAAACAGCCGAAGGCAACCGGGGCCTCGCCGATCTGCGGGAGGTCTGGCAGTACCTGGAGCTGCTGCAGAGCCAGGCGCTTATCAGCCAGAACACCTCCGGTCAGCCCCGGCTGCAGCTGGATGTGACGCTGGCACGAGGCCTCTCCTACTACACCGGCTGCATTTTTGAGGTGAAGGTGAACAATGTGAACATGGGCAGCATCAGTGGCGGTGGCCGCTACGACAACCTCACAGGCATGTTCGGGCTGCCCGGCGTGTCGGGGGTGGGCTTCTCTTTTGGCGTGGACCGCGTGTACGACGTGCTGGAGGAGCTTCAGCTGTTCCCGGACAGCAGCCAGGCAGGCACGCAGGTGCTGCTGGTGCAGTTCGACAAAGCATCGGAGCAATACGCCCTGCCCGTGCTGCAGCAGCTGCGCAATGCGGGCATAGCCTCTGAGCTTTACCCGGAGGCGGCCAAGCTGAAAAAGCAGATGAGCTACGCCGACCAGAAACGGATTCCGTATGTAGTACTGATCGGGTCTGAGGAAATGGCCAGTGGCAAACTCAAGCTCCGGAACATGCTTACCGGCGAGCAGCAGGACGTAACAACCGAGGAGCTGGTAAAGGTGCTGGCAGGTTAACTGGCAGCAAAAGCCGCGTACCTCCGGAGGCGGAATTATTCTAATAAAAATGCCCCTCCGGAGCCAATGGCTGCTGCTAAATTGCCGAAGGTACGCTTATTGCAAAGCTTTTCCGTTTAGTTACAAGGAGAACCACACCAGGAGAAAGGACAGTTTCTGAAACTAATATTCGTGAAATCAGACAGGGGAAAAAACTTTTTTGGGTGACTATTACCTTCAACCAAAGGATGAACTTTATTTGATATAACACTGGATTTAAAAGAAATAACATCACAACTTCGCTATTCCTTTTAACGATTTACAAACAAAACCAATGAGCGGCGTTCACACAATCTCCGGCAGTCATCTCAGCCTCGAAGCCATCGGAGCGATTCTCTCCGCCAACTTCACGCTGGCGCTTTCAGCTGAGGCAGAAACGCGCATCCAGACTTGCTATGATTACCTGCAGCAGAAGATAAAGCAGACCGACCAGCGCATCTATGGCATCAATACCGGCTTTGGGGCGCTGGCAGACAAGAAAGTGCCCGCACAAGATCTGGAACAGCTGCAGCGCAACCTCATGATGTCGCATGCCTGTGGCATTGGGGCCGAGGTGCCAGCTGAGGTGGTCAAACTGATGCTGCTGCTCAAAGTGCAGTCGCTGGCCTACGGGCATAGCGGGGTGCAGCTGCAAACGGTAAAACGCCTTATCGATTTTTTTAACCGCGAAGTGTACCCGGTGGTGTACCAGCAGGGCTCTCTAGGCGCCAGCGGCGACCTGGCCCCACTGGCGCACCTCTGCCTGCCACTCCTGGGCCTGGGCGAAGCCAATTTTCAGGGCTATAAGCTCGACAGCAAGCATATTCTGGAGATGTTCAGCTGGGAGCCCATCAACCTCAAAGCCAAAGAAGGCCTGGCCCTGCTCAACGGCACCCAGTTTATGAGCGCCTACGGCACCTGGTGCCTGCTGCAGGCAAAGCGGCTGTCGGCCTGGGCCGATGTGATCGGGGCTCTCTCTCTGGATGCTTTTAGTGGCCGCATAGATCCTTTCCACCCCCTGCTGCACCAGATACGCCCTCACCAGGGCCAGATACAGACGGCTGAGCGGCTCCGGCAGCTCCTGCAAGGCAGCGAGATCATTTTGCAACCCAAAGAGCATGTGCAGGACCCTTACTCCTTCCGCTGCATGCCGCAGGTGCACGGTGCCAGCAAAGACGCGATCAAATATGCTGCAGACGTTTTCACAACAGAGGTCAATGCCGTAACCGACAACCCCAGCATTTTTCCGGAGGAGGATGAAATTATATCGGGCGGAAATTTCCATGGGCAGCCACTGGCCCTGGCCCTGGACTTTCTGGCGATAGCCCTGGCAGAGCTGAGCAGCATATCGGAACGAAGAATCTTTCAGCTGCTGGCAGGGAAGAACAGCTTACCTGAGTTCCTGGTGGCGGAGTCTGGCTTAAACTCGG
The DNA here is from genome assembly GCF_014332515.1 of Pontibacter beigongshangensis. Classification (GTDB taxonomy): domain Bacteria; phylum Bacteroidota; class Bacteroidia; order Cytophagales; family Hymenobacteraceae; genus Pontibacter; species Pontibacter beigongshangensis. The sequence continues at coordinate 89,297 of NZ_VFSD01000020.1, read as the reverse complement.
GCCTCATGATCAGTCAGTACACGGCAGCCAGCCTGGTGAGCCAGAACAAACAGCTTTGCGCCCCCGCCTCCACCGACACCATCCCGTCGTCTAACGGGCAGGAGGACCATGTGAGCATGGGCGCCAACGCTGCCACCAAGCTATACCAGGTGGTGCAGAACCTGGAGACGGTCCTGGCCATAGAGCTGCTCAATGCCGCGCAGGCTCTGGAGTTCCGCAGGCCACTCCAAACGTCACCTGCCCTCGAAAAGCTGGTGAGCGCCTTCCGGCAAGAGGTTCCGTTTATTGCTGCAGACACCCTGTTGCACCCGCACCTCAAGAGTACGCTGTCTTTCATGCGGAAGGTGGAGGTAGAGAAGATTTAACATTCTTGTTTCCTTCCGATCAGGTAAGTAAGAAAGAGTGGCAGTTGGCGGAAGCTATAAGGTAAGGCAACTTAAAGCTACAGCCTCCGGAGCAGCAGAACCTCCGGAGGGGCATTTTTATTAGAATAATTTAAGCTTGAACAACAAACCAGTTGTCTCCTGATTATCTGATATTTATAGGCAACAACACACAACAAATGGCTTTTGTAACTGTAACCACCCTTGGTCAGCAGAAAACTAACCTTGCCAAAACATACTAAACAAAAAGCGCAGTAGTTTATTCTTTACGGCAGCAGGCATACAGCCTTTCCTGCTGCATTTCTGAATTATTTTTGCTTGATTTGAAGATATAAAACCTGTTTCTCTTGAAGTACCTGCTGACCGTTTTTTTGCTGTTCGCTAATCTTGCTGCTTTTGCCCAGGGCTGCTTTAAGGTGTATGAGGCAGGCAGAGAGGTTACGGTGCTCTGTGTAGGCAAAACAGTCAGGTTTAAAGACTGCACCGGCCAGGTAAACCCGGAACACGAGTACTACTTTATTAACGAGGAAGACCGCAACAACCCGAACAAGGACACCAGCAAAGTTTTTACCCCAAGCACCCCCGGCACATTCCAGATAACTCAGTTTGTGAATATGCAGGGAAACCGGTATTTTTTCACTCAAACATTTGAGGTGAAAGAAAGCCCTGAGCCCGCTTTCCAGGCCAGCATCTGCGCCGACCGCACCGTTCGCATCACCCTCACCGACAACAGCTACGATACCTACCAGGTTGACTTTGGGAACGGCCATACAGAAGCCATAGCACCTGACCAACCGCTCAAGTACAGATATTCCGCCGACGGCCCCTATCAGCTCACCGTCACCGGCTCTTTTGCGGAGGGCTCCTGCACCAACAGCTCTTCTCTTACGCTTCAAGACATTCCGGCACTGCAACCCCCTTTTATATCGGAACTGCTTACTGAGAGGCAAGGCACTGCAGATGGCAGCCTACGGGTAACACTAGAGCAGGTAGTTCCGGGGTATAGCTATCTGCTGGAGCAGGTGCAACTACCCGGCAGCAGCGTCCTCTCCACCGACACCATTTCCGGCATCAGGCAACCCGGCAGGCATACTTTTTCGATAGAGAACATAAACACCGCAGAAGCGGCTTGCTACAGGATTCGGGTAAGAGACGTTTGCGGCAACACCAGCCTCTCTAACACCCTTTGCACCATCGTGCTCCAGGCAACCCCGGGCGACAAGGAAGCTGGCATTGCCTGGAGCACCATCCAGGTGCCGCAGCAAAGGCTGGAGCTCTTCCGGGGCACCACCCGCATCCTTAGCCCTCAAACTCAACAAGGCAGCCACACCGACACCAGCCTGAAATGCGGCCAGGCGTATTGCTACAGCATGCGCAGCCTTTCGGCCAGCGGAACTGCCATTGCCATCTCTGCCACCCAGTGTGTGGGCGTTACCTCTACTTCGGCTCCACCAGCCGGCCGCCTGCTCTCTACGTATAACAACGTCAATGAAGTGATGCTTACGTTTGAGGCACCCCAGGGACAGACTTTCAAGCAGTTGTCGGTGCAGCGGCAGGGCACGGGGAACAGCTGGCAGACCCTGGGCACTTCCGGCAATGCCTTTTTCACAGATCTGCCCGGCAAGCCAGCAGCCTACTGCTACCAGGTCACCTACACCGACTCCTGCAGCATGGTCTCGGCCGTGAGCAACATCACTTGTCCCATGCTCCTGGCTCTACGGCAACAGAGCGAGGCTGGCATTGTGCTGCAGTGGTCTGCTTACAGCGGTTTTCGGGATGGCGCGCTACAGTACGAGGTAGAGCTCCTGGACCCGGATTATATTGTGACAGGTTCCTTCCCGGTCTCCGGCACGAGCTTTACGCAACAAAACCTGCCAGATGAGCAGCAGTTACGGTACCGGGTAAAGGCAAGCTCTCGCGACGGAAGCTACTACTCCTACTCCAATATACTGGAGGTGGAACAGTCCGTAAAATTGTTCGTGCCCAGCGGCTTTACCCCCAACAACGACGGGCTCAACGACATTTTTACCGTAAAGGGGAAATTCTTCCAGCACTTCAGTATCCGGATCTATAACCGCTCGGGGCAGGTGGTATACCAGTCAGCCAGCGCCACCGAAGGCTGGGACGGCACCTATAAAGGGCAGCAGCAGCCAGCAGGAGTGTACGTGTATGAAATTGAGGTAACAGCCGCCGACGGAGAAAAGAAGAACAGAAAAGGCACCGTTACATTGATTCGCTGATTCATTTGCCGCCAATCCGTATATTTGCAGTAACAAAAGTGCCGGTTTAGGTTTAAGCTGGCAGTAATTCATTTTTAGAGAGAAGCATCATGTTTGATATGTTCGGAATGCTTGGCAAGGTAAAAGAAGTCCAGGCCAAGATTAAAGAAGCGCAGGATAAGCTGCAGCACATCACCGTTACCTCCGAGTCGGGGGCCGGATTGGTAAAGGCCACCGTAAACGGGCAGCGCAAACTCCTCAAAATAGAGATAGATGACTCGATCCTGAACACCAACGACCGCGACATGGTAAACGACCTGGTGGTTGCCGCCGTGAACAGCGCCATGGAATCAGCCAACGAGAAGGCACAGGAAGAGCTGAAAAAAAACACCGAAGGCCTGCTCCCCAACATCCCCGGATTAGATCTAGGAAACTTTGGCATGTAAACCAGGCCACACGGCCGTTGTCATACTTAACTGGAACGGGCGGCACCACCTGCAGCAGTTTCTTCCATCAGTGCTGGAACACAGCCCCGGCTGCGAAATAATTGTGGCCGACAACGCCTCCACGGATGAATCGGTGGTGTACCTGCAGGAGCATTTCCCGCAGGTGCGCCTGATCCGGCACCAGACCAACCTGGGTTTCTGCGAAGGCTATAACCAGGCACTCAGGCAAGTGGAGGCAACCTATTACGTGCTCCTCAACTCCGATGTGGCTGTAACGCCAGGTTGGGTGATTCCTGTTTTATCGCTGCTGGAATCGGATGAGCATATAGCCGTTTGCCAGCCCAAAATCAATGCCTACCAGCATCCGCACATGTTCGAGTATGCAGGGGCAGCCGGAGGCATGATCGATGCGCTGGGCTACCCCTTTTGCCGTGGCAGGCTGTTTGAGCACCTGGAAGATGACCAGGGGCAGTATAACGATGTGCAGGAAGTATTCTGGGCAACGGGGGCCTGCATGTTTGTACGGGCCGATGCCTTTCATGCGCTGGGTGGGCTCGAACCCGCTTTTTTCGCGCACATGGAGGAAATAGACTTTTGCTGGCGCGTCAGAAACGCCGGGTATAAAGTCATGTACAGCGGCCTGAGCCAGGTGTTCCACCTGGGAGGTGGCACATTGCACAAGTCGAACCCGCACAAAACGTTTCTGAACTTCCGCAACGGGCTGGCCATGCTCTACAAGAACCTCCCCTTCAGGGAACTCCTGCCTGTCATGATCTTCAGGATTATACTGGATTGGATTGCGGCTGCCCGTATGCTCGTGGCAGGCCAGGCGGCAGATGCCAAAGCTGTGTTAGAGGCACATGCTTCCCTGCTGCGGAATGCAGCCTACTGGCATAGCCGCCGAAAATTGCAGCTCACCAAACACAATATTGCACAGATGAACGGCGTCTACAAGGGCAGTATCGTGTGGGCGTACTTTATCCGCCAGAAGCGGACGGTGCAGGCGCTATAGATCCCAGATAGTGCTGCGCTCACGGCGCAGGTGCTTGCTCACATTCATCCAGAAGGCCAGCATCAGGTAAAGCAGCACCGGAGACCCGAATGTGAGAAACGAGAGGTAAACAAAAGAAAATCGTATGCTGCTGGAAGCGATTCCAAGCTTCTCCCCCAGCATGGTGCACACACCAAAAGCCTGAGATTCGATAAAGTACTGGAGCCGTCTCATAATTCGTTTAAAAATTAAAATCTAAAAATATACTATAATTTTTTTCCGTCAAAATAAAAATACGGAGGCTGTTTCACCTTCCCACCTCATTTTTCCGGCAAAATTCTTCTGCTTAAACAGAAAAAAGCTGCAAAAGTTTCTTTTATTAAGCAGATGCCATCGTGAAAATTACAGCGTCCGGACATGCCCATAACGGCTAAAGCGGAATTTTGATGTATTTTACGGTTTATTTAGAAACAGGATATGCCACTTATCAGAGTCTCACTTAACCAGCTAACGCCTTTCATCTTCATTATCAGCTGCTTCATATCGTCCTGCACACTGCCACGCATTCTTCGCCATGCAGATAAGAAGCAGGAAATAACCATACAGCCCGAGCCCCTGGCCGCATCGGGCGATGAAGTAACTTTTGAGTTAAAGGCCAGGGTGCCTCAGCGCCTGGTGAACAAAAAATACCCGTATAAGGTCGATGTTTATTATGCGTATGGCGAGAACAAGCGTGAGAATATTGCCACCCTCAATTTTCAGTTCGGGGAGTTTCTGTACGAAAACAAAAAGCCGACCATCACCAAAACGCTGGCATTTGCTTATACTCCCGCTAAAAGAAACGGCCACCTGATGGTGCAGGGCCGGGCAATGGACGCCAAAACCGAGCAGGTGGTGTATGCCGAACCTAAAAGGCTTGCTTCCGGTATCCTGACCACTCCCCTCTCTGTTGTGAAAGACAACCAGGTGCTTTACATTCCCAGTGCCTACAACCCCGATGACCATACCAAAGAGCACCTGGAGTTTTTCTTCGAGAAAGATGAGCACCAGCTGCGCAACTATGTGGGCTCTAACCTGCAATCGCTGGACCAGTACATCATGGACAACGTGGAGGCGCAGCAGATAAGCGTATCCGGCAGCCAGTCGCCCGACGAGGCAGGACAGGGCCTGGCAGCCAGGAGAGCGGCTGAACTAAAACAATATTACCAGCAGAAAGTGGAGATGCTCGACTACTCCGGGAAAAAGGTAACCATTACGACCGACGATGCAGCGGATTTGCAGGAACAGCTGGCCACAAAGGTAAAGCAATCGGCCCTGCCCAAAAAGCAGGTGGCGGAGATACTGGCTGTTATCGGCAAAAGAGGCTCTCTCACTGCCATGGCTACTTCCTTGCAGCACACGCAGGCATACCCTTACCTGCAGCGGTACATCTACCCCAGCCTCCGGACCGCACGGGCAGAAATAAACTATAAGCGAAGCCGCAAACCGGATTACCGCCTTTACCTGCTCGCACAGAAGATCGCAGACCAGAAAGCCGCCCCGGACCAGCTCACCGCCGACGAGCTGCTCTATGCCGCTACCCTAACCCCGCTGCTCAGCGAAAGAAAAAAGCTATTTGAGGCCTCTGTTAAACTCACGGATAAATGGCCCGCTTATTTTAATCTGGGAGTGGTATATCTGCAGATGGCCGATAAAGAATACCGGCCAGCAGTACAGCACCGGTTGCTGGACAGTGCCATTCACCACCTCTCCTATGCCGGCTACCGCAACCCGACAGCCGCCGTGCACTATGGCCTTGGCAGCGCCCGGCATGTGCGGGGAGATAAACCCAAAGCGCTGGAATCTTACAACTATGCCATCCGGATGGGCGGCGACAGCACCCTGCTAACCCGCATTTTTGCCGATAAAGCCGCCCTTGAGATTGAGATGGGCCTGTATGATGAGGCTATTGCCAGCCTGCGTTATGCCGGCGACAGCTACCAGACGCAAATGAACCTGGGCCTGAGCTACCTCCTCAAAGAAAATCACGAAGGGGCCGAACGTTTTTACCAACTCGCCCTGCAACATAAGCCCAACGATGCCCGGGCTCATTATTTTCTGGCAGTAGTGGCTGCGCGCAGCAAGCAGGAGCAAATGCTGGCAGAGCACCTGCGCAGAGCCATCCGCAGTAACCAGGCGCTGATTAAAGAGGCAGTGGAGGACCTCGAATTCAGGGATTACCACCGTACCCGTTTCTTTCAGGAGGCCCTTCTGCCATAGGCCGGCTGCATAATTATGAAGAAGGCATTGTAAATTGGCGGACTTATCTTAATTTTACCTGCAGAAATAGAAATAAACATCCTATATGCGAAGTATACAGTTTAGAGAAGCCTTGCGCGAAGCCATGAGCGAAGAAATGCGCCGTGACAAAAGCGTTTATTTGATGGGTGAAGAAGTGGCCGAGTACAATGGCGCCTATAAAGTAAGCCAGGGCATGCTGGACGAATTTGGTCCGGAGCGTGTAATCGACACTCCCATTGCAGAACTTGGTTTTGCAGGTATCGGCGTTGGATCAGCCATGAACGGTCTGCGCCCTATCATCGAGTTCATGACCTTCAACTTCTCGTTGGTGGCTATCGACCAGATAATTAACTCGGCTGCCAAGGTAATGTCCATGTCTGGCGGCCAGTATGGTGCCCCTATGGTGTTCCGTGGTCCTACGGGCAGTGCCGGCATGCTGTCTTCGCAGCACTCCCAGAACTTTGAGAACTGGTTTGCCAACACGGCCGGCCTTAAGGTAGTAGTGCCCTCTAACCCTTACGATGCCAAAGGTCTTCTTAAAACCGCCATCCGCGACAACGACCCGGTTATTTTTATGGAATCGGAGCAGATGTACGGCGACAAGGGCGAGGTACCTGAGGAAGAATACCTGATCCCGATCGGTGTGGCCGACATTAAGCGCCAAGGTTCTGACGTTACCATCGTATCTTTCGGCAAAATGATGAAAGTAGCCCTGGCTGCTGCCGAAGAACTTGCCAAAGACGGTGTAAACGCGGAAGTAATTGACCTGCGCACGGTAAGACCAATCGACTATAAGACCTTAATTGAGTCTGTAAAGAAAACCAACCGTATGGTGGTAGTGGAAGAAGCATGGCCGCTGGCCTCTATTTCTTCAGAGATCGCCTACCACATCCAGAGCAACGCCTTCGATTACATGGACGCCCCTGTGAAGCGCGTTACCTGCCGCGATGTGCCGCTTCCTTACGCCCCTACGCTCATCGAGGCTTCGCTGCCAAACGTAGAGCGCACGATTGCGGCTGTAAAGCAGGTAATGTACACGAAAGTCTAAGTGCTTGTTTAGATTATAGAAAAGGGAAAGCTCCTGTTAAAGAGCTTTCCCTTTTTTTATTTCCCGTCTTTCACCATATTCATCCGTTTCAACTTCCTCCGTACGCACTTTTACGGCATTGTCCTGTGGCCTGATGCCTCTGTCGTGCTCACGTGAATAAACTTGCGTAAATTCTGCCCCCAGCAGGAAAATAACGGACGTATAGTACACCCACACCAGGATCAGGACCAGCGAGCCGGCGGCACCATAGGTATCGGCCAGCGGGTCGTGCTGAAAATAGATGTTGAGCACAAACTTCCCTATCACAAAAAGTAAGGCCGTAACCGTGGCGCCTACCCACACATTGGGCCAGCGGATTTTGGCATCCGGAAGCACTTTAAAGATGACGGCAAAAATAAGGATGGCGATCGCGATAGAAACGGCCACATTGGCTGCCGTCATAAAGTAAACCGCCACTCCCGATATCTCCTGCTTCAGGTAGTCGTTCACAACACCAAGCACCACATCCAGCGACAACGAAACCAGCAGCAAAAAACCAAGGCTGACGACCATGGCCAGGGAGAGCACCCGGTCTATCACCAGCTTTATCCAGCCTTTCTCGGGTTTGGCCTTTACTTCCCACATGGCATTGAGCGAATCCTGCAGGGCCACAAAAACAGTAGTGGCCGAAAAGATCATGGTGGCTACGCCTATTATTGTGCCGATGGTGCTGGCTTCCGACTGGCTGGCATTCTCGATGATGTTCTGAATCTGCTCCGCACTGTTCCGCCCTACTATGCCGCCGATCTGGTTCACGACCTCTCCGCGCACGGCCTCCTGCCCAAAAGCCGCCCCTGCTATCCGGATCATGATGATAAGCACGGCAGGAAGCGAGAATATGGTATAGAAGCCGATGATGGCAGCATAATCCAGCGGTCGGTCATCGGCAAATTCTTTAAATGTCTGCTTGGTAATCTCCCAGGTGGTCTTAAACGTTTGTTTCATAAGCTCCAACACTATTGCTTTACGGACAGCTAGAACGCTTCTGCAACGCTCTTACGTCTTACAATGCTTACTCATACGGTTCCCGGCGCAACAGGATAACAGGCAAAAGAGAAGTGCTGCAGCAGCAAAAGTCTTGGGAGGTGCTATTTTATTAGAATAATTTGCTGGTTGTTGAGTGGTTGATTTGGATATTGGGAAATCAATTTAGAAATCCTGATTAACAGACAGCTGATCTATAGCCAGAAGTCTTATGTCGTGCTTCGTGATGAGATCATCGTGATACACAAATCCTGTGTCCTGCATCTTATATCCTCTTCAAAGAGCAGCACCAACAGCAGTAAATACCTCTGGAGGGGTAATTTGATTAGAATAATTGGGTTGGGTGCTGATGTGTTGATTTAGCTTTTGGAAAAAACGAAAGCCTTTCTTCCATCTCTTAAAGTGATTTTTACCTCATCAAGTTTTATTTCTATGAAGACGTACTTCCGTTTGCCTCCTGGCCAGCCTGACGCGGCGGCAGGTTTGCTTATTGCAGCAGCGTCAGGCTGGCCAGGTAGTTGCCATCCTCTCCCTGGTAGAGCAACCGGAAGTCAAAACCCTGATCTGTGGCATAATCTTCCAGGAGGGCGGCATCTATAAAGAGCCAGTTAAACCAGCCGGTTTCATGGGCTTTGTACCGCATGTTGTACATTACTTCGCCATAGTAGCCCGCATTCAGGTCGAGCAGCACACTGCCATCTTCCTCCTCAAACATGTACAGAATATCCGACGACTCTAGCAGTATTTGTCCTCCCGGCTCCAGCAGCGTGCGGGCATGGTTCAGAAAGCGCGATAAGCCTGTCAGGTTACCGGCTATGCCGATGCCGTTCATCAGCAACAGCATGGTATCGTAGGTCGGCCCCTGCAGCTTCAGGATGTCCTGGTGCAGCACCTGCCTAACGCCTCTTGCCTGCATAACCTGCACGGCGCCGGCCGATATATCCAACGCCGTTACCTGCACTCCCCGTTCCTGCAGGGCAAGGCTATGGCTGCCGGCTCCGGCACCTATATCGAGCACGGTTCCCCGGCATGTTTCCAGGGCTAGTTGCTCCAGTTCAGGCATCTGGCTGATACTCCTGAAAAGATAATCGACCGGAATAATGTCGTCTTCGGTTAAGTTGCTCTCTACCGTTATTTCGGCACCTTCTACTCCTCGCATTTTATCGAGGAGAGCGGCTCCTATAGGGTCTTGTAAATCTTCCATTTCAGATCAAAAAACAAATTTACCAGATATTTCAGCCAATCCGAAATAACCTGATTGGAGCAATAGGATAATAGGTAAATAAAAACATAACTTTAAGGATGTCATCTTTTATTAACACCTAAAAAACAGGTTATTATTTGCATTTTTCAGGATATATGCCGTAATTGATATATAACACTGGTCAATATCTGCCTACCTACAGGCTTCTAAATTGCCTGATCGCTGATGAATCCAAACTTAGAAGCTAAGTACCTACGCCTCGAGAAATCAAGGAACCGCCTTCTGGATAATCTGGAGCAGCTGGATCCTGCAATCCTGAACACTCCAGCTGCCGATAACAAATGGTCGGTGGGGCAAATCGTAGCGCACCTGGTGCTGGTAGAGGAGTTTACGGTCTGCTATATGCAACGCAAGCTGCAGGAGCCGGAAAAGCTCATCAGTTCCTCCCTTTCCCACACCGTAAAATCTATTCTGTTAACCATTCTGCTTAAGTCGCAGGTCAGATTTAAGGCGCCGCCCAGGATGGCTGATGTTCCGGAAGAAGTTTGTCTACCCGAGCTGCGAAGCAAATGGGACCATCTGCGCTTCCAGTTCGAAGACCTGCTGACCGACCTGCCACCCGAACTGCTCCACAAATGCCTGTTTAAACACCCCTATGCAGGGCCGCTTTCGGCAGCACAATGCCTCACTTTTCTACAGGACCATTTCGACCACCATGCCGCCCAGATCAAGCAGCTTATCAAAGTTAAAAGCTGAAAGTTTGACGGCCCGTACGGCACATGCCTCTCACAAATAGGGCATCTGGGCATCCACTATTTCACGCTTACGCTATTTGGCAATTGGCTCATCAGGCCGGGAATTCATTCACTTATTAAACAGCTGCTCCCCTAACCCGATTATGATTGTTATCATTCTATGGATTGGCGGGGACATTTTTGTATATTTGTGCGTTCTGAGTCTGGAAATGGTAATTAATGATAGCAGCTTATGTCTAAGTTAAAAAGTGGCCTGAAAAAATTTGGGATAGCCGGATTTTTATTCTTCTTTATTAAAGGGCTGATCTGGATCTTTATTTTTTTGGGAGGCGCCAAACTCCTTTTCGGCTGATCGGCAACTTTGGTGATATCTAAGCCAGCATGTCTGAGAGCAGCCTTCCTGGAGTTTTTCAGGACTCTGTTTCAGGTTCGGTGCCTGTTACTTTATCTTCGTCCTCGTCAGCGCCGGTTCGGAGGGCATGGTACTCCATTTGCAGGGCTTTTATCCTGACCTCATCTTCTGTTGTGATACCTGCTGCAACCTCATCCTGTCGGCGTGCTAGTTGCTGGTATACCTCATGGGCCATTCTCCAGTCCTCATCTTCCCAATTTGCACAGCGCAGCCGCACATTGCTCATAAAGGTGGCATAAGCCTGCCAGAGGCTCCCGGCCGTGATAGCAGAGATATCGGCTGCATCCTCTAACAAGTCGGTTCGCCATTTATTTTTAATTCTAAGCTGCGCCTGTTCCTCCTCCAGTTCCGCAAACTGCGCTTTCAAGGCCTGATACTCTTCTTTTAATTCCCTGGTCAGGTGCTGCTGCTGCTCGTCCAGGCTGGTCGTTCTGGCACTAAACTCCGCACTTGCCTGTTGCCAGCTCTCCTCCGACTGGTGCTCCAGTTGCTGCCCCAGGTTTGAGATCCAGGCTCTGAAATCATCAAAGTCGTTTTGCAGCCGCTGCTCACGGGTAAGCGCACAACTGCTCACCAGCAGGAGGCAGAGCAAAACAGGAAAGGTAAAACTGCTAAAATTTTTCATAGGCCGGAAAGGTAATAGGTACAATGCTCTCCTTTGATACGAAACCTGATTTTTTTTGATTTTTAGCGTCCATTTCCAATTCAGCGTTGCATCCGTCCGGGCGCCTCGTGGTTCGCAAGGAGCTACGTACCCAGGCCCCTTGAACGAGCTGACAAGAATCTACTTTAATAAACTTAGAACCCGAACCCGGCTATGGATTGAAGCCTGCTCCAGCTATCCTTTCAACCCTTACCGGAAGATTGCAGTGATTCATCAAACCTCCTGATAAACAACTCGTACTACTAATATAATATACATTTAGTCCCATATGGTGCTTATAGCGATATAGGCAGGAAAAGGCTTCTTTAAGCTAAAAGCCCTTGCCGCCCTGAGAGCTGGTAAAATGTGGCACAAGCGAAGAAAGTAAAAGGCAGCACAGGTTCTGACACCCAGGCTGCCTTTTATTTTAAGCTGTGTTACAGGCCGGGGGGTTGTTTCAGCCTGGCCGGCCTCTGATTCCGTCGGGGTTAACCTTGCCCTGGCAGGTTTGCTGCCTACAGTTTCTGGCTGCTGGTCTCGTGCTTCTCTTCAAAAACCAGAAGTTCTCCTTCCTGGGTTACCGTAGACAACACTAACCGGCTTGGTAGCATGCGGGCAATCTGCCAGCGGTAAGCCAGGGCGCTCCGGATAGCCCGGCCGTCTACCTGCGTTACCTGCACGCCGATATACCCGTTGTCTTCGTCGAGCTCCCAAATGCCTTCCTCCACCACTTCTGCGCCATTAACAGCATTTGGCAGGTCATTCTCCTGTATAAGCTGATAGGTTTTATCCGGGTGCAAGGAGAGGATAAGTTTCAGCACTGGCCGCACCGATACGAGTTCCTCCTTTTCCTTTAAAATGCGCTCCCGCAGAATCCAAACCTTCGACAAGTAGGCGACTGAATCCTGGCGGGCATATGAGACAGGTTCTTCCACCGGAGGCAGGATTTCCGGCACTTCAGCAGGGGCTACCAACCACAGCAGTAGCGATAAGATAAATGTCATAGCTTTATGTAGTTTGCTTGTTCATGTATAACAAAAATCAGGCTAAACCGGAGCCGGGCTGCAACAGGCCGTTTATAGCCATTTTGATGCCAACATCCATACAACAGCATGTAGCTGGGCCAGATGGTATTCACTGCCGGGAGCAAAGCCAGAAAGGGCGCAGACCAGGCCAAAACAAAGTTCTCCAGGCATATCTAACGTATAGGTAGAAAAAACTTATACAATACTTACAGGAGTTTTACGTAACCATTTAATATAACCAAAATTCCAATCTGTATGAAGGAGCAAGAAGAATTTATGCGGGAGGCCATCCGTTTGTCTATAGAAAAAATGAGAGCTGGTTTCGGGGGGCCATTCGGAGCCGTAATCGTGCGCAATGGGGAGATCATTGCCCGTGGGTTCAACAATGTGCTCGCTTCAAACGACCCAACGGCCCATGCCGAGGTCGACGCCATCCGGAAAGCCTGCCAGGCACTGGGCACCTTTCAACTCACAGACTGCGACCTGTATACCAGTTGTGAGCCCTGCCCCATGTGCCTGGGCGCCATTTACTGGGCCCGCCCCCGCAAAGTGTACTACGGCAACACCAAATCCGACGCTGCCCGCATCGGCTTCGACGACTATTTTATATACGAAGAACTGGATAAACCACTGGCCAACAGACAAATACCCATGGTGCAACTGCTGCACGAAGAAGCCCTGGCAGGCTTTAAAGCCTGGGAACAGCATGAAAATAAAAATGCTTATTAATGTGCTAATAGCTTAATGTGCTGATGTGCTAATTAGTAAATGGCTAATTGGCTAATTGGAAATTTGGAGATGAATGACCTGTGCTGGCTTCAACAAACAATTAATTCTTACTCTTATCTATTTGATGTCCTGGCTCAGGCAAAATTCCTGTGTCTTATGTCTTATGTCCTGCTAGGAGCAGCAGCAGCAGAAACTGCGGAGGGCTATTTTCATTTGAATAATTCAGGGCGGTCTTAAAATAGCAGTGGCTGCACCTTGTCTGGTGCAGCCACTGCTACTATAAAAAGGAAGGGATCGTATCCTTATTTACCCATCATTTTGGCAAGGTTGGCCAGACCACCTGGTTTACCGGCCATCTTGTTCATGGAGCGCATCATCTTGCGCATATCATTGAATTGCTTCATCAGGTTGTTTACCTGCTGAATATCGGTGCCGCTGCCTTTGGCAATACGGGCACGTCGGCCGCCGGAGATCACATCCGGGTTCTCGCGCTCGTATGGCGTCATGGATCTGATAATGGCTTCTATTGGTTTAAAGGCATTGTCGTCTATCTCCACATCCTTCAGGGCCTTGCCTACACCTGGTATCATGCCTACCAGGTCTTTGATGTCGCCCATCTTCTTGATCTGCTCCAGCTGTGTGAGGAAGTCATCGAAGTTGAACTGGTTTTTGCGGATCTTCTTGTTGATGCGCTTCGCTTCGTCTTCGTCGAAGGCCTGCTGCGCGCGCTCCACCAGGGAGATCACGTCGCCCATGCCCAGGATCCGCTGTGCCATCCGGTCTGGGTAGAACAGGTCGAGCGCCTCCATCTTCTCGCCGGTAGAGATAAACTTAATCGGCTTCTCCACCACAGAACGGATAGAAAGAGCTGCACCACCACGGGAGTCACCGTCGAGCTTGGTCAGCACCACCCCGTCAAAATTGATGCGGTCGTTGAAGGTTTTGGCTGTGTTCACCGCATCCTGACCTGTCATGGAGTCGACCACAAACAGGGTTTCGGTTGGTTTTACGGCGCGCTTAATTTCGGCAATCTCATTCATCATCGCCTCGTCCACGGCCAAACGGCCGGCGGTATCAATGATCACTACTTTCTTATTTGTTTTACGGGCGTGCTCAATGGCGTTGAGGGCAATCTGAACCGGATTTTTGTTTTCCATCTCGGTGTAGGCCTCTACGCCTACCTGCTCAGCCAGCACCATCAGCTGGTTTATCGCAGCCGGGCGGTACACGTCGCAGGCTGCCACCAGTACATTTCGGTTCTGCTTTTTGAGGTAGCTGGCCAGTTTGCCCGTGAAAGTGGTTTTACCAGAACCCTGCAGACCCGCTATCAGGATGATAGCCGGATCGCCTTTGATGTTGATGTCCTGCTTCTCGCCGCCCATCAGCTCCGTCAGCTCCTCGTACACGATCTTCACCATCAGCTGCCCCGGCGACACAGCGATCAACACGTCGCGGCCCATGGCCTCATCTTTGATCTTGTCGGTTACAGTTTTGGCAACTTTATAGTTTACGTCAGCATCTACCAGGGCGCGGCGTACCTCTTTTATGGTTTGGGCAACGTTAATTTCGGTAATGCTTCCCTGCCCTTTCAGGGTTTTAAAGGCGCGGTCTAACTTGTTACTTAAATTATCAAACATCTCTTTTTCTGGATTTACCTACAAAAATAAGGATTTTTCTTTTTATATGATACCTGCAACAGCTAAAGCTTATAAGTTTGCCCATAAAAGTTGAAGGCTGAAGGTAGCGAAGGCAGAGGTCTTTGCCGGTGGCACCAGGCGTGGCTGGGAGCTTAACTGAAAACCCTTCGCCATTAATGCAATTAAGGAAGCGCCTGATACTGCCCTAAAAGCCGTTCTTTTTTTTAAAAATTTGCGTACTACCAAAGATTAGCCACGCTGAAAGGACATTTTTCTCCTGCTTCAGCTCAGTATATTGAATTTTTGGCATTTCCTTTTTCATAACCTATGTACCCGATAAATTATATTTGGCCCGTAATCGGCAAAGCAAGGCATATCCTTTCGCTGCTCTTTCTGCTAGCAGTTACACCTGCTCTTTTAGCACAGGACGGCTGGGACCTGAAAAAAGATGAGAATGGAATAAAGGTATATACCAGGCGGCTGACCGATGATAAGCTGAAGGAAATAAAAGTAGTAACAGAGATGCCTGGCACACCCGCCCAACTGGTGGCTGTTATTTTAGACGTAGCTAACCATAAAGAATGGGTATATGGCCTAAAGGAAACCCGCCTGTTAAAAAAGGTAAACGACCACACCATTATTTACTACAATGTGGCCGACCTGCCCTGGCCGGTCAGCAACCGCGACATGGTGCTGCAGCTTACCGTATCCAAAGACCAAAACACACAGCATGTGCTTATCAGCTCTAAAAGCCTGCAGGATTATATGCCTCCCCAGAAAGGCAAAGTCCGGGTTCCCTACTCCACTGCCTCCTGGAAAATCGTGCCGCTTACAAAAAACACGATCCTGGCAGAATATATATTCAGCGTAAATCCGGGCGGTTCGCTGCCGGCCTGGGTTGTAAATACTGTTGTTACATCCGGCCCGCTTCATTCTTTTACAGAACTCCGGAAGATTATGACCAGGCAGCAGTAGGCCTGCCGCCATGGCACAGACGTACTTTAGCCTGAGAAGGCGGATTTACATTCATCAAAAATTCTGTTACCTTTAAATTTCTATTAATCCTGATTCAGACAGTATGGAAAAGTACGCGTACAGCCATACTGGCAGAAAACACTAATTAGTTAGAACCTCAGATTATCAGGCTAAGAATTGAAATCACACGACCCTCTAGAACTGCTTTATATCTCCTACTACTGGCCACCATCGGGCGGGCCTGGCGTGCAACGGGGACTCAAATTTATCAAGTACTTTCCGCAGGCGGGCATAAGGCCCACTGTCATCACCGTAGATGAGAAGCAGGCTTCGTACCCCCTGCTGGACTCCACTTTCCAGAGCGAAGTACCTGAGGGTCTGGCTGTTTACCGCACTTCCACTTCGGAGCCTTTTGAGTATTACAAGAAGCTTTCCGGCAAAAAGGAAATTCCCTATAGCGGCTTCGCCAACCAGAAAGGCCAAGACTCCTTTCTCGATAAGGTGTTCAAATTTGTGCGCGGCAACCTGTTTATACCCGATGCTCGGGTAGGCTGGAACAAGCATGCCATACGACAGGCAGACCAGTTGCTTCAGAACGGGCAATACAAAGCGGTTGTCACCACCAGTCCGCCACACTCTACCCAGCTGATCGGGCTGGAGCTGCGCAAAAAGCACAACCTGAAGTGGATAGCCGACCTGCGCGACCCCTGGACCAACATCCACTACTACGACCAGCTCTACCACACGGCTATTGCCAAACGCCTCGATGCCAGCTACGAGCGACAGGTGCTGGAGCAGGCCGATGCCGTAATCGTGACCAGCGAAGACACCAAACGCCTCTTCCTAAACAAGCCGGCAGGCATCGACCACCACAAGATTCATGTAATCCCGAACGGGTACGACGACGACGATTTTATTTATCCGTCGGCTCCTCCCGCCGACACATTCCTGATTACCTACACCGGCACCATCGCAGAAAACTATAACATTGATGTGTTTCTGAAAGTGCTGGCACACCTGCGCTCGGTGCACCACGAGATCAACTACAAGCTGCGCTTTGTCGGGAAAGTATCGGATGGGGTCCGTAGCCGGATCGAAAAGGCGGGGCTGGAGGGAATTACCGAATACATTCCGCACGTGCCGCACAAGCGGGCCATTCAGTACATGATGGAAAGCACGATCCTGTTCCTGGCCATGGCCGATGTTCCGAACGTGTTCGCCAACGTGCCGGGCAAGCTGTTTGAATACCTGGCGTCGAACAAGCCCATTGTGTGCCTAGGTCCCGTTCACTCCGACACTGACCGGATCATTGACGAGTGCGGGGCCGGCCGCATGTTCCACTACACCGCCTACGAGCTCATGCTGGACCACATGACCCAGCTTAGCCGGGCCTGGAAAATAAACCACAACCTCGACCTGCCGCTCATTAACCACACCTACTACTCCAGGCGTGTGCTAACCGAGCAACTGGCAGAGGTCATCAGGAGGCTTTTCAGGTGATACTTAGAGATGACAGCCAGCATCGCTGGCTTACGGGAATTCAAGGGTTGGCATGTAGGATTTCAACAAAAGTGTTAAAAAGAACTGCGTCCTGTTTCCTGAGGCGCCAGCATCCTGGTTCAGATAAAAGCCCTTACTCTAACAGCTGGCACCTTAAAAGAAGTGCAGCGGCAGAAAAAGAGAAAGGCTCCGGAGGGCCATTTTCATTCGCATAATTCTGTTTTGTATAAATACTGCCTACAGGCAAATATGCTGTACCGGCTACTCCCATCATCCTTATAAATTCTGTAACTTGCGTCACCATTGGTTGCCTTTTGGCACCCGAACAAATCAAGTTTAATTTAAAGTATGGCATTAGACCTAAACCATAAAGCCATCCTGGTAACGGGCGGCACAGGCTCCTTCGGGAAAAAGTTTGTAGAAATGGTCTACAAACGGTTTCCGCAGGTAAAGCGACTGGTAATTTACTCCCGCGATGAGCTGAAACAGTTTGAGATGTCGCAGGTTTTCCCGCACAGCACCTACCCTTCCATCCGGTATTTTATTGGCGATGTGCGTGATGGGGACCGCTTTAAGCGCGCCTGCGAAGGCATCGACATTATTGTGCACGCCGCTGCCCTCAAACAGGTTCCTGCCGCCGAGTACAACCCCATGGAGTGCATCAAAACCAACGTGCTGGGCGCGGAGAACGTCATTAATGCGGCCCTGGATTGTGGCGTGAAAGACGTAGTGGCGCTTTCCACAGACAAGGCAGCCGCACCCATAAACCTCTACGGCGCCACCAAACTCTGCTCCGACAAGCTGTTTGTGGCCGCCAACAACATGAAGGGCAAGCGCGATATCCGTTTCTCGGTGGTGCGCTACGGCAACGTCATTGGCTCCCGCGGCTCGGTGGTGCCGTTTTTCCTGAACAAGCGCAAAGAAGGCGTGCTCCCGATCACCCACCCCGACATGACCCGTTTCAACATCTCCCTGGAAGAAGGTGTGGAACTGGTTTTCCATGCCCTGGGCAACCACTGGGGCGGGGAGATCTTTGTGCCGAAGATCCCTTCTTACCGCATCACCGAAGTGGCAGAGGCAATCGGCCCGGACTGCGAGCAAGAGATTGTAGGCATCCGGCCAGGCGAGAAACTGCACGAAGAAATGATTACCGAAACAGATTCCCTCCTCACGGTGGAACTGGAAAAATACTATGTCATTCTCCCCTCCACCCCCATCTGGAAACCAGAAGATTTCCTGCAGGCGCAGCAGGGCAAGATGGTGGAAATGGGCTTTAAATACAACTCCGGCACCAACCACGACTGGCTTAGCGTAGAACAGATAAGAGAGCAGATCCGCAGGCATGTAGATCCGGATTTTACTGTTTAAAGTAGCATTTGGTCGGTGCCCGGAGAGGAACGAGCAGGAACAACAGAAAAGACTCTGGAGGGCCGTTTTCATTAGAATAATTCTGCTCTAAAAACACTTGGACGAAGGCGTACCAGCAGTAGCAAAAAGGCTCCGGAGGGCCGTTTTAATTAGAATAATCCAGATCCTGAATTCTCATGTGGAGTAAAATCACCTTCCCGGTTGTCGGATCGACACGGAGAGAGAAATAAGGTCGTTAAGGCACCAATTACAATCGCGTTTTCAGCTACATTTCTAATTTTGAATTTCTAATTTTGAATTAATAAGAATGGCAGAACAGCAGCCAATCCCGTACGGCAGGCAACACATTACCGAAGCAGACATCGCGGCGGTGGTAGAAACGCTGCGCTCCGACTTCCTGACGCAGGGGCCGAAGGTGGCAGCTTTTGAGGAGGCATTTGCCAGTTACGTAGGAGCCAGGTATGCCGTGGCCGTGGCAAACGGAACTGCAGCGCTCCACCTGTGTGCGCTGGCGCTGGAGGTAAACGAGCACTCACGTGTTATCACCACGCCGATTACTTTTGTAGCCTCCGCCAACTGCATCCGCTACTGCGGCGGCACCGTAGAATTTGCTGATGTTGACCCTGCCACCATCCTGCTGGATATAAACCATGTGCGCCGCCTGGTCGAGAGCAAGCCCAAAGGCTACTACAGCGGCATTATCCCGGTCGATTTTGGCGGCAACCCCGTAAACCTGCAGGAGCTGCGGGAACTGGCCGATGCCCATAATCTCTGGATAATAGAGGATGCCTGCCATGCCCCCGGCGGCTATTTCTACGACAGCCACGGCGAAAAGCAGCTGTGTGGCAATGGCAACTACGCAGACCTCGCTATTTTCTCGTTCCATCCGGTTAAGCACATCGCTACCGGCGAAGGCGGCATGATCACGACCAACAACGAAGCCCTTTACCAGAAGCTGCTGCGCTACCGCACCCACGGCATTACCAAAGACCCGGCCCACCTGCACGAAAACCACGGCGGCTGGTACATGGAGATGCAGGACCTCGGCTATAACTACCGCATTTCCGACATTTTGTGTGCCCTGGGCCTGTCGCAGTTGCAGCGTGCAGATGCCGGCCTGGCCAGAAGAAGAGGAATAGCCAAAGTATATGAACAGGCTTTTAAGGAGGTGCCAGGCATACAGGAAGTAGCCACTGCGCCAGCCGCCATAGGGGCATCCGGTGACACTGGTCATGCCTATCACCTCTTTATCATTAGAGTGCAGGACCGCAAAGGGCTATACGATTTTCTGCGCCAGCACCACATTTTCGCACAGGTGCACTACATCCCGGCCCACACCATGCCATACTACCGTAACCTGGGTTATCAGAAAGGCGATTTCCCCGTAGCAGAGCACTTCTACAGCGAGTGCCTCAGCCTGCCCATGTACCCTTCCCTGACGGCGGAGGAACAGCAGTATGTGATAGAGAAGGTGAAGGAGTTTGTTGCTCATGTGTAGTAAAAAAATAGGCGTCGTAACGCAGGCACGCATGACAAGTACCCGGCTTCCTGGCAAAGTGCTGCTACAGGCCGGCGGGAAAACGCTTCTGCAACACCATACGGACAGATTAAGAGAAGCAGGGCTTGATGTGTACATAGCGACCACTACCAACACAACCGACGATGTCATTGCTGAATTTGCCCAACAGGAAGGCCTGAAATACTGCCGAGGAGATGAACAGCATGTGCTCAGCCGCTTCTACACTTGCGCCACAAAAAACGAATTAGATGTTATTGTCCGGGTAACATCAGACTGTCCATTAATAGATGGGCACCTGATCAAGGATGCCATCCAAAAATACCTGACTTTAGAGGATGACCTGGTTTACCTCTCGAATGTTCTAGACCGTACCTATCCCAGAGGATTCGATTTCGAAATTTTTTCAATCAGGCTTCTGGAAGAAACTTACCGCAAGGCCAGAGCCCAGCCGGAAATAGAACACGTTACACCTTATATTTATCAGCAGAAGATAAAGGGCACAAAATTAGTCCATTACACCCGTACTACCGACGCCAGCCAATACCGATTAACCGTAGACACGCTGGAAGATCTCCAGTTAATCAGAACACTCATCGAAGAGCATCAGGCACAGCACTTAAGTGCAGAAGAAATTATCCGTATCATGGAAATTACTCCGGAACTGAGTAAAGTAAATGCGCATGTGGAGCAGAAAAAGCTGAGTGAGTAGCTTTCTGTTAATCAGTAAATTTAAAGGAGGTCAGCGGTAGTTGATTTACCAGTATGCCAGTAACGAAACGAGTTATTTTCAGAGCAGACGGAGGAAGCCAGATAGGCCTGGGGCATGTGGTGCGATCGCTGGCGCTGGCGCACATGCTTCAGGAGGAGTTCACCCTGGTTTTCGCCATACAGCAACCGGAGCCGGCCCTGCAAGCGCAGATACAAACGGTTTGCCCCACCCTTATAGCACTGCCAGCTGAAAAGGATTACCCAAAGGAAGCTTCTTTTCTGGCTGAGCAGGTGCTCTCTCCTAACGATGTGGTGGTACTTGATGGGTATATGTTTAAAACAGAATACCAGGAAACCCTCAAAATGCGCGGCTGCACGATCCTGTGCATCGACGATATTCACAGCTTTCCTTTTGTAGCGGATGCGGTACTGAACCAGGCGGGGGGCATAACAGCAGCAGCCTATCTGGTGGCACCCTATACCAGGTTACTGCTTGGCCCTGGCTATGCACTACTCCGTCGCCCTTTTCTGGAGGCAACACTGTCAGCCCGGACCTTACCAGCGGGTTCCCTTAAAGTAATGCTGAACTTTGGTGGCGCTGATCCTCTGAATATCACCCTGCAGGAAGCGAGAAGGCTACATGCTATGGCGGAACTTTCAGCGATTGAAATAGTGACCGGGAGTGCTTACCGGTATCAGCAGGCGCTGGAGAACTGGGCAGCAGATAAACCCCGCATAAAGCTGCACCGCAACCTGCCGGCAAACGACATGTGCGAGCTCATGCGGGCGTGCGCCGTGGCCGTGACCTCAGCCAGTGGCATAGCTTACGAGTATGCCGCAGTAGGAGGTCTGTTGTTCATAAAACAAACCGCAGATAACCAGCGCGGCCTGTATCAGTTCCTGCTCAGCACCGGTATCGCCGCTGACCTGGCAGCGCTTGATCCCAATTTTCTAAACGATAGCCTCATCTCTGATTTTGGGGCTAATGTTGCCTTACAGCGGCAATATTTTGATGGCAAGAGCGCTGAACGGCTAAGGAAGGTCATGGCCATGCTCTCCCTAAGTGCAAGTTTAACCTTACGTGACGTAACAGAAGAAGACATGCTGCTGCTGTTCAACTGGTCGAACGAGGTGGAGGTAAGGCGGCGCTCCTTCAATAGTAAACCGATTCCGCTGGACGGCCATAAAGTGTGGTTTAAGCAAAAACTTCTGCAAAAAGACGCTTACCTGTACATCGCCGTTGTTAATGGAGACGCCGCCGCTCATATACGGTTCGAAGTAACTGATAACAGCGCCTCGATCAGCTACATGATCGGGGAAGAATACAGAGGGAAAGGACTGGGCCATACGGTATTACTGAAAGGAATCCGCAGGCTAACCGAGCAGCGACCGGGCCTGACACAGGTGGAGGGACTGGTGCAGCAGGACAACCCCGCCTCGATTAGAGCTTTTGAGAAAGCCGGATTTATAGTCACAGAGCCAGACAAAAAATACCCGCAGGCCCACCGCTTTGTGTTGGAACTAAAAAATGCACCTGCTTTTTAAATAGAAGTGACCCATGACAAAAGAAATAAATATTGCCGGCCGCCTGGTAGGGCCAGATCATAGCCCGTTCATCATTGCGGAGATGTCGGGCAACCACAACCAGTCGCTGGAGCGTGCGCTGGCCATTGTAGATGCCGCTGCCGATGCCGGTGCCGATGCCATAAAACTCCAGACCTATACAGCCGATACCATGACACTGCCAGGAGCCTTCACCATCGAGGATCCTGGTTCTCTCTGGAAAGGGCGAGAACTCTACGATCTCTACCAGGAGGCTTATACGCCATGGGAATGGCACCAGCCATTATTCGACAGGGCCAAAGCACGGGGCCTTATCGCCTTCTCCTCTCCCTTTGACGAAACGGCCGTTGACTTTCTGGAGGGTTTGGGAGCACCAGTGTACAAGATCGCTTCTTTTGAAAACACGGACCACCCGCTCCTGCGCAAAGTAGCTGCCACAGGCAAGCCCGTGATCATGAGCACAGGAGCAGCAACCATAGCAGAGGTAGAGGAAGGGGTGCGTGTGCTGCGTGAGGCTGGTTGTAAGGATCTGATTTTGCTGAAATGCACCAGCACATACCCCGCCACACCCGAAAACACCAACCTGCGCACCATCCCGCACATGCGTGAGCTTTATAACGTGCAGGTGGGGCTATCGGACCACACCATGGGCATTGGGGCAGCCGTGGCAGCTGTGGCACTAGGCGCTACGGTTATAGAAAAGCATTTTACCCTGCGCCGGGCAGATGGTGGCGTAGATGCCGCTTTTTCGCTGGAGCCGGAGGAGCTGAAAGCATTAGCCATAGAATCAAACAGGGCTTTTCTGGCCTTAGGGCAGGTGCAGTACGGGGTGCAGCGGGCAGAGGAGAAAAGCAGGCTCTTTAAACGATCTGTGTATGCCGCCCAGCATATAGAAGCAGGTGAGCTTTTCACAAAGGAGAATATACGCGTAATACGGCCTGGACTGGGGCTGGCGCCAAAGTATTTCGAAGAACTTTTAGGGAAAAGAGCACGCACTGCCATCCCGGCAGGCACACCTCTGAGTTGGGAAATGGTGTAGCAGATGAAGCAGTGGTTCCGCTTATACAGCAACATTCTTTACCTCTACTTCACAGAGAGTTTTTACCGGCTGCCGGAGAGTGCCAAAAATGCCGTGTCGCCTACCCAAGGCTGGATGCGGCTGTTAAAAATTGCAGGCTATTCGGTGGTGCGGTTAATGGGCAATTTATTTAAATCCGTAGAGAAACCTGGCCAGCTGGAGGGCAAAATCTGGCTCTATGCCGTTAGCCAGAACAACTGCGACAGCCTTAACTTCATTGCCGACGCAATTCCGGAAGCTGTGCTCGTAGCAGGACAGAGTAAGGCGGTAGGCAGATATGAAACGCTGGTGGAGCGCATTTCGCTGCGGCGTAAAATACTGTATTACTACAAATTCTTACCGCTTCTGCTTTTGTTTCTGCTTCGTAAACCAAAAAGCACCCTCCGTTTTTTCGATGTTCTATATGATGCCATCGGCTTCTACGAGGTGTACCTGCAGAAGCTGCAGCAATACAAACCACAGTGCATCATTTTCGCCAACGATCATACCCCGGATGCCCGTGCCATGCTGCTGGCCGCAAAAAAGCTGGGCATAAAAACGGTTTATATCCAGCACGCCAGTGTAAGCCCTCATTTTCCGCCGTTGCAGTTTGACTTGAACCTGCTGGAGGGCCAGGATTCGTGGGACAAGTACAAGCAATGCGGCCCTATTAGCGGACAGGTAGAGCTGGTGGGTATGCCCAAATCCGATGCTTATGTCCTCTACCGGAGCCGAAAAAAACTTATCAGCACGATTGGTTTAGGCTGTAATCTAATGGACGACATAAGTGAAGTGGAGCAATTGGTAAAGAGCGTGATTAGGCGTTTCCAGCAGGTGCAGGTGGTGGTTAGACCTCACCCTCGTGATACCAGAAATTTCGATTTTCTGCAGCAGCTTTCCCCTCAGGTATCGCTTTCTGCTGCAAGCACCGAAACTACCTTTGATTATCTAAAGAGGATAGACGTGCAGATCAGTGCCAACTCCGGCATCCACCTGGAAGCGGTACTACTTAATGTCTGGTCTGTCTTTTTCAACCTGAACCAGAAGGAGCAACTACATGATTATTATGGCTTTATTAAGACTGGTTTAGTAGAAGCAGCAGCCAGTACAGAAGAACTACTGCAACTGCTGCAGCAAAACCTGCAGAACAAGCCAGATGTGCTTTTACGAGCAAAATATTATAATGCCACCGTCGCAACAGCCTTTGATGGCAAAAGCAGTGAACTGGCCCTGCAGTTGATTAAGGATTTCCTGCGGCAGGAGCAGCAGTTACAGCACCGGACAGAACCTATCGATTAAAAGCTGCAAAGGCTCCGGAAGGGCAATTTCATTAGAATAATTGCTGGGTACTGATCATTTGTTGTTGACTGCTAGATCTGGGAATTTGAAGTTAAAATTGAAATTAACTCCTCATGCATAAAAAGTCCTGCGTCCTGAGTCTTATTTTGTCTTCGGAGGGGCAATTTCATTCAAATAATTTGCCAGTTTCTGAAAGAACCTCTTTTTGGCTGAACTAGGTTCTGATCTCCCGCCTACAGAATAATAACTTAGCTGTTGCACAAAGGATTATTAACTTCTATCTTATCCCCTCTCCTGACCAAATGGAAATACCGCTCGACTACGTCCTTGCCCACTTCTACCGCCTTTACCCGCAGGCAAATGGCATTCCTATAACTTATGGAAAAGAAAAGGGAGGCACGGGCATTCAAATCAGAAAGTACGCAGGCAGCTTCTTTGAGGGCAGGGAGCCGCAGCCGGAGCAGATCGTATGGCACGAGTGGAATGGCGTCAGGCTCCCCTTTTTTTTTGACGTCGGCAGCCCGGCAGAAGTCATCCGCTATAAAAGCGGGTCTGCCATTATTAATTACGACATCATTGCCTCTGCTTTTTACCTGCTAAGCGGGTGGCAGGAGTACCATTGCACCCACCGCGACAGGTTCGGACGATTTCCTTACAGCGCCAGTGTGCAGTCGAAATATGGCTTTATTGCGCGGCCTGTGGTCAACTATTATTTCGGTATCCTGAAAGAAGCCATTGAGGCCCACACAAAAGTAAGGCTGGAGCAAAGGCTGTGGGAAACAGGCAGCTTTGCCACCTGCCTCACCCACGACATAGACAGGCTCCACTCGGCCTGGAAAGTTGCCGGCCTACAGCGTGTGAAGAAAGACAGGTACTTATCAGTTGCCCGGTTGATCACTAAAAAGCTGCTTCGCCAGGATGCCTGGGATAATATGCAGGAGGTAATGGCACTGGCAGACCTGCACCAGCTGAAAGCCACCTGTTTCTGGATGGCCAGCACAGCCAAATACCGCGGCCACTCCAATGCAGATTATGAGGTGCAGCACCCAAAGTACCAGCTGCTGCTGCAGAAGCTTGTGCAGCAGGGGCATGAAGTAGCCCTGCATGGCAGCTTCGGCACATCCGCCAGCAGCAGCCGGTTGCTAGCAGAAGCGGTTAAACTGGCCGTGCCCGTAAAAGGGAACCGCTTTCACTACCTCCAATACCAGCCTGACCTCACGCCGCAGGTGCTGGAGGAGAGCCAGTTGCTCTACGACAGCAGCCTGGGCTTTGCCGAGCAGTTCGGCTTCCGCAATTCTTTCTGCCACCCTTTCTACCCCTTCGATTTTAAGAAAAGGAAGGCCTGCAGCTACCTGGAGCTGCCGCTTACTCTAATGGACACCACCCTGTATAACCCCAACTACATGCACCTGCGTCCGGCAGAGGTTTTCCCGTTGCTGCACCCGCTGTTGCAGGAAATAAAAAAGTTTAACGGCTTATTCACCATACTCTGGCACAACGAAAATATTTCTGATTATCCGGAATATCCGCTGGGTGCGCACGAGCAGAACTGGCGCGAAGTACTGCAGGGCATTCTTCAGCAGACCACCGAAGCTGGCACTGTTTACCTGACCTGTGCAGAGGCGGCAGCGGCTTTTAGAGGTGATCTGTAAAAAATTGCGGCCGTACCGGGTTGCCTGCCCGGCTTTAAAGTATAGTTTTGCAGGCTGAACTACAAAGCACCTGATGGGAAAACTGCAGCGCGAAGGTATCTGGAACACCATTATATCATATGCCGGCATCGGCATAGGGTATGTGAACACGGTGCTGCTGTTCCCGAATTTTCTGGAAGAGGAGCAGGTTGGCCTCACGCGACTGCTCATTTCGCTGGCGCTGATGTATGCGCAGTTTTCGGCGCTGGGCTTCAACAGCATGAGCGCGCGGTATTTTCCTTACTTCCGCGACAAGGCCAAAGCGCACAACGGCTTTCTCTTCCTGCTGCTCCTTATCCCGATATTCGGTTTTGCCATCATCACAGCGCTGTTTCTGTTCAGCAAGCCGCTGGTGGTAGCCGCTTACCAGGACAGTTCGCCCCTGCTGCTGGACTACTACTATTACATCATTCCGCTGGCTTTTTTCACGCTGCTGGTCAACCTGCTTACCTCCTACCTGCGGTCGCTCTACAAAACCATTGTGTCGTCGTTTGTGCAGGATTTTCTGCTGAAAGTGCTTACCTCGGTACTGATACTGGTGTATTCGCTGGGCTGGATGGAGTTTCATCAGTTTGTGCTGTGCTATATCGGCATAAATTCTGTGCTGTTGCTGGTGCTGCTGCTCTACACCATGTGGCTGCGCCAGCTTTTCCTGATGCCCTCCTGGGCGGTGCTCCGGGTCATGCCCCTGCGGGAGTTGCTGCACTACGGGGTGTTTACCTTTTTAGGCACCATCTCCACCACCATTATCATCACCATCGACCAGTTCATGATCGGCTCCTACAGCCTGAGCGACAATGGAGTCTATACCACGGCCTTTTTTATTACAACGGCCATCATGATTCCGGCAAAATCAGTCTTAAAAATTGCCTACCCCCAGGTGGCCGACTACTGGAAAGACAGGAACATGGAAAGTATCAGCACCCTGTACAAACAGATCACCCTGGTAAACCTGATCCTGGGGCTGCTACTCTCTATCGGCATCTGGGCCAATATCGACAACCTTTTTTCGTTTATGCCGGAGCCTTACCGGGCAGGCAAATACGTGGTGCTGTTTATGTCGGTGGCCCGGCTGGTAGACTTGGCTACGGGCATCAATGGCATTATCCTGGCCACTTCCGATAAGTACCGCTGGGACCTGGTGTTTAACGTGGTGCTGGCCGTGCTCACTGTTTGGACAAACTATTACTTTATCCCGATCTATGGAATAAACGGTGCTGCTTTTGCCTCTATGATCTCGTATGCCAGCATAAACCTGGCGCGTCTGTTCTTTGTGCAGTATATGTACGGCATGCAGCCCTTCGCCTGGAGTTCCCTGGTGATTACTGTTATTGCAGGCCTGGCCCTGGGTGCTTCTTACCTGCTGCCCTTCCTGGGCAACGTGTACCTCGACATGTTTGTACGCTCCCTGCTGATTACAGCCATATACGGCAGCCTTACCCTAGGCCTGAGGGTTTTCCCGGAAATGAACAACTGGCTGCTGGCTACCGCCAGAAAACTGCTGGGGCAGTAATTACCCGTGTTCTTGTAGAAAACTGATGGTGTGATAAGCGATGTAGCCTTGTTGCTCTTCAGTAAGTTCTGTGTGCATAGGCAGCGACAGGACACTGGCTGCTACTTCTTCTGCTACCGGCAGGTCACCTTTTTTGTATTGATAGGATAGTTGAAATTCATTCTGCAGGTGCAGCGGCTGCGGATAATAGACCGTACTGGGAATATAGTGCTGCTGCAGGTGCTGCTGCAGGGCATCGCGAAGGTGACCTGGCACTTTTAGCACGTACTGCTGGAAAATATGCGTGCTCCGGGAATTACGGACCGGAACCTGGCAGAGCCCGCACTTCTCGAATAACTGATCGTAGACAGCGGCCACCTGCTGCCTTGCCTGCTTATAATCCGAGATATACTTAATTTTAACTTCCAGCAAAGCGGCGTCTAAAGCGGCAATCGGGGCAGGCCTGCTGAGTGCCCCTGTCTGGCTGTTGTTGGGCCCGCCTTTCCTCAACAACTCCTCTGCTTTTCTGGCCCAGGCCGGTTGGTTGGTTAGCACCGCGCCACCGTCATCCATGCCGGCCAGCGGCTTAGGCGGGTAAAAAGAGGTAATGGCTATATCTGCCAGAGCGCCGGCACGATAGGTTGTATTGTCCGGCATAGTATAGCTGGCTCCAAACGACTGAGCGCTATCCTCGATCACATAGAACTGATGCCGCTTTGCCAGCTGCAGAAGCTCCGCCAGATCGGCACATTGCCCGAAAAGGTGGACGGCAATAACAGCAACTGTACCGGGTGTGACCAGAGACGAGACGGCCACAGGGTCGATGGTAAATGTATCGGGCAGCACATCGGCAAACATTGGTTGCAGTCCGCTTGCTGCCACGGCCTCGGCCACAAACCTATCGCAGAAGGCAGGCAGAATCACTTCTCCTCCGGCCGGGAGATCGAGTGCCGCGAGCGCCAGAAGCAAGGCGTCTGTGCCATGGGCGCAGGGCAGCGCATGCGCCACCTGCAGGTAATCTTCAAGTGCCCGCGCCAGCGACTTCACCTGCGGCCCGTCCTGCAGTTCCATGGAGGCCATCATCGTACTAAAGGCCTGGTCAAGTTCGGGCTTCAGCTTTGCATACTGCGCCTTCTGGGCCGTCATCTTAATATCTTCCATGTCAGTATTTTAAGTTTCTGCGGTAAACAAATATAACGAACCCTTCTAACATGCACTAAAAAATTAATCAGCAGTTCTACCGGATTTTAGCAGGTTTATGGTAATATTGTAACCCATACCCAGGCACATCGTTCAGGGAATTTAGCTGAGTCAAAAATATTCATATGCTGCGAACCTTCTACTTTGCCTCTCTCCTTGTTTTCTCTCTGCTACTCTCCTGTGCTGAAAGCAAAGACAATAAGTTGAAAGCCGAAGGTGAGAAAGCGTATGAGGACCTGAAAGAGTTTGTGACGAAAGTCGAAAATATGGCTGCGGCTGACCTGGAAGACACCACTCTTATCTGGGAAAACATGGCAGGCGAACTGAAGGAAAAATACTACCACCTGGAAGAAGAAGTAGATGGGTATATTGAGATTTACACTCCTCAGCAACGCGAAACGATACAGGACTTTAAAGAACGCTTTAGAATTGCCCTTAACAACAAGCAGAAAAACTTCGACGACGCGCGGGCTCGCTACCGGCTGCGCCAGGACCTGCTGGGCACGGAAGCAGTGTCGGAGGACCTGAGCCTTATAAACGCCGAAAACATTACAGCCACTTTCCAGAAGTTTGTGAACACGGTTATTAAGAACAAGGACGTGTACACGCCGCGCGACTGGGAGATGATTGAAGGATGGTGGACAGCGCTGAATGACAGGAAAGTGAAGCTGCAGGAGCAGCTCAGGCCGGCAGACGAAGAGGCAATCGCCAAAAAGCAGGCTGAATACCTGGAGTTAAGAAACACGGTGTCTGCTTCTGCAGCCGAAGCAGGCCACACACCTTCCTGATACTTCCGGTAAGATTATTGCCGCTCAAACTCTCACAGCGGAAAGGCCCATCTCCCAATTATTCCAATCAAAACACCCCTCCAGAGCTATTGCTGCATTTTGGAGCAGAATAGCTGCAGCCTGTATAGGTCGAACAAAAAGAGGCTTGGGGTGGAGGACTCAAAATTTAATTTGAAAAGACGCCTGAACCTCGGAAACAAGCGGCTAAAGGCCTTGTCGAGGTGAAGCGCCTGGAGCTTTTTATAAGCCTGCACCAGCCTTAACTGCTCCACCTGCTCCCCCCTGCGGTACAGCCTGACCAGGTTCTCTACCGCCTGCTCTGTTTTATCCAGAAAAACAGGCGTTGGCTCCAGCCCCAGATGCAGGGCCGTGTTTTCGATGTGCCTTACCCTGATCTGCTGTTGCTTTAAGCGGAGCGCGAATATTGTGTCTTCGTGGCCATAGCTCTTCAGGCTTTCGCACAGCCTGAGCTCTAGAAACAAGTCCCGCTTTACAATGGCATTGCTCAGGTAAACATCACCATAGGGATTATCTTGCCGTATACTGGCTGGCTTAGCTGCCCGCTTGCCATACGTATAGTGCAGGCTGAAGGGCGGTGGAGGTGCCGTGGCGGCATAGCTGATGCCCCCTACCACAATATCCTGGCCTTCTGCAGCTGCCACATAAGCTTCCATGAAATGCTGATCCGAAGGCAGGCAGTCATTGTCGAGCATGAGCAGGTATGCGTACCTGGCTTCGGTTGCCAGCAGGTTGCGGATAGCCGAGCGGCCAATATTCTCTGGCAGCTCCCTGTACCTGACAGATGGGATGTTGGAGAGAGTTCGGTTCTGAGACTTCACATTTTCTGCCGAACCGTCGTCGAAGAGCAGGATCTCGAACGTAAGCTCAAGTTGCTGGCACTGCCGGTGCAATTCTTTTACCAGCGGCCTCACGTCATAATTAAATACAGGGATTAAAATCGAGACTTCAGAAATCATTCTTGAGTTTAAATACCCCTGTTGTCGAATCCAGCACCTTCCCTCCCTCACATTTCAGCACCCGCTTGGGGTATCGGTTAATGATCTCGTAGTTGTGGGTAGCCATGAGCACGGCCGTACCGCTGTTGTTTATTTCGAGGAACAGCTTCATGATATCGTCGGCCACCTCAGGGTCTAGGTTGCCGGTGGGCTCATCGGCAAAAAGGATAACAGGCTCATTAAGAAGCGCCCGGGCAATAACTATACGCTGCTGCTCTCCTCCCGACAGCTGGTGCGGCATTTTGGAGGCTGCTGCATCGAGCCCCACCCGCATGAGCACCTCCGAGATGCGCTGCTTCAGCTTGGCAGAGTCTTTCCAGCCGGTGGCCCGCAGCACAAACACCAGGTTTTCGCTCACCGTTCGATCAAAGAGCAGCTGGAAATCCTGGAAAATAATCCCGACTTTGCGGCGCAGGTAAGGCACCTGCTTGCGCGGGAGTTTCGTGAGTTTAAAATCAGCAACGGAGGCAGCCCCTGTCAGGAGCGGCAGGTCGCCGTAGAGGGTTTTCAGTAAGGAACTTTTCCCGCTGCCGGTGCGCCCTACCATGTACACGAACTCTCCTTTCTCAATATCAAAACTGACATTGCTCAGGATAGTGTTCACGTCCTGGTATACAGCCACTTCGCGTAGCGAAACCACAGGGGAAGAAGAAAAATTCATGGGGACTAGATGTCTAATTTCTGTAATTTCCCGAACGCCAGGCCGGCAATAACCGCTGAGAGGGCTTCTTCTTTGCCCCCAAGTCCGTAGCGTTCCAGGTTTTTGAGCGGGCGGTCTGCCCTGAAGTAGGCGATCAGCACAAACTGTTCATCGCGGAGCTGAATATAGTCCGGAATTTTGGCCTTGCCCTTTACTTTGATGATGTACATACTTTTTAGATATTAGATGATAGATGTTAGATAGTAGACTTTGGCAGTTGACAATAAATTAAGATAGCTGTTACTCAGAAAGTCGTGTGAACTTCGGCCTGAGCTTAACCAATAAATCCCGTCATACATGTTTAGTCTAACATCTAATATCTAACATCTAACATCTTAAAAAATTACTTGTTTCCTTTGGCGTGGTCTGCCAGGAATTTCTCAAGGCCGGAGTCGGTGAGCGGGTGCTTCAGCAGGCCAGTGATAACGGAGAGCGGGCAGGTTACGACATCGGCGCCAACTTCGGCGCACTGCAGCAGGTGCATCACGTGGCGCACAGAAGCGGCCAGTACCTGGGTCTGGTAGCCATAATTGCCATAAATAGTCACGATCTGCTCGATAAGTGCCATGCCGTCTGTGGCGATATCATCTAAGCGGCCAACGAATGGAGACACGTATGTGGCGCCCGCCTTGGCAGCCAACAAAGCCTGACCGGCTGTGAATACCAGTGTGCAGTTTGTTTTAATGCCACGGTCGCTGAAATACTTAATGGCTTTTACACCTTCGCGGATCATGGGCACTTTCACCACAATGTTCGGGTGCAGTTCGGCCAGGGCCTCGCCTTCGCGTATAATATTCTCGTAGTCAGTGGCAATTACTTCAGCGCTTATGTCGCCATCCACGATTTCGCAGATTTGCTTATAATGGGCCATTACATTGTCGTGCCCGAAAATTCCCTCTTTCGCCATAAGCGACGGGTTGGTAGTTACACCATCTAACACACCCATGTCGTGTGCTTCCTGTATTTCTTTCAGGTTTGCTGTGTCGATAAAAAATTTCATAACGCTAATGCTATAGTTTTGTCTACAAATCTAACGCATTATATGAGATTTAGGAAAGAATAACGGATTTTTTGGAGAAGCGGCCTGGCGCTGTGGTAGGGGCAAAAAAAAGTGGCAAACCAACATCGCGTCGCTACAACCACCTACCCTTGCTCACTTCCGTGCCTGGGGGAGTTTGGCGGGAGCTGACCGTGCCGATTTGCCGTTGCAAAGGTAGGCAAAATCTTTTCTCTTGCAAATACTGCCGAATATTTTTTGAATTTAGATGGAAAGGCCTTTTGTCTGAATAAGGATTTCCAGGAGTTGGAAAGCACCTTTGTCCTGGTTCATGTCGCTAAAGATCAGCCTTATAGCTGTTTAAATATCAAAAGATTGAGCCCTTCAGCAATCAGACTATTTGAGTGTATAATATATTTGTAGGTTTTCATATTCCGATACATATTGGTTCCAACTGTCTTAGTTGCTGCTCTATCCGGTGCCCTTATGCTACTTTGTTGTATGGTGGAAGTCTTAGCGCTCACGGCCGCGGGGCCTCGTCCCTGGCCATCGGCGCTGTGTTCGCTCCTGCCTTCGCTCTCGCTCAGGCTGCCACTAACGTGGCACCGGACCTCTCAAGGCGCCTCAAGCCAGGGACTGGGATTTTTCAGGTAGCCACCTCTAGGGCCGGGCAATAGTAAGCGAAACTGGTAATGCTAAAGCAATACCTCCAAATATTATTATTTACTTAAATAATTTGAGTACATATCATAAATTAGGGGTATCTATATAGCTATTGATAATTATAACAATGCTCCGGCCTGGCATCAGAGCTGGCTATCGAATAAATCCCAGTCCCTGGCTTGAGGCGCCTTGAGAGGTCCGGTGCCGCAGGCAGCCTGAGCGTCAGCGAAGGCAGGAGCGAACACAGCGCCTCAAGCCAGGGACGAGGCCCCGCGGCCGTGAGCGCTAAGACTTCCACCATACAACAAAACAGTAAGAGGGCAACGGAAAGAGCATTAGCTAAGCCAGATGGAACCAATATGCAAATGCATTCTCCTATAGACGACGTCACAACTTATCGGAAATAAGGAGCAGGTGTGGTGAAAGCTGGAGCATAATTTTCCAAATCAAATTCCGACAAGTTTAGTCAAAGTCTATACATATGGTATGCACTCGAATAATTAGCACATCAGCACATTAAACCAGTAGCACATTAAACCAAATTATTCCAATGAAAAAGCCCCTCCGGCGCTACAACTCCCGCTGCTGCTCCGCCTGAAACCTGAGGGTTTTAAAAACCAGATGGGTTTGTTCGGCTACATGTTGGCAATTATCTGAAAAGAGCCTTACCTTTGCGCATGCCAGAAAAAATCCTTATTCTCGACTTTGGCTCCCAATATACCCAGCTTATTGCAAGGCGGGTGCGCGAGCTTAACGTTTATTGCGAAATTTACCCCTACAACAATGTGCCGGCCCTGACCGAAGATGTGAAGGGTGTGATCTTATCGGGCAGCCCCTGCTCGGTACGCGACCAGGAGCACCCCACCATCGACCTTGCCCAGTTTATGGGACAGGTGCCTTTGCTGGGTGTTTGCTACGGCGCCCAACTCATAGCCCACGAACACGAGGGCGAGGTTACACCATCCACCATCCGCGAATATGGCCGTGCCCGCCTCGCTGAGCTGCACTCCTCCAGCCGCCTGATGAAGGAACTTACTCCCGGCTCTGTGGTTTGGATGTCGCATGGCGACACGATCAAGGAAATTCCTGACAACTTTGAGGTAATTGCCAGCACTGAATCTGTGCGCGTGGCCGCCTATAAACTACGTGGCCAGGAAACATACGGCATTCAGTTCCATCCGGAAGTAACCCACTCTGACGAGGGCAAGACACTGCTCCGCAATTTTGTGGTGCACATTTGCGGCTGCGTGCAGGACTGGACACCAGACCAGTTCATCGAATCTACTGTGGCAGCGCTGCAGCAGAAGATCGGTAACGATAAAGTAGTGCTCGGCCTTTCGGGCGGCGTAGACTCCAGTGTGGCCGCTATGCTCATCCATCAGGCTATCGGGAAAAACCTGTACTGCATTTTCGTTGACAATGGCCTGCTCCGCAAAGGCGAGTTCGAAAGCGTGCTCGATTCTTACAAGCACATGGGCCTGAACGTGAAAGGCGTGGACGCAAAAGACAGGTTTTATGCAGCCCTGGCTGGTATCTCGGACCCGGAATTAAAGCGCAAAGCCATTGGCCGGGTGTTTATAGAGGTGTTCGACGATGAGGCGCACCAGGTGGAAGACGTGAAATGGCTTGCCCAGGGCACGATATACCCCGATGTGATCGAATCCATCAGCGTAAAAGGCCCTTCTGCCACCATCAAATCGCACCACAACGTGGGCGGCCTTCCTGATTTTATGAAACTGCAGGTGGTGGAGCCGCTTAACACGCTCTTCAAAGATGAAGTGCGCCTGGTAGGCAGAACCCTGAAAATCGATGAAAACATTATCGGCAGGCACCCTTTCCCGGGCCCGGGCCTGGCGATTCGTATTTTGGGCGACATTACGCCAGAAAAGGTACAGGTTTTGCAGCAGGTAGACCATATCTTTATCAGCAACCTGAAAAAGACAGGCTTATACGATGAGGTGTGGCAGGCAGGCGCCATTCTTACCCCGGTACAATCGGTAGGCGTGATGGGCGACGAACGCACCTACGAAAACGTAGTGGCTCTGCGCGCCGTAACCAGTGTGGATGGCATGACAGCCGATTGGTGCCGATTGCCGTATGAGTTCCTGGCCGACGTGTCGAACGAAATCATCAACAAGGTAAAAGGCGTTAACCGCGTAGTCTACGATATCAGTTCCAAACCACCCGCTACCATCGAGTGGGAATAGTTCTAAATTTTGAATGAGTGATTGAGTGATTGAGTGAATGAATTTGATTTGTAATTTGAATGAACAGGTTAATTCAAAATTATAAAATTCAGGTGTAAATATGATTCAGCATAAAAGCTTTACCGTCTTAGCTATCTATTTAATCACTCAATCACCCATTCTCTCATTCACTCAATCACTCATTCAAAATTAAATAAAGGCATGAGGAAGGGCTTTTTGAAGCAAATTACAGGCATTTTGCTGCTGGCAGTGCTGGCGTTACCTGCTGCTGCACAGCAACTGCAGGACTTCGAGGTAAATTACAACAACGGCAAGGTGCTGCTGCAACAGAAGCGCTTTGAGCAGGCCATGAAGGAGCTGCGCCCCGTTACGGCGGCCGCAAAGGGAAACGATTTAGCGCCGGAAGCCTCCTACCTCTATGCCTTGGCTGCCTTCAGGGCCAACAATCAGCAGGAGGCGCTCCTGATGCTGGGGCAGCTGAAACAACAGCACCCACAGTGGGCGGGCATGCCGGATGCGAACTACCTGCTGGCCAATATTCAGTTTGAGCAAAAGGAGCCTGACCAGGCCCTGGCCACACTCGGACAGGTGAAAGCACCCGCCTTATCAGAAGATGTGGACCGCCTGAAACGGCATTACCTAAACAGAATCGCAGACAGAGAAGCCTATGAGCAGCTGCTGCAAAAGTACGCTTCCGATAAAACGGTGGCCCAGGTGTATGCCGATAAACTACTGGCCGGCTGGTACCGGCCACAGGACAAGCCGACCCTGGAACGCCTGGTAGCTAAGTTTAACCTCGATCGCAAACGCTATCTGAACCCGGAGGCGCTTCGCAAAAAGGCCTACCAGGTGGCCGTGCTCCTGCCCTTTCAGCTAAACCAGGACCTGGCGCAATCGGCCCGGAAAAACCAGTTTGTGACCGACCTGTATGCCGGCATGAAGCTGGCACAGGACTCACTGCAGAAGCAGGGTATCAACATCGAATTATTTGCCTACGATGCCGGCGCGGATACGGTCGGGGTAAAACGCTTGCTGGAGCAGCCGGAGCTGAAGCAGATGGACCTGGTGATCGGCCCGGTTTATAAATCAACCGCGAAAGTGGCTTTGCGTTTTGCTGCTGAAAACAACGTAACCGTTATAAATCCGCTCTCGCAGGATACAGACGTAGCCGGCAACAGCCACCAGGTGCTGCTGTTCGAGTCGTCGGTGGCGACGCAGGCCCAGCAGGCCGCCACCTATGCCTACCATACTTTCTCGCCTAAAACCGCCGTAATAGTATTTGAGGGATCTACTTCCGATACCACCTTTGCACGGCACTACCGCCAGCAGTTCCAGAAACTTGGGGGCAGGATATTGGCCTACAGAAAAATCAACTCCGCCCAATCAGCGGCAACAGCGGGTGTTTTTAAGGAGCTGACCGTAGCAGGTGTCGGGCACCTGGCTGTTTTCTCTGAGAGAATGACGGCCGCAGCCAACGCCATCAGCCTGCTGAACAGCCAGCCTTCCAAACTGCCGCTGATCACTTACGACAAGTGGCTGGATATTAACCAGATTACACTTCGGGAACTAGATGATCAGGAAGTGTACTTTATCTCTCCGAAGTACTTTGACCAGACGTCGCCGGCTGTGCGGAATTTCAGGAAAAGGTACACGGCCCGGTACAACATCCCTCCTTCTACTTATGCCTATTCAGGTTTTGAGATGCTTTACTATTTTGGGAGCATGCTGCAGGAATACGGCCCGGACTTTAACCAGAGCCTGCCGCTGGCAGGTACTAAGCGGGGTGTGCTATACCAGGGCGTAGGCTACAGTAATGCCGCTGCCCGCAACGAGTTCCGAAACGACAACCAGTACGTACCCATCACCAAACTGGAAAACATGCAGCTGATGGTGGTAAACCCGGCAGGCTTTTAAAGCATTCCTTTGAGTAGTATCGGTTAGGCAGTACCGCCAGGGCGTGACCGATGAAGCCTTGCCCCCGCCCCAGCAGCAATTATTTGAATGAAAACGGCCCTCCGAAAGCGAAAAGAGACGCAGGACTCTTCGAAAGCTATAAGTAAAGAGTTATTTTTCGGTTCATTTTCAAATTTCTAAATCTCCAAATTGAATAATTAGCACATCAGCATCCTAAACCATTAGCACACTATTATCATGAAAATAGCACCCATCAGCAACGAACTGTTTCAACGCGCCCAACATTCCATTCCAGGAGGTGTCAATTCCCCGGTCAGAGCTTTCCGGGCCGTGGGTGGTAACCCGCGTTTTATGGTGTCTGCCAGGGGGCCGTATATGTTCGATGAAGACGGCAACCAGTACATCGAGTTCATCAACTCCTGGGGCCCGATGATTCTGGGGCATGCGCCGGAAATGGTGCAGAAAGCCGTGCAGGATGCCATTCCGAACTCGCTCTCCTTTGGTGCCCCTACCCGCAAAGAGGTAGAGATCGCCGAACTGATCATCAGCATGGTGCCGTCGGTGGAGAAGGTGCGTATGGTGAACTCCGGCACGGAAGCCACTATGTCGGCTATTCGGGTGGCCAGAGGCTACACAGGCCGTAGCAAGATCATTAAGTTCGAAGGCTGTTACCATGGCCACGGCGACTCTTTTCTGATAGCCGCAGGCAGCGGCGCCATTACGCTGGGCGTGCCCGACAGCCCTGGCGTGACCAAAGGCGTGGCCTTAGATACGCTCACGGCTCCATACAACAACCTGGAGGCTGTAAAAACGCTCGTAGATGCTAACCCAGGCGAGATAGCGGCCATTATTCTGGAACCGGTAGCAGGCAACATGGGCCTGGTGCTGCCAAAGCCCGGGTTCCTGCAGGGCCTCCGCCAGATCTGCGATCAGGATGGCATTGTGCTCATTTTTGATGAAGTGATGACCGGCTTCCGACTGGCCCCTGGTGGCGCGCAGGAGCTGTACGGCATTACGCCAGACATGACCACCCTGGGCAAGATTATTGGAGGCGGCATGCCGGTGGGTGCCTACGGCGGCAAGAAAGAGATCATGGATTTTGTGGCCCCAGCCGGACCCGTGTACCAGGCAGGCACCCTGTCCGGTAACCCGATTGCCATGTCGGCGGGGATGGCCATGCTGCAGCACCTGCAGCAGAACCCGGGCATTTACCGGCAGTTGGAGCAGACCACTACCGCCATCGTAAGCGGCATGAAGGCGAACATGCAAAAGCTGGGGCTGCAGTACACCATTAACCAGGTAGGCTCCATGTTTAGCATCTTCTTTACCGACCAGCCTGTTACTGATTTCGAGAGTGCCAAGACCTCTGATACCGCTTTATTCGGCCGCTATTTCAACAGCATGTTGCAGCGCGGCATTTACCTGGCCCCATCGCAGTACGAGGCGCTGTTTGTTTCTACAGCCATTACCGATGAGCTGGTAGCGCAGTACTTAAAAGCTAACTTCGAGGCGCTGCAGGAGGCGCAGCAGCAATAGAAAGCCTCTCCGGAGGTGCATTTCCATTAGAATAATTTATCGGCAGCTCCTAGAATGGGGGCTGCCGATTTTGTTTTGCCTGCTGTATTCTGGATGACGTCTGGACTTGTGCCGCCGAAGCCCGAAGGCGCGTAAAGGGCGGATTAGAAGCCTATTCCTGTTTGCCTGGCACAAGGATCGTTAAATGCGTTGACATGCTCTCTACCATGTTACCAGCTATCGCCGCCTAACAGCTGTTGTCACAGGCCTGTTAAGTCGGCGTGGATTCATTATGCCTTTCTCACAAATTCAGACTTAAGTGCCATGGAACCGAAGCCATCAATTTTGCAGTCAATATTATGATCTCCATCTGTCAATCGTATGTTTTTCACTTTCGTGCCAGCCTTTACAGGTTTTGGAGCACCTTTTACGGGTAAATCTTTGATGACAACAACCGAATCTCCATCCATAAGTATATTCCCGTTAGCATCTTTTACTGTTAACCCGGCATCTTCTACTATTTCATTCGGATTCCACTCATTTCCACACTCAGGGCAAGCAAATATTTCTGCACCCATTGCGTAACCATAAGGTGAATTACATTTTGGGCATTGTTTCATTTCTTCAGACATGGTGCTATTTAATTTTATTACTTTTCTTTTTGTTGACGGTTAACGGTTGGGCTAAAAAGCGTTTTAATGCTTTTTAGCTGGTGTTGTAGTGTCGTTATTTTTTTTATTCTTGAATCGTCCAAGTTGTACAATTCAAAAGACCACCTAAGAACCCAACTTCATTAAAGTTGATAGTTTCGATTACTCGGTCAGAATAAACCTTTTTAAATAGGTTAAAAGCTTCACCGTCTAGGTTTCTGTCAATCTCGAAAATTGGTAGTACAATCAAGTTCTTTACTTCTAAGAAGTTAATGTAGCAACCAATTGCATTGTCTTTATACTTTCTTTCTTTAAACTCAAAAAAGGGTACGTCAATGTATTCTATTCCATGTTCTTCAAGAACCTTGTTAATCCCATTCTTCCAGTACGTGTATTCCTGTTCCCTGTCATTCCCAAGGATTGTGCTACGGTCAACAAACCGAACAAGTCCATCTGCATGACCTGTCATATCCGACTTGATTTGCGGAATTACAATTAACTCCACATTAAGTAACTTCTCAATCTCGGAAATCAGTTTTGTCTTACTCTTAAATTCAGGATTTTCATCAAATATCCTATCTGTGATTATTGCTCTGTCAGACCAGTTCACAATGTTCCCACCGTCAAGATTGATTTTTGTAAATTCTGGGTTCAGGTTATTTGCCTGACATACTATTTTTGGGTCAGATTGTAGGTGCAGGTCATCTTTAAGATAAGAGGGTTCATAACGGAACTGAACAAGCTCTCCCTTTTCAATTTGGACTGGCATATAATCACGGCACCAAATGTCCTTAGTTGCCTTGATAAACATGTACGGAATGCCATGCTTATCAAGTATTGTGGTCAATTTGTTACAGCTATTAGTAAATCTGCTGTCAGTATGAAGTAACTCAGATAAATAAACAGTATTCGTATCCTTACTTAGAACCATTTAAAAGAAAGTTAGTCCATTCGGTCTGTTTGTCTTCTTTGTAGAATCTTGCTGGAGTAGTCATTGCTTGGAAATGAATGCCTTTTTTCTTACAATGCTCTTGGATTACTTCAAGTCTTTT
This sequence comes from Pontibacter beigongshangensis, assembly GCF_014332515.1. GTDB lineage: Bacteria > Bacteroidota > Bacteroidia > Cytophagales > Hymenobacteraceae > Pontibacter > Pontibacter beigongshangensis. Next base: position 48,628 of record NZ_VFSD01000020.1, on the reverse strand, counting down.
TTTCATATTCGGTATGTCCGCGAAAGTTTTTCTGGTGAAGCAAACTCTTTTAAGGTTTTTCAGTCGGTCAATCTCTGAAATAACGTTTCTCCACTTGGTTACTTTATTGTCTATGTAACCGTCATAAAAATTGGCTTCCTGTCCTTCTTCAACTTCAATCTCTGAAATCAAATCTATGAGGTCGATTTTGTTTTTCGCAATGAATCCTAATTTATCTTGTTTGTTAGCGCCTTTCAAATCAGGTTCTTTAAATGCAGTCGGAAGTAATCTCCATAAATAATTTCTGCTTCTGCCATAAAAGAATTCAGCTTGATTATCGCTTGCGTCTGGATTAAAAGTCCCAATTATGAGAGTTTCTGTTTCAGGGTTTATTGGGTGGTCTAAAAATCTGTGTTTAACTGGAATCATCTTTATAATTTATATTGCAGGTAACGGTATTCGTGTAGCAGAGGCGAAGCGTCAGCAAGCCTTACTGCTACACCTTGTTGTGGTATCGTTGTTCTCCTTTTTAGCTACCTTTTTCAGGGGCGTTGAAATATAGAATGAATATCAAAAAGTCTTCAGGATTTACACCTTGTGCTGATTTCTCTCTTAAAAACTCAAAGTTCTCAATTCCTTCATTAATGAGTTCCTGATTTGTGGGTAGAGCATTAAACTGTTCCAGACATTCCTGCTTGGTTCTACTGCAATAGCTTGTCCAACCTTCACCTGCCATTCTTCCATTGGTGTCATACTTTCGCCAGTGTAATTCACAAGTTCCATCGGGTAACTTAAACTGTACTTGACCGCCAACAACTGCAAGTCCAGATTTAAAAGCATGGTTTACAACTTCATTAAAATCTTCTCTTTTCCAGCCATGTTCTTTGCCGCTAATGGTTGACTTGAGCAGGATTTCGTTAGGTAGATATTTCTGTTCTTCTGTCATTTCAATGAACCACAACTTGCAGATAACAGTAATAACTTCCCAAACATACGCTTATCAGCACTATGTGCGGAGGTGGTTTTACAAAGACTTCCTGCCGTTTTGAAAAATTAGTCTTGTTGACGCCATCTGGCTGCTTGCACCTAAATATAGTTCTTTTGCACAATTAAGACACAAAGAAACAGCAATCTTTTAGCACCAGCATTGCAGTTAAATATACCCAACTTACAGCAATCGTGTGTAAGCATTTCTGCATCTCCCACTTCGCATGCCCCTCCTCGATTATTCGAATAAAAAAGCCCCTCCAGCGCTTTTGCTGCCCCTGCTTTTCCTATAGCTTGTATCAATGGAAATGCGTACTTTTACGGCCCGACTTTAGCATAGAGACATGATACTGACAGATCAGCAAATTTTGGCGGAGATGGCCAAAGGCACCATCCTGGTAGAGCCTTTTAACCGGTCCAGCCTGGGCACCAACTCCTACGATGTTCATTTGGGCCGCTACCTGGCCACTTACCGCGATGAAATACTGGATGCCCGCCTCCACAACGAGATAGACGTGTTTGAGATACCGCAGGAAGGCTATGTGCTGCGCCCGGAAACGCTTTACCTGGGCGTGACCCTGGAGTACACCGAAACACATGCCCATGTGCCCTTCCTGGAAGGCAAATCGAGTGTGGGCAGGCTGGGTATTGATATCCACGCCACAGCCGGCAAAGGCGATGTAGGCTTCTGCAACACCTGGACCCTGGAAATCTCGGTTACGCAGCCCGTCCGCATCTACTATGGCATGCCCATCGGCCAGCTGATTTACTTCGAGGTAAGTGGAGGCATTGACAATTATTACAACCAGAAGGTAAATGCCAAGTATAACAAACGTACCATCACTCCTGTTGAGTCGATGATGTGGAAGAACGAGTGGTAACAGCAATTAAATCCTTCGTTTCCTGCATAAATTCTGAATTCTGCCAATAGCTGGCCTGCTTTTTGTCCACCTTCCTGTAGCTGCAAAGAAATTTAAATTATACTCTTTCGTGAGGAATTATTTTGCTGCTGCATGCGTTTTATATGTATGAAGGGCGTAAAAAGCCTACAGCTAACGTACAACCCACAAAAATCTACAAACTTATGAAAAATCTAATTGTATTAACTTTCCTGGTATTCGGTATCGTGTTTGGAGCAGCAGCAACTGGCAAAGAACTGGCAGAACAAAGGGCCAACAACCTGTCTGACAAAATGATTGTGGAGCTGCGGCTTAACAACTATCAGTCGAACAAGGTAAGAGAGATCAATCTCGACAAAGCCGCCAAGATGTTAGCTGTAGAGGAACAATATGCAGGTAACCAGGAAGTGATCGATCAGAAGTATAAAGAAATCTGTGCCGAGCGCGACCGTGAGTTGGAGCGTGTATTAAGCACTGTGCAGTACAACGACTATTTCGGATCACGTAAATCCCTTACTAAATCGGATAAGCAGTACATGGCCAATCTTACTAAAAAATCAGAAGAAAAAGCCCCTGTGGCCACTACCTCCGGCTCAGCCTCAGAAAGCACTGTATCGACTATAAACTAACATCAGACGCCATAAAAGCAGAAGGGCCTCCAGTTTTTGGAGGCCCTTCTGCTTTTATGGCGTCTGATGTTAACCATTCTTCTTGCTGTCCTGCTCCACGTGCTGCATCAGCTCTTCGCACAGCGTACGCATTTTCTGGGCCATTACCTGGTCGTTGGTAGCCGTCATAATGCTTTGAGCCATGGCACCAATGCTGTCTATGTAGAAATACTTCATCTCGTCTACGGGCATGTCTTTTGTCCAGAGGTCAATTTTCATGGTGCCAGCCTCATCACGGTCCCACAGCGAGATGTTGATGGCCTTTGCAAAATGGATTTTCTCACCGGCATCTGTTGCCCTCCAGCTGATAGCCTCCGGCACTTTCTGATCGTCCAGGGCAATGCTGAAGTATATTTCTGATTTCTTCATTTTCCTATTATTAAACTTTATACTATATATCTCTCGTACTATCCTTGACACTACAACTTGTACAAAGTTACACGATGCGCTACGGAATTAAAACCTTCTTCACCCTTTTTATACTTTTCGCCTTTTCGGGCTGCAAAGTATTTTCACCCGCCTCCCAAAAAGAGGACCTCTACACCATCGCCTTCTACAACGCCGATAATTTATACGATACAGAAAAGGACACTGCTGCCAATGATGCGGCCTATCAGCCAGACGGCATCCTGAACTGGACAGAAGAAAGATACAGGGCCAAAATAAAAAACCTCGCAGCCACTATCTCCACCATGGGAGAAAAAGGGGGGCCAAGTATTATCGGTCTTTCTGAAGTGGAAAATAAGCGGGTAATCGAGGATCTGCTAAATACATCGGCGCTGCGAGACAAGAAGTATGAGATCATTCATTACGATTCGCCTGATGCCTCGGGGCTGGATGTGGCGCTGCTGTATAAGCCCAAAAACTTTAAACCGACGTTTCATGCCTCCCTCCCCATTGGCTTTGCGGAGGCTAATTACCAAACTACGGGCATCCTGCAGGTAAAAGGGCTGCTGCGGGGAGAGCCTATTACAATCTATGTGAACCACTGGCCGGATGCTACCGCTAACGCGCGGCTTAGGGAAAGCCGCAAAAGGGCAGCTGCCGTTACCCTGCGCCAGGAGATAAATGAGCAACAGAAAATAGACAAAGACGCTAAAATTATTGTGATGGGCCATTTCGCGGCAGATCCTTCTTCTCCCACACTGGAACAGGCCTTGCTGGCATCCGGCAGGCCAGACCCCGTATATAACCAGGAGCTATTCAATACTTTTTACATGCACCACGTGCAGAAGCGGGGCAGTTCCTTTTACAGGGGCAAGTTCCAGATGCACGACCAGATCATGGTAACCAAAGCCTGGATTGGCGGTACGGGTTTGCAATTTGTGCGAGGCTCGGCCACCATCCACGACCCGGAAAGCCTGAAGCATACCTTCGGGAAATATAAAAATACGCCGCGCAAAACCTATGCCGGCACTACATACCAGGGCGGCACCGGAGGCCATTTTCCTGTTTATATCAAAGTAAGCCATTAATAAAGCGGCCGATAACCGTTTCAGAAAAGCTCAGACACAGAAAAGGCCGGTATGTACCGGCCTTTTCTGTGTCTATGGGAATGCTAAAATTTCTTATACGTAATTGTTGAGCATAACAGGCATCACCAGCATCAGCACATTTTCGTTATCCTCGTTGGCCAGCGGCATCAGCAAGCCAGCCCTGTTCGGGGTGGAGAGCTCAAAAGAAATCTCGTCAGAATCCATGTTGTTGAGCATCTCCAGCAGGAACTTGGCATTGAAACCTATCTCCATATCCTCTCCTTCATACTGGCAGGCCAGGCGCTCATTTGCCTCGTTCGAAAAGTCCAGGTCCTCGGCAGAAACCTGCAGGTCGCTTCCGGTCAGTTTCAGGCGGATCTGGTGCGTGGTCTTGTTCGAGTAGATGGAGATACGGCGCACAGAGCTCAGCAGGTCAGCACGGTCTATTACGAGCTTGTTCGGGTTCTGCACCGGAATCACGTTTTCATAGTCCGGGTAACGCTCGTCTATTAAACGGCAAATCATCCGGATGTTGTCGAAGCTGAAGAACGCGTTGGAGTTGTTGAACTCCACCCGAACGGTAGTCGGCTCCGAAGGCAGCGTTGACTTTAAAAGGGTAAAAGCCTTACGCGGAATGATAAGCGATGCTTCCTGGCTGGTGGAGATATCCTGACGGCGGTAGCGCAGCAGGCGGTGACCATCCGTAGCCACAAACGTTACGTTATCGGAGCGGAGCTGCACGAAAATACCGGTCATGGCCGGACGAAGCTCATCGTTGCTCACCGCAAAAATGGTTTTGTTGATGGCCCGGGCCAGCACGTTAGAAGGCATCTCGATGGCGTTGCCACCTTTTACCACTGGCACACGCGGGAAGTCCGTAGCGTTCTCACCAGACAGCTTATAGCGGCCGTTGGCAGAGCTGATCTCGATGGTATAGGTTTCTTCGTCGATGGTGAACGTCACCGGCTGGTCCGGAAGGTTTTTCAGCGTTTCCAGCAATATCTTGGCAGGGGCGGCAATGCGTCCGCTCTCCCTCGCCTCAACCTGCAGCTCCGTGATCATGGATGTCTCCAGGTCGCTGGCGGTGATGGTAAGGGTGCTGTCGTTAATTTCGAAGAGGAAATTCTCCAGGATCGGAACCACCGGATTGTTGGTTACTACCCCGTTTATGCTGGATAACTGCTTCAGTAGAGCAGATGAAGTTACAATAAATTTCATTACGAGTGCCTATAATGTTCTTTGGACAAAGTTATAAATAATTCGCATTTGTCCTACGGGTAAGGTAAGCCCTTTTTTGCGAATTACTTCTTTTTTGAAGGAAAAGGAAAAGGTGCCATACAGAAACTTGCGCTTCCGCTCCCTGATTTCCTGAAAACCAACCGAACAACCATTTGTTTGTAAACGGGGATGCAGCCTTAAAAATAACCGGGGAAACAATTATTCTAATAAGAATGCCCCTCCAGAGCATATTTTGACAGCTCTACACGCATGTTGCCTTTCTAAAAATCAAATTGGTGGAGCATTGGTATCAAATCTCTGATCGCCTTATCTTCAAATCTCCCAATCAACCATTTAATAATCAGCCATCAGCCCTCCGCTCGTACTTCCGCTTGCGAAGGTAGAAGCGCAGAAAGCCGAAAATAGTCAGGAGTACGATCGGCAGCACCAGGTTGAGTAGTTGCCAGGTGCCGCGTTCCTCCTTTACCCGTATTCTGTCAAGCGGCCGCAGCTTTATCTCCTTGCTGCGCACGTTTATGAGCCCTTCTGAGTCGAGCATGTAGTGGATGGTGTTCAGCGCCAGCTCCTTATTGGCAAACTTCACGTTGTTGTACCTGTCGAAGCCCAGTTCGTAAGGTTGCCCGGTGCGGGGGTTCACGTCGTTGCGCACCAGGTCCCCGTCTGAGAACACTGCGATCCTGGATGCCACGCCAACCTCTTTCACGGCGGTAGCAGCTGCTCCTTGCGGGGCACGCCTGTTCCTGAAAAGCGAGGTAAACTTACCTTCCAGCAAATATCCAACCGGCTGCGGACCGGCCGAGAACTGCTCGGGCCTCACCTCCATGCGTGCTTCCTCCAGCGTGACAGGTACCGGCGGCTGCAGCACCCTGGAGTAGTTGGAGGTAAAAATCAGCGGTGTTTTCCGGATGCCATCTGCCCGCACCGTATCCATCGTGCCTACAAATTTGGTATAGACGGCATCCAGGTTGCGGGTAACGGGGTGCTGGCTGAAGTTGTTGAGCAGCGGGTAAAAGCGCCAGTTGATCATCTCGGTCTGCGGCCGGTCGCCCAGGTAGCCCGTCACGACCGGAATAAAGCCCGAGTTGAGGTCCATGATCATCTCGGGGTTAAGGCGCACCCCGTAGCGGAACAGCAGGTCGTCGAGGTTCAGGTTGTAGGGCATGGCGAACATACCGCCCGAGCCCAGGCTGTCCATGTCTGCCTGCAGGGCATCGACAAAAAATACAGCCTTGCCTCCGTTCATGATAAACTGGTCGATCTTGTACTTATCCAGCTCCGAAAAAGGCTGCGTCGGTTTGGCAACAATGATTAAGTCGAGGCCCTGCAGGTCCGGTATCTGCGACAGTTCCCCGCGAGCCACCCGGTAGTACTCGCCCAAAGATCCCACCAGGTCGGCCACCTGCTCCATCTCCAGCTGCCCCTGCCCCATCAGGTAGCCAATGGTGCGCTGCGATGGAAAAGCCACTTTCCGGATGGCAGTGGCCAGCTCGTACTCCACTCCCTCCACCGACTGGTTCAGGCGCTGCTCGGCCGAGGCAGCCAGGTTGCCCTTCAGCAGGTTTACAGTGGCCTCCTTGCCTTTGTACTTCACCACAGCCCCCGGAAACACCAGCCGCTCCACCTGCTTGCCATCTTCACTGGCCCGCAGGTTGGTGGGCATAATGCCCTTTTGGGCGAGCTGCGTAAAGTACTGGGCACGAGCGGTATCGTTCGGAATGGCCGTTGGGTCAATGAAGACTGTCCGGATGTTGCCGCCGGCATACACTTTAAACTCGTTCAGCGTTTCGCGCACCGACTGCTGCAGCCGCTTGAAACCTGCCGGAAAATCACCTTCCAGATACACCTCCACCACCACGTCATCGTCGAGGTTAGTGAGCATCTGTTTGGTTACCGGGGCGATGGTGTAGCGCTTGTCTTCGGTCAGGTCGATCCGGAAAAAATAGGTGGCTGCCAGCACGTTCAGCAGGATAATGCCCCCTACCCATAGCAGGAACCTGATGATGTCGCGGCTGCGTTTTGCTTTAGTTTGTTGCGGCTGCTCTGTTACCATTTTCTGCTTTTCAGGACAAGTGTAGTGGATAGAATCATCAGCGCAATCACGCTCAGAAAATATAGCACATCCCGCGAATCAATAAGACCTTTGCTGATGCTGCTGTAATGATAGGCGATGCCGAGTTGGCTCACATAATAACTGGAGCTGCCCCACACTGGTAAGGTAGCGATCAGATCAAACCCCGTATAGAAGATGTAGCAAAGGAAAACAGCTATGACAAACGAGATGATCTGGTTATCAGAAACAGAGGAGGCAAGCACCCCGATGGCACAGAAAACACCTGCCAGAAAAACCAGCCCCAGATAAGAGCCTACCACGGCCGCAGAGTCTATGTTGCCAGAGGGGTTGCCCAGTTCGTACACCGAGTAGTAGTAGAGCAGCGTAGGCAGCAGCGCAAACAGGGCCAGCAGCAGCGCCGCCAGGTATTTGCCTAGTATCAGCTGCAGATCCGTGATTGGTTTGGTCAGGAGTAGTTCGATGGTGCCCTCGCGTTTTTCTTCAGCAAAAGTACGCATGGTAATTGCCGGGATCAGGAATAGAAACAGCCAGGGGGCCATGTTAAAAAGCGTCTGCATGTCGGCAAAGCCATAGTCCAGCACGTTGCTCTCCGGAAACACCCACATAAACATCCCTGTCGCTACCAGGAACACCGCTATCACGATGTAGGCGATAAGCGAGTTCAGGAAGCCATTAAATTCTTTTTTTAGTATAGCAAGCATTTTTTATACTGTAGATGCTAGATGTTAGGTTTAACTGAAAGAACAGATTAGCCTGTACATATAAGTAATTTTAATTTGAGAGAATTCTTTTTGTCTCCCTTTGAAGGTGGTTGAGGGATGAATTACAACTGAGAACATATATTAAAGATTTCTTTACTTGCTGTCGGCACTAATTCCGACAATTCCTAAAACATCCCCTTACCCCTTCTTAATCGAGGGGCCCCTACCCCGTACCCGTTAAGCAATGGGAATTCTATTTTTTCACAGTCAAGAATACCTGCCCTTGCTGGGTGTTTTCACCTGCAAGCGAAGCTCACTTTGAGCCTACGCAGCCATCCAGGCCCTGGAGAAACTGCGAACTTCCTGCTGACGAGAATTATCCTGCTCAGTTGCCCTCCATCGCAGGGATGCCTGTTGGTGAAAACACACAACAGGGGCGGGCGGAGCAGCTTTTATGGCTGATACCACCCGTAGTCAGACGGCTAAAGGCCTCTACCCCCATGGGGACTTCTCCTCCTAAAGTAAATTCATGCGTAACTTCAGTTTCTAAATTAGAATTTGGCAAAGCACTCACATCTAGCTCCTTGTCAGTTGTTGAAATATCTTCTCCAGGGAGTTCTCCTCCTGCCGCAGCCCTACCAGTGGCCAGTTTTGTTCGGAGGCGATCCTGAACACGGCGGACCGGATGTCGGCATCTTTGCGGGAGGTAACACGGTAGGTGTGCGGCTGCTGCGCGGGGCTTACCTGCAACACGCCCGGAATAGACTGCAGCAGATTCGTGGAGATGGGTTGCTCAAACTCCACCAGCGTAATTTTCTCGTTTCGGCTACCCGCCTGCAGGGTCGCCACATCACTGTCGGCCACCAGCTTACCCCGGTTAATGATTACCACACGATCGCAGATGGCCGTTACCTCCTGCATGATATGTGTCGAGAAAATAACGGTTTTGTTCTGACCAACTTGCTTGATAAGCGAGCGGATTTCCACGATCTGGTTGGGGTCGAGGCCGGTGGTAGGCTCATCAAGGATGAGCACCTGCGGGTCGTGCACCAGGGCCTGGGCCAGCCCAACCCGCTGGCGGTAGCCTTTGGAAAGGGCGCCTATTTTTTTGCTCTGCTCCAGCCCGAGGCCGCACAGCTCCACCATCTCCTGCACTCTACTGTTCGCGTTGCTGCCTTTAAGCCCATAAATGGAGGCTACAAAGCGCAGGTACTCGTGCACATACATATCGAGGTAGAGCGGGTTGTGCTCCGGCAGGTAGCCTACGTGCCGCCGCACCGCCATGGTGTCCTGGGTCACGTCGTGGCCATTTACCAGCACGGTGCCGGAACTGGGCGGAAGGTAGCAGGTGGCAATTTTCATGGTGGTGGACTTGCCGGCCCCGTTCGGTCCCAGAAAACCCAGTATCTGCCCCTGCCCCACCGAGAACGAAATATCGTCTACGGCGCGCTGCGACCCGAATATTTTGGTTAAACCTTTTACTTCAACAGACAACTTACTTTCCGGTTTTAAATGGATAAAGCGTTACGCGTGATTGCTTTTTCCTTTCAAAAATGCTGCCAGAGAGGTGCACTGATAATTCCTGCATTCTGACCTGCTAAACAATTCGCGGAGGCAAAACTACAAAAATCAGGCGGCTCTGTTGCTATTTCTTTTGCTTCCCTTTTGGCATAAGCGGACGCACTTCTATATCCACGTGGTGATAGTTAGGGTGCGACTCCAGTACGTGCACAATGGTAGAGGCAATGTCTTCGGGGCGCATCATGTTGGGGCTGGCCGGGGAGTTGTCTATGTTGTCGAAGAAGTTGGTGCTGGTGGAGCCAGGGTAAATACAGGTAACTTTGATGCCAAACTCCCGGACCTCCATAAACAGCGAGTGCGAAATGCCGGTTACGGCATGTTTGGTGGCCGCATACCCCACCATGCCCGGCACGGGGTTCTTACCCGCAATGGAGGAGATATTGATAATGTGCCCCTCCTCCTGCTCCTTCATGCCCGGAAGCACCTGCCGCGTGCAATAAAATAGACCATGCACATTGGTGTCGAACATGGTGTGCCAGTCTTCCAGTGTCTGCTCTTCCAGGTTGGCCTGAATACCCAGGCCGGCATTGTTTACGAGTATCGTCACAGGTCCTTTGAGTTTGTGCAGTGTCTGGTCAAATGCTTCCTGCACGGACTCCGGCTTCCGGACGTCGCAGGGAATAAAGTGGAAGTTGCTGTGCTCCAGTTCCGGAGATGTCCTTCCCCAGCCAGCCACCTTCACGCCTTTCTCCAGGAGTGCCTGCACCGTTGCCAGTCCTATGCCGTGGCTTACGCCGGTCACTACAGCAACTTTGCCTTTTATTTTCATAGCAGATAATTTACGAAGTTTAACCGATACTAATATTTCCTGTAAGTGCTATGGCCTGCTGAGGCAATAGCCACACAATGAAATTATTCTAATGAATTTGGCCCTCCGGAGAGAAGTACGCCATGCTGAACTACCGGCCAGGTGCAGCCTATTTAGTCAGCGGCACCACTGAACGGAATTTAATTCACCTTCTATACCAATAGTAAAACGTCGTGTAGCGTGATACATGTTCCGTTTTTTCTCCAGGTGAGGCAATGTGTGGTTCCGGGAAGTTAAGCCGCAGCCTATAAAGCTCTTGGCAAGGCACCCGATTAATTGATATCGCCTAATTGCGGCCTGATCAGGATTTCCTCCACCACGCTGTTTTCGGAGAGGTGGTAGGCACTGTAGATGGCGCTGGCCACATCTTCCGGCTTAATGAAACGCTCCGGCGGCAGGTCTACCCCTTCCCAGCTGGCCGTGAGCGTGGCACCCGGAATAACGGCAGTCACTTTTACCCGATGCTCCTTCATCTCCTCGCGCAGCACCTGGGTCATGCCATAGAGCGCAAATTTAGAGATGCAGTAAGAGCCCCCGTTAATATAAGGGGTGATGCTGGCCGTGGAACAGAGGTTAAAGATGTGCCCTGACCGCCGCCGTACCATATCCGGCACAAAGGCTTTGGTAATGTAATAGGCGCTGTAGAGGTTGGTGCTGATCATGTGGGGAAGCGCCTCTGCGGGCTCTTCGTAAATTTTACCAGGTATATACAGGCCGCTGTTGTTGACCAGCACATCGGGCTGTATACCCAGTTCGTTCACATAAGCAACAAAGCGGTCGACCGATTTTTTCTCGCTTAAATCGGCCTCCTGATAATAAACCTTGGTAAAAGTGTAGGCCTGTTCAATCTCCAGCTTCAACTTTTGCAGGTCTTTCTCGTTTCGGGAACAGGTCAGGATATGAAAGCCGTCTTTGGCGAACTGCTCGATGATGGCCCTTCCGATTCCCTTTGTTCCGCCTGTTACAAGAATGTATCGCTGCATAATAAGAAATGAGTTCTATGTGTTTTACAATTTTAGACGTAATATAGCTATTATTACATGATTTTTAAATTGAACTTACGTAACATCCACTATACCCTGCGTAACAGCCTTATATGTTAACAAATTTCGGCAAGTATCTTCTGTTCATCCAAAGTCTCCTCTCGCGGGGGGAGGCTCCCAAAATATTATTCAACCGAACCATAGACGAGGCCATCCTTATCGGCATCAACTCCATCGTAATTGTGGCCATTGTATCGACCTTTATAGGCGCAGTAACCTGTGTGCAGATTTCGTATAACCTTACCAACGCCCTTATACCGCGCTCTACCATCGGTTTTATGGTGCGCGAGATGACGCTGCTGGAACTGGCCCCCACCATTACCTCTATTGTGCTGGCTGGCAAAGTGGGCTCCAACATTGCAGGCGGCCTTGGCACCATGAAGATAACCGAGCAGGTAGATGCGCTGGAGGTAATGGGCATCAACTCGGCCTCTTACCTGGTGCTGCCCAAGATCATGGCGGCCGTTTTTGTGTTCCCGATGCTGGTTATCATTGCCATGTTTCTCTCGATCGGCGGTGGATTCGTGGCCGGTGCCCTGTCCGGTGAGATCACACCCCAGGAATACATTACCGGTATCAGAGGAGATTTTGTACCTTACAATATTCTTTTTGCCCTCATAAAATCTGTGGTCTTTGCTTATCTGATCTCCTCCATCTCCTCTTTTCAGGGCTACAAAACAGAAGGCGGAGCCCTGGAAGTAGGTGAGGCAAGTACCAAGGCCGTCACCAACAGCGTAATTGCCATACTAATCGCCGACTTTGTGCTGGCGCAACTGTTACTATGATGTGTTCTGAAAAACTATGATTGAGATTCATAATATCCATAAATCATTCGGCGGGAAGAAAGTGCTCGATGGCGTGAGCGGCGTGTTTGAGACCGGCAAGACTAACCTGCTGCTTGGAGCCAGCGGCACCGGCAAAAGCGTTTTGCTTAAATGCATTGTAGGTCTGATAAAGCCTGATATCGGCAGCGTCACCTTCGACGGCACCTACTACACCAACAACAAGCTCGATATCCGGCAGGAAATCCGGCGCAAGATCGGCATGCTTTTCCAGGGCTCTGCCCTCTTCGACTCTATGAACGTGGAGGAAAACGTGGAGTTCCCGCTGCGGATGCTCACCCAAATGAGCAAGAGCGAGCGCATGGACCGTGTGAACTTTTGCCTGAGCCGGGTTGGCCTTGAAAATGCAAACATGAAAATGCCCTCTGAGCTCAGCGGCGGTATGAAAAAACGCGTAGGCATAGCCCGTGCCATTGCCCCCAACTGTACCTACCTGTTTTGCGATGAGCCCAACTCCGGCCTTGATCCTCAGACGGCTATCACCATAGATGAGCTGATTAAAGAGATAACGGAGGAGTATAACATCACCACCATCATTGTAACCCACGACATGAACTCAGTTATTGAGATCGGCGACAAGATCATGTTCCTGTACCAGGGCAAAAAGCTCTGGGAGGGCAACAGCGAAGAAATAATGGACACCGACATTAAAGAGCTGAACGACTTCATTTTTGCCAACCGCCTGATGCGTGACGCGAAGAAAGTAGAAGATGAGCGTGTAGAAGAAGAGCGGATGGAGGAAGAAAGAAATGAGGGAAACAGCTAGCTCCGTTTAGGGGCCAGGCTTTGGTTGATATAGGTGGGCGCTACATGTAGCGCCCTTTTGTTTTAGCCTGCAGCAGGTGCAGCAGCAGTGGTATGTAGCGCTGGAGGGCCATTTTAATTAGAATAATCAAAAAAATCCGGTGCCTGATATCCTGCGTCTGGTGTCTTATTGCTACACTTCGTAAAGCATGCCCGCAATCGTAGCCGTCATCATGCAGGCGAGGGAGGCACCCAGCAAGGCGATAAATCCGAGCTTGGAGAGGTTTCCCTGTTGGTTTGGGGCCATGCTGCCAATACCCCCGATCTGGATCGCAATGGAGCTAAAGTTGGAGAAGCCGCACAAGGCATAAGTCGCCATTACAATGGATTTTGTGGAAAGTGAATTTTCACTCTTCATTTTGGCCAGGTCCAGGTAAGCCACAAATTCGTTGATGGCCGTTTTCTGGCCGAGCAAACTGCCAACCTGCAACGACTCTGACCAGGCCACTCCCATCAGAAAGGCGAAAACCCGGAAAATCTGTCCCAAGATATACTGCAGCGAGAAACCATGAAACTGCCCGTTGGTGCTGGCTACCACCAGCTCATTCAGGCCGGTCCAGGCACCGATCATGTCGGTGAGCAGGTAATTGACCATGGCGATCACGGCTATAAAAGCAAGCAGCATGCCCCCTACATTGGCTGCCAGGCGCAGGCCGTCGGCCGCCCCGCGTGAGAGGGCGTCCACCAGGTTCACCCCCAGTTGTTCCTCATTTACCTCCAGCTGCGTGTTTATTTTTTCGGGCTCCGTTTCCGGCACCAGGATCTTGGCAAGCACAATACCAGCCGGGGCGTTCATGACAGAGGCGGTAAGCAGGTGGGCAGCGAAAATGGCTTTCTCAGCCGGGTCCGTACCACCCAGAAAAGAGACATAGGCCGCCAGCACTCCACCGGCCAGGGTCGCCATGCCACCTGTCATCAGGCACATCAGCTCAGAGCGCGTCATGCGGCTAATGAACGGGCGCACCAGCAGCGGTGCCTCCGTTTGCCCCAGAAAGATGTTGCCGGCAGCAGAAAGGCTCTCAGCACCCGAAAGCCGCATGCCCTTCGACATAACCCAGGCAATGCCATACACGATCTTCTGCAGTACGCCCAGGTAATACAGACCAGCCGACACAGCAGAAAAAAAGATGATGGTAGGAAGCACCGAGAAGGCAAAGATAAAGCCCAGGCCTGCATTCTGATCCGGGTTGGCCAGGTTGCCGAACAGGAACTGCGCCCCGGCCTGCGAGAAATCGAGAAAGGTGACGAAGCGCCGGCTTACCCAGCCAAACACGCTGGCTATAAATGGCACTTTAGTAACAAGTATTCCGAAAAACAACTGGATAAAAAGCCCAAACCCTACCAGCCTCCAACTTATGATTTTTTTGTTCTTTGAGAAAAGGAAAGCTATGGCCAGAATAGCTGCTAAGCCAATAAGCCCTCTAAAAATATCATACATGCCGGAGAGAAATTTCTCAAAAGTAGTGCGGATAAATTTATAAAACAAAAACTCCTGCCCTTGGGAGAGCAGGAGTTTTCTAATAAATCGATGTCAGCACATTAGTTGCGTTTGTTCAGCTCATCCCGAATTTTTGCAGCGCGTTCGTAGTCTTCTTTTTCCAGCGCATCGTTCAGCATCTTGTTGAGTTCCTCTACCGAGGTCTGGCTCAGCGACTCTTTTGAGGTTGAGCCAGAAGTTGGAGAACTTTTCACGGCCATTTCTTCGGCTTCCTCCTCCTCATCCTCCAGGTCGCTCAGAATAATGCCGGCTTCGGAAAGCACGCTCTCTACCGTATAGATCGGAACACCAAACCGAAGTCCGATGGCGATGGCATCGGAGGGGCGGGCATCCAGTTCAAACTCCTTAATACCGTCTGAACACATAATCTTAGAATAGAACACCCCCTCTTTCAGGTCCGAGATCAGCACTTCTGTAATGCTTACGCTCAGATGCTCGGCAAAACTCTTGAACAGGTCGTGCGTGAGCGGGCGGTTTGGGTTGATCTTCTCTATCTGAATGGCGATGGATTGCGCCTCGAACATACCAATAATGATGGGCAGTCTTCTGTTGCCTTCTCGTTCGCCGAGCACTAATGCAAACGACCCTGTCTGTGACTGACTGGAAGAGAGACCGAGTATCTCTAGCTGAATTTTTTTCACAATAAGCTTTTTGTCTTTTCTTACAAGGCTCTAGCTGCCTCTATTAACTTTGGAACAATCTCAAAAGCATCGCCCACAATACCGTAATCGGCTGCTTTGAAGAACGGGGCTTCCGGATCCTTATTTATAACGACAATCACTTTAGAAGAGTTAACCCCCGCCAGGTGCTGAATGGCTCCGGAAATTCCGATGGCAATATACAAATTTGGGCTAATAGTAATACCAGTCTGCCCAACATGTTCGTGGTGCGGGCGCCAATCCTGGTCCGAAACCGGCTTGGAGCAGGCCGTAGCCGCGCCCAGCGCCTTTGCCAGGTCCTCCACCAGGTGCCAGTTCTCAGGCCCCTTCAGGCCACGCCCGCCAGACACCACGATTTCGGCCTCCGGCAGCAATACGCCGCCGTCTGTTTCCTGCATCACGGTTTCTTTTGGAGCAAAGGCAAAATCGGCATCTGATAAGCCAACCGAGAATTTCTCTACTGAAGCGGTGCCGCCGGCATCGCTGCTAATGTCGATGCTGTTCTTTTTTACAGCCACTATTTTAACGTCTCCGGTCAGGTTCACATCAGCAAAGGCTTTTCCGGAGAAAACGCCCCGCCTAACCGTAAAGCTATCGCCGGAAATAACAGGTAATGCTGTTACGTTGGTTGCCAGCGAACCGTTTAGCCTCACCGCCAGGCGCGAGCCCAGGGCTGCGCCAATATTGGTGTTGGAGAAAATAATCACTTTGGCGCTCTCCTGCGAGGCTGCCTGCGCGATCACCTTTAAATAGGCTTCGGCCACGAAGTTATGAAGACGAGCGTCATCATCAAATAAAACTTTAGTGATTCCTTGTGCACCCAGGGCGGCAAGGGCCGATTCCTGCACCTCTCCAATGGCTATGGCCGTGGCTTCTGTGCCAAGGGCATTGGCTACCTGGCTCCCGTAAGAAGCCGCCTCGAGCGAAGATTTCTTGATCTCGCCGTTAAATCCTTCTACTAAAACTAATACAGACATATTACAGTACTTTAGCTTCGTTTCTTAATAATGAGATTAATTCGCCGGCATTTTCAGCGTCGATCATGCGCACGCCACTTTTTTTCTCGGGCTTGCTGAAGCTGGCATATTCTGTTTGGGCCCCTTCGCCGGTTGGCTCCACCACTTTTAGAGGCTTGGTGCGGGCCGTCATGATGCCGCGCATGTTGGGTATGCGGGGCTCGCTCATGGGTTGCTGAGCGCTGGCCACAAAGGGCAACTTTACCTCCAGCACCTCTTTGCCGCCTTCTATCTCACGCTCCAGCCGGGCCGTGGTGTCATCGATCATGTCGAGCTTAAAGGCCGGGAAAATGACCGGAATGCCCAGTAACTCCCCTACCATGCCATGTACCTGCGAGCCGTTGAAGTCGATCGACTCCTTGCCCATCAGAATAAGGTCATAGCTGTTTTCTTTGGCTATGGCGGCTATCTGCTGGGCCACAAACATGGCATCTTTCGGGAAGGCGTTAACCCGGATGGCGTCGTCGGCCCCAATGGCCAGGGCTTTGCGTATATTGGCCTCTGTGTCGGCTTCGCCAACGTTTAATACGGTTACCGTGCCGCCTTTGGCTTCTTTCAGCTCAATGGCTCTTGTTAACGCATACTCATCCCAGGGGTTTATCACGAACTGCACGCCGTTCTTATCAAACGACTTGCCGTCGCCCGTGAAATTGATCTTAGAAGTAGTATCCGGCACGTTGCTTATGCAAACTAATATTTTCATGGTTAGAAATGTTAGCTTTATAAATTATAAATTTGTGTGAAGTTAACTAAATATAGCAAAAACGAACTATGTCTCCGTCCCGACTTGAACAACTCCTGGCCTTCCTGCAAGATGACCCGGACGATGCTTTTACGCTATACGCAATTGCCACCGAATATCGCAACATCGATAAGCAAAAGGCGATGGAATATTACGAAAAGCTTCTGGCCGAGCACCAAAACTACGTTGGCACCTACTACCATGCTGCCAAACTATACGAGGAGTTCGGCCAAAACGACGCAGCAGAGCGCATTTACAAGAAAGGAATGCAGATCAGCCGCCAGGAAGGCAATATGCACGCCTTCTCAGAGCTGCAGCAGGCCTACAACAAAATGATGGGCCTGGATTATGAGGACGATTGAGCTGCAATTTTGAATGAGGGAATAAGTGAATGTTTTTCTTGTCAAGCATCCGCTTATTCACTTATCCTTTATGTCAAACTTTTACATCTCCTCCATCCGTTCATATCAAATAGCATCCTTAGCTCCGGTTTGCATTAATTATTCTAATGAAAACAGCCCTTAGGAGGTCATTTCTGCAGCTGTGGTTGCTAATGCAGTAATTCAAAGCTCATCCGCTGTGGCTGCTGTTTCTTTTTGCCTGCAGCAGCCGGCACCTATCAGTCAAAAATAGTATGCATGCAGCATATTTCCCATTTATAAACTGGATTCTTACCGATAATGTTTTCTCTTTTTCAGAAAATTACTGTTTGTAAGTTTTCAGCAGGGGCAGGCAACGCCGGTCAGCACCACTTTGCTCCTTGCAGGCATATGGACTCTGCCTGCATCATATTTCAACCGGTTAAAATCAGGAGGTGCCATGCCAGGCAAAGCCCTGGCAAGAGCCGCACTCCCTGCTAAGTTTGTTCCAAACCAGATTTTTTAAATAAAAATGCCCCTCCCGAGGCTCTGCTGCTGCGCCATAGCAGTGGCTGGCGAGCCAAAGCCAACCGATAACTGCTCAAACCCCGCCATTTTTAGCACCGCACCTCATCTATGCTTCTCTAATGCAGGCAAAAGCAGTACATTTGGAGGCATTTTAACAGCCCCGATTGTCTAAGCTGTGTAACAACAGGCCTCCACTTAAGTAAAATAGCAGAAGCAGGGACCAAAAACAGGATGAAAAAGCCAACACGATTATTTGATTTTCTGACCTACCAGCTGGAGATCTCGCCGCTGGAGGATATGCTGTGTGCAAAAGAAAACGGACAATGGAAAAACTACAGCACCCGGCAGGTAAGCGACATCGTGGACCAGCTGAGTGCCGCTTTCCTGGACATGGGCCTGTCGGCCGGCGACGGCACAGCGGCGGGTAAAGACAAGGTGGCCATCATCAGCCAGAACTGCCCTGAATGGATGCTGGTAGACATGGCCCTGCTGCAAATCGGCGTAGTGCCGGTGCCTGTTTACCCCACCATACACGACAATGAGCTGCAGTTCGTACTGCACGATGCCTCTGTTAAAATGGCCTTTGCGGGAGATGAAAAACTGTATCATAAAGTAAGCGCCCTGCAGCCGGCTTTGCCGCTGCTGCGG
Organism: Pontibacter beigongshangensis; assembly: GCF_014332515.1. Lineage (GTDB taxonomy): Bacteria > Bacteroidota > Bacteroidia > Cytophagales > Hymenobacteraceae > Pontibacter > Pontibacter beigongshangensis. Next base: position 30,081 of record NZ_VFSD01000020.1, on the reverse strand, counting down.
CAGATTATTACGTTTAAGGAGGTGCCTGGCGCTGTGCACTGGCAGGAGCTGCTGCAGCCGGTATCGGCGGAGCAAGTGCAGCAGATACAAGCCTGCCGGCAGGCCGTGCAGGAGGCAGAGCTGGCCACGATCCTGTATACCTCCGGCACCACCGGCATTCCTAAGGGCGTCATGCTTTCGCACCGCAACATGGTGAGCAATGTGTACGGCAGCTCAGACATTATCCAGGAAATCGGCGTGCGGGGCAAGCGGACCATCAGCTTTTTGCCACTCAACCACGCTTTTGAACGCATGGCCACCTACTGCTTCTTTTACAGTGGCGTAGCTGTGTATTATGCCGAAAGCATGGATAAGATTGCCAGCAACCTGCAGGAAGTAAAGCCTACCCTTTTTACAACCGTTCCGCGCCTGCTCGAGAAGGTGTATGAGAGCATTATGGCGAAAGGCGCTCAACTAACCGGGGTAAAACGAAAACTCTTTTACTGGGCGCTGGGTCTGGCCGAGAAATTTGAACTGAACACCGACCAGGGCCTGAGCTACCGGCTACAACTGGCTTTGGCCAACAAGCTGGTCTTCAGCAAGTGGCGCGAAGCACTGGGTGGCGAAGTAAAAGCCATCATAACCGGGGCGGCCGCCTGCCAGGTGCGCCTGCTCCGCGTCTTCACCGCCGCCCAGATCGTGATCCAGGAAGGTTACGGCTTAACGGAGGCTTCTCCCATCATCAGCGGGAACCGCTATCCGGAACAAGACCGGATGTTCGGCACCGTGGGCCCCCTGCTAAAAGATGTGGAAGTCAGCATAGCCCCAGATGGCGAGATACTGTGCAAAGGCCCCAACGTGATGATGGGCTACTACAAGCGACCCGACCTGACGGCAGAGGTGATAAAAGAAGGCTGGTTGCACACCGGCGACATCGGCACACTGGTGCAGGGCAGGTTCCTGAAGATTACGGATCGCAAAAAAGAACTTATTAAGACAAGCGGCGGCAAGTACGTAGCCCCCCAACCCATCGAAAACCGTATGGTGGAAAGCCCCTGGATCGAACAGATCATGGTGGTGGGTGAGCTGCAGAAATTTGTAGGAGCGCTTATTGTGCCCGCCTTTCAGAAGCTGCAGGAATGGTACATCAAGCAAGGCGAAGTATACCCCGGCGACACCGAGGTGGTAAAAGACAAAAAAGCCCATGCGCTGATCGCCGAGACGGTGCAATGGCACAACCAGCACTTTAACCCGGTGGAGCAGGTAAAACGTTTCGAGCTGCTCCCGCTCCAGTGGACCATAGAAGGCGGCGAACTCACCCCTACCCTGAAGTTAAAGCGGAAGGTAATTCTGCAAAAGTATGAGACGGAGATCAATGTAATCTTCCTGAAATAGCAGCCCCTTGTGTTGCGGCCCGGCGGCTTTTTGATTTTTCAGATCAGGAAAGCCGGTCGCAAATTAATGCTGCGCCAGATTATAAATTAGAAATTCAAAATTAAAAAATTATGGCAGGCATGCCTTTTGGCAGCTTTACTTTCGTTAAACCTTTCTGAAAACCAATTTGGAGGAATACTGGCCCGTATTGTACTTCGACCTATTAAGACCTCAATTGCCAGATTTAAGGCCAGGAAAAAGGTGCGGCTGTAGGGTGAAGCGCTCTCCTGGACCTGCTACCTTCTTTTCTTTACCTCCTTCATCAGGTCTTCCAGGTAATCGGTTTGCAGTTCCTGAATCTCCAGCAGCTTCTTGTTATGATGCACCAGCAGGTGGTCTATCTTCTCGCTCAGCAGCTTAATCTCCAGCTCCGCTTTCAGGTTTATCTTGTAATCGTGCTCGCTCCGCTGCCTGTCCTTCTGCTCCTGCCGGTTCTGGCTCATCATAATAATAGGGGCCTGGATAGCTGCCAGGCACGAAAGAATCAGGTTTAATAAAATAAAAGGATAGGCATCGAAAGGCTCTCTTGCTAAAAACCAGACATTTATAAGCACCCAGACCAGAATAAAACTGAAGAAGGTGATGATAAAGGCCCAGCTTCCGCCAAACTCAGCTATTTTGTCGGCCATTTTCTGGCCAGTGGTCAACTGAGCCTCTATTTCATCCTGGATGTTCTCCGATAAAATAGAATTGTTCTTGATGGCATTCAGCACATCCCTGTCCAGTTCCTCCTGTTCTCCTTTTTCCTGCTCAATCAGCGAGGTTAAGTAAAGCCTGCGGTGCTGGTTTAGCTCATAAATTGAAACATAGCTTTCCTGGCCAAAGTCAGGGTACAGCGATTGGATGAGGTTGAATATTCCTGCTCTTATTTCCTGCCCTTGCACAGCTTCGCCCTGCTGGATTTCTTGCTTACTGATGTGACTTAGTATCATGGCGGATATCGCTTAAAAACCTGCTGTATATACTATTACCTGGTGGACCGGTTAAACGGTTTTGTGTCTGGCCCGGAGAGCAAAACTATTGATAGCTTGAAGGAGAGGACAAATGAATAGAAACACTCCACAACTCACGCTAAAAATCGCCTGTGCCTTTCGTCCTGTGCCCAGAAGCTAAAAAAAGCTATAGATAACTGCCCCCGCAACACCCTTCTTACGAGGAGCGCGGCCTGTGCGTACGCCGAAAGATGAATAGGCCCCTATCACCGCCCACATTTTCAGGCCACTTTGTTAACTTTAATACGTACAAGCGCAGAAAGTACGTTTACGCACAAGTGGCAAGATCATTGCAAGATCATTAATTCGATTCCATTTAAATTTTCAGCACAGACAAACCTCATGAACACCATCAAACTCCTACTACTAACATTAGTGGCTACACTCCTGGCGGGCGGGCTGACAGTTACGGCACAGTCGCTGAAGAAGAACCAGTTCAATAACCCGTTGGCGCTGCAAAGGGCCGATCCGTTTGTGACCAGGGCTCCCGATGGCACCTATTATTTTATCGCCACCGCACCTGAGTACGACCGCATCGAGATACGAAGTTCAAAAACAATTAATGGCATAAAAGAAGCAAAACCCGTGGTGGTTTGGCGCAAGCATGCCCAAGGCCCGATGGGCAACCACATCTGGGCCCCAGAACTGCACCGCATAGAGGGCAAATGGTATATCTATTTTGCGGCCGGCTCGGCTGAAGACAGATGGAAAATACGCATGTATGCCTTGTCTAATCCATCAGATGACCCTACCAAAGGCGAATGGAAAGAAGAAGGCCAGATTGTGAGCAATAGGGATGATTTTGCCCTCGATGCCACCACCTTTGAGCATAAGGGCCAGCGGTATCATATCTGGACCGACAGAGCTTCTGACACCATCACGAACACAGGCTTGTACATTGCCAAAATGACCAGCCCGACCACCCTCGACAAAAAACAAGTGGTTATCTCGCAGCCCACTTATGACTGGGAAATTCAGGGGCACCGCGTGAACGAGGGCCCCGCCGTACTGATCCGCAACGGGAAGATTTTCGTGTCCTTTTCGGCGAGTGCCACCGACGCCAACTACTGCATCGGTTTACTGTGGGCTGAGGAAGACGCAGACCTGCTCGACCCTGCCTCGTGGAACAAACTGCCCGAACCTGTCTTTTATACCAACGAAGCGCTGAAACGTTATGGTCCGGGGCACAACAGCTTTACAGTAGCCGAGGATGGCAAAACCGATGTAATGGTTTACCATGCCCGCGACTATAAAGAGATTAAAGGAGAACCCCTGTACGACCCTAACCGCCATACCCGCGCCAGGGTGTTGCGATGGACTGCCGATGGCATGCCGGATTTCGGGCAGGACCTGTCAGACAATGAAATGGCCGTAAAAAGCACTCAGAAGGCAAAGATAAAATAGGATTTTATAGTTGATCAGGAACAAGAGGCACCATCTATTGACCAAGTAAGGTCAAGAAACGGTGCCTCTTTGATTTACCAGAACCGGTCTTTCCATTGATAACACCGGAAGCAAAAAACAACCACGCCCAGAGAACCAGCGTTCGGAAAGCAGCAGGCAGCAAGGCTACTCCGCCACATGCTCAAAGCCGCGCATTTTTACGCTGCCGGGCACGAGTTTGAGTCCTTCTGGAATGCCTTTGTGCACATCGTGGAACATGTGGCTCTTGTACCACACTTTAAAACTCTCCTCATCGGTCCAGAAAGTCATCAGCCAGATTTCGTTGGGATTCTCGTGGGGGCTGAGCACCTGCAGCTTTATAAAACCGGGGGCGCTGTCGACCAGGTGGGGCCTGTTCCGGTAAGCTTCTTTTACTTCAAAAGCCATGTCGTTCGCAATTTCGAAGGAGCTGATGGAGATGTACATAAGGCTGGTGTGCGGGTTCAGAATGAAAAGCTGTCACAATGATTAAATGTAAATTCACCGGTTTCAGCCACCACAAAGAGACAAAATTCCGGGGCCAAATCAAAACTAAAATACCAAAGAAACCGGTCAAAGGCCTGCTGCCGACCTACGTGGTTTTAGCTGAAGCGGCAGCACAAAAGCTATGGGGAGGGGTATCTTCATTGACATAATTTCGCTTCAGAGTAAAAGCGCGGCTATACGCTTCAGCACTCGATGCGGATCAGGTCCGTGCAAAGAGGTTCTGCGTGTTACAGCTATTGCGGCTTGTTGGGGGCAGCGGTGCTGACGGCAGCCGAATGTTGTTGTGATTTTGCAATGAAGAAAGTTATAGACAGCGACACAACTTATCGGAATTTTTTTCACCTTTTATACAAAGAATAAAATGTCTTGATACGTGTGTCGTGATACGTGTGTCGCTTTTCTCAGGGTGATGCAATTTCTGATTCCGATAAGTTTAGACGCAGTCTATAGAGAGAACAGAATTACCGGTAAAAATCTCCTATAGTTTTGAAAAAGAATGGCCCGCAAGTAGCCGTTTTACATTATACATGATTAAAACCAAGTCCTGCCGAGGCATTTTAAAAGCCTTTGGCAGCCGGTATGCAGGGCAATTGCAGCAGGATGTTTACCTTTGAGGCATGGCTAAACACCTGCTCCTTTTTCTGCTGCTTGCCTTTTCGCTCCGGCCCCTTTCTGCGTCAGCTACCCTCCTGCCAGACTCAGCGGCCACAGCTGCTAACAAGAGTCGCTTACTAGCCCTAGGAGCTGGCTTTGGGGCTGGTTATGCCGGCATGCTCTACACACTGCACCACGCCTGGTACAAAGACCTGGAGCGCACAGGCTTCCATTTTTTTAACGACAACCACGAGTGGAAGCAGATGGACAAGGCCGGACATGCCTGGAGTGCCTTTCACCAGAGCCGGGTTGGCATAGACCTGCTACGCTGGGCCGGCCTGCCCGATAAAAAAGCCATTGTATACGGCGGGCTGCTGGGAGTCGTGCTGCAAACCCCAATCGAGGTTTTTGACGGTTACCAGGCTGGCTACGGGGCTTCGGTGGGAGATCTGGTGGCTAATTCGGTGGGCTCTGCGGCTGTTGTTGCCCAGGAGCTGGCCTGGCGCGAAATCAGGATCATGCCCAAATACTCCTTCCGCACCACCCCCTATGCCGCCATGCGCCCCCACGTGCTGGGCAGCAACCTGGCAGAGCAGGCCCTGAAAGACTACAATGGCCAGACTTACTGGCTCTCGGTAGATGTGGGCGCCTTTCTGGCTCCGGCACACAAATACCCGCGCTGGCTGAACCTGGCTGTAGGCTATGGCGCCGAAGAAATGGTGTATAACCACGGCCCTACCAACCGTTCCCTAGGCCTGCATGCCTACCGCCAGTTCTATCTCAGCCCCGACCTGAACCTGCTCCACTTTAAGGGCCGCAGCAAAGTGCTGAACACTGCCCTCTATGTGCTGAGCATCATCAAAATACCCGCTCCCACGCTGGAGTTTAACAGCCGCCAGGGCCTCAAATTCCACCCCGTTTATTTCTGAGATTTGGGGATGTGGAGATGGGGGAATCTGGAGATGGAGGTATAAGGAATTATTCTAATAGAATCAGGCCTCCAGAGGATTTTCTGCTGCTGCTGCTGCTTTCTTGTGTAAATTACCTTCTGCCTCCTTGTAAACCTGGAAATTGATCATCCCATAATCGCACACATCCCCATCTTCAAATTCCCCCATCTCCAAATCTCCAAATTATTCTAATGAAATCCGGCCTTCCGGACGCTCTGCCGCTGCTGCTGATCTGCTACCGCTGCCACTCTTTCCTGAAAACATCGTACCTTTGCGGCTACTAAAACTGAAAAATTATGAACGTAGGAGACCGTGTCCGGTTGATGTCTGGCCGGGAAGAAGGCATCATCACCCGAATCCTGGATAACAATATTGTAGAAGTGGCCATCGACAACGATTTTACCATACCCGTGGCCCGCCGCGAAATAGTGGTGATTGCAGCAGAAGAAAGCACCTTTCTACGAAACGATACTCCCAAACCGGTTCTTAAGAAAGAACCCACGGCCCCGGTGCTGGCAGCGCACGGCATTTACCTGGCCATGGTGCACCAGTCCGACGAGCTGCTGGCAGCCACCATCATCAACAACACCGATTACGATGTGCTCTTTACCAGCGGGGAGGAACGGAACGACAAATACCGTGGGCTGCACAACGACAAAATTGCGTCGAAAGGTACCCGGGTTATTGCCCATTATCACCTGAAGGATTTTGAGCAATGGCCCAGCCTGCTGATTCAGTTTCTGCAGCACCGGACCGGGGGGCATTCGCTGTTTGAGCCGGTAACAAAGCGGGTGCAGTTTAAGGCCGCTTCTTTTTACAAAAGCAAGAAAATGGCGCCTGTGCTCAAAAAGGAAGCCTATGTTTTTCAGCTCGACTCCAAGCCGGTACCCGTAGATGCCGCGCAGTTACAAAGCCAGCTGGCCGACAAACTCGCCCAAAACGAGAGCTTCAAACTGAAGGCCCCGGAGCACGAAGTAGACCTGCACATCGAAAAGCTGACCGACGACCACCGGAACATGAGCAACAGCGCCATGCTGAAACTGCAGCTGGAGCGCTTCCAGGATGCGCTGGACAGGGCCATGGCCGCCAATATGCACGAGATCATATTTATACACGGCACCGGAACAGGCGTACTGCGCAAGGAGATCCAGAAAATCCTGAGCCGGACCAGTGGCATAAAATACTTCGAAGACGCCCGCAAAGAAAAATTCGGCTACGGCGCCACCTTGGTAAGGCTTAGATAAATATTAGATGCTAGATATTAGATTATAGACAAAAAAAGGATATTTTAAAATCAGACCTTATAAAACTTCCTCAGGAGCAAGTATTGCGAGTTACACAAGGCGTAATTATTCCAATAAAAATAGCCTGTCTTCCTAATTTAAAGCTCCTGATGCTGCAGCTTTCCCAAGATCTTTTACCTTAGTCGAATCGTCTAAAATCTAATATCTAACATCTAGAATCTAATAGCTATCTTTGCATAAATTAAAAGATAACGGCAAGCCATCTTATCGCTGCTCCCTTGCAGGAGGAGAGGAAAGTCCGGGCAACGCAGAGCATCCTACTTCCTAACGGGAAGGGGCCTTTCCGGCAACGGAAAGGCTACAGCTAGTGCCACAGAAAATAACCGCCACTTGCAAAAGAGGTAAGGGTGAAAAGGTGCGGTAAGAGCGCACCAGTGGGCGGGCGACCGTTCCAGCTGGGTAAACCTTAGGAGTTGAAAGACCAAATAGGCTGGCAGCGCCTTGCTTCGGCAAGGCTAAGGGCTGCTCGTCCGATGTCAGTGGGTAGGTCGATGGAGCCTGTGCGCGAGTGCAGGCCTAGATAAATGATAAGACGCCGGGAGTAACCTCCAGGCGACAGAACCCGGCTTATCGGCTTGCCGTTTTTCTTTAATTTGGAATGAGTGAGTCTTGAATGAGTGAATGGATGCGTTTCAAATGAGTAGATGGTTTTGCGGGGCTGACCTTTAGATTCTGTCGCTCCTCCTTTTCTTTCGTGCGTTTATAGTGCCTTGTCTTTCTGCGCCTCCAGATCCTTCCATATCTTGTAACTTCTGAATCAGGCAGCAGCACCAACAGCAGCAGCTCCGGAGGGGCGTTTTCATTAGAATAATTGCTGGTTGTTGATTGCTTAATGACTCAAGGGTGGCTGACGCGCTCATGAACGCATAGTCATTCCCTGACTCATAGCTCCAAACTTTTAACTAACGAAGCTCCCTTCGTATCTTTGCCTTTTAACTTCTGAGATGAAAGATTTACGATTATACGACCCGTTCGATAAAATGCAATTCAGCGACGGGCATTGCTTTCTCTGTGGCACCACCATCACCTCGGGCCAGCGCACGCCTGTTTTTGCCAGCTGGCTGCAGCAGCAATATGGCCTGCAGGATAAAGAGCTGCTCCTGCTCGATAAAAGCGTAACCACCTTTGGCAACCTCACCATACCCTGCTGCGACAGCTGCCAGGTGAACCACATTATTCCGCTGGAGCAGGAAGTGGAAGCGGCGGCACAACAAGGCCTGGCTGGTCTGCAGGCACTGGACGAGCAAAAGCTTTTTCAGTGGATCGGTAAAATGTACTACGGCACGCTCGTAACAGAACTTATAAAAGAAGCCGACCCGCTGATTCGCCCGGAATACGCCGTAAGCGAAAACCCGAAGATGCTGGGCAAGTTCCGGTCTTTTTACCAGGTGCTGCAGTCGCTGCGGGTACCGATGGTTTTTTCGGGTTTCATCCCCTGCTCCCTGTTTCTGGTAGAAGTAAACCCGGCCGAAGATGAGTTGCCTTTTGAGTACCAGGATGAGCTCACCACCATGGCCTTCAGTATAAAACTGGGGTCCGTTGCCATCGTCTGCTCGCTGCTCGACAATGGCATTATCCGGAAAGCACTGGGCAGGTTTTACAAGCTCACGCAGGGCCAGCAGCTGCACCCGGTACAACTCGCCGAGTTTAAGGCGCGGGTGTTTTATGCTGCCTATATTTTTAACGTAGTGCCCGAATATTTTGAGCGACCGGTAAAGCCAGGAGACGAGCAGCTGGTGCTCGACACGCTGATTGACGATGTCACGAACGAGGTCTTCAACCCCTGGGAGATGCAGAGTTATGCCCATATGCTGGAGGAGATGCTAAAACCCTGGAGCATTCGCAAAGAACACCTGCTGCCAGCGCCAAACCAGGTTCTGAGCTTTATAGCCAACGAAAGCGGCCAGTTTAAGCCCATGGAGCACTTCCATAAAGAGGCGGTGCTCGGGAAGGCATAACAAAAGCTCCTGCCGCTGTGGCAGGAGCTTTTGTTTTTAGGGCAAGGTTTGTGTTTACTGCTCGATCACGAAACTCACGTTTACAGTTGAGGTAATCACTACTTCGCCACCGGCAATAGAAGGGCCGCCAGCCTCGCTCATGGCCGCATCGCGCATCATCATGTTCTGCTGCGCATATAAGGGCCTGGGGCCTCCCCCGTCGGTGTTTTCACTGATGGAGTACACTTTGCCTACTTTAGCGCCCAGTTCTGCGGTTAGGGCAGCTGCTTTGCTTTTGGCATCGCTCACCGCTTTTTTCCTGGCCGCCACCTTGTGCTTCTCCACATCCGACACCCGGAAAGAGATACCATCTACCCGGTTGATGCCAACTCCATAAAGCCCCGAGATCACTTCGTCGAACTTATCGAGTTTGGTCAGCACAAAGGTCATGGTCTTGTGTGCCATGTAAAAATCCGGAGTTGTTCTGCCATAGTCGGAGCTCGCGCTGCTGTGCACCGGCTGCACCTGCATGTAGGAGGTTTGTATGTGCTTCGATTCCACGCCCTGTTTTTTGAGGTAGGCAATTATGGCAGCGGCCCGCTTGTCGGTCTGCTGCCGCACCTGGTCCAGGTTTTTGTCGCGGAGTTCCACCCCCAGGGTCACCACTACCTCATCGGGCTGTACTTTAACTTCGCCAATACCGTTCACGCTGATCATTGGGGGCAGCACCTGCTGGGCCTGGGCCTTCAGAAAAAGAGGAAACAGGAGGGCCAGCGGCATCAGCAGCAATACATTTGATTTTTTCATAATCTTGTAATTTAGGGAAAAGGTTGATTTGAGAAGGCGGTATGCCCACTGCAGTTAATATAGCTTTTTGCTATACCAGGTTCTTCTTCAAAACACGTACCAGCTTTTTCAGAGGTGGCCGGCATAAAAAAAGCCCTTAGCTAATTAAAGCTAAGGGCCTCCTATTTTTAGCGCAGCCTATTCAGACTCGAAGTCGAATTCGTGATCGCCGGCATAGCGCGCCACCAGGATAGCACCGATCGTGACAGCACCAGCTGCCATGATCAGCTGCGTGGTGGTCAGTTTTTTGGCGGCTTTCAGGACCAGCGTGCCTACATCGTGCAGCAGTTCCGGCAGCTTTTCATGGCGACCCTGAAACACGTGCATCGCTGACTCTACTGTTTTAGACATATCGTGCGGCTGCAGCAACTGCAAAGTGCTTTCCGAAGACTTTTTCTGACTGCCTTTGTTGCTGCCTGCGTTTGAGCTCTGGTTTTGTTCGTTTTCCATAATTTTATCTTTCCTATTTTCTAATTTAGCGAATGCTACTTATACGGTAGTTATGATAGATTGGCTTTTAAAATTCAGGATTTTGGCTGCCCGCCGTATTGCACGATCATCTGGTTCATGCGTTCCATCAGACTGTCGGCGTTGAGCATCATGCTGGCCGGGAACCCCACCGACACATCCTCAATGTCCAGCGATTCGGCCTCCGGGTTATAGTTATACCTGGCCGATACGCCTTTCTCATTTATCCTGCCGTTGTTCCCTTCCAACCGCAGCCCCATGGTCTGCAGCTTCTCTCTCAGTTGGTTATACACCTCCGGCTTTACACCACTGTAGTGTGCACTTTTTGCCATATAAATTCTGGTTGTTTTTCTTTTTATTTCTATAACGGCATAAGGCTATATTGGTTTTCGCCTGCACGAAGGGTTCCGCCGCCTGTCAAAAAAAAGCAGTCTTAATTCTGATCTTTCGTTTGCATCATTAAAAAACAACTTCTATATTTGCACCCGCAATGCAGTCACAAGGTCCGTTCGTCTAGGGGTTAGGACTCCAGATTTTCATTCTGGCAACAGGGGTTCGATTCCCCTACGGACTACTAAGGGGGAAAAGTCAGTTTCACAGCTGCTTTTCCCCCTTTCTTTTTGCCCCATTTTCTGCGAAATCTCGCTGGCAAGGCTGAAAAAAGAATTTACCCTTATGGTTCGATACCCCTCATTTTCCCTGTCATACTGCACCCCTTCCGGGAACACCAACGCTTGCAGCCTCCTCCGCTTTGAAGCATCTGAGTTACGCCATGATAATGAAAGAGTTAGCATCATTTTCAGGCCTTTTCCAAGCAGTGTTTGATGGTTCGATAAAGGTCCCGATAATTTTTCGATACTTGCCTCTATTTCACGCTCCTCTGCCTTCAGCTCTCCGCCGAACTTCTGAAATATTTCCCGCTCTATTTCCCCATAGGCATAGCGACGCTCCAGTGTCTCATACCTCTTCTTCAGTTCTGCCAGCTGCAGCTTCAGCCTTTTCTCCTCCTGCTCATTCTCCTGGCTTAGCTTTTTGAATACCTGGCCCATCATCTCCTGTACCTGTGGCAGGAGTGCTGGGTCAATCTGATACTCCTTCAGCAAGTCCTGGTAGCGCTCATGCATCTTGGAGGCATTGCGGTTGAGGCAGCAGCCTTTGGTGTTGCACTTGTAGTAGTGGATGCCTTTCTTCTTCATCTCATAGCCGGTGAGCGGCTTTTGGCAGGACCCGCACTTGATGTGGTGGCGCAGCGGAAGCTGCTCATCTTCCTTTACCTGGGTATAGCCTTGCGGGTTCTGAGCCTGCAGCCCGTTCACCCGAAGGAACACGTCACGCGACACCAGTGGCTCGTGCCTTCCCTCTATCACCTCATCCTCCTCCAGCAGTCCATGGGTGATAAGGCCGCAGTAAAAAGGGTTTCGGAATATCTTGCTCAAGGTCTGGTCATAGAGCGTGAGTCCCTGCTCCTTGAGCCGCTTGATGATCGCCGTGTTACTCAATCCCTGCTCAGCCTTCAGCTGGAAGGCCAGCCGAATAAGCTTGCCCGTCTTGTTTGGCTTTATCACCTGCTCTCCGTTCACCTTGTACTGGTCGTAGCCCATGGGAGCCTTTCCGCCTACCCAGTAGCCTTTCCTGGCCTTGGCTACCATGCCTGCCGTACAGCGCTCCCGCCGCTGGTGGTTCTCCATGTGTCCCATGGAGAAGTAAAGCTGCTGCATGAGCATACCCATCGGCGTGGTCGTATCCACCGGCTGCGTCACTGCCAGCAGCGAGATGCCCGACTGCCGCAATCCGTCAGCGATAAAGGCGGCACTTGTTCCGGAGCGGGAGAAACGGTCATGGCTATAGACGATGATATAGCCAATCTTATGGCTGCTCTTCTTAACAAAGTCGAGCATCTTCTTAAACTCTTTCCGCTCGTCTGACTTGGCGCTCTCATAGGTGCCGCCGAAGTAGCCGACTACCTCATACCCATTGCGCTCTGCATATTCCTGGCAAGTGGAAAGCTGCGTCTCCAGGCTCTGGTTTGTGTCAGCCTGCTCTTTGGTGGAGACACGGGTATAGATGACGGCAACTTTACCTCTTGCATCAGCTTTTCGCTTTTTGCCTGGCTGCTGCGCGCGGGCAAAAATGCCGAGTCCCTGTGAGGGCTTTGCTGCAGCAGCGCTCTTGCTGCTTTTGTTCTCTTTCTTGGTTGTTGCTTTTGCTTTGTTTTTCATCGTCCTACTCATTTTTGCCGCCAGTTATGCTGTGAACTGGGGAAAGGTCCTGATTTTGGCTGTTTGACTCATCCTGTAGCATCTCATACAGGAGCGTGGAGAGCCGGAGCATTTGTTCTACCATATCACTGGCCTCCTGCTGGGTAAGATGGGTATAGCCGGGCGTGTCCAGTAGCTTTGCCACATGGTACAGCCGCAGCTGCTCATCCTGTATTACTTGCTGGTAGAGCCCCTCTTCCTGCACTGGCGTTTGGGAGTTCTCTGCCGGTACTAACTGTATTTGTAATGCTTGTTGCTTTAGATTCTGCTTTACATTTTGTTTTTGGGTTCTGTGATTTACATTCACGGAGATTATAAAATATCCGCACTTGTCTGAGTTCTTCAGTTAGAATGCTTATTGAATGAGTGTCCTGAGTTCTTCAGTGACTTTTAACTTACCACCAATGCAGAAGAGTGGGAATACAGCGTAGGGAGGATTAGAGCCTTGTTCGTTGGGCTTCCTCAAAGGTGAGCTGTGTTCCGTTCTGCGTTTTCATGGTGATGGTACTGTAATCGCGGGTGCCTAATATCTGGGCGATTTCTTTCTTCTGCCGGTCCGAGAGCTGCTTGTCTACTTTCGTGATCAAGTCAGCCCTGCGCTTGTTTCCCTTTTTAGAGAACTTTATGGTCAGCTCCTTTACATCGTCATTGCGCATGGCCCTTAGCACCTCATGCTCTTCCCTTGTCAGGATAGGAATCTTTGCTACAAACTGCGCTTTTGTCTCGTCGTTGAGGAACTGGAAGAAATAATGGCTAAGCGGGAGGGTGATGTGAGGCTCGCCCAGGTCAGGTTTGCCCTGGGTCTCATACTCACTCCAGACAACGACCCTGCTATCGGTAAAGATGTAGATGTACGTATTGGAGCGGTAAAGAAAATGCGCCAGCACGATCAGGGAGAAGCGATAGGGCATGAAAGTGTTTCTTCGCCTCATGTTCTCCACGACTTTTGCAAACTCCCCATCCGTCAGGGGCCGTTGAACTTCCTTTTCTATGTTTCTTCTCAGCTCCGCCATATCACGCTCGCTGTATTCCACACCCGCCATGAAGTCCTCCTCAAAAAGATAATCTTTCACGGCGGCAATGGTCTCTAAGGGAAGGCCAAAGACCCGAAGGTCTTTTACCAGCTGCAGCCAGAGGTACTGGATAAAATCAAAATACAGCTTCTTGCCATCCTCTTCTGAAGCAGGGACAATGCCCAGGCTTCGCCAGTTGTTGTGCACACGTGAAGTAACGCCTGCATCTTTGAGTGTGAACTGCCTGTGGCGCAGGTTCTCCAGTATCTCATCGGCATAATCCGAGGTGCTTTCATAAACCGGAATGTCTAAGGCGAGGTATCTTTCCTTCATGTTAAATTTTGTTTACCCAAATGTAAAGGAATTAAATTTATTCTGTATACTTGCACCGTAATTAATTTTAACCTAACGTCAAATATGAACCCGGCAACCCTATGAAGAATGTAGGCCCGAGGTTCCCCCTTCAAAATGTATAAGTGACCATCCACAAAGATGCACAGGCCATGGGAATGGCCTTGCATGAGACCCGCTCCACCTCCAGGGGCGGAGGCAGCAAGACGAAAGGCTGCCCTAAATCTATTTTTCACCCTCAACCAGAGCTGCCAGGCGCAGACGATTTAGTAGCCGATTCTAGCACCCTACAGGTGTTGCAGGAGTACTTCCCTCATTTCAGGAAGCTCCGCGCGGTTTTCCAGACCCAGCACTCCAAGCGGGTCAACATCTACCAGTATAAAGGAGTTTACCTGGTCAAGGACTTCACCGGAAAGGAATTCGGTGATGACGCTGCGCGCAATGTGCTCCAGGTGATCCAGTTCTACCACAACTGCGAATTCAAGGAGGCGCTTGCTCTTTTAGCCGCCAAGCTTGGCTATACCTCCACCGGGGCACCGGCACCACAACGAAGCCCTGTCCCGCGTCCACCTGTCCCAGTTGGGACAGAGAAAGGGACAGAGGCGGCGCAAGTAAGCGCTGCGCTTTGGGACAGGGTAACACAGGATTTCAGGTCAAATTTTCACCGCCACGCCCTGTCCCTGGGTGTGCCCGAGGCGCACCTGAAGAAATGGCACGTTGGCTCCTCCTCCTCCGGAGGCAGTACCCTGCTTACTGTCTTTGGCCACCGGGATACGAGCGGCGCCTATGTCAACCTGAAGCACTTTGCCTACACGCCCAGCGGCGGCAGAGACAAGGAAAGGAAGCCTTTCTACCTCAAGAACCCAGCCGGTAAGAAGTACGGGCAGTGCCTCTACGGCATACACCTCCTGCGGGAAGGCGTGCCGGTTGTCATCGTGGAGTCTGAAAAGACGGCTGTGCTGGCCAGCTTCTTTTACCCCCAGTTCGACTTTGTCCCTACTGGCGGAGCTTCTTCCTTAAGCAAGGAGAAAGTAAAGGCGCTGAAAGGCAAATCCGGCTACGTGCTGATGGATGCTGACAGCACCGGCCGCTCGCTGAGCACCTATCGGATGCTGAAGAACCACCAGCTTGCCTTTACCCCGGTGGATCTGTTCCCTTTTCGCACAGACGGCTACGACCTGGCAGATGCGCTGCGGGACGGGCTGCGACCTGACATCACAGATTGGCGCTTCCAACTGAGGCCAGAAGCCAAAGGGCCCCACTACACGCTGTATGTGCATCGCTACATCGGGGAGCAGGATGCCCCGCTGGCGGACTACATCCAGCAGCACGGCAAGGTCTTGCTCAAGGCCAGAACGGGAACAGGCAAGACTACTTTCGCCCTGGAAGCCCTTGCCCGCCGCGTTCGTGGCCGCATCATCATCCTGGAGCCGCTGACTGTCATCGTGGATGCCATTGCCAGGAGCCGGTATGGGGAGATTGCCATCATCAAGCAGGGAGCCACTTACGAGGATGTGCAAACGGCCTTGCACAGCAAGATAACCGTCTGCACCTATGACAGCTTTGCCAAGCTGCCTCCTGTTACGGATGATGATCTGATTATCTGTGATGAGGTGCATGAGCTGCTCTCCGGGTATGGCATGCCTGACAAACGCTCCAAGTACGAGTACCTCTTCAAGCAGCTGTTAGCGGCCAGGAACGTGCTTTGCATCTCGGCTACGCCTCCGGACTTTTTGCAGGAGTACGGCTTCAAATACGTGGAGGTAAAGGCCGGGCTGTCAAACAAGCTGCTGCTCAGCCCCATCACCTACAAAGGCAAGGTTCAGCACGAGCTTGCCAGGCTGCTTCCCACGCTGGACTTTGCCAACTACCAGTACCTTATCCGGCTTAACAACCTAAAGCACATCGACCAGGTTGCAGACAGCTTCAAAGGACTGGCAGCTGAGCAGGTGGCGGTGCTGAGTTCGGGTTCGAAGGGTGTAGCCGGGAGCGTGTACCAGGCTATCACTGAAACGAAGCATATGCCGGAAAACGTCCGCCTCATCTTCACCACATCCCTTATCGACTGTGGCGTGGACATCTATAACCAGCACCTGCGGGTGATCGTGGCCGAGCATGAGAACGAGCATCTAAGCCTTTCAAACACCCTGCAGTTCATGGCCCGTGCCCGCAAGATCCCCTTGCTGCCGGTGACGGTGTACAAGCAGGAGCGAAAGGGAAGAGAATTTGACCGTGAAGCCGCTTATCAGGCCTATTTGGAGTTTGCGCAACAGGAATGCCTTTTCCTGAACACGCTCAACGACCGGTACCAGAAGCTGACCCCCTACCTTCCCACCGGCTCCTACGCTTACAGGGAGACGGCCAAGTACTGCAGATACGAGGAGGCAACGCAGCGCTATGAGGTAAACAGACTGCTCATTCACTATGAAGTGGAGCAGGCAGCCATCCGGAGCACGGCAACAGCCGATTTCTTCAGCCAACTGGCAGCAGAAGGGCATGTTGCGATGCAGGATGCAAGGCAGGTGAAGGTGGAAAAGACACCGGAGTCAGAGGAGCTTGACAGGGCAGCGAAAGCCGCCCGGCAACTTGTAGAGGAAGAGGCCCTGACGCTCCTGGAAAAAGGCTGCGCCACCACCACCTACACCGCGCTGCACCGTGCCACCAGAGACCTGGAGCTTCGCAAGCAGATTGTGCGGCTAGGGTACGATGTGCGGGTAAATGAGGAGGCAAGTCAGCTGCAGGAAGCTCACCAGCACCTGCTTGCTAGCAAACCAGCTCTGGTTGTCTTTAAGAACTACCTCAAGCTGCAGGAAAGGGACACTGTCCCAGAAGAGACAGTGTCCCTGATGCGCGAGCACAAGGGAGCCCGCAAGTTCGGGGACCTGCTCAACAAGATGGATACCTATGACAGGATAAAGCACTACGAGAGACTTTCTCCTGCCGACAAAAGGGACGTGGAGCGGATAATGCGACACAAGCAGGCAATAGCGGAAAAGGTTACCGAATCGACTTCTATTAATAATAAAATAGGTAATCGGGTAACCGCTGACACCATTACCGCTGTGATGAACAGCGACCGCGACCTTGCCATAAAGCTCACCAAGGACAAGGCCATGCAGCTCTTCCACATTCTCTTTGAAGCTGACACGGTGGTCGTCAAGGAAAAGGGCAGGACAGTGAAGTATTTCGGTATTGTGGCCGATAAAACCAAGGCCATACTGGCTGGTAGCATTGCTGCTGGGATAGTTGGGTCCGCATGAATTCAAAACCAATTTTTTAACCAACAATTAATTTTTTAACACCCATGAAACAACAAAATTTATTTGCTCAAGTGCAGCAGCTGCACGAAAGAGGGTATTCCATCAGGAGTATTGCCGAGTTAACAGGTATCAGCAAGTCCAGCGTAGGCAGAATGGTAAAGGAAATACAGGATTTAGGTCCTGGGACAGCACCTGGGACGCGTCCCGCGACAGTTCTGGGAAGCCATGGGACACCGGCTGGGACAGCTTCAGCAGCTGTCCCAGCGGCAGGCCGGGACGCACTTGGGACAGGGAAAGAGAGTGAAAACGGAGCTGCTGCACTGGCAATGCAGCTAAGGGAGCAGGAAAACCATGCTTTAAACGCGTTTTTTAGGGGGCAATACAAATTCAATTTCAATTTTAGTTACCAGGATTTCCTCTACAGTACACGCTCGTTTCTAACAGATAACTTAGTTAACGAAGAATTGGCGCGGTCACTAATCAAAAGCAGGCATCAGCGGGTAGGCGATTTTATCCTACGCGCCAGAAACGTCTGCTCAAATTGCCATGTTCGGTATGGAGAACTTGTCATGGCTTACGTTTTAGGGGAGCTTCATAATTTTCTGGGACAGCAGCCGGAGTTAGTTAAAACGGAATATGGGCTAAAGGTAAAGGCGGGTATCGCTCTGGAGCAGTACATAAAGCAGGTAGAACGGCTGGATGTCTTTACTCCTATGGAGGATGATATGCATTGCTTTCCCAATGTGGGCAAACTGTAGTATTTTAGCGTTGTCTAGTTAAAATGAGGTAATAGCAGGGCCTACATATGTAGGCCCTGCTATTACCTCATGTAGGTTATATAAGGTCCTGCAATGCAATTTAAAATCCCCCAAGGCTCGAAATTCACAACTATCCGGTTTGGGGACAGCAATTGGGACGCGTCCCAAAATATCTTAAGTACGAAAGGGACACGCGTGGGACAGTGGAAAATCTTCTCTTGGGACAGTTTGGAATGGAAATTTTGGATGACAAAGGTTTTGGAATATAGCAGCAGTGTCGGCTTACGGATGGTGGCCGTTATGCCTTCCTTTTCTGCTTCTAAAAGACCTTTAGTTTCTCGTCTGTTGACTAGTGTCTTCTTTTCATTACTTGTACAAGTTATAAATTCTTAACTTGGAGAATCTTTGGTCCAGTATTTTAAGATGCTAAGAAGGACCTAACATTTATAGCTGTATTAGTTCGATTCTTTAGCAGTATTAAATGAGATTTAATTCATAATTAGAATATTATAAGCACTAATTTTGGAAGATAGGCATTTGTTTAAACAGCTATTCTGGACACCAGTGCCGGCTCCCCAACTTAACGAACCGCTGTATGCAAGACCCGCTTGTACAGTGGTGTGAGAGGCGCACCCCGTCAGTTAACGCTGGCGGGTCCGTCTACTAGATTGGCAGAAGGTGTTCTTTATACTTTTTCTTTGGCAAGAGACTTTATGAAATCCGATAGCTTCTCTATTTCGACCGTTTCGGAATGTAGTGGTTCAACTAACCCAATAGCAAAAGCCTGAAGTTCTTCTTTTTTCAAGTTTCCTAATGTCTCTAGAGATGAAGGTGACAAGTGTCTGAGTAAGTTTGGAATTGCTTTTCCAGTTTCACTTTCAAATCTAAATTTTATGTTTTCAAGCCACTTCTCAATCAAATCGGAGTTCCCTGCCGCTTGTTGGTTTCTGATGTGTTCTTCTCGTACTTTCTTTAAGATGCTCGTATTGAGAGGGCTGTTGGCAAATTCATTCAAATCGTAGCTGTCGATTTTTTCAGAAAACTTAACAGCCCCTAGCAACTTATGCAAAGCATGTAATTCATATTTGTCAAGTTCTACCATTTTCAATTTTATCACTTTCTGCCAACGTTTAGTACAGGCTGCGAACGAGGTGTAGCCGAGTATGGAGCCTGTGCCGTGTTGATTGTATTAATTTTACATGGTAACTGGTAAAGTCAAGCCCCAAACAACAACTTCTTTACCTTCATGTTTGCCAGGTACAATCTGTACTGCCTTATTGAATACTTCAGTAATCTCTTGTTGAGCGGCTTCACTTTTTTTAGGACCCAATATTTCTGCATTAAGTTTTCCGTCCTTGCCAAAGTATAAGGATAAAGGGAGCATAGCTCCCGCCCCAAATTGCTTTCGCAGCACCTTTGATTTTTTAAGTTCGCTGAGTATAGACTTTTCAATTGTCTTATTCAAACCTTTGCCGTCTATCACATATTCATTGATTGAGTTCACCACTACATTAGGCACTACATCCACATCTTCGAAGTGCATTGTGTCAGCATATGTAATCTTCTGTTGTAACTGCTCCTTCAGCAGATTAGCAGCGTCTCTGTCACGGAGTCTCACACAAGCCTGCAAAAGCTCAACAGCTTCTTCTTTGTTGCCGAGTTCAAAGTTAATTACAGCTAAGTTGTATATGGCGTCCTTATGTCTCGGGTTTAGTACTATTACCTTCTTAAACTCAGATACAGCGGCTTCAGTCTGCTGCTGCTCAAAAAGCTGTAGTGCATGAGCGTAAGTTTCTTCAACTTTATTTTTCCCTTGGGCAAGAAGCTGGGATGTAGAAGCAAGTATGAATAAAACTGATAGTATAATTTTCTTCATTTTGTGGTTTTTATTACAATCAACGGGTGAAGACAGGCTGTGGGTGAGGCGAAGCCGAGCCTAAAGCCTGTGCAGGGTTATGGGATGTTTTTCTTATATGCACACCTCATCCTGCTTTACATGTTTGCACTTCCACTTGCCACCAACATTGAGATAAAGTCTACTGTAAGAGGTAGTTTCATCTATCTCTTCCTCATAGCGAAACACATCAACGATTCCATCGCTGTCTATATCGTAGGCTTTGCCATTTAACAACATTCCATTCTTAGTCTTCAATGAAACATCGGAAGCTTTGATTTCCTTGAATTCGCTATTGAAGGGGATTATTGCTAAGCCTTCAAGGCTATTAGTTATAGCATTTGGCACCTCAAACTGTTTTTCAAAGGAGAGGGTTGGAAATGTGATGGTGCCAGGACATTCTGATTCTTTAATTAACCACCAGTCTTTTACAGGTGCTTCATAAGCCTTGTTATCAAACCATACTAAACCAGATAAACCTTGCTTCCAAGTTATCTTTATTCCTTTATAGTTGGGGTCTGCTTCAGCACCTCTTAGTACTTCAATACTGTCATCTTTTGATAACAGAAATCTAAGCATTGACAAATTACCATCCCATGCGAAAGGTGTACTGTACCCGCTTACCTGGATTGGAGCTATAAAGTATTTTTCAGCTCTTTCCTTATCAAAGTATGATGCTTCTGTTTCCATTAATTCAGGGTTTTCTCTTACCCAATCAGTAGCTAAGGAATCCTTGAGATAAGCATAAATATCAGTTTGAGCATTTCCAGTAGCAACTAATCCTCCTTGGCTTTCATCCTCGGTAGAAACTGCTTTCGTCTGCTCGCAAGCTACTAAGCCAGCTAAAAGCAAGGTTGCCAGCAAAGTCGATAATTGTCTCATATTTTCATGCTTAAAAATGCCCCCATAACGTTACTCGTGCAGCCGAAGCCCTAAGCGAAGCAAGGGTTAAGGCTGAACTTTGTTGGCGTTTCGTTGTTTTTATAGGTCCGATTTTACTTTTTCACGGGTTCCATACCTCAACATCTACTCCAAAGGGTACATCATTTCCTAAATAGATATCTGATGATTTTTCAAAGCCTGTCGGAAGATTAAATTGCCCTTCATATATGGAACCTTCAAATTCATTAGAGTAAATGGTGTCTCTTCCCAAAGCAAGTTTAACCCTTAACTGTGTTTTAAAATCCCCTGAAAATTTTGGAAGTGCTATTTTGAGGGCAAAATTTGGTAACAGGAAGAGCATGCGACCAATATATTTTCCCTTTTTATAATCTCTATGCTCGTAATCAGACTTAAGAGCAGCAAAATGTTCTATTTGTCTCCAAACTCCTCGCCTATTTTTTGCCTCTGTTACAAGTCTTAATGTTCCAAAATAATTAAAGAAATACAATGCAATGGTATCTTCTGTAGTATTTTGTAAAGTCACAGGTACATATTCACTCACACGCCTTAAAATGTATGCTTTGTTAGTTGAATCCAATTTACCTGCAAAAGTCTCAGCTTTATATAACTTTTTAGTATCTACATGCAGCAAAAGCTTTCCAGACGGGGCCTTTTTCTGTACAACCAACTGCTAACTGACTGCCAGTGAACTTCTAAGAAATAGCCTGTCTAGTTCCTCTTTGTTGAGTTCAAGGGCATAAAGCTTTTTCTCGATTTGTTTTAGTTTCAGGGCTTTCTGCTTCTGGCTGCTGACCTGCGCCAGTTCTTTTCTGTAGGGTTCTTTTTTGGTGACCATGTTCCAGATAATGACAGCCAGCTTTCTTGCCGTGGCGATGATAGCGGCGATGCGCCCCTTCCGGAACGCGATCCTTCTGAAGAAAGGGGTAAGCTCATGATTCTTATGGTTGCCGATAGCGTTGGCCGCATGACGCAGGGCCTTGGCAATGTAGTTTTTCCCCGAGGGTGTGCGGTTGCTGATGATACGGCCGCCACTTACCTTGTTGTTGGGCACCAGTCCCAACCAGCAGGCAAAGCTCTTGGCAGTCGGGAATTTATGCAGGTCATGGCCCATGTTGGTGAGCAGGCACAGCACCGTGTTAAAGCTAATGCCGTTAACGGCAAACAGGTCCGTTTGGAAATAACGGAAAGCAAGGTGCGGCAGATCAAATCCGGGAGTATGCTTGCTCCGCTTTTTCCTGTTGGCTTTCAGCCGCTCCTCCTCCTGGACCGACACCTCCGTTTTAGGCGCGTATTTCATCAGGAACTGCTCGATGACCTGGTCGCATTCCTTTAGCTTGCGCTCATAGAGCCTGTAGAAATCCAGGCAGGCCTCCAGCTCGAAGAGCAACTCTTCCCGCCACCAGCCATGCAGCGCCCCGGCGATCTCCTGGCGTGAGCGCTTCACACGGGTGCTCACCAGCGAAGCCAGGTGCTCGGGGTCACGAGCCCCTGAGAGGATGGCTTCAATAATGGCCATGCCGGACTGGCCGGTAATGTCGTTGAGCACCACGTCCAGCCGGATGTTCATCAACCGGAGTGCTTTTTGCATTTTGCTGCTGTAACGGGCTGACTGCTCCACCAAATGCTGCCGGTGATAATAATAGGTACGCAGCTGCTGAAAAGTATCGCTGAGCAGCAGGCTGCCCGACAGCAGGCCCAGGGAATGGAGCTTCTGTATCCACTGGCAATCCAGCACATCGGTCTTTCGCCCCTTCACGTTCTTGGTCTGGCTGCCCGGCACCAGCAGCACCTCGAAACCCGCCTGCTGCAGGGCGTTGAACAAGGTTTGCCAGTAACTGCCAGTGCTCTCCATGGCAATGGTCGTGACCCCACAGGTATGAAGATGGTCAATGAGTTGCTCATGGTCTTTGGTGCAGATACCAAACTCACGTACATTTTCTTTCACCTGATCCACAGCCACCATATGGCTGCGCGAGCCCACATCGATGCCAGCGGCGTGGGGATGAATGATTCTGAAAGGTATTTCCTGTTTTCCCATAACTGAAATCCATAACTGTGAAAAATAGTGACTTCAGGGAAGGCCATGAATAGTAAAATTTTTCTGTACGGGATTCTTCAGAGAAGATCACCAGTTCATTCATCAAATGCCCTTCCAGTGGAAGAACATAAGGCGTTCCGGCCCAGATTTTAGGAAGGACTTACATAGTGCCATTAAAAGCGCGGGGCTCACTGAAGTCCCTGCCAATTTAGAGATTATGTCGGAAAGGTTGTATTGGCCATTCCACTGCGCCGGCGCTGTATACTGATTTTAGAGTATCTTTTATAGTCAATTTACTTTGGATAGCAGTAAGATATTGATCAAGATCATAAGAATTTTCTTTATTTGTTAATTCAATAATATGATGCCCAGGATACAACATTTCGGTTGAATCAAAGGTCCCTACCATAGTTATTGTTACGGTATCCATATCCATATATGGATACAGATCTTCCTCTTTTGATTGTTCATCTGCCCTCTCCTGACAAGCAAAAGTAGCGAATAGACATAGAAGCAATATTATGTTTATTTTTCCCGCCATTTTGGAAACATTGCTTTATTGGCAATGATTAAATATGAATTTCTAAAAAGAATTCTTCCGAAGTATTTGATTTAATTATCTGCCTATGTGACAAATGCTCTTTCAACTAATATTGTTTCTATGCACGCCAACGTTTTCGGGCTTTGTGTTCGGGCGGGTTTTGGAGCACCCAGTTTCAATTTTCACTAGAGTTTACTAGAAGCACAAAGCTCCAAGTTTGCACGTCACCCGCCTGACGCAAAACCCGTGTTAGTGGAAGTTATTTTATCCCCAGTTCCTCATGCCATTCATATAGTCCACCAGTTTCAAATACATTTCCCGTCAGAAACCGTTGAAGAAATTCAGTCAAAGAGGATGTCATGGTTTTATCGGGATAACTTCCATTAAATATTTCAAATTGTCCGGTTGTTGTGCATCTAAGTCCCCACATGTCCGAGTAAATCATGTATTCAGAAAAATAAAACCAGCTATCTCCGAAGTCTAGCTGATATTGCCTGATGTCCTGAAGTGAAAGCATATTAAAAATGTCCTCATTACAACCAAAACCATTGCAGGTCAAATAAAACTCTCTAAAATCTGTCGGCAACGAAAACCCCATTTGTCTTTCAAAGTCAGCAATGTCAGAAAGTGTCGCTGGAGGGTTAACGTCAATTCCGTTGTCTTTATGTTTTTGCTTTATTAAGTCGACTATTTGGCTCATGTTCATTTCTCGTCTAGCTAATTGCCACTAACGGCCGCGTACATAAACCGAGCAAGGTGTAACCGTAGCTTGGTTTATGTGCAGGGTTATGCTAATTTATTCTTTTACAATTTTGAAGGTTTCTGCTTCAATAACTATAGTATCTCCGCTCTGCATTTCTATTTCAAGCCTACTGCCGTTTTTAGTTACTTCATTGATAGAACAACTTCTTCCCCACGGATTCTGCATAGGGCATGTGATGGAACTTGCTTTTTCGGCAATGATAGAGGCTGTTCTTGTTTTTGGGTAGTAAAGCTCTGCTGTTGTTATTCTTATTACTACAGATTCTGTTTCCCTGTCAATCAGAATATCTTTTACTAATGAGTCATGCAGTTGCTCTCCCTCAATATTTAATTCTGATTCTTCCATTGATTGAAAATTTAGCATAACGGTACTCGTACATGAGGTGAGCAAGGCGTAGCCGCGGCTTTGCTCATGTGCCGTGTTATGCTTTCTTTGTTTTAATCGGTTACAATAAACCAAGGAATACCAAGGTAGCCCTTCATAAAGTAAATACTTACCAAATCGTCTCTCTCAAGCTGCTCATATAAGTCTTGTGAAACCGATACTTCTTCTATTTCCTTTTGTAACCCCCAAGGAGTTAATTCAAGATAGTATGTAGTTGATTTGCCAGAACTTATTCTTTTACTCAAAACCTTTGCATTGAATACTACTGGCTCTGAATTGTCATTCATGCAGTTTACCGTTATTATTGAACCGTAGCTGTAGGCAAAAAGAATCGAAGCAATCACTAAAACTGAAAAGTAGTCTACAGCTTTCTTGAATTTAAACTCTTTGTTACCAATCATCAGCACCGTTATCATTGCGAAAGCTATTACTGATGAAGGTATCCAAACATTGTTGTGGCTAAAGATATTATAGTCCAGTAAAGCTCTTAAACAAAGTCCCATACTTGGAGCAAGTACAGCCCAAAGTATCGAAGGATAGGCACTGTCTTTTCTCTCGTCAATTCGGATAAGCCCCGATGATAATTTCAGTGCAGCAACTGCGACAATCGGAACCGTAATCGATGCCACTATGGCAAGTTCATAGGGAGCTGGCCAAAAAAATGCCCAAGCCCCAAATAAGCCACCTACCCAGTTGAGTACTTTAGCTGTCTTACGAGCTCTGAGCAGTTTCTCTTCTCTCTGTTCAATTGTCCAGCCAAGCTCTTCATTTTCTAAAATTTCCTGTTCTTCCTGCTCTGCATGGAGCAAGTCCAGGTCTGGGTAGTAGGATGATAGCCACTCCACTATCTCATCCGTCTTGCCAAGGTAAGTGCTGATATTAATTTTCTTTTTGCCTGCGACATTGGGTTCAATGGAAATATAGTTGTCATCTATTCGGTATCCCTTTATTTCATCAAACCTTAGTTGTCGGCGTGAAAAGGTACCCGCTGCGTATATTTTGTCGCTGTCAATTACAAACTTCCACTTTTTTGTCTCAATTAGACCATACCCCATCAAACCTATCATACCAATGGACAATGGTGCAAGAAACCAGTATGCATTGGTAAGGGCACCATCTGCATTTTCATGCACGAAAGGCTCAACCAAGAGCCAGGTAAAAAGTCCAATGAGTAAAGGGGCAGTTGCATAGATTAGAATTGCCCAACCCTTTGCTGTTTTAAATTCTCTCATCAAAAAGGCTTCTTTACAATGAAGCATAACGTACTGGGCTATAAGGTGGCGTAGCTATCTTATAGGTGTGGTTAGTGGACAGTAGTTTTTTGAGTAACAATATTCAACATTCCTGTGCTTTATTTTTCTATTGGAAAAGCTTTGTCAGTTCATGAACCAAGCCATAGACTCCAATCAAACAAAATAAAAGACCACCCAAAAACACTTTCAACTTAGTAGCAAACAACATATTGCTCGGGTCATATTTATAGAACTTGTAGTTTACCATAAATAAAATACCAGTAATGATAAATAGAAGAGCAAATAGTGTAAGCAATATGTCCACGCTTGTTAATTGATTTATTAGTTTTCTTTAAGCCTTGTATTCAATGAATGCTCCTATCAATCAAGTCAGCTAATTCCGTTGACTAATTTTTATACTTAGCATTACCACTAACGGATTGGCCTGAAAAGGTGTGCGAGGCGAAGCCAAAGCATAACTTATAGGCTTGGTTGGCATACGTTATTCTATGACTTTTAAATAATCCCTCAACTCACCTTCAAAGGCACCAAAATCAAAGTGCTTAAGCTTCTTAATTTGTTTCAGGACTTGAATAGAGGAGAGGATTTCCTTTTTTAGATTAAGGATAAATTCATCCTGCTTATACTTTGAGTAAAGCGAGAAGTCAAGCTTCACATCATACTCAACACAATCTACAGTTGTGAATGACGTCCCATATTTATTATGTACTCGTTTACCTTGCCGATATTTTGGTTTTCTAATCTTAAAAAAGAAATCAAATTCAGGAGCTACAGCAATGATTCCAATAAACAGTTCCTTTAAATCGTCTCCAAAACTCTTTTCAGCAAAATGGCTCCCAAGCTTCTCAGACAGGTCGTGAATCCAACTATTTCTTCCACCACCAAGGTTAGTTTCTAAGGTGAGAGCAAATACCATTTTTTTAAATTCTTGATTTTTATGAATGCCAACGTTTAGTGCAGCCGATGGGCGAGGCGTAGCCAAGCATAAGGGCTGCACCTTGTTGTATGACGGTTTTCTTCTAGTGAATTTGCAGTGATCCTATCATGTACTCAATCTTTTCCATTTCCTTTTCATTCTCTTCAGTCCCTTCATTGGCTTTATCAGTTGAGAAGGATATAAGAAATAGGGTATTGTTGCTACCAAGAGTCCAGTTATACATCAGCACTTCATTTTCTTCTTCCTGTAGGTATTCTTTATAGAACACACAATCATGGGCTCCTAACTTTAACCTCTTTGGATTCTTGGAGATATTTTCTTCGTATTCCTGAGTGAGGTATTCAGGAGACTTATCTATACCTTTTAAATTGTCCCACTTGAGGGGTGTGATTCTGAAATTCCCTGTCCAGTTATCTTCATCGTAAAATGCATAAGTACCTTTTCCATCAGGAAATTCTTCCCAATTGCTCGGTACCTTAATTATAAACCATTCCTGTTCAGAAGTAAACTCTCTAAATTCCATATTATCGCTGCAGCTAACACAAAAGACAAGTAGTACAAGGATTATTTTCTTCATTGAATTGACATACAACGGATTGTATAAAAGGCGAACGAGGCTCAGCCGAAGTGTGGCTTATATACCTTGTTATGGGTTTTTGTTTTTTCTGACATACTGCCCAACCACCCACTCTTTCCCTTTATGGCTTATTGAGATTTCTTTTACTAAGAACCCATTGCTATCGTAGTCATACACTGTTCTGTTGTTCCACGCACTATGCGTTACCTCAGGAGTCAGGGGATATTCATTGCTTGTCCGCTCTTTCTCGAGAAGTTTCCCTTTGCTGTCATACCTGAAATACTCGTTCTGATACACTTCACCGCGCTTCTTTTTAATGGCTATAAGTCTGTCACTCTTATCATACTCATAAGTGCCGTCCCACTCCAGGTTCCCATTCTGCGTTATTAGCTCCTTACTGATTTTCCCAACTGCGTAGGTGAGTTCCCGCCAGAACTCAAGCCTGTTTCCGTCTGCGTCCGTAAAGTCACGAATAAACTCTTTCACGAGCCTGTTCTGATTGTCGTAGAATTTAGTTTGCCTGAAAGGGCGAGGGTTTGGGTTCAGAGAATCTTTAGGTGTTACAGAGCCTATGAGGTTTCCTGCGGCGTCATAAACCATGCTGTCCCTTATGGCCCCTTGGCAGTTCCTTCCCCACCTCTTTTCCAGAAGCCTTCCAGTACTGTCATAGAGAAACATAAGGCATCCCTCATGTGAGCCACCTATCTCTAACAGGATTCTATCTGTAGAATCGTAGTATTCCCTGCATCTGAAATTTTCGCTGTTCTTAGGGTCTCCGTTGTATTCGGTTATACTATAAGCGTAGTCAAATCCATCAGGTAACCAAAGATCCTCAATAGGCTGCGCTTTATCACAGGCAAACAAAATCAGCGCAAATAAGATGTAGAGCCTGTTTCTCATTGATTTCAATTACCCATAACGTTATTCGTGTAGCAGAATGGCGTAGCGTCAGAAGCCGTACTGCTACACTTTGTTGGTAGCTGGCATTTTTAATCTTCTGCAATAAAATAGGTCACAACCATTTTGTTTTGATTCATGAACACAATAGCAATATCAAAAGTATTTTCTGTTAGTGGTTCCCATCCTAGACAATTTTCTTCTCCTGGAAACCCTGACCAGTTAGTATAGCATATGCAGTCTCCACTTTCAAAACCACTTAACATTAAATTCTTGAAGGTTTGTGCTTTTTCTTCAGGCGCAAGTTCAATTGAATAGGCTAAATCATATTGAAGAGCGTACTGTAATAATTTGTTTGCAGCCGTAAAATCAATTTTCACCCAATTCTCTCCTAATTGATTTAGATTCTCTTGTTGACATACTTTATCTAGAAGTACGATTCTTAACTTCTCAGTCGAGGTATCAAAGTCACTAATAGTAATTTCAAAAGCATCTCCCCAATAATGTTCATTCGATTTATATTCGTCGAAAAGCCTCTTTTTCATTTTTGTATTTGATGCTTACTACCAACGGTTGGGCTAAAAAGCGTTTTTATGCTTTTTAGCTGTTGTTAGCTGTCGATATTTTAAATTTCTATTGTCTTAGAAGTTCCAGTTAATAGACAGTTCTCTAAATAATTACTGTTTGGGTCAAGGCTAAATGCCTTAAAAATTTCATCTTTTACTGCTTTGTTCTTTGGGTTTCTTAAATCCCATTTAGCCAGATAGTGTTCTGAACTCTCAAAATCAAATTTACCTTCATTCTCTATTGCCTTTGCAACATCAACAGTGTCATAATGGGGCCTGAATCCAATAGAGTAATACCCATAAGGATTTTGGTCAAAGGACTTTTCGCCTACAACATATTTGTTGAAAGTTTCTTTAGGCAGTTCCCTATGGATTAATCCCCATTGAAGGAAAACCACTTGTCGTTGGTCTATGCTCCTTCCATAGGAGATCGGGAAGTCCAGTTCTTCATCTCGGATTTCTCTGTGTCCAAACACCTCATACTCTCCGTACAGGAGAAGATTGTCCATCATCACATCAGATGGCAGCTTTGGCTGTTTGTCAAGCGTATCTATAGCTATGTCCTTCTCCTTTGACTTATATGCGAACAGCTGAACAATCAAGGGTGGCCCCATCAGCAAGCCAAGTCCATGGTCTTTTGGTAAATAGCCCTTCTTCCTTAACTTATTCACATCTAAAAGAAGTCGACCGAATCCATATTCCGTTCTATTTAGCTTAAACCTGAAATAGTCGCCAGGCCTGTACTTTATATTCTTTCTTCTGGAGGCTTTGAAAATGGAAATCTCTTTGAGATGATTCTCAGGTGAATGTTTGATGAAGTTATTTATAATTTCAGGAACAGCCTCCTTTTCTGAATGCCTGCTTTTCTCCCAACGGGTTGAGTAGAAGGTTGTCTGGGTAGTGTAGTTACCAATGGTTAAATCACTGTTATCTACTCTAATGTACACGCCAATAGGTTGTCTTTGTTCAAGGACTGATGCCGTCAATTTCTTTTCTTTACCTTTTTCAGTTTTAGGCAAAAGAATCACTCTGTCCTTTGTCTTTTCATTGTATTGAAGTTCAGCATACTGGGCATCAGTTGAAGTGATGTGCCTTTTTATAGTATCCCCTTCATAATACAAGATGGTTTCGGGGCGGTAAGTGTCGCCTTTAAGAAAGACTTTGTCCCAATGTTTCTCAATCGGGTCAAGACCAAGGTACTCCCTCTCTTTATTTGAAATTTCGTAAGACATTTTTATTTGTATTGGCAGCTAAC
>NZ_VFSD01000002.1 GCF_014332515.1 Pontibacter beigongshangensis | reverse complement strand
CGCCCTGTGGGGCTTGGCGGCACTCGGCATGTTAGGTGAGCAGGCCCTGCTGCCAGACTCTTTGACCTCTTTCCCATAATGATTGTATCAACTGTTATTATAAACCTCCTCCCATAGTAGAAGTCGGATTCAACCATTTAATTCTTTTCTTTCATTAGCCGTTTCCCTGCAGATAAAGGTGGAGAACTCTTATTTCTTCATTTAGGCACCAGGAGAATAGGGCGCTTTATTTTTGCGGGTCCCCTGGCTGTGTTTGCTCAGTAGGGCAAAGGCAGGCGCGTCCTTAAGAGTGGCTTCGCCAATTACATTGTGGTGTACGTATCACCAATCCCCTACAAGTCCTTTCAATTTCTAAGGGCGACTATCACAGCGCTATGGTTCTGGACGAGAGCTTTAGCGAAGAAAGCAACTAGTTAAAATCGACAAGGAAGGTTAATTTTTATTGTATGTTTTAAAAGCTATATTACAGTCTGGAATATTTATAACTACAAGATGCATGAATCAGCTTTTACCTCTTTTAGCTCTGTTGCTCGTTATTACCAAGTCCTTTTCCCAACATTTGCCAAAAATAAGCAGATGGCAAGGTGGACCGGATACAACTACAGTGCCAAGTGCCAGCATTCTACATGCGGCGGTCATTAAAGGTGTAGTAAAAAGTGCAATAGATACCACCACTCTGCAAGGAATTACTATTTCAATCCAGAGAGTCTCTGATCCAGAGGTTGTTAAAGTTGTCGTGACAGATGCCAAGGGACGTTTCAGGTTTGGGCGTTTGGCAGTGGGATATTATACTGTTAAGCTGGAGGCTCTTGGTTTTATTCCTCTAACATAGCATGTGCTGATACAGCAGACAGTTGACTTAGGGGTTTTGTCTCTGCAGGAGGCTTCCACAGTAATAGATGAAGTGGTAATAGTGGGGAATACACCCCTTGGGGCACAGCAGGGAGATACGACTCAGTTTAATGCCACTGCTTTCAAAGCTGCTCCTGATGCTACCGCTCATGACCTGGTTCAGAAAATGCCAGGCATCACGCTTGAGAATGGAAAGGTACAGGCACAAGGGGAAGTTGTTCAGCAACTCCTTATTGACGGCAAACCTTTTTTTGTAAACGATGTGTATGCAGCCCTGCAAAACCTGCCTGCACAAATTGATTCTTCATGTCCAGATCTTCGATAGGAAAAACGATATGGCGGAGCTTTCAGGGGTTGATGACGGTGCAAGGATGAGAACCATAAATATTGTTACCAAACCAGCGGCTCGTGAAGGCTTTTTTGGTACAGTTGCTACAGGCTACGGAACAGAGAATACTTACCTGCTTGGTACCAGCCTCAATTTATTTAAAAATGAAAGCAGACTTACTCTGACAGGCTTAAATAATAACATTAGTACTCATAGCCTCTCGGCCAATCCCAGCTATAGCGGAGCGAGCAACACTTTTGATGGTGTTACCAAGCCAAGCGCTCTTGGCCTTGATTATTCCAATACTTGGTCCGATATTGTTGCAGTAAGCAGTAGCTACTCCTTTAACCATACCATCAACAAGTTCAGCCAAGCGCGAACAAGGGAATACGCGCAGTATGCGAATGATGAGAAGGTGTTTTCTAATAACAGGGAGAACAATGGGATTAGCGGCAACCACATGTTTTACACGCGGCTGGATTATGAAATAAATGAGCGGAACAGCATACTGATCAGGACGCGGGGTTATTTGTTGCAGTACAATGGAAGTTCCCATTGGCTGAGCCGGACCTGGAATGATGAAGACCCAATAGTACAATTAGAAGCCGACTCACGCACTGATAGCACCTATTTTTACCTCGACAATGACATCATCTATAGGCACCGTTTTAGAAAAGCAGGACGAACTATAAATATTGGGTTAGGCAACAGTTACAACGCCAACAAAGATGATAGGGCTCACTTCTCCAAAGACATTTACCACCCCGAGGATAACAACAGAACTAACAGGCAGTACCACAAATCAAAGGAAAAGGATGTTTCTTGGGAAACTAACTTTGCCTATACTGAGCCCTTCGGCGTGTACGGGCAGGTAGAGCTCGGCCACAGGGTAGAAAACAGGAGACATGACCTAGATAGAAAATTCTATTGTAGTGGGGATGGGGTGCTGGAAGAGGATACGCAATTTCAGGAAGATTTTAGCAATGCCTCTAAAAGTAGTTACCTGACTCAGAAAACAAGCGTAGGTTACAGCTACAACAACGATGTGCTCTATTTTCAGGTAGGCGGTGCGTTCCAGCAGGCCAGGCTAAAAGACGACCAGCAGTTTCCATTTACATCAACCCTAGATCGGTCGTTTACCAGCTATCTGCCATCGGCCCGCTTACGCTATAAATTTTCAGAATCGAATAACCTGGAGCTGCATTACGATACCTGGACAAATACCCCTTCAGCAAGCCAATTACAGGGAGAAATACACTGGCAAAATCCCCTTCTGCTCAAAATAGGTAATCCTGGCCTTCAGCAGGCTTTCTATAATTGGTTCAGGGCACGCTATCGAGCGCATAACCTGGAGAAGGATCATCATTTTTATGCTTCTGTTGAAGCGACCTCCGCAAGCCAGGAAATTGTGTACGGCATTATGACGGACGGTTATTTGGAAGAGATAAGCAACGGCATCATCTTGCTGCCCGATGCCCAACTTGTTCGCTCGGAGAACCTACAGGGAGGTCGTAACTTCCGTACCTATGTTAGCTATGGGCAACCCCTCGGGTTTATTCGCGCTAACCTGAACTTGCATGGCTCCATTAGCCACAGCAGGAGGCCTGGCATCATTAACGGTTATATGAACTTTTTTAACACCAATACCTATGGAATGGGTGCTTTAATCAGTAGTAATATAAGTGAGCGTATAGATTTTAACTTTTCTACCCATTCCAGTTATCGTGTTTTCAGGAACACGATGCTCCCTAAGGCAAACAAAAATTTCTTAAGTCAGCGCACCCGCATTTGGTATAACTGGATTTTTGGGGAGAATTTTGTTTACCGCACCAGCATTAATCATCAGTTCAGCTCAGGCCATGTGGAGAGTTACTCCGGGCACACGTTTCACTGGAACATGAGCCTTGGGAAGAAGTTATTCCCGAATCGGCTGGGTGAGCTAAGTGTGCGGGCGTATGACTTACTGAAGCAACAAAACAGCGTCAGTCGCAATATTACGGCCCTATATATAGAGGATGTAGAGTCGAATGTGCTGGAGCGGTATTTTTATGCTAACCTTTACTTATAACATAAGGTACTTCGGTGGCGGTGACACAGGCGGTACTGGTCAACTATACTAGCTAAGAGAAAGGATTAGGAGGATAGAGGTAAGCTTTTTTTGCTTCATCCGGGTTAAACTAAGGCCTGATGCAGTAGTAGAAAAAGTTGTTCCGGAAGCCCCTTTTGATTAGAATAATTTCACCTCATGCGAAAGAAGGTATTCTGCAGCGAGTGTCTATGCACTGAGGTGCATCAATGAGTAGGAAAAGAAGACCATGCCTTTTAAGTCCCTTGATATCTAGCCCTGCACAGTGGTGAAATAGCAATTATTCCAATCAAAAAGGCCCTCCGGAGGCTCTTCTCCTGCTAACCTTATTGAGGGCAATTAACACATAAGGTTCAGATGTTATGAATCCGCTTTACGCCCTGCTATCGCTATGTGGAGTGAGTCGATGTTCAGGTATTTTTGGGCCAGCTCTTTTAGTTCAGGCGCAGTAATTGTCCGGATAGTAGTAATATAGCGGTTATAATGATCGAGGTCTAAATTGTGCAGGACTACTCGTTTGTACTTATCCGCCTGGTCAAAAATAGTGGCAATATTATTAATGAATTTGCCGAGCATGTAGTTTTTCACCACCTGAAGCTCATCCTCAGGAATGTCTTCCTGCTGTAATTGTGCAATCTCTTTTTTAATTTCGTCTATGGTTTTGTCGGTAACAGTATAATTTACATCTGTGCCTATATAAAAAATGCTGTCCTGCTCTTTCGGCGAGATAACCGAGTGTATGCCATAGGTGTACCCTTTGTCTTCCCGGATATTGCGCATTAACCTGGAGCCGAAATAACCTCCTAATATCTCATTCAGGACCTTAAGTTTCAGGTAATCCGGTTCCTGAATCAGCGGGAAACGTTTGCCTACACGAATAGAGGATTGCAGACTCTCCGGCATTTTTACGATCGTTTCCTTGGGTTCAATATCCAGGAAGCTGTGTGTCGGTTCTGTCGGTTCTTTTCTGTTAATATTCAGGTTCTGCAACCATTCTGTCAGTTCTTCTTCCGTGCTATCCTTTAGGTCGCCACAGGCAAAAATTTCCAGGTTGCCGGTGTCATAGCTGGTAGCATAAAATTGTTTTAGGGTAGCCAGCGTTAACTGATTCAGATTTTCCTCTTCAAACCCATATACATAAGGGTGATTTTCCCCATAAAGTCGTTGGGTTAAGGCCTGCGTCGCCAGGTAGTTGTTTTTCTGACGCTGAACTTTCAGGTTCTGAATCGTTCGCTGCTTCAGATGATTGAATTCTTCTTCCGGAAAAACAGGGTTCTGAATAACATCGCAGACCAGTGGCAGCAAATCTTTCAGGTGTTTTGAGAGGCAGTATAGTGTAAGTTCTGTGCGGTCATAGCCATGGTTACTGTCGAACGATGCGCCGTAATAGGCGACCTGGTCTGCAATTTGTCTGGCAGTATGGTGTAATGATCCTTCCAGCAGCATTTTGGCCGTAAGGTCTGATGCGCCGGGTTGCGTCTCGTACCATTTTCCCGCTTTAAAAACAAAATCCAGCCTGATGACAGGCTGGGTTTCGTTTTTAATCAGATGTAGCTTTACCCCATTCGGCAGAGACTTAACTTCTGCTATCTGAAGCGTAACGGCATCTATTTCGTATGTTTCCGGAGCTTTTGTTCTATCAAGCATTTAGTTGGTTCTGTGTTTTATAATTATTCCAGCGTTAAACCTATGGTGAAACGTAATGTCTGGGCCAAAGGATTTGCACGCTCATTAGGCACCAGGTAGGCTACATCCACACCAAATTTCTGGTACCGAAGACCTAAGCCCAGCGACAGATATTTTCTGTCACCTTTTTGCGGGTTCTCATAAAAATAGCCCAGTCTGGCTGCAAACAGGCTGTTATACCAGTATTCCACACCCCCAGAGAGGATCACCTCCTGAAGTTCTTCACTTATGCCACCGGCTGCATCTCCGAAGGAAGTAAATATGCCACTTATAACCGTTTGTGTGCTGTCAGCTCCCGGAGATGGCACTAACAGTTTGTTGGCATCCACCAAAAATGTCAGGGTGTTATAGGCGTCCAGATTATAGGTCAGGGCAGTTCCCAGTTTCAGGTTGGTTGGCAAAAAGTCTTTCTGGTCGGCTTGGGTATAAGAAATCTTACCGCCTATATTAGAAATATTGCCGGCCAATGCTAACGTTATTTGCTGGTTCAGCTCCTTGTTGTAATACACACCTACATCTACAGCCGCCGTATTGCCAGGCTTCGACTCAAAAGTGGAGCTGCCGCCTCCTACATTTACATTACCAGCCAGGTTCGAGTGAATAAAACGCGCTCCGATACCCACACTAAAGTTTTCGCTCAGGGCCTGGCCGTATGCCACAGACACCGCGTATTCTTTCGGGTTATAGTCCTGCATCGGGTTCCTGTTCTCATCTATAAACTGAATAGCGCCCAGGTCAAAGTAAGTAAGCGAAACAGATAGGGCGGAGGTCTCATTTAATTTCTTGTAGCCGGAAAGGTAGCTGAGTGACATATCGTCTACAATGTTGCGAAGCCACGGAGAATAAGAAAAAGATACGGCCATGTCGTTTTCCACAAAGCCAAGCTTGGCCGGGTTCCAGAAAGGAGCATTCGCATCAGGACTGAGAGCGACACCAGCGTCTCCGAGAGCAGCCGAACGGGCATCAGGGGCAACGGTTAGAATTGGTACTGCGGTGGTCACCGCCCTAACTTCATTGTCTTGCCCGGTTACGCCCTGTGCGAGAGCAAGTGGTGCCGAAACGAAAGCGCCCACTACTAGCGCTGCTGTTAAAAGTAAATTTTTGTTATGCATAAGGTTATTAATAACTGAGTCAAATATAAAGAGAGAAGCTGTAATAATTCTAATTTAGAATGACAAGCTTTTCAAATTTCGAAGCTTTAGCGCCGTCCTGCTGCGAGCGGACATTGACTTTATATACAT
Source organism: Pontibacter beigongshangensis (assembly GCF_014332515.1). Classification (GTDB taxonomy): domain Bacteria; phylum Bacteroidota; class Bacteroidia; order Cytophagales; family Hymenobacteraceae; genus Pontibacter; species Pontibacter beigongshangensis. The sequence continues at coordinate 383,676 of NZ_VFSD01000002.1, read as the reverse complement.
AAACGCCTCTGGCCAGTATATCATTGTATTCGTCTCGCCCGTCCCAGGTAATTTCTGCCAGGTGTGTCTTGCTGGCAAAGCTGGTGGCCTCCAGGGTCTTGATGAGCTTTCCTGAGATGGTGAAGATCTGCACCTGTATCTCCAGGTTCTCCCCGGCCCTGTTGTGGTCGAAGTGGAAGGTGGTGCTGGTGGAGAAGGGGTTGGGGTGGTTGAGCACGTGGTCCAGGGCGATACCGGCCTCGCTGGCCACCACGAACTCGAGGTACTCCTCCGAGGAGTTGTTGTGGGTGTCCCAGGCCTTGAGGCGGAGCGAGTGGGGGCCCGGCTTGAGGTCCTGGAGCTGGTAGCGCACCGAGCCGGACTGGTAGCTGTCCACGTCGGCGGTGTAGAAGTCGTTTAGCACGAGGAGCTTGTCCTTGTCCTCGTCGAGGATGGCGGTGATCTCGTGGCCGATGCCCAGGCCGGCGGTGTTGATGCCGTTGTCGTCGAAGATCTTGGCCAGCAGCAGGGAGCTCTTGCCGGTGGTGCCTCCGAAGGCGAAGGACTCATCATCCATAAACAGGCTGATGACGGGCGGTGTGCTGTCCTCCTCCACGCCTGTGGCCGAGCCGCCGATGACGATGTTCCTGCTGGCACCCATGGCGTCAGTAGCCTCATTGCTGGCGTAGAGGCTCACCTTTCCCGCGCCGTAGTTGTAGGCAATGTCCTTGGGCACCACAAAGGAGACTTCGAAGAGCCCGTTGCTCACGGTCGCCTGCCCGTCGTAGATCACATTCTCGCGCAGCTTCACCGGCACTACCTGCACTCCCTCATCACCAAAGGTCATGCGTGTGTTTTGCTTGTCGAACACGGTCAGGCTCAGCTTCCCGTTAAAGCTGTTGGCTACTGCACCGCCAGATTCTGTGATGTTTCCTTTGAGGGTTACTTTGCTCAGGGCGCTCAGGGTGTCAGAAGAAATTATGTTTCCGTTTATGTGTGTGATGTTGGCCTCCAGGCCGGGGTAGGCCAGTTGCAGCGAAGGGTCGCCCAGCAACGTGAAATTCCGGTTGTTTACACCCCTGGAGCCACTCATGTTGTCGGTGATGCTGTTATTTTTGGTCCTTTGCAGTAAATCCCCCATAAGCGGCATCTTCCCGTTTAATGGCGTAAAGGCACTTTTAAAGAAATTTCGGTTAAGTACCCGGTTGCCGTTAGAATATACTTTACGTGTCGTGGTCAGCATGCCGATAGCACCGCCTTCCTGGTTTAGCAGTGCTGCCTCTGCGCCAGATACCCTGGCCGGGTCGTCGTAACGCCCAAACTCACAGGTGGCTGTTACAAGAAATGTAAGGTTGTTACTGTTGCGCCAGTTGGTTACTTGCTGCAGCGTCACAAGCTGTTCCGATGCCAGGCTCACGGCGTTGCCATGGCCGGTGTAGTTCACGACCAGAGAACCCTGCTCCACCGCCTGGTTTATGGCTTCAGTAGCCTCTGGGGCGCGCTGGCCATTAGGCGCAGCCACCTGCCGATACAGGTCGAGGTAAATTTTGTTGGTGTTGTACTGCGGGAAACCATCCTCCAAATAGTTCGATAGAAACTCCGCATCCGCTTGGTGTTCATTAAAGTCGCCATCATCAGCCGCAAACGTTATCCGGTTGCGCCATCTGCCCAGGTGGCTGGGGCTGTCGTAGGCAATAATCTTGCTGACCATGGTCGCCGCTTCTCCGGCAGTCTTCGCTGGGAGCCGTCCGATCCCGATATCCAATAGGTGGTCCCCGAACGTATTCTCCGCCCATTCTCCCTCGTTCTCATCCAGAAAGCCATAGTAGTCTTCTGAAGAGTAGCTGGTAATAGGGTGCAGCGACTGCCGCGACTGATATACCGGCACGAAATTGGTGTTGTTGGGCACACGGTTCTTGTAGTCGTAGGAGGCGTCGCCGAAGAGCAGCAGGTGCATCACCTCGCTGCCGCTCTTGGAGCTGCGGGTGTAGAGCATGCGCATGAAGTCGCGGATGGCCGTCACGTCCTGGGCACCGGAGGAGAATTCGTTGTAGACCTGGGCGGGTGTCACGACCAGCACCTGCAGGCCGCTGTGCCTGCTGCGGTGCTCGGCCAGGCGGTTGGCCGACTCCATAAAATCGGGGTGTGTCAGGATCACCAAGTCCAGCTCGCCGCCCAGGTTCTGGGCGTGCAGGTCCTGGTTGGCCACACGGCCGGCCGGCACGGGTCTGAGTCCGGTATTGCTCTGGAAGGCCACATACTCGCGCAGCGCGGCGGAGGGGGCGCTGAAGCTCAGGTCGGAGCCGCTGGCCACCACCTCCTGCAGGACGGGCCGCAGTGGGTCGGTCACGTCCCAGACCGTCGCCCCGGCCGGTGCGCCGGCCACTCTGTAGGTGCTGACGGGGGCCTCCAGGCTCCTGAGGGAGCGGAAGCTGGTCTGCTCGCCGTAGAGCCTGAGCTGGCGCTGGCACTGCAGCTGAAGGTAGTTGAGGTAGCCCACCGAGGTGGAGCTGCCGCCCGTATTGAAGGCAAGGTTGACCCGCAGCTCCTGCGCCTGCCCCAGCGCCTGCTGGTTAAGGGTGTAGGTGCGCAGGCTGTTGGTGCCCTCGGGGTGGTCTGTATAGGTGCCCCTGCCGGCAATGGGCTGCGTGCCCAGGCTCTGGCCGTTGAGCTTCAGGGCGAAGGAGGTGCTGACCGGGGCGTTGGCCATCAGGGCTGCTGTGAGCCTGACCTCCGAGCCCGGCACCAGGTCGGTGACGGGGAAGGCCACCTCGCGGCTGCCGGCAAAGGAGCTGAACTCTTCGCCGTACAACTCCCGGCCCGAGTAGACCATGCTCTTGAGGTCGCGCTCGTGGAAGAGGCGCTCGTCGTAGCTGCTGATGGTCTGGGTGGCGCCCCCTGCCTGACCCCGGGAGGAGACGCGCAGGCCCTGGGCCGCGCCCACCCGCAGGAAGTAGTAGGCCGTGTCGGAGTAGAGGTTGTAGGTGTGCTTGAAGAGCTTTTGGCCGGCCTCGTAGGCCCAGGTGTGTGGCCCCTGGGCGTAGAAGAGCACGTAGTCGGCGTCGTCAAAGCGTCCGTCGCCCTCGCCGGCCACCCAGATGGCGTTCTCGGTCAGGTCGTCGGGGCGGGGGGCGCTGTTGGGCTGGGGGAGCATGCCGCCGCCGTTGCCGAAGAGCTGGATGGTCCTGGGGTCCAGGCCCTGGATGCTGATGCCCAGCGCCTGGAGCGTGGCGCGGTCGATCCTGTGGATGCCTGAGGCTGTGACGGCGAGCCTGTGCCAGGTGCCGGCGCTGAGCACCGAGCTGGTCTGGTGGCTGTCGCGGGTGCGGCGGGTGGCCAGGGGGGCGTCGTGGCGCTCAGCGTGGCTGTAGCGGAAGCTCACGAGCTTCTCGAGACGGCCGGACTGCGGGTTGCGGCGGATGGGCAGCAGGGTGACGAGGGAGACCGGGGTCTTGTTCTCGGTGGCGGGGGTGATAGTGACTTCTGGCTCGGCACCGATAGCAGTGATATCGAAGAGTTTCTGATCCTCATCTGAGAAGGACTCGTAGACCGTCTGCTGGAGGGTGAAGCTGCTCAGGCGCGTGCCGCGGAGCTGCAGGCGGTAGTAGGGCAGGCGCTCCACGTAGTCGTAGCTGGCCCCTTCAAAAGAGGGCATCTTGCCGGGTAGCGTGGCTGTGGGCAGCACCTGCTCGTGGCCCGACCAGATGAGGGTCACCTGCCCCTGCGCCTCCTGTGCCTTCGCCCCTACAGCCAGCAGGCCTGCCCAAAACAGCAGGCATATCATTCTGATAAAGGACGAACGCATCATAATATTCTATATTAAAAAAAGCTATATCGTTAAGTCTTCTCTCCCTTTGAAACCAACTTCCAAAGAATCACAATATCGATTGTAAGTTAATTCAAAATGACAAGCTTTTCAAATTTCGAAGCTTTAGCGCCGTCCTGTTGCGAGCGTACATTTACTTTATATACATAAACGCCTCTGGCCAGCATATCATTGTATTCGTCTCGCCCGACCCAGGTAATTAATTGTGTAATTGCACAATTTGTTGTTGAACAAGTTCAAATGTCTAAAGCTGTCTGCTCAAGTTCACTGCAGCCTGGTCTGCTTTCTTCTTGGTGAGGAATTGGATTTATAAGGTTGGGCAGCAGCAGCAGAGCAAATTGTCTAAGTAGGGCATTTTTCATTAGCATAATTATGCTTTCACTTGACAAAACTTACTTGTGATGAACGGCTTTGCTTTCAGGTTCAGTGTTTTGCGTTTGCCAATGTGCGCCTCCCGCACCTGTTTGGGCCATGGCGCTCCGAGTCTAACCTCTGAGTGCGTGGCCTATAATAGGCAATACAATTTATTTAGTTGATACACTTTTGATAACTGACAAAAGTATATAAAGCACGATAATTAGCGGTATGGCTGCAAATTTTATCAGAGCCAGTAAGATGACGGACAGAATCAGGAATATAAACCGGGTAGCATTGTCTTTCCAGGTGTAGTTCCTGAATTTTAGCGCAAACAGCGGTAATTCAGCTATGAGCAGGTAAGAAAATATAAAGGTGATGGCCAGCAGGAAAAATGGGTTCAGGATGATGTCCTCATAAAGTGCAGGGGAGGCTTCCAGCAGCAGCGGAAGGGACGCAATAAAAATAGAGCAGGCTGGTGTGGGCACGCCAATAAAAGATTCTGCCTGGCGCGTGTCGATGTTGAACTTAGCCAGCCTCAGCGCCGAAAATATAGTAATGATGAAACCGAAGAAAGGTAACACGTCTTCAGGAACTCCGGTAGGTGTAGCATCTGCCCTGGTTAGCAGACCAAATAAAATAGTGCCTGGCACCACCCCAAACGATACCATGTCAGCCAGCGAGTCGAGCTGCTTTCCGATTTCGGAGTAGGCTTTCAGTGCCCGCGCCAGCAGGCCATCCATAAAATCGAGCATAGCCGCAATGCCTACCATATAGGCAGCGTAGTTCAGTTGCTGGTTAAAGGCAAAGTAAAGGGCAACACAACCTGAGAGAAGATTCAGGCAGGTGATGGCATTAGGAAGATGTTTTTTCATGCAGGGTTTGTGGCAATCTGGTTAGGGTAGTGGCAAAATGAAGCTTTACCGTTTCTGGAAGGCCTTTTTCATTAGAAGAATTTGGTTGCTAGTTGCTGATTGTTGCATGGATGAGCAAAAATAATCGGAAGACTTTGCAGCGTGCGCAGCTCCTGCAAGTGTCTGGAAGAAGCAGGAGGAGCGTGTGCATCCCTCAGAATCTCGTGTCTGAGGTCCTGTGCCTTGCACCCTGTTTTTGCCTCTGGAGGGCCTTTTTTATTCAAATAATTCGGCTTCATGCGGCAAGGCTTACCTAAAGTGCCTAGTTCAGAAAAGGATTATGTTTTTTCTCAAAGCCAATGGTGGTTTCAGGACCATGCCCGGGGTAAACAGTTACATCGTCGGGTAAGGTAAACATTTTGGTGTGGATGCTGCGGATAAGCGTGTCGAAGTCCCCGCCTGGCAGATCGGTGCGACCAATGCTGCTGCGGAACAGTACATCGCCCCCGATGCAGGCTTTGTCTTTTTCGCTGTAAAAAACCACGTGCCCCGGTGCATGACCTGGCGTAAAAAAAACCTGAAGCTCTGTGTTCCCAAACGTAACCGGTTCGCCTTCTTTCAGAAAGGCCCCGGGAGCCTGCTCTGCATACATCGGGAAGCCATAAGAAGGGGCATACACAGGCACGGAGCGCAGCGTCTGCAGGTCTGTTTCATGTATTTCCAGCTCCACGCCATAGGTGTCGGCCACGAACTTGTTGCCCAGCACGTGGTCTATGTGGCAATGGGTGTTCAGCAGTCGCACCACCTTCAGGCCATGCTCCGCAATGTATTGCTTCAGCTCCTGCTGCTCCTGCTTCTCGTAGCAGCCCGGGTCAATCACAATGCATTCCTTTGTGTCGTCGTGAAGTAAGTAGGTGTTTTCCTGAAAAGGATTAAATGTAAGGCAGGTAACCTTCATGGGTTTATTTGTTTTTTAAGAGCAGCGCATGTACAAAATAGGGTCTCAAGTTACAAATTTCAGCTGTACTTGTTGTACATTGCCTGCATGATTTACGATTTTATAATAGTGGGTCACGGGCTGGCCGGGGCCATTTTAGCTTATACCTTACGTAAGAAAGGGTATCAGGTGCTGGTAATTGATGAACTGGCCGAACATTCGGCCTCTAAGGTGGCGGCAGGGCTTGTGAACCCGGTGGCCGGCAAGCGTTTTGCCAAGTCCTGGATGGCAGATACGTTTATTCCTGCCGCCGACGCCTTCTATAAAGAGCTGGAGGAGCATTTCGGGCAGGAGCTTTATCTGCACAAGCCGATCTACAAGATTTTCTCAAGCATAGAGGAGCAAAACAACTGGATGGCCAAAAGTGCCGGCAGCGACTGGAGCGACTACATCAGCGAAACACTGGTGGCCAGTGCCGGGGAGCCGGGTATCCAGGATCCCTATGGGGGCATCCTGATCAGGCGGGGAGGGCACCTGCTGGTGCGCGAGGTGCTGCAGTTGCTGGAGCAGGAACAGTTGCAGGCGGGTCAGCTGCTGCCGGAGCGATTCGATTTCAGCCATTTGGAACTGACAGAGACGGGGCTGAGGTATAAAGGGGAGCAGGCGCGGCAACTCATCTTTTGCGAAGGGTATCAGGTTATCCACAACCCTTATTTCAGGTGGCTGCCGCTGCAGCCCACCAAGGGCGAGGTGCTGGAAGTTAAGACTGATTATAAATTTATATCGGAATGTATCTATAATAAAGCAGTTTACGTTCTTCCGAAAGGGGACGGTGCCTTCAGGATAGGGGCAACCTACAACTGGCGCCAACCCGACGAACTACCTACGCACGAAGGGCAGCAGGAGCTGACCGGGCGCTTTACACAAATCACATCGCATGCTTTTAACGTCACTAACCATTGGGCAGGTATCAGGCCTGCCGTGCGGGACCGGCGACCACTCGTGGGCAGCCACCCGCAGCACCCGCAACTGCTGGTGTTTAATGGCATGGGATCTAAAGGCGTGCTAATGGCCCCTTACCTGGCGGAGCGTTTTGCAGCAGCATTGGCAGGAGAAGCGGATGTGCTTCCGGAAGTCAATATTTCAAGATATTTTTCGTTATATTACGATTACATAAAACAATAAGGAGAAACAGAAGCACATGCGATTCTATACAAGATTCTTGTGGCTGATAGTGCTTTGCTCGCTTGTGAGCGGCGTGGTGCAGGCACAGCCCGGTCGCGATAATTTTGGCAAAAGCCGTATCCAATACAAACATTTCGACTGGAAGGTATACAGCACACCAAATTTCAATCTTTACTTTTACCAGGGAGGAGACCAGATAGCCCGGAATGCCGCCGAGTATGCCGAAAAGGAACTGAAGCGGGTTACGAGCCTGATCGGCTATTACCCTTACTCCAAAATCACGTTTATCCTCTACAACTCTGCCACGGATCTGCGCCAGAGCAATATCGGGCTTAACAGCGACCAGTTCCAGACAGGCGGCGAAACGCTTTTCCTGAAGAACAAGATAGAGGTGGCCTTTGAGGGTACGCAGACGGAGTTTAAAAGGAGCATGAGCTATCAGCTCACAGAACTGCTCCTCAGCGACATGATGTATGGCGGCAGCCTGAAAGAAGCCCTGCAGAGCAGCTACCTGCTGCGCCTACCCGATTGGTTTATAAGTGGGGTAGCGGCTTACACGGCCGAAGGATGGAGCGTTGAGATGGACAATTACGTGCGCGACATGATCCTGCAGAACCCCAACCAGAAGCCGGAGATGCTGCTGAAGCATAACCAGAACCAGACAGGACATGCCATCTGGAATTATATTGCGGAACGCTATGGGTACACGGCCATCCAGAACATTCTGAACCTGACCCGTATTACCCGCGATGTGGAGATCGGCATTACCAGCAGCCTGAATATACCGTACAAGCGGTTTTTGCAGGACTGGAACCGGTATTACCTGCAGGTAAACACCCGCCAGGATAATCCGCTGGCCTCTTTGCCCGACGATAAAAAGCTGTTCCAGAAAAATAAGAAGGACCTGGTGTACACGCAGCCTGTGCTGAACCCGGATGGCAGCATGCTGGCGTACGCGGAGAACGACAACGGCAAGTTTAAGATTTATGTGCAGGAAGTAAAGAGCGGGCGCAACCGCATAGTCTGGACCAGCGGGTACAAAACCCTGGAACAGAAGATAGACTACAAACTGCCGGTGCTGGCCTGGCGCTCCAATACCCAATTGGGATTTGTAGAGGCCCGCAGAGGCGAGATGGCTTTGCGGCAGATAGATGCCCGCAGGCGGCTATCGCGCCTGCCCCTATACGATGCCCTGACCACCCCCTTTGCCGTGCTCTCGCAGTTCTCGCAGGTGCGCGATATGAGCTACTCACCAGATGGCAAGAGCCTGGTGGTGAGCGCTGTGAAAAACGGTCAATCAGATATTTACCTGCTCAGTGCCACCGGGCGGCTGCAACAGCAGCTCACCAACGACCTTTTTGATGATATTCAGCCCGTTTTTATGAAAGGCAGCAACGATATTGCCTTTAGCTCGAACCGCTGGCAAGATACCACTGGCACAAACGAAGCGCCGACGTTTACGGGCATGGTCAATAATTACGACATTTTCCTGCTGCAGCGTTCTGGCAGAGAGGTGGAGCTGAAACAGCTGACCAGGTCCATCTCCAGTGAGCTGATGCCAAAAACAACCGAAGACGGTAACCTGGTTTATTTAGGGGAGCAAAGTGGTGTCAGAAGCCTTTACCTCTACAATATCGCCACAGGGGCAACCACCCCGCTCACCGGTTTCCTGCAGGATGTGAAAGAGTACGATTACCAGAGCAGGAACAATACGCTGGCCTTTACGGCAAGCAGCGGCGCCCGCGATTTTGTGTACCTGTTCCCTGCCTACACGGCGCCTGCTTTAGCTGAGCTTCCTAAAACTGCCCGCCAGATTATACTGGAGACCCGTGCCCGCAATGCGGCCGCGGCCGCAGCAGTCGCTAATCAGAAACTACTCGATGCCAGCTCACAGGTGGCTAAACCAAAGCGGCCGGAAGGGGAGGTCAACATCGAGAACTATCAGTTTGAAAGCGACAAGGCAGCAACTGCCAGAAAGGCCGAAAGCACCACCGTTGTAAAAAGGCCAGGTGCCCCGCAAGGTTTGCAACTCACCGGCCCAACTCCCTATGACCTGCGCTTTAGTGTGCACGAAATTGTGACCTCGGTATATGCCGATCCGCTGCTGGGCTTTGGTATTGTGGCAGGCATCAACATGAGCGACCTTTTTGAAGACCACCATATCAGAGGCAGCGCTTTCCTGAAAACGGACTTCCAGACCAGCCGCTTTTTTGCTGAATACACGAACCTGAAAAACCGCTACGACTACGGAGCCCGGTTCAGTCGCGATATTATTGTGGCCCAGGATCGGGAGGCATCCGGCACGGTGCTGCGCTTTGCCAAGCATGAATTTGCCCCTCAGTTTATTTATCCGCTCACCTATAGCACCAGTCTGCACATACGGCCACAGTACGTAAACACCCGCTTTACCTATGTAAATGAGTTTACCGCGCCCGACAGTGTGAACCACTTTGGAGGAGGCAATATTGAACTGGTGTACGACAACTCTATTGCCACCGGGGTTAACATGCTGCAGGGTACCCGCATGAAAGCCGGGCTGCTGAGTCTGAAAAGCATAAACGACAACGCGGCCAGCTTCAATAAATTCTACGTAGACATACGCCACTACCAGAAGCTGCACAAGCAGATCGTGCTGGCCACGCGCCTGAGCTACGGCGCCTTCTTTGGCAATGCCCCGAAAAGCTTCCTGATAGGTGGCATGGATAACTGGCTGTTTGCCTCCGAAGACGAAGAAAGCGAACGTAACTCGGTGCCTATTGGTGCCCCTGCCGATTTATTTTACCTGCAGTATGTAACACCTTTGCGCGGCTTCAACTTTAATACCCGCACCGGCGATAAATACGTGATCGGCAACGCCGAACTGCGCATCCCAATTGTGCAGTACCTGTACGATGGGCAGATCCCTTCGGGCTTTTTCCGGAACCTGCAGCTGACTGCCTTTGCCGATGCCGGATCTGCCTATAGCGGCAGCAACCCGTTTACCGGCAACAACTCCATTAACACCCGCACCGTTGGCGGCGGCTCCGATCCTTTTGAGGTCACGGTGATCAACTACAGAAGTCCCTTTTTGGTAGGTTATGGCTTTGGCGCGCGCTCTGCCTTGTTTGGGGTGTATGGCAAACTGGATGTAGCCTGGAGCGAAGACGATTTTACCCGAAATGGCCCTAAGTTTTATGTAACACTCGGTTACGACTTCTAATCCCGTATGGGCCGAAAAGCAACCTACATCCTGCTTTTTATGGTGCTGCTGCTGGGAGGGCTGGCTTTGTGGCTTCACCTCACCGACAGGAATTATGTGTACCGTGCCCTGCGCTATAACTTTGCCGATATCGACGATCATCTCATATTTGAGCAGCGCACCATTGCGGCTCCCTCGCATGCACAGCCCTGGCCACTGGCCGCACACTACAACAAGTTAACTATGCCCGCCTCGCTGCAGCAACTGCACCAGGAGCTGGAGTCGGTGGCTTTTCTGGTGGTGAGGCACGACTCCATTCTGCACGAGCAATACTGGCAAGGCTACTCCGACAAGTCGCTGAGCAACTCTTTTTCGGTAGCCAAAAGTATCATCAGTCTGTTGGTGGGGGTGGCTATTAAGGAAGGAAAAATTAAGAGTGTAGAGCAGCCGGTTAGTGATTTTTTGCCAGCCTTCCGCGAGGGCGACAAGGCAAAGATCCGGCTGAAGCACCTGCTCTGGATGAGCTCAGGCCTGAACTGGGAGGAGTCGTATAGCAGCCCGTTATCGATTACGACGGAGGCATACTATGGCACCGACCTTAAAAAAGTAGTCGGGCGCTTGGAGGCCGTGGAGCCACCGGGGCAGCAGTTCAGCTACAAGAGCGGCGATACGCAGCTACTGGCATTTGTGCTGGAGGCCGCTACAGGCAAAACCATAAGCGCCTACGCCGAAGAGAAGCTCTGGCACCGGATAGGAGCCGCCCACGATGCCGAATGGAGCGTTGACCATGAAGAGGGCATAGAGAAAGCCTACTGCTGTTTCTTCTCCAATGCCCGCGACTTTGCCCGCTTAGGAAAACTGTATTTAAACAACGGCGTGTGGCACGGCGATACCATCGTGGATCCGGCTTTTGTTAGAACCTCCCTTAGCCCCCACTGGCTACCCGCCGCCACCGATAATCAGAAAGTAGATTATTACGGCTACCAATGGTGGCTGATACCTGATTATAAAGGGCAGGAGATCTTTTATGCCCGTGGCATACTGGGGCAGTATATTATTGTAATGCCGGAGAAAGAGATTGTGATTGTGCGCCTGGGCAAGCAGCGTGCTGACAAAGTAGGGCAGCATCCGGGAGAAGTACTGGCCATGATCGATGCGGTAAATGAAGTGGTGCCTTAGCAGGAGAATAGGATAACCCAACACAGCAATTATTCAAATCAAAACGCCCCTCCGGAGGCTTTTTAGGACACAAGACACTGGCATCACGTATCACGATACTCGTATCAGGTAGCACGACTCAGGGCACAAGACCTTTTAAAAAGTTAAGAGTTTTCTGAGCTTGCTCTGGTAATTCATTGTCAAATCTCCACATCTCCACATCTCCAAATCAACCATTCAACCATTCAACAATCAGCAACAAACAATTAGCAATTAACGACCAGCAACCAAATTATTCTAATGAAATGGCCCCTCAGGAGCTCTCTGCCGCTTCTTGCCCTTAAAGCGAATTGCGCCTGATGAGCGTAAACGGGTTTTTGATACTGTCTTTCAGTTTGTTTTTCATCATGTAGGCTGCTGTCTGCCCCATTTTCTCATGATCGGTAGAGACAACCGTAATGCCATTTTCGAGCACTTCCATGAGCGGCGTGTCGTTATAAGAAATAATGCCGAAGTCTTTGCCGGCTACCAATCCTTCTGCTCTGCTCCGCTCGATTATATCTACCAGGTCCAGTTCGTTCAGGGTCACGAAAACAGTGCCGGCAAGTTCCTCTCGGCTGCCGTTGCCAACCACTTTGTGCTCAAACGATATTTCGCGGCAGAAATGGCGGAAGCCTTTCACGATCTCCAGCGGGTAGGGCACATCGTCGGGGTACACCATCACCATCCTGCTGTACTTGCCCAGCAGGTCCTTGCCCAGGTGGAGGGCATGGCGGATGTCACGTTCGAAATCCTGAAAAACAGCTGCGCATTTTCCTTCGTAGCCCTCAAAATTCTTGTCCAGGAAAAGCAGCTGCTCGTGCGGTATTTTACTGATGGCCTGCCTGGCCTGCTCCATGTTTTTGTCGAAATGAGGCATAATGGCATAATAGTGGTATTTGCCCAGGCTTTCCTGCAGCAGGCTCTCACATATTTTGCCGTCTAGGTGATGAATTTGGAGGTCTGTTTCGGCATCCTCGCCAAACGAATCGAGAATAGCGTAGTAAATGTTCTTTTTGTAGGTGCTCAGTTTGTTGAAAAGCAGCAGCACGCGCAACTTGCCAGGAGTAAACGATTCGCTTACATAGCAGCCCTTGCACTTAACAGAAACGATTACGCCGCGCTTGCGCAGCACCTGATACGCCTTTTCTACTGTATCTCTGGACAGGTAATAGCTCTCGCTCAGCTCGTTGATAGAAGGCAGCTGCCGGTCGCGCCTTAATGTACCAGACTCGATATCGGTAACAATGGCATTGGCCACCTGCATATATACAGGCATAGAAGATGTGGTGTCGATGCGGTCCAGGAGTTCCATAAAATGCAGTTTTACAATGAAAAATCTCTTGAGTTACCTCTTGCCGGCTACAAAGGCCGGAAGTTCCATTTGGTAGCCTGTGGAGTTGGAAGCTAAGTGCCAGTAAAACCTGGTAAATTCACCAGTAAAAACCTTCTTTATATTAGAAATCAGTTGGTTGCAAGCTTGTCGTAATCGATTACATAGATATAGTGTTTTTGCTAAATAAACAAATGTTAGTTAATACTGCCGGTAAATTTTAAGCATAATCAATAAAAAGCGGGCTCTTCCAAATCATAGCAAGACCTGGTGTCGCCTGCCTGATGAAACAAAGACATAGATAGGTTATTGGTGCTATAGCCTGCGACTTACCTTACCGGAACCATACATGGCATCACCTGAAGAAAAACGACACACGTAGCACGACATTTTATTATTGGTATAAAGGGTGAACAAATTCCGATACGTGGTGTCGCTGACCAAAAGTGTTCTGCTGCAAAAGCAGATGGCCTTATACATAGATGCCGCTATAACCCTTTTAATTTGAAAATGACAGGCATGATATGGCAGGTTAGGTTTTCCTGAACAGATACCTACATTTGAATAAATTACGGCAAGAAGAAATGAAGCGTAGAATCACTTTACAGGATATCGCCCTTGACCTGAACCTTACGCCTGCCACGGTGTCCAGAGCTTTGAACAACCACCCGGAAATAAGCGATAAGACAAAGAGAATGGTGGAGGAGACAGCCATTCGGCTCGATTATAACCGGAACAAAATAGCTTCGTCGCTGAGGTCAGGCAAAACGCATGTGATCGGGGTGCTCATTCCTACGGCTGAGCCTGCTTTTTTCGGCTCGGTAGTACACGGTATTACCAACATCGCCAACAGCAATGGCTACGATGTCATTATTTACCAGTCAAACGAGTCGCATGAGTACGAGATTAAAGGTATAAAGGCGTTTATCAGTGCCCGCGTAGACGGTATTCTGGCTTCCATCTCAAAAGACACGGTAGATTGCTCCCATTTTTTACATGCCAAGCGCAACGGCATACCGGTGGTGCTGTTCGACCGAGTAAACAACGACCTGGATATCCCTTCCGTAACCGTAGACGATTACCAGGGCGGTTTCCTGGCCACCGAACATCTTATAGAACAGGGCTATAAGCGCATTGCCCATGTGTCGGGGCCGCAGCACATCAAAGCTTTTTACGACCGCCTGAAAGGATACATGGGCGCCCTGCAGGCAAACGGCATCAAATACGACCCGGCGCTGGTGTTTGCAGGAGATATCAGCATAGAAGCCGGTAAGTGTGCCGCAGAGAACTTCCTGGCTTTGCCCGCTCCGCCGGATGCCATTTTTGCCGTAGAAGATTTTGCGGCGCTTGGCGTTATTAAAAAACTGAAGGAGCGGGGTATACGCATGCCGAAAGACATGGGCGTATTCGGCTTTTGCAACGATTTGTTCAGCGAGCACATTACCCCGGGCCTCTCTACCATAGACCAGCAAACCATCCTGATGGGGCAGGAATCCTTTAAAATGATTTTGAATATCATCGATAACGACGATGCCAGTTACCAGCCTGCCAAAGTAGTGCTCAACCCTGTTCCGGTTATCAGAGAATCGTCTTTAAGAGCAGCGAAAGTATAGGGCCTGAGTTTGCGTAATCGATTGCATAGGCCTATTGCATAGGCCTGCGCTGCGGAATCAGGAAACTGGCAGGCATGTGTGGTAATATCGCTGCAGGCTTGTAAATTGGCTGCCTACTAATTATTTGAAGAACTATGGCACATAAACCATCCGAAACCCGGTACCAGGCCATGCAGTACCGGCGCTGCGGCAACAGCGGCCTGCTGCTGCCGGCCATGTCGCTGGGCTTATGGCATAACTTCGGGTATGTCAATAATTTTGAGAACAGCCGCGACCTGATCAAAACCGCCTTCGACAGCGGCATCACGCATTTCGACCTGGCTAACAACTACGGCCCGCCACCAGGCTCGGCCGAAGAGAACTTTGGCAGAATACTGCACCTCGACTTCAGGGGCTACCGCGACGAAATGATCATCTCGTCCAAAGCCGGCTATACCATGTGGGAGGGACCCTACGGCGACTGGGGCTCCAAGAAATACCTTATCTCCAGCCTCGACCAAAGCCTGAAAAGAATGAGGCTGGACTACGTGGATATCTTCTACCACCACCGCCCGGACCCCGATACGCCCCTCGAAGAAACCATGACGGCCCTCGACCTGATGGTGCGGCAGGGCAAGGCGCTGTATGTGGGCATCTCTAATTATAAACCAGCAGAGGCGGCCAGCGCGATCGAAATCCTGAACCGGCTAGGTACCCCCTGCCTGATCCACCAGCCCAAATATTCCATGTTCGAAAGATGGGTGGAAGAAGATCTGCTGGACCTGCTCGCTAACAAAGGCGTGGGTTGCATTCCGTTTTCGCCGCTTGCCCAGGGCCTCCTCACTGATAAGTACCTGAAGGGCATTCCCACCGATTCGAGGGTAGCCACGAGCGGCGTTTTCCTGAAAGAGAGCCACCTGACTCCCGAAAAACTCGAAACCATAACCAGACTAAACGACATAGCGCAGCAGCGGGGGCAAAAGCTGGCCCACATGGCCCTTGCCTGGATCCTCAAAGATCCGCGCATTACCTCTGTCCTGATCGGCGCCAGCAAACCCGAGCAGATCACCGACTCCTTAAAGGCGCTGGAGAATACCAACTTCAGCAGCGAAGAACTGGAGGCCATTAACAGCATCCTGGGTTGAAACCGAAGAAATTAATGTGCTGATGTGCTAATTCTTAAATTTGAAAATTTGGAGATGTGAAGATTTGGAGATGAATCTTCTGAGCAGGCCTAAACAACGAGCAACCATTCACTTAGAAAGTCTTATGTCCTGCGTCTTGTGTCCTTTTTAGGAAGCAGCAGGGGCAGCGGAGCCTCCGGAGGGGCATTTTCATTGGAATAATTGGAGCGCATAGAATAAAAGTGGAATGAATTTATTAATGTATCTCTCCATACCGCTAGTTTAGGCGCAGCCGTAACTAGTGGGAAAAATGAGGCAAGTTTTCAACTTGCGAAATGGTGGTTTGCGCAAGTTGAAAACTTGCCATCATACTAAATCACATTTACGCTTCGCTAAACTTGCGGCATAAGTTTTTTACATTCATATATAATGCTCCCCCGAAATATGTTAGGCACTCGAATAATTGTACAGAAACAAAATCACTTTAAATAAATAGCATGATGAAAATCGCTCCTTTGGTATACCTCTTCCTGTTGGGCTTTATCTGCTGGGCGGGAACACATAGTACGGTTTTGGCGCAGGCCGACGCCCGGAAAATAACCTCGTTCGATAAAGACTGGAAATTTCTGAAAGCAGACGCCGCCGGAGCCGAAAAAGTAGCCTTCGACGATGCCGGCTGGCGGAAATTGGACGTGCCGCACGACTGGAGCATAGAAGGACCCTACGACCGCAACAACCCCACCGGGCGTGGCGGAGGGTACCTGCCGGCCGGCATAGGCTGGTACCGCAAAGCCTTTACCCTAACCGATGCAGATGCCAGGAAGCTGCATTTTATAGAGTTTGATGGCGTTATGGCCAACAGCGATGTCTGGATAAATGGTGTGCACCTGGGCAAACGGCCTTTTGGCTACATCAGCTTTGGCTATGAACTCACCAAACACCTTAACTTCGGCAAAGGCAAAACAAACGTAATTGCCGTGCGGGCCGATAACAGCATACAACCCGCCTCGCGCTACTACACAGGAGCGGGCCTATACCGCCATGTGCGGTTGGTGTCGGTAAATCCGGTGCACCTGGTTAAATGGAGTGTTTTTGTAACTACGCCCGTCGCCACTGCCCAGAAAGCTTCCGTTAACCTGAAGGCGCAAGTAAACAACCAGTCTGCTGCCAGCGGGGAGTATAGCCTCGAAACCACCATCTTGGACCCATCTGGCAAAGAGGTGCAAAAAACCGAGACAAAACAAACAGCACCGGCCGGCAAAATAATCGATGTAGAGCAGCAGCTCGAGCTCAGCAATCCGAAGCTTTGGGGGGTGGAGCAGCCAAATGTATACCAGGCCCTTACCCGCGTAAAATCCGGGAAAACGGTGGTAGACGAGCAGATAACAACCTTCGGTATACGAGAGGCCCGGTTCGAAGCCGCTACCGGGTTCTGGCTGAACGGCGAGAACCTGAAAATAAAAGGCGTTTGCCTGCACCACGATGGTGGCGCTGTGGGGGCGGCGGTGCCCCTGGGCGTATGGGAGCAGCGGTTTAAGTTATTAAAAGAAGCAGGCGTAAACGGCATCCGGGTAGGGCATAACCCTTTCGCACCCGAGTTTCTGGACCTTTGCGACCGCTTGGGATTTCTGGTGATGAACGAAACATTTGATACCTGGACGGCCGCCAAAAACCACGGGGAGAAAGGCTACAACCTGCACTTTACGGAGTGGTGGGAAAAAGACACCCGCGACCTGGCTCTTCGCGACCGTAACCATCCGTCTGTGGTTATTTACAGCGTGGGCAACGAAATCCGCGATAACCTCGACAGCCCCGAAGGCTTTAAGAAATACAAAGACCAGCAGGACCTCCTGCACCGCCTGGACCCTACACGGCCGGTTACCATGGGCCTTTTCAGGCCAAACAGCTCCAAAGTGTACACCAACGGGTTCGCAGAAATGATGGATGTGGTAGGCCAGAACTACCGCGAGGCGGAGCTGGTGGCGGCGCACGAAGCCAACCCCCACTGGAAAGTGCTCGGAACAGAAAATGCGCACGTGCTGGAGCAGTGGCTGGTGCTCCGCGACAAACCTTATATGGCTGGCCAGTTTCTATGGACCGGTTTCGATTACCTGGGCGAGGCCAATTGGCCGGAAACAACCAATAATTCGGGCCTCTTCGACCGTGTAGGCAACTGGAAGCAGCAGGGGCTGCAGCGGCACAGCTGGTGGTCGGAGGAGCCGGTGGTGCACATCGTGCGCAAATCAGACAATGCCGGAGCCGGTGACTGGGTAGCCGACTGGACTCCCATCGATTTCGACACCTACGACAACGCCAGGGTGCAGGTATACAGCAACTGCGAGGAGGTGGAACTGTTTCTGAACGGCAAATCGCTGGGCACCAAACCCAAGCCAGCCAACGATTCGCCCTGCGAATGGGATGTGACCTTTGAGGAAGGCACCATTAAAGCAGTAGGCAGAAACAAAGGAAAAGAAGCGGCCTCGGAATCGTTTACCTCGGCCGGGGCTCCTGCCCACCTTGTGCTGAGCGCCACCAAACCAACCATCAGCCACAACTGGGACGATGTTACCTTTATCACCGCCACCGTGGTAGATGCCAATGGCGTGGTATGCCCCAATGCCGATAAAATGGTGAAGTTCGATATCTCAGGCCCGGGCGTAATAACAGCCGTGGATAATGGCAACATCCTGAGCCATGAACCATACCAGGCATCGGAGCGCAGAGCCTACCGGGGCAAAAGTGTGGCTATTATCAAAGCCAGTAAGCCAGGAGGCAAAATGACCATAACAGCCACTGCCGATGGCCTAACCGCCGGCACAGTAAGCGTGGCCGTTAAGCCGTAAGTTTGCTGTTGTTTTACTCAAATAAGCATGGTATGATTAATCAGAAAAACTCTTTTTACGCTTTTCTTTCGCTGGTTCTGGTATGTGCAGCCTGTGCCGTAGGAACCGGCAACAAATCAACCGAGAAACCAACGCTCTATATAATAGGCGACTCTACCGTGCGCAACACTGGCGAAGGAGCAGGCGGCTGGGGGTCTTATATCGCAGCGCATTTCGACAGTACCAAGCTGGCCGTAAGCAACCAGGCCATGGCCGGCCGCAGCACCCGCACCTTCATTAAAGAAGGCCGCTGGAACAAAGTGCTTTCCACGCTCAAGCCAGGCGATTACGTGATCATGCAGTTTGGCCACAACGAAGGCAGCGAGCCAGACACTACGCGGGCAGGTTACAGAGGCGTGCTACGAGGCATTGGCGACGAAACAAAAGAACTTACCTGGAAAGACGGCCAGCTCGAAACCGTGCACACCTATGGCTGGTACCTCCGCAAGTTCGTGCACGATGCCAAAGCCAAAGGGGCAACTCCCATCATCGCCTCCATGATTCCCCGCAACCAGTGGAAAGACGGCAAAGTGATCCGCGCCACCGACACCTTCGGAAAATGGGCCAGAGAAATAGCCGAGCAGGAAGGAGCCTATTTTATAGACCTCAACCAGATCACTGCCGACAAGTACGATGCCTGGGGGCCGGACCAGGTGAAGAAATATTTTCCTAAAGACCATACACACACCGATGTAGCAGGTGCCCGCATAAACGCAGCTTCTGTTGCGGAAGGTATAAAGCAGCACAGGAAACTGGGGCTGAACAAGTACTTTTTGAAGAATTAGAAATTAAAAATTCAAAATTAGAAATGGAGGGAGCAGCATCAGGAGCAGCAGAACCCTCCGGAGGGGCAAACGATTAGAATAATTCCTCAATGCGGTAGTTACCCTAAAGAAAGGTATTGCGGCAGGTAGCGACAAGGCAGATAAGGTTGCCAAGTGCACCGACTGACGATTTTTTGTTTGAGCGTTCAGCGAGTTCAAAATCGTCTTGATTTTTTTGGTTCTTTTTGTATCAAGACAAAAAGAACAAAGACACGGGCAATGAAATATCATCCCGCAGCTGTCACAGCTCTACCAGAGATTATGCTAACTTAGACTTCTTTGCCTGTAGCCGTTGCTTATGGCTTTTGCCTAAAAATTCCAAGTGGGATGGCAGAAAGGAGGTGGTGCAAGTAGAAATAAGAAGCTATTTGCTACCGCACAAATGGGTTAGAATACTTTATCATCTGAATCAGAATTTACAGAATGCAGGAATGTGCAGAATGCTCTAAAATTAATCTAATGAAAACAGCCCTCCTGACGCCCGACTGTTCCTGATGCTGCTGCTCTTCACTCATAAATGTAACTCTTAACCAATACAATGAAATCAATACTACTCTTCAGAAAATCAGCACGAGCCTATTTATTACTCCTGAGCATATTGCTGGCAGGCGCCTCTTGTGCGGTAGTGAGAAAGAATGACCAGGCAAAACCCACCGTCTTTCTGATTGGTGACTCTACTGTTAAGAACGGAAAAGGCAAAGGCGATGGCGGCCTGTGGGGCTGGGGCAACTTTTTAGATGCCCACTTCGATACCACCAAAGTGTCGATAGAGAACCATGCGCTGGGCGGTACCAGTAGCCGCACCTTCCGTACCTACGGGCACTGGGACAAGGTGCTGGCCAGGCTACAGCCCGGCGATTATGTGCTCATGCAGTTCGGGCACAACGACAGCAGCCCCGTAAACGATACCCTCCGCGCCCGTGGCACCCTTAAAAACAACTCCGACGACACCGAGGAAATCGAGAACCTGATCACCAAAAAGCACGAAGTGGTGCACTCGTATGGCTGGTACCTCCGCGAGTTTATAAAAGACACCAAAGCCAAAGGAGCCATACCGGTCGTGCTGTCGCCGGTACCCCGCAACCAGTGGGCCGACGGCAGGGCCAACCGCAACGCCGACAGCTACGGCAAGTGGGGCGCCGAAGCGGCCGCCCAGGAGGGCGTCACGTTCATAGACCTGAACAGGATTATTGCAGATCGCTACGAAAGAGAAGGCGAGGCAAAAGTAAGAAGCACCTACTTCAACACCAAAGACCACACCCATACCATAGAGGCAGGAGCTAGAGTAAATGCAGAAGCGGTAGCGCAAGGCATCAGAGAAAAGAAAGAGCTGCGCCTGAACAGGTACCTTCTGAAGAATTAAAAATTAGAAATTCAAAATTAGAAATGGATGGCTGTAGTGTAGCAGTTGCGGAACGCTCCGGAGGGGCATTTTCATAAGAATAATTTAATTAATGGGCTGATGTGCTAATTTGAAGAGGGAACATTTTCTGCCTTACGGGCTGCTTATTCTGCTCATCTTTAAATTCTGATTCGGACAAAAAAAAAAAGCAGCACCAATAGCCTTTTTGCTTCTGGTGCTGCTCCTCTTAATTCTTAACTAAAAAGCCTGTCACTCCTCCAATTCTATTTTTAAAGAGGTTCAATATTTAAAAATCTGCCAGAGAACATATCTGCCATAATTTTTAATTTGGCGAAGCACTACTCCATCTTGTCTGAGGCCACATGGTAGGTGGGATCTTCCAGGATATTCACGGCAATTACTGCATCGGCATTTTTGAGCAGCACCAGGCAATCGGGGCTCAGGTGCTTGAGTTGCAGTTTTTTGCCTGCTTTGTGGTAACGCTCCGTCAGCTTGTTCAGCGCCTCTATGCCCGACATGTCGGCCACCCGGCTTTCCTTAAAATCGATAATGACTTCTTCCGGATCGTTCTGCACATCAAACTTCTCGGTAAACGTGGCAACCGAACCGAAGAACAAAGGGCCGTACATTTCGTAATGCTTCACGCCGCTGGCATCGGTATATTTCCGGGCCCTGATGCGCTTGGCGCTTTCCCAGGCAAACACCAGGGCCGCAATAATAACCCCTATGAGCACGGCCAGCGCCAGGTTGTGCAGCCAAACCGTAATTACGGCCACCAGTATGCCTACAAACACATCGTGCCGGGGCATTTTGTTTATAATCTTAAAGCTGATCCACTCAAACGTCCCGATGGCCACCATAATCATAACGCCTACTAAGGCAGCCATAGGTACCTGTTCAATTACCGGGGCTCCTATCAGAATAATGATAAGAATGGTGAAAGCAGCCACAATAGCTGCCAATCGTGCCCTGGCACCTGCCGATAGGTTTACCAGGGTTTGGGCAATCATGGCGCAGCCGCCCATGCCAAAGAAGAAGCCGTTCAGCAGGTTGGCGCTGCCCTGGGCCACGCACTCTCTGTTGCCATTGCCACGGGTACCGGTAATTTCATCGACCAGGTTTATCGTAAGCAAACTTTCTGTAAGGCCCACACCGGCCATAATCAGGGCATAAGGGAATATTACCTGCAGCATCTCCAGGCTAAACGGCACGTCCGGCATATGGAATGGCGGTAGGCCGCCGCTCACCGAGGCAATGTCTTTTACTACTTTGGTGTCTATGCCGAAGCCGAACACAATGCCGAACACTACCACAATGGCAACCAGAGATGGCGGCACAGCCTGCGTAATTTTAGGCAGCAATATGATAATGGCGATAGTAAGGGCCACCAGTCCGGCCATAATGTATAAGGCGCTGCCCGTAAGCCAGGTACTCTCTCCGTTTACCACAGTTTTGAACTGCTCGATCTGCGACATAAAAATGATAACGGCCAAACCGTTCACGAAACCGAACATAACAGGCTGCGGCACCAGCCGGATAAACTTGCCCAGCTTGAACAGGCCCACCAGAATCTGTAAAATGCCGGCCAGGGCCACTGCGGCAAACACATACTCCAGCCCATGCGACTGCATCAGGGCAATGAGCACCACGGCGGTTGCACCAGCCCCACCCGATACCATGCCTGGCCTGCCACCCAGCACCGCCGTAACCAAACCCATGATAAAGGCCGCATACAGGCCTGCTAAAGGCGGAAAGCCCGCTAAAATGGCAAACGACAGCGACTCCGGAATCATGGTCATGGCCACTGTAAGGCCAGCCAATACCTCAATTTTATAATCGACTTTGTTGCTGAAGTCGAACAGGTGTAAAAATGGCTTCATATGTTAAGTTGAAGAATATTACAAAAACCGGCAAAATAGCTCGGCAGCAGCAGAGAGCATGTATGCCGGCTAAAATCAAATTATTTAAATAAAAAGGGACCTTCGGAGGTACTCCTGCTCCGCCAGGCATGGTTGGCACATGTTCCCAACAGTTGTTTCAGGCAGCACCCAGCAACATACGGGGTGGCCACAGCACCTGCACCTGGTTGCACCGAAGAAAGAGAAAGGATTGACTGATCAAAAAATCAGGGTGGAGTCACCGGGGTATGTGGAACGTCGGTTTTCATTTTGGAGGTGCAAAATTAAAAATTAATACCCGTAATAAAAACAGTACGCCTGTAAAACAGCAAAAAGCGCCGCCTGCAGATTCACGGGAGCGGGGCAGGCGTTTGCCATAACTTTGGTAAAGTGGCTTTTGTGGCCGCTGCTGCGTAAAATTGAATATTTATAGCTAATTTGGCCAATATCATTTTAAAATAATAGCTTATGTTGCACTCCATGACAGGCTTTGGCAGTTCCCGTCTCGATGCTGACCAATACACCATCTCTGTAGAAATACGTTCTTTAAACTCTAAAACCATGGATCTGAGTGTGCGCCTGCCGCGCTTTCTGGCCGAGCGGGAGTACGAAATCCGGAACCTGCTCACCAAGTCGCTGGTGCGTGGCAAAGTGAGTATCTGCATCGACTATACCACCAACAAGGCCCAGAAAGCACAAAGCTCCATCAATAAGGAATTGTTGCAGGCATATTATCAGCAACTCGAAGAAGCAGCCAACCTAGTAGGCGGCCAGAAGCAGGACCTTTTCCGGCTGGCCTTGCAGATGCCCGATGTGCTGCAGCAGGAGCAGAGCGAAAACGAAAGCGTAGAAACCTTTTGGGAAACCGTGCAGCCTTTGCTGCAGGAGGCTCTGGAGAGCATACAGGCCTTCCGGGCCGATGAAGGCAAGGCGCTCACCACCGAGATTGTTTCGTATATAGACCGTATCCGGATTCTGCTGGCCGAAATAGAGAAGCGCGACCCGGTGCGGATGGAGCATATCCGAAGCCGCATCAAAAGCCATCTTTCCGAGATATCATCCTCGGAGTCGTTCGATCAGAACCGCTTTGAGCAGGAGATGATCTACTTTATGGAAAAGCTGGATATTGCCGAAGAAAAAGTGCGCCTGATCAACCACCTGCATTATTTTACCGAAACGGTGTACCTGCCGGAGCCAACCGGCAAAAAGCTGGGCTTTATCTCGCAGGAGATCGGCCGCGAAATCAACACCATCGGTTCTAAAGCCAACGACGCCGTTATCCAGCGATACGTGGTGGAAATGAAAGAAGAACTGGAGAAGATAAAAGAGCAGATCAATAATATTCTGTAGGCGGCTGCAGGATTTGGGCAAACTGAAGAGCGCCCGTAGTTGGCTAGGGTAGCCTGGGTTGCTCTACCCGAAAAGAATGGCTCCTTTATTTCAACATAAAAGCTGCACCGCTTATGCTCACCGGACGCGTAAACGCACCAGAACTACACACGCATTTCGGCTGGCTCAACACCGACCGGAGCTGGTCTGTTAAAGGCCTGAGAGGCAAAATTGTGCTGCTCGATTTCTGGACATTCGGCTGCATAAACTGCCAGCACATAGTACCGGACCTGCAGCGGCTGGAGCAGGAATTTGCCGACGTACTGGTGGTGATCGGGGTGCATTCCGCTAAATTCGATGCCGAAAAAAAGGACGAAGCCATTCGGCAAGCCATCCTCAAGTTTGGCGTGGAGCACCCGGTGGTAAACGACGCCGACTATTATCTCTGGAACCAGTATGGCATCCGGGCCTGGCCTACGGTGGTGCTCATAGACCCAAACGGAAAGGTTATTGGCCAGCATGCGGGCGAGGGGGTGTATGACAAAGTGCGGCCTTATATTCAGGGGCTGAAGGAGGAGTTTGCAGAAGTTCTGAATTTTGAGCCCATTGGTTTCTACAGGGAACAAAGGCAGGAGTCAGTTCTGTCTTTTCCATCTAAGCTCATCAGCGACGAAGAAGGCAACCTTTACCTTTCCGACAGCGGCCATAACCGTGTGCTGAAGCTAAACCAACAGGGGCAGGTGCTGGAGGTGATCGGTAGCGGAAGCGCGGGTTTCTCCAACGGCAACTTCTCAGAGGCCACTTTCCGGGAGCCGCACGGGCTGGCTTTGCAGGGGCACATGCTCTACATAGCCGACTCCAAAAACAACGTTATCCGGAAGGTAGACCTGCAACAGAAGCAAGTAACTACGGTGGCAGGCACTGGCGAGCTAGGGTATTATTTCTTAGACGACAAAATCGGGAAACCCGTAAACCCCAACAGCCCCTGGGACCTTATCCTGATGGGCAACGACCTCTACATAGCCAACGCCGGTAACCACCAGATTCTGCGCCTGGATACTGGCACTAACAAGGCATACCGCTTTGCCGGAAGCGGCCGCGAAGCACTTACGGATGGACACTTGCTGGAGGCAGCCTTTAACCAGCCCAGTGGCCTGGCCCTACAAGGCGACGTGCTGTACATTGCCGATGCCGAGGCCAGCGCCATCCGCACCCTGAACCTGAAATCGGGCCTGGTGCTGACACTGGTTGGCTGGGGACTTTTTGATTTCGGTGATGTAGACGGACCCGCAGAAGAGGCCTTGCTCCAGCATTGTGTAGGCGTGGAGGCAGTAGACCACAACATTTACATTGCCGACACCTACAATGGCAAGGTAAAGGTACTCGACCTGAAGCAAAAACGCGTAAGCACCCTGGCCAATGGCTTTTCTGAACCGAACGACATCCTCTACCTGGCCGGGAAGCTCTGGGTGACCAGCACCAACAGCCACCAGCTATTTACAGTAGATCCGCACACCGGCGAAAAAGAAGAGGTGTTGGTGAAGGTGTGATAATTTCTGAACAGATAGAAACAGGCTGGCTAATGGTATGTTTTCTGACTCAGGAATTATTTTAACACATAATGTTTTATGAATCTCCTGATACGTTACCAACCAGTTTTCATAAAAATTGACTACAGCAATTTAGGCACAGGTGCAATTCCCGACAGAGTATAAGATGGCCTGTAAACGAGCAAGATCATTATCCATCAATTCGCCTCCTGCACCTGCCATTTCTCTGTAAGCGACATCCGTAGCCTGCCGAAAAATTTAAGGCTTACCTGGAAAATCGGGCTTTGGAGCAGCGTGTAGAAAAATGTAACGATAAATACAGGTCCACCCAGAAAATAGCTGATCGCAAGCACTACCAGTTCTACCGCCACACGGGCACGGCTTACCGAGAGCTTCGTATTTTCCGCTATTATCAGCATAAAGCCGTCTCTGGGGCCTGCCCCTACCCCGCCAGATACATACAAGCCACCACCCAGGCCAGCCAGTAAAATAGCAAAGGCCAGTATTACATAATCGAGGGGCGTATGGGTGGCATCCGGGAGGTAATCGAGCCAAAGGAACACGTCCAGCATCGGGCCAAGCAGCAGGGCATTCAGGACAGTACCGATGTTGACGTAGGTGCGTTTCACGAAAAGGGCCACTACCAGCAGCAGCAAGCCTATAATGGTGCTCCAGGCACCGATGGTGAGGCCAAACTTCTGAAACAGTGCCACGTTCAGGGCCTCCCAGGGGTTGAGCCCCAGAAACTTCACCTTCACAGCCAGCGCATTGCCAAAGGCTATGAGAATTAATCCTGAAAAGAAAAAAACGTACTGTACTACCTTCTCCCGCATACGGCTGCGCGCTAAATTATTATTACGGCGCAAAGTTCAGCATTATATATGAGATTCAGAAAAGGCGGTTAGAAGAGAGCCACGTGTTTCTAAGGGCTACCCTATTCAACACATGGCTCTCACCTCTGTTATTTCTGCTGCTTTTTTTTCTGCTGCGCTTCTTCATGCACCTCTTTCTTCCGGATTCTGAACCAACGGTAGCCGTAGGGGTTCAGCTCCACCTCGCTTTCCTTTGGGGCGGGGTAGGCGCTGTCGCTAAAGATTTCGATCAGGCTCTCGTGGTCTTCCTTCAGCAGCGGCAGGGTAACCTCGCAGGCTTCACCGCCTAGGTTGTGCACCACAACCAGCTCAAAATTTAGCCTGTAAGCGCAGACCAGCACGGCTTTGTGCTTTACCTTGAGCACCTCGAGCTCCCCGTTGCCAATTTCGGGGCACTGGCGGCGCAGCCGGATCAGGCGCTCCATCCAGTTGAGCAGGGAGCCCGGCTGGCACTGCTGCTGAATAACATTGAGGCGTTTGTAGGAGTAGTCGCTTTGGCTGATGGACGGGCGCGGCAGTTTGGAAGGAGACGCTTCTGAAAAGCCGCCGTTGCGCTCCGGCGACCATTGCATGGCCGTGCGCACACTGTTGCGGCCGGGCAGCGAAATATCGTCGCCCATGCCTATTTCGGCTCCGTACTGAATCACAGGCGTTCCGGGCGAGCTGAACAGCAGGCTGTAGGCCAGCTCCAGGCGGCGCTGGTCGCCGTTGAGCATGGGGGCCAGCCGGCGCCTGATGCCCCGGCCGAAAATAAGCATGTCTTTGTTAGGGGCATACTTCTCGAACACGACTTTTTGCTGGTCCGGCTTCAGGTCTTCGAGGTTCAGTTCGTCGTGGTGACGCAGGAAGTTGAGCCAGGCCGATGAAAAGTCCTTTTCCGGAAGAATCGCAATACCTTCCCGTACTGGTTCGGCCTCTTCGGTAGCTAATGCCAGGAATGTGTGTTGGTTGAGCAGGAAATTGAACATCATGTGCATGCGCTCTTTTCCTTTGAAGAACTTGCCCACTACTTCCGGAGGGCCGGAGGCTTCGGCCAGCAGAATGGCATCGCGGCTGTGCGTGGTGATAAACTCCCGCATGTCCTCTATCAGGTCGTGGAACTCGCCCTGGTCCTTCGGGTCGTCGTTCTCGACCAGGATATGGGCCGCATCTACACGGAAACCTGAAACCCCGAGCGCCAGCCAGAAGCCCATGATCTGGTGAATTTCTTTACGAACGGCAGGGTTGGCCAGGTTCAGGTCGGGCTGGTGGTTGTAAAAGCGGTGCAGAAAGTATTCTTTAGCCACTTCGTCGTACTCCCAGATGCTGTTATCTTCGCCTTTAAAGGCGGGCTCGTACTCCGGGTTTTCGGGTTTTTCTTTGCTCCAGGTGTAGTAGTCGCGGTAAGGGGAGTTTTTGTCTTTTCGGGCTTCCAAGAACCAGGGGTGCTGGTTAGACGTGTGGTTAATGACCAGGTCTATGATTACCCTAATGCCCCGCTCGCGTGCTGCCTGTATGAAGCTGGCAAAATCGCCCAGGTTGCCCAGGCGGCTGTCT
This sequence comes from Pontibacter beigongshangensis, assembly GCF_014332515.1. Lineage (GTDB taxonomy): Bacteria > Bacteroidota > Bacteroidia > Cytophagales > Hymenobacteraceae > Pontibacter > Pontibacter beigongshangensis. Next base: position 355,863 of record NZ_VFSD01000002.1, on the reverse strand, counting down.
ACGCTATAATAATCCATTATGTCGTAGCCGTTGTCGCGGTTGGGAGAGGGGTAAAAAGGCAGCAGCCAAATGCAGTTAATGCCTAAGGTCGCCAGGTAATCCATCCGGCTGATCAGGCCCCTGAAATCGCCGATGCCATCGTTGTTGGAGTCCTGGAAGGTTTCTACATCCAAGGTATACATCACCGCGTTTTTATACCAGAAGTCTTTTTCTATCATGTCTTATTTTGTAATCAGGGTGTAAGGTTTGTTTTTACTGTTTGGGCAAAAGCAATTATTCTAATGGAAATGGCCTTTCGGAGGCTTTTTCAGGACACAAGACGCAGGACACAGGTATCAGGATTCACATATCACGATGTTCGTATCACGTAGTACGACTCAGGGCAAAACACCTTTGATTAGACTGGTTAAGAGATAACGTAAGGTGCACCATGCATTTCCAAATCAGCCATGTAGCCCTTAAACCATCAGCAACCAACAATTAACAATCAGCAACCGAATTATTCTAATCAAAACGGCCCTCCGGAGAGCTTTTCGGCTTTTCTCAGGTCTTGGCCCGATAGGTTCTATTTCTGTATCTGCGGCAGCACCTTGTCTGCAAACACCTCGATAAACCGCTCCTGCTCCAGGTTCACGTTGTGCAGCACCAGGGTCGTAAAGCCAAGGTCTATGTATTGCTGCAGCCACTCGGCATATTGCTGCGGCTCCGTAGAGATAAGCACGTGCTTTTTCATGATCTCTTTGGGAACAAATTGGGCTGCCTCCTGCAGCTGTTTGGCAGTGCGAAGCTCTGTGAGCACGTTGCTGGTAAAAATATTGGAGCGCCACTGCTCGTAGGCACCTTCTAATGCTTTAGCTTCAGTTTCTGCAAAAGACACCTCTACCTTCAGGAACATGGGCTTGCCCTCGCCACCGCCTTCCTGAAAGGCGTTTACCATCTTTTTCAGTTCTTTCGGCGGGCGTGCCGTCGTTATCAGGCCATCGGCCCAGCCTCCGACCCACTTGGCAGTTGGCTCTGTAATGGCGGCACCAATGATCGGCGGTGGCGTGTCGGGCCTGGTGAACAGGGTGGCATCTTCTACCGTTACCAGGCCGTGGTGCGTTACGGTTTCGCCAGCCCATAAGGCCCGGATAATGTCCACGCACTCTTTAAGGCGGGTGTTGCGGTCCTGTTTTACGGGCCAGACCGCGCCTGTAATGTGCTCGTTCAGATTCTGGCCCGTACCGAGCGCCACCCAGAATCTACCCGGGAACATTTCGGCCAGGGTAGCGGCGGCCTGCGCGATAATAGCGGGATGGTAGCGCTGCCCGGGCGCATTTACAATGCCAAAATCGAGGGAGGTGGCCTGCATGGCAGCTCCCAGCCACGACCAGGCAAAACCGCTCTCGCCCTGGTCGTGGCTCCACGGGTGAAAGTGGTCGGAGGAGTTGCAGGCCTTGAAGCCCGCCTGCTCGGCCATTTTTACATAGTTGAGTAAGGCGCTGGGCTTAAACTGCTCATGCGATGCCTGGTATCCTATTCGTATCATCTTTCTTCTGTCTCTTTTTTTTTATGATCAGCTAAATTCCTGTGGCTTGCTATCTGTTGTTCACTTCTTTTCGCCCACGATTCTGAACCATCGGTAGCCGTATGGGCCGAGCTCAAGCGTGGCCTCGGGACGGCTATAGGATTGGTCGCTCAGGTATTCTGACATCTCCGCTGCTTCTTTTAGCAGTGCGGGGGCTGCGACGGAGCAGGATTTGTCGCTGAGGTTATGGAAAATGACCATGGTGTGCTGTAACGTACAGCTATGCGCCAGCACGGCTTTGTGCCCGGTCTCAATCAGTTCCCAGTTGCCGCGGCCAAGTTCGTGGCACTGCCGCCGTATCCGGATCATGCGCTCCATCCAGTCCAGCAAGGATGAGCTGTCGTTCTGCTGCTCCAGCACCGAAATCTTTTCAAAGCCATACTCGCCACCACTAATCACGGGCCGCACCAGCTTATCGGCTGGGGCAGTGGAAAAGCCTCCGTTCCTGGAGCAGGAAGACCACTGCATGGCTGTACGAACGCTTACCCGGCCAGGCAACGACAAATCGTCGCCCATACCAATTTCGGCGCCATACTGAATGAGCGGGGTGCCGGGCAGGCTGAACATGAGGCTGTAGCAAAGCTCCAGGCGCTGCCTGTTGTTGCCCAGCATGGGGGCCAGCCGGCGGCGTATGCCATGCCCGAAAATCTGCATGTCTTTTTCCGGGGCGAAGGCGGCGAAAGTCTCTTCAATATATTTTCTGTCGAGGTCTACCAGCGTCAGCTCGTCGTGATGACGCAAAAAGTTGAGCCAGGTACAGGTCTCGGGTTTGTCAGGCAGCAGGGCGAAGCCTTTCTTCAGCGGCTCCGCCTCTTGTATGGCCATGGCGTGGAACAGGTGCTGGTTCATCAGAAAATTAAAGGCCATGTGCATGCGGCTGTCATCTTTAAAGAAGTTGCCGATCATTTCTGGCGGCCCGGTGGCCTCGGCCAGCAATATGGCATCCTGGCTGTGGGTGTTGATGTAAGAGCGCATGTCTTCGAGCAGCTCGTAAAAGTGGTCTCTGCTTTCGTTGTTGTCGTCCTGCACCAAAATATGAGCAGCATCTACCCGGAACCCGGACACGCCCAGCGCCAGCCAGAAACCCATGATGTTGAAGATCTCTTTGTGCACGTCGGGGTTGGTGATCTCCAGGTCGGGCTGGTGACTGTAGAAACGATGCAGGTAATATTCCTGCGCCACCTCGTCGTAAGACCAGATGTCGTCTTCCTCGCCACCGAACATCGGCTCAGCATGCGAGTCTTCTGGTTTTTCCTTCCGCCAGATATAGTAGTTGTAGTACTTGGAGGTTTTGTCTTTCCGGGCCTCCTGAAACCAGGGGTGCTCATGCGAGGTGTGGTTCACCACCAGGTCGATGAGCACGCGCATTCCCCGCTCCTTCGCCTCGCGCACAAAAGCCGTGAAATCGCCGAGAGAGCCCAGCCGCTTGTCTACGTCATAATAATCCATTACATCGTAGCCGTTGTCGAGGCCGGGGCTGGGGTAGAAGGGCAGCAGCCAGATACAGGTTACCCCCAGGGTGGCCAGGTAGTCGAGGCGGCTGATGAGGCCCTGAAAATCGCCCACACCATCGCCGTCAGAATCTTGGAAAGTTTCCACGTCGAGGGCATACCAGACGCCGGCTTTGTACCAATGGTCTTTTTCTTGCATAAGCTTAATACGGTAAGGCAGTTAATGAATGGGTTGCGGGGCCGCACGGTATAGGCAGCGAGGTGTTGAACCGGAAATGGTTGGCTGGCAGTATAGGTTGCCCATACCCGTTCTTGTAGTAGGAATGCGCGCTGCGGCCAATGAGCCTTTTTTAGGCACGATTTCTTTTTTCATAGCTGCGGTTTTAGCTGTTTGTGTTTTCTTTGTCTCCAATGCTGCCGGAACTCGTATCCGGTTTACGGTAATTAGGAGTTGTATGGTTGTGATAAACCTGATCGGGTGCCACAGCCAGAGCAAGAAACAGAACAGATATGCGTTTAGGTGAAAGAGACTTTGCCAGGGAACTGGAGTTTCAGGCCTCCCGTAGCGGAGGCGCTGGCGGACAAAATGTGAACAAGGTGTCCAGCAAAGCGGAGCTGCGGTTTCATGTGGCATCCTCCGGCCTGCTCTCAGAAGAGGAAAAAGCCTTGGTGCACGAAAAGCTGGCCAACCGCATTACCAGCGACGGGTTCCTGCAGGTGGTGTGCCAGGCGGAGCGGAGCCAACTGCAGAACAAGGAGGAGTGCATCCGCAAATTTTATGAGCTGCTGCGCCAGGCACTTACGAAACAGAAAAAGCGCAGGCCAACCAAACCCACCTACGGCTCCGTAAAGCAACGGCTGGAAAGCAAGCGCCGGCAAAGCGAGAAAAAGTCTGGTCGTGGCCGGTTCAGGGGTGATGCAGAGTAATGTGCTGATGTGCTAATTTGACAATGGTTGATTGTTTATTGCTGAATGGTTGATTTGAAAATTCGGAGATTTGGAAATGCATGGTGCACCTTACCATATCTCTTAACTCTTTAAACGGGCTTGAGCCCTGAGTTGTGCTACCTGATACGAGTATCGGCCTACTAAAATCCTGATACCTGTGTCTTACGTCTTGTGTCTCTTTTTGCCTCCGGAGGGGCGTTTTGATTCAAATAATTTACCGGAAGGGGGACTGGCCAGTTGGTGCTGATCATGTACGGCCTCTTCACAAAAACAGTACAAAAAGAAACTTACACCCTGATACTCATGCCCTTTCCTATAAAACAGATACTTCGCCTGCCGCACAGGGCGCATGGCACCGCATTAGGTAAGGTATTTGCAGGGGCAGCAGTAGAATTTTTATAGCATGAAGAAAAGCTTTTGGATAGGCCTCCTGCTGATAGGAGCAGCCTATGTTAGTCAGGCGCAGGTATACCGTACGGCTGCCGGTATTCGGTTAGATGGTGAGCGGCTTGGGCTCACGGTGCAGCAGCGGGTATTCGAGAAATCGACCATAGAAGGCATTTTTGCAGTGGGCACCCGCGATGTTAGCGCCACCGGGCTCTATGAATGGCACCGGCCTATACTCGGCCGTCGCCTTAACTATTATGTAGGTGCCGGAGGCCATATCGGGCACCTGAAAGACCACGGCACATTTACCGGGCTGGATGCTATTCTGGGGGTGGAGTATAAAGTAAACGGCCTGCCCATCCTGCTTTCTGCGGACATAAAACCGGCTTTCCACATCAACCACGAAGACTGGGTGGCCTTGTCTACAGGCATATCTATCCGGTACGTTATCCTGCCTGAGAAAAAGAAGAAAAAAAGCCTGTGGCCATTCGGCAACAAAGAAGAAGACACAAAAAAGAATAAAAACCAGAAGCAGGAAGAGAAATCCGGCTTACTGGACATCTTTAAAAAGAAGGAGGAACCGCCACAGGAAGAAGAAAAATCTGGCCTTCGGGATATCTTCAAAAAGAAGGAGCCGCCCAAGGAGGAGAAAAAGTCCGGTCCGCTCGATATTTTCAGAAAGAAGGAGTAATGTGCTAATGGATTAATGTGCTGATGTGCTAATTTTTCAATTTGGAGATTTGAAGATCTGGAAATGAATTGCCAGAGCAAGCTTTGAAAACTCTTAATTCGTTACAAGGTCTTGTGCCCTGAGTCATGCTACGTGATACGAGTATCGTGCTACGAATGTCTTGATACTTGTATCCTGCGTCTTGTGTCCTGAAAAAGCCTCCGGAGGGGCGTTTTGATTAGAATAATTGAACGAGGCACCTGACATTTGCTAAGAGCTGCGGCAGGAGCCTGCCGGAGCACGTGCTGTGGCAACCGGCAGGGGCTTAAAATACAGCAGTCCGGCTGGGGGCCAGACTGCTGTGGAAAGCTACAAATGACTTTTGCGACAGTATAATTCCTGTTTTTAAGCTTGTTTTTACTTGTTGCTACTGCGCTTTGCCGCTTCGGTGGGGGCCGTCGCGCCTGCCAAAGCCCAGCAGGAGGGGTATTAGCTGTGCTAAAGTCTTAGGGTTTATAGATGTTCGCTTTCCTGTTCTTTTAAGTAATTCAGGCCTTCCGGCGTTATTTTTATGCATATCCTGCCTGCCCTGAAGCAGGTCTCGGCCAGTCCCTTCCGGGCCATGCCCTCGCCAAGATCAAATGAAAACGCTTTACTTTGCTCTTCGAGCGTCAGCAGTTTAGATAAATCATATAATCTGGCAGGTTGAGCAGCACTTGCAAGCAAGGCAGAAAGCTCCAGTTTCTCCAGGGTTTCCTGGCTATAGGCAGTCTTTGTGGCAAGTGTGCCGGTGGTGTTGCATAGCTCAGGTGCAGGAGGCTGCGCCGCTATATGCCTGGCAGGCGTTAGCAGATTCAGCACTAACTGCTGCGCTTTATAGAGGAAGGCACTATGATTGTATTCATTGAGCCTCAGTATTTTTCCCATATGGTCTGCAAAAAATTAATCTCACCTGGCATCTCGCTTCCAGAGGCAAAAGTAGCATAAATTTTGAGATGGCTGTAGCAGGATAGCCCAGAAAAAAATTGGCTGGCTTTTGGCGGCTCAGGAGCACAACAGGAAACAGGATTTCAGTAGCCCGATACTCGCACGTAGCACAACTCAGGGCATAAGGCCTTTTAAAGAGTTAAGAGATGTGGTAAGGTGCACCCTTCATCTCCAAATTTTCAAATCAACCATTCAACAATCAACCATTGTCAAATTAGCACATCAGCACATTACCCCGCTTCTCCGGAGGTTCTGCTGCGGCAGGTTTTGCGAGGGTGTGCCTGGCTTTGCGGTGCTTCACTGGGGAATCAGATCAGGAACGGGGCAGGCGCTTTGCGACAACCTCTATGGTAGGCAGCAAGTTCGGATATTGTTTCAGCTCTGTTCTGATGGCAATTTCCTGCACGTCATCGGCTGTTTTTTTGATAATACCGGCAAGCATTATAAGAATGGCTACTAACAAGATGATAATTTTCATGGCTTTATTTTTTTTGATTCAGGTTTTTGTTTTGAGTTCATTGTTTTGAAAATCAGCTGGTTATAAGGGCATGGCTGATCAGCGTGAGCGTGTTTTGTGTAATACATGATCTGTGCCAATATCTGTTGTGCCCCTTACCGGCTCGCAAAAGGCATTTCCGGGCCTGCCGGCACCATTGCTGTGTACATAACCGAACAGGCTACTGTCCGGGTACGAACAGTAGCCTGCAGGCAGCGTGCAAATGCCACACGGGTTGCCTGAGAAGAAGGTCCCAAGGTTATTATTATTAACTCTAAAGCCTTACCTTCAGTATAACATACATTTTTACTACAATAACTCAGGGAGGCATATGATTAAAGGCAGATTAATAGCTCTAGGCGGGGGAGACGACGATGGGTTGCTGAAGCTGATCCGCTCGCAGATTTGCAGTGCGCAGTCGCATATCGTAGTTATAGCTACGGCTGCCACAGAGGTAGAGGACTCAGGCAATGCCTACAAAGCTGCCTTTGAGGAGTTTGGCTGCAGCAACGTGATGCTCCTGCATATCGACGAATCAAACGATGCAGACACTTCCCTAAATCTGAAGGCGATACAGGAAGCCGAGGTTATATTTTTTACGGGAGGCGATCAGGTGCGCTTAGCCAGTTTCCTGGGCGGAACCAGGCTTCTGGAGATTATGCAGCGCCGGTATATCGAGGACGATATTATAATAGCCGGCACCAGTGCCGGGGCAGCCGTTATGTCTGACAGGATGATCTATGATGGATATGGACATTACTCGCTCATAAAAGGCGAGATGAAGACAACGCAGGGCTTTGGCTTTATACGGCAGGTATACATCGATACCCATTTTGCTGAACGTGGCCGCTTTGGTCGCCTGGCACATGCCGTGGCACACGACCAGGAGTATACCGGTATCGGTTTGAGCGAGGAAACAGGCATTATCATAAAAGGCGGCGATCAGGTAGAAGTGTTTGGCACGGGAGTGGTCACGATCATTGATGCCAGCAAGGTGCGGTTCTCGAACACGCGGCAGGTAGAGGAAAACGAGCCCATAGCCGTAGAGCACCTGATCATGCACCTGCTGGTGAGAGGTTACCGCTATTGCCTGAAAGAGCACCTGTTCCAGGCAGTTTCAGACACTGGTCTGGTAAGTCAGGATGCGCCTCTTTCCCTGTAAAATTAAGGTCAGGCACATCCTTGTGTCACAGCTCCCCGGCCTTTAGTATGCTATACAGCCACAGGCTTGTTGCCGGCCTGCGGCTCACGCTTCAGGTAGAGCTGCTCCAACTCCATGTTGATGGCTACGCCTGCTTTCATGCCTTCGGCAGCAGCAACAATAACCATCTGCACATCGCGGGCGGCATCTCCGGCTACAAAAAGCCCCGGAATATTTGATTTCTGCAGCCTGCGGGTTTTTATTACACCTTTGCTTGTAAACTCACAGCCTAACTGTGTTCCCAGGTCGCACTGCTGTTTGGTGCCGGTGTTGAAGAACATAGCCTGCTGCTCCTGCACTTCTCCGTTTTGCAGGACAATGCGCTGCAGTTTGCCGTCTTCGCCTTCCAGGCGGGCAATTTTATCAGTACAAACAGCTATGCCATTCAGCTTCAGTTTGTCCCAGTCGCTCTGCGTCAGTTTGTTGGTGCCATCGGTATAGAGTGTCACGCTGTCGCTCCAGGTTTTCATGGCAAGCGACTGCCCTACTCCCCGCCTGCCTTGCCCATAAACAGCAATCGCCTTATCCCTCGACTCCCAGCCATCGCAGTACTGGCAGTGGTGCACGCTTTTGCCGTACAGTTCTTCCAGGCCAGGTAGGTTCGGCAACTTGTCTTTTAAGCCAGTGGCCAGCAATAGCTTGTGCGAGGTATATACGGTGCCCTCGTCGTCGTTCACCACAAAATGCCCTTTGCTGTAGGTGGCCGTTTTCACAAGCTTGCACACAACTTCAACCTTGTATTTCTGAAGTTCGGCCCTTCCCAGTTCCAAAAACTCCTGCGGGTTAATGCCATCACGCGAGATAAACCCGTTCATGCTGTGAGACCACCGGTTGCGGGGCTTACCTGTATCAAACAAAAGGACCCTGCGCCTGCAGCGCCCCAGCACCATGGCAGCGTTCAGGCCAGCCGGTCCGCCACCTATAATTATTACATCGTACATCTCAGTTTTTCTTTTGAGAGTAGTTTAACGGATTGCGGAGGTTAAAGATAATGCCGCATGCTCAGAAAGTTTTTTGGAACGAAATAAAGGCATGCACCCGCAGCTTCTTAACTAAAAAGTTTTGACACTACACCGAATGGCAGAACGTGTTAAGGGCAAAATTCAAATAAATTGCTCTGGTGCGGCAAAACCATGGCAGAAATGCGTTACCAGGTAATTTATATACCTTATCGCCTCACCAGGTCTTTTTGTTTCCAGGCGCTTAAATTAGTTGGCTAAACACCAGGCGGTTGGTGCACCATTGCCGGACAGATAAATTAATGCATTTCTGATGATCTAGTGGCAGAGGCATTGGCAGAGTCCGGGAAAAATAATTAGCAGGAAAAATATGGCAACACTTAAAAAATATTGAGTAGGTTTGCTAGCTACACAGTTAATATTCATCTATTTAAATATTGATTTGCTTCTGCTTAGTCTTCGCGTATTAACCTTTTAAATTATTCTGATTTTTTTACTGCAAATTATAATAACAATAAGTAGCAGTTTTAAGTAGGAAATTGTTGAATAACACCCAATGCTATCAAAAAAATCAAAACAACTTTTATGAAACGAAAAATTTTAGCTTTGATCGGTGGCTCTTTGCTATCGGGGGCGGCTATGGCAGGAGGCTACCAGGTAAACCTGGCCAGTCAGCGCCAGATCGGGATGGGCCATACGGGCACAGGCATCACTACCGGTACCTCCAGTATCTTCTTTAACCCGGGTGCTATGAGTTTCCTGCGGGAGAATGGCGTAACCATCGGCGCTTCCGGTATCATTTCCAAAATCGCGTACCGGGCGCCGGAGCCAAGCGGAGCAACTGCCAAAGCCGATAACCCGCTGGGCACTCCTTTTCACGTGTACGGCGTGTTTGGCATCAACGACAGGCTTAAGGCAGGTTTGGGCGTGTATACACCTTTTGGCAGCACTGTGAACTGGGGCAACGACTGGAACGGGCGCTTTGGCTTGTCAGAGCTTTCGTTACAGGCCATTTTTATTCAGCCAACGCTTAGCTACCAGATCACCGACCAGCTGGGCATCGGCGCCGGCTTTGTGTATGCGGTAGGTGGTGTGAACCTGCAACGCAATATTCCGCTCCAGAACTCCGAAGGGGCTTACGGCAAGGCAGAACTGGATGGCAAAGCAAACGGCATCGGCTTTAACGCAGGCATTTTCTTTAAGCCTTCTGAGCAACTGTCGTTTGGGTTGAGCTACCGCTCTAAAGTAGACATGAAAGTAGACGGCGGCGATGTGATGTTCTCGAACCTGCCTACCTCGCCGGCCATTGCAGGGCGCTTCCCGGCAGGCACCGAGTTCGATGCCACGCTGCCTCTGCCGGCTACCCTTACCTTCGGTGCAGGATTTATGCCATCCGAAGACCTGACCATTGCCGTAGATGTAAGCCATGTAGGCTGGAGCGCTTACAAGAGCCTGCGCTTTGACTATAGCCAAGATGTGAACGGAAGCAATTTTGCAGAAAATGCCCGGAACTACGAAGATGCCTATATCTACCGCGTTGGCGCTGAATATAAGGTATCTGACGCCTTTGCCCTGCGGGCAGGCGGTTACTACGATGGCACCCCGGTGCAGGAGGGCTACCTCACCCCCGAGACGCCTGACTCAGATTCTCGTGGCGTGTCTGTAGGTTTTGGCTACAAACTGTCTGAAGACATGAGCGTAGATGCGTCTTTCCTGTACATCAACAAAAAGAAAAGGACCGATGCCTCTGACCTGTCTGGCGGCGTAGCAGGCACTTACAAGTCTATTGCTTACATTCCTGGTATTGCCCTGAACTATAAATTTTGATTAGCTACATCCTGAATATGAAAAAATTCTTCTATAAACCAGGCATGCTGGCTCTTGCTGCCGGTATATTTCTTGCCAGTTGCGAACCGGAAATAGATGTACCCACCACCAGTCCCGGCGAGGCTGATTTCTCTACCTACATAGCCGTAGGCAACTCCCTTACGGCTGGCTATGGCGACAGAGGCCTGTACCGCGAAGGACAGCTTAACTCATACCCCGCTATATTAGCACAGCAGTTCAGATCGGTTGGGGGCGGCGAGTTTGCGCAGCCGCTGTTCTCCGAAGAGCAGGCAAACGGTTCCGGCTACCTGCGCCTTGCCGGGCTTTCGGCCCAGGGTGCGCCTACTATTGTGCCCGTTACCGATAAGCTGGCCACCAACCAGGCGGGGCGCTTTGCCAAGTACACAGGCCCTGTTCAGAACTTCGGCATTCCGGATATAAGATTGGCCGACATCACGACACCCGGCTACGGAGGCGCGCAGGGCAACCGCTACTTTGAGCGTATTACGCCGGAAAACGACGCAAACCAGACCTACCTGCAGCGCGTGCAGGCCGCCGACCACACGTTTTTCAGCATGTGGCTGGGCAGCAACGATGTGTTAGGATATGCTACTTCCGGTGGGGCCTCCAGCGATCCGGTGTATAACATTACGCCTACCAACACCTTTGATGTCCGCTTCTCCGATATGGTGAATGCGTTGACAGCTGAGGGCCAGAAAGGCATAGTGGCTACTATTCCGAATGTGACTTCTCTCCCGTTCTTCACCACGGTCGGAGCATCTATAAGGCAACTGTTAGGCCTGAATCCGGCTATTACAAGGCTTTTTGCCATTACTGGTGCAGGAGCCAGCCGTATCTCGTTTGCGCCTTCGCAAATAAACACGCCTCAGGATGGCGTGCTTATCCCGCTTACTGCCTCGCCTTATGCCACGCTGGTTGGCCAGCCAACTGGCTTGTATTGGCGAGATCTGGCCAAGCAGGTAAGCCCCAGTCAGAATGCCCTTGTTATCAGAGGCACTTTAGTGGCCCTGCTGGCAACATACCAAATAGATACTACCCAGATGTTTGGTCTGTCAGACAGGAACCCGCTGCCAAGCGCACTGGTGCTGGATGCAGCCGAGCAGGCAAACGTAACGGCGGCTACGAATGATTATAACACCATTATCAAGTCGGTGGCTGATGCCAAAGGACTGGCCCTGTTCGATTCCGATGCTTACTTTAAGAGCGTCGCCAGTGGTTTTTCGCGCGATGGGGTCTCCTATTCTCCAGCCTTTATTACTGGCAACCTGTTTTCACTCGACGGGGTGCATCCTACGCCAAGGGGGTATGCTTTTATCGCCAATGAAATGATAAAAGCCATCAACTCGAAATACGGTGCCAGAATCCCGACTGTGGATGAGACACAATACCGTGCCGTGCTGCTGCCTTAGTTTCAGGCCATGCCGAAAACAGAAGGTTCCGTTATGAATAGATAAATCCTGTGCAGCTACAGGCCAGCAAAACTGTCTGCTGCACCAACTGGACCAGTTATTTTAAAAGCCCCCGTAGCCTAATGGCTACGGGGGCTTTTAGCTTTTTAGACAGAAATGCCTGCCCTTCTTGATAAAGGATGGAGATGCCAAAAGAAACAGGGCATTTTTGTTTTTCGGTGGCACCTTTCCTCAACAAAAAATCGTCAGGCTGAGTACCGGGCAACAGCCTTTTCCTGGTAGCTCCTGTAGCTTATTCCCTGACCAGCGAAAGCCTAACGAACCTCCATTTTAGTGCTTGGTATCCGATGGCAATGATGAGCCACCACTCCACTAAAACAGGATTGTATTTTAGAATGGAATGTTTTCAACCATGGCAGGGAAATAGAGTACGGTGGTAGCTAAACCTGAATTTGCTTTCCTGCCCTGATGAAATCCCTCAGCACAAAATAATTATATTATTATATAACGCAATGATCATCAGCAACCTGCCCCGAAATAAATTCATCTTCAGCTATGTGCCGGGGGCACACAGGGCTATGGGCTGTGGTTGGCGGAGTGGCAGTAATTTTGTTGAGCCTGATGGCTGATTAAAAAGGATTGGTAACAGGCAGGGCTGAGGCCGGGGAAGGAGCAGGAGCAGAAAAATCGGTGATCTGGTTGCGGAAGTAGTACTCGTTCTAACTTCCGTAAACAGGAACGGTATTAAGACTTAGGCAAACGTTTTGCTATTACCTCTACTGTAGGCAGCAAATTAGGATATTGCTTCATCTCGGTTCTTACAGCGATCTCATTTACATCGTCTGCTGTTTTTTTAATAATGCCGACAAACATCAGAACTATGGCGCATAATAAAGTGATGATTTTCATGGCGATATGATTTTAGGGTTAAAAAATTTATTTGTTACTCTATAGATGGTGCGAGCAATCTGAAAGTTGCTCCGGAGTCCTAAAATATTTTTATTTTGTCTTTTTATCTGATAGGTAGCATGTCTGCTGTTTTTTCAACCTTTTCTTCGAACTGGTAACAGCCGCAGTCTTGTATTTGGATTCACTTCAATTAGTATACGATTTATTTTAGACTTAAGCCATGATTTTAAGCTAACAATCGTTCTTTTAAAGTAAAGTATGTAATTGTTTTACAGACAGTTATATTTCGTTTGTGTCGAATTAAAGTAATTTGCAGCATAGGATTCGGCAAATTACCGGGCCTCCGTTTAACCTGTGTTTGTGTTCCGGTTTGGCAGGCAAGGGGCTGCTATAAAACCAACGTGGCCTCTCCGGCGGCGATTATTCGAATAAAAACACCCCTCCGGAGCATTCTGCTGCCATAGCTCCTTTCCTCTCTTCTACACGGCACCATCGGTGCCTAATGGCTAACTGCTTAATAATCATCTTATTCGGTCTGCAGAGCGGCCGCAAAATCTGTAAGGAGCTTAAATACTTCCGGGAATCGGGTAAGGGGCAGTTGCTCCGGCCTGTCGTGCACATTATGGTAGGCGGTGGTGCCGCCAAGGGTATAGAAGAAGAAGGCCGGAACACCTTTTTCGGAGAAGGGGTAATGGTCGGAGTTGGCTGCTTTGCCCCGGCTCCGGATCTGGGGCAGGTAATTGCCTGCCTTGTTCAGGTCTGTTAGCAACCTGAACTCCTCCGGATGAATGCTGCCATTCACAGCCATCAGGCCGTCGTCTCCGGTGCCAAGCAAATCCAGGTTTACCAGGAACTTGATCTGGCTAAGCGGGAAAAGCGGGTTTTGAGTGTAAAAGAAGGAGCCCACCAAGCCAGCCTCCTCGGCGGCAAACGCCATAAAGGCGATACTATAAGCCGGTTTGTTTTCTGGTTTGCTGTAGTGGGCGGCTAACTCCAGCAGCATGGCCGTGCCGCTGGCATTGTCGTTGGCACCCGGAAAGTAAACGTCTTTGCCCTGACCGCCTAAATGATCGTAATGCGCCGTAAAAACCAGGAATGAGTCTGGTTCGATACTGCCCTCTATTACCGCTATCACATTCTGAGTCTGGTAAGCGGGCTCGAAATTGGCGGTAACATCAAATTTTACCTTTTTTACCTTGTTGGGCCAGGCAGTGGCCAATGCCTCAAAAACAGGAGCCCCGCTCTGCTGCCGTGCCACGGAGGTCATAAGTGCTTTGGGCTGCAGCACAATATGGGCTTTGGCACGCTGTAGCTGCTGCTGATAAGCTGAAGGTAATTTTTGCAGCAGTGGCTGGTGTTGCCGGCTGTAAACAAGCGCTTTGTTTTGGAAGTCCTGATTAAAAAACCGGCTTGCTGCTGTAGCATCAGTAAAAATAAGTGTATCGAGAGGTAGTACTTTAGCTTTTCCTTGGCCGGAAGGAGAGGCTGCCTGTGCCACAAAATCTGTTCCTGGATTCAGCCGTTTGCCATCTGGCTGCAGCTGTGGCGTGTGGGTAATCCGGTTTACGGGCAGGAAGAAGGGTTGGTAATAGCTGAAGCCAATAGGCTGGAGCCCTGCAGCCTCAAAACGTGCCCGGATATAGCTGGCCGCTTTGGTGTCGCCTTCAAAGATGTACCCCCGGCCGTGCATGGTGGGGGAGCAGAGCGTGTCGATGGTCTGGCGTACCCTGCTCATGTCCTGCGCCCTGGCCGGGAAGCTGGTGATCAGGAAGAGGAGGAGCAGGAGGGTTTGTTGGTTCAAGTTTTTTGTTTGGTAGGATGGTGTGGTTTATGGCGTAAAGGAAAACCCATTGGCAGGGCAATGCGCTCCGGAGCTGTGCCCTGAGGCAAATTTTGCTAATCAAAAAGCCCCTCCGGAGGTTTCTCCTGCTGCTGCTGCTCCGAATAAACAGCAGTTTTATCTACTGCCCTTTACCTTAAAACACTAAACCTTGTAAATCCATTTAAAGGCAAGGATGCCTGCCAGGCAGCCGATCGTGTTGCTGATGACATCAATAATATCGCCCTGGCGCCCGTACACAACAAACTCCTGGAGCAGCTCAATACCAATGCCATACAGGGTGCAGATCAGCAGGGAGTACCGGATGGCGTAGTGCCGTAGCTTTGTATTGGTAAATTGTTTTTTGAGCCCCACAATCATCAGGAAAGTGAGCACGGCAAACAAAAAGATGTGGGCAAACGAATCGAAGGTAAGAAGATCCCAGGCCGAGGTGGATGGCAGAGCAGTAGAGGGCAGCAGTGTGGTGATCATGATCACTGCTGCCCACATTATTGTAAAGAGGTTGTACCGTAGAATCAAGTCGTACTGGCGTGGCGGTGGTTATTACTGGCCGGTTAGCTCACGGTATGCGGCAGCCGTCAGCAGGCCTTCCAACTCACTGGCATCATCTAGGGATAGCTTCACGATCCAGCCGTCGCCGTATGGGTCTGAGTTCACCAGTTCCGGGCTGGCGTCCAGTTTCTCGTTAAGCTCCAGCACAGTGCCGCTAACCGGGCTGAAAAGGTCAGATACTGTTTTTACAGCCTCTACAGTGCCAAACACATCATTCTGGCTGATCTGCTTATCTATGGTGTCCACGTCAACGTACACAATGTCGCCGAGTTCGCTCTGGGCAAAGTCAGTGATGCCAACATAGGCCACGTCTCCCTCTACACGGATCCACTCATGGTCTTTCGAATACTTCAGGTTTTCAGGTAGGTTCATTTTTTCGTTAGTTTAGATGGAATGACTTTTCAAAAGTACTCTCTTTTTCGTAATGCCAAAATATTATTGCAAACTTACTCGCAGCTGAATGCCCCCCTCCGTTACGCTGTTTCGGAAAGAAGTGGATATTTTGGGGTCCGACACGGTGCGCAGTAAGTAAAACTGCAGGTTCACGCGCTGGCTTAGCACATAATCCACCGTCGGGCGCATGGTCAGTTGCTTGGTGCCGTTCGTGATCTGGTTCTGGCTGTACTCGTTTCCGAACTCATCCTGGGCTATGGCCCGCTGCACTGTCTGGTTGTCGCGCACCGAAAAGTCCATCCGCATGGTCACCTCATTTTCCAGCGCTTTGGTCATGAACGGCAGCTTTAAGTTTGTTTTGGTGTAGCCAAAGCCAAATACGTAATCCGTCACGTTCGTCTCCGTTACCTGTGCGTTCGTCAGGTTCAGCGACAGGTTACGCTCCACCTTATACTCCAGGCGGCCGGTAAAGTTGGTCTTGGTTCTGAAGTTCACTCCTAGCAGCGGGGCCAGTCGCTCCATGATCGTAACCTGGCTCACGATGTAGAACGGTATGATCTGCCCAAACTCATTTCTCAACGATGGGAACTCAGCTGGTTCCTGATCGTAGGCGAGCGAGGTGGTAAAGTTTGTAATGTTGTAAGAGGAGTTGTAAGCATGGCTCAGGTTAACCTGGCTGAACCAGCGCTTAAAGAACTCCAGCTGCGACAAGCCATTATAATCTATCCGCCAGTTCGGGATCGGCAGGCGGCTGAATGGTTTCGAGGGCCTTGCCTGGTAGCCGTTCACATCTCTGCCCTGATACGCATACAGGAACGACTCCATCAGCACCGTCTGCGAGTTGAGCCTGTAGCTCGAGTCAGAGGCTGCGGCATTGGCATCGGTGAGTTTCTGGCGCACGTTATGCCGGTTCCGGATATAATCGTCGAAAGCCTGCGAGGTGCCACCCGAAGTAGACTGGAACAGGGTGCCCAGCGCCATGAACGAGGTGCTGAAAGAGCCCATGTTGATCGGGTTCTGGCGCATGTCTGTTGCCCCTACACCTCCAAAATCATCGTACTCCTTGCGGTAAAACACTTCTTCTATTCTCGACAGGTTACGACGCGCATCTACCTGCACATTAAAAGATTTTATCGGCTCCAGGTTGGCGCGCACCGTCATGATCTCGGCCAGCTCCGCACTGAAAGGCGTGTTCAGGTACTGACTGCTATCAGTGTACCAGCCGTTGCCTGATATTCTGTTGTAGAGCTCATCGAGCTCGTATTGCCGGCCGAGCACAAATGGCAGACCTGGCGCTTCAAACCCTTTGTCGAGGCCAAACATGTGGCTGGAAGGCAGGAAGCCCGGTATCATGCTGCGTTTGTCCTGCTCATACACAAAGTTAACGGAGCGAGTCATCATCAGGAGGCGTGCCAGCGATTTGGCGAATTTCATTTCCGATCGTGGCTTCTGTGCTGTGGTATCGTTAGGTGCCACAGGTGGCCGCTGTGCCTGTGGAGGAGGAGGCGTATTCACATCTTTCAGGAACCGTACTTTGTTATACAGCTTCACCAGGTCGAATTTGCCATTGAGCGTGAAGTCGGTGCTGTTTTCGGCAATATTCCCCAGTCTGAAATTCGCATCCTGGTTCAGGGCAGTAGAGCCTGCCGTCCAGATATAGGTGGCGGCATAGCGGGTTTCTGCCTCCATCCAGTCGGTTAGCGGAAACTTGTCGAGCGGCAACTTGTAGTTCAGGGCAATTACTTGGTTAAAGTTGGTGTTACGACCCCCGTTACGCAGATTGTCCCAGATGATCGCGTTTTTATAGGCAATGGAGTCTATGTCGCTGTTAATGCGGTCGTCTGGTTCGTCTACCACCGAGCGGTTAGAGGCCGTGTAGTCCAGCGAAATACTCTTGGTGATGTCCCACTTCATGTCGTAGATGCGGTTGAAGAAGAAGTATTTCTGGAAGGTTGGGGCAATGCCTCTTGAGCTGATCACAGTGGTTCCGGCTTCGCGGCGCTGCAGGAAAGTCTCGTTGTAGCGCCGGTCCAGGTCGGCCCGGAATGAGAAGCTGCTTGGCAGCGGCGTAAAGTTCAGGTCTTTGATCAGGCGCAGGTACGGCGATTTAATAGCCTCTGCCTGTGCAAACGGTGCGTAATTTTTAGGTGTGTTATTATAAGTATAGGCAACCCCACCGGTATAAGACTTCGTGAAGTCCCGCTCCGTTTCGATGTTCGTAAACAGGCGTTCGGCATATGCGTAGGAGAAGGAGAGGTTCTCTATGTCGTAGGGCCTTACCTTCGCCTCCGGGTTTGTCCGTTCTTTCCGTACGTTCAGCAGGCTTATACTTTTGCGGGTCTCCATGGTGGTTACCTTCTGCCGGTATTCCCGCTCGCCATCATCCGAGTTAAACCGTTCCAGCGACTGGTCCAGCGGCACGTCCTTGTCGAGTGGGTCGAACTGTGGCTGGCTGTTCAGGGTGCCGTACTGCACGCTTACCGGAATTTTAATACCAGACTTTTCAGGCAGGAACTTGTCGGCAGCCACATTGGCGCTTACATCCATCATGGCGGTATTCTCCCGTGCCCGTTGCGCAATTTTTTGCTGCAGCCCGCCAAAACCGATGGTGGTATAGCTGCCTGTAGCCGTAATGCTGGCAAAGTCGGCCAGTTTGGTATTCAGGCGTGCATTGGCTGCCCAGCCGGTCTGGTTCCGGAAATCAGTTACACGCAGCTCATCCATCCACACACAAACAGAGTGCGGGCTGCTGTCTTCATTCGGCCTGGAGGGGTTCCGGACCCCGAGCATCACGCTTTGCACCTCGCTGAAGTCAGGGTTACCCATTATCCGGATCGTTTTGCCGTTTATCACCGTGTCGAAAGGCCGACGCATATCATAGCCCGGAATTTTGTTACGCTCCATTTTCGCGTTAACCAGGTCTTGTATGGCAATGTCTACTTCATTTTCAGATGGCCATATTTCCTCGCGGGTGGTGGCACCCGGCCTTGTAAGTTTCAGCGGAACAATGTACTCGTAATAGTGCTGTGAATAGTCTGTACCGATACGGATGAAGACTTCCGTGTCATCGTCTCTGGTGTTTGGGTTGCTGCTCTCTGCGTGCACAAACATCTTAATGCGCTTATAAATGAGCATATCGAGCGAAATGTTCTTGTAAACTGCTTTGGAGAAAGAGTCTTTCAGGTCTTCCACGCACAGTTGCAGCGACTGCTCGTTCTGGCGCCTGTTGTTGGTGGAAGCATAATCGCGCAGACGCTCAATGCCGGGCGGCACTACGTACGGGATGCTGCCTTCCACAGGTTGTCCGTTTTCCTCGATATTAACCGTAGAGACTGTAAAACCACGGGCATCGTCGGTGCACGAAAGGCAGGGGTTGCCATCGGTGATCGGCTGCAGGTACGTACGCCACTGGTTGGCCACGAACTGGAACTGCAGGAAACGCAGCACCACCGGGTCGGCGAACTGGGTGACGTACATCCGCATAAACCGGATCGACTTAAAGCCGTTGATATTGCCCACGCTGCCTGTAGGCTGGCGAACCGGAATCCGGAACTGGTACCAGTTCACCTGATCGCCGTTGATGTTCTGTACAATCCGGTCTACGATATAATTCTGCCCCACATTCAGCTGGCCGGGCTTCAGGTTTATTTTGTACTCGTAGTACTGCTCCAGGTCGCTGATGATGTTGTCGCGGTTCAGGTCTTCCTTATCCGGGAAAGCGTAGTTGGAGAAACGGCTGTTCTCGGGAGAGTTGTTCTCCATGCCGTTAAAGTTCTTGTAGCGGCGCAGGATACCTGCCCCCTGCTGGTCATAAATCGCATCGAGGTGGTGGTTGAAGTTGTCGGCCGATGGGTCGTCTACTACAGACTGGGGCGGTGCGCCCGGAATCTGGTTCAGGAAGCTGGAGGCAAAATGCTGGCGCTCGGCCTCGTCGTTCAGACCATCCAGACCAATATCCTGCAGCTGGCGGCCGCCTGGCACACCTGTAAAGGCATCGGTAAGGAATTGCTGCGACGTTACACGGCCCCAGATCGTTTCCTGCAGGTTCTGCACATCGGTAGCGGAGGCCGGCAAACCATTCTCAAACGAGTAGCGGCCATCTTTCATAATGTCTTCTGATACGCTTCCCAGGTTCAGCACCAGTTCACCGCCTTCGTTGCTGGTGATCAGGTTGCCCATGTCGTCTTTCCGTCCATTCGGTCCTCCTATAAACGGATCCATCATCCAGAATTCCACATACTCTATGTTGGCGTTGTCGAAGTCGGTGTCGAAGGTGATGTCGCGGCTGATACCGCCCCAGTTGTTGCGAGGGTCGCCTAACAGCCGGCCCTGCGCATCGAGGTTTGGGTTATAGTTATACTGGCCCCGGTCGCGCGGGTAGTAAGCCAGGTCAAAGGTATATTCGAAGGTGTTGGCTACCTGCAGGTCGCGGCCCGGAAATACTTCTGTGCGGCGCACTCCACGCACATAGTGGTTGGCAACTTCTTCTTTGGTGATGTTAGAAGGGCGCAGGTTATCGCTTTCGCGGTAAAAGATCTGGTCTACGGTGTACCAGGCAAGTTTGGCCCGGTTGTAAGAGTAGGCCAGCCCTTCGCCCTGCACCAGCGGTGCCGGTGTAGCCGCCAGCCGCCAGTTGTTGTTGTTAAACCCGCCCAGGCTGAACGGCGTCTCGGCCCCTTCAAAATCATCGATGTACGACGTGCCATCCTCGTTTACGGGCGATTTGGATTTGTTCGGCACCAGCTGTGCGAACTCCCCGCTAAATGTAACGCTGGAGGGTGCTTTGGTCTGAATGAATGGTATGCGGTCGGTGAGTTTGGTCAGGAAGCGCGACTCCTTGCTCAGGTTCACGTCCAGGCCGTATATGGTGTTGTTGCTGGGCTCGTCGCCTATGCTGACCCTGTTGATATAGGGCTGCTCCTGCAGGTGCAGTACGGTGGCGCCTATATTAATGTCGTCGCTCACGGCATAATCGAAGCGGGCGCCGAGCAGCGTACGGGGCTGTATGTTCATCAGTTCCGCCTTCTCGTAGGTCACCCGGAGGTCGCTGGCAGAACTTATGTAGCTGGGGTTAAGGATCTTGATGCGGCCCATGTCGTAAAACACCTGGTAATCGGTGCCCTCGGTCAGGCGGGTGCCACCGGAGTAAACCGCCACGGAGCCCTCCGCGATCCGGAAGCCGGGCAGTACGATCTCGTCAGTGGAGGTAGCCTGAAAACGGCCTTTCAGGAAGAACTTGGCTTTTGAGGTGATTTGTTGCGCATCGGTCTGTGTCTGCTCGTACAGTTCATTAAAGGCATAGCGCTCTATCAGTTCAGGCCGGCCGGTAAACTGTTCGGCCAGGTAGCTGCCAAATGGCTCTACAATCGGAAAGATGACGGTGCCCATTTCAGGGTCTATGGTAATGCCCGATAAAAAGTCGAAGTTGCCGTCGCGCGGTTTGTCGTTGTTGGTGTTTACATTATCCAGGTTAAAGACCTCTATCAGCGGAATGTTCTGGATGGGGCTTGCCTCCTTTAAGCTGGTAATATCTACTCCTGTTTCGTCGTCTTTATAAACAATCTGCAGCTGAAAGTTCTCTCTGCTTAGCTGGGTGGCATCAAGGCGGTACACATTCTTCATGAGCAGGTCCCAGGTGGGGTACTCCAGCGAAGGGTTGGTGGCCCGCAGCATTTTCATATGGATCACCTGGTCGTCCTGCAGGTTCTGGTAATCATCCATCAGTTCCCCTACCTTATAGGTTTTGCCGTTGTAGGTATACTCAAAGGCTACACCCAGCACCTGGTCTGGCAGGAGCGGCGTGTTCAGGGAGATGTAGCCCAGCTGCGGGTTAAACTTGAATTCGCGGCTATCGAGTTTGCGAGCCCGCACGTGCTCAAAATCCACGCCTTTCTGCAGGCCCAGCCCGGCCAGGTAGGCATCTACCCGGTTATTGTCGCGGGCGGCGCCATTATTGGCAATCTGGCTGTAGAGGGTGTTGATGTCGTTGGCGGCGGGGGCATTAGGCCTGCCGCCGAACTGCTGCCGGTAGGGAGTGGCCTCGCCCATGTCCATGTAGGTAACCATGTTGCGCAGGTTCTCGGAAGAGCGGTTGTTGTTGGTAACATAGAGCTCGATACGCCTGATCACGATGCCTGAGTTTACCAGGGGCAGGTTGCTGAGGGTATTGTCGTAGCGGTTGCGGAAGAAATGCGAAAGGAAGTAGTGCCGGTTGTTGTCGTACTGGTCAATCCTGATCTCGAAGGGCTTGTTTTGCGCACCGTTCTGTATCACGATCTCATCGTTGCGGCCCCGCACGTTGGCGGCAATGGCTGTTACGCCGAGGCGTCCGAACTGCAGCTGGGTTTTAATGCCAAAGAGGTTCTGGGCACCTGTTACCAGCGAGTTGTTGAGGGGCAGGCTGACGTTACCAGCCTCTATTTTGCGGATAATCTCCTCTTCGAAGCCGGTATAGTCCAGCTTCATGTTATTTTCGAAGTCGAAGTTGGCGTTGTTATCCCAGTTAAAGTTGAGGCGCATTTTCTCACCGATCTTGCCTACCAGGTTCAGGGAAATGTTCTGGTCGAAGTCGAAGTCGCCGGTGCGCTGCTGGCGCAGCGGGATGTTGGGGTTTTCGTTGCGGTTAAAGCGAGCCCCGAACTTGAGGGCGATGTTACCATTAGGCTGAATATCTACATAGCTGCCGCCAAAAATGCGGTCGAAAACAGGGCTCAGGTAAATTTTGGGTACCAGGCGGTTGCTGCTGAGCACACTCTCGCCATCGAGGCTGGCAGACTTGGAGCGCCAGTAGTTGCGGACGGCTTCTTTCTGCTGCCACTCCGAGTATTCCTGCAGCGACATGGAGGAGGGCATGCGGTAATCCAGGTCGCCTATTTTTTCGGTAATGTTATAAAGATCAAGGCTATCGTCCAACTCTACCTCCATTTTCAGGTTGCCGGGCTGGCCGAGCAGCAGGGGAGAGGAGTTGCTACGGGTACTGAACGGGTTCCCGCGCCTGTCGCGGGGCACAAAGGTAGGCCTGCGGCTGGGAATATACGCTACGTTGGCAGTATCTGACTTTACCGTGTCTTGTAGTGTAAACAGGTGGTTGAGTGCCAGTAACCGAAACTGCCTGCGCGAGCGGACTCCTTCTGCCTGCGACATCCAGGCCAGCATAGATATAGTAGCAACTGCTGCCAGGAGCAGGTTGTGCTTTTTACTTTTCCAGATCAAAATCGGATATTATTCTAAGAAGATTTCAACGCAAACTTTATCAGCTCTTCCACACTCAGATTTCTGCCCTCACGCTTGATAATGGCATCCAGTGTCTTCTCTGCTACGGTCTTAGCAAAGCCTAAAGTCACCAAAGCTGATAACGCCTCTGCTCTGTTAGTATTGTGCGCAGCAGCAGGAATCGAAGCGGTGTCAGTAAATGTGTCTTTTTTAATTTTATCTTTTAATTCCAGGATCACGCGCTGGGCTGTTTTGGCGCCAATGCCTTTTACCTGCTGTATGGTTCGCACATCTTCGCGCACAATGGCCTGCTGAATTTCCTCCACCGAGAGCGACGACAGAATCATGAGCCCCGTATTAGGGCCCACTCCTGAAATAGAGATCAGGAGCAGGAATGTTTCTTTCTCGGCGGTGGTGGTAAAGCCATACAGCGTATGCGCATCTTCCTTTATATGCAGGAAGGTCTGCAGCCGGCATCTTTCGCCTGTAGGTAAAGCAGAATAGGTACTTAGCGGTATTTTGATCTGGTACCCCACGCCATTTACATCTATAATAACATAGGTCGGATCTTTGTAAGCTAACTTGCCATCGATATAGGCTATCATCGGGTGCGTTTATAATGGTTCTGGGCATCTACCACGGCAATAGACACCATGTTAATAATTTCGCGGATCGAGCTGCCGAGCTGCAGGATGTGCACGGGTTTGCCCATTCCCATCAGCACCGGGCCTATTACCTCTGCGCCACCAATTTCCTGCAGCACTTTATAGGCGATGTTGCCCGAGGTAAGCGTTGGGAAAACAAGGGTGTTGGCGCCTTTGTCGGCCAGCTCGCTGAAAGGGTACACCTCACGGAGCAGGTCGCGGTTCAGGGCAGTGTTGGCCTGCATCTCGCCATCGATGAGCAGCTGCGGGTAGCGCTGCTTGGCTTTGCGTACAGCTTCTGCGGCCTTGCTCGGGATATCGCCCTGCACCGATCCGAAGTTGGAGTACGAAAGCATGGCGATGCGCGGCTCTGTATCAAAAAAGCGCACGGCGCGGGCTGTGAGGCCGATAATGTCCACCAGCTCGTCGGCGGTGGGGTTCACGTTCACGGTGGTGTCGGCAAAGAAGTACGGCTCCTTTTTATTCAGGATGATGTACATGCCAGCCACTTTATTGATGCCTTGCTCCACCCCGATAACCTGCAGGGCCGGCAATATGGTTTTGGAGTAGTCGCGGGTAAGGCCGGAGATAAGGGCGTCGGCCTCGCCAACCTGCAGCATCATGCTGCCGAAGTAGTTGCGGTCGCGCACCAGTCGGCGGCTGTCTGAGAGGGTGAGGCCTTTGCGCTGGCGCTGCTTGTAGAGCAGCTGGGCAAATTCCTCCCGCTTGCCGTCTTCCTCGTAGGGATCCATGATCCGGCAGCCGCTCAGGTCGAGGTTGTGCTCGGCCACGATAGCGTCTATCGCTTTGCGGTCGCCGAGCAGGATGGGGTTGGCAATACGCTGCTCCCGTACCGACTGGGCCGCTTTGAGTATCTTATAGTTATCAGCCTCTGTGAACACCACCGTCTGCGGGTCTTTTTTTGCCTGGATGGTGATGCGGGTCATCAGCTTCTGGTCTATGCCGATGCGCTCCTGCAGTTCCTCCTCGTACAGCTCCCAGTTCGTGATCGGCAGCCGGGCCACACCGGTTTCCATGGCTGCCTTTGCCACGGCCGGCGAAATAGTGGTGATCAGGCGCGGGTCCAGGGGCTTGGGGATGAGGTAGGTGCGGCTAAACATAATGGAGTTGTCACCATAGGCCTTGTGCACGATTTCGGGCACCGGTTCTTTGGCCAGCGAGGCCAGGGCATACACGGCAGCCAGTTTCATGGCCTCGTTTATCTCGGTGGCCCGCACATCAAGCGCGCCCCGGAAAATATAAGGAAAGCCCAGCACGTTGTTTACCTGGTTCGGATGGTCGGAGCGGCCGGTCGCCATAATGATGTCTTCGCGGGTGGCCATGGCCACGTCGTAAGGAATTTCAGGGTCAGGGTTGGCCAGGGCAAAAATAATCGGGTCGTTTGCCATAAGCTTTACCAGCTCGGGTGCCAGCACGTTGCCTGCCGAAAGGCCAATAAACACGTCCGCATCTGTAAGGGCCTCGGCCAGGGTGCTGATGGGCCTGTCGGTTGCGAACTGCGTCTGAAAGCTGTCCAGATCGGGACGGGAGGTGCTGATAATGCCGTCTTTGTCGAACATCACCATGTTCTCGGTCCTTGCTCCCAACGACACGTACAGTTTGGCACAGGCAATAGCTGCTGCCCCGGCACCATTCACCACAATCCGGACGTACTCTATTTTCTTGCCAGCCAGTTCCAGGGCATTTAGCAGGGCCGCCGACGAGATAATGGCCGTGCCATGCTGGTCGTCGTGCATAAGGGGGATGTTCATCTGCGCCTTCAGGGCAGTTTCGATCTCAAAGCTTTCGGGCGCTTTAATGTCCTCGAGGTTAATGCCGCCAAAGGTTGGCTCCAGCGATTTTACTATCCGGATAAATTCTTCCGGGTCGGTACAGTCTATTTCAATGTCAAAAACATCGATGCCGGCAAATTTTTTGAAGAGGACTCCCTTTCCTTCCATCACAGGCTTGGAGGCATCGGGGCCGATATTGCCTAAACCCAACACGGCTGTGCCGTTAGAGATTACGCCCACCAGGTTTCCTTTGGCGGTGTATTTGTATGCGTTTTCGGGGTTGGCGGCAATTTCTTTGCAGGGCTCGGCCACACCAGGCGAGTAGGCCAGGGCCAGGTCGTGCTGGGTGCTGAGCATTTTGGTGGGTACTACTTCAATTTTGCCAGGCTGCCCCTGGCTATGGTAATTTAAGGCATCTTGCTTGTTGACTTTAGTCATGTTCCGTGTAGTAGGTGTATGAATCAGATAGCGCTGGTCTTTGTGTTGCTCCTATAACTTCAGTATAAAGGAAGATAGACAACAATTTCCGAAGAATTTCCGGCCTCTTATAAGAAACCAGAAACAAAGATACTGTCTCTCTTATTTATATACTTACAATGTTTGGTTTTTTGAGCAAAAAACAAAGCCCTTTGCTATTGAAATTTCACAATAGTTTCCATTCAAAATTAACTATATTAGCTATGGGAGCAGCAGGAGCAGCAAAAGCAGGTGTATCTCCGGAGGGGCAAAAGCATTAGAATAATTTCTGAGGCTCCGGCAATTTTTCTAATGAAAACGGCCCTCCGGAACTGCTGCTGCTTTTGCTGCTGCTCAGAATATTGTTCCATTAAGGGTAGGAGTAATAGGTTGGTGCAGCAGGAGCACTTGTTTAAGAATTTGTTATATTAGCTGCCGTTCCTATCATACCAAATTTATAGAACTTTATCTTTAAGTCAGACGTTAATGTAATAACTTTGTAGTTACATTAAATTAAAAAACAATGGAAATATCAATCATCCAAATAGGAAATTCAAAAGGACTTCGGCTGCCCAAGTCCATTCTGGAAAGGTATAACATCAAGGATAAAGTTGAGCTAATTCTAGAGAAGGGCCAGATTATTTTAAAGCCTGTTGAGCAGCCAAGAAAAGGCTGGGATAAGGCATTCAGGCAAATGCATGAAAACGGGGAGGACCAACTTTTATTGGATGATGTTTTTGGGGATGAAAACTTCGAAGAATGGAAATAAGCCAATATATGATAATCCTGGTGAACCTGGACCCCACAATGGGAAGTGAAATACAAAAGACAAGGCCCTGTGTGGTAATATCTCCGGATGAGATGAATCATAACCTAAAAACAGTAGTTATTGCTCCGATGACTACAAAGAGTCGTAGCTATCCAACCCGTGTGAAAGTGAAGCATAATAATCAAACGGGGTGGGTAGTGATTGACCAGATCAGAACCATTGGTAAAGTCCGTATCATAAAAGTGTTAGGGAATCTGAGCCCTTCAGAAGTAGCTGCTTGCAAGAGTGTGATTAAGGAAACCTTTGTTGACTAATCCAAAATAACGATAGGTCGCTTGGTTCACTCAAAAAACACATGGTGTAAACAAATACTCCCAAATTTAACCTTCCTAAATTATTCCAATCAAAAAGCCCCTTAGGAGCATATTACTGCTCCTGATGTTGCTGCACCAAGCAACCAGCAACGCACCTTTTTACTTATCAAACCGCTTCAGCAGCAACGGAAAAATGAACAACTGGCTGTACAGGGCACCTGCAATGGCGACAGCAGTGAGGATGCCGAAAAGCTCCACCGTTTTCAGCGAACCGAAAATCATGAGGCCGTAACACAGGAAAAGCACCAGGCTGGTAATCACGATGGCGGGGCCTACGTGCGTCATGGTAGAGAGGCGGGCCTGGGCGGCGGTTTGCCCTTGTTTGCGCGCCTGCTGGTAGTGGTTAATAAAATGAATGGTGTCGTCGATGCAGAAGCTGAGCACGATGGCGGCGATACTGGCGGTGGCCGTGTCGAGGTAAATGTGCATCCAGCCCATAAATCCCATCATCAGGATGACCGGGAAAAAGTTGGGCACCACCGCCAGCAAGGCCAGCTTCAGGTTGCGGATAAACAGCCACACCAGCAGAAAAACCAGCACCAGCGCCAGCAGCAGGCTCTTCACCTGCGACTCTGTTACGTACTGCACAATGGCGGCATACATGGGCTGGTATCCAGACGGCGTAACAGTGGCCACCTGGCCCAGCGTAGCGGTAGAGAGGAGCAGGAGCGAGTCCATTTTAGCGCTCAACTCCCTGGCCGACGACATAGATCCGAAAATGGTGATACGGCCGGTCTGCGTGGGCAGGTGCATAAACTGCTGCATCAGCTCCGGATAGTCGGAGCTTAGCTGCTTTTGTACCTGCGCCAGGTAAAACTGGCTTTGCAGCATGAGCGGGCCTTTCTCCTGATACTGTGCCTCCAGTCCCGCCTGGTACAGCGAGTGGAAACCGAATACCTGCCCCACCCCGTTTAGCTGCTGTGCCGAGTCAGCAAAAGCGGCTGCGGCCTGCACTACCTCCTTATCATGCAGCTGCCTCCCTGCTGTTGGCTGCACCAGCAATTCCAGTGGCATGTAAGGTCCCCAAGCCGCCTCCATGGCCTGATGATCTGTTACCACCTGGTGCTGCTGCGGAAAGTAGCCGAGGGTATAGGTGTCGTTCTTCAACCGGAAAATGCCAAGGATGCTGGCTGCCAGAAGGAGCAGCGAAAGAGCCGTAAACCACCACGGCCGCTGCAGGACCACGCCTAGCAAATGTGCCATGCCTGTACTGACTGCTTTTGTTGCTTGCGTAGCTGGCCGTGCATGGGGCAGCAGCAGCACCCCCAGCACAAACGTAAATACAAAGCTGAGGAAAATGCCCAATGCCGCAAACGCTCCAAAACTCTGCAGAATGGCCATTGGGCTTGCCACCAGCGCCAGAAAACCCGCCATAGTGGTGAGGGTGGTGAAAAGACAGGGCCTGAAAACATTGGCCAGGGCCGCAAGCGCGGCTTCTGTGGGCCTTGCCTGATCCTCCTTTAGTTGGTTGCGTTCGTTCAGCACGTGCAGCACATCCATAATGCCGAGCAGAATGATAATGATGGGCAGCAGTGTCGTCATCAGGTTTAATCTAAAACCCAGCGCACCATAAATACCCAGCGTAATATAGGTAGCCAGCGCCACCGTGCCGAGGGCGTACACGAGCAGCAGCAGTTTTCGGTAAATGAACAGGATGAGCAGGAACATCACCAGGTAACCTATCCCCAGAAAGAAACCAAAGTCCTGTTGCGAAAGCTTGTTCAGCCCCGCATAAATAATGCCCACGCCTCCCAGGTGGTAACTGTCTGCTGGCAGGTGCCTGGCAATTACCTGCTGCACCCGGTCCAGTATTTCGCCTCTCCTGATGTCGAAATCGGGCAAGGTTTTGAGCACAATCAGTAAGCGGGCAGCTTTATAGTCGGCGGTAAACAGCTGCTGCCGCAGCACCTGCTGCCCGGCCAGTGACCGTTTTACCCAGGCCGTATCGGTGTTGGCGGCAAGCAGTGGTTTGGTGGTGGAGCCAAGGGCGGAGTAGGAGCTCACAGCGGCATTTCCGGGGCCTATCACACCGGCTACTTCTGGTATAGCCTCCAGTTCCTGGCTCAGCTTTATAAATGCATCGAAGTGCTGCTGCGAGAGCAGACTTTTTTTATCTTTGACTACCAATATCACCACCTCGTCGTTGCCGAAGCGCTCCTGAAACGTGTGGTATGGCACGAGGGCAGGATCATCTTCCAGAAACCAGACGGTGAGGCTGTTGTCCACGACCAGGGCCGCTTTTACCCCCGGCCACAGCAGTACACATGCCACGGCCGTAAGCAGCAGAAAGGCATAGCGGAACTTGTGTAGCAGACGGAGCATAGGAGGGTGTAAGTAAAGAGACACAAGTATAATAAGACACAAGTATCAAGCCACAGGACATAGGATTCTTTATCAGGTGAAACTGTCTCTATACCTAGATGGAATTAAATATAGAAATTTATACCGAACAGCGCGAATCCTTTTTGTTGTCTGCCAGGTGTGAGCAGCAGAAGCCTCCGGAGGGCCATTTTCATTAGAATAATTCATTTGTGTGGTAGGCGAAAGTATCTTGTTGCTAAACAGCCATCCCACTTTTGTCATCCGGAAGGGATCTTGTGGGCGAGAGGCAACAGCAAAAACTATTGGCTTTTTGTCTGAGTTAGCAGAGAGACTTTTTCCGCTTTGGCTGCAGGGGCAGCTTATTGCATTGCCGAATTCTTTGTTCTTTATTTATCAAGACCATAGCCGTCAGACTAAGTAGGAGAAAGGCCTTCAGACGCTTATTTAATACTTTTGCATATTGGGCAGCCGCGGTGCTTGTTGGTGAAAAACACCCAACAAGGGCCAGCGGTGCAGCTTTTTCTGAAGTAACAGTACGAAAGCGTTTTGCTTAGCCTGACGACTTTGGTCTTGATACAAAAAGAACCAAAAGAATCAAGATGCTCTAAAACTCGCTGAACGCTCAGAGAGTGGAGCCTCAAATGGTGCACCGGGCAACTGCATTTGCTTCGTAGTTTGCTGCCGCACAAATGAATAAAATAATTACTCCCGAACCCAAAGAAATATTTTACAGAACACATCAGTATGGCCAGTAACCTGTGGGCTTATTTTAAGGAAAGATTCCCTGTCATCAACATGGCTCTGTTTGCCATCCTGTTCCTGACGGTGCATGCGGTGGCAACCTATTTCTCGGCGGCTGCGGAGCCCCCGGTTTTTGGCTGGAAAGAAGTTTTGGGCATGGTGGCAACCATTTCCTTTTTCTTCCGGTTGCGGGTGTTCGATGAGATAAAAGACTACGACCTCGATGCCATCAACCATCCGCAGCGGGTGCTGCAGTCGGGCCGGGTCACGATCAGGCAACTGGTGGTGCTGGCGCTGGCTGGGGTGGCACTAGAGCTAATCTGGGCCTGGCTGATGGGCGTGCCAACTTTTGTTTGCTGGGCCCTGGCGATAGGCTATAGCCTGCTCATGCGGTACGAGTTTTTTGTAAGCGACTACCTCAAGAAACGGCTGGTGCTCTACGCCATCACGCACATGCTCATCATGCCCCTGGTGATTCTCTGGATCTGGTCGGCTTATGTGCCAGACTATGGCCTTTCCACCACCTTTTTTATGCTGGCCATGCTCAGCCTGCTGGGTGGTTTTTCATTTGAGATAGCCCGCAAGATACACGCGCAGGAGGCCGAGCGGGAGCTGGTAGATTCCTACTCCAAATCGATGGGCTTCGGGCTGGCCATCATAACGGTGCTGGTTATTCTGCTGCTGGGGGTGGCAGTGCAGAGTTACCTGCTCTGGCTGCTGCAAGCCCGGCTCTGGCCTTTTGTGCTGCTGGGGCTGCTGTACCTCCTTACCCTTGGCCTGTACCTGTTCTCGCTCCGCAGGCCACAGGAAAAAACGCTGAAGCTGGCAGAGGTGTTCGTTTCGCTCTTCATGCTGGTTAGTTACTTGTCGATTATCGTGGAGGTGCATTTTTGATAGCGGATGCTCTGGTCAAAGCGGAAATAGTGCTAATTGTTCCCTCTTTTGAGGCGGATCTTACAAGGGAAAATCAAGCTTAAACGCTAAGTTTCGTTCGCTGGTGCGAGCTTGCAGCTCTTACTTTTATCCCACTGGCAATTTAAAAGGGGCAAGATCAAGTTGTTAAGGGTTGATTCTTTACATGCTTTAGTTCAAAGAGAAAAAGATACGAGCTGCAAGCTCTCTCCAGCGGCCTACAAGCTGCCTTTTTCTGCAAGATGAGCTTTGAAAGGGATTGGGAATGAATTATTTCTGCCGTAAAGCTTTTGCTGTTTATTTTGATTTTTGTTTCAGGTGCCTTAAAACTATACTTTCACCTGTTTGCACTGGCAATCATCCCCCTACCCCTTCAAAGGGGGACAAAAAATGCTAAGTAGCTGGATGAAATAAGACTATGATTTCTTAAGTCGAAGTAAGATTTAGCTTCCTGAAAATCAATTGAATATAAAAGTCCTGGGTCTTGATAACTTTGTCCCTTTAAAAAACATGCTTCTACAGAACCAGCAACAAGCAAAGGCCTTTACCATAGGCGGCAAAGCCAGTGGACTTTTCAGGCTGCAGGGCGCTGGCCTGAACGTGCCACCTTTTGCGGTTATTCCTGCCGAAGTGTTTGATGCTGCCTTGAAGGATTTGCCTGCCACTGCTACTGCAGAAAGAAAGACGCGGTTGCTGGATTTTGTGCTTCCTGAATCAACTTTAACAGAGATCAAAGCAGTGCTGAAAAGCTGGAATTTCCCGGAGCAGCCGGTGGTGGTGCGGTCTTCCATCGCTGATGAAGACGGGCAGCATGACGCCTTCCCCGGCATCATGGATTCGTTCCTGAACCTGACGACTCTGGAAGACGTGCTGACAGCCATCAAAAAATGCGCAGCCAGTGCCTACGGCGACCGGGCTGTCGCCTACCGGAACATGAAAGGCCTGACACTCGGAGCAAGACCGGCTGTAATCCTGCAGCAGCAGGTGCAGCCAGTTGCCAGCGGCGTGCTTTTTACCACCTTCCCGGAGTACCCACAGGAGCTGACGGTTCATGCCACCTGGGGCTTCGGGGAGGGGCTGGTGCAGGGAACAACAGATGCGGACGAATTCTATTTTCTGAAAAGCGCCGGTAAGCTGCATCGTGAAGTATTGGCCCAAAAAGAGGAACAGTTGCTGGCAGCAGAGGCAGCAGGCCTGCAAACAGCAGCCGTAGCTGTACAACAACAAACAACGGCCTGTTTAACCATCCCGCAGCTTCAGGAGCTTTACAATACTGGCATAAAAATAGAAAAAGCGTTTGGTGCTCCGCAGGACATTGAGTTTGTGGTAACGGAGCAGCAGCTGTTTATCGTGCAGTCACGGCCTATCACGCAGGCAATTCCGGAGATAGTAGTGTACGACAACTCCAACATACAGGAGAGCTATTGCGGTGTAACCACTCCGCTTACCTTCAGCTTTGCCAGGCGCGCCTACGCCACTGTTTACCGGCAAACTATGCAGGTGCTGGGCTTATCGGAGCAGGAAGTGCAGGCACAGGAGCAGGTGGTTACGCAGCTGCTGGGGCTGGTGCAGGGGCGCATATACTACAACATCAACAACTGGTACAGAGGGCTGCAGCTCCTCCCGTCTTTTAAACAAAACAAAGCCGACATGGAGCGGATGATGGGGCTGGAGGAACCCGTAGACTTTGTGGAGGACCGGGAAAAGACACTGCTAGAAAAAGTAAAGCTCCTGCCGGGCCTGCTGGTGAACCTGTCGCGGCTGCTATGGGCTTTTAGCAGGCTCCCTAAATCTGTTCCGGCTTTTCAGGCGCATTTCCAGAAGCACTACCATTATTTCTACCGGCAGCAGCTAGAGGCTCTAAATCCTGAAGAACTGCTCAAACTCAAAAAGCTGCTGGACCAGGAACTCCTGCAAAACTGGACCACGCCCATCATCAACGATTTTTATGTGATGATGATGAATGGCCGGGTAGCGCGCCACCTGAAGAAAGCAGGCTTAAAAGACACTGACGAATTCCTGAGCCGCTACCTTTCCGGTGATCACCAGATAGAAAGCACGCAGCCCACCCGCGCCATGCAAAAGCTGGCCTACCAGGCCTGGCAACAGCAGGAGCTGAAGCAGTTGATTCTTGATTTGCCCGAAACTATCCATCAGCAGGTGCAGGAAAAGTTCTCTGAATTCCATGCCGGGGTAGCAGCTTTTATAGCACAGTACGGCGACCGCACTGTAGGCGAACTGAAGCTGGAAACGCAGACCATGCGCCTGCAGCCGCTCATCTTCTACAAATACTTGTGCAACTACCTGGCCTCCACCACGGCGCCTTCCCTTGTTACAGACAGTAACACCAACTTTAAGACAGCCGCAGAGGCAGAGCTGCAGGATTTACTCAGCAGCAGGGGAGCCATATTTCAGAAAAAGGTTAGGGAAAGTCTGCAGAAGCTGCAGCAGGCGATCCGGTACCGGGAATCGTTGCGGCTGGAGCGTACGCGGCTGTTTGGCATGTACCGGGCGCTGTATGTGCGCATGGGCCATTACCTGCAGGAGCAGGGAGCTTTGACAGCAGCGGCAGATGTGTTTTACCTGGAAGAGGAGGAAATAGAGCAGGCATTGCTTGCGGAGGCTGAAACCGGAGTAGCAGGTGTAGCGGAGAGCCGGAAAATGGAATTTGAGTTGTACAGAAACGTGGAGGTGCCGGCAAGGGTAGTGGTGCCAAGTCCGCCGGTAGCGCAGGTGGAGGCAGCCAGTTGGACCGATGGTCTCTTGCGCGGCACCGGCTGTTTTCAGGGAGTGGTAACGGGGGAGGTGGTCGTGATCACAGAACCCGGTAGTGATCTGAACGTTTCCGGAAAGATCGTGTGTGCCCTCCGCACCGACCCGGGTTGGGCGGCTCTCTTCCCGACATGCCTGGGCGTACTGATCGAGAAAGGCTCTTCGCTCTCGCACTCGGTTATTTTGTTGCGGGAGTTGGGAATTCCCACTATTATTAATGTGCCCGGGCTAACAAAGCATCTGAAATCTGGAGAGCGGGTGCTGATGAATGGCAGCTCAGGAGAAATAAAAGTAGTAGCATGATAGACCGCTTTGGCTATACCGGCACCTTGCCAGCAAGTTTCTTTACACTCGTGCCGCCGCTCTATGCGGAACTGCCTTATACCCTGCACGAAGATCCGGCTGCCGTACAACGGCTGTTTGATTTGGAGTCCGCACGAAACGAGATCATCGTTTACACCGATCATCGGCGGTTGCGGCTGGTGGGCATCTTCCCGAAAGATTCGGCAGAGGCTCATTTTGGCTTTTGGGAAACGACAGATAATCTCTCTATAAACCAGGAGGCTTTTGCTTTGTTCGAAGCTGACGCGAAGGCCAGAGGTAAGGCCAACATCACAGGTCCGCTGCATTTCAATACGTTTCAGCGCTACCGGCTGCGGCTGGTAGAGCTGCCCTCGTGGGGTGTGTTCGATCGGGAGCCGGTGAACCCGGTGTACTATGGGTGCTTGCTGGAGCAACTGGGGTACGCCCCCCAGAGCCTGTTTGAGAGCAGGTGCATCTGCAAAGAAGACATACCAGCTGTGTACATGAACAAGAAACTGTACCTGGAGGAGGTGCAGAAAATTCCGTATGATTTTGTGCCGCTCACGCCCGAAACCTGGCAGCAGTACGAGCAGGAAATCTTTGAACTGGTGCACGAGGTATTCGGCAGCAACCCTGCTTACAAGCCGGTGCCCAGGGAGCAGTTTAACATGCTTTATAATTTGGCTTTTGCCCAGAAGCTTTGTCCGAACTCCTCCGTGCTGTTCCGGCATAAAGAGACAGAGAAATTTGTAGCCATGAGCTTTTGCCACCCTAATTACCAGAGCTTGCCGCTGCCCGCCGGGGTTTCACCAACCTTTGCCCGCGATTACCCGAGGCTGCGGGAAAAGGTGCTGCTGGTAAAAACAGTGGGCGTGCATCCGGATTTCAGGCAGCAGGGGCTCATGACGTACCTCGGCGCCTACACCATGTTAACCTTTAAGGAGCTGTACGAGGAGGTGATCTTCTGCCTCATGCGCTCCGACAACTACTCCACCCACTTCACCAATTCGCTGCCTTACGAATTGGCTAAGTACGCCTTATTCGGAAAATCCATCGACGCCTCCTGAGCCTGCTCCAGTGTATTGAAGAAGCTGTTTGCCACGCGCGGCAGGAAAGGGTAGGGGCTAACGGAGTGTGCCATCATGTACATGCCCAGGCGGTGCAACCCAAAATCGTAGGCAGCAAGGTAAAAGCCTTTGGCAAAGAGCGCCTTGTCCTCAAACTGCCCTGTGAGATGGTGCAGCTCCTGCCTGTAAAACTCCAGGTACTCCTCCCGCAGGTCGTACTTCT
The DNA here is from genome assembly GCF_014332515.1 of Pontibacter beigongshangensis. Classification (GTDB taxonomy): domain Bacteria; phylum Bacteroidota; class Bacteroidia; order Cytophagales; family Hymenobacteraceae; genus Pontibacter; species Pontibacter beigongshangensis. The sequence goes on along the minus strand of NZ_VFSD01000002.1, from coordinate 320,658 downwards.
CCGCATCGAGCACAAAACTAAGGAGCTCCACCACATCGTACTGCGGCACGTGCCAGGTAGACAGCTCCCAATCATACACGCAGAATTCAAATTCCGAACCATATCTTCTGAAGCAGGTGTTGCGCGGGTTCAGGTCGTTGTGGATAAATGTTTTGGGCATCTGCTCTAGCTCCTGCCAGTAAGCAGGAAGGTTATCAATGGCATGTTGCAGCAGCGCCACCCGGGCTGGCGTGTAAAGATCCGGAAACTTGTCGGCCGCATTTTGTAGAAGTGCCTGCCACAGGGGCTCCAGCTGCAGCATGTAAGCTTTGGAGGGTACGTCTGTCCAATGGGTTTTATCTAATGGCAGCTGTCGCTCCAGGTGGGCGGCGTGCCACAGGGCTATCTGTTTCAGGGCTGTTCTGATGTGGGCGTCGGTCCATTTTTGGGGTTGCATTACGGCATTCAGCAGCTCCACCTCCTCCAGGTATTCCATCAAAATCAAGTAAACGCCATGCTCCGGTTCGGCACGCAGGCCATAGATCTCCGGGCTCAGGTGGTTGGGCAGCTTGCCATACACCTCCAGTTCGCGCATGTGGGTATGCTGAAAGCCGGTAAGGGCTTTGTACTGTGGGTATACCGCAGCCAGCTCGCCGCCGCATAGTTGTGCCAGGGTGTTGAGCATGGTAACAATTTCATCGCCATGGGGCTTGGCTTTCAGCACCATACGACGCTTTTCTGCTATGCCGTTTGCCTCGTAGGTCACCTCCAGCCCAAAGTGGCCCATAAATTTATCAGTGCTTCCGGCAGTCAGTACTACCAGTATACTCGCAGAGTTATCTACGGGTATGGGCGTGACTTTGTGTACTGTAATGTTCTGGGCCGGCGCGTGCTCCCGCATCAGCTGCTGTATAAAAGGGGCGGTGAAATAGTGGCTCTCCATAAGGATGTTGTTTGGGTGCAATATTTTAATGCTCCGGAACTTGACAATGTTTTAGCTATAGGTTGTACAACAGCACCATTAGCTCCGGAGGTCTGTTTTTATTCAAATAATTGGTTTGTCGGCAGTGGCGTTGCAGTCATAATCTTATTATAGAATGCCTAATTCCATTTTTGTCATTTCGACACAGGGAGAAATCTGCTAGTTCAGGCAACCGTATCATAACTTGGCTTTCATACTGGTTTACTGCTCTTCTGCTCTTCCAGACTTCTCAGTCTGGAAATCCCCGGCAGTGAACTTTCGGATTAGAAAATCCGGAAGAGCACCGGCACACAAGCATGCCGGAATTATGCTAATGAAAAGTGCCCTCCAGACATCTCTGCACCTGCTGCTGCCCAGGGCCTTTGCCGTAATCCGGTGTCTGTTCAGCCTTTTACAGCTGAAAATGAATTTGCCTGCACCCGCACATTCCTGAAATAAAAACAGGCATCTGTGGCCGTAAGCGCTTCTGAAAGTGAACTGTTCAACCACGGGTCGGAGGGTAAACCGGCTCCCTGCTCCTGCAACAGGTTCCAGAAAACCATGCGGAGGTTTCGGTTCGGGTCTGAGAACAGCTTGTGGTATACATGCTCAAATTCTTCGGGACTGGTATACTCAAAAATGTTCGACAAGCTGACCTTGTTTAGCTGCCGCCCTTCCTCCGACAGCAGATAATCGATGGCTTCGGCATTTACTACCTTTAGCTTGTGTAGTTGCTGCCGTAGTTGCTCGTAATGTTGCTCCTGGTAGCACGGCGGCAGGAGGTGTGGCGGTATGTTTGTTGGTCCGAAAAAGAAAAAACGGAAAAAGAAGTTCTGCTTTACCGGCACCGACGCCACCTGCGCCACCAGCCGTTTATAAAATGTGGCGCCTCCTGATTCTTCAGCATACTTAAACAGCTTCGGGTCGCGGCCTTTGCTCAGGTTCGCCTCGTCGAAATAATCGGTGAACTGCTGCTGGAATGGCGTTAGGTGCAGCTCATTCAGAAAGAAGTCGTACTGTTCGGTTACCTTATCAAATGTTATTAATTTCTGTAGCTTTTCCTTCAGCTGCTTGCTTAGCGTATGGTAAAAGATATGGAGGTATGTTTCCAGTTTTCCTGCGGCCAGTAGCCCGTTGGGGTGGTTCTGGAAGAAGGGTGTCCAGTAGCGGAGCATGTCTTCGGGTAGCGTAGGAGCCACTTGTTGCCAGGTTTTTCTGACACTCGCTGCACCATCCAGGCCCAGAAGTGCCCGGAAGACAGGGTATTCGTAATGCAGGATAAGGTGCTTTTTGAGCAGCAGCAGCCTGTTCTGGACCGGGTTCAGGTCGATAGCCGTGATCTGGGCAGGGGCTTTAAGTAGCGCGTTGAGCACGTTGCAGCCGGCTGATGTAATGATTAGCAGGTGGTCAGCGGGCCTAATGTCCAGTGCTTTATACAGGGTGTTGCTGTCTTCCCAAACCAAAGAATAGCGTATCCTGTCCAGCTCCACGTTATAAAACTCTGAGTACATACGCTGCTTCGCAAATTAAAAATTAGAAATTAAAAATTATGATGGCGTGAGCGTCCTCGCTCGTGACCGCTATTCCGCGACCTCTGGCCGCCTGGGAATTCTTATGCAGGTATAAAATTTTTTTAAAATTGAATCGCAGTGGCACTTAGGTAATTTTGGCGTAAAGTATTTTTGAATGATGGCGCGAATCTACTGGTAAATGCTCCCTGAAATATATGCCCTTAATAACCGGAACAGGAAAATACTGCCGCAGCGCTTCCCTGATGTCAGCCTCTTTTGCTGTTCCTTCCAGGTAAATATCAAAGCCTGTTGCCGTAGCGATTGCCGCTGCCTGCAAAATACCTGGCTGGTGCTGGAGCACGTGCTCCAACTGGTAATGCTGCACGCCCTGGTGAAGTTGCTCGTTTCCTTTGCGGCCTGTCAAATACAGGTTTTTATTACGATCCAGGTAGCCGAAGTCGCCGGTGCTGAGCCAACCGTCTTTTCCTGATGCCACCACGTGAGCACCTCTCACCTGAATTTCCCCTACACTAAAAGCACCACCACCGGGCAGCACGATTTCGCCTATGCTTTCAATTTTACATTCCAGCGAAGCATGTACGGCCCCAACCGCATATCCCTTCTGCGGGTCCTCCCTCACAGCTCCCACTTCCCGTACGGCGATAGGCTCTGCCTCCGACGACCCGTAAATGATGTAAACCGTTGCCAGCGGGAAAACAGTTTTAAGGTCATGCGCCAGCCTTTCTGTAATAGGAGAGCCTCCTAGGCCGACTGCCTTCACCTGCGATAGTACTATGTTATGCTGTTGCAGGTACTGAAGCAACTTTCTAAAATAATATAAATTCCCGGTAATTGTATCTATCTGCTGCTTTTTTATTTGCTCCACAATTCGTGCCGGATTCAGTTGGGTTAGATCAGCCCAGGGAAGATCAGGTAAAATACTGGTAGTACCCAGCGACAGGTTGTGGAGCAGGATGTTGGGGAAGAGCGGAAAGTCGCGCAGCCCCGGCCATGGCGGGAAGATTTGGGTGAGCACCTGGTGTTGCGCCTGCAGGATACGATGGCTCCTGTAGATGGCCTTTGGCTTGCCTGTAGAACCGGAACTATGGGAAATAAGGGCAGGCTGTTCAGGAGAAACAGGTGTAGGAGGAAGCCAGGTTGCCGTAATGCTGTTTGCTGCCTGGTTTAAAGAGATAAGTTTGATGTTAAGGACTCTGGCCAGCAAACGGAAGGTGAGAGATCGTTTCCCTATTGTTAAGATCGCTTGTACATTGCTGTGGTACAACAGCTTGAGCAGCATGAATTTAGAAGCCTTGGCAGGCGGTAGAACAGGCACAGCGCCTGCGGCCATTACGGCTAACAAAGAGCAGATAAGACTAATGCTGACTGGTATTGCCAGCATCACCTGCTGACCCTTTTGTACCTGCTCGTTTTCTATGGTATGCCTGGTAGCAGCAATCTGCTTTTGTAAATCGTTGCCTGTAAATGAAACGGCAGCGGTACCTGCTTCTCCTGATGGCCAAACGATAAGTTCCTCCTCCGGAAGCCTGTTCAGCGCCTCGTGTATGTTCTGGAAAAAGTTGTGTGTCATAGGGGGATAGGCGCAGGTTCTCAAAAAGAATAATATAAGGTAAGAAAATAATTGGAAAGCTTTCTGATAACGCTGCTGCCGTTGCCAATCTCTTATTTTTAACCGGCCGCAAAAGCCCCCTTACAATGTCATAATCATACCGCCTACAAGTGGGCGGATTTTACTTCCTTTGTCATAACCAAAACTTCAGGAGATATGAAAGCAACTAAAACAACCAAAATTATTTACTGGACCACCACCGGAATTATATTTCTTTTTGAAGGCGTTATGCCAGCCTTTACTTCACATACAGAACTTGCTGTGGAAGGCATCCGGCATCTGGGTTACCCCGACTATTTCAGAGTGATGCTAACGGTATTTAAAGTGGCGGGTGCTTTGGCTTTGGTGCTCCCCTTTGTGAGTGGCCGGTATAAAGAGTGGGCGTATGCCGGTTTCGGGTTTACCATGATCTCAGCCTTTGTGAGTCATGGCATGGTAGACGGCTTCCACGGACAAACGCTCTTTCCGCTGGTGGTATTTGGCATTCTGGTTATTTCTTACCTCTATTACCACAAGCTCGATAAGCTGCGCCATACCCGTAGCTTGCAGCCTGAGCACCGCAGATCCGTGGCGACGAATCTGATATCCTGATCATCGTGCAGACAGACCAAATTATGCTAATCAAAATGGCCCTCCGGAGCTTCCTGCCCCTGTTCCGGAAACCTCAGGGAGGCAGCGAGCATGGGCATGCCGGTAACTCTAATGCAAAACAGCACCCCCTGCTCCAGGAGGTGCTGTTGTATAGTAACTCTGATTGTACCCGACTTAGCTGATAATCAGCTTCTGGCCAGGCTTCAGCCTGTTGGATTTCAGGTTGTTCACCTTTTTTATCTGCTCTACGGTAATGCCATTGTATTTCTGCGAAATGTCCCAGAGCGTGTCGCCTGGCTGCACATGATGAATCTTTTTCATCTTCGGCTTTGGCGCAGCTGCTTTTTTGGCGGCTGGCTGTGCTGATCTGGCAGGTGCAGCAGAAGCAAGCAGCGTGGTGGTATTTTCAGCTACGGGTTGCAGGATGGTCAGTTTTTGATCAGGCAGGATATAGTTGTTCTCCAGCTCATTCCACTTTATCAGATCTGCTACTGTTACCTGATGCCTTAAAGCTATTCTTACCAGGTTATCCCCGCGTTTTACTACATACGTTACTTTCTGCACGGTATCTGCCTCAGCGGAAGAAGCCAGCAGGGCAGGAGTTTCGTCTGGAACAGTTACAGGTACCGGAGCATAAAGTTCAGAACCAGGCAGCGAGGCAAGCAGGATACACTCCTGATCCGTTTTTAGCAGGGCGAGGCTGTTTGCTGGCACACGCAGCTTATAGTTTTTAATATTTCCCGGAAGCTCACTTTTCTTGATCTCCGGATTCAGTGCCATCAGTTTTTCCGGTGCTATGTGCAGTTCCTCGGCAAACCGCTCCAGGTCCAGGTGCTGGTTGATGACCAGGTGCTCCGTAGGAGTGGCGTACAGAATAGAATCTGAGAAGATGTTATGCTCCGGCGCGTAGTTCATGGCGTATATTACGGCGGTCATGGAAGGCACGTAGCTGCGGGTTTCCTTTGGCAGGTAAGGGAACACCTGCCAGAACGTTTTTTTCCCGCCTCCTGCACGCCTGATAGCTTTGTTCACGTTGCCCGGGCCGCAGTTGTAGGCAGCCATGGCCAGTTCCCAGTCGCCGTACACATGGTAGAGCCGCTTCAGAAACCGACAGGCGGCCTCCGTTGCTTTTTCGGGGTCCATGCGCTCATCTATGTACTGGTTCTGGTCCAGCCCGTACTCTTTGCCGGTTGTTCTGATAAATTGCCAGAGCCCGACGGCGCCCGCCCAGGAGGCCGCTTTGGGGTTAAGGCCCGACTCCACCACAGAGAGATACTTGAGCTCCTGCGGCATGTTGTGTTTTTTAAGGTAGCGCTCGTAGATGGGGAAGTACACATTCTGCCGCGAGATCATGGTGCGGGTGTACTTGCGGTTACGGATGGTGAAGTAATCGATAAAACTCCTTACAAACGGATTAAAGGTGAGCGGAATCTCAGACTCAATGCAGCTTAGCCTGTCCTGAATCACCTCGTGCGGCACGTTGGGTATGTATTCAACCAGCTCCTCCTGCCCGAGCAAGGCAGTATCCAGCTTAGGTTTAAGCGAATCTTCCGGAATAAAACTGTTAACCCTAAAACCATAATTGGCAGCGTTGGCACTAAAGGCCAAGGCGCTGCCAACTATAGCTGTTAGTATAGTAAGAAATTTTGAGTACGTCATGCTGTTGTATTACACTTCTACGGTGATCTTTTCAAGGATATGATTTGAGAAAGCCAGCAAGGAGGCTTCTTCAAATGAACGGCTCATAAGCTGCAGACCGATAGACAGACCTTTTTGGTCGCGCCCTACAGGAATAGAAATAGCCGGAACACCGGATAGTGAGGCCTGCACAGTAAATATATCGGCCAGGTACATGGCCAGCAGGTTCTCCGAATTCTCCCCTATCTTGAAAGCCGTAGTTGGAGTAGTGGGTAATATAAGAAAGTCGTACGTTTGAAGCAGCTCATCGGTTTTCTCCTTGATGAGTCTCCTAACTTTTTGAGCCTTAGTATAATAGGCGTCGTAGTAGTCGGCGCTGAGTACAAAGGTGCCCAGCATAATGCGGCGCTGCACTTCGTCGCCAAAGCCTTCGGAGCGCGTTTTTTTGTAAAGTGACTCCAGATCGGTTACGTTTGGGCTGCGGTACCCGTACTTCACGCCGTCGTAGCGCCCCAGGTTAGAGCTAGCCTCAGCCGTTGTCAGGATGTAATAGGTGGGAACGATGTAGTCGAGGTATGGGAAGTCTACCGCCTCTACCTCGTGCCCTGCATCTTTGAGCATGCTTTTCACACCCAATATGCAGTCTTTCACCTCTTTATCCAGACCTTCGCGCTCGAAACAGTCCCTGATATAGCCGATTTTAAATTTTTTGTCGCCGGTGGCAAGTTCCTGGCTGTAGGCCGGCACTTCGCGGTGGCTCACGGTGCTGTCGAGGTCATCTGGCCCGGCCATTACCTCAAGCAGCAGGGCGGCGTCTTCCACACTGTGTGTAATCACGCCAATCTGGTCGAAAGAGGAGGCATAGGAGACAAGCCCGAAGCGCGAAATGCGGGAATATGTTGGCTTAAGACCTACAATGCCACAGAAGGAGGCGGGTTGGCGCACAGAGCCGCCCGTGTCGGAGCCGATGGAGGCCAGGCACATGTCTGCCTGCACGGCAGCTGCCGAACCGCCCGAAGAACCGCCCGGCACGCGTGTAGGGTCGTCGGCGTTGAGCACCGGGCCAAAAGAGGAGTTCTCGTTGGAGCCGCCCATGGCAAACTCATCGCAGTTCTGGCGCCCGATAATAATGGCGTCTTCTGCCAGCAGTCGCTTTACGGCCGTAGCCGTGTAGAGCGATTTAAAACCTTTCAGTATCTGGCTGGAGGCCTGTAGGGAGTGGCCCTCGTAAGCAAGCACATCTTTTATGCCGATGACCATGCCGGCTAGCTTGCCGGCGGTGCCGTTCGCTATTTTCCTGCTCACGGCCTCGGCCTGTGCGTAGGCTTCTTCCTCAAATACTTCCAGAAAAGCGTTTAGTTCGGCTTTCTCTTTAATGTTTTGCAGGTAGTACGCTACGAGCTGGCGGCATGTCACCTGCCCGCTCTCTATATCCGTGCGTACGGCGCGGAGCGAATTATACTTTTTCAAACTGCCTTAGGTTTGTTATCGTAATCGATATGTTTTTCTAATTCGTTTTCGATCTTGTTTGAAGCGAGTTACGCGCCCGGATGCCCTTGCCAACGCTGTGGCTGGGCCCGGAGGGTGTTATCGCCAAACAGATAAGAGAACTGCCGTCAGGATAACAGGCAGTCCGCCTCCTCCCAGGTATACCGGCAATAGTCAGGCTAACCCCTGGGTATAAGATTAAGAATGAATTATAAGTAAGCTGCTGCTACTTTGTGGTACTGTCGTCTTTCACCGAGTTCTCGATGTCGCTCTTAATTTCTTTAGTTGCGTCTTTAAACTCCCGTATGCCTTTGCCCAGGCCTCTTGCCAGCTCAGGAATTCGCTTTGCACCGAAAAGAAGAAGGATTGCAAACAGAATCAAAATAACTTCAGTGCCTCCGAGGCCTCCTATAAAAAGAAATGCGTTGGTGATTGCCATGGTATTAAAAATTTGAAGATGAAATTACGACAAAATTACGGTATATATTTTATTAAAACCCATAAAACCTGACTTTAGTTTACTTGCAGGTATTTTGTTTGGCCCTGCAGCCGGGGAGTGGCCTCAGAAACGTAGTGAGGAACAGCGCAGATAGCAGGCTCCTTCTACCTGTTTGCCTCTAAAGAACTGGCAGAGTCGGTAATTTGACTTTTAAGCGATTTGTTGTGAAATGAATTGTCCCTTTTTGGGTCTCAGATTCCGTAAATGGGAACAAAACAGGGTGGTATATGGCATTATAAGTTTGATAGTAAGTGAGTTATAATTTTTATGGAAGTTGGCCCGGAATTTGTTAAAGTACTAATGTGGGAAATTGCATAATCCACCTAGCTATAATATATATAGAATTGTTTTTTCCTTCTGCAGTTTTTTACTAATTTGGCTGGTGCAAAACTGCCTGTTGTTGGATAAGAAAAAAATTAGATTTACATTAGTTTGAAACTAATACAGGAAGAGCAATAAACGCTCCTGTTTTATATAAAGAATTTATTAAGTTTGTTTTCATAGCTTGGAAAGGCACCCTGCGCTGTAGGGTGTTTTTTTACTTTTAGGGGTATCCTAATTTCCCGGAGCCCTAGAGCCTCACAGCGCAGCAGAAAGTGCTCCGGAGGGCCTTTTTCATTAGCATAATTGCTTCCGTTTGTTTCAAAAGGCCCTGCCAGGCCGGTTTCAGCTTCCCCCCTTCTTTTACCACCCCATAAAATTTCCTTACTTCGCCCTGATCCAGCCTTCCGGGTTCAGGGTTTCGCTGTTTTTCCAGATCTGGAACTGCAGCTCGGTGGTGCCGTTGGCATCTGTGAAAACGGAGCCGATAGGGTCGTTGGGCTTCACATTCTGCCCTTCTGATACGCTCACCGATTTGAGTTTGGCATACACCGTAAAAAACTCTCCGTGCTGGATCATCACAATATTGTTCATACCCGGCACGCTGGCCACTGTCACAACCTTGCCTTCAAAAATGGCGCGGGCATTTTCTCCGTTGGCTGTCTGGATGTCTATGCCGCGGTTCTCTACCACTACCCCTTTCAGAACCGGGTGGTTGTGCCGGCCGAAGCGCTGCGAGATAAATCCGCGCGATACCGGCCAGGCCAGGCGACCTTTGTTGCCCGAGAAGTTAGATGATATAAGGGCCGCCTCCGGCGTAAGCGTAATCTTGTTGGGGCTGCCACTGGCTTTTCGGCCTTCTTCGCGGGCTGCCCTGGCAGCTCTTGCCATCTCCTCGCGCACCATGTCGGCAATCAGGTTGTCGAGCTTCTTAACGGCCTGCTGGCGCTGTGCCACTTCTTTTTTGAGGCTCTCCTCCTGTTTGCTGAGCTGCTGCACCATGTTGTCCTGCTGCGTTTTGAGGGTGAGGAGGTTTTTGTTTTCTACGAGCTGCTTGCTCAGCAGGCCCTGCTTTTCGCGCCTTTTGGCTTCCAGTATGGTCAGGTGCCCGTTTAGGGCGGCCTGCACCTTGCTTATTTGCTCCACCTGCTTTTTACGGGCTTCGGAGTACTGCTGCAGGTAGCGCATGCGCCTCACAAACTGGTTAAACGACTCGGCCGCGAACAGGAACATGAGCTTGTTGTAGCTGTTGGCCGTTTTGGAGGCGGCATACACCATGCGGGCATACTCTGCCTTTAGCTGCTCCAGGTCGTGCTGCAGCGCATTCACAATTCCTTCGTTCTCTTTTACATCAGACTCGATGTACTTTATTTCTTTGGAGATGGTGCCGATCACCTCTTTCTGCACCGTGATTTTTTCTTTGATGGCGTTGAGCTGGCCAAGCGAGGCTTCTTTCTTCACCTTGGTCTGTTGCAGCACCCGGTTGGCTTCCTGTATGCGCCTCAGGTTTTCTTTTTTCTCTTTTTCCAGCTGTGCCTTCGACTTGGTCTTGCTTTGGGCAACGCCTGTGAATGGCAGCAGGAGCAAAGAAATAAAAAAGAGGAATATGTGAAAGGGCTTCATTTATATGGAATGCTTCGGCTCGTGGGCTACAAATATGGCAAATCTAAACACGAAGAACCAAACGCTTTATTGTTTTTAGACAGGAAGTTAAAATTAGTTTGCAGGAAAGGGCTGCAGGGCATGGTTCATCTTAAAAATAAATTTCACAATAGAGATTGTTGCCGCTGTTTAGTGCAGTGAAGACAGCCGGTTATAGCTGTTCCGGGACAAATTATTTGAATGAAAACTGCCCTCCGGAGGCATCGTCTGCTGCTGCTCTTGCTCTTCTAATTACAGCCTCTTGTAATCAGCCGGAACAGCAAACGGGAAGTCCAGGGCCTCATCTACCACCGCTATTTTGGTGTGGTTTAAGGTAAAGGAAGAGGTCTGCCCCGCGTGCAGCACCTGGGCAGCCAGCGCATGCGCAAACGATACGGTGCCGATTGGCTGGAAGCTGTCGTACTTCACCATGATTTTGTTGGAGGTCTGCTGATCGGTGATGTTGAGCTGCTGCAGTTTCTGGCTCTCAACGCCTATAAAATAGTCGAACAGTTGATTTTGGCGTAGCTGCTGCACATGCTGCAGTTGTGCTGCTTCCTGCACTTTTTCGGCTCCGTTCGGTTGATAGTTGCCCGTCAGAATGGCTTGCAGCACATCAAAGGTAATATCCACTTTAAATCTGTTGCTCAGAAAGGCAAAGTCGGTGGCAAGGTATTCTTTGTGAATGCGGTTTATCAGGAAAACGGAGTCGCGGGTAACTTTGAGGCGGGCAGCCTCTATGCCCAGCCCCGGTACCACAGACACCCAGATCACGCTGTCTTTTTTCATGCGCAGCGACATGCCGGAGCTCTGGCTACCGTTCTTGTCTTCTATCTTGATCTGGCTTCTGGCGCTCAGGTAAGTAAAGTCGAGGTTTTGTACCGTTACCTTGCCTATGGTTTCGGTGGCCGTGGTGGCGGTGGTAGGAATTACGTCTTTTTTGCAGGCTGTTAAAAACAGGAGGCCCAGCAGGCAGTACACCAGCTGTTTATTCATACAATTTCTTTTCTTTTATTTTCTGTTCTATAAAAGCGGAGGCTTCTCCTTTTACTTTGGCTCGTTGCCATTGTTTTACGGCCTCGTCCTGCTGGCCCAGCTTGTAGAGCACATCGCCATAATGTTCAACAATGGTGGCGTCGTCTGACACAGCAATGGCCTGCTCCAGGTATTTGCGGGCAGCCTGGTAATCTTCCAGCTTGTAGAGCACCCAGGCATAGGTGTCGAGGTAAGTGGGGTTGTTGGGGTGCCTTTCAACGAGCTGCGAGGCCATTTGTTTGGCTTTATCCAGCTTCTCGTTCCGCAGCGACAAAAAATAACTGTAGTTGTTGAGCACATGCTCGTTGTTGGCATCCATGGCCAGCACGGCTTCGTAGGCTTCGTCAGATTTTTTGTATTCTTTTAACGAGTTGTAGCCGTCTCCGAGCTGCATGTTAAACTGCTTTACCAGCTCCGTTTCCTGCGCCGACAGGCGCTTGCCTCGCTCCAGGGCGTTAACGGCCTTCTTAAAGTTTTTCTCGATCAGGTGCCCGGTGCCGTTATAGAACCAGAAAATGGCCTGGTTCGGGAATAGCTCCAGTGCCTGCTCTGAGTGTACCACGAGCGAGTCGGTCTGCGACAGCTCGGCATCGAGCAGCACAACCTGCTGCCAGATCTTAAAATGAGAATCGTCGAACTTTATGGCTTTCAGGTAGTTGTCGCGGGCTTTTTCCTTTTTATTTACGATGGCCTGCAGGTCGCCGGCCACGGCATAGGCTTTGGCCTCCTCCGGATGCGCCTCTACGGTAAGTTCAGCCAACTCCAGCGCTACGCCCTCAATAGCCGGGTTGGGCAGCTGCCTGATAAAATCGACCAGTATCCGCACTTTGGTGTCTATGTCGAGGTCCGGGTTGGCAAATGCCAGCTTCACCTGCTTCTCCGACTCCACGGAGTTGCCTTTCTGGCGGTTCAGGTCCGAGAGCATCAGTTGGGCATAGGGGTTGTTGGGCTCCAGGCGCAGAGCCTTGTTCAGTGTCTGGATAGCGATATCCGGTTTCTGGGCCGCATTATACAGCTCTGCCTGCGACAGGAAGTAGCGTACTTCGGTAGGATTGGAGGCGATCAGCTTTTCCCCTTCCTGCAGCGCCTTGTCTATGTTTTTCTGGCGCAGGTAAATCTGCTGCCTGTTAACGGAGAGCTGCTCCATGGGGCCGAATTTCTTTTCGATCCGGTCATATGTTTTTATGGCATCGGGGTAGTTGCCTTGGGCCAGGTAAAGGTCTGCCAGGTTAAAGAGGTACTGGTCTGTGTCGGGCACTTTTTGCATCAGGCTGTTGTACACCTGGGCCGCTTCGGCAAACTGTTTCTGGTCTGTGTGGGCCTGGGCCAGCAGCAAATAATAATAAGTATTAGAAGGGTCCTGTGCTACTGCCGACTGCGCATAGATAACGGCTTCTTTCGGGTTTTTGAGGAGCAGGTTTGTTTCGCCGATCTTGTAATTAAGCGCCGCGTTGTTGGGGGTAAACGAATGCGCCTTTTTAAAGAGCTTCAGGGCCTCTGAGTAATCCTCTACAATAAAAAACTTCATTCCATCCAGAAACAATGCCTCGCTGAATTGCTGCTCCTGCTCGTTTGGCTGCGTGGCAGGCAAAATAACCGTAGCTGTTTCCTGCGCGGCCTTTGCCTTTTTCTTTTTAGACTGGGCCAGGCTCTCTCCAGTTATAAGCACCGTGAAGCAGCAGGTTGCGAGAACAATGTTTCTGAATAGAAGAATCATGGTAATTTATTCTTTAAGCGTATTGAAGTCACCTAAGCTGAGGTCAGACTGGTGCCCTTCGTACGTAACATTATTCCCTAGCATAGAGTTTGAAATGTTGCCGTTTTTTAGGGTGGTGTTCTCTTGCACAATAGAGTTGCTTATTATGGAGTCATACACGTTGGTGTTATTTCCGATAGAAGCGTGAGGGCCGACTACAGAGTTCTGGATAACGGCGTTTTCTCCGATGTATACAGGAGGTATTATCACCGAGTTTTGCAACGTAGCCGATGATGCCACCAGATCCTTCTCATCCTTTATATACTCCAAATACCGCTGATTAGTATACACGGTTGCATTTTTATTTCCGCAGTCGAGCCATTCGGAGATAAGAGCAGGTACAAAAACGGTGCCCTTGTTCTTCATGTTCTCCAGCGCGTTGGTCAGCTGGAACTCGCCTTTGTCTTTAATGTCGTTGTCGAGCAGGTACTGCAGCTCGCTGCGCAGGTAGGCGCCGTCTTTAAAGAAGTAGATGCCGATGATGGCCAGGTCAGATACGAAATGCTCCGGCTTTTCTACAAAGTCAGTGATTTCGTTGCTTTCGTTGAGCTTGATAACCCCGAAAGCCCTCGGGTCTTCTACGCGCTGTACCCATATGGTGCCATCAGCGTTGGTGTCCAGCTCAAAGTCAGCCTTAAAAAGGGTGTCTGCAAAGGCAACCACTACTTTTCCTTCCAGTGAATTCTGGGCGCAGAGGATGGCGTGGGCGGTGCCCAGTGCTTCTTCCTGGTGGTAGATGCTGCCTTTTGCTCCCACCGACTCGGCGATGCGCACCAGATCCTGCTCCACCTGCTTCCCGAAATCGCCAATAATGAAGGCCACTTCCTCAATTGGCTCCTGGCAAACTTTGGCAATGTCTTCTACCAGTCGCTGTACGATTGGTTTTCCTGCAATCGGGATAAGGGGTTTTGGAATAGTGAGTGTATGCGGGCGCATTCTTTTTCCCATTCCGGCCATTGGTACAATAATCCTCATAGCTAGTGTATTTTTTAGTTAGTTAATTTATTTGTATTTGTTTAGATACTTGCGCTGGTAAAGCAGAGCAAGCTGTTGGTTTTAGTTGTTGGTTGTTAATTGTTGAATTGTTTTTTTGAGGTAAAGCGAACAGCAGAAGGATACGCCTTAAATCAACTTTTAACTCTTAACTTTTAACTCCTGAAAGGTTCAGCGTGTGCCGGTGCTGCCGTAACCGCCTGCTCCGCGTACGGTGTCTGTTAGCACTTCAGCCTCTGCCAGGGTAACGCGCTCGTATCTGGCAACGACCATCTGTGCAATGCGCTCCCCGTCTTCCACTACGAAAGCCTTGTCAGAAAGATTGACAAGCAATACTTTTATCTCGCCCCGATAGTCGGCATCTATGGTGCCAGGGCTGTTTACGATGGAGATGCCGTGCTTGTAGGCCAGGCCGCTCCGGGGCCGTATCTGTGCCTCGTGCCCCTGCGGCAGCTCCAGGTAGAGGCCGGTGGGAATAAGCGCGCGCTGTAGTGGCTCCAGCGTAACAGGCACCTCCAGGTTTGCCCGCAGGTCCAGGCCAGCCGAGTGGTCGGTCTGGTAGGAGGGAAGCGGGTGTCTGGATTTGTTTATGACGTTTACCTGCAAATTGTTGTTCATCTGTCAAAAATAAAGATTATAATTTGTTAAAAAAGAACAATCGCTCCCGGCTGGCAACTATTATCAGGAACAGGGCGCAGATGCCGAGGCTGAACAAGTAGCTGACCCAAACATTTGAGATAGGCACATACATAACCACCAGCAGGAGCAGTGCGGCCAGCACCACATAGCTGATAATGCGGCCAGCAGGATACGGGATAGGATGGTAACGCTGGCCCAGCCAATAACTGACGGCCGCCATCGCAAAGTAGCACACCAGGGTAGCCCAGGCAGAGCCCACGTAACCCAGTACCGGTATCAGCAGCAGGTTCAGCATAATAGTGATGATGGCGCCACCTGCGCTGATCCAGGTGCCGAACTGGGTGCGGTCGGTGAGCTTAAACCACACCGACAGGTTGTAGTAAACCCCCAGAAACAGGTTGGCCAGCAGCAGGATGGGCACCACCACCAGGCCGCTATGGTAACGCTCATCTATAAACACCTGGGCAATTTCGTGGCGGAAGGCGCTTACAAACAGAAAGATAAAGGCGCAGCTGATCACAAACCACTTCATGATCTGGGCAAAGGCCTGTGGAGAGTTCTTGTCGCTGGCCTGCGAGAAAAAGAATGGCTCGGCCGCATACCGGAAGGCCTGTATGGCCAGCGACATGAAAATAGACAGCTTGTAGCAGGCCCCGTAAATGCCCACAGCGGCCATGTTGCTCATGTTGGGGTAGAAGTTTTCGGGCAGGTGGTACTCCAGCAGAATCCGGTCTATGACCTCGTTTACCATGCCGGCCAGGCCCATAAAGAGCAGCGGGTAGGCGTAGCGGAGCATGGGTTTCAGCTGCTCCGCATCGAGCCTGAAGCGGAAAATGCGCAGCTCTTTCCAGAGCAGGGGTAGCTGCAGGGCATTAGCCACCAGGTTTATCAGGAAAATATAGCCAACGCCAAAATCCGGGTCATACACCTTTACCACCCAGGGCCGCAGCTCCGGCAGGTAATCGCCGTTGTAGACCTGGCGGCAAAATACCAGAAAGAACATGTTGGCGCCAACCGTAAGCAAAATATTTACCAGCTTGATAGAGGCGAATTTTACGGCCTTGTTCTGCAGCCGCAGCCAGGCAAACGGAATAGTGGCAATAGCATCGATGGCCAGCACAATGGCCAGCCACACAATGTACTCCTGCCGCTCCGGAAAGCCAATAAAGCTGGCAATAGGGCCTGAGGCCAGTAACAGGATGGCCGTAAAGAGCAGGCTGCTGCTCCCGATCAGGCTCAGCACTTTGTTGTAAAGCGCGTGCTGGTCGGTGCCAGGCTTGTTTGCAAACCTGAAAAACGCCGTTTCCATGCCATAGGTGTACACCACGTTAAACAGCGCCACAAACGAATACAGGTAGGTAACCACGCCGTAGGCTTCGGGGAGGAAAGCCTTGGTGTATACCGGTACGAGCAGGTAGTTGAGTACCCGGCCAATAATGCTGCTTAAGCCATAGGCTGCTGTTTGCCCGACCAGTTTTTTAGCAATACTCATATTTTCTGTGGGTCGGGGAATTTAAGCCAGTATCATCGGCCTGTGAATGCCGGCTTGCGCTTTTCTAAAAAAGCGCTGGTGCCTTCCAGAAAGTCTTCGGAGCTGCAGCAGCGAGCAAAGGAGTTGGCTTCTGTCTGGTATCCGTTTTCGTCTTTGGTATACACGGCGTTTACACAGTCTATCACCAGCCCAACCGCCAGGGGCGCCTTGGTCATTATTTTTTCGAGCAGGTCCACACACCTGGGGTAGAGTTCCGGCGGGGTCGTAACATAGTTCACCAGGCCGAAATCGTGGGCTTCCTGGGCTGTTATCATCTCGCCGGTCATCAGCAGCTCCATGGCCTTGCTCTTGCCGATGAGCTGCGTGAGGCGCTGTGTGCCGCCATAGCCCGGTATCAGGCCCAGGTTTACTTCGGGCTGGCCAAAGCGGGCGTTGTTGCTGGCAACGCGCATGTGGCAGGCCATGGCCAGTTCGCAGCCTCCGCCCAGGGCAAAGCCGTTCACGGCCGCAATCACAGGCTTGTTGCAGCGCTCTATCATGGTAAACACCTCCTGGCCCTGCTCTGCAAAACTGCGGGCGTTCACGTCGCTCAGCTCAGAGATCTCCGCTATGTCGGCACCGGCCACAAAGGCTTTGGAACCGGCACCGGTAATTACGACGGCTTTAATGGCAGGATCATCATACACTTGCTGTATCGCGAGTTTTATCTCCTTCACGGTATCTCTATTGAGGGCGTTCAGCTTGTCTTCACGATTGATTGTGATCGTGAGAATTCCGTTTTGCAGTTGAAGCAACAGGTTTTCGTATGAGTCCATCAGATTATTCAACTATTGGTTAAAAATAAATTTGAGCCACAAATATAGTAAAATCATTAGACCCCTGCACAGGCAACTGGCGGAGCTGGTGCCGATCCGGGCAAACGACCTCTTGTTTGGGCAGCTGTTACGTACGGAGCAACACCTTTATTGTAGCATTTTTTCTGAAAAACATGCGCCACCCGGAAAAGTTTGGGACACAGCAGCAGCAAAAAGCTCCGGAGGGGTGTTTTGATTTGAATAATCGGGTTGTTGATTGTTGAATGACTTGATTGTTAAATTGTTAAATGGTTGATGATTCAATTTAAAGATTTGCAGATATGGAAATTTGAGGATGAATGGCGAGCAAGGTCTCTTTGAAATAACCAACTCTTCCGTGCCTGGCATCCGGATTCAGACGAAAGACCTATCTTCTATAATCTGGCATCTATAAACAGCAGTAGCAGCAGCAGAGTTGGCTGCAGGGTTGTTTTCATTAGAATAATTTGTAGTGATGGTTTCAGATTTCTCTGTTGTAACAGCTTATGCTCTTTGCCCGATAGGGCTGGGGCGGATAAGATGCGCAAAAGCCTTTAACAGAAGGTTTTTTTAATACCCGTGCATCCTTACCTTTGCCGCCAGATTAATTCCGGAACCTGTTATCTTTAAATTATATCAGCCTCAAAAGCTTTTGCCAGGCCACTACATAAACCAGGAGCTAGGGCGCTTTGGGGAAAGTGAGCAGAAACCCTGCCTTGGACTGATTGATTAAACTATTGCTGATGCTTAAGTCTTATTTCTTCCTGCCTGCTACGCTCGTAGCCTTTTTTACATTAATTGCCACTTCTCCTGCCAATGCCCAGGAAATTAAACCAGATACCGCCTCTGCCGCCAATGTGTGGGACTTTAGCGGTATTGGCAACGTTAACTTCAGCCAAATAAGCCTGAGCAACTGGGCTGCCGGCGGCCAGAACTCGCTGTCGGTGCTCAGTACCCTTAACCTGGTGGCCAATTATAAAAAAGGGAGAAATACCTGGAACAACTCTGCCAACGTGACCTTCGGTTTTGTGAAGCTGCAGGGGCAACGGCTCCAGAAGAGCGACGACAGGCTGGAGCTGAACTTTAAATACGGCCGCGAGGCATCAGACAAATGGTTCTACACGGGCCAGGTAAATATACGCACGCAGCTAACGCCAACCTTTACGCCCGCCCGCGACACGGTGGTGTCTAATTTCCTATCGCCCGCCTTTTCGCTTGTTTCGCTTGGTATGGACTATAAACCCAGCCCCAGGCTCTCCATATTCGTGTCGACGCTGACAGGCAAGTTTACGGTGGTGATGAGCCAGCGCTTGGCCGACCTGGGTTACTTCGGGGTAAAGCCAGCCTGGCGCAACGAGGCGGGCAAGTTGCTGCCCGGCACCGGCGAGCGGTTCAGAAGTGAGGTAGGGGGCTTCCTGAACGTGCGTTTTTCCGATAAAGTATGGGAGAACGTGAGCGTGCGATCGCGGCTGGACCTGTTCAGCAATTATCTGCGCAACCCCCAGAACGTAGACGTGAACTGGGAGAACCTGGTCGACTTCAAGGTTAACAAATTTATATCAGCCAGCCTGTTCTGCCACCTGGTCTACGACGACGATATCATGATTAATGTAGACCGGACCGGCGACGGTAAAATAGATGGCAAAGGTCCGCGTTTACAGTTTAAGGAGACTTTAGGAATCGGCTTTTCCTACAAGTTTGATTAAAAGCGCCCGGCCTGGTTTTTCCGTCCAGGGAAGCAGCAGCAGCAATAAAATCCTCTGGAGGGTCATTTTTATTAGAATAATTTAAATACTTGCAGCCAGAAGCCGGCCACTGCTCTCCGGGTGCGCGTTCTGGTTGCAATTATTTGTAGGCGGGCTGCTTGCTTGGTAAATAATAATTTGTAATTTATAATCTTCGTAAGGCAGGAGGGCCGGGGTTTTCCCTGTTTTGTGCCTCATGCCGGTAATTTTGCTTTTCGGTATTATACTTGCTGTTGTACCTGCTGAACTTTTAAAACAATATCTGCTGTTTTGAGTAAAACCAAATCTTCAGGTAAATTAGTCCGAATTCGTACCTACTAGACCTATAAAAACATTCTTATGAACAAAAACGCCATTCTTTTGTTTTTCTGCCTTGGGCTGCTATTGTGCACAACAGGCGTACAGGCGCAGGGTGCTAAACACACTAGCGGTAAAGATGAGTTCTGGGGCACGCCCAAAGCTGCCACTCCTGGTGCCACCGCCGATGCAGTTGGCGCTCGCGAAGCAAACCTGGATAAACGCCTGAATACCTATGAAACCGGTAAAAAACGCCATTTCAAGATCACCAAGTATAACGACAAGAAGTATAAGGAGTTTGAGAAACGGGAAAAAAAGATGCTGAAAAACTACAAGCGCCAGAAAAAACAACTGGCCCGGAGAAGAGATTAACCAGCCATTGCTGTAGCAGGAACAGGCTATATGCGATACAGAAAGCGTGCTCTGGTGCCGGTACTTCCAGGGTGCCGGGTTTTATAAATAAGAAAGCCCCGCTGATATTTTCAGCGGGGCTTTCTTATTTAACTGGTTTTCTAAGAGGCTTCTAGAGCGTTCGTTTTACTTCTTTCTCTTCGTACGCTTCTATGATATCTCCCACCTGGATGTCGTTGTAGTTTTTCAGGCTGATACCGCACTCATAACCTTGTCTTACTTCTGATACATCGTCTTTAAAACGTTTCAGAGCGAGGATCTCGCCATCAAGCACCACAATGCCATCCCGAACAAGACGCACTTTCGCGTTTCGGTGTATACTGCCATCCGTAATCATACAGCCGGCAATGGTGCCCACTTTCGTTATCTTGAAGACATCTCTTACTTCGGCGTTGCCCACTATCTCTTCTTTCACGGTTGGGGCAAGCATTCCTTCCATGGCATCTTTTACCTCGTTAATGGCATCGTAGATGATGGAGTACAAGCGCACATCGATCTGCTCCTGCTCTGCCAGTTTGCGTGCGTTCAGAGACGGACGAACCTGGAAGCCGATGATAATGGCATCGGAGGCTGAAGCCAGCAGAATATCGGACTCGGAAATGGCGCCCACTGCTTTGCTGATAATGTTTACCTGTACCTCGTTGGTGGAGAGCCTCAGCAAAGAGTCAGAAAGTGCTTCCACTGATCCGTCCACGTCGCCTTTCACGATTACGTTCAACTCTTTGAATGAACCAATCGCTAAACGACGGCCAATCTCATCGAGCGTAATGTGCTTACGGGTACGCAGGCTTTGCTCACGCTGCACCTGTGCGCGGGTGGAGGCAATTTCACGAGCCTCCCGCTCCGATTCCATGCTCAGGAACTTGTCGCCTGCCTGCGGCGCTCCATCCAGACCGAGTAGCTGCACTGGTGTAGACGGGCCTGCCTCTTTCATTTTCTTGCCACGATGGTCTGTCATGGCCTTTACTCTACCATAGTGGGAGCCGGCCAGTACTACGTCGCCAACGCGCAAGGTGCCTGTTTGTACGAGCACAGTGGCCACATAACCACGGCCCTTGTCGAGCGATGCCTCAATCACAGTACCAACTGCATTGCGATCCGGGTTGGCTTTCAGCTCCAGTAATTCGGCCTCTAGCAATACCTTCTCAAGCAATTCCGGAATACCGGCGCCTGTTTTGGCCGATACCTCCTGCGACTGGTACTTGCCGCCCCATTCTTCCACCAGAATGTTCATCTGGGCCAGTTCCTCACGAACTTTGTCAGGGTTGGCGCTTGGTTTATCTATTTTGTTCAGGGCAATAATAATGGGTGATCCCGCTGCCTGTGCGTGGTTGATCGCCTCTTTTGTCTGTGGCATCACCGAGTCGTCGGCGGCTACTACAATAATAACCACGTCTGTTACCTTGGCGCCACGGGCACGCATGGCCGTAAAGGCTTCGTGCCCAGGTGTATCCAAGAACGTGACATTACGGCCACTCTCGGTTTTAACTTTGTAGGCGCCGATGTGCTGCGTAATACCACCTGCTTCGCCAGCGGTTACGTTTGCATTCCGAATATAATCGAGTAAGGATGTTTTACCGTGGTCAACGTGGCCCATGATCGTAACGATAGGAGCGCGTTCTTCCAGTACTGCTTCGTCCTCTTCCTCTGTTGTTTCGAGCGCCTGCTCATCTTCGCTTGTTATAAACTCTATGTCATAGCCAAACTCATCGGCAATGATGGTGATGGCTTCTGCGTCGAGGCGCTGGTTGATGGAGACGAACATGCCAAGCTGCATACACACCTTGATCACATCGTTCACGGACACGTTCATGAGTGAGGCCAGGTCGTTGGCCGATACGAATTCGGTTACACGCAGTGTCTTAGACTCTGCCTGCTCCTGCATTCTGCGCTCCTCCATAGAGTCGGCGATAGCCGAGCGTTTCTCGCGCCTGTACTTGGCGCGGTTACCGCCGCCGCTTTTGCCGCCGCTCAGTTTGGCTAGCGTTGCCTTAATCTGCTCCTGGATTTCCTTATCCGTAACCTCGGCTTTGTCTGCCCTGGCTGGTACCGGTCGGCCCGGGCCGCCTCCAGGCCTGTTGCCCTGGTAGCCTCCGCCCGCAGGCCGGTTGCCTTGATAGCCTCCACCTGCCGGTCTGTTGCCCTGGTAGCCTGTGCCTGCCGGTCTGTTGCCCTGGTAGCCTGTGCCGGCCGGACGTGGTTGTCCGCCTGGGCCGCCTGGCTGCTGACCCTGCTGTGCAGGACGAGGTTGCCCCGGCTGGCCAGGTTGGCCGCCTTCTCCGGCAACCATAATGCGCTTGCGCTTTTTCTTTTTGTTGCCGTTCTTTTTGTCGTCAGACGACGCAACTGGCTTGGTGCCCTTTCTACGGGAGCTGTCAGGCAATTCTATTTTGCCCAATACCGTCAGACCTTTTAACTGGTCAGC
The DNA here is from genome assembly GCF_014332515.1 of Pontibacter beigongshangensis. Taxonomy (GTDB): domain Bacteria; phylum Bacteroidota; class Bacteroidia; order Cytophagales; family Hymenobacteraceae; genus Pontibacter; species Pontibacter beigongshangensis. The sequence continues at coordinate 298,773 of NZ_VFSD01000002.1, read as the reverse complement.
TTTGGCTGTGATCGTTTCTATTGGTGTTTTTGCGTTTTCGTCAGTAGGAGAAACGGGCTGCGCTGGCTCTCCGGGGACCTGTGGTTCTGCGGGAGCGGCAGGGGTGGCCTGTGCTGCTACTGGTGCCGGAGCGGGCTCTGCCGGCTTTTCTGGTGCTGGCTGGGCTGGTCTGGCGGGTTGTTCAATTGGTTGTTCTATTGCCGTAGGCAGTGTGGTGGCCGGTGCAGGGACACGTTCGGGTGCTTTTTCCTCTACCGGGGTCGCTGGTTTTTCTTCAGGAGCCTGGGGTGGTGTTGCAGGCTGTGGTGGTGTTGCTGGCGCTTCGGCAACAGGTTCTACTGGTGCAGGCGCAGCTTTGGGCTCTGGAGCCGCAGGAGCAACCGGGGCTTCCGGTTTTTTAGGAACCGGCCGGCCTTTGGCATCCAGCTCTATTTTACCCAGCACTTTAAAACCGGGTAAACGCGGGCCTTCCGCCTCTTCTTCTTTTGGAGTGTCGTGTTTGGGCGCTTCGGGAGCAGGTGCTGGCTTTGGGGCTGGCTCCGGCTTTGGCTGATGCACGCTTTTAATAAAGATCTCCTGTTCAGGCTCGCTTGTTCTTTTTGTTTCCTGATGCTCCGTACCGACAACCTGGTTGCTTTGAGGCTTTTTGCCGATATTGAGCTCTTCTGCCACTGCTTTGTCTTGCATGGAGGAAGCAAATTCTTTAGCCAGCATACCGAACTGCTCTGCCGTGATTTTGGCGGTGGGTTTGTTTTCCACGTCAAAACCTTTAGCAGAGAGATAGTCTATGATGGTAGTTGTACCAATATTCAAAGTAGTTGCAACCTGTTTAAGCCTCCTTATTTTGTCTTCTGCCATGTGTTCTTATATGCTGTCTTATAATTCTGATTTAATGGGTACTATGCCTTTTCTGTTAAAAAAGGCTTTGCTCCGCCGCTAAATCTTTTTCAAAATTAAGCGAACGGCGCAAAACTCGCAAACTATTGATTATCTTCTGCTTCAAACTCTTCACGAAGTATGGCGAGCACATCGTCAATTGTTTCTTCTTCCAGCTCAGTTCTGCGCAACAGGTCGTCTTTGGTTACGGCCAGCACACTTTTGGCTGTGTCGAGGCCGATGCGGCGAAACTCGTCGATCACCCAGCTTTCGATCTCGTCTGAGAACTCGTCCAGGTTAATGTCTTCTTCGTATGTTTCTGACTCTCTGAACACGTCGATCTCCATGTCGACCAGCTTGCTTGCCAGCTTTATGTTCTGGCCGCCTTTGCCAATCGCCAGCGACACCTGGTCTGGCTTCAGGAACACCGACACGCGGCCGTTTTCCTCATCTATCTTCATGCTGCTGATCTTGGCCGGGCTCAGCGCGCGCTGTATGTAAAGCTCCAGGTTATCGGTGTAGTTGATAACGTCGATGTTCTCGTTTTCCAGTTCCCGCACAATGCTATGGATGCGCGATCCCTTCATGCCCACACAGGCACCCACAGGGTCTATACGGTCATCAAACGATTCTACGGCTACTTTGGCACGCTCGCCCGGCTCACGCACAATTTTTTTGATGGCGATCAGGCCGTCAAAAATCTCGGGCACTTCGTTTTCGAACAAACGTTCCAGAAATGCCGGGGAGGTGCGCGAAAGGATGATTTTCGGGTTGCCGTTCACCACCTCCACACGCTGCACCACCGCACGCACCACATCGCCTTTGCGGTAGCGGTCTTTGGGGATCTGCTCACTTTTCGGGATGAGGAGTTCGTTCTCTTCCTGGTCCAGTATCAGCACCTCACGGTTCCAAACCTGGTACACTTCGCCGGAGATAATTTCGCCTACCTGATCTTTGTACTTCTGAAACAGGAATTCTTTCTCCATGTCTTTGATGCGCTGGATCAGGGTCTGGCGGGCAGTTAACACGGCGCGGCGACCAAAGTCTTCGAGCTGAATCTCTTCCGACACTTCTTCTCCCACTTCAAAGTCCGGCTCGATCTTGCGAGCTTCCGAAAGGCTGATCTTGTCAGATTCCCAGATGTCCTCGGAGTTGTCGTCTACGATTTCGCGGTTACGCCAGATCTCGAGGTCACCCTTTTCCACGTTCAGGATAATGTCAAAGTTCTCGTCGGTGCCCCACTTTTTACGGATCATGGTGCGGAATACATCTTCGAGGATGCGCATCATGGTCGGGCGGTCTATGTTCTTGAATTTCGCAAATTCAGCGAACGACTCGATCAGGACTGAACTGTTCATAGTTCTTTTATTTAAATGATATTACAACATTTGCTTTCACAATGTCCCCGAAGGGTATTTGCACAGGCACATACGTGGCCTTTTTACCTTTTTGTTTTATTTCTTCTGTCAGGCCGATGCCGCTCTCGGTCACTTCGTCGAGCTTGCCGGTTTTTTCGGTGCCGTCCTGTAGTTTTACTTTCAGGTTGCGGCCCACGTTTCGCTGGTACTGTTTTGGCTGCGTCAGCGGGAAATCGACACCCGGCGAACTTACTTCCAGCACGTAGCTCATTTCCGCCCCGAAAGCCTCCTCGATCTTTTTGTTGATGCGGCGGCTGATGGTGGCGCACTGGTCGATGGTGATGCCCTGCTCGCCATCGGCCAGCACCATGATTTTAGGACGTGCCGGGGAGTCAGACACGGTCACATCCACCAGGAACAAGTCGCCGTCGGGCAGACTGTCCTGCGCCATCGTTTTTATTATCTGCGCCGTTATTGCCATAATCAACTATAAGAAATAAAGAAGGGGACTCCGTGTCCCCTCTTCTCTCTGGAATATAATGCCACAAATTTAAGATAAAAACATTATATAAACAACATGCCGGGTGCAGCTGCTGCTTGTTAAGTGTTTTTGCACTGTTTTTGGGGATAAAAAGGCCCTTGATGCGGAGGGGTTGCGGGTACGGCTGTAAGGGGTAACAAGGCTTTGCGTGAGAAAGTTCGCCCGGGAAGCAGGTTTGCCCCGCCTGGCCGAGCTTAAAAGTAATTCGGGTAAAAGCTTATTTACAGCCATAATTTGTATGTTTGCTATTATGTCAGGTGCATTCAAGAGAATACGGCGAAAGTTTTGGTTCATCCTCAATGTAGGGGTGGTGCTGTGGCTGCTGCTGGCGGTGTATTGCCTGCAGGTGCCCCCCTATGAGCATTGGCAGGCCGGCTTTATTGCCTTCTCGCTGCCGGGTGCGCTGGTGCTCAATTTCCTGTTCTTTGTATACTGGCTGTTTCAGCGCTCCTGGATTATGCTGTTGCCTTTGTCGGTGATGGTGCTGGGCTGGCAGTACCACAGCCGGTTTCTGGCCCTGAATTTCGGCGGCGATGAGCCCGCAGGCGAGGCGAAGGTGCTGGAGGTGCTCAGCTACAATGTGCACGTGTTTAATGCTTATGACGACCGCGATGGCAGCGAACTCGAGGCGTCGGCCGAAATGATAGAATGGGTGGCTACGCACCCGGCCGATGTGTACTGCCTGCAGGAGTTCTACAATAATACCAAAGGCTCCACGGTGTACAACACCGTAAGCAGGATCGGGCAGCGCTACGACAAGTTCAGGCATTTTTCGGTGGCTTACAAAGACCGCAACAAAGCCGAGATCGGTATTGTCATTTTCTCCAAGTATCCCATCGTTAACAAAGGCGTGATCGAGTTTGGCGAGTCGAAACACAACCGGGCCATTTTTGCAGACCTCAACATGAAAGGCGACACGGTGCGGGTATACTCGGCGCATTTGCAGTCAATGAGCATTAAAGCGCGCGACATCGAGAACACCTACTCCGCTATCGGGAACCAGGACCTGATGAAGCGGGAGGGGCGAAACCTGGCCAGGCGGTTGCGGCGCGGCTTTATAGCCCGTGGGCACCAGGTGGAACTGCTGCTCGAGCATATTCGTGAGTCGCCTTACCCGGTCATCGTGTGCGGCGACTTCAACGACATTCCGTTCAGTTACACCTACCAGGTGCTTTCGAAAGAAATGGCGAACGCTTTTGAGGAGGCCGGAACCGGCGTGGGCGCCACCTACAACGGCCCAATTCCTTTTCTGCGCATCGACAACCAGTTTTACAGCACCGGCCTCCGCGCCTTCGATTTTCGCACGTACCCCGAAATGGGCCTTTCCGACCACCTCCCGATTTCGGCCAAGTATGTGCTGGAGAGGTGATGACTTGTTAATTGCTGGTTGTTAGTTGTTGAATGGCTTAATTGCTAAACGGTTGATTTGGGAATTTGGAGATGCAGCATGATGGCGGAGAACTGAAATTTCTTCCATCAGCTCCAGAAGCCAGACAGCTATTTTTGGCCTCGGAAGGCAGATTTGATTAGAATAATTTATTTAATGTGTTAACGGGTTGATGTGCTAATGCTTCCATTTGGAGATGAACCGGAAAACACCGGCCAACTCATAACTCTACAATCTAGCATCTAAGTACATTCAAGTATAATCTGTCGGACAGAATCGTAATTATTCTAATGGAAAAGGCCCTCCGGAGGCATTTAGCCTCTGTCCTCTGGCCCTTTATCCGCCAGGAATTAGTTGAATGTACTTAGTGTCTAACAACTAAAAAGCCTCCGGAGGGGCAAAACCATTAGAATAATCTGAAACCAAGGAAATCCTTTCATCCTTTTAATCAGGGTTCAGACAATAACATCTAAAGTGACCGTTAGGAGTTAGATCGCATAATTCATAATTTTGGGCCCGAACAGCGCATTCAGCTGCTCAACATAAACAAAAACCAGCCGGCGGCACCTTTCCCGATGTGCTGGTCTTATGCCGAACCATGCAACAGAAACTAAGTCTATATAATACCCTTACGCGCAAAAAAGAAGTTTTTGAGCCGCTGCACGCCCCTTTTGTAGGCATGTATGTGTGCGGCCCAACTGTATATGGCGAGCCGCATCTGGGGCATGCCCGCAGCGCCGTTACCTTCGACACGCTGTACCGCTACCTCAGGCAGCTCCATTACAAGGTGCGTTATGTGCGCAACATCACCGATGTGGGCCACTTAGTAAACGATGCTGACGAGGGGGAGGATAAGATCCAGAAAAAGGCGAAGCTGGAGCACCTGGAGCCGATGGAGGTGGTGCAGCATTATACCAACATCTACCACCAGGACATGGACCGGCTTAACGTATTGTCGCCGGACATAGAGCCGCGCGCCTCCGGGCATATTATTGAGCAGATAGAGATGATCCAGGAGATACTGGACAATGGCCTGGCCTATGTCGTGAACGGCTCGGTCTATTTCGATGTGCCTGCTTACCACAAGGAGCATAACTATGGCAAGCTCTCCGGCCGCGTGATCGAAGACCTGCTCAGCAACAGCCGCACACTGGATGGCCAGGACGAGAAACGCTCACCACTCGACTTTGCGCTCTGGAAAAAAGCGGCGCCCTCGCACATTATGCGCTGGCCATCGCCGTGGAGCGACGGGTTTCCGGGCTGGCACCTGGAGTGCTCCGCCATGAGCCGCAAGTACCTGGGCACTACCTTCGATATACACGGCGGCGGACTCGACCTGATGTTCCCGCACCACGAGTGCGAGATTGCCCAGAGCCAGGCCAGCCACAATCACTCCGATGCCGCCCGCTACTGGGTGCACAACAACATGATTACCGTGAACGGGCAGAAGATGGGCAAATCGCTGGGCAACTTCATTAACCTGCGCGAGCTGTTTGAGGGCAACCACGAGCTGCTCACCGACAAGTACTCGCCCATGACCATCCGCTTCTTTATTTTGCAGGCCCACTACCGCAGCACCCTCGACTTTAGCAACGAGGCGCTGCAGGCGGCCCGCAAAGGCTACATGAAGCTCATGAACGGCCTGCGCGTGCTCGACAAGCTGCCATACCCCGATGAGGCCGTCACGCCAGACGAGAAACTGAACGACGAGCTGCTCAAACTGGCGCAGGATTGCTACCGCGGCCTGAACGACGACCTGAACACGGCACGCACCATTGCCGCGCTGTTTAACCTGCTCAAAAAAATTAACAGCCTTTACCTGGGGCAGCTGGCCATCGGCTCGCTTACCCGCGGCACTTACGACACTGTCTGGAACACCTACCGGGAACTGGTGCAGGAGGTGCTGGGCCTGCAGGAAGAACCGACCGCCGACCTGGAAAACATGCTCGACCTGGTGCTGAGTTTTTATAAAGAGGCCAAAGAAACAAAAGCGTACGATAAAGTAGATGCCATCCGCGCAGAGCTCAAGAAGCAGGGCATCGTTATTAAAGACCTGAAAACGGGTATAGACTGGGCTTATGAAGAATAACATGAACTGGCTGGCGCTCCTGCTCTTTAGCTTACTCACCATTTCGGGCTGCGACTCCGGCAGCAGGCAAGAAGCACGTCAGGCCGAGGCAGCCGAAGACACCAAACCAGCCGTAGAAGCGCCCGCGTTTAATGCCGACTCCGCTTACCACTACATAGAGCGGCAGGTAGCCTTCGGGCCGCGTGTGCCCAACACCGCCGAGCATTACAAAACCGGCGATTACCTGATCAGTACACTCAAAAGCTTTGGAGCTGAGGTGAAGGTGCAGAGCTTCCAGATGAAGGCTTTTGACGGGAAAATGCTGAACCTGCGCAACATCATCGCCTCGTTTCAGCCACAGGCTGCCAACCGTGTGCTGCTGGCCGCCCACTGGGACACCCGCCCCTTCGCCGACAAGGATAAGACCGACAAGGACAAGCCCATAGATGGCGCCAACGACGGCGGCAGCGGCGTGGGTGTGCTCCTGGAAATAGCCCGCATCCTGGGTTCAGCCGAGTCGAAACCGACAGTAGGGGTAGACATTATCTTGTTCGATGGCGAAGATTACGGCCAGCCCGACGACAGCGACCTGCCGTACCAGGACGATACCTGGTGCCTGGGCTCGCAGTACTGGAGCCGCAACAAACATGTGCCCAACTACAGAGCCAAGTACGGCATCCTGCTCGACATGGTAGGGGCCGACAACGCCAAGTTCGCCCGCGAAGGCACCTCTATGCAATATGCCAAGAACGTGGTGGGGAAAGTATGGAAGGCTGCCAACAGCATTGGCTACTCCGACTATTTTATCTATAAGAACGCGCCCTCCATTGTAGACGACCATTCTTATGTAAATGCCTGGGCCAAAATTCCGATGATCGATATCATAGAGTACAACGTAGCCAACTCAAACGACTTCTTCGGCCACTACCATCACCGCCACACCGACAAGATGGACATCATCAGCAAAAATACCCTGAAAGCCGTAGGCCAAACTGTGCTCCATGTGGTATATAACGAGTAACCACTCCGGCTACACAAGCCCGGAAGGCCATTTTCATTAGAATAATTGCTGGTTATCGATTGCTGATTGTTGAATGGCTAAATGGTTGATAGGGAAATTTGAAGATGATCCGGAAAACACCAACTGGCTCATAACTCTAAAAGAGTCTATTATCTAGCATCTAGTATCTAATATCTAAAAGAACCTTCGGAAGGGCATTTTCATTAGAATAATTCCGTGAAACAGAGCGCGCTTACCAACCCTATGGTAAGCGCGCTCTGTTTTCAGGTTATCTAAGAGATCAATCAAAGCACGTTTTCTGCTTGCATCCTGTTTACTATAAGCGTTGCGAATTTGCCGGCAAACGAGTTCAGAGAAGAGGGGCTGTAGGTCCTTGACTGGGCAGACCAGAGCAGTTTTTCTGTTTCGGCATCGTAGAGGTTTGTTTCCAGGAAGTACACTTTTTCTTCGGTGTAGTAACCTGGGGAGTACAGCATTGGGTGCCTATACGAGTAATACCCCCTGAAAGTGCCGTACCACCCAAAACGGCTCATAGGGGCGTAGGGGTGCCCTGGCACATATCTGGTCTCTGTCTCCTGGTCCACAACGGCTACCGTGAGTATGGCGTCGTGCTCGTCTCCTCTTATTTGCTTCAGCAGTCCATCGGCCGTAGAGTTGCTGCGGTCGCGCATCATGGCCGGCGGGAACTCATCTATGCTCTTGGTAACGGTAACTCCCTGGGTCTGCAGCGCTGCCTGCAGTTCGTTCTCCACGATCTGCCTTGCCGGCGGGCTGTCTGTAAGGGCGGCCACTATTATCTTGCTGTAATTTTTCGAGGTGGCTTCCGGGCTCTTCCAACTGCCTGTTATCTGGGTGGAGGGGCTACATCCAAAAAGTGCCAGGCTTACTGCAAACAGCAGCAGCCATTTGAGGCTATTGCGAATTGTGTTGGCGATCATAATCTGAAAAATATCTGGTTTATCCTGCATCTTACAATAACGAAGTTCTCATAATTTTGATACCGCAGCGCCGCTCGGAACGTTTTGATGTAGTTGGCTATGAGGCATATGCGCAGCTGCCGGTAAAAACCTTTGCCAGTCGGGTCCAGTATGAGAAAGGATGCGCCAGCGTGGCGGGAGCCTTGGAGAGCTGTTTCTCTTTTGCCTTACCGGAGTTGCCTGTTGCGCAAGAGTTTGTGCATAAACCTAACGTGAGCATCATGAACTACGAAAACCTTATTTCCCTACTTGGTTCGGAGGCAGAGGACCTTCTGCAGCACGACTGCAAAACGTTTTCCAGGGATTTGCTGCACCTGCCCGGCCCCGATTTTGTAGACCGCATTTTCATGCAGTCCGACAGAAACCCGCAGGTGCTGCGTAACCTGCAGGCGTTGTACAGCCATGGCCGGCTGGCGGGTACGGGCTACCTGTCCATACTGCCCATAGACCAGGGCATAGAGCATACTGCCGGCGCCTCGTTTGCGCCCAACCCCATTTACTTCGACCCGGAAAATATTATGCGGCTTGCCATAGATGGCGGCTGTAATGCGGTGGCCACCACCTTTGGCGGGCTCGGGTTTATGGCCAGAAAGTATGCGCACAAGATCCCATTTATTGTAAAGCTGAACCACAACGAGCTCCTGACCTACCCGACCAAATACGACCAGGTCATGTTCGGGTCCGTTGATAAAGCCTGGAACTTGGGGGCGGCTGCCGTGGGAGCAACCGTGTATTTCGGTTCTGAAGAATCGAACCGCCAGCTTATGGAGGTGTCGGAGGCGTTTGAGCGGGCCCATGAGCTGGGGATGGCTACGATCCTTTGGTGCTACACCCGCAACAGCGCCTTTAAGAAAGATGGTGTAGATTACCATACCGCCGCAGACCTGACCGGCCAGGCCAACCACCTGGGCGTAACGATTCATGCCGATATCATTAAACAAAAGCTCCCTGAGAAAAACGGAGGGTTTACCGCTATTGGCTTTTCAAAGTCGGATAAGCGGATGTACGACCAGCTGGCCACCGATAACCCGATAGACCTGACCCGCTATCAGGTGGCGAACTGCTACATGGGGCGTGCCGGCCTGATTAACTCCGGAGGAGGCTCAGAAGGAGAAGCCGATCTGAAAGAGGCAGTGCGCACCGCTATCATAAACAAGCGGGCTGGCGGCATGGGCCTGATTTTAGGACGGAGAGCTTTCCAGCGCGAATTTAAGGAAGGTGTGGCGCTGCTGCATGCGGTGCAGGATGTGTACCAGGCAAAAGAAATTACCATTGCCTGAGCGATCAGGGTTTTCTGTTGCTCCTTCCTGTTTTCATCGCTCCTCGTTTATCAGCTATAGGAAGGATGCCTGTTTAGGACCCCGCCGATGAAACTGGCAGCAGCAATTGGCACCAGCACAAAGTTTTAAAAAGCAGCTGCCACAAACAAAATTTAAACATGCCAGAAGCCCTAGCAGAACTGCCAAATATTAACTAATTTTGTGCCCGGCCTTTATAAAACCTGTTCAGAAGCGCAACGCATAAAGGTTAGCGCGGATTAGATAGCCTGTAATTCAGCTTGGTAGCCAAAATAATACACATAAATCCTTAAAGGTGCGGTAGCACCCAGTCAACGTATGATGCCTTGGTTTAAAAGAGTAGAAAAAGGAATTATTACCCCTACAGAAGAGAAAAAAGAGACGCCAGACGGATTATGGTACAAGTGTTCCTGCTGTAAGACAGTAACCAGCATGGCAGAGCACCGGCGCAACCTCAATGTCTGTGTGAAATGCAATTTTCATGAACGAATAGGCTCTAAAGAATATTTTGAAATTTTGTTCGATGAAAACCAGTTTGTAGAACTGGACGAGAACATGACCTCTTCCGACCCGCTTTCTTTTGTTGATTCCAAACCCTATCCGGACAGAACAAAGGCCACGCAAAAGAAAATAGGCCTGAAAGATGCCGTCCGTACTGCCCATGGCAAAATAAACGGCGAAGGACTGGTAATTGCCTGCATGGATTTTGCCTATATTGGAGGCTCTATGGGCTCTGTGGTAGGCGAAAAGATTGCCCGCGCCATCGATTATGCCCGCGAGCACCGCCTGCCCTTCCTGATGATCTCCAAATCCGGAGGTGCCCGCATGATGGAGGCTGGCTACTCGTTGATGCAAATGGCCAAGACCTCTGCCAAACTGGCGCTGCTCTCCGAAGAAAAACTACCTTATATCTCCCTGCTGACCGACCCGACCACAGGAGGCGTAACAGCTTCTTTTGCCATGTTGGGAGATTTTAACATTGCCGAGCCCGGCGCCCTGATAGGCTTTGCCGGACCACGCGTTATTAAAGAGACTATTGGCAAAGACCTCCCCAAGGATTTTCAGAGTGCCGAATTTGTGCTGGACCACGGCTTTCTGGATTTTATTGTAGACAGGAAGCAGCTAAAGCAGAAGCTGAGCGATCTGCTGGCCATGCTTAAGCCTGTAGCGGCCAGAGTAGCCCCTGTTGCTAAACAAAGAAAGGCCGCCAAAGCCTGAAAAAACACGTCTGCTGCACCATAAACCTGTACTTTTCGGTTCTGGGCAGGCAGCCCGGATTTGCGTTGCCCAGAGCAATGGCAATAGTCTGGCGGCAACCCCTGACAGCCTTTTTTGGGGTGGTTGCAATATGCCTCCGGCAGGAGGAGTTGTAGTGAAAGCCAACTTTTTGCCCCGGTAAATAGTATTATGCCGTAGCTGGCTGTACATCTGGCAGCTGGCATACAGATTGGCATCAGTATTGCAGACGCAGATTTAACGAGTTTACTATACACCTAAAACTATACTGACCAACTAATTTAAAATTGAAGTTCTTACAAACTTTTTAAAACATGAAAACTCTAAAACTATCTTTAGCCTCATTCCTGGCAGCTTCTATGCTGTTCGCATCTTGTCAGTCTTCACGGCCGGTGAGCAGCGGTAGCACAGGTGCAGGTACTTCTACCTCCACCACCACAGGAACTCCCAACGAAACCGACGCTGAGAAGCAAGGCATGAATAAAACCACCAAAGGTGGCATAATAGGAGCCGGTGGCGGCGCTGTAATAGGCGGCGTAATCGGTAACAGAATGGGCAACACGGCTGCCGGCGCTATTATTGGTGCTGCGGTGGGTGGTGCTACCGGTGCCGTAATAGGCCGAAGAATGGACAAGCAGGCTGAAGAACTCGAAAAAAGCATGGAAAATGCCAAAATCGAGCGTGTAGGCGAAGCTATCCGTGTTAATTTCGACTCTGGTATCCTCTTCGCGGTGAACTCTGCCGAATTGAGTGCCAGTGCCAAAAAAGACATCGACAAGCTGGCGCAGACACTGCAGAGCTACCCAGGCACTAACGTTATCATTGAAGGCCACACTGACAATACCGGATCGCGTGAGCTGAACCAGGGCCTTTCGGAGCGTCGTGCGCAGGCTGTTTTAAACTACGCCCGCACCACTGGTGTAGATGGTTCGCGTTTGCAGGCCAAAGGATATGCCTTCGACCAGCCAATAGCGGATAACTCTACCGCCGAAGGACGTCAGCAGAACCGCCGCGTAGAAATTATTATTGTGGCAAACGAGGAGTTGAAAAACGCTGCTGAAAAAGGCGAGATTAAATAATCGCAAGGCTTTTTAGCTCTAAAACATAAGGGCCTGCCAGTAATTACTGGCAGGCCCTTATGTTTTAGAGCTACCGGGCCGGGGTTCTTACAACCTGTTCAGGGCTGTGGTCGTTAATAGTATACTGATTACAAAATATAATATATTATGGATTAAGGTGCCCAGTTGCGTTGGTTCATAACATTTGAAAAGTACCGAATTAAACCAGAATGGAGGATCCCAACATTTTACAGCCAACAGAGTATTAAGCTCAGATTCTTTATTCTACCTAAAACCAGAACAGATAAAACCATGAGAAATTTTAAGATTTATGTTACCCTTTTTGCCGTAATCGGCATGTTGTTTTCGTCTTGTAACGCCAGCAGAACAGCCAAAGGTGGTGCCATAGGTGCCGGTGCCGGCGGTGTAATTGGCGGCGTAATCGGGAACAGGGCAGGCAACACCGCTGCTGGTGCCATAATTGGTGCAGCTGTAGGTGGTACAACAGGCGCTCTTATAGGCCGCCATATGGATAAGCAGGCAGAAGAACTGCAGCGCGACCTCGAAAATGCAGAAGTGGAGCGTGTGGGCGAAGGTATTAAGATTACCTTTGACTCAGGTATTCTCTTTAACACCAACTCCGCTCAGTTGCAGCCAAATGCACAGTCAGAAATTACGCAGCTGGCCCAGACCCTGAAGAAGTACGAAGACACCGACATCCTGATTGAAGGGCACACCGACAATACCGGCGGCCGCGACCTGAACCAGCGCCTGTCGGAGCAGCGGGCTGAGTCTGTGGCGAGCTACCTCTCTAACCAGGGTGTTTCGCGTAGCCGGATGACCTCCAAGGGCTATGCCTTCGATCAGCCGGTAGGCGACAACAACACAGAGGCCGGGCGCCAGCAAAACCGGCGGGTAGAGATTGCCATCTTTGCCAACGAGAAAATGAAGAAAGCCGCAGAAAGAGGCGACCTGTAAGCCTTACAACATCAATGCAAGTTAAAAAAACCAGCCGGGCTGTCAGCCTGGCTGGTTTTTTTAAGCCTCTTCCAACAATCACCACATCGGCACGGAAGCGGGATATAACTTATTTGACAAAATGAATATGAAACACCATTTACACATCATTTTTTCTGGTTTACTAACGATTTTCCTGCTTAGCGCCTGTGAGTCCCTTCCCGCCAATGAGCAGGAAGAGCCTGGGGTAGTGACGGCCTCTGAGCCTGTAGAAGCCAGGGTGGAGGAGCGGCAGCCAGCCACCGTGCAGGAGGCCTTACAGGCCGATGCTCAACTTGCCCGCACCATGAGCCTGGATGATTTTGCTAAGCACATGAAAAGCCGCGAGACCTACTACAGCCAGTTTGAAGCGGTGAGCTATGAGGATGATTTCGTGAAAATCGAAATGGACGGCGACAAGCTGAAGGTAGAAACCCCCAAGGGTAAGGTCAGTCTGGAAGATGACAATGGCAAAATCACAGCAGAAAAAGAGAAGCCTTAATGGGAAACAAGAAGCAGACCAGTGGAAAGGCTTTGCAGGTCGATGACTGCTCTATCTTCACATTTCATAATATTTAAATTGAATGAGTAGCACACCAGCACGTGAGCCCATCCGCCAAATTATTCTAATGAAAATGCCCCTCAGGAGGTTCTGCTGCTGCGTTTCCGGAGCAGGTAAGCCAGCGCCATGGCAATAAGGGCACCCACCAGGGCAAGGGCCATGTCTTTCTGAGCATCCCAGATGTCGCCCTGCGTACCCAGGTAGGCCATGGCCTGTTCATCTTCTTTGAATACTATCTCTGCCACCAGCCACTCCACCAGCTCATACAGCGCGCTTAACGACAGTGTGATCTCGACAGGCAGCAGGTAACTGTAAGGGCGTTTCACCCGCAAGCCGTAGGCAAACACCTCGTGCATGGGGTATGCCAGCAGCAGGCCAAAGCCAAAGTGCACAAGCCGGTCGTAGTGGTTGCGCTTCAGGTGTAGAGTTTCTTTCAGCCATTCCCCAAAAGGGTTCTCGGCGTATTGGTACTGGCTGCCGTACACGTGCAGCAGCAGAAACAGGAAAACCAGGGTATAGGCAATATCCGAAAAACGGAGAATGTTATAAAAGGCTACCAAACAGATGATAAGCGAGAGCGTGAGCGTGTTCTCGAGCAGCCAGTTGGTAAGGTCAGGTGTGGTAAGGCCGGTATAAACCCAGAACAACCCGAACACCATGGCATAGCAAATATGGAGCGGCTTCCGGGCAAATGGTGTCATCTCGTCGGGTATAGCTGATAGCATAATCAGTTGCGGGAAATGCAGGTAAAGTTCCCCGGCTCCTTCATACCCTCGTTTCAGGAAAATAGATGCATAATAAATAAGGAATATAGGCAGCGGCATCGGTAAAGCATTTTGCCTCCGTCTTGCTTAGCCTGGCCCATAGCCACCAGGCTAAGCAAGACGTCTTCAACCTGTTTTTCCAATAAAGCTGCACCGCTGGCCCTTGTTGGGTGTTTTTCTTTAACAAGCACAGTTGCTGCTCAATTTGTACAGGCATCAAATAAGCGTCTGAGGGCCTTTCCCATTCTTAGCCGGAGGGCTATGGTGCCTGGCCAGATTAAAGATTCAAAATTATAAATGATGACAGATGTGCCTTTTGGCAGCTTTACAGGTTCGAGACCTTTCTGAAAATATAATTGGAGAAGCACGAAGTGCGTATGGCTGACACCCTGGCTCAGGCCATGAGCTCCTTCTGGTAGAACACGAGTCGGATAGGGCAGTCAGACGGGCTTTTGGTAGGGTCGCAATGGTAGCCGAACATGTCGTAGCCGTTAAGGTAGGGCAGCAGCTTTTTGTAGTAGGTATGCCCCGTGTTCTCTGCGTCGAAGGTAATGTCATGAAAAATGCAGGTAGGCATATGCGGCATTTTCTCCAGTTTTTCGAACAGGCTCTCGGGTTTGCCCAGGTCACCGGAATACACGATCCGGTAATCATCTTCAAAAATGTAAGCGTAGGTCTGAAAATTTTCGGCGTGCTGGTTAATGGTGTCTACACACCGAATGCCTTCGATCTGCTCCATCGGAACAAACTCTGCGTATTTACCCGGATCTTTTAGCTGTATCTCCAGGAAGTCGTAAATCTGCATCCGGAACTGCTCGGAGGTATAAAGAATTATGGGGCGCTCCGTTTTCTCAATAATGCTCTTGTGCAGCAGCAGGCTGGCAAGGCTGCCGCAGTGGTCGTTGTGAAGATGCGTGAGCAGGATGTAGTTTACTTTGTTTATCAGGTTTTTTTTGACCAGCGTGGGGTAAACGGTATAGCCGCAGTCCAACAGAATGGTCTTGTCCCTGAACTCAACAAGGGCGGCAGAGTTGAGGTAATCAACATCAAAAGCACCGCCGGTGCCTAAAAATTTTATCTGCATATGTGGTTATATTATAAGGCCTCTGATGTTGTATAATCCGTATTTATACCCTGTATAGCGATATTTGTTACTAATGATTTTGGATCAGCCGCAGTTTTTGTGATGTTCTATCAGGTGTACGATATTTTTTTGGTGATAGCGATAACCTGGAGGTGAATAGCGGTAAACTGCAATTGTACTGCTGCGTAAACTGAAGAAAATATACATGGCTTATGGATGCGCATACGTTGCCGGTGCAGCAGAAAACCCTGCAGACACACGAGCTGCTGAACCAAACCTACCAGGTGCTGGAGCTCCGAAGCCGGCGTTCGCCTATGCAGGAGCTTATCTCGACCATGCTCTCGCACCGCACTACCCACGCCGACGAGGTGAAAGCCTACAATACCATACTGGAACGTTTCGGCGACTGGGAGGGAGTGATGAACGCCCCGGTGGAGGAACTGGCTGATGCAGTGGTCACTACCCGCTACCCAGGGCAGAAGGCACCCCAGATACAGCAAACCCTGCGCATGATAAAAGAGGAGCGGGGCGAGATAAACATCGATTTTCTGCAGGATATGCCGGTGGAGGAGGCCATGGCCTGGCTCACGCGCCTGCCGGGGGTGGGGCTGAAAACCGCTACGCTGCTGTTGCTGTTCAACTTTAAAAAGCCGGTGTTACCCGTAGATACGCATGTGTTCCGGGTGAGCCAGCGGGTAGGGCTGATAGGAGCCAAGGTAACAGCCGACAAAGCCCACAAGCTGCTGCTCGACATGCTGCCGAAAGATGCCGTAGAACTCTTCAACTTTCATAAGCACCTGTTCTGGCACGGGCAGCGCATCTGCACCTGGTACTCTCCCAAATGTGAGCAGTGTGTACTGCAGTCCATCTGCAACTATTATCAGGATGTGCGGGCAAAAGGAATAGACCAGGAGGGCATGTGAAAAGTCATCGCAACACATTTTCGGTTAACTATTGATTGTGTTGGAAGGCAAATTGACGATTGCGAAGTTGAATGTTCTGTCAAAGCCGTGGAGATTACTTTCCAGATCTACTCATCTCCGAATTGAGGAATCAACCATTTAACAATTAGGCCATTCAGTAATTAACGGGTAAATTATTCGAATCAAAATAGCCCTCCGGAGCCTGGCGTTTTAGTTGCTGCTCCTGCTGCTCTATGCCTCAGGACTGCAGATTTTTCAGAATAAGGGGCGCTCCTATCAGGCCTACCAAAAAGGCAGAGATGTAAATAAAAATCAGGTCCCAGTTAATATGCTCTCCGAGCCATACCTTCAGCAGCACGGCAAGTGTGGTTACAGCAAAAACGGTAAGCCAATAAAGGAGCCTACGCCACCCTTGGGCTGGTGCAGCAGGAGCTGGCGGCAGTTTAAGAATGGCATAAAAAATAACAACCGCACCAACTAGCGAGCTCAGGAGCTGCAGGATGAAGAAATAGGAGTAACGGTAGCCGGAATGAACAAAGCTATGCAGCAGAACCGGAAACCAGCCCACGGCGCGCCCCTCTTTGTGAGTGAAGCTGTCCCAGAAAATATGGGAGGCGGCGCCCAGCAGAACAGAAATCACCACCATACCGTAGTTCCGCTTAAAATAACTGATCCAGTCAAACTGCTTAAAGCTGTACAGGCGCCTGCGCAGAAAGCCGGGCAGGTTGTCGATCAGGGCATCGCGCACAAGCACATGAAACACAAAGGCGAGCAGCAGCCCTACGGGCAGGTTGAAATAAAAAATGCTGCGCCAGGTGTGGCTGAAATGATCGTCTGCTGCCATCTTCATAAACTTCTCAAAGTCTGGTGCCAGGCTGCCAGCCACCAATCCCGTTAAAGAAGTCCACCGCCTGAAAACAGCGTGCACGGGTAAAACAATGGCCGGGTGCGAAAAAGTAAAAGGCATTTAATGGAAATAACTGTATAATTAATTGAGTGGGTCCGGCTGGTTTCAGGCTGCACCTCCGGGTACAACGGCTGGCAGCCTCCCGGCATTATACCGAAACAGGATAGGAATAGTTGTAAGGGAAAAGCCGCAGCAAAACCTTGTCTGAACACGTGTTTGTTATAGACAGCAGCTTGAATTTCCTTAATTTGAATTGTTGGAACCTCCGGAAACAGAACACAGGACTTTTCAAAAGGGATAAGTTGATGATTCTTAAAGCCTATTATGGTAATGCGTTTTCAGGCCTCCATATCAACTATTTAACAATCAACAACAAACAATCAGCAACCAAATTATTCAAATGAAAATGCCCCTCCTGAGCTTCTGCTGCCCCTGCTGCCCCTGCACCAATTTAGCTATTATCAGATGTGATGAACATACGCCAAACTCACGCCATCCGGCTGCACCTGCAGCTGGGCTTTTCGTCCGCACACCAGGGCCAGGTTATCAGGCTCGTGCCCTACCGGGAAACCAAAGCAGATAGGGTAATTGTATTTGCCGGTGTGCTCCAGAATGATTTCGTAGGCATCTTTGCCAAACGGTATGGCGTTGTCGTGCATGTCGCTCATGTGGCCTACCACCAGACCTGCCAGCCGACTCAGCTTGCCAGTGCGGTCGAGGTGCACCAGCATGCGGTCGAGGTGGTAGAGGTACTCATCCAGGTCTTCGAGGAAGAGGATCTTGCCCCGGGTGTCGATGTCGGAGCGGGTGCCGGTGAGGTTGTGCAGCATCGAGAGGTTGCCACCCACCAGCTGCCCCTGCGCGGTGCCGGTGCGGTTAAAGGCGTGTGGTGCGGCTGTGTAGGCAATAGGTTCACCGAACAGCACCTGCCGCAGACTCTCAATTGCTGCCTCTGAGCCTTCTTTCGAAAAAAGAACAGGCATTACCGCATGCACCGATTCTATGCCCAGCGTGTGGAGGTGGCTGTGTAAGGTGGTAACATCGCTGAAACCCACCAGCCACTTCGGCCGCTCCTGAAACTGCGAAAAGTCCACCTGATCGATGATGCGGGTCGTGCCGTAGCCTCCACGGGCGCATATAATCGCTTTTACAGCCGGGTCGTCGAGCATCTGCTGCAGGTCCTGCAGCCGCAGGGCATCGTCTCCGGCAAACTGGTGGTAACTGGCCCCGATGGTTTGCCCGATCACCACCTCCAGGCCCCAGCTCCTAAACGTCTGAATAGCAGCATCTATCTCTGGCAGACTTATTTTGCGGGCGGTGGCCACAATGGCAATTTTATCGCCCGGGCGAAGGGGTGGTATCATGTGCATGGCTTTTTTACGGATAGCGAAGGTATGGCTTTTTGAACAAAATTTGCTGAACAGCATTTTTTTGAGCAAATTCGACACCATCCCAGCTTTTAAGGGGGGAAACAGGGCTTACAGCATAGGCTGGGGCCAGCGTCTTGCCACTTGTGTCCGGAAAGAAAATATGCCTGAATTAAAGAAAAAGAAGTCGTGGGTCGATAAGTTTTTATCGGTGATAGAGCGTATCGGGAATGCGCTGCCCCACCCGGCCACGCTGTTTGCGGGCTTTGCCCTGCTGGTCGTGCTGCTCTCGTGGGTAGCAAGCCTGTTCGACCTGGCGGTGGTGCACCCCGGCACCGGCGAAACCATAACCCCTGTAAACCTGCTCTCCCGCGATGGGCTCCACATGATCCTGACGCGCATGGTCACGAACTTCACGGCCTTTGCCCCGCTGGGTACGGTGCTGGTATCGTTGCTGGGTATCGGTATTGCCGAGGGAACCGGTTTTATCGGGGCGGTGCTGCGGCTGGTGGTGCTGTCGTCGCCTAAGCGGCTGCTCACGTTTGTGATCGTGTTTGCCGGCGTAATGTCTAACACAGCCAGTGAGGTAGGGTATGTACTGCTGGTGCCGCTGGCAGCTGTTATTTTCCTGGCGGCAGGGCGGCACCCGTTAGCGGGTCTGGCAGCTGCTTTTGCAGGTGTGTCGGGCGGGTACAGCGCTAACCTGCTGCTTGGTACCGTAGATCCGCTGCTGGCCGGGCTCTCTACGGAGGCTGCCAGAATCATAGATCCGGAGTATGTGGTAAACCCGGCGGCCAATTATTACTTTATGTTCGTTTCCACTTTTATTATTGCCGGGCTGGGAACCTGGGTTACTGAAAAAGTGGTGATACCAAGGCTCGGGGAATATACCGGCGAGGAGAAGCCGGAGCGGATAGAGCGGCTTAATGCCCAGGAAAAACGGGGGCTGCTGTACGCCACTATTGCCTTTGCCTTGCTCACGGCCTTTATTCTTGGTGGGCTCCTGCCAGAAAACGGCTACCTGCGCGACCCGGAAACAGGCGAGATCCTGCATTCTCCGTTTATGTCGGGCATCGTGGCGTTTATTTTCCTGATTTCGGCCATTGTGGGTATCGCCTACGGCATCGGCGCCAAAACCATCCGCAACGACAGCGACGTGATGCGTGGCATGTCCAAATCGATGGAGACACTGGGCTCTTATATTGTACTGGTGTTCTTTGCCGCCCAGTTCGTGGCCTATTTCAACTGGACAAACCTCGGCCTGATCCTGGCTATCAACGGAGCCGATGTGCTCAAAACAATGGGACTGAGTGATATTCCGCTCATGATCATGTTCATCCTGGTGGCTGCCACCATAAACCTGGTTATGGGTAGCGCCTCTGCCAAGTGGGCCATCATGGCTCCTGTGTTTATCCCGATGTTTATGCTGCTGGGCTACACTCCTGAATTTACGCAGGTAGCCTACCGCATCGGCGATAGCGTAACCAACATCATCTCGCCCATGATGTCGTACTTTGCCCTGATTGTAGCCTTTATCCAGCGCTACGACAAAAAGGCAGGTATCGGCACGGTTATCTCTACCATGCTGCCCTACTCGGTGGTGTTCTTTATCGGCTGGACCCTTCTGCTGATTGTCTGGATACTACTCGGGCTGCCGGTAGGGCCTGGCGCAGAGATGTATATGCCGTAAAAGATATAAGACATTTTGATTTGCCAGCTGCAGCAGTAGGTAAAAATGCCTCTGGAGGGACTTTTTCGTTAGCATAATTGCCGGTGGCTACTTGCTGATTGTTTGTTGTTGAATGGTTAAAATAAATTTCTAGCTGGTTGGAGGTGCCTTTGCTGGACGTAGCCGGAAAAACGCCCAGTGTGGTTGGGGGCCTGATGACGGTATCCTACTGATCCTCTAATCCTGATAATCCTGATTCAGGCTTAAAAGTCCTGTGTCTTAAAAAAACCTCCGGAGGGCCAAAAGCATTAGAATAACCCAAGTTGTGCGGTAGAGAGCCTCTCTGACATTGTCCCTTTGTCCTCCTGAAAGGATCTTGTGGGCGAAAGCCTAAGGCAATGGCCACAGGCTTGGGGCTAAGTTAGCATAGCCACTTGTTAAGACTTGATGGCAAAAGCAGCTTGTTTCATGGCCCGTGTCTTTGTTCTTTTTGTCTTGATAAAAAAAGAACCAAAAAAATCAAGATGATTTTGCTTGTCGGGGGCCCCTTCCCCCACTCGCTGAACGCTCTTTGTAGAGGGCCCCTACCCCCAACAAAAAATCGTCATTCGGTGCACCTGGCAACTGTATCTGACTCGTAGTTACCCGCCGCACCACATTATTTAGGGCTACTACCGCACAACTTGGGTTAGAATAATTGAAACCACCTAAAGCAGCAGTGGCTGCCCCAATTGCTGGGGCAGCCACTGCTGCTTTAGGTACCTAAATTCTCCGGCTATCTCAAAAATTTGTACCCGACACTAAAAATAAATTGCTGGTTTCGCATGTTAAAGTTATTGCCCGTTTCAGTGTATTTCCTTTTGATGGTTTCGTACCGGGCGTCAAAGGTGAGACTGCCAATATCGACACCCACACCCCCCTGCACGCCCCAGTCAGATTCGCTCATGTAGTTGTCGAGGGTCTTGCCTTCCTGTTTGGCGCTCATCATAATAGAGGCTACCGGGCCAGCCTGCACCCTGAGGAAGTTCAACAGGTTGAAGCCCACTAGAATGGGCACATCCAGGCGGGTAAACTTAAACTCCTGCGAGCTGCCGGTAGGGGTGCTCAACTGGTTGTCGAGTACCTGTATTTTGCCGCCTGAAGAAGCGAGCACTGCCTCGGGCTGCAGAAAAAAGCCCATAATCTGCAATCTGGCAAATGCGCCGGCATGGTAGCCTGTTATATTTTCAGGGTTTCTGTACTCCGAGTTGCTCACCACATCGCTAAACATGACCTTAGTGGAGCTTACGCCGCCTTTAATGCCTAGCGTAAGCGGCGAAGACTGCGCCTGGGCATCTGCCGAAATATGCAATGCCAGCATGGATAATACCGTCAATAATATCTTTTTCATAGTGAATTCTATTAGTCTTAAAATAACCTTATGCTGAGCATAACGTGCCGAAAATAGAATCTTGTACGTACCTGCTGTTTTTTTGTGCTGGCTCCGGCGAGGTTCCAGTGGCTGCCAGGGTGGCCTTTGCTGCTGGGCGCAAAGGCGGGAACAGTACAATCTTCGCAGATTTTAGCTACTTTTGAAGCCTATGCGCCTTACCTCAAAACCTGTGCTTTGCAACTATTACGTTACCTACCGCTGTAACGCCAGGTGCTCGTTTTGTGATATCTGGGAAAAGCCCTCGCCCTATATAAAGGCCGAGGATGTAAGAAAAAACCTGCAGGACCTGAAGCGGCTGGGTGTGGAGGTGATTGACTTTACCGGAGGTGAGCCATTGCTGCACCGCGAGATAGACGTTTTTTTGCGGATGGCGCACGAGATGGGCTTTATCACCACCCTCACCACCAACGGCCTGCTCTACCCCAAACTGGCGGAGCGGCTAAAAGGCCTGGTAGATATGCTCCATTTTTCGCTCGACTCGTCTTCTAAAACCGAACACGACAATGGCCGTGGTGTAGCCTGCTTCGACTTCGTAATGGAGTCTATACAGGTGGCAAAGCAACTGGGGGAACGACCCGATATTATTTTTACGGTGTTTAAGCATAACCTGGCCCAGTTGGAGGAGGTGTACCAGCAGGTAACGCAGCCCAACAAGCTCATGCTGATCCTGAACCCTGCTTTTGAGTACAATGGCGTGGCGGCAGGAGAGCAACTTACAGAGGCAGAACTGGATTATCTCTCGGCCTTCGGCAGGCGCAAAGGCGTGTACCTGAACGATGGCTTTGTAGAGCTACGGCGTGATGGCGGCAACCACATCGATAAACCTGTTTGCAAGGCTGCCTCCACCACACTGGTGATCTCACCGGAAAACGAGCTCGTGCTGCCCTGTTACCACCTCGGCGCTAAAAGTTTCCCGATACATGGCAACTTGTATGACCTCTACCGCTCCGAACCGGTAAACGAGCTAAAGCGGCAGGAAGGCCGCTTGCCTGCCTGCGAAGGCTGCACGATTAACTGCTACATGCAGCCAAGCTTTGCCGTGGAGGTAAACAAATATTTCTGGAAGGCGCTGCCCAGCACCCTCAAATACAACTTCTACAAAGGCACCTGGAAGCGATTGGTAGGCTTTAACTGAACGGCTTAGCAAAAGGATGCCAATTTAAGACCGAAGAGCTTTCCTTGCCGCGCTCCTCCAGCCTTTTTCTCCTGAGCTAAACTGGCCTGCCTAAACCATTAGCACTTAGAGCAGGCCAGTCTAATAATTTCAAGTTTCTGATGTATAATTTGACAAGGAACCCGCCTCGCAGACTTCTGTCGGAAATCCGGTATTTATCTGAAATAGGTTCAGAGTTTTTTATGCAGAATTCGTAAACCTTATAAAGTTGTCAAAACTACAAGTAAAATATGCGGGTGGCTAAAGCGGACGAAATACTCTTGAAAATAAACGAATAAGCATTAGTTTTTTTAGGCCGGGATACTTGCTATTGATTTAGTAATTAAATACTTTTAAAAACATTTTTTATAAATGTTGAATTTACACTTATATATGAAGCGAGACTTTACATATGAGCGACTCCTGAAATAGATGTCGGCAGGGTAGCACCAGGTTAAGCATGACAGAGGGGGCAGGAGTAGAAGTGTATTCCCTAGAAGCAGATGGCAATTTAAACCAAACAAGCATGAAGAAGTTCCTGACCGGAGCAGCAAAGGCAGCAGGATGTATGTTGTTACTGATTGTCGTGTCCTGTTCAAAAGACAAAGATCCTATTGCCGATGCTACGTACACCCAGCCGCAGCAGCCGTTTGATATCAATAACATCAACGACACCTATCCCAACCTGGCCCCTATTGATTTCTCTGGCAGGTGGGGGCCTTACAATACACACGACCCGTCGGTATTAAAAACAGGAGAGTACTATTACTCCTATAGTACCGATGCCGCTTTTGGAACCGCCGTGAAACCCGGCATCCAGGTCAGGCGGTCTAAGGATCTGGTGGAGTGGGAATTCAGAGGCTGGGCGCTTAGCGGGCTGCCGCAGCAGGCGGTAAACTATATCACCGGCAAAAAAGCTTCGCCAAACCAGTCCATCTGGGCACCTTACATCCTAAAGGTGGGGGCAGAGTACAGACTCTACTACTCGCTTGCCTCCACAGGTTTTCGGGTAAGCGCCATCGGCCTGCTGACTTCCAACTCCCCTGAAGGACCCTGGCTAGAAAAAGGCCTGGCCGTGACATCAGAAACAAACGGCCCCGGCACCAATGCCATAGACCCTTCGGTGGTGGTAACGCCCTCCGGAGAGCACTGGATGCATTACGGCTCTGCCTGGGATGGCCTTTTTGTGGTGCAGCTCGACCCTGCCACCGGCCTGGCCAAAACTCCCGGCGACAGAGGCAAGCGCATTGTGCGCAGAGGCATGACGGGCGGCATGTACAACGGCAACCTCGAAGGCCCGGAGATTATCTACAACGAGCAGCAGCAGCTATATTACCTGTTTGTGTCTTACGACTGGCTCGAAACCAAATATAACGTGCGGGTATACCGGTCGCCAAACCCCGATGGCCCGTTTGTGGATTGGAATGGCGTGAATGTGGATAACCAGGCCGATAACGGACCCATGATCCTGTCGCCATACAAGTTTATGGGGCACGGAGGCTGGCAAGGAGTGTCTCACCCTGCTGTTTTTAAAGACAATGGCAAGTACTACATTGCCCACCAGGGCAGGCCGGGCGGACCGGGTAACGAGCGGTTCTATATGGTGATGCATGTGCGCGAAATTGTATGGACAGAGAGCGGCTGGCCCGTAGTGTCGCCGCAGCGTTATGCCGCTGTGCCGCAAACGCCCGCCATTACACCTGCCGACCTGGCCGGAGAGTATGAGCAGATTGTACTCACGCAGCCCGTGGTGCCAGGCTACGGCAACGAGCAGACAAACCCGGGCTTCTCAGAGGCCTTTGCCACTAAGCTGAATGCCAATGGCACTATAAACGAAGGAGGCAATAATACCTGGGTATACAATGCGCCCTGGCTGGAGCTGAAGTGGAACGGCGGCCAGTTTACAGACAAACTGCACGTGTCGCGTGGCCGGGATTGGGAGAATAAAGTAGCCTCAACCATTGTCATGACCGGCCTGAACGGAGACGGAACCGCCATCTGGTTAAAAAAGAAACAGTAAACAGGCTTGTTCTCTGCTTCCTGAAACCGGATTAATACGGATTTAGTAGCAGTAGCAACAGCAGAAAAATCGCTGGGAGGGCTGTTTTGATTAGAATAATTGTCCTAAGCCTGTGCGGAGTCAGGAGTTTGTGACAGCAGCAGGCATATCTAAAATTTTACACATCTATTTCACACACAACCATGGCAAGTAAGTTCGCATCTTTTGCTGCCTTAGCGCTGGGATTAACGATGTCGGTTAATGTCTCGGCTCAGAAAGCGCAGTCTTTTGTCGTAAAAGCCAATCAGCCAAAGGCCACTGTGGCACCTACCATGTGGGGCCTGTTCTTTGAGGATATAAACCTTGGAGCGGATGGCGGTATCTACGCGGAGCTGGTAAAAAACCGCTCTTTTGAGTTCTATAACCCCATGATGGGTTGGAAAGAGCAGAAAAGAGGTGGTGGTGAAGGTACCTTGCTGGTGCACAACCGCAGCGAGGTAAACCCGGCCAATCCACGCTTCCTGCGCCTGCAGGTTAAGTCAGATCAGGGCGATTACGGCCTGATCAACGAAGGCTTCCGGGGCATGGGCATCAAGCAGGGCAACCAGTACGATTTCTCGGTGATGGCACGCCAGCACGAAGGCAGCAAGGTGGCTCTGAACATAGAGCTCGTAAATGCCAAAGGTGAAAAAATCGGAACAGCCACACTGGCACCATCCGGCAACGAGTGGAAGAAATACAACGTGAGCTTTACCGCTACAGCCACCGAGCCTAAAGCACAGATGATCGTGTGGGCAAAAGGAAAAGGAGCCATCGATCTGGATATGATCTCACTCTTCCCGAAGGATACCTGGAAAAACCGCCCCGGTGGCCTGCGTGCCGATATGGTGCAGCTGCTGGCCGATATGAAGCCCGGCTTCCTGCGTTTCCCGGGTGGTTGTATCGTGGAAGGCCGTACGCTGGATGAACGCTTTCAATGGAAAAAAACGGTGGGCAAGCCGGAGGAGCGTGAACTGATCGTGAACCGTTGGAACACCGAGTTCAATCACCGCCCCACACCAGACTATTACCAGAGTTTCGGCTTGGGCTTCTTTGAGTACTTCCAGCTTTCAGAAGATATTGGCGCAGAGCCTGTTCCGATCCTGAACTGCGGCATGGCCTGCCAGTTTAACACCGGCGAAGTTGTTCCCCTCGACCAGCTGGACCCTTACATTCAGGATGCCCTGGACCTGATCGAGTTTGCCAACGGCCCTGCCACCACCAAATGGGGTAAGCTACGTACCGATATGGGCCATCCGGCTCCGTTTAACCTGAAGTATCTGGGTATAGGAAACGAGCAGTGGGGCGAGCAGTATATAGAACGCTACAAAGTTTTCGAGAAAGCGCTTACTGCAAAATACCCTGAAATCCAGCTGATCTCTACCACGGGTCCTTTCCCGGATGGCCCCGAGTTTGAATACCTCGATAAAACACTGCGCAGCATGAACGACGCGCGGGTAGATGTGATTGATGAGCACTATTACCGTCCTGCCAAATGGTTCAGAGAGAATGCCACCCGCTACGACAGCTACGACCGCAAAGGGCCGAAGATTTTTGCCGGTGAGTATGCCGCGCAAAGCGTAGCCATCGCCAGCCCCGACAACAAGAACAGCTGGGAAATGGCCCTGTCAGAAGCTGCCTTTATGACTGGTCTGGAGCGAAACGCCGATGTGGTGACCATGACCTCTTACGCCCCGCTTTTTGCGCATGCCGAAGGTTGGCAATGGACTCCGGACATGATCTGGGTAGATAACCTCCGCGCCTACGGTACACCGAACTACTATGTGCAGAAGCTGTTCTCTACCAACGCCGGCACCAACGTAGTACCCGTGCTGCTTGGCAACCAGGCCGTAACCGGTCAGGATGGCTACTACGCCTCTGCCACTATAGATAAAAAGACAAATGAGCTCATCCTGAAAGTGGTGAACACCAGCGACAAAGCCCAGAATGCCGATTTTACCATAGAGGGTGTGAAAAGGCTGCAGGGCAAAGGTACCCATACAGAACTCACCAGCCAGAAGCTGGACCAGGTGAACTCTTTTGAGGAACCAAAGGCCATTAGCCCGACCCAGAAGCAAGTAAACGTGAAAGGCAATAAAGTGAGCATGTCGCTGAAGCCGCATTCGGTGAACGTGTTCCGGGTAAAAACATCGTAGCTCCGGAGGGCCTTTTTCATTCTAATAATTTCTGATTTTTAATTTGGCGAAGCACTAAGTAAGGTCTCAGGAGCAAACCCGCCAGTTTTAGGAGTAACATCTTACCACTGGCGGGTTTATCTTTCAGAACAATCAAGTAAATCAGGCTAATCCTTACATCAAGGATCAGACAAAAAATACAGCATATGAAAAGAAACAGCTTGCGCCTGAGAAATAAGCTTATTGCCCTTTTCTGGGCTCTGCTGCTAGCGGCAATCAGTTCCTGTTCTT
Source organism: Pontibacter beigongshangensis (assembly GCF_014332515.1). Classification (GTDB taxonomy): domain Bacteria; phylum Bacteroidota; class Bacteroidia; order Cytophagales; family Hymenobacteraceae; genus Pontibacter; species Pontibacter beigongshangensis. The sequence continues at coordinate 271,632 of NZ_VFSD01000002.1, read as the reverse complement.
CCACTAAATCAGAGCAGGGCGGAGAGCGTGCAGGCGATGCAGCTACGCCACTGGCAAGCCCTGACAAAAGCATAAGCGTGCAGTTCCGCTTGTCAGACGATAAGCGGGCATTCTACAGCATTAGCCGCAACGATTCGGTGGTGCTGCAGGATTCTAAACTAGGTGTGGAGATGGAGGACGCTGACTTTACGCAAGGGTTGGTGCTGGAATCGGTGTCGGGTGTGGAGCAGGTGCGCGATAGCTATGAGATGCTTAATGCCAAGCGAAGATACAATACGTATACAGCCAACAAACAAACTTTTCACCTTCGCAATGAGGCCGGTCAGAAAGTAGACATCATCTTTCAGGTATCTGACGATGGAGTGGCTTTCCGGTACTATTTTCCTGGCGAGTCAACAGACAAAAAGAAGATCAGCAAGGAGATAACTTCCTTTAAACTGCCGGAAGGGGCGAAGGCATGGCTGCAGCCTATGTCCGATGCCAAAACCGGTTGGGAGAAGACCAACCCATCGTATGAGGAGCATTATCAGAAAGACATTGCCGTAGGCACTCCCTCTCCTATAAAGGCAGGTTGGGTGTTCCCGGCCCTGTTCCGCAGTGGCAGCACCTGGTTACTGGTTACCGAGTCAGCTTCTTATGGTGACTATTGCGGTTCGAGGCTCCACGCCGAATCGCCTGGTGGGGAGTACAGCATCGATTTTCCGCAGGAGGAGGAGAAATACCCCGGCGAAGTCCTGAACCCAGAATCTGCACTGCCCTGGTTTACGCCTTGGCGCATCGTGGCAGTCGGAAGCCTGAAGACCATTGCCGAGTCTACGCTAGGCACCGACTTGGCAAAGCCTGCCGTTACCATGGATCAGTCGTTTATTAAACCAGGCAAGGCATCGTGGAGTTGGGTGATTTTAAAAGACGACTCTACGGTTTACAACGTGCAGAAGCGCTTTATAGACTATGCCGCCGACATGAACTGGAGCTACTGCCTCATTGATGCCGACTGGGACCGGAAGATAGGGTACGAGAAGATAAAAGAGCTTGCTGACTATGCCAAAACCAAAAACGTTGGCCTGGTGCTCTGGTACAACTCGGCCGGCCCCTGGAACACCGCCCCCTACACCCCCCGCGACAAAATGCTGACTCGCGAAGTACGCCAACAGGAGTTTGCACGGCTGCAGCAAATGGGCATCAAAGGCGTAAAAGTCGATTTCTTTGGCGGCGACGGGCAATCGGTGATGCAGTATTATATTGATATCCTGAATGATGCGGCTGCTCACAAACTGCTGGTCAATTTCCATGGCTGCACCCTGCCGCGTGGCTGGCAGCGCACTTACCCGAACCTGATGACGATGGAGTCTATTAAAGGAATGGAGTTCATAACCTTTGAGCAGCGCAACGCCGACGAGGCCGCCACCCACAACACCATGCTGCCCTTTACCCGCAACGCCTTCGACCCGATGGACTTTACGCCGGTGAACCTGAGCGGTGTGCCGAACATCAACAGAAGAACCACAGTAGGGCATGAGCTGGCGCTGTCGGTGCTGTTTTTATCGGGCATACAGCATTACGCCGACACCCCGCAGGGCATGCAAACAGTGCCGCCCTATGTAAAAGACTTTATGCGGCAGGTGCCTGTCGTTTGGGACGACAGCCGTTTTGTAGACGGTTTCCCGGGCAAGTTGGCTGTAATAGCGCGTAAAGCAGGCGACCGCTGGTACGTGGCCGGCATAAACGGAGAAAACACCGAGAAGAAAGTACAACTCGACCTCTCGTTCATCAGCCAAACAAAAGGCCAGTATATTACCGACGGAAAAGAAAAAGCCTCGTTCCAGAACAACACCGTAGACCTTTCTGCCAGCAGAACCCAGGAAGTAACCCTGAAGCCAAACGGCGGCTTTGTAATGGTATTTTAATAGTTGATTGCTGGTTGTTGATTGTTAAATGGCTAAATTGTTGAACGTTTGATTCTTTAATTTGGAGATGTGAAAATTCTCCGATTTGGAGATGAATTACCTGAGCAGACTTTAAAGAACGATTTACCGTGAATTCATAGTTTTTAACTCTTAAAGAAGGTTTTATGTCTTGTGTCCTTTTTAGCACCAGAGGCTCTGGAGGGCCAAAATCATTAGAATAATTGCGGTAAATTAAAATATAAGAAAGGAACATACCCATGAAGTTGAAATTAAAAAGCCTGTTGCTGCTGTGTTTGCTGGCGAGTATGGCGCTGCAGGCGCAGGCGCAGGGAGGTAGGCAGCAAGTAGGAGAAACGCGGCAGGATATTATAACCCACGACCCCGTTATGGCCAAACAGGGCGACCGTTACTACCTGTTCAGCACCGGGCACGGCATCTCCAACTGGTCGTCGGGCGATATGAAGAACTGGACGATGGAAAAGCCCGTGTTCGAAACAGCGCCGCAATGGGTCGTAGATACCATCCCCGATTTTAAGAACCATATCTGGGCACCAGACATTAGTTTCTACAACGGGCAGTATTACCTCTATTACTCAGTGTCGGCGTTCGGCAAAAACACCTCGGCCATTGGCCTGGTTACCAACCCTACGCTGGACCCCAACGACCCGAACTACAAATGGACGGATCAGGGCAAGGTTATTCAGTCTTACCCCGGCAAAACCAACTGGAACGCCATAGACCCACATATTATCACCGACAAGAAAGGAACAGCCTATATGAGTTTCGGCTCTTTCTGGGATGGCCTTAAAATAGTGAAACTCAGCAAAGACCGAAAAAGCATAGCCGAAAACCCGGACAACCTGCTGACCATTGCCAGCCGTAAAAAAGATCCGTCGGCTCCCAATCCTCCGGCCATCGACAATAATCCGGTAGATGCAGGCGGTAATGCCATCGAGGCTCCTTTTATCTTCCAGAAAGGCAAATATTACTACCTCTTCGCCTCTATCGATTACTGCTGCAAAGGCGTGAACAGCTCTTATAAAATGATTGTGGGCCGGTCTAAAAAACTGCTGGGCCCTTATGTAGACAAAGAGGGCGTGCCCCTGAACAGGGCGGGCGGCACCCTGCTGCTGCAAGGCGATGAGAAATGGCATGGCGTGGGGCATAACTCGGTGTACAATTTTGATGGTACCGATTACCTCATCTTCCATGGCTACGATGCCGAAGCCAACGGAGCCCCTAAGCTGCGCATCGAAAAACTGAGCTGGACCAAAGACGGCTGGCCGGTGGTGCAAACCAGCGAGTAACATGATTTCCGGGGCAGCCTGATACCACGTCGGCTGCCCCGGCCGTTGGTAATTTGTTTAGCAGCCGTAGCCGCACCAGAAGGGGCGCACCGCTCCGGAGGGCCTTTTTCATTAGAATAATTAGCTTCATGAGGTGGTATTTTGGCTAACAAGTAGTAGTTTTGCTGCTGCAGGAATTTACCTGACTTAATTTTTGCCATCACCTCATGTGTTCAAACATCTAAGGATGTCCTTCGTTGATCATGCATGATTTTAAATTTTAATTTTGAATTTAGCGAAGCAAGAGGCTTCCTTCACGTATCTTCATCTCTACAAATAAGACTAAAAAATGAAAATCCACACCCGACTACCCCTGACCCTGCTCTGTGGCGGCTTGCTGACACTGGGAGCCTGTAACCAGACTTCCTCCACCGAAGAAACAGCTGCCACCGAAACCACCACCAGCAGCCAGCAAGCCACCCTGCCTGCCCGGTCAGACTTTCAGGATACGATAGATGGCAAGGAAACCGACCTGTACATCCTCAAAAACAAAAACAACGTGCAGGCTGCCATCAGCAACTACGGCGGCCGCCTCATCAGTCTGCTCGTGCCCGACAAAGACGGCAACATGCGCGATGTGGTGGTTGGCTTTGGCGATGTGAACTCGTTTACCGAAGGGGCTGACACCTTCTTCGGGGCCACCATCGGGCGCTACGGCAACCGCATTGCCAAAGGCAGGTTTACCCTAGATGGCAAGGAGTACAAACTGGCTACCAACAATGATCAGAACCACCTGCACGGCGGCGACACAGGCTACTCGCGCATGGTATGGGATGCCCGCCAGGTAGACGACAAAACCCTGGAACTGACGTATCTCTCTAAAGACATGGAAGAAGGCTACCCCGGTAACCTGAACGTGAAAGTAACCTACGCCCTCACCGACGACAACGAGCTTAGAATCAGCTACGAGGCTACTACCGACAAGAAAACAGTGGTGAACCTGACCAACCACGCCTTCTTTAACCTCAACGGTGAAGGCAGCGGCACCATTAACAACCACCTGCTACAGATCAATGCCGACCGCTACACGCCTGTAGACGAAACCCTGATCCCGACAGGAGAACTTGCTCCTGTGGAGGGCACGCCATTCGATTTCAGAAAGCCGACCAAGATTGGCGAAAGAATTGAGCAGGACCATGAGCAACTCAACTTTGGCAAAGGCTACGACCACAACTTTGTGCTCAACACCAGCCAGGGCGACGGCATGACCAAGGCAGCCACCGTGGTAGGCGACCAGAGCGGCATCGTAATGGAGGTCTTCACGGAGGAGCCCGGCATTCAGTTTTATGGCGGCAATTTTATGGAAGGCAAAAACACCCTGAAAACCGGCGTGAAAGACGAGCACCGGACAGCTTTCTGCCTCGAAACGCAGCACTTCCCCGATTCTCCGAACCAGCCCAAATTCCCGTCTACTGAACTAAATCCGGGTCAAACGTATAATACTACCTCCGTTTACAAATTTTCTGTAAAGTAATTCGTTACAGTTTTGTTGCAGCAGTTCCTGGTGGCCTCTGGCAGCTAAGAACTGCTGCAATTTATTTGTAGGCGCTGCCAGCGCTGCTAGGCTACCTGCTGCTGTTCCTGCCAGCACATTATTATGGCTGTTTGGCATGCACCTGCAGCAGGTGGATTTTAACCGGATCTTTAAATTTATTTGATATGCCTGTAATACTTCCTGTAAAAGGTAAGAAGCCCCAGATGGGCCATGACTGCTACATAGCCGAGAATGCCACCATCGTCGGAGATGTGATGCTCGGCAACGAATGCTCTGTGTGGTTCAATGCTGTTATCAGAGGAGATGTGAACAGTATCCGGATCGGAGATAAAACCAATATTCAGGATGGCGCCGTCATTCACTGCACCTACGAAAAGGCAGCCACCACGATTGGCAGCAACGTATCTATCGGGCACAATGCCATCGTACATGGCTGCGCTATAGAAGACAATGTGCTCATCGGCATGGGGGCTATCGTGATGGATAATGTCCTGGTGCAGCGCAACTGCATTATTGCGGCAGGAGCCATTGTGCTGGAGAACACGGTTTGCGAATCTGGCTTTATCTATGCCGGTACTCCTGCCAAAAAGGTAAAACGGATGAGCGATGAGCAGGAAGCGGGCCTGGAAAGTCTGGCAAACAAATACGTGATGTACAGCAGCTGGTTCACAGGGGCAGTTTAGGTTCTGTAAACCAGCCTGTTTAAAGGCTGATGCCAATGTGCATGCCATGCCCCGGGGCGTGGGTACGCTTCACAGAGTGTTCAGATAATGTCCAGTTTCATCTGGTACAGGTCAAAGCCTTCTGCCCAGAAATCCTTCTCGGTCTTTTCCAGCGTAAATCCGAGCTTCTGGTAAAAGGGGTACACCAGTTGGCTTGTTCTGACATAGAGTAGCCTTACGGCCGGGTTTTGTTTAATTTGTTCGACCCTGAACTTCGTCAGTTCCCTGCCTATTCCTTTTCCCTGAAAAGCCGGGTGAATGATATCCCAGGATAGCCGGGCAATTTTGCCATTGTCGAACCAGTTAAAGCCGCCGCAACCTATTATTTCAGCGGCATCTTCCACCACAAAATAGTTTTGAGAATGATGCGCCAGGTACTCCAGAAAATCAGGCTCTTCTGAAGCGGCAAAGGATGCAGGCGTATTGAGCCTTAAAAGCTCCACAAGCTTCTCCTGGTCGGAGTTGGCGTATGGGCGTATCATAGATTTTTACGTGGAGCTTTGGGTTGTTTTCTCCTGCAGCTCGTCGCGCACCTTTAGGAGCACATACTCCACCTTGCGTTCCGATTTTTCGAGCACGCTAACCTCGTATTGGTTAAAAATGGCCGTGTCGTTTATGTCTTCCGGTATCTGGCCGTAGATCATGTTCACCAGTCCGCCTACTGTTTCGTAGTCTTCGCCCTCAGGGAGCGGGTACGGCAGGTGGTCGTTGGTGTCTGTGATAGAGGCGGAGGCATTTACCTTGTACTCATATTCGTTGAGCTGCTCTACAATAGGCACCTCCTCATCGTACTCGTCCTGTATCTCACCCACAAGCTCCTCTATAATGTCCTCAATGGTCACGATGCCCGACACGCCGCCAAACTCGTCGGTGGCAATGGCCATGTGCATGTGGCGTTTCTGGAATTGCTTCAGCAGGCGGCTGATCTTTTTCGTTTCGGGCACAAAGTAAGCCTGCCGGATCAGCTTCGACAGCTCGATCGGCTCGTTCAGGCGCAGTTGGGTCAGGATGTCTTTTACGTAGAGCACCCCTACAATATTGTCGATGTTGCCGTTGTAGACCGGTAACCTGGAGTAGCCTTCGCTGAAGATTACTTCCATAAGCTCCTCTACCGGCATGTTTATGTCTACGGCCACCATCTTGGTGCGGGGCACCAGGATCTGTTTTACCATGCGCTCGTTAAACTGAAACACGTTCTCTATGAGCTCGTGCTGCGAGTCGTGTATCACGCCGCCTTCCCGGCTTTGCTCAAACAGCAGCCTCAGCTCCTCTGCCGAGTGCACCTCGGCCCCATGCAGCGGTCGGATGCCGATGGCACGAAGAATAAAGTTGGAGAAACCGTTGAGCAGCCAGATAAACGGCTTAAACACAAAGTAGAAAAACTGCATGGGCACCGCCACGGCCAGGGCAGTAGACTCAGACCGCTGTATGGCCAGCGACTTAGGGGCCAGCTCGCCGAACACAATGTGCAGCACCGTGATAAGGGCGAAGGCGATTGGCAGCGCTATTTTGTGCGCCAGCTCCGGGCTGCCCACATAGCCAAACGACTCCATGATATTGATAATAACCTGCGAAACCACGCTTTCGCCAATCCAGCCCAGACCCAGTGAGGCCAGGGTAATGCCCAACTGGGTAGCCGAGAGGTAAGCATCGAGGTGGGTCAGCATATTCTGCGCCATCTTGGCCAGCGTGTGCCCGGACTGGGCACGCAGCTCTATCTGAGAAGACCTTACCTTCACAATGGCGAACTCGGCTGCAACAAAGAAGCCATTCAGGAAAACAAGTAAAATGGTAATAAAGATATCTAAGGCCATATGGGAGGCAGCTTTGTAAGGCGCTGCTAAAGCTGTAAATTTAACTAAAATACGTGCTTTTACTATTAAGTGTATGCTATTTGAACTCTAAAACAGGCTGGTTGCCCGTTGGTGCAGCAAAAGAGCATATTTATTTTAATATATTTCCGGATATAAAATTAAAAAGGCGCCCTTGGGCGCCTTTTTACTATGAGACACTAGGCAGGAAATCAGTAATTGACTTCGCTGTGGGTGCTTAAACGGTTTTAAACAACTCGTTGGCATCCTGCCAGGATAAATGAGTGGTGTTTTCTACACATTATCCCTTTAGGAAACAGCTTACAAGCCTATACTGAAGCGTGTCTTGGAAGGAATGATTTATTTAAATGATCTAAATAACTGTGCTATTGCTAACCAGGAAAGAAAGTCAGGTTTCCACTCCTAAAGGGATGACATTCCTAAACCACACATTTCTTTTCCAGACTATCTTACTTTGCTAACTGTTTAGAAATATATAAAAAATAATTGATTAAATATTCCTGATTTGATACAAAATTCAGGGCTTGTAAGTAATGGGATAAATTAACAGGGTGAAGCTAATGCTTTCGTGAGTGAATAGCAAAAAAGAATTGCAGGGGCTGCATGATCTTTCCCAAATAGAAAGAGGGCCACCTGGTATGTAGCTACCAAAAGAAGAATGATCTGAAAATACAGGTTTCCGGATGTTTGCCGTTTAGAGAGTACCATGCCAGGAACAACAATCCATTACTCGCTGTTAACATACAGGAATAGGCAGCTTTGTTTTAAAATCCGTACTTTTGCACTATAATTTTAATTATATCAGCACACATGCCTATTGCCTGAGATAAAGCGGGGAAAGGTAATGTGCAGGATTGAGGCTCATGCCTAGTGGCAGGGGCTGCTACGTTATTTTACAGATTAATACACATGAATAAGATATTTGTCTTAAGGCAGTTGCTGGCCCTGCTGGTGCTACTTTCTATAGTACTGCCGGCGCAGGCGCAGGTACTTAAGCCAGCCTCCTGGAGCTACGATGTTTCTAAGAAGCAGGTGAAGGTAGGCGAGGAGGTAGAACTCATCTTCAACGTGCGCATCGATAAAGACTGGTACCTCTACTCCACTGACTTCGACCCGGACCTGGGGCCGATGGTCACGGAGTTCAGCTTCGCCAAACACCCGTCGTACGAACTGGTAGGGAAGATTAAACCCGTTAATCCTAAAAAGAAATACGATGACCTGTGGGATGGGGAGTACACCTACTTTGTAGGCACGGCCCAGTTCCGGCAAAAGGTAAAAGTGCTGCAGCCCGACCTGTTGGTAAAAGGAACGTACGAGTACCAGGTGTGCACCGATGTAACGGGCAAATGCATACCATTCGACGATGACTTCACGTTCAGCACCAGCCAGATTCAGGTAACGGCCGCTGCCTCGCCGGCGCCAGGAACTGCTCCTGCCTCCACTACACCATCAGAAGTACGGCAGCCAGCCGTTGCGCCGGGAACTGAAACACAGGCTCCTGCGCCTGGTTCTGCCGCCATCACGGGTGGGCAAGCTGAGGTGGCCGAAGACACTGCTGCCATGGCCTCGGCTACCGGCAACACAGGACAGACTGCCCTTGCCACAACAGAACCTGCAGTACCGGCTGCTCCCTTACAAGGTGACGAACCTGTAGAAGAAGCAGAAGAAGGCGGTTTATGGGCGTTTTTCCTGGTGGCGTTTATCTTCGGATTAGGCGCCCTGCTAACTCCCTGCGTTTTCCCGATGATCCCGATGACCGTCAGCTTCTTTACCAGCAATGGAGGCAGCCGCAGCCAGGGAATTTTCAAGGCGGGCATTTATGGCCTTTCCATCATTGCCATCTACACGCTCATAGGCACTGTGGTGGCAAAGCTGTTTGGGGCAGATGGGGCTAATTTTATCAGCACGCACTGGCTGCCTAACCTGCTGTTTTTTGCCGTATTCGTGATTTTCGCCATGTCCTTTTTCGGCCTGTTCGAGATTACGCTGCCTAGTTCCTTTCTGACCAAGGTAGATGCTCAGGCTGACAGAGGTGGCTTGGTTGGCGTCTTTTTTATGGCCTTTACGTTGGTGCTGGTTTCTTTTTCCTGCACCGGGCCTATTGTAGGCAGTATTCTGGTGGCTTCGGCGGGTGGCGAGACGGTACGGCCAGTGATGGGGATGTTTGGCTTTTCGCTTGCCTTTGCCCTGCCCTTTACCTTGTTTGCCATTTTCCCGTCGTGGTTGAGCAGCTTGCCGAAGTCTGGTGGCTGGCTGAACTCCGTGAAGGTGGTGCTGGGGTTTCTGGAACTGGCGCTTGCCCTTAAGTTCCTGAGCATTGCCGACCAGGTCTACCACTGGGGCATCCTGGACCGCGACATTTACCTGGCGCTCTGGATCGTGATTTTTACACTGATGGGCTTTTATCTGCTGGGCAAGCTCAAGTTCTCGCACGATTCTGAACTGCCTTACCTGAGCGTGCCGCGCCTGTTCCTGGCCATAGCTACGTTCGGCTTTGTGGTGTACATGATTCCGGGCCTGTTTGGCGCACCGCTCAAAGCGCTCGCCGGTTACCTTCCCCCCCAATCTACCCACGACTTCGACCTGAATGCGCTGATCAGGCAGAGAGGAGGCAGCATGGCCGCCGTTTCAGCCAACCAGGTATGTGAGCCGCCCAAGTATGGCGATTTCCTGTCGCTGCCGCATGGCTTGCAGGGGTATTTCGATCTGGAGCAGGCAAAGAAATGTGCCGCTGAGCAGGGCAAGCCCATTTTTATCGACTTTACGGGCCACGGCTGCGTGAACTGCCGCGAAATGGAAGCCAACGTGTGGTCTGACCCGGAGGTGCTGCGCCGCCTGAAGGAGAACTACATAATCGCCGCCTTGTATGTAGACGATAGAACCGAATTGCCGCAAGAGGAGTGGTACACCAGCAGCTACGACAACAAAGAGAAGAAAACCCTGGGCAGGAAATACGCCGATTACCAGATCACGAAATTCAACGTAAACGCGCAGCCGTATTATGTGCTGATGGACGAAAACGAGAACGTGCTGGTAAAACCCATCGCCTATGACCTGAGTGTGGAGAACTTCGTCAAGTTCTTGGATGCCGGCGTTGCTACCTACAAAGCAAACCAGTTAGCCCAGCGGTAATGCTTTTTGCCTGGATCTTTGTATAGGGGCCCTGTCCCAATGATTTACAGGTTTTAGGATTGGCAGAATGTTTTGGGAATTATTCTAATCAAATTGCCCCTCCGGAGGTTCTGCTGCTGCTTTGAAAAGGACTCAAGACGCTCTTTTTTGTCTGAAGCTTTATATAGGGCCCTACCTAAGAATTTACAGAATGTAAGAATGTTCAGAATTTTGATTCTTAACCGTTGTGCGTAGTCGGAAACTACGCACAGCGAGAGTTGATCGTTTTTTCTAGCCCGCTGGTGCGAACTTGTAGCTCGTACCATATTTCTTTTTGTACTAAGGATTGTAAATATTCAGCTCTTAATAACCTGGTTTTGCCTATTTCGAATAATCAAATGTTTTGAAAGTACCAGCTACAAGCTCGCACCAGCAAACGATACCTAGAGCAGAGTTCTGAATTATTCTAATCAAAACTGACCTCCCGAGACCTCTGCTGCTCCAGCATATGCATGAGGTCATGAGCAGCCGTGCGGGCTGCGACTACGGTTTTTTCATCTCGTTCAGCAGCCGCACCGTCATCCATCCTAAGCCAGCCAGTATAATAGCCAGAGCTACCCAGATCAATATTTTGGAAGCGGGCTTTTTGGTGGATTTAGCTGCTGCCTGTAGCGCGGTTGTGCCTCCTGCTTCCAACACCGGTGCGTCTGTAGGAATATCTGCTCTGAAATGCTGTAGCTCGTAGGTTGGTGCCGTTGCTTTTTCGTCGCCGAACTGCAGGGTGTAGGGTTTGCCTGCTTCCAGGTTGGCTACCAGGTAGCGGTTAAGCTGGTAAGCTTTTACAGCCGCTACATCCAGTGGAGGGTTATCGGCATTATCGATTTCTATGACTAGTTCCTCCACCTGCCTGCGTGGCAGCTCTACGGTGGCGGGTGTATTGGAGCTGAGGGTAAAGGGGAGAGAAGTAGCGGATTGCTGCAGCCTTCGCTTCTGCTTCCGGAACAAGCCACGCCGCCTGCCGGTGCTGCTCTCTGTTTTGGTGAGGAGGCGGGCAGGGCGGTAGTACAGCGCCGGCGAGTTGATCTCAAACTCCAGCCGCTCCGGGTACACCGGCTGCGGAAACTGCAGGCGCAGGTACGTCTTTTTAGTAGCGGCGCTGTCGGTGCGGGAGAAACCTTGCTGCGGGATAAGAGTGTACTTGCCGCTTTCAGGATGCGTGTCGTAGTAGCCGGCATTTATGATGTTAAGGGGGGCGCTGCTGGAGTCGTTAAGCACGAGCCGGAGGTATTTGTAGTCGTTCAGCGGAAAGTTGAGCAGCTTGACTTCGGTGGTGCCTTGTGTGTTTTCGATGGCGTAGAGCAGGTCTTTTGCTTTTAGAACGTACCAGTCCTGCTGGTTGTCGCTGCCGCTGAGGGCTACCTGTTTCTGCACATCGGCATTCCGGATCAGCAGGCTGATGTTGTTGATCTTCTGTTGCTCCTGGTTGGTAATAATCAGTTCGGAGCAGCAGCCGGCGCGGTGGGTATACGACACGATTTTGTACGGGCGAAACAGCTTCCGGTACTGCACCGGCTCTTCGGTGCGCAGCAGGTAAGGCACCTCTGTCCCAGCCGCATCATACAGGCGGATATCTGCCAGGTCCTGCTGCAACTGACCCGTAATTTCGGGGGAGAGCAGGATGCTGTGGTAACCGCTTTGAGCGGGTGCCGGTACAGTGGCCTGCCAGTTGTACTCCTGCGCGACAGCTTGTGCCACGCCACCGCACCAGAGTGCCAGCAGGAGCAGAAGCTTACGACTGAGGTGCATCGGCAGGTGTGTCTGGTAAAACAGCGGAGTTGGCATCATCCTCTAAAATTAACACTTTCAGCTTCTGGTACATAAATGACACCACGAGCAGAATAACGCCCAAACAGATAAAGGCTGCTATCTTACCGCCCTCTGATATGCCCCTGATATCGAAAAGGAAGAGCTTGAGCAGCGTGAGGAAGAACAGCGATAGCGAGATAATGCGCAGCGTTTTCAGCTTCCGCGACATCCCGATCATCATAAAGGCAAAAGAGCAAACGCCCCAGAGAATAGGGAAACCGATCTTACGAATTTGAGAGAGCTGTGCCTCAAGGCTGGTGCCGGGGCTGTAGCCGGAGATCAGGGCCAGATGCTCCAACTCTGCACTCAGTATAAACACCGCCACAAAACCTGCAAACCACAAAGCGCCTTTCCCGATTTTACTTTTGAGGCCAACCTGCAGGTGCACCAGGCGGAGCAGCAGTGCCAGCAGCAGCACCACTACCAGCAGTGGCAGGTAGTGCCAGGTAAAGCTGCTCAGCTTTTCGCCAGGTTCAGTTAAATACAGATCACGGGCAAGCATGGCGGTGGGGTGCAGCAGCACCAGGTACACTACAATGGCTAACACGGCCAGCCCGGCAATAGCATTGGTCAGCTTTTGCAGGTAGAGGCGCTTTGAGAAGAGCAGCAGCCCGACCAGGAACAGGTAATTGTAAAATGCCAAGATAAAGGTGCTGGTGCTGTAAGGCTGGTCGAAGCGAATGAGCTGGTAGCGGAGCTCCAGCAGCAGTGTCAGGTACAGGCAAATCACCAGCAGCACGCCCACCATGGCCCGGTAGTCCGAAGCAGGAAGCAGCCGGATCAGCACCAGTTCCTGCTCGCGGCGCAGCAGCCACAGCGTAGCTGCCAGTGCCGCTACGGCCACTATGCCGGTTACAAACAGCTTGTTCAGCACCACCCGTAGCGGCACTGTGTAATCCTGGTTGTATTGCGCCCAATCCATGAGCAGGCTGCCGAACATGAGCGCCACCACCGTCACCGAGGCAACCCGAATCAGCGCAATACCCGACCGTTGCGAGAGCCATAGCAGCAGCACCGCCTCCAGTGCCCAGAAAAGTGTGATGTAGTTGCCCTCCAACTGCACCGGAGCCGCCAGACTCAGGAAGGTAAGCACCAGCCCGATGAGCAGGTACACCAGGTTGCGGTCGGCCTTCTGGTTCTGGTAGAGCAGGTAGGCAAATCCGAAGTTAAACATGGCAATGGCCGCTGTAAACAAGCCTTGATAAGCACCGCCTGCCACCTGCTGCAGCACATACATGCCCGCCGAGTAGTAGAGAAAGGTGTTGCTGAGCAGCATCATAATTTCAGGAGCCGTAAAGCGGCGCTGTGCCCGGAGGTTGTTGATGATGTTCATCAGGAAAAACACCAGGTAAAAAATAGTGGCGAACACCAGCGCCCCGATGTAAGGCGGATCTGTTTCGCCCACCACACGTGTAGTGAGCCAGCCGCCGTAGAGGATGATCGTGAACAAGTAAGCGATGATGTTGAGCAGGTTCCAGTTTTTAAAGTAGGCCAGCACCAGTATGCCCAGGTTCAGGATGAGTACGAAGGTGAAAAGCACGATGTAGTTGCCTTCGCCGGTGCTGATCATAAACGGACTGCCAAAGCCACCAATCAGCGCCAGCACGGCCAGTTCCATGCGGTCGTAAGCCACCGCCAGCAAAATGGTGAAGCCCGTGATGACCACCATGATCAGGAAAGCGACCGTCTGGCTGAACAACTGGTACTCATGAAAAGCAATGGCAATGGTAAAGTACAGCACGGCCATACCGCCCCCCACCAGCACGGAGCTAAAGGCTTTGTACTCCTGCCGCAGCCGGTGCGCCACGCCCAGCAAAATGCCACCCGCCAGAATACCGATCGCCACGCGCCCTACCTCGTTTATCCAGTCCTGGTCGATGGCATATTTTACGAAGAAACCGATGCCCAGCACCAGAATAGCGATGCCCAGTTTGTTGATGAGATTTTCGCCGATAAACTTTTCCCAATCGAGGTTCTTCCTGAAGTTTGAGAATACGCTTTCTGAAGGCATTTCTACTGGTGCTTCTACGGTTTCGGAAGGGGGGGCAGCAGCGGTAAAAGCCGCCATGGAAGGGGACGGTACGTGCACCCTTGGAATTGCCGGCTCCCGCAGCGGCTGCTCTTTTGGAGTTGCAACAGGAGCAGGCATTGGAGGAGGTAGTGTAGCTGCTGGTGGCGGCGTAACGGGCCGTATAGATGTTGCGATGGGTTCTGTTGCGGGTGGAGGTGCAGGTGTTGTTGTTCTGGTGCCCTGCTGCGCTACTTGCTCATGCAGTTTCTGTATTTTTTCATTCAGGTACCGAACCTCCAGCGATTGTTGATCAACCCTCGTCAGGAGTCTATTCCCAAACCAGAAAACGAGCACGACAAGAAGCAAAAGCAAGAGTATTTCCATTGGAGCAAAGGCTAAATCAGCTTTCTATATTACTAAAATTAGTCAGGAAATTAAAATGATGCTAAACAGCCAGTAAAAGAAGAGCCATTTCGGAAAGTGAAAGATTACAGAAGAAAGCTAGTTCGTTAGCTTCTGGAGCCTCTTGGCAAACTCTTGGGAAAACATGCTTGCTCCCTGCCTGTTCAGGTGGGTGTTGTTATAGAAGAAGTCTTTGCGTTGGCAGATGTTGCTTTGGGTAAAATCGAAGAAGTAGTTTTCTGTGCCTGCCAGTTCCTTGTAAATGCTGCGTAGCTTCTCCATGTTCCGGATGTTGTGCTGTTGCTGCGCAAAAATCGGCGTCAGCACCAGCACCGCCTTTTTACCTTTGATGTTTATTTCCTGAATTATTTGCCGGTACAGTGCTACATTCTTAGGGTCTATTTCTGCCTCTACGCCTGTCGTGTTTTCTTTTGCAGGGGCTGCTGCCCAGGTTTTATCCTGTGGCTCGTAGCCTCTTTTACCTTGAAAATCCTTCCGGTCAGAAAAATACTCCTGCCAGCCTCTCCACGCGCTTAAATAATAATCTTTGTTGTAGATAATATAGCCGTAAAGCGGCACATGCTTCGTTCGCCAGACCAGTTCCGGATCGAGCGGGTACAGGCTGTTGTAAACGTTAGGCTTGTCGAGGTGATGGCTGAACTTGTAAAGCTCATAAATCTGGTCACGCACCGCCAGTTCGCCATAACCTCCGGCCAGCACAATAATTTCAACATCTGAGTATTGCAGAAACTCCGAGAGCAGGCCATGGTACTGTGCTAGTGTAGTGCCATCTATACCGAAGTTAAAACTCTTCTTACCCGTAGCAGCCGTTATAATGGCTGGGTCGAAATGCACCTGCGCCACCGAAGAACCGAAAATGGCGATCTCGGTGTCGATGGTGTGGTTCATGAGGCCGTTTATCTTGCCTACCTCCCCCTGAGTAGTGTGTTCTATGCCATACTGCGTAGCTAGCTGTAGAAGGAAGAGCAAAACAGCAGGCACAGCAAAAAAGACCAGCATGCCCGGCAGCTTTCGGTACTCTTTTGCCTGGAGCTTCGGCTTAGAACTGGAAGTAGATAAATTCATTGTTATTGAAGGCACCAAAAAACAGAATCGTGAAAATAAGCAGGTAAGCCAACGACCATCGTAGCGCCCTTGGCTGCCTGTTTAGATAAGCCCTGATGCGCATTCTGGATTGTAACACCTCCACCGAGAGAAGCACACCCAGCATCAGGAGCATGAAAAGAAATTTAGTGTAATTGTCATAAAGTATTACCTGACTTATGCGGCTGGGCTGCTGCACAAGGTTAAGCAATTCCTCAGGAACGTTCAGAAGAATTTTCTGCAGGATATACCATGCCTCGGCGATGTTCTCAGCGCGGAAGAAGATCCAGGCCAGGCAGACGAGGGCGAAGGTGGATCCCACCTGCAGGAGCCTTTTAAGCGCCGGAGGGCCTTTTTTATTGGGATAATCTGGTTTGGGTCCGTTCCCGGAGGCTGTGGCTGCCTCCAGCACCAGGTAGAGCCCATGGAGCGCCCCCCAGGCCAGGAAGGTCCAGTTGGCCCCGTGCCAGAGGCCGCTGACCACGAAGGTGAGAAAGAGGTTGTAGTACCAGCGCCAGCGGACCACGCGGTTGCCGCCCAGCGGGATGT
Organism: Pontibacter beigongshangensis; assembly: GCF_014332515.1. Lineage (GTDB taxonomy): Bacteria > Bacteroidota > Bacteroidia > Cytophagales > Hymenobacteraceae > Pontibacter > Pontibacter beigongshangensis. The sequence goes on along the minus strand of NZ_VFSD01000002.1, from coordinate 255,287 downwards.
AGAGGTAGTCGCGGAACCAGGTGGAGAGGGAGATGTGCCAGCGGCCCCAGAACTCGCGGATGCTCTTGGCCAAGTAGGGCCTTCGGAAGTTCTCCATCAGGCGGAAGCCCATGACCTGCGCCGCCCCGATGGCCATGTCGGAGTAGCCCGAGAAGTCGCAGTAGATCTGGAAGGCGAAGAAGCCGGTGGCCATGAGCAGGGGGATGCCCTGGTAGTCGGCGGGGTCGGCGTAGACCTGGTTGACCATCAGGGCCAGCCTATCGGCGATGACGACCTTCTTGAACAGGCCCCAGGCCATGAGCTTGAGCCCGTCGGTGAGGCGCTGGTAGTTGAACTCGTGTTTCTGGCGGAGCTGTGTGAGCAGGTTTTCTGCCCTTTCGATGGGCCCGGCCACCAGCTGTGGGAAGAAGGTGACGAAGAGGGCGAAGATGCCCGGGTGGCGCTCGGGCCTGATGCGGCCGTAGTAGACGTCGATGGAGTAGCTCATGGTCTGGAAGGTGTAGAAGGAGATGCCCATGGGCAGCAGCAGCCCGAAGGCGGGGGCGGCGTAGTCCAGGCCCAGCAGGCGGGCCAGGTCACTGGCGGCCGAGCTGAAGAAGTCCAGGTACTTGAAGGCGAAGAGGATGCCCAGGTTGGAGACGAGGCTGAGCCAGAGCCAGGGCTTGCGCCTGTGCCGCTGCTGGTCGGGGTGGCGGCCCATCATGCGGCCGCAGGTGTAGTCGATGAGGGTGGAGAAGGCCAGCAGCAGGGCGTAGTCCACGCGCCAGCACATGTAGAAGGCGTAGCTGGCCGCCAGCAGCAGGGCCCAGCGGAGGCGGTGGGGCAGCAGGTAGTAGAGCAGCACCACGGAAGGGAAGAAGACCAGGAACTCGAAGGAGTTGAACAGCATGGGGCGGCAGCGGGTTAAGCGGGCGCTAAGTTGCCTATTTTCTGGGGAAGGGGCAAAGGCAGGTGCCGCAGAATTCTGTTTTTGTGTGCGGCAGCCAGATTATGCCAATGAAAATGGCCCTCCGGAGGCACTGCTCCTCAGGAGCTATCGCCTTATTTCTAACGATAAAAGCAGCTTCTCCCTCTGCAGCACTTCCAGGAAAAACCTGTTGAACTTGGTCACACCGGCCTGGGTCAGGTGGTGATGGTCGTAGAAATCGGTTTCGGAGGAAAGGGGAAGGGCGTATTTTCCTTCATTAAAGTCGAGCAAGGTAAGGTTGTGCTGTTGTAGTACCGTAGTCAGGTGCTTTTTAAATGTGCTGTAGTTCAGGACAGAGGCCTTGTGCTCTTTGGTGACCGGGGCGGTTACAAAAATAGGAGTAGTCCCATGCTGGCGAGCCAGCTCCATAATCTTTTTCAGGTACTGCAACTGAAGCGGGTTGAGTGCTGCCTCGCCGCTTTTGAGTTTGTTCAGGTTTGCCTGCTGATGTGTGTAGTTGGCCGCAACATAGCCGCCCGAGATGTAGCCTTCCTCTGGCTCCAGTGTCGGCTCTGCCTGGCGGAGCGGTGCCGTTATTCCTCTGATGGCTGCCGCTACGAGCGTATTAAAAACGCTCACATCTTTTGTGGCAAGGGCCATCGCTGCCATGTTTCGGTTAAGCGGCGCATTCGACAGTAGATCTATGTTAGCCTCCGCGCCTTGTTCCTGCAGCACTTCCCAGTACACATCCATTACAAGGTAGGTTGGCTGCAGGTGCGCCAGGTGTTCCCGCAGCAGGTAGTAGGAGTTAATGGGGCTCTGAGCTGTGGTGCCGAGGTTAAAAGAGCTGTAGCCAGCCTCCGCAAAAACACGCGGATCGAAACCTCTGTAGGCATGCGAGGAACCGACAAACAAAAAATCAACCGGCCCGGCTTGTGCCGCTTCCTGAAGCCGGACCATCGTGCTACCCGCACCAACCGGATTCAGCCTGACATTGAACAGGTTGTGTAGGTTAGTGAAAATCAGGAAGGCTATTGCCAGCAGGTACGTTACCGGCAGGGTACACAGAAAGACCAGGATTCTCAGAAGCAGTTTTCGCATAGGTCAGAACTGAAAGTAGATAAACTCTGTGTCAGAAAAAACGCCGAGGAGGATCAGCGCCACCACAACCAGGTTGTAGACCGACCACCGCAAGTAAGCTGGGGCAGCCGCTAAACGCCGTCTCAACGATTGCTGTCGCTGCATCAGTTCCACCCCCAGCAACACGCTAAGCAGCAGTAGCGAAAGCAGAAACGTGGCGCGCGAATATCCCAGAAAGCGGTAAGCCACCTGCAGGTCATGGGTTGGGTCCATCATAATTTCCAGGCTTCTGGAAAACCCTGAAAAGCTGTGGTACAGGATATACCATGCCTCGGCGATGTTCTCAGCGCGGAAGAAGATCCAGGCCAGGCAGACGAGGGCGAAGGTGGATCCCACCTGCAGGAGCCTTTTAAGCGCCGGAGGGCCTTTTTTATTGGGATAATCTGGTTTGGGTCCGTTCCCGGAGGCTGTGGCTGCCTCCAGCACCAGGTAGAGCCCATGGAGCGCCCCCCAGGCCAGGAAGGTCCAGTTGGCCCCGTGCCAGAGGCCGCTGACCACGAAGGTGAGAAAGAGGTTGTAGTACCAGCGCCAGCGGACCACGCGGTTGCCGCCCAGCGGGATGTAGAGGTAGTCGCGGAACCAGGTGGAGAGGGAGATGTGCCAGCGGCCCCAGAACTCGCGGATGCTCTTGGCCAAGTAGGGCCTTCGGAAGTTCTCCATCAGGCGGAAGCCCATGACCTGCGCCGCCCCGATGGCCATGTCGGAGTAGCCCGAGAAGTCGCAGTAGATCTGGAAGGCGAAGAAGCCGGTGGCCATGAGCAGGGGGATGCCCTGGTAGTCGGCGGGGTCGGCGTAGACCTGGTTGACCATCAGGGCCAGCCTATCGGCGATGACGACCTTCTTGAACAGGCCCCAGGCCATGAGCTTGAGCCCGTCGGTGAGGCGCTGGTAGTTGAACTCGTGTTTCTGGCGGAGCTGTGTGAGCAGGTTTTCTGCCCTTTCGATGGGCCCGGCCACCAGCTGTGGGAAGAAGGTGACGAAGAGGGCGAAGATGCCCGGGTGGCGCTCGGGCCTGATGCGGCCGTAGTAGACGTCGATGGAGTAGCTCATGGTCTGGAAGGTGTAGAAGGAGATGCCCATGGGCAGCAGCAGCCCGAAGGCGGGGGCGGCGTAGTCCAGGCCCAGCAGGCGGGCCAGGTCACTGGCGGCCGAGCTGAAGAAGTCCAGGTACTTGAAGGCGAAGAGGATGCCCAGGTTGGAGACGAGGCTGAGCCAGAGCCAGGGCTTGCGCCTGTGCCGCTGCTGGTCGGGGTGGCGGCCCATCATGCGGCCGCAGGTGTAGTCGATGAGGGTGGAGAAGGCCAGCAGCAGGGCGTAGTCCACGCGCCAGCACATGTAGAAGGCGTAGCTGGCCGCCAGCAGCAGGGCCCAGCGGAGGCGGTGGGGCAGCAGGTAGTAGAGCAGCACCACGGAAGGGAAGAAGACCAGGAACTCGAAGGAGTTGAACAGCATGGGGCGGCAGCGGGTTAAGCGGGCGCTAAGTTGCCTATTTTCCGGGGAAGGGGCAAAGGCAGGTGCCGCAGAATTCTGTTTTTGTGTGCGGCAGCCAGATTATGCCAATGAAAATGGCCCTCCGGAGGCACTGCTCCTGCTGCTGAAAAAGGACACAAGACGCAGGACTTTTTCTTCTTCACAGGGCGTAGTTTCCGGCTACGCTCTTTTTATATGGGTTCCTCTCCGGCTAACCTCACTGCCTGAAGCAGCGAAAAAAGCAGTAATGGGCAAGGCAAAAGCTGAAAATCATACCAGGCGTACCCTTTGCTTCGGTGAAGCAAAGGTAGTTAGAAACTACACCTGGCAGGAGTTCTTCAAGTCTAAGCGTAGTACTTCGGCTTCAAATCTCCAAACCAGCCATTTAACCATTCAACAACCAACAACCAGCAATTATTTAGCCTATCCAGGTCGTCTGCTGCTGTTGATCAAGATTTAGGATTAAAGAAAATCCTGTGCCCATAAAAAAAGCCCCACCGTTTCGGGCAGGGCTTTTCGGGTTAGAAAATGATGACTAAAACTTCGTGTTTAGCATCTGCATCTACCTATATTATTTTGCTTCGTTAAAGCGTCTGGTTACTTCGTCCCAGTTCACCACGTTCCAGAAAGCGCTGATGTAGTCTGGGCGACGGTTCTGGTAGTTCAGGTAGTAGGCGTGCTCCCAAACGTCAAGACCCAGGATTGGCTGTCCGCCGCAACCTTCTGCGAAAGGCATGATGGTCGTGTCCTGGTTCGGGGTTGAGCATACTTCCAGCGTGCCGTCTTTCACGCAAAGCCAGGCCCAGCCTGAACCGAAGCGCGTAGCAGCAGCCGCATTGAATTTCTCTTTAAACTGATCGAAAGAACCGAAAGCGGAGTTGATGGCATCGGCCAACTCGCCGGAAGGCTGCCCGCCGCCATTTGGCGAAAGCACTGTCCAGAACAGGTTGTGGTTGTAGAAACCGCCGCCGTTGTTGCGAACCGCTTTGTTATCAGCCGGAATGCTGGTCAGAATTTCTTCGATAGACTTACCTTCCAGGTCAGTGCCCTGAATGGCATTGTTGAGGTTGGTGGTATATGCCTGGTGGTGCTTGGTATGGTGGATCTCCATGGTACGAGCATCGATATGTGGTTCCAGGGCATCGTAAGCATACGGAAGTTTTGGAAGTTCAAAAGCCATAGTTTCTTTATAATTTTATATGTGTAACATTACATACGCACTTCATCGCGCGTACGTTTGCATTAAAAATATCTGCCTCAAATATAGTCAATTTCTTTTACTTGTAAAGAAGGTCGTCATGAGTTCGGCGCACTCCTGGGCCATAATGCCGCTCACCATCTCGGTTTTTGGGTGCAGCAGGTTTACGCCCAGCCTTCTGTAACCCCGTTTAGGCTCCGCTGCGCCATATACCACCCGCTTGAGCTGTGCCCAGTAGCTGGCCCCGGCACACATCACGCAGGGCTCCACGGTCACGTACAGGGTGCAATCGTGCAGGTATTTGTTGCCCAGGTACTCCGAGGCGGCGGTAAAGGCGATCATCTCGGCATGGGCCGTTACATCGTTGAGCTTCTCGGTCTGGTTATAAGCTTTGGCGATAATGCGGTTGTTGCATACTATAACGGCTCCTATCGGTATTTCGCCTTCTGCCAGGGCATTTTTTGCCTGCCGGTATGCTTCCTGCATAAAATACTCATCGCTGTGGATAGATAAAATTGCCATGGGGTTTTGCTGCTGTTTTTCCCGAAGGTATAAAAAAAGCCGCTCCTTTTGCAGGAGCGACTTCTAAACTATGTAGTTAAAGAAACCTTACTTCACTTTTATCGAATTCATCACTTCCTGGGCGGTGGGCTGCCAGTTCTTTTTCAGCGTAAAAGGTACATGGAATGTAAAAATATACACCTGATTGCCCTCTACGGCATACTGAATGATGCTATAGCGCTGCACCGGTGCCAGGTTACTGCCCTGACGCGTTTCTTCAAGCGTAGACACAAACTCAAACACAATGTGGTCTTTGCCTTTGATAGTGCTTATTTCCTCTCTTATAAAATCTACTTTCGTGAATTTCTCAATAATGGCCGCTTTGTAAAACTCGCGCATCATCTGCAGGTCGCCCTCCCTGAACGGGGTGGCCTTCTGGGTCACGCTAAAGTCCACCTGCCCGTTGGGGCTTGAGTACACAGCAAGGGGTTTGGTGGTAGACGGGTATTTTCGGGCAATGCCGTCATCTGGCATGGGCAAAAAATCATGTGGCAGCATCACACTTATTTCTTTGGTGATGTTCACTTTTTTGAGCTTGGTGTTTGAAAAGGCTGCACCAGCAATTAAAATAATAACCAGGAAGGTGAGGTAACGAAAGTTCATAGGTTTAGTAGGCAAAGTTCTAAATTCCGGTAGCAGGAAAACTTCAAGCTGCGGATGCAATTACTTTGCCAATTATGCTTTGACCTGCATATAAACAGTCTTTACTATATAGAAAATCTGTTTGAAATGGTCTGTATAAGGCTAAAGGTTGGTTTTTGGTGCTTTAAAATCTTCTTTTTCTGGTTCCCGTTATATAAGCTAAACAGAAACAGGTGCAAAAAAGTGCCTGCAACACATTATTCATATATAATACTACTATGCTGGATAAAATAATAAACCAAGTAAAGGGCCAGCTCACCGGGGAGCTGCAAAGTAAATTTAGCCTGGAGCCCGACAAAGCAAACCGCTCCGTAGACCTGGCCAAGGACAACCTGACGGAGGGGCTGAAAAAGGAAGCCGTAGACGGTGACTTTGGCGGTATCATGGATTTGCTGCAGGGCAAAAAAGCAGTAGGCGACCATCCGGCCGTTAACAGCATCATCCACAACTATGTCGGTGACCTGACCTCTAAACTGGGTATTCCGGATCAGATGGCAAAGCAGGTAGGGCCGTTTGTAATCTCGTTCCTGATGCAGAAATTTGGCGGACAGGTTACAGGCGATGGCTTGAGCAAGCTGGACGTAATGGGGCTGTTTGGCGCTGGCATGAAAGATAAAGTAACCAAAGGCCTGAGCGACAAACTGGGTGGTTTGTTTAAATAAGCACAGCTAATTTGCGCGTACAACAGCAGAAGCAGTTGCCTGGCTTTCAGGTAGCTGCTTCTGCTGTGTGGCTTGCGGCAACCGGTATTTCAGTGTTTGCCAGTTACCTTCTGTAGCTGCCGTTGCTTTTTTTACGGAACGCCTCCTGTAAATGGGCCGTGTATTTTCGGAGGTGTTAGCATTATAAACTTCCGGCTTTTCTCTTGTGCCCGATTTGTGCTATATTTCGGGGTTTATTGCCAACACATATAGTCGCAAGGCTGGTAACTTTAAATTCTACTTTCATCCTTTTTCCGGTATGGTTGAGCCTACAGATGTAATTTTACTAAAGTTCATGAAATTTGGATTGGTGGGGCTTTCGGGTACTGCACTGGACTTCGGCGTTACTCACTTGGCCAAAGAGAAGCTGCTATGGAACAAGTATATGGCCAACACCATGGGTTTTGTGATAGCCGTAACAAATAATTTCTTCCTAAACCGCTACTGGACATTCCATAACCACGACCAGGAGGTAGGCTGGCAATTCAGCAAATTTATGTCGGTGGCGCTGCTGGGGCTGGTGTTTCATACGCTCCTGCTGTACTTGTTTTCTGATAAGGCCAGAATCAATTTTTACCAATCCAAACTGGGGGCCACCATTATCGTTTTCGTCTGGAATTTCTTCCTGAATTACTTCTTTACCTTTTAGCAGCAGCACCAGGAGCTACAGCTACTGCCACTCTGGAGGGGTGCTTTCATTCAAATAATTTAGCTGCTGTATGTTGATTGCTAAATGGTTAAATGGTTGATTAGGGAATTTCACAACTTGGCAATGAGTTTCGAATGAGTGAACGCTAAATTTAACTTTTAACTATCAAGTGGTTGTGTTTCTAAAAGGGCACCATTGATACCTGAACCTGCCATACCAAATTATTCTAATAAAAACAGCCCTCCGGAGCAGCTTTTTATGCTGCTGCTCCTGCACCTGTAGCGGCAATGCCTGCAGCTTTAAAACAGCAATTTAACAATACAGCAATTTAACCATTAATTTAGCAAGCCAACATCTTACAAATTATTACCTTTGCACCAGTTATAGTACTTGCATTACATAATTTATAAGATATATGCTCCGAACACATACCTGCGGTGAACTCAGGCTCGAAGTTGCTGGCGAAGAAGTAGTCCTTACCGGTTGGGTACAACGCCTTCGCGATAAAGGCGGCATGCTCTGGATCGATCTCCGCGACCGCTATGGCATTACACAGCTCAGCTTCGAAGAGGGCGTAACATCTCCAGAGCTGTTTGAGCAGGCTCGCAGCCTTGGCCGCGAGTTTGTGATACAGGCCACAGGCCAGGTAATTGAGCGCTTCTCTAAAAACGATAAAATTCCCACCGGTGCCATTGAGGTGAAGGTAACGAAACTCGAGGTGCTGAACCCTGCCAAGCTGCCGCCCTTCCTGATAGAAGACGAAACCGACGGAGGCGACGATCTGCGCATGAAGTACCGCTACCTGGACCTGCGCCGCACGCCGGTGCGCCGTAACCTGGAGCTGCGCCACCGCATGATGCGCGAAACCCGCAATTACCTCGACAGCCTCAATTTTATTGAAGTAGAAACGCCGGTGCTGATCAAGTCCACGCCAGAGGGTGCCCGCGACTTTGTGGTGCCTTCGCGCATGAACCCGGGCGAGTTTTATGCCCTGCCACAGTCGCCGCAGACCTTTAAACAGTTGCTGATGGTGTCGGGCTTCGACCGTTATTTCCAGATCGTAAAATGCTTCCGCGACGAAGACCTGCGCGCCGACCGCCAGCCGGAGTTCACACAGATCGACTGCGAAATGGCTTTTATCACCCAGGAAGATATCCTGAGCACCTTCGAAGGCTTTATCCGCCACCTGTTCAAAGCAGTAAAAGGCGTGGAGATAGCCGAGCTGCCACGTATGTACTACGCCGATGCCATGCGCCTCTACGGTTCCGACAAACCAGACACCCGCTTCGGGATGCAGTTTGTGGAGCTGAACGAGCTGGTGAAGAACAAAGGCTTTAAAGTGTTTGACGATGCGGAACTGGTTGTAGGCATCAACGCCAAAGGCGCAGCCAGCTACACCCGCAAGCAACTCGATGAGCTGACCAACTTTGTGAAGCGTCCGCAGATTGGCGCTACCGGTTTGGTGTATGCGCGTGTAGGTGAAGACAGCAGCGTGAAATCTTCTGTTGATAAATTTTACTCTCCTGAAGACCTGCAGGCCTGGGCTGCCGCTTTCGAAGCGGAACCCGGTGACCTGTTCCTGATTCTGGCCGGTACAAAAGACAAAACCCGTAAAGCCCTGAACGAGCTTCGCCTGGAGGTAGGCGAGCAGCTGGGCCTGCGCGACAAGAATGTATTTTCGCCGCTGTGGGTGCTGGACTTTCCGCTGCTGGAGTGGGATGAGGAAACCAACCGCTACCACGCTATGCACCACCCCTTCACCTCGCCTAAGCCAGAGGACCTGCACCTGATCGACTCTGATCCGGGTGCCATTCGTGCTAATGCCTACGATATGGTGATTAATGGGGTTGAGGTAGGCGGAGGCTCTATTCGTATCCACGACCGTGGGGTGCAGGAGCAGATGTTCAGCTTGCTCGGCTTTACGAAAGAAGAAGCTATAGCACAGTTCGGCTTCCTGATGAACGCTTTCGAATACGGCGCGCCGCCGCACGGTGGCATCGCCTTCGGTTTTGACAGGTTATGTTCCCTTTTTGGTGGTGCCGACTCTATCCGCGACTTCATCGCCTTCCCTAAAAACAACTCCGGCCGCGATGTGATGATTGATGCGCCTGCTCCAATCGCCAATGCCCAATTGGATGAGCTGCAGATAAAGCTGAAGTAGCTCTTTGGAGACACTAGACACAGGACGTTAGACTAAAGACTATATAAACAGCGCCTGCCATTGATGATCAATGGCAGGCGCTGCTGTTTTTGGTGTCAGCCCTCACAGGTCTGGAAGACACTGACCGCCAGATAAAACAAAAAGGCTGCCTCTTCCGAAGCAGCCTTTCTGTAAATATGTCAATCAAATTTAGATCAAATCACTTACCAGGGCCGGAGCCAGGCCAAGCAATATCGTCAGAACTGTCATAAAGATCAGCACAAAAGAGGCGAGGCTGGTTACACGTACGCGCTCGTAATTTCCGGTAGGCTGCATGTACATGGCAATTACCACTTTAAAGTAATAATAAATGCCGACAGCTGCTAAAAGCACAGCAACCACTACCAGCCAAATTAGGCTGTTGTCTTCTAAAACCGATGTGAATATGAAAAACTTGCCGAAGAACCCTGCTGTGAGCGGAATGCCTGCCAGCGAGCACATCGATACAGTCATTACCAAGGCTAGCAGCGGGTTGGTTTGGCCCAGGCCGTTAAAGCTTGCAAATGACTCGTCTTCGCGCTGCACCGTGACCAATTTTAGGATACCGAAAGCTGCGATGGTGGCCACAGAGTAAGCCAGCGAATAAAAGAAGATAGACTGCTCGGAGCGCTCGTTAAAGGCGATCACGGACATTAGCAGATAACCTGCGTGCGAGATACTGGAGTAGGCCAGCATGCGTTTTATATTACCTTGTACGGCGGCACCTATGTTGCCTACAACCAGAGTGAGTACTGTAATCGCGATCAGCGTTGGGAACCAGGTGCTGTAGGAAGAGGCAAAGCCGGCATTCAATAATTTGTAAAAGGCTGCCACACCGGCAATTTTCACTACCGTAGACATAAAGGCAGTGAACAGGGTCGGGGTGCCTTCATACACATCTGGCGCCCAGAAGTGGAAAGGAGCAGCAGATATCTTAAACGAAATACCGATAATAGTAAGGAGCAGGCCAGCCACAAACATGGTGTTGTCTATTCCGTCGGCCCCAACGGCAGTGCCGGCAATTGTCGTAATATCGAAGGAGCCGGTAGCGCCATAAATCAGAACAATTCCGAAAAGCAGGAATCCGGTAAAGAAAGAGCCCATCAGGAAATATTTGAGAGATGCCTCGTTTGAGCGGGGTCTCTTTTTGTCGCTTCCTGCCAGTACGTACATACTAATGGACATGATCTCGATGCCGAGGAAGAGCATGATCATGTTTTCGAAGCTCACCATCATGATGCCGGCCATTAAGGCGAACAGCAGCAAAGAGTAGTATTCGGCCAGGTTCTCGTCCTGATCGGCTACATAACGCTGCGAGAAGGGTAGAATCAGTAAGGTAGAGAGCACCATGATGCCTGTAAAAGCCACCGCATAATTATCGATGGTCATCATGTTGTTAAAATAGCTCTGCGGATCGTTCCAGCTGAAAAGGTTCACCCCGAACACGATCGCCAGGAAGAACAATACCAGTGGCAGCATTATTCTGTTAGATTTCAGGAATCCTGTGAAGAGGTTAATAATCCCGAATCCGGCTAGAAGTATTATGGAAATCATAGCGTAGTTTTTCTTCTAAATCGTTTCTTTTTATTATCTCCTCTGAATAATGTTCAGCAGGTTGAATACGGCAGGCTCCGAAATATCCAGAAATGTGCCCGGGAACAAACCAATCCAGAACACCATCACAACCAGCGGAAACAACACTGCTTTTTCATTAAAGGTCAGGTCTGCGAAAGCTTCTGTCTCTGGCGACCTGGTGCCGAACATAACCCCCTGGAACATGCGCAGCATATATACTGAGCCCAGAATAATGGTTACACCGGCTATGGCCCCAAAGGAATAACTATACTGGAACACGCCCGAAAGAAGCAGGAACTCACCTATAAAGCCGTTGGTGAGCGGCAGTGCTATGGAGCCGAGCAGCAGAATCATGAAGCAGATCGAGAGTGCCGGTGTGGTTTGCGTGATGCCGCCCAGGCTCATGATCTCTCTGGTTTTGGTGCGGCTGAAAATGATGTCGATAATGAAGAAAAGGCCGACTACGTTTATGCCGTGGCTCAGCATCTGGATAACCCCCCCCTGCAGCCCCTGCTCCGTAAGCGAGAAAATGCCCGCCGAGATAAGGCCAACGTGTGCGATAGAGGAGTAGGCGATCAGGCGTTTCAGGTCGTGCTGGCGGATGGCGATGATAGAAGCGTAAATAATACCGATAATCGACAGCACCAGCACCACGTCTAGCCACTGGCTGGCACCGTTCGGCACTACGGGCAGCAGCCAGCGCAGCACCCCATAGATACCCATTTTCAGCATGATGCCGGAAAGGAGCATGGTGGCTTGTGTAGGCGCTTCGGTATAGGTATCGGGTTGCCAGGTATGCAACGGAAACACCGGCATTTTAATGGCGAAGGCCAGAAACAGAAACCAGAAGATCCAGCTTTGCGTGCTGGAGTCGAGTGCCAGCTGATAGAACGCGTTTATATCGGAAGAGTGTGCTGCTATGCCTGTGCCTGCTGTCTGGAAATACAGGTAAATAAAAGCAGCCAGCATAAAGAACGAGCCGAAGATGGTGTAGACAAAGAACTTGAATGTAACCGCCACCCGCCTGGCACCGCCCCAGATGGCAGCGATAAAGTAAACCGGAATAAGGGCTACTTCCCAGAAGAAGTAAAACAGGAAGGCATCCTGGGCCACAAACACCCCGATCAGGCCCGTCTGCATAAACAGGATGAGGGCATAGAAGGCGTTTGGCTTTTTGTAATCGTGCTTAAAGGAAGAAAGTATGATCAGGGGTACCAGGAAGGTAGTGAGCAGCACCAGGAGCAGGCTAATGCCATCCATGCCGATGCTGAAACTGATGCCGGCACGCGCTATCCACGGCACAGATAGCTCAAACTGAGGATCTGTTTTGGCGATGGTAAAGGTGGCGGCTGCGAACAGGGCAATGGCAAATTCAACAAGTGCCGCTATAAAGGCCACCCGTTTGGCTCCCTGCCCCTGTACCAGCAGTACCAGCAGGGCAGCCAATGCAGGCCAGAAAAGTAATAAAGCTGTCATCATCTTCTATGAACCTTATCCGATAAAGAAGTTTAAAAATAGAATCAGCACCACGCTGAAGACCATCACCATCACATAAAACCCGATGGCCCCGCTCTGGGCATGGCGCAGGGTGCGGCCGCTGAAGGTAACAAACCTGCCAACACCATTCACAATGCCATCTACCAGCACTACATCCACAAAGCGATAGAACGTGGTAGAGAGCCACATAACCGGACGCACAATTATAGTATTGTACAGTTCGTCGATGTAATATTTGTTGTAAACCAGGTTATGCACAGGCGAGAGGCGGGTGTCTTCCGAAACCGGCACTGTCTCTTTCTTCACATACATAACATACGCTATGATAATGGCTACAATGGCTACTGCCACTGAAATGCCCATCAGCATATACTCTGTCTCGTGCGAGAGGTGCATCGGCTCGAAAGGCGTGGCGTTAATGCCTTTGGCGTAATTGTAAAGCGGCGAAAGGTAGCTGCCAATAATGTGGTTTGAACCGAAGACTGAAGGAATGCCCAGGAAACCACCGAAGGCAGAAAGCACTGCCAGCACGATAAGCGGAATGGTCATAACGGCCGGAGACTCGTGCAGGTGGCTGCGTTGCGCCTCGGTGCCTCTGAACTTGCCGAAGAAGGTCAGGAACAGGAGGCGGAACATGTAGAAGGCCGTCATGAAAGAGGCCAGCACGCCGAAGGCCCACATGATTTTGCTGTGCTGGAACGTGTGCGCCAGCAATTCATCCTTAGAAAAGAAACCGGCAAAGGGCGGAATACCCGAAATAGCCAGCGTCCCGATCAGGAAGGTAAGGAAGGTGATGGGCAACGCTTTTTTCAGGCCACCCATGTTGCGGATATCCTGCTCGTTGCTCATGGCGTGTATCACAGAACCGGCTCCCAGGAAAAGAAGTGCCTTAAAGAAGGCGTGGGTAAGCACATGGAACAGCGAAGAGGAAAAAGCCATCACACCCAGCGCCAGGAACATAAAGCCCAGCTGGCTTACGGTAGAATAGGCCAGCACCTTTTTAATGTCGTTTTGGGCCAGACCAATGGTGGCAGCCACCAAGGCCGTAACCAGTCCCACAATGGCAATCACATCGAGTGTGGTAGGAGCCAGGATGAAGAGCACGTTGGAGCGAACCACCATGTAGATGCCCGCCGTTACCATGGTGGCCGCGTGTATCAGCGCCGACACCGGCGTAGGGCCTGCCATCGCATCCGGTAACCAGGTAAATAGAGGGATCTGGGCACTTTTACCCATGGCTCCGATAAACAGCAACATGGTAATGGCAATCAGCACCGGGGTGTCAACTCCGGCTACTTTGGTAGCCTCAGCAAATACCTGCGGGTAGCTCACGCTGCCGAAGGTGATAAAGATCAGGAAGATGCCCAGTAGGAAGCCCAAGTCACCGATGCGGTTCATGATAAAGGCTTTCTTGGCGGCATTGTTATAGTTGGTGTTTTTGTTCCAGAACCCGATGAGCAGGTAAGAGCAGAGTCCTACGCCTTCCCAGCCCACAAACATCATCACGTAGTTAGAGCCCATCACGAGCAGCAGCATCGAGAACATGAACAGGTTCAGGAAAGAGAAGAACTTGCCAAAGCCTTCGTCGTGGCTCATGTAGCCGGCAGAGTACAGGTGAATCAGGAAGCCGATGCCTGTTACCATCAGCAGCATCAGGAGCGTGAGCTGGTCTATGAGGAACGAAAACCCGACTTGCAGGCTGCCCACCGAGATCCAGTCGTAAAAATCGACGGTGTAGGGGCGGCTGCCGGAAGAAGTAAAGTCCAGGAAAAGGTAAACAGAGATCAGAAAAGAGGCCAGTACGGTGCCACATCCTATAAGCCCTACAAGCCCTTTAGGTAATTTCCGGTTGCCCAGCCCGTTTAAGGCAAAGCCAATAAAAGGCAGCAGCGGAATAAGCAAACACAGCAGTGCCATTTCCGGTCTGTTAGCGGGCATTACTATTTCTTGCATGAAGCTAAAGTATTTAAGTTATGCTGGTCAGATGAATAATAGGAGTTTACCACTTCAGATGATTAAGCAGTTGCACATCGGTAGAGCGGTTGTTGCGGTAGATCATCACGATAATGGCAAGGCCCACACAAACTTCGGCGGCCGCCACGGCCATAATGAAAAATACAAACACCTGCCCGTGCGGGTCTGAGCGATAGGCTGCAAAGGCAGCCAGGAGCAGGTTCACCGCATTTAGCATCAGCTCCACACACATAAAAATAACGATGGCGTTGCGCCTGGTAAGAACACCGATTACGCCAATGGAAAAGAGCGCAGCGCTAAAGTAAAGATAATACTCTAATGGGATGGTTCTGATAACCTCAGGTATATAGTTCATCTTCCGTGGGCCTGAACGTGGTAGTGTTTATGGTACAAAGCTTTATTCAGATAGCAAAGTTACCCCAATTTTTAAAAATCCATAACATATTTCTGCTCTAATGAACGTGTACTGCTTTAGTTTACGCTCCAGCATCTGATTTCTTCAGCGTTTTGGGCAAAGGTGCAGCCTTTCCCGGAATTTTCTGCTGCTGCACCTGCACCAGCAGAAAATTTCGGAGTGCCTTTACCGACAAAATACAATTGCCTCAGCAACGGCAGGGCCTCCGGAGGGGCTTTTTGATTAGCATTATTTTTTTGCTGATTGGCTGCTGTGAAAGATGGCAGGCTTTACATAAAGATATGATTTCCTCTTTGGCCCGGGGAGCAATTATTCAAATGAAAAAGGCCTTCCGGAGGCTTTTTCCGATGTTAGTGTAAAAGACGCTGGATGTTAGAATTTATTGTCTGAAGCGGGACTGTCAGGATTTTAGGATGAACAGGATGAGTTTGTCAGAATCTTTTGGACTGGGCTCGTTGTCGTGCCTCCTGTCAGGCCCTGCTAGAAGCATAAAGCCTGGCGAGTGCTTTGGGTTCTTCCGTAGAGTTATGCAGATTGTGTTAAATACCGCATGGCGCCGCCTGTTGCTGAGAGTCAATTATTCTAATGGATCTGGGCCTCCGGAGGCTTTGCTGCTGCCGCTGCTGCCTGGCGTTTAGCTTTTTCGCCCATCACTTTATAAGCCGGAAGCCGTTTGGCGTAAACCTGCGTATAAGCATTTTCGAGTGCTTTGTTAACCCATAGTTTTGTTCCATAATGCAGAAAGATACTTTAACAGGCCTGGGCTTCTGGTTGCTTCTCCTGTTCAGTGTTTCGTGCCGCAACGTGCCCGTCAATACGCAGGTACTTACCTCTGATGCTCCTTTTTCTATTGAAGCCAAATCCAGAATGAAAGCAGTAATCCAGAAACGAACATTTTTTAACAACATGCCTTCCGGCTCGGGCCTGGAACAACATAATGGATTCTTTTACGTGATAGGAGACGATTCGCCTTTTCTGTATACCCTCGACAAGGATTATAACCTGCTGGACCGCCATGCGCTTACCGATACCGCCGGCTTTGAAACGGGCAGAGTGGCAAAAGCTGTGAAGGCCGACCTGGAGGGGCTCACCAAAATTGAGGTAGATGGGCAGCCTTGCCTGCTCATGCTGGGCTCCGGGGCTACGCCGGCGCGCAACCAAGCCTTTGTCGTGCAGATGCCTGCTGCCGGAGCCGCGCCTGTTGTCACCAGCTATTATTCGCTGGAGGCCCTCTACCTGGATTTGCGGCAGAACGAAGAAGTTATAGGCGATGGCCTGCTTAATATTGAGGGTGTTGCGGCAGGAGCCGGTAAACTGTACCTGCTGCAGCGCGCTATTGGCTCTAACCGCAATGTGCTCATTACGTTTGAGTTGCAGGAGTTTATAGAGTACCTCAGAGCAGGGGCTGGCGCCAGTATGCCTGCCTATTCGCTCTCTTTTTTCCGGCTGCCTATTATGGGGGTACAGGAGGCCGGGTTTTCAGGGGCATATTTCTACGACGACAAGCTGTTTTTTACGGCCTCTATCGAGAGCACCACAGATGCCGTGGCAGATGGCACGATACTCGGGAGCTATATCGGGTTTATTCCCCTGCAACAACTTGCTGCCGACACAGTGGCTACTACTGTGGCACCTGCCGGCGTAATTACGCGCCAGGATGGAGCCGTTTATTCCGGGAAAGTAGAGTCGCTGGTGATACTGGAGAGCAGCAGCAGGAACAGGCGCTTCCGGATTCTGGCCGTAACAGACGATGATCGCGGAAACTCGGAGTTGCTGGAAATCAGCCTTCGCCTGCAACCATAAGAAAAGCCAGCGCTGGTTGGGCGCTGGCTTTTCTTATGGTTGAATTGCTGAATGGTTTTTATTTTTTGCAATTTCAGAATTTGCGCGACCACTCAAACTAAATTCTTTTTTAGAAGTGCTTTTCTCCTTCTTCTTTTTTACCCAGCATCACGGCGCCTACCATGGCCACCAGGAACAAGACGGATGCCAGCTCGAAGGGTAGCAGGTAATCTCCGAACAATACTTTGCCCAGGTTCTCTACCATTCCTATCTGTGAGTCAAAGGTTTCCGGGTCGTATGTCTGCACCGAAGCATCCCGCAGGGCTGCTACCAGTACTATAAACAGCAGACCCCCGGCAGTTACGCCGGCAAATTTGCTTATGGTGGCGGTTCTGACGCGCTCCTGGCTCTGGTTCAGGAACATGATCACAAACAGGAACAGCACCATAATTGCCCCGGCGTATACAATAATATTTACTGCTGCCAGAAACTGCGCATTAAGCAGAATGTAATGGCCTGATATAGTAAAGAAAGTCAAGATCAGGAACAGTACGCTGTGTACCGGGTTTTTGGAAATTACCACCATCAGAGCACAAAGCAGCGTAAGCGATGCTAGGAAAAAAAACAGGCTATCTGTCATCAGAATTTATTTTGTTTCAGTGGTTTTAAGAGGTTCTACCAGCCTGTCTTTGCCGTAAATGAATTCATCGCGTTCGTAACGGGCCGGTGCAATTTTATCGTCCTGCAGAAAGATGGCAGCCTTGGGGCAGGCCTCTTCGCACATGCCGCAGAAGATGCAGCGCAGCATGTTTACCTCATATGTTACAGCATATTTCTCTTCGCGGTACAGGTGCTCTTCTCCAACCTTGCGTTCTCCGGCTACCATGGTAATGGCCTCTGCCGGGCATGCTACGGCACACAGGCCACAGGCGGTGCAGCGCTCCCGTCCCTCCTCATCACGCTTCAGCACATGCAGCCCGCGCCACACGTCGCTGCGCTGCCTTGTCTCCTCCGGGTACTGGATGGTGCTCTTCTTCTTGAAGAAGTGTTTGAGCGTAATGCCAAGACCCTGTGCAATAGCAGGCAGATACGCTTTTTCAGCGAATGTCATCTCCTTTTTTGCCAGTTTCTTACTTCTATTGGTTAGTGGTTCCATTTCTTTTCAGGTTGATTGTTAGTTTGGCACTTGTCTTAAGAACAGGGTACCATCCTGTAACATTCAATAAATCGTAAATCAATTAAAAAAGTGGTCCTTCAGCAGAATTCCACCGCCTGTCAGTATAATGTTCAGGATCGCCAGCGGGATCAGGATCTGCCAGCCCAGCTTCATCAGCTGGTCGAAGCGAAAGCGCGGAAGCGTCCAGCGAACCCACATGAAGAAGAAGATAAAGAAGAATATCTTCGCAAACATTACCACTACGCCCAGAATCGTGATCACATTGTTGGCGATGACCGGGTCGTCGGAGATCAGGGCACCCAGCTCATGCATGAACGGGAAGTTATAAGCACCGAAATAAAGTGTAGCCATTACTGCCGAAGCTACAAATATGTTGATATACTCGGCAAACAGGAACAGACCCAGTTTCATGGAGCTGTATTCGGTGTGGTAACCCCCTACCAGCTCGGCCTCACACTCTGGTAAGTCGAAGGGAGTACGGTTAGTTTCAGCAAAGGCGCATACCAGGAAGATAATAAAACCCAGGGGCTGGTACCAAATATTCCAATTAAACCCGGCCTGCTGTGCGGCTATCTCTCTCAGCGAGAGTGAGCCCGTCATCATCAGGATGGCAATAATGGAAAGGCCCATGGCCAGCTCGTAGCTAATGTTCTGAGAAGCAGCCCGGATGGCACCCAGCAACGAGAACTTGTTATTAGAGGCCCATCCACCGATCATCACGCCGTAAACACCTAACGACACTACTCCGAATACATATAACAGGCCAATGTTTACCTCAATGGCCTGCAGGTACACTTCGCGGCCACCGATTATGAGCATATCGCCGAACGGAATTACCGCACTCGACATACAAGCTATGAGCATGGCTACACCCGGACCTAAAATAAACAGCGCTTTGTTAGATTTTGCCGGAATAAACTCTTCCTTGAAGAACATTTTGCCTGCATCGGCCAACGGCTGCAGCAATCCGAAAGGCCCGGCCCGGTTTGGCCCGATACGATCCTGGATAAAGGCGGCTACCTTGCGCTCGGCATAAGTAGAATAAGTGGCAATCAGGAGGGTAATACCAAAGATCACCAGTATATAAATGGTCTTATAAATTAAATCTACGGATTCCATTGTTCAGGGGCGTTAGGTAAATCTTTTTTGGCTGATTTCGGAAGGTTCGGTATAATCGGTACGTTTACTACCGGCAGCTCGTAATGGTTAGCCGAGATAACAGATGCTCTTTCAATTTTACGTGGGCCTTCTATCGTCCAGTCGCTCATCTCCTTTTTGTCGAAGCGGCAGGTGTTACAGATAAACTCTTCTACTTCGCTGTACTCGTCTTTGCGGGCAGTTACGCGCAGTACCTGGTCGCCACGGTTCCAGAGGGTTACTTTGCCGCTGCAGGTAGGGCAGTCGCGGTGCGCGTCCAGGGGCTTTGTGAACCAGACACGGTTTTTAAAGCGCCAAGTCTTATCTGTCAGTGCTCCCACCGGGCACACATCAATCACGTTGCCGGAGAAATCATTGTCGATCACGTTCTCGATGTAGGTCCCGATCTCAGCGGCATCTCCGCGGCCCAGTACGCCATGCACCCGCTTGTCTGTGATCTGGTCAGCCGTATATACGCAGCGATAGCAAAGGATGCAGCGGGTCATGTGCAGCTGAATATAGGGGCCGAGGTCCACTTTATTGAAGGTGCGTCTTTCCTCCTCAAATCGTTGCGCACTCACCCCATGCTCATAAGAGAGGTCCTGCAGATTGCACTCACCAGCCTGGTCGCAGATAGGGCAATCGAGCGGGTGGTTTATGAGCAGCATCTCTACAATGCTTTTGCGGGCATTAAGCACATCTTCGTTTGTAGTGTTTTCTACTACCATGCCATCCTGCACAGGCGTGATGCATGAGGCAACCAGCTTGGGCATAGGCCGTGGATCTTTAGCAGAGCCTTGCGACACTTTTACCAGGCAAACACGGCACTTGCCGCCACTGCCTTTCAGCGGTGTATAAAAACACATAGCCGGTGGCACCACCTTACCCCCAATTTTTCGGGCCGCCTGCAGAATGGTAGTGCCATCTTCTACTTCTACTTCAATGCCATCGAATGTTATCTTAGCCATTAGTGATTGTTTATCCTTTCGTGGTTACAGGCATTTCTGGTGCCGCTAACCTTTATATTTTTAGTTTTCATGTTTCAGGGGCTGCTGTTATCCAAGCACCCCCTAACCCCTTGTCTATGGAGGGGACCTTTAGGTTCCAGTTCCTCTTTCAGGATTTCAGAAAGTTTTGCTTCTTATGTCTGAAATCCTGCGTCCTTTTAAGCTGTTACAGAATTCAGCTGTCCTCTGTACACGGCACCCGGGGTTGTTGCTTCCTGCGGGTGTTTTATATGCCACTCAAACTCATCGCGGAAGTGGCGTATGGCTGCTGCTACCGGCCATGCGGCGGCATCGCCGAGTGGGCAGATGGTGTTGCCTTCTATCTGCTTGGCTACGCTTACCAGCAGGTCGATGTCTCGCTGATGGCCGTGGCCGTACTCGATGCGGTGCAGCACTTTTTCCATCCAGCCGGTACCTTCGCGGCAGGGGCTGCACTGCCCGCAGGACTCGTGGTGGTAAAAGCGGGCATAGTTCCATGTATTGCGCACAATGCACTGGTCTTCGTCGAACACAATAAAAGCTCCGGATCCCATCATCGAACCGGAAACGAAACCACCGTCTGCCAGCGACTCGTACGTCATGAGGCGATCTTCTCCGGCTACAGTTTTCAGGATGAGGTTGGCAGGGAGAATTGGCACGGAGCTTCCTCCCGGCACCACTGCTTTCAGACTTTTGCCTTTCCAGATGCCGCCACAGTACTGGTCGGAGTAGATGAATTCCTCTACCGGTACGCCCAGCTCTATTTCATATACGCCGGGGTTGTTGATGTTTCCGCTTGCCGAGATCAGTTTGGTGCCGGTGCTGCGGCCAATGCCTACTTTAGCATATTCCGCACCGGTATTGTTCACGATCCAGGGCACACTTGCAATTGTCTCCACGTTGTTAACCACCGTCGGGCATGCAAAGAGGCCTTTCACGGCCGGGAACGGCGGCTTGTTGCGAGGATTGCCACGTTTGCCTTCCAGCGATTCCAGCAGCGCTGTTTCCTCCCCGCAGATATAGGCACCACCACCCGGAGCCACATGCAAGTCCAGGTCATATCCTGAACCCAGAATGTTTTTGCCCAGCAAGCCGGCTGCGTAAGCCTCTGCAATTGCCTTCTCCAGTATACGCAGGATGAACATCAGCTCCCCCCGGATATAAATATAGGAAGTATTGGCGCCTAGCGCATAGCTGGAAGTGATCATGCCTTCTATCAGGGCATGCGGGTTATGCTCCATGAACCAGCGGTCCTTAAAAGTGCCCGGTTCCGATTCATCGGCGTTGCACACCAGGTAGCGAGGCACTCCTTCTGGTTTAGCCAGGAAGCTCCACTTCAACCCAGTTGGGAAGCCGGCACCACCACGGCCACGCAGGCCGGAGGTTTTCACCTCTTCCACCACCTCTTCCGGAGTCATCGTTTTCACGGCTTTCTCTACAGATTTGTAGCCGCCATGCTTGCGATACACCTCCAGCGTTTCGATGCCTGGTACGTTTATATGTTCGGTTAATATCTTAAGTCCCATAAAGCAGGATATCTTTCTTTGTTAGTCTCGGCTTATTGATTTACTATTTGCCGCTATTTTTATTGTAAGCAGCAACATGATAAGGCGTTTCTACCTCTGATTGGCGCAGCATTTCCAGGAACGCGTCTACCTGCTCCTCGTTTTCGATGTTCTCGTAGAATTTTTCGCGCACCTGCAGCATGGGGCCGGTGCCGCAGGATGCCAGGCATTCTACCGGCTTCAGCGTAAACATGCCGTCGGCGCTTGTGCCGCCTTCTTCCACGCCAAGCTTCTGCTTCAGTGTGTCTATCAGCTGGTCGGCTCCGCGTAGGCAGCAGGGACCGGTGCGGCATACTTCCAACACATGCTTTCCTACTGGTTTCAGGTTAAACATGGTGTAGAAGGTGGCCACCTCATACACCTCAATTGGCTGGATATTCAATATCTCGGCCACCTTGTCCATAACTTCGGGGCTTACCCATCCGCCAGACTCGGCCTGCGCAATGTGCAGTATCGGTAGGATAGCTGATTTCTGACGGTCCTCAGGATAGTGGCTGATGTACCGTTGTATGTCGGCCATGGCCGCATCAGAAAACTTAACTTCGTTTTTAGTCTCTGCCATTATTACTGTTGTCACTGATCATTTACCGAACAATCAGTGGTTCATGATGAATGTTAAAATAAATTAAGAGTCCAGCTCGCCGGCTATTACGTTCAGGCTGCTCAGCGTCAGGATGGCATCTGATAACTGGCTGCCAACAATAAGCTCTGAGTAGGCCTGGTAATAAATAAAGCAGGGGCGCCGGAAGTGCAGCCTGTAAGGCGTGCGGCCACCATCGCTGATGAGGTAGAAGCCAAGTTCGCCGTTGCCACCTTCTACAGAGTGGTACACTTCTCCTTTCGGGGCCTCTACTTCGCCCATCACGATCTTAAAGTGATAGATCAGGGCTTCCATGCTGGTATAAACGGCCTGCTTTGGCGGCAGGTAATAATGCGGCGCATCTGCGTGGTAAGAACCTTCGGGCAGATTAGTTACTGCTTGCTTAATTATTTTGAGGCTTTGCCAGATCTCCTCGTTGCGCACCATAAAGCGATCGTAAATGTCGCCGTTAGTGCCCACTGGTATCTCAAAGTCGAAATCCTCATAAGAAGAGTAGGGGTTCATAACACGCACATCATAGTCGACGCCGGCGGCACGCAGGTTGGGGCCTGTAAAGCCATAGTTCAGGGCACGTTCCGCTGAAATAGGACTCACGCCTTCTGTTCTGTCTATGAAAATACGGTTGCGGGTAAGCATGTTCTCGAACTCACCCCATACTTTCGGGAACCGTACCAGGAACTCTTCTATCAGGTGGATGGCTTTTGGCGACAGATCGCGCTCCATGCCCCCGATGCGGCCCATGTTAGTTGTTAGCCTCGCCCCGCAGACCTCTTCATAGATATCATATATTTTTTCCCGCTCCTGCATCACGTACAGGAAGCCGGTAAGCGCTCCGGAGTCCACGCCGATAACGGAGTTACAGATCAGGTGGTCAGAGATGCGGGCCAGTTCCATCATGATCACCCGGATGTACTGCGCGCGCTTCGGAATGGTAATGCCGAGCAGCTTCTCCACCGTCATGTGGTAGCCCATGTTATTGATCGGCGCAGAGCAGTAGTTCATGCGGTCGGTCAAGGGCGTGATCTGGTAGAAGGGGCGGCGTTCCGCAATTTTCTCAAAGGCACGGTGTATGTAGCCGATGGTAGGCACAGCCGACTTAATGACTTCCCCGTCCATTTTCAGGATATTCTGGAAAATACCGTGCGTGGCCGGGTGCGTTGGTCCCAGGTTCAGCGTGGTCAGGGTATCGTCGTGCTCGTACTGCTGTACGAGTTCACGATAACCTCTGTAATCTTCGAGAGCGGTGGTCTGCTTTTTATCTTTAGTTTCAGTAGCCATATGTATGGATATTCTGGTTGGTTACCGGCCGCCGGCAGGGCAACTGGTAATGCCATGGGCCTAACGCCCGAAAAAAGTATCGATTTTATCTTCTCTGGTTTGATCCTCGAGCGGATATTGCTTCAGCATCGGGTGATATTCCATGTCCTCCACATTCAGGATGCGGGTAAGGTTAGGATGCCCTGTAAATATAATGCCGTAGAAGTCGAATGTCTCGCGTTCCATCCAGTTGGCAGTGGCGTACAGCCCGGTAAGCGTAGGTACCACCGGGTCGGCCGCGCTTAGGCTTACCTTAATGCGGATGCGGTAGTTATGGCGCAGGTTATGCAGCTGGTACATCACGCACAGTTCCTTGTCCTTCTGGTCGGGGTAGTGAATGCCGCACATGGTGGTAAGGAAACGTATCTGCAGCGCATCCTCATCATACAGGTACTGGATCAGCGGCACGATGGTGTCGCGGTCGGTAAAAAAGGTCATGATGCCATCCGGGTCGTAAGCGTCCCGGATGCGGTCTTCCCCAAATTTGTCTATCAGCAGACCAAGTACATTCTCGTTCGTAAGCTCCATGCTTATTTTATGTTATAAGAGGCTAGTAATGCCTGATATTCAGGTGAGTTGCGGCGGCGAAGCGATTCATTCTCGGCCAGGTCCTGCACACGCAGCACGCCATCCAGAATCTGCTCGGGGCGGGGCGGACAACCGGGCACATATACATCTACCGGAATAATCCTGTCGATGCCCTGCAGTACGGAGTAGGTGTCGAAAATGCCGCCGGAAGTGGCGCATGCCCCTACGGCAATCAC
This sequence comes from Pontibacter beigongshangensis, assembly GCF_014332515.1. Classification (GTDB taxonomy): domain Bacteria; phylum Bacteroidota; class Bacteroidia; order Cytophagales; family Hymenobacteraceae; genus Pontibacter; species Pontibacter beigongshangensis. The sequence goes on along the minus strand of NZ_VFSD01000002.1, from coordinate 231,050 downwards.
CCAGCGGGGCTCTGCCATCTGCTCATATACCTGCTTCACGACAGGGCCCATTTTTTTGGCAATCGTACCCATTACCATCAGCACATCGGCCTGGCGAGGCGAGAAGCTCATACGCTCGGAGCCGAAGCGGGAAAGGTCGTAGGTAGATCCCATAGTGGCCATAAACTCGATGCCGCAGCAGGAGGTGGCGAAGGGAAGTGGCCAAAGCGAGTTCTTACGGGCAAGACCAACAATTTTCTCCAGTGATGTGGCAAAAAAGCCTGCCCCGGCATGTCCGTCCGGTGCCTCCGCAAAATTTATATCTTTATTTGTGTCGCTCATGTCTAACAATTAAAAGTTGTTCAGAAAATACGGTGTTTAACCTTGGGTTAGAACAACTGTCAGTTCGCAAAAGTTTAAATCGTAACCGCTACTTCAGGATGCCTTTTTTCAGCTCGTAGTAGAAGCCAGCCAGCAACACGCCCAGGAAAAGAAGCATCGGGAGGAAGTAGGTCATACCGAATTCTCTGAAGTTGACGGCCCAGGGGTACATGAAGATGATCTCCACATCGAAAAGCACAAACAAGATGGCTGTCATGAAATATTTATAAGAGATGGGCGAGCGGGCATCCCCCACCGATTCGATACCGCTTTCCCAGGCGGCGTTTTTTACATCGCTTTTTCGCTTGGGGCCCAACAGGTGCGTCAGGCCAAGGGCAAACAGCACGAAGCCGAGAGCAGCTGCGAACTGTATCAGAATTGGTAAATAATCCGATGGTACGTACTGATCCACAGATGTTTCCATATTGTTAAAGTGCTTTTTTGGATTTGATGTCAAAATTAGGGATAAATACCCAAGAATCAAAAGGTAAAATACAGGCCAACTGCCATTAGCAAAGGGCAAATTCTGCTTATTTCTCTGAGTTTTCAGGCATAAAAAGAGCCACGCGGTTGGGCGTGGCTCTTAAAGGGTAGCTAGGCTGCCGGTAAAGTAGCGCTGCAGGCCGGCTGTTGGTCAGCGGCAGCAGGAGCAGGAGTGGCTCCTGAGGGGCATTTTCATTTAAATAATTGCCTGGCGGCCCTGCAAGCTCCGTTTCAGAGTTTCATTATTTTTGTGGTTGATACAGCATTTCCTGCACGTAGGCGGAGCATGTAGAGCCCGGCCGGGAAATTGGATAAATCCAGTTCCTGCTGCTGCACAGCGTAGGGCAGCTGCTTCTCAAAAACAATGCGTCCGGCTATGTCTGTGATCTGCAGGGTAGCCTGACTGCCTGGCTGCTTATAGCTGAGCGTGATTTTGTCGGCGGTGGGGTTGGGGTAGATTTCTGTTGAAAGTTCGGCGGCTGCCAGTGGCGCAGAGGTGATGACCTGGAAGTTGGAGTAGACGATGCGGTAGGTGTTTTCGTAGGCTCTTGTTCCGGTGTTATAGTTTTGCTGAACTGATTCTGCCAGGTTGCCGGCGGTGTTGTACGTGTAGGTGTATTTAAAGCCGTAATCTTTTACCCAGGCACCTGCAATCCGTCTCTCGTCTTCAGACAAGACCAGGTTCCCACGTTCGTCATAGGTAACGGTTTCCCGGTAGTCGTTTACCCAGGTGCCATTTTCCCATTCCTGGTAGGTGCCCACATAGCTGCCGTTCGCACCAAACGTGGCATCATACTTTTCATCGTTTACCCACTGTCCGTCTTCCCACACCTGGCTAACGTAACTTTTTATCGGTTGGTCGAATAACTCATACCCAGGCCGGCTGTTTGAAAAGCTGTGCCAGGCAATGTCAATAACCCGTTCAGAGTTTACCATAACACCATCGCGGTTCGGCTCCATATAGGTCAGGGAGGTGGGGCCACCGGTAGCATTTGCGTAAGCCAGGGTATAGCTGCCCTCCAACAGCCATTCAGAAGCATCTACATCGTACTCTGTAATGGTCAGTAGCTGATTATTTCCGTTGTAGGAGTACACGTATCTGTAATATAGTTCCCAGGCATTGTTGCGCCAGTTCCTTTCTATGGTTTCAGTAATTTTACCGTTGGCATTATACGTATGGTCTGATTTCCAGCCTCCATTCAGTTCCCACGCGCTTCCATTCCATTGCTCGTGTAAGTTTTCTGTTTCATTGCCATACTGGTCATACGTCCATGTTTCTCTGCGAAGATTAGACCCATCAGGATGCTTTTCTACTACGCTGGTTATGCGCCCCGCCTCATCATAGGCATAGGTGTTGGTGGTTTCGTGCCGCCAGGTTGCGCCGTCTGCCGCATAGTGCTGGCTGGTAAGCGGTTGTGCGATAGTGGCTGCTGCAGCTTGTTTTGTCAGGCTGCCTGCTAAAGAGCCGGCTACTAGCTTGTTTCCTGTAGCTGGGGCCGGGCTGTGCAGCGATCGGTTGCTCTTCAGGGAAATAGGGCGATGTTGCTGTGCCGTTGCAGCATCTGTTGAGCCAATAACCAGGAAGCTTGTCAGGACGGTCGTTAAGAATGTTCTGCTGAGGACACGGAACGGGTAAAAGTTTCTCATAATGAAGTTGTTAGGTTTTGTATAGCTACAAAGAAAGGTGCAAACGGCGGGCTGCACAATACCTGGAAGTTGGTATTTTGCGTGGTTTGTCTATAATATTATCTATTTGTGGTTAACGCCTTGATAAGCCTGGCAGAGGGCTCTACCTTACCCTTCTAATCAGCAGCATTGCCTCTGGAGGGCCTTTTTCATTAGAATAATTTGGAGTTGCCGGGTATCAAAAAGCCCTGCCGCTAAAAATGAGCGACAGGGCTTTGCTTTCAGTTTAAAATCTCAAACTGCTTACTTGTCCTCCCCCAAAAACGGGTACCGGTAATCTGTTGCCGATACAAAGGTTTCTTTAATAGAGCGGGCCGATACCCAGCGGAGCAGGTTCAGCATAGAGCCGGCCTTGTCGTTGGTGCCGGAGGCGCGGGAGCCGCCGAATGGCTGCTGCCCCACCACGGCGCCGGTAGGCTTGTCGTTGATGTAGAAGTTGCCGGCCGCATGGCTCAGAGCTTTCGATGCCACTTCTATGGCGTAGCGGTCGCGGCTGAAGATGGCGCCGGTGAGCGCATAGGGCGATGTTTCGTTAACCAGCTGCAGCGTGTCCTCAAAGTTGTTCTCGTCGTACACGTAAATCGTGATCACCGGCCCGAAAATCTCCTCACACATGGTCACGTACTGCGGGATGTGCGATAGCAGCACGGTGGGTTCTATAAAGTAGCCTTTCGATTTGTCGTAGTTGCCACCTGCTATTATGTCTGCTTCCGGGCTGTTTTTGGCATTGTCGATGTAGCGGGCAATCTTGTCGAACGATTTTTCGTCGATCACCGCGTTGATGAAGTTGGAGAAATCCTCGGGAGGCCCCATTTTAAACGACTTCACATCTTCCAGCACATAGCCTTTTACTTCTTCCCAGAGGTTGGTAGGAATATAGGCCCGTGAGGCGGCAGAGCACTTCTGGCCCTGGTACTCAAAAGCTCCCCTCGAAATGGCCGTGGCCACTCCTTTGGCATCGGCAGAGGGGTGGGCCAGAATAAAGTCTTTGCCACCTGTTTCGCCTACTATGCGGGGGTAGGTTTTGTATTTGTGGATGTTGTTGCCAATGGTTTTCCAGATTTGCTGGAACACCGAAGTGCTGCCTGTAAAGTGGATGCCTGCAAAATCAGGATGGCTGAAAATGATGTCGCCGGCAGTTGGACCGTCCACATAGATCAGGTTGATAACGCCCTCGGGCAATCCGGCCTCCAGCAGCAGCTCCATTATCATATGGGCGGCATAGATTTGGGTGTGGGCTGGTTTCCAGACCACCACATTGCCCATAAGAGCGGCAGAGGCAGGCAGGTTGCCGGCAATGGCCGTAAAGTTGAATGGCGTAAGGGCAAACACAAAGCCTTCGAGCGGGCGGTGCTCCATGCGGTTCCAGACGCCCGGCGACGATTCCGGCTGCATCTGGTATATTTCGGTGGCGTACTGGGCATTAAAACGCAGAAAGTCTATCAGCTCGCAGGCAGCGTCTATCTCGGCCTGGTAGGCGTTCTTAGACTGGCCCAGCATGGTGGCCGCGTTCATACGGGCTCTCCAGGGGCCGGCCAGCAGGTCGGCCGCTTTCAGGAAAATGCTGGCGCGGTGCTCCCAGCTCATGTTGGCCCACATGTCGCGTGCCGCCAGGGCCGCATTGATCGCCTGTTCCACATGCTCCGCCTCGCCCTCATGGAAGTAGCCCAGAATGTGCTTGTGGTCGTGCGGCTGCAGGAGCGGTTGCTTCCTGTCGGTGCGGATCTGGTCGCCGCCGATGTACATGGGCACATCCACCTCCTTCGACTTCAGCTCCTTGTAGGTGCGTTGCAGCTCTTCCCTTTCCGGAGAACCTGGCGCATAATTTTTAACAGGTTCGTTTACAGGGGTTGGTACTTTAAAGAATCCGATTCCCATAGATGTGTTTTTCCTTAGATGTAAAATTGATTATAGTAGCTGGTCTGCCTCGGCTCAGTTCCCTGAACAGGTGCAGGCCGCAAAGGTACTTCTATATAGAACGAAAGAAAAAAGCAGAAGATGTAGAAATTGCTTAGGGTGTGCTGACAGTGCCGGCAGGCGCTCCATTATCAGAGAATTTGCCGGAGCTGGCTGAGGCACTGGATCTCGTGGGTAGGCTTGCTGCGGTGGCTGTAGTTTTCGGGGTTAAAGAACACCTGGTCTATGCCTGCCGCCCTGGCTCCCTCTATGTCGCACTCCAGGTTGTCGCCCACCATCAGGCAGTCCTGTGCCCTTACCTGAATGCGATCCAGGGTATGCTCAAATATGCGCTTGTCTGGCTTTTTGTAGCCACAGCACTCGGAGGTCACAATCTCCTTAAAATAGCCATGCAGCCTGGAGGAGTTCAGCTTTATGTACTGCGTATCCTTAAAGCCATTGGTAACAATGTGCAGGCCATACTTTGGCTGAAGGTACTGCAGCAGGTCGTAGGTAAAAGGAAAAACGGCCGTTTTAGTAGGGCAGAGGTCGGTGTAGGCCTTAGACAGGCCTTCGGGTACCTCGTGCGGCTCCAGCCCCAGCCCCGTAAGGGTTCTGATAAAACGCTGGTTGCGCAGTTCTTCCTGTGTTATTTTGCCCTTGTTGTACAGGTCCCAGAGGCGGTGGTTCACGAACTTGTACTTCCTGTAAAATGAGTCCTTGTCGAACTTTCCGTGTGCTGCCAGCTCAAACTGCTCGTATAAAGTAGAAAGGGTTTCTGCTGAGTTTTTCTCAAAGTCCCAGAGCGTATGGTCCAGGTCGAATAAAATATGCGTGTAGGTTTTCATGAAAGCGATACTGTCAGGTAGTTAAAACGATGGGGGTGGTTGGATGTTGCGGGCACGCCGTGAGCGTAGACGATATTTGAAAATAACAACAGCTTAACTGGAGATATGGTGCAATAATTGCAGGAACAGGCAGTTGAGGCACAGGAGCGATCTGGTCAGGAGGCGGTCCAGCGGCGGGTTTGCAGCTTGTTTACGGCCAGCTCGCGGTTAGAGTACAGGATCTGGTAAATCTCCTGGTCTTTTATCAACACGGGGTCCTGGGCCATGTAGGCATAGAGCTGCTGCAGTATTTCGGTTGTGTCTTCTTTAAGAGAGTAGTATACCCATTGGTCTATTTTGCGGGTGTTTACCAGGCCGGCGCTGCGCAGGTAGCCCAGGTGCCGGGAGGTTTTGGTCTGGGTGTAGTCGAGCACATGTTCCAGGTCGGAGGTGCACATTTCTTTGTTGCGGAGGATCAGGTGCAGTATCCGGAGGCGTGACTCATCGGCCAGCGCTTTAAATACCTGCTCCCCAAACAGGAGGCTAAAATGTTTGAGTGTCATAGTTAGTCGTATCAGACCTTGGTTGGAATTTATCCTGCAAATGGCAGGGCCAGAATTTAAACATGGTCTAAACAAATTTAGCAAAAAGCTGCTATAATAAATTATTATGAAGTAAATTGAACCTCATGAAGCTTACCCAAGTACCCGATATGGGTTTTCTGAAAAAAAATAAATGGCTGCTTGCACCCCTGCTGGCAGTCTTTTTCTTATTGCTGAGTACCCCGCAGGAAGCAAAGGCCCAGGGGGGCGGACGCGTCGTGCAGCTCTCCGGCTTTGTAGCCCTTGGCGATAGTTTGTATGGCGTGGCGGCCGTGAGTGTGTATGTGCCGGGCACCAACCGGGGTACCTTCACCAACGAGTACGGCTTCTTCTCGCTGCCGGTGCTGGCCGGCGACAGCATTGTGTTCAGCGGGCTGGGCTACAAAAAGCAGTACCTCAAAATCCCGAAGACCTATAGCAGCCAGAGTTACTCCATTATTATGCAAATGCAGGAAGAGGCCACCGAGCTGCCTACAGTAGAGGTGTTTCCGTGGCCTACCGAGCGCGATTTCAGGCAGGCAGTGCTGGCTGTGAAACTCCCCGACCAGGGCCGGTCCAATGCCGCCAAAAACCTGGACCCGGAGTTGCTGGCAGAACTGTTCCGGATTACGCCCATGGATGCCGGTGCCAACTTCAACGTCTGGAACCAGCAGAATGTGCGGGGTATCGAGCAGCAGAACATGGTGCCCACTGTCAGCCCGTTTGCAGTGCTGAAGCTGATAGATATGATCAAGAAAGGCGAGTTTAAGAATAAAAAGTAAACGGCCTGTTTTTATAACTTGGATTCAAGTGACAAATGCAACTTTTGTGTTGTTTAAAGTTTGAAACTGTTCATTTGGCGATCGAAAGTCGAATCGCTTCCTTGGGCGCGCGTTGAGGGCATGCTCCACTTGCACCACCTGCTGCTGTGTTATCTCTTCAAAGCGCATCTTCTTTGGGAAGTACTGGCGGATGAGGCCGTTGAGGTTCTCATTGGCTCCCCGCTCCCAGCTGTGGTAGGGCCTGGCAAAGTAGTAGGCCACCTCCAGCTCCTGGCTGACGATCTGGTGGCGGGCGAACTCCTTTCCGTTGTCTGAGGTGATGGTATGCAACCACGGCTTCCACTCCTCAAGCGCCTGGACAATGGCCTGCTGCACCACGGAGGCCTCCTTGCTTTCCACTTTCCTGATCTTGACCAGTCCGCTGGCCCTGTCGTTGATGGTCACCAGCGCCCCCCGGTGCCCGGCACCTATCACCAGGTCCACCTCCAGGTCCCCCACACGCTCCTTGAGCTCCACGACAGGCGGCCGCTGCTCGATGCCCACACGCCCGGCTATGATGCCCCTGCTGTCCCTGGCGCTGCCCCGCTTGCGGTAGCGCTTGCCCTGGGTGCGCAGGCGCAGGTGAAGCTCCCCACCCTGCCTCTTCTCCTGCCAGAGGTGCTGGTAGATGCGCTCGTGCGAGACACAGGCCACCCCCTCCAGCTTGGCCCGGCCCACTATCTGCTCGGGGCTGTAGTCCCTGGCCAGCTGCTCTTCCACATAGGCCCGGACCGCGTCTGTGAAGCGCAGCTGCCTGGGCTTTTGCCCCAGCCGCGCCCCATACTTGCGCTGGGCCAGCTCTGCCCGGTACTCCCCGCTGCGCTCATCGCAGTTGCGCCTGAGCTCGCGGCTGATCACCGACTTGTCCCTGCCCAGGTGGCGGGCGATCTCTGTTTGGCTGTGGCCCAGTTTATAAAGTGTCTGGATTTCGTATCTTTGCCCTACGGTTAAGTGACTCATGATTGGCGAATTTTGGTCGAGGAGGCAATTAAGAGATCTTATCCCTTTCAGACAAGAGGGAGAGCCTGGTGTTCTCTCTCTTGCTGAAAAAAAACATCTCCTCTACATACCGCCTCTACAAAAGTTGCATTTGTCACTTGAATCCAAGTAAAAAAAGCTCACAGCGTCTGCCGGACCTGTGGGTTTTTTTGTTTGTCAGGATCTTTATATAGGGCCCTGTCTCAAGGATTTTCAGGCTTTTAGGATAAGCAGAATATTTTCGCAGCTTCCTTCGGATAACTCTCACCCACAACATCCTTCTCTGCATGACAACAATAGGAGCGTGTTTTCATTTTCACATCCTCAAACTTCCAAACTTTTAAATTAACGAATAAACAACTCAGCAATTGCCTGATTCGCACATCAGCACATTAGTCAAAATTATTCTAATCAAAAAGGCCCTCCCGAGGCTTCTGCTGCTGCTCCTGCTACTCCTTTCATCTCGACCTAAAGAGCGATCTGGTTTTACTAAAAAGATAGATGCTGAAATTTTCCTTTACAGCTTTGTTAATGAACTCAGATCTCTCCTTGCGTCGAGATGACAGAGAATTGTAATGAGGACACGAGAAATGAAGAAGCGGGGGTAACAAAAAAATCCCCCGCGCCGGGAGCACGAGGGATTTTCTATCGGCTAAAAGTAAGGTCGATTACTGCCCGGTGCTGTTGCCCTGGTTAGAGCGGCTGCTCGAGTTCTGGCGTTGCATCGGGTTTTGGGGCTGCTGGCTCTGCTGCTTAAATATGTCGAAGCGCGACGGGGCCAGGCGGCGCGGAAAGGTATTGTTCGATAAATCTGTGTCGGCTGTCTGCAGGAAAGGGTCGAGGGTGAAGCCGGCTACCGGCTTTTTGGTTACAAACACTTTGGTAATGTCGTTGTTGTTGTGGCGCCAGATCTCGGCCGGTATGTTCACTACTTCCTCGGTTCCGTCTTCAAATTCCATCCGCACGATCAGGGGCATCACCAGGCCGCCGAGGTTCTTGAAGCCCACTTCGTAGAAATTCAGCCCGGAGTCGAGCACCTTCTTCTGCTCCGGAGTAAGGCCACTCAGGAACGACTGATAACGTCGCTGGTCGGCTGCAGTGGGAGCAAGCGGATCGTAGGAGTTGTAGAAATCGCTGAGTTCCGGGTTGGCCTCCACGAGAGTGCGCGGAATGTGCTGCAGGTTGCGCTGCTGCGAAAGGGTTTGTGGTGCCTTGTTCTGCTGCTCCCGCTTTTGCGCGTTTACAAACTCCGGGTCTTGCGAATCGATGGTGTACCATTTCACCCCTTCAATCGAGATGTCGGTGTGGTCGGTGGTGTAGAACCAGCCTCTCCAGAACCAGTCGAGGTCCACGCCGGAGGCATCCTCCATGGTCCGGAAAAAGTCGGCTGGCATCGGGTGCTTGAAGGCCCACCGGTTGGCGTACTCCTTAAAGGCGTAGTCGAACAGCTCGCGGCCCATCACAGTTTCGCGCAGTATGTTGAGCGCCGTGGCTGGCTTGCCATAGGCGTTATTCCCCATCTGCAAAATCGACTCCGAGTTGGTCATGATGGGCACCATAGTGCTTTTGTCGCCTTTCATGTACTCCACAATGTTTTGCGGCTCGCCACGGCGCGAAGGGTAGTTGCGTTCCCACTCCTGCTCTGTAATGTACTGCATAAACGTGTTCAGGCCCTCATCCATCCAGGTCCACTGGCGCTCATCGGAGTTGATGATCATCGGGAAGAAGTTGTGCCCTACTTCGTGAATGATGACTGTGATCAGACCATACTTGGTGCGGTCGGAGTAGGTGCCGTCCGGCTCGGGGCGGTAGCCGTTAAACGAGAGCATCGGGTACTCCATGCCGCCTATCGGGCCATGCACCGATATAGCCACCGGGTAGGGGTAATCGATGGTGTGCCTGGAGTAGACCTGCAGCGTGTGGGCCACGGCCGCTGTGGAGTACTGGCCCCAGAGCGGGTTTCCTTCTTTGGGGTAGTACGACATAGCCAGTATGTTTTTGCCGGCCACGCGCACGTTCATGGCGTCCCAGATAAACTTGCGGGAGCTCGCCCAGGCAAAGTCGCGCACGTTGGTGGCCGTGTAGGTCCAGGTTTTTTTAGCCGTTGCTTTTGATTTTTCGGCTTGCGTGGCCTCCTCCTGCGTTACGATAAGCACGGGCTTGTCGCTTTTGGCGGCTTGGGCAAAGCGTTTCTGTTGTGTGGCGCTCAGCACCTGACTGGCGTTCTGCAGCTCGCCGGTGGCGGCCACAACATGGTCGGCGGGCACGGTAATGCTAACTTTGTAGTCTCCGAACGGAAGCGCAAACTCACCACTGCCCAGGAACTGCTTGTGCTGCCAGCCATTCACGTCGTCGTACACGGCCATGCGCGGGAACCATTGCGCCATCTCGTAGAGGTAGTTGCCATCGCCGGGGAAATACTCGTAGCCGGTGCGGCCTCCCATGGTGAGTTGGTTGTTGATGTTGTAATGCCAGTCTACACTGAAGGTAAAGCTCTGCCTTGGTTTCAGAGGCGAGGGCAGGTCTACGCGCATCATGGTATTGTTGATGGTATGGGCCAGCGTTTTGCCGTTCCGGTCTTTCACCGCTCTTATTTTAAAGCCGCCATCAAAGTTCTCGCGTGCCAGCCGCTCCATCGCCTGTATGGGCATTCTCTCCTCCAGGCTGCCGGTTCTGGTGAGGCTGCTCATGGAGTTGGGCTCGTAGATGTTCTGGTCCAGCTGCAGCCACAGGTAGGTGAGCACATCGGGCGAGTTGTTGGTGTAGGTAATGGTTTCGGAGCCGGTAACCGACTGGTTCTCGTCGTTCAACTCCACTTTTATGGTGTAATCGGCGCGCTGCTGCCAGTACTGGTGCCCCGGTGCGCCGGAGGCGGTGCGGTAGGTGTTCGGAGTTGGCAGTTCCTGGCCCAGCTGCCCGAATTTTGTGTCTTGGGCCTGTGCCGCCAGTGGGCATGCCAGGAAGCACAAAAGGGCAATCCCCTTCAATAGGTTTCTCATTCAGGTTGAGTGTGTAGTTGTAGTTGAGTTTATAAAGGTGCGTTTATTCTAAAGCTAAAAGATATTATTTTCCATTATTAAAACCAAAGCTATGCCTGCTGCGGCACAGGAAAGTGCCATTATCCAGTCGCGGCGTTTCAGGCGGAGCAGGTTCATGGCTATAAAACCAGCCAGCAGTATGATCGCCACAATCAGGAGCTGCCCGAGTTCAATACCGATGTTAAAAGCCAGCAACTGCTCCCACACCTTGCTGTTGCGGCCCAGCAGCGACCGCAGAAAATTCGAAAAGCCCATGCCATGTATCAGCCCGAACACAACGGCCAGCAAATTGTGGAACGACCAGATCGGGTGCTGGTTGGTGGCGGCGCCCTTCAGCTTGAACAGGTTAGTGATGCAGGTGAACAGGATCGTGACCGGAATCAGAAATTCTATCAGCGCCGTATCGAATTTAATGATATGGAATGTAGACAGGGCCAGCGTAATGGAGTGGCCGATCGTGAAGCCCGTAACCAGCACGATAACTTTTCGCCAGTCGCTGAGGGTATAAATGGCACTCAGCGCCAGCAAAAACAGCATGTGGTCGTAAGCCCTGAAATCGTAAATATGGTGGAATCCGAGTTGGAGGTAGGTCTGGAATGTAGAGGACACAGTATCTGTTTAAGCGTTGCCAAGCTGCAAATTAGGGCATAGGCAGAAGTATTGCAAACGTAACTAAAGTGGCTGCCTTGTTTTGGAAACAGAGATAGTCATGGCAAATTCAGGAATTTTAAGTAAGTTGAGGAGGGAAACGGGAATTTGGGGAGCAGTAGGAGCAGCAGCTGTTTTGCTGTTGCAGGGCAAAATTGATTAGAATAATCTGGTTAATTTGCTGATGAGGCAAGGTGCAGATTCTTTGGTTTGAAGATTCGGGAATCTGGAGACGAGGCAATTCCCTTTTGCGATCTTACGCCGCTGACTTTTAGGAGATCTTCCTCAGCAAAGAAAAGCACCTTCCCAATTATTCTAATAAAAACAGCCCTCCGGTGCTTTTTCGGCTCCTGAATCAGTCAACCAATGCTATTGTCCACTTTTAACGGTTTCTATTACTAATGAGAAAAATGTATAACCATATGCGCCACAGCTTTGTAAAAGTAACAATATTCGGCCTGGCCCTTGCGCTGTCGGCCTGCAGTTCCACCGCTTCTGACTCAGGTAGAGTTGCAGGAGAACAGGCCGAAGCAGAAACCCAAACTAAAACGGAAGGAGCATATATGGTATACTTAGGCACAAACGGAGCAGCAGATGCAGAGAGCATTTTTATCTATAACCTCAACGCCGAAACCGGAGAGCTTACGCAGCGTGGGGCAGCAAAAGGAGGGGCAAGGCCTACTTACCTGGCCTTCAGCGAAGACCGCCGCTTTCTGTACGCCGTAAACGAGAAGGGCGATTTTGACGGCGGAAAAAGCGGAGCCGTCAGAGCTTTTTCGGTAGACCAGCAAACCGGTCAGCTCACCTCCCTGAACCAGGTAGCTTCTAAGGGAACGGGGCCCTGCCATGTATCGGTGGATGAGCAGAACGGCATGGTGCTGGTGGCGAATTACGGCGGCGGCAACGTGGCCGCTTTGCCCCTGCAGCCGGATGGCACTCTGGCAGCAGCCACAGGCGTAGGCCAGCACCAGGGCTCTGGCCCAAACAAAGACCGGCAGGAAGGTCCGCATGCCCATTACATCACCCCCGATCCAGCCAACAAGTTTGTGTTTGCTGTTGACCTGGGTACTGATGAGGTGCTGGGTTACCGGTATCGGGATAATAAATTAGTGCCTAACGAGCCAGCCGTAGCGTATGCCTGTCAGCCAGGTTCGGGGCCCCGGCACATGGCATTCCACCCGAGCGGGCGCTACGCTTTCGTAATTCATGAGCTCAACTCTACCATGGCTGCGCTTGCCTACGATGCCGGGAAAGGTACATTTACAGAAATACAGACGATCACCACCATACCAGCCAGTTTCAAAGAAAACAACCAATGCTCCGCTGTGAAAGTATCGGCCGACGGCAGGTTCCTGTACGGCGCGAATCGCGGGCACAACAGCATTGTGGTGTACGCCATAGACGAAGCCACTGGCAGACTAACGCAGGTACAACTCATGAGCGTTGGCGGCGACTGGCCCCGCGATTTCACCATAGACCTGACAGGCAACATTTTGCTGGTGGCCAATGAGCGCTCTCACAACGTGGTAACTTTTAAGATCGATAAGGCCACCGGTAAGCTTACCCCAAGTGGCCATCAGGTGCAGGTGCAAGGGCCAATGTGCCCGGTGGTGGTGCCGGCGTTTGACTAAGTCATTGTGGAGGCTGTGTGTTGTAAGTTTGTGGATATGATAGAGATTCTCGCTGAAACAAAAGATGACCTGCTGGCCGTACGGGTGAGCAAAGAGCTGACTATAGCCGACTTTGACCAATACCGCAACCTGCTCTGCGACATGATGCAGCAATACACCGAAGCGCACCTGTACTACGAAATGTAGGATGTGGACTGGGTGCAGCCAGTAGCCGCCATTGAGAACGGCTTGTTCGATGTTATACACGGGCTGGATTATGGCCGCGTAGCGATGGTAGGGGAGAAGAAGTGGCAGGAATGGGCGGCAAAACTGATAAGCCCGGTAAAGAAGAAAGGCGTGCGTTATTTCGATCTGGCTGAGAAGGAGCAGGCAATGAAATGGGTGCGGGAGAGGGAGTAGTAGTATTGCCTCTACCGCGAGCTTTCAGCTCGTGGGAATTATGGTGCGAGCTTTCAGCTCGCGTAACTCATATACCGTGTAAAACGTGAGCTGAAAGCTCACATTATGTTTAACTACGAGCTGAAAGCTCGCGGTAGTGATGGCTGTTATGAAGTTTACCCTACCAGCATGACATCTAACAAGCCTTTCTGACCGGCATAATCTCTGGCGCTGCTATACAAATATTCCCAGGGCTCTTCCACAAAACCCGCTTCAACAGGATTCCGGTGCAGATAGTCTAGCTTCTGCTGCATCATAAATTGTCGGAAAGCTCAATTGGGTGGTTATGGTGTTGCCAGAATTGGTATGTTTCGTTTTTTGGATTATAAGCACCAGCTCTTCTAAACATCCAGAGCATCCATTCTTTGCGACTCTCCTGGTTGTGCTGCTCTATGGTTTTTAGGATACTTTTGGCAGTATGCCGTTTCATGTCCCGCAGTATGCCATCTATGGGTTCGTTGGTACTGCCCACAATTAAATGTACATGGCTGCTCATAAGGCACCAGGCATACACTTCGAGTCCTTTGTTATTTATGCAGTATTTCAGGCTATCTACAACTATCTCTTTATACTCTCGCCGCACAAACACATCGATCCAGTTTACGACAGCAAAAGAAACAAAATAAAGCTTTTCCTGATCCCGGAATTTATAGTTACGGCTCATGCAGTTGCTAACTGTAGCAGCAAAAGTTTGGTTGCAGTAAGAATTAAAAATTACTACCGCGAGCTTTCAGCTCGTAGGAATAATGGTGCGAGCTTTCAGCTCGCGTGAGTCTTAAATAGTGATAGTGTAAAACGTGAGCTGAAAGCTCGCACCATGTTTAACCGCGAGCTGGAAGCTCGCGGTAGTAGTCTTAGATTAAAAAACAAAACCCCGCTACTCCAACGGAATAACGGGGCTTGCTCAACTAAACTTTAACTCACAAACAATTATCTATCGGTTGGCAATTCGATGTCTACGTTCAGGAACTGGATCTTGCCATTCTGGAGCACAGCCTCTACTACAGAGTCTTTGCTGATTCTGCCAGAGAGAACCTCCTTCGAGAGCTCGTTCAGGATCTGGCGCTGCAGCACACGCTTCAGTGGGCGGGCTCCAAACTGCGGGTCGAAGCCTTGTTCGCCCAGGTAGTCCAGCACTTCGTTGGTAGCCACAAGTTCTATGCCAGCTTCTTCCAATCGCTGCTGAATATGGTGAAATTGTATATCCACAATCTTGCGGATGTCGCCACGGCTCAGCGGACGGAACATCACCAACTCGTCGATACGGTTCAGGAACTCCGGCCTTACCGATTTCTTCAGCAGGTCGAACACCTCATCTTTGGTACGCTCAATCACTTCCTCTTTGTTGTACTCTTCCATATTTTCGAAATTAGATTGAATAATATGGGAACCAATGTTGGATGTCATGATGATGATGGTGTTCTTGAAGTTCACCACGCGGCCTTTGCTGTCGGTCAGGCGGCCATCGTCGAGCACCTGCAGCAGGATGTTGAACACATCGGGGTGCGCTTTCTCGATCTCGTCGAGCAGCACCACGGAGTACGGCTTGCGGCGGATAGCCTCCGTTAGCTGGCCGCCTTCATCGTAGCCGATGTATCCGGGAGGCGCACCAATCAGGCGGCTCACGGCATGGCGCTCCTGGTACTCGCTCATGTCGATTCGGACCATGGCGTTTTCGTCGTTGAAGAGGTAATCGGCCAGGGCTTTGGCCAGCTCTGTTTTACCTACGCCGGTGGTGCCCAAAAAGATAAAAGAGCCGATCGGGCGTTTAGGGTCCTGCATACCGGCACGGCTGCGGCGCACGGCATCCGAAATGGCCTCAATGGCTTCTTCCTGACCAGCTACGCGCTTGCCAAGCTCCTGCTCCAGGTTCAGCAGCTTTTCGCGGTCGCTCTGCAGCATTTTGCTTACAGGTATGCCGGTCCATTTGGCTACAATCTCGGCTATGTCTTCGGCGTTTACTTCTTCCTTCAGCATCGGGTTTTCGCCCTGCATTTCGCGTACCTGCTCCTGCAGTTGCTTCACATGTGCTTCCGCCTCCTGAATTTTACCGTAACGCAGCTCCGCCACACGGCCATAGTCGCCGGCACGCTCTGCCTGCTCAGCCTCCAGTTTGTACTGCTCAATATTCTCCTTCTCTTTCTGCAACCCCTCTATAATCTGCTTTTCGTTCTGCCATTTAGCTTTCAAGTCGTCGCGCTTGCCGCTCAGGTCGGCAATCTCTTTGGAGAGCACCGATTCTTTGTCTTTGTCGTTTTCGCGGCGGATGGCTTCGCGCTCAATTTCCAGCTGCATAATGCGGCGCTGAATCTCGTCGAGTTCCACCGGTAGCGAGTCGATTTCGATGCGCAGTTTGGCTGCGGCCTCGTCCATCAGGTCGATGGCTTTGTCTGGCAAGAAGCGATCGGAGATGTAGCGGCTTGAAAGCTCTACGGCCGCGATAATGGCATCATCTTTAATACGAACACCGTGGTGTAGCTCATATTTATCTTTGATACCGCGCAGAATCGAAATAGCATCGGGCACGCTTGGCTCATCTACCATCACGGCCTGGAAACGACGTTCCAGCGCTTTATCCTTTTCTATGTATTTCTGATATTCTTTGAGCGTGGTAGCACCAATGGCATGCAACTCACCACGGGCCAGCGCCGGCTTAAGCAGGTTGGCTGCGTCCATGGCGCTTTCGCCGCCTGCACCAGCACCTATCAGGGTGTGGATCTCGTCTATGAAGAGCACGATCTCGCCTTCAGCGTCTATCACTTCTTTGATCACTGCTTTCAGGCGTTCCTCAAACTCACCTTTATACTTGGCACCGGCCACGAGCAGGCCCATGTCCAGGCTCATGAGCGTTTTGGATTTCAGGTTTTCGGGCACGTCGCCGGACACGATGCGCTGGGCCAGGCCTTCTACGATGGCGGTTTTACCTACGCCTGGCTCACCCAGCAGCACCGGGTTGTTTTTGGTACGGCGGCTCAGAATCTGAAGCACTCTGCGGATCTCCTCGTCGCGACCGATTACCGGGTCTATTTTGCCGGAGCGGGCCAGCTCGTTCAGGTCTTTAGCGTAGCGCTTCAGGGAGTTGTACTTGGCCTCTGCGTTTTGGTCGGTCACTTTAGCGCCGCCTCGTAGTTCTTTGATGGCTTTTTTCAGGTCTTTTTCGTTGAAGCCAACGTCTTTCATCAGCCCGGCCACCTTATCGCGACCAGCCAGCAGGCCGAGCAGCATGTGCTCTATGGCTACGTACTCATCGCCAAACTCCTTTAGGTAAGAAGTTGCCTTTTGCAAGGCTGTTGCCGTGTCGTTGGCCAGGTAAGGGCCGCCTGCGCCCGTTACTTTAGGGTAACCGGCTACAATTTCATCTAACTTGCTGTGCAGGATGCGCCCGTTTATGTTGAGCTTCTGCAGCAGGAAGTTGGTTACGTTTTCGTCTGTTTCCAGAATTGCTTTCAGGATATGCCCGGTTTCGATAGCCTGCTGCTGGTTGCCGCCCGCTATCTCGGAGGCCTTCTGGATAGCCTCCTGTGCTTTGATGGTATAGTTATTAAAGTTCATTTCCGTTTCCTGTTTTCGTTGGTTTTACTGCTATAGCCATACAAACAATTTCTGCTCCAATTGTATTTTAGTTGATTTTCATGTAATTATGTCATGTTAAAAAATCAATTTTACCTGAATTTAAGCCAAAGTGACAGGTATTTTATGAGGGTTCTGCTCTTTTTTAGGTGCCGGAAAACTGCCTGGCTTAACAGTAGAAATACGAGGAAAAGGAGGTGAGCGAGTCATGGAATCCGGAAATTTTGAAACGGACTGATCTGCGGCTAGTGCCTGACTTTTTCTGCCAATCGATTATTCTAATGAATTTGCCCCTCAGGAGGTTCTGCTGCTCCTGCTGCTGAAGGTTGGAGCCGGAGCCGCCTAAAACCAAACAGGCCCCGGAAAATAATTCCGGGGCCTGTGGTTGTTGCTCGTTAAAGACTAAATTGCTGAGCCGGTTAAGAACTGCGATGGCTGCCTGTTGCTTACCTGCAACTCTACGGTTATCTGCAGTTCCTCGTCTACTTTAAAAAGTCCTCCTAATTTTTTGGGGGCTTTCAGGCCTATTTCGGTAAAGTTCAGGCAAATATTACTTTTCATGAAGGTGGCACCCTGGGCAGCAAATAAGTGGAAGACAACATCATCCATCATAACTGTTTTTCCGCCAACTTCAAATTTCAGGGCTCCTTTGTAATTTTTGCCGGTTTGTTTCAGGCTTAAAACCTCAATTCTGATATTTGGGTACTCTTTCGCATTTAATGTCTGCTGAAAATCCCTGTTCAGAAGTGGGTTGCCGCACCCGAACTCATTTACCGGAACGGTTACTACCAGTCTGTCTTTTTTTAAGAGGGCTGTGTTGAGCAATAAGGTATCTTTCTGGCTGTTGCAGCTATAGCTGCAGTTTATGTTGCCGAGCGAGGTAGCTGCCTGTACTGTTATTTTACTTCCTTTAACAACTACAAACTCTCCTTTGGGCGGTAAAGCTGCGTTTACCATAACTACAACAGCGAGTAAGATATTTATGAGCAACATGGTTTTAAAGTTTAGAAGGAAATGGCTCCCTCGATCATGAATCCGTCGAATTGACCTCCGTGGCGGATATCAGTTGGAGCGAAGTCTTTGTATTGTTGTTTCACGTATTCTGCTTTGGCCAGGATGTTTTTGGTTACAAACCAGCCACCGCCTATTTGTACTCTGGTAAGTGTTACCTCGTTGTTAAGCACGTTTGGGGTTGCAGCGCTTGGGGCCAGACGGCCGTTTACCACGTTGTAGCGACCTGCCACATAGAAGTTCTCGTTAGCACCTAATCTGTACACCAGGTCGGTTCCGAGTTGTCTCCAGGTACGGTCAGCGGGCTCGTCGTTTGCACCTAGTCTGCCTTTTCCTTTGGCCTGCTCGAAGTTACCGAAGAACTCAAGTCCTTTGTATTTCACAAACGGGTTTACCACAAGAGCCGTAATGTTGTTAGTCAGACCCGGGTTTATGTGGCCAGAGGTAAAGTGAGTTGTTGCAGTTACCGCGGTGCCATTGGCAATTCTGGCAGGATCCATTACCAGGTAGTAGCGTGAACCGGCGCGGTCGCCACCATACAGGGTGTTTCTAGCAGAGCCGGCAGTAGTATACACAGAGCCCGTTAATCTTACCCGCAGGTCTTCGGCCAGTTGGTTGTCGTACCCGATTTTACCGATGAAAGATGGTTTACGCTGACCAGGGTTTGTGATACCGCCCTGAATCTCGCCACCTGTTACGGAGCCCATCGCCAGGAAGCCTTTGTATTGGTATACGGCTTCGGCACCGATCTCAGTTGTAAAGGCATCCATAATGTAGTTTCCTACGAATGGGTTTTGCAGTGCGTGGGCGTTGTCTGTTCTTCTGAAGTGGGCATCGCCGTAGTTAATTTCCATGTGGCCCACACGCACGGTCAGGTTCTGAAACACGCTGTTCACAAAGTTGCTGTTCAGGAACTCAGCCTTGTCTATCTGAATGTAACCGCCTTTTACCCAGGCCTCCGGGTGGTGTCTGGAAGAAAGGTAGGTGATCAGGTTCAGTCTGATACCATCGGCCAGTTGCACATCGAGGTTCAGGTTGGCAGTGGCCAGGTTAAAGCCATTTTCGATGGGCATCAGTTGGTTCAGGTTGTTTTCGCCCTGCATAATGGCAGTGGCCGTGTTGCGGTGCTGCAAGCCCTGGAACTGCTGTGCAAATCCGCCGCCTAATCTTACTTTTATGCCTTCGTAGGCAGTTGTGTCAGCTTTACCAGTCTCAAATACGTTCAGTCCTCGTTTGTCGTAAGGTCTCCAATACTGCATATCGGAAAGCGTAAGTTGTGCCATGGCGCCCATGTTGAGGCCAAAGAGCAATCCTAAAGAAAGTGCAAGTTTTTTCATGATATTGGTTGTTTAATGCTTTTGGTTAATGTTTTGAAGAGTGAGATTAGATAGAAGAATTCACTTGTTGGAAATTTACTTTAAATTGAATCTTGAGGTCGTTCGTGGTTTTGATGGTGCCGAACACTGCTGTTGGAGCGGCCATGTTAAAGTCCGAGAACTTGATAGGTGCTTCGCCTGTGAGGGAAACCACGCCATTTTTCACCACTGAGTTTACTGCTAACGTTACTGGTTTGGTAGTGCCTGCTATGGTCAGGTTGCCCGTTGCAAGCCCTTTTTTGCCGTCCAGGTTTTTATAAGAAGTCAGGGTGAACTGGATGTTCGGGTGCTTCTTGGTTTTAAGCGTTTCGTAGGCAATGCCGTCCATCTTGTCTTTCCCGCTCTTCAACGACTCCGCTTTTAAGGATACCTGCGCAGCGCTTACGCCTGTAATGGCAGATCCTTCTACCGTCATCTCGGCCTTGCCCTGCGACTGTGCAGAAACCATTTCCCAGTCGTGCAGCGTAGAGCCGCCCATTACTTTAATTTCTGGCTTGCCGGCCAATTTGTATGGGGCCTGCGCATAGAGGAGGTTAGCAAAGCTTAAGCCCAGGAAAAGGCTGAAGAAGCTGATGAGTTTAAGTGCTTTTGAGGTGTTCATAACTGTATAGTTTAGTCGGTTTTGTTGTTCTTGATGTATCAAAGGTATAGCGAAGCGGCCCGGAGAAGTATGACCGTGGTCACTGGAAGAAGTGATGTTTGTTAGTTTCTGCAGATGTTTGCCTCTTCTATTATATAAAGTATTGTAAATGAGGTTGTTAATGCGTTTTTTAGGTTAAAAAGAAGTGCAGAGAGAAGCTGTGTGTTCAGTTTAATTCATCATTAAAGAGAAAATTTATGTTCGGTTTTAAAAAAGCCTCAGCAAAAGCCACCGGGCCGCTAGTAACAGGCAGGCGCAGTACTGTGGCCGGAATAATAACTTTGGATCAGCATAAGAACTGGCTGGCGCGCCAATGATAGGTTTAGAGGGCCAGACAAAAACAAGAGGGTCCCTGTGAGCCATAGCGCTCACAGGGACCCCCTTGTTTTTGCTGTTCAGAAAACTTGCTTTACTTTCTGCGTCAGGGCCCTCTCTGTAGTGGCTGTGCTGGAATCAGCTGGTGGGGCACTTTAAGGACGAGGCAGGTGTTGCGCTACCGTATAAAGGGCTGTTTTATCCTGCGCTTAGTACACCTCCTTCTTGAGCACCGCCGCGTAATGATCGGCCAGGCGGGTTGGCTCCGGCAATTTGTGTTTCAGGGTGCAGGCTATTGCTACTGCGGTGGCAGTCTCCAGATCGATGAGGTGCCCCGGCGATACGAATACCGGCTTTACCTTGTCTTTTGTGCGGAGCACCGCAGCGATCTGCTCTCCTTTATATAGCAGCGGCGACACAGCCCCTTTTTCAGCGGCAGGTTCTGTGTACTTGCCTACCAGTACCTTTTTGGCTACGCCCATGGTAGGCTTTTGCAGGTGCAGGCCCAGGTGTGTGGCAATGCCCAGGTGGCGCGGGTGCGATATGCCGTGGCCATCTACCATGATCAAGTCGGGCTTTTGCTGCAGCAGTTCGTAGGTCCTGAGCAGGTTCGGGGCTTCGCGGAAGGAGAGCAGGCCCGGGATGTAGGGCAGCGTGACCGGCCCATGGTGCCACACCTTCTCCACCAGTTCCAGCCCAGGGTAGGTAAGGAGCACAAACACCGACAGAATAGTGTCTTCGCCGATAAAAGAAGAGTCGCATCCGGCAATCAGCTTCAGGTCGAAGTCAGGTTTTTGGATCATGACCTGTTGTTTCATTTCTTCCTGCTGCTGTGTCAGTTCCCGCACCAAAGCCGGGTCTGGGGGCGGAGCGCCGTGTCTGCGGTAGTACATTTGGTTAATTGTTGAATTGTTAAATTGCTTAATGGTTAGTTTATAAAGCTGAGCACACAGTTGCCTGGTTTGGGTTCTTAACACTCAAAGGTCTATGAAACGGGGTTTAAAGTGCAGCAGCAGCAGCAAAAAACCGTGGACGGCCAAAACTATTCAAATAATTCACTCACTCACTCCAAACTCCCTCCTTCCAAATTCACTCCTTCACTCACTCAAAATTCATTCAATCACTCATTCAAAATTCCTTCAGAACCCTAAGCACTGCAGGGTATGCGCAGGTCGATAAAATAAACATACCACCTGCCTTTGTCGAAGCCGAAATGGAAACGGTAGGAGCTGGCTGTGTGCAAGACTGAGTGCTGCAGGAGCGGGAGCATGGCCTGTACCTGCCGGAGTTCCGCCTCGGAGAGGCTGGCGTGGTCCCAGATGCCTGATTGCCGTAGGGCGGAGGCATCGGAGGCAAAGCAGCCATCTTTGGCATAACCGCTGCTGCCCTGGTCCATGGCGCCGCAGTCGAACGCCGGGAAAGGCTCCAGTTCCAGCTCGCAGGTGGTGAGTTCGTTTTTTATGCTGAAGAAGGAGCGTTGCTGAAAATCGCGCCGGAAGCGGGTCAGGTCCTGCACATAGGTCATTTTTGGCATGGCGCCCGGCTGCTCTATTATCCAGAGGCCTTTTTCGGGGTCGAGGTGCTGTTGCAGCTTTAGGGTGTCGGAGGCCTGCAGAGCATCGTAGAAATGAGAGAAAGCAGTTACAAAGCTCATGGTGTCGGGGCCGGGCGTGTTGCTTTTGAGCTGATGCTCTTCCTGCAGCGCCTCCAGCGAGTCTGCTGTGGTCAGCAGGGCGCCTGCTCCTTTAGAGGAAGCTTCTCTGCTGTTGCAGCTCAGCAGCCAGGCAAGCGGCAGGCAAAGGAGTATGTAGTGCGGGCGTAAGGACATCTTATTTCAGAAACAGGGTTTGCTAAAATTTTAGTGGCAAAAGGCCGAAGCCATACAAATAGCCTGAGGAGCTCATGCGCTGTACATCAGAGTTCCTGCGTGTAGCACGGATTTCTTTACTGATACGCTTTTGCTTTTATTAAGATGAGTGGCTGCAGCAACAGCACCTCGGGAGGGGCATTTTGATTCGAATAATTTAGAGAATAGCAATTATCTGAATGGTTTTGCCCCTCCCGAGGTGTGTGGGTTGCTGCTGCTTGAGCCTTAAATGCTAATGCGCCACCATAAATCTGGCTGTATCTATCTTTTTATTCCGGCTTGCCCTTATAATATAGAGGCCGGAGGCATGGGCGCTGGATGGCGTGAGGGTGTAGGTCAGACTGCCTTTTGCGTCGGCTGCCGTCAGAAGTTGCCAGATCAGTTTTCCTTCCCGGGTCAGCACCTCCAGGTTCACTTGCTCACCGGGCGTAAGCGAATCCATTTTAATGGTAATGGGCCGCCCATGCGTAAGGGTCGGGTAAACCGACAGGGCCGGGGGCAGCTGTTCCGCTCCTGACGATAAGGGGTTACCGTTCAGGAAGGGTTGTAAGGCATCGAACCAGCGTTGCGCCATTTTCTCTTCTCCTACCTCGTTCGGATGAATGCCATCGTAGGTATGCTTGTCTTTTTCAGGGTCTATGCCGAAGTGTTGGTCTACCAGCACCACCGGCGATTTGCCTGTGTGCAGTTCTTTGGCCAGCTTGCTTATCTCGGCATTCAGAAGCGGAATGTTCCGGGATTCCTGCTGGCCTGCCGCGTCGGGGTGGGCCGGGAACAATTGTGCCATCAATATCACTACATCCGGATTGGCCTGGCGAAGCTTGCCCACTATTTCCTGGAGGCGATCTGTTGTTTCGGGTATGCCTGCGTTCTTAAACATATCGTTAGAGCCCAGGTGCATCAGCACGATGTCGGGTTTGTGCTTGCTGAGCCACTCGGTTAAGTTGCCCGTCTCTTCCCCGTTGCTTGTTCCATGTAGTATGTGCTGCGTGGTCCAGCCCCAGTGGCCTTCGTGGTTCCGGTCGAAGTTTTTTCCTTTGTAGGCAGGCCAGGTGGGGTTGCCGGAGTAATTGTCCTGCTGCGAGCCGATGAAGTCTATTTCCGCTCCTGCATCGAGCAGCTTTTTCCAGAGATGGTATCTGTAGCTCAGGTGGTCTTTGTCTGCCTGCGTCAGGGAGTTTCCGAGCGGCATTATTTTAAGCGCCTGGGCCACTAGCCCGAATGGCAGAGCCAGGCAAAGCAAAAGCAGTACAATTTTATGCAGATATATTTTTGTCATATCAACTATAGGTTCAAAGTTTTTTACAGCCAGGTTGGGCAATTTACTGCCAACACTTGCAGAGGCCAGCCAGTGCAGCTTCCACTCCTGTACTTGCAATCTGCCAAAAGTGTTTATAAAACGTGGAAGGGCTTTAATAGTTTATAAATCATTTACTGCGGAATTGTAATTTGGATGTGTGCAGAGCGCATCAGCAGCAGCAGCAAAAGGAGAAGCTGCTCCGGAGGGGTAAAATCATTTGCATAATTACCTGCTGGGTTGCCATGGCCTTTTATGGAGGAGCTACAGGAAATGGTGCTTATTTTTCGACCAGCACCTTACCGGAAAAGGTTTTGTCCTGCAACTGGGTTTTTACCACATATAAGCCGGGCACCTGCTGCGCAAAAACCTCCATCGTCATACTTATATTCCCGTGGGCATCTGCCCGGGAGGCATATTGCTTCAGCAGTCGCCCGGTGGCGGTATATACGGCTATATTTACCAGCTCGTCAGGCCGTAAAGACCGCAGCTGAAGCATAACAGGCTGCCCTTTGCTTTTGGTGGGGTAAACAGACATCTCCGCCTGGTTGCCGGCCCGCGCCCTTGCCACAATAACAGCCGATAACGATTCGGCGCCGTCTAAGTCGATCTGGCGCAGCCTGTAGTAGACTGCTCCGGCTGGTGCTGTTGTGTCCAGAAAGGCATAAGAGATGCTGGTGTTGGTGTTCCCGCTGCCGGCCACACGCCCCACCGCCTCGTAGGCAATCCCATCCACCGATCTTTCCACAACAAAATAATCGTTGTCTCTTTCCATGGCGGTGATCCAGTGGAGCTGCACTTTACCTGCCGCTGTCACCGCTGCGCTGAAACCTGAAATTGTAACAGGTAGTGTAGAGAGTGCGTTTTGGATGGCTTCGTGCCATTTGGTGGCCATATTCAGCTCGCCGGAGGTGTTGGGGTGGATTTTGTCATACGTGTCTTTAGTAAGTTCAGGCCTACTGTCGCTATGGGTTGGGTCAAAGCCCGTGTTTTGATCAACCACATATACATACTCCGCAGCATGACGGATATTCAGATTTCCTGCGAATGCAGGAATCTCAGCATTGAACTGTGTGATGTAGCCGTTCACATCAGAATCTGTAGGATAGATGGGGATAAGTTGGGCAAGTAAAATCTTTACATCCGGGTTCTTTTGCTTAATTAATCCGATGATCTGGCTTATATCGCTAAGCGTAGTTTCAATGGTTTGCTCAATTGGTTCAGGTCCCTTTTGGAAAATATCATTTGTTCCCAGGTGCATCAGTACCACATCAGGGGTGTAACCTTGCAGCCATACGGGTAGTTCTTTTAAAATCTCATCTGCTCTCCAGCCCCAATGTCCTTCATTTACATTGGTGTAGGTTTTGCCTTTGTATACCGTTCCTTTTACATCAGGTGTACGGTTATCCCGGTTCACATCATGGGAGCCTACGTATTCAAAGTCAATGCCGGCATCTATCAGCTGTTTCCAAAGCTCAAACCGGTAGCTTGGGTATTCAGGAGTAGTATGGAAAGAGGTATTTCCCTGCGTAATAGAATTTCCAAGGGGCATAATCCTGATTTGCGCAGGAACACGGGGTACTATTCCGGTGGAAAGCAGCAGCAGAAGGCCTAAGCGTAGGTAAGTAAGTGTCATATAAGGTAAGCTAAGCAGGGCACTGTTCTTTTATATGTAAAAAATCATACTTTGTTTCAGTGCAGCTGCTGCTATCCTTGAAAAAATGGTATTTAAGGGACTGAGGGGCTGGAATAGGTGCAGCGCTGTGGGTGATATTAAAACAGCTGCCAGGCTTTTGCAGCACTTGAACTTTTTAAGCCTGGGTACGTGTTATTATGGCAGCAAACAGAAGCATATGAACGTAAAAGGTTGTATGTTTGTGGCATGTTTCTTGAGATTAACTATTCAGGAAAACGTTCTTTAACATTTGGGGATGACTGGAATTGACAGCTTGTGCAGATTGCGTGTAAGCATGTCGGGTGATGAACGTACCACCTGTTAAAAATCCGTTCGAACAATAACTGGCGAATATAACTACGCCATGGCTGCTTAATCTAGGTATTAAGCACTAGCCATAGTCTCGTGCAGGTTTCGTGAATCTGCTTGCACATCAGAGGCTTCGATCCGATTGACTAGTCTGTGTAAAGGTGCGGTGCACGGGCGAAATAAAGTACCTAAGGAGTGCGCATGAGTCTGACTTATACTTGCAAGCTCCCTACAATCCGAATAAGTCTAAGCATGTAGAAAGCCCGTCGGTTTCCTTGTCTGGACCAGGGTTCGAATCCCTGCATCTCCACTTAGTAATTTATCAATCAGCAAAAACGCCCTTAAATCGCAGGTTTAAGGGCGTTTTTGTTTTCAGCCCCACCGGAATCTGGACTTGCTACCCTTAACTGGAGACCTCCTTTCGGGTAACCGAAACTTCCACCTGTCCTGCCGCTAACTTTGTCATCCGATTCTTATTTAACGTGATTCGATGGCGCCGGTACCGCCATGCTTCTATCAATTCGGGTCAGGCCGGTAATCCTAAATTTCTGCGATACATGAAGCGTTAGAAGGCAGCATCGACTACGCCACCGTCGGCACGCAGGGCGGCTCCTGTGGTGGCAGAGGAAAGCGGGCTAGCTACGTACACCACCAGGTTGGCCACTTCCTCGGCCTCAGCAAAACGCCGAATGATAGAGGAATTACGCTTCTCCTTTAGGAAAGCTAGTTGGGCTTCTTCCACGGTTATGCCCTTTTTCCTGGCTATTTCCCCGAACATTCCTCCTCCTTCGGCAACAGTGGGCCCTGGGAGTACGGCGTTCACGGTGATGTTGGTCCCCTTCAGGTATTTAGCCAACCCCCTGCTCAAGCCCAGGTAGGCTGTTTTGGTGACGCCGTACGTGATCATATCCTCGGGGATGTTGATGGCCGATTCGCTCGAAATGAAAATGATCCGACCCCAGTTTTTCTTTTTCATGGCCGCCACATAATGGCGCGAAAGCCGGACACCGCTCATCACGTTTACCTCGAAGTCAAAAAACCATTGCCGGTCATCTGTCGACTCAAAGGGGCGGTCACCATAGATTCCTACATTGTTTACCAGAATATCAACTGCCGGCAATTCCGCTATCAGGGCTTCTACTTCTTCTACCTTAGAGAAATCTGCTGCGATGCCTTTTACCTCCGCATCAGGAACCAGGCTTTTCAGGCGCTGAATAGCCTGGTGTATCCGCTCTTCTGTGCGACCGTTGATGTACACTTTTGCGCCTTCTTTTAATAAGCCCAGCGCAATCGCATAGCCTATTCCGCCTGTAGAGCCGGTAACCAGTGCTGTTTTGCCTTTTAACTGTAAGTCCATCTTGTTTTTTTTTATCGGCTCGTTGCCTAAGCTATGTAGCTCCCTGTATCAGGACGCAGGGGGAGGCAGGCGGCCATTGTCTTATATCTTATTATTCCAATCCTCCCGATAGGTTCTGATCCCGGAAAATTATTCGTCCGAAATTACGGCTCCCGTACTGAACATGTCCTGCACAAACAAGCAGCCCACCTGTGTCACTGGTAAGGTATACGGCTAGTAAGGTATACAGGTATGCGGATGGTTTTCGTCTTTTGTATTCCCTTATAATATTAATTACCCTGGTTCTGCCACAAGCGGCCACAAAGTCGACGGAGATGAAGCATAAACCATCTAAAGAAAGCATCAGTGAGCTTGGGTAGAAATACGCCATCAAATTTTGCCGCATCCGGCAGCTTCTCTGCCACGCCGGTTCACTTCCACCCTGCCAGCGAAATGCTGTCGCTTTTCCACTGATTGATCGCCACCCACCCATGGCCGCTATCTGCATGTTCTCCCCAAAAACACAGGCACAAGGTCTGCAGAGGGTTGCGCTGCATGATCTTGATGTTTATGGCTGACCTTATTCAACTGATTATCGTACTAAAGTTCAACGCTGTACAGGTAGGTATTTAATAAGTTTAAGGAGTTGATATTCAATATGATGTATATGGTTTTTCGGTAACATATTTCTCACATAAGATAGAAGAGGCTATGAAAAAGCTACAAGACAAAGTAACCATCATCACAGGTGGTGCGGGCAGTATCGGAGTAACTACAGCAAGGCTGTTTCTGGAGGAAGGGGCCAAGGTGATGCTGGTCGATCTGAAAGAAGATGCCCTGCAAAAGGCTGTTGATGAGCTGGGCAGTAATAATGTGCAGTACAGCGCCGCTGATGTGACAAAATCAGAGAATGTGAAGCGCTATGTGGAGGACACTGTCAAGGCATTCGGCAAGATCGATGTGTTCTTCAACAATGCCGGCATCGAAGGGGTGGTGAAACCGATAACCGAATATCCTGAAGAGATGTTTGACAAGGTGATTGCCGTCAATGTAAAAGGGGCCTGGCTGGGAATTAAGTACGTATTGCCCCAAATGAACGATGGCGGCAGTATCATCAACACTTCTTCTGTGTCGGGGATCAACGGCAGCCCCAATGTAAGTGCCTACATCACCAGCAAGCACGCCGTGGTGGGCATTATGCGCGCCGTGGCCGTGGAGGCCGCCCCCCGAAAGATCAGGGTGAACTCAGTGCACCCTTCCCCGGTGGATAACCGGATGATGCGTTCCCTGGAGGAGGGTTTTGCGCCTGGTCATGCCGAAGCAGCTAAGGCAGAGCTGGAGAAGACCATTCCGCTGGGCAGGTATGCCGAGCCTGAGGAAATCGCGCAACTGATCTTGTTTCTGGCCAGCGACGAGAGCCGTTTTATAACCGGCACAACCCAGGTAATTGATGGCGGACTAAGCGTGCAGTAAGAATTGCCTCCAATATTCTATTTCTGTCTGCCGCCGGGTCTTCCTGGTTGGTCGGTTGTGAATGGATAGCTTAAGGCGGGCTTGCTGCCCTGTAAGACGTTGATGATGCTGCTGACAGGAAAAGCATGATATAAATAGGATACTTCTGTTATTCCAGCAGCCATATATTTTATCTGAATGAGATATGCATTTTATCCCGACAGGTCTTCATGGCAAGGCTTTCGAGCAGCCTTAAGGAATCATAGCTTATTTATTTGCGGCTACACCTGCTAAGATGAGAGCAGTTGAAGAAGGTCGTTCGAATAACGTTTAAACAAAAACCATTATCGCCACAAAAATTAGTGTCATGCCAGCTAAAAGCCTGCGAATTAATGTTTTGCAGGCTTTTTATGTTTTCAGAGTGGTAATTAATACCACTATTGCTTCACTTGTTTGCCTTTATTGCCGGGTCTGTCCCCTAACCCTTCCTGGCAGCAACCAGACCAATTGCTGACTCACCCGAAGTGCGCTGTCATCAAGGGGCGGCGCACGGAAACTTAAAGCGCAGAACCCGAATGATAGTGGTATAATGTAGCCGGTTTTTACAAATCAGCCGGTTTTAGGTCAGCCTGTTTCAGGGATGCAACGAGGCTGTCTGAACCAACTTCCAGCCCCATGTCAGCCTTCGTACGCACTGCTGTGGCTCCTGCACGGTGCTCTCCTCTCTGGCCATATCCGAACATCGCTGTTCATTTCTGAACATGCGCACCTCCTGCTAGTGCTCTGGCTGCACGGTATTAAGGTTTTCTGTATGGCACATAAATTGGAGAGCTGCAAATAATGATATCGTGTATAGTAATAATAATGTACAGTGTCGAATATTCGGGCGGCCAGGTAAGGTTGCCTGGAGCCGGTTCCAAAATCTATCTAACAAAATAAAACCAAATGAAAAATGAAAAAGCTCAGTATCCAGTACCCGAATCTGTTGTTCAGCGCACTTCTCGCCTTCTGTATTTGCAGCTGCGAAGTAGAAGACAATCCTCCAAAAGTAGTTGATGATGAAGTTGCCGATTCGCCTCACACAGAAATTCCCGAAGAGTTTGTCGGCACCTGGTTTGCCGACCATAACGATGGCCCCTTGTCTGACAACTGGGAGCAGGGGGCATTTCAGGGGGAGCAGGGGTTCCGTGAGTTCAGGACCCTGGTCTTCACCAAAAACGGGAAAAACGCCATAGAGTATACCACGGAGATTTCTAATGTAGGCGATGAGGAAAAGAAACGCTTCTACAAACTTACCGGCACGCTGGAATACAAGAGCAACCCCGCCTCCATTACCTTTCATGCGCAATCCGGTAAGATGAGGGTTTTCAGCAACAAGTACGCAGGCTATCAGGAGTCAGATATCGTAAAAAAAGACATCATGGCCTATACCACCGTTTTGCTTAATCCGGAGGCGACCACCTTTTCTTCTTCCACCAATTACCTGAACGCAAAGCTGCTGGATGGCACTATGCAGCTGACGGTGAAGTACAGGAAGGTGGGTGGGGGCACAGGCACACCGGGAGGCGGCACGGCAGATCCCTACGCGGCTCCCCCGGCTACTGGAACCTATGTGCAGATTGGCAGCCAGTATTATCCAACCGTGCGTATCGGTAACCTGGAGTGGATGTCGGCGAACTATGCAGGTGCCGGCGGCATCAAAGATGCTGGAAAGCCGCAGTACGGAACCTACTACAAATATGCGGACCTGAAGGACATCCAGATTCCTGAAGGCTGGCGCATGCCGACTAAACAGGATTATCTTAACCTGCTGCAGTCGCAGGGGATAGCTTTTGATGAAGTATGGGAGACAACTGACGGCTCGGATCTGCAGTCTAAGAAGCTCTTGGGGCAGCTGATGGCTACCACGGGCTGGCTCAAGCTGGACGGCTATGCCAGCAACAAGTCTGGCTTTAACGCGGTGCCGGCTAACTTGCGGGTATCTAATGGCAACCCGCAGGGCGAAGGGGCCAACTGCCTACTCTGGACCGCCAACTCAGATGCGGAGGAAAATCCGGTGGCATTTAAGATAATTCAGCTGCCCAGTGATACCTATGCCTCTTTTGGGCCCTATATAACGGGTTTTAACCCGCCGCACCTGCCGGTAAGGTTTGTACGGCAAAAATAAATGCCGGCTCCCGGCAGGCCTGAACGAAGGCAGAGAGCGGTAGTCGGCCAGGGAGTTTCTTTACTGCCTGCAGCACCTGCGCCACCCGGCGGGGAGCCTGCGGGTAAAGAGCTAGATGGGGGCCTGTACAGGAGCAGCTATAACCAGATTATTTGAATGAAAAGGGACATCCGGAGGTTTTTTAAGACACAAGTGGGTGTGCCGGGGCTAAGCCAAATTAAGAATTAGAAATTAAGGAGGGGGCACCTCTTATGCTGCGAGAATCCTGAAATCCTGCAAACACCTGGGAGAGGATTTTTAGCAGGAGGCTCTTATGGTGGGTTTTGCCTGTAGAATAGTAGAGTGGTTGGCGCTCAGCACTTCAATCCGATCTTACACACGTAAAATGGCTGTGGTCTGGAGCCAGCCAGGAAAGGCTGAGGCCAGCAAACTTCCTTATTTGGCATTCTGCTGAAATTGTCATAATTTTAACTTCTGGTAGGTGCAGCACATGACGTACTACGGTGAGTCGGTTTTGCTCTTGCAGGGCTTGCCAGTGAACTCAGGTACTAAGATCATGCTCCTGCTGTGCTGTATCTTTGCAACGGAAGGAACGTGTTTCGGTAAATTATTTGAATTAAAAAGCCCCTGCAGACGTTCTGCCACTACTGCCGCCGCTGGCTTCTGGTTACATCAAAGAGCTCAGCAAATTGTAGTTGGCGTTTAACTTTCCCACTTAACATGACAATATTCCCGAAACTTATTCTATTCGCCTCAGTGCTGTTTCTTGCAGGCTGTTCTGAAAATGAAAACACCAAGTATGGCAAAGCAGCTTCCCCTGCCGCAGCTACACAGCAGGCCACGCCCCTGAGTGCACCAAATCCGGCTGCAGCCTCAGGCACAGCGGTAGCCATAAATCCGCCGCACGGGCAGCCCAACCACCGTTGCGACATACCCGAAGGAGCACCCCTGAACGCCCCGATGCAGCCGAATTTAAAAGCAGCTGCACCGCAGTTTAAGCCGCAGCCACAAGGCCAGGGCGCAGTAGCTCCGGGCACTAACCCTCCTCATGGGCAGCCCGGCCACGACTGTGCCATTCCGGTTGGCGCTCCACTCAATAAGTAACTGCTGTTAGCGCCAATCTTCAAAAAGCCCTGCTGTAGCATAAGCTGTTGGAGTTTGCGTGTGTATCCAATCATTTGAAAGAACAGATGGCTACCAACGACGTTACAGGGTAGAACAGCAACAGAAGCCTCCCGAGGGCCTCTTTCATTCAAATAATTGCCTGAAGAAAGCTGTTGCTCAAAGTGCGTAACATCAGTAAGAAAGTGTTTTCTTAAACCAGCGGAGAGCGGGCACCGGTGCCCGCTCTCCGCTGGTTTAAACATGACGTTCCTCTACTGCCGCCGATCTTAAAGGAAAAAAGTTAGTGGTCTTCTGGTGCAGGCATGCAGCCTTGTCGCGTGTCTTTTGCATGCAAAAATTAGTTTAATCCTACGGGGCTGTCCTCAGGCAGAACCTTATCTTGTATGGCTCCCGGCCATGGCAGGCAGCTGTGCCTAATTCCTTTACGGCAAGCCGGGAGTTTTAGTAAATGCAGGGCCGCCTTTCCATTTAATCAGAAGGAATTCTATAGTATCAGGAGTTTGCAGTTTTTCGCCTGCTGTTACCTGGCATTCTTTGCCTCCTCCACTACATCTTCACAAAACAGGTAGCCTCTCCTGTTATACATCAGAAAGCGGTTATTTTTATAGTTAACCAGCTTCCGGGCTCCCTTTACCTCTCAGTACAGGTTCAAAAAGCACTTTTTCACCACATCATTACCTCTCATCGGCCCCTTGCTGCAGCTGCTATATTTCTAAGAACTGAATCTGTCGGATAACAGTATTATACCCTGTCTGCATACCAATATTAGTTAGTTTGTGCCTTGTTTTTATATTTTGAACTGTCTTAAACGTGACGTAGTAATGTAGGGGAGCCAGATTTTGGTGCTTAGCTTAAGTTGTGGAAATTGCCATACATCATCAGGAGTAAGCAAGCAGCTATAAAAGCGGGTTCATCCTTTGGCTTACTTCAGCTATTGCGGGGCCTGCAATCAATTTGTATGGCATCATCAGCGTGTTCGATACAAATCCTGGATTTCCAGCAACAGAAGAAGAGTAAGGTTTTTCTAAACTATAAAGGATATAAAACGATGAGAAGAGCAACTACCCTCCTGGCTATTTGCGGGTTCCTCTTTTGGGGCGCCTCGGCAAGCCTGCAGGCACAAACTACGCAGATGAGCTCGTACTGCAATCCCATCAACCTGGATTACACTTTCATGATCTACGATGCCCATCGCGATATCTCTTACCGACCCGGCTGTGGTGGAGTTTCGGGGCGAGTACTATATGTTCTTGACCCGCTCCATGGGCTACTGGCACTCCACCGACCTGCACAACTGAACTTTTATAGCCCCGGAGAAGTGGCTGGGAAAGGCGTTTGGCCATGTTCCCGACCTATTTCGACAAAGATGGGTTGATGTACTCGACTACTTCCTTCGGGGATTACCCTCACTTTGCCCCGGCAGTGGCTGGTAAAGAGGCAACGTTTACGGGCTGGATGCTGCTTTCCTGCAAGAAGCCGGTCAAGGCATCGTCGGCTCAGGGTGCGTTTAAACCGGAACATGTCACCGACGAGAATGTGAAAACTTTCTGGGTGGCCGAAAACAACAGCGACCAGCAGTGGGTGCAGATCGACCTGCAGAAGCCCGGCAAGGTGCATGCCCTGCAGGTGAACTTCCACGACTACAAATCAAATCATTTCGGCAAACATGGCGGCCTTTACCACCGCTATCTGATTGAGGGCTCTGCCGACGGTAACAACTGGACAACCCTGGTAGATAAATCAAACGACTACAAAGATGTGCCCAACGACTAAGTGGAACTTGGGGTGCCGCAGACGGTGCGTCTGGTAGAACGAAGCCGGTGAAAGTTGAGTAGCGCGCCATCCCTGCATTGCATTTAACTTTCGGTTGTCTTGTTTTGAAAGACGCCGGTGTGGAGCCATAAGAAAAACAATGATCTCTTTAAAGTATAAGAACAATGATTCTTTTAATGAACCAAAACTTGTAAAGTAGCCCGATAAACACCAAGCAGCAGCAAAAGAGATTGCTCAGGAGGGGCATTTTCATTGGAATAATTTAAAACATGAGTCGATTCAGGCAGAATAATCAGAAAAATAAAAAATATGAAGCCAAAACACCTACTAAAGCCTCTGTTCCTGCTGGCCCTTTGTCTTTCCTGTTTTTCTGCAGCCAAAGCACAGCAGCAAGCCCCCTTCTGGAACGAAATTCAGGAGTTTAAGCAGCAGGACAGTGTGCAGATGCCCCCGAAACAGGCGATCCTTTTTGTGGGAAGTTCTTCTTTCAGGATGTGGCACAACATGCAGCAGATGCTGCCGGAGTACACCGTCATTAACCGTGGCTTTGGGGGCTCCAACCTGCTCGACCTGAAGCGCTACCTCCAAGACATTGTGTTCCCCTACAAGCCAAAGCAAATCGTGATCTACTCCGGCGAAAACGACATAGCCTCCGGTACGGTAGGGGCGCAGGAGGTGCTGGAGCGTTTCGACGATGTTTTCTGGGCGATCAGGGCAGAACTGCCCGACGTGCCTGTCGTCTATGTATCCATAAAGCCAAGTCCCGACCGTGAGCGCTATATGCCTGTTATGCAAGCATCCAACGAACTCATAAAACATTTCCTGAAAGACAAGCCAGGCACAAGTTATGCAGATGTGTACAAGCCCATGCTGCAGAAAAACGGCAGACCCCGCCCCGATATCTTTATACAGGACAACCTGCACATGAACGAGAAGGGCTATGCCATTTGGGTAAAGGCTCTTAAACCACATTTAGCAAAATCTAAACCATAAGCTGATGAAAAAACTTAGCACGGCGCTGATGCTCTTACTGGCTGTTAGCTGCTCGCAAAATGTAAACCGGCAGGAGCAGAGTACTACCAAAACAACCTCCGCCCCTGCCACCGGTGCGCAGGCGGCATGGCAATCCAAAGACCCGGAGATGGATCGGTTTATTTCGGACCTGATGGCGCAGATGACGCTGGAAGAGAAAATAGGGCAGCTTAACCTGGCAGCCGTTGGCTTCGATGTAACTGGGCCGGTCGTTAGCAAAAACGTGGACGAAAATATTCGAAAAGGCAATGTAGGAGGGGTTTTCAACACCTTTACGCCAGTGGCTGCCCGTAAACTGCAGGAGTTTGCCGTCAACAACACCCGCCTCAAAATCCCGCTGCTGTTCGGCTACGACGTTATTCACGGGCACCGCACCATCTTCCCGATTCCGCTCGGCTTATCTACCAGTTGGGACATGGACCTGATAGAGCAAAGCGCTCGCATTGCTGCCGAGGAGGCCTCGGCAGATGGGCTCAACTGGGTTTTTTCGCCGATGGTGGACCTTGCCCGCGATGCCCGCTGGGGACGAGTCTCAGAAGGAGCCGGCGAAGACCCTTACCTCGGATCGGAGATCGCCAAAGCCATGGTACGGGGCTACCAGGGCGATGACCTGTCGCTTCCTAATACCGTAATGGCCTGCCTGAAGCACTTTGCCCTGTACGGAGCTGCCGAGGCCGGCCGCGACTATGGCACCACCGACATGAGCCTGCAGCGCATGTACAACGAGTACATGCCGCCTTACAAAGCAGCTATAGAGGCCGGTGTAGGCAGCGTCATGACCTCCTTTAACGAGATAAACGGCATACCGGCCACTGGCAATAAATGGCTCATGACGGAGCTGCTCCGCGATACCTGGGGTTTCGATGGCTTTGTGGTAACAGACTATACCGCCATAAACGAAATGGTGGCGCATGGTGTGGGCACAGAGGCAGAAGCTGGCGAACTGGCCCTTAAGGCAGGAACAGACATGGACATGGTAGGAGAGGTGTTCCTGAAGCACCTGGGCCAGTCGGTGAAAGACGGTAAGGTGTCAGAAGCAGAAGTGGACCTTGCCTGCCGCCGCATCCTGGAAGCCAAATACAAGCTGGGCCTGTTCGAAGACCCCTACCGCTACACCGACGACAGCCGCCCCGCCGTTACCATCATGAAGCCGGAATTTATAGAGGCCTCCCGCGATATTGCCCGCAGAAGCATGGTGCTCCTCAAAAACACGAACAATGCACTGCCCCTGAAGCAACGTGGCTCCATCGCCCTGATCGGTCCGCTGGCAAACCAACAGCGCGAGATGATCGGCAACTGGAGCGCCGCCGGCGACTGGAAACAAGCGGTGTCGCTGGAGCAGGGCATCCGGAACGTGGTGGGCAATAAAGTAAAGATCAACTACGCCAAAGGAGCCAATATTGCCGACGATGAGCAGATGCTGAAAAGATTGAACGCCCACGGTGGTAACCTGGAGATAGACAGCCGTTCCTCGGAGGCGATGATTCAGGAGGCCGTGCGCGTGGCCCGTAACTCCGATGTGATTGTGGCTGCGGTAGGCGAATCGCAGGGAATGACAGGTGAGGCCGCCAGCCGTGCCGACATTACCTTGCCAGGCCAGCAGCTCGAGCTGCTCAAGGCACTGAAAAAAACAGGCAAACCCCTGGTGATCGTACTGATGAATGGTCGCCCGCTCGCCCTGAAATGGGAAGAAGAAAACGCCCATGCTATTCTGGAAACCTGGTTTGCCGGCACCCAGGGCGGCAATGCCATAGCTGATGTACTGTTCGGGCTTTACAACCCCTCCGGCAAGCTTACCACCACCTTTCCGCAGGTAGTGGGGCAGGTGCCGCTTTTCTACAACCACAAAAACACAGGGCGCCCTTTCGGGGGCGAACTGCTCGACAAGTACAAATCGCGCTACCTCGATGTTACGAACGAGCCGCTGTACCCATTCGGGTTTGGCCTCAGCTATACCACCTTTACCTATTCACAGCCACAGCTCGATAAAACCACTATGCGCCGCGACGAAACGCTGCAGGTGCGGGTAGAGGTGCGCAACACCGGCAACTACGATGGCGAGGAAGTGGTGCAGCTCTACATACAGGATCTGGTAGGGTCTATCACCAGGCCGGTAAAAGAGCTCAAAGGTTTTCAGAAAATATTCCTGAAGAAAGGAGAATCCCGAACGGTGACCTTCACCATCTCTCCCGACGATTTAAGGTTCTATAACTATGAGCTGCAGTACGTGCTGGAGCCCGGCGACTTTAAGGTATTTGTAGGCACCAACTCCAGAGATGTGCAGGAAGCAGGGTTCAGCGTACAGTAACACTTTACTGAATCAACATTTGTGGTTAAAGTAAATCGGTATTTATAGGCCTGATGAAACTCCTGGGCACCTGCTAGTGCTTCGCCTATTTATTTCCTGGAGTGTTATGTCATCACGACCTCAGGAGAGATGACATAGCATAACTTTTAAATTAAAATGCTTCTTTTCCTAAGTAAGAGGCATTTCTAAAAACCTCCCAGGGAGGCTTAGCCGTCATAATTTTTAATTTTCAATTTCTGATTTGGCGAAGCACTATTGGGTTACCTCCTGCCCAGGCACCCGGATATTTTTAAGGAGCTCTAAAACAAATATCGGATGCATACTATTTTAACAATTTATGTACTAATGCTTACAAATGTTTGTTTGAACAATTGGAATTCTTTATAATTAGCCTGCAATAAATTAACACCACTCTTATGGCTGATAACAGGTATGATGCGATTGTAATAGGTTCCGGCATTTCAGGCGGATGGGCGGCAAAGGAGCTAACCGAAAAAGGCCTGAAAACCATTATGCTGGAGCGCGGTCGCAACATAGAACATGTAAAAGATTATGTAAATGCCAACAAGCACCCCTGGGAGTTCGATCACCGTGGCCGCCGCACCCAGCAGATGGTCGAAGATTACCCCGTGCTCAAGCGCGACTACCCTCTCAACGAAACTAACCTGGACTACTGGGTAAACGAAAAAGAAAGCCCTTACACAGAAGTAAAACGATTCGACTGGTTCCGGGGCTACCATGTGGGCGGCCGCTCCCTGACCTGGGGCCGGCAGAGCTACCGCCTGAGCGAACTGGACTTTGAGGCCAATGCCAAAGACGGTATAGCCATCGACTGGCCCATCCGGTACAAAGACATTGCGCCCTGGTATAGCTATGTAGAGAAATTTGTAGGCGTGAGCGGCTCTACAGAAAATATACCGCACCTGCCGGATGGAGAGTTTATGCCGGCCATGGAGCTGAACTGCGTGGAGAAAGATGTGGCCGCCCGCATAAAAGAGCACTACAAAGGCAACCGCCGTATGATCATTGGCCGTGTGGCAAATATTACACAGCCGCACCACAACCGCACCAACTGCCAGTACCGCAACAAGTGCTGGCTGGGCTGCCAGTTCGGCGGGTACTTCAGCACGCAATCGGCCACGCTGCCGGCTGCCATGGCCACCGGCAACCTGACACTGCGCCCCTTCTCCATCGTTACCAAAATCCTCTACGACAAAGACACTAAGAAGGCGACAGGTGTGGAGGTGCTTGATGCAGAAACCAACCAGACCTATGAGTATTTTGCCAAAGTAGTTTTTCTGAATGCCTCTGCCCTTAACTCCACCTGGGTGCTGATGAACTCGGCCACCGATGTGTGGGAAGGCGGCCTGGGCAGCAGCAGCGGCGAACTGGGCCACAACCTCATGGACCACCACTTCCGGGCAGGAGCCTCCGGTGTAGCAGAGGGGTATGAAGACAAGTACTTCTATGGCCGCCGTCCGAACGGGGTTTATATACCACGGTTCAGAAACGTGGGTGGCGAGAAACGCGACTACATCCGGGGCTTTGGCTACCAGGGCAATGCCGGCCGCGAAGGCTGGAGCCGCGAAATAGCCGAGTTAAGCATTGGCGGCGACTTTAAAGACGCGCTGTGCGAACCGGGCCAGTGGACCCTGGGCCTGACAGGCTTCGGGGAGATTTTGCCTTACCACGAGAATAAAGTAACCTTGGACAAAAGCAAGAAAGACAAATGGGGCCTTCCGGTGCTGGCCATTGACAGCGAGATAAAAGAGAACGAGAAGAAGATGCGCAAAGATATGATGGAAGACGCCAGGGAGATGCTGGAAATAGCAGGGCTTAAAAATGTGAAAAGCCACGACAGCGGCTATGCCATGGGCATGGGCATACACGAAATGGGCACCGCACGCATGGGCCGCGACCCCAAAACCTCTGTGCTGAACCAGCATAACCAGGTATGGGATGCCCCCAACGTGTACGTGACCGACGGAGCCTGCATGACCTCGGGTGGCTGCCAGAATCCTTCGCTTACTTACATGGCCCTTACGGCAAGAGCCGTAGACCATGCCGTAGGCGAGATGAAAAAACTCAATCTTTAAAACTCTCTTTAGAAACAGATAACATGGATAGAAGAGAAGCATTAAAAGCGGTTGGCTTGCTGATGGGGGGCGCCATGATTGGTGGCGACCTGCTTATGTCCTGCACGTCCAGGTCCCCAAAGGTGAACGACCTGTTCGACCAGGACCAGGTGGCTTTCCTGAACGAGGTAGCCGATACCATACTGCCAGCCACCAGTACTCCAGGCGCAAAAGAAGCCGGTGTTGGGCAACTGATGGCCGTAATGGTACAGGACTGCTACCCTGCCGAAGACCAGGATGTGTTTATGAACGGCATAACCGAATTGGACAAGGCCAGTAAGGATGAGTTCGGCAGCAAGTTCTTAGAGCTTACCCCACAACAACGCACCACCCTGCTGACCGCGCTGGATGCGGAGCAGAAAAAGTACATGCGCGAAAAAGCCCCCGAAGATCCGAACCATTACTTCCGGATGATGAAGGAACTGACCCTGTTCGGCTACTTTACCTCGGAGCTAGGGGCCACCAAGGCGCTCCGCTATGTGCCTATTCCCGGCCGGTACGATGCCTGCATCCCGTACAAAAAAGGCGATAGGGCCTGGGCAACTTAGGGCTTCGCCAAATTCAAAATTAGAAATTTAAAATTAGGGATGTAGGACATAGATATTGCCATAGACCTCGCACCGTGAGCAGGTCCTGTGAGAGCCGGGTGCAGCAGCAGAAGCAACAGAGCCTCTGGAGGGCCCTTTTCATTAGAATAATTTCTATGTTACATGGCTGATGCCTCCTAGCTCCTTTCTGAGGAGTTAAGCCTTCTGCTGTACCAGATCTAAAATCTACAATCTAGCATCTAAAATCTAACAAGAACACGAACATGAAAAATAACTTATTGCTCTTAAGCTCCCTTGCCTTCTTGCTGGCTTGTGGCGGGGAAAATAAATCCTCCGACAGTGACGAGTATTATAGCCGCAACGGACAGGAGGATTCCACGGCAGGAGCAAGGGTAAATGCTGCTGTCCGGCAATCGGAAGTAGACACCAACCTGGCCAACATAGGCATAGACCGCAGTGCCGGAGGTGCAGCGCCTGCTGATAACTACAAACAAGGCGCTAAGCTCATTTCGCAATCCGACTGCCTGGCCTGTCACCAGGAAAAGACCAAAGTGGTAGGGCCTTCCTATACCGAAGTGGCTAAAAAGTACGACTTCAACGATAAAAATGTAGATTACCTGGCTGGCAAAATAATAACCGGCGGCAAAGGCGTTTGGGGCGAAATACCCATGACGCCACACCCCGACCTGAAAGAAGAAGACGCCAAAGAGATGGCCCGCTATATTTTATCGCTGAGGTAAAAACAGGAGTATAATCAATGATAAAAAACAGCCTGCGTGTCATGTTGCTGGCAGCCCTGATCAGCTGCCAGTCGCCTGAAACAGAAACGACCATGAACAACAGCCCAGAAGAACCTACAACAGCAGCCGAAGCAGGAGAGTGGGAGCCGCTTTTTGATGGCGAAACCACCGATGGCTGGCACACCTACGGGAAACAAACAGTGGGCAATGCCTGGAAGGTTGTGGATGGCACCCTGCACCTGGATGCCGCGAACAAAAAAGACTGGCAGACCAGCGATGGCGGCGACATTGTAACGGATCAGGAATTCGATAACTTTCACCTGAAGCTGGACTGGAAAATTGCTGAGAACGGGAACAGCGGCATCATTTTTTATGTGCAGGAAGACCCCGGAAAATATGAGTACACCTGGAGCACCGGCCTGGAGATGCAGGTGCTCGACAACGACGGCCACCCCGATGCCAAAATACACAAGCACCGCGCCGGCGACCTCTACGACCTGATTGCCAGTAGCCCCGAAAACGTGAAACCTGCCGGGGAGTGGAACCAGGTCGAGATCATCAGCGACAAAGGCAAACTGGAGTTTTACCAAAACGGCGAAAGAGTACTTGTCACCACCCTCTGGAACGACAGCTGGAAAAACCTAGTGGCAGGCAGCAAGTTTGCCAGTATGCCCGGTTGGGGCACTTTTAAATCAGGGAAAATCTCTCTGCAGGATCACGGCGATAATGTCTGGTTCCGGAACATTATGATCAAAAGACTTTAAGGCGCTAACTAACTGCCAGAAATTTAAGAAAGTAACTACATTAAACATGACTGCTGCAACACGCTTTAAATTATCGACCATGATGTTCCTGGAGTTTTTTATCTGGGGAGCCTGGTTCGTAACGTTAGGAACTTATTTATTCTCGAGTCTCGATACTTCTGCCACGCAGGTGGGCGTGGCCTTTCTTACTCAATCGATAGGAGCTATTGTAGCGCCCTTTATTATTGGCCTGATTGCGGACCGCTTTTTTCCGGCGCAGCGCATCCTGGCCATACTGCACCTGGCAGGGGCCGCCTTGCTCTGGTTTGCCTCTCTGGCCGAGAGCTTCGACGGGTTTTATCCTGTTATTCTGGTGTATATGATTTTGTACATGCCCACGCTGGCGCTGGTAAACTCGGTGTCTTTCCGGCAAATGCAGGACCCGAGCAAGGAGTTTCCGCCAATCAGGGTGTTGGGTACGCTTGGCTGGATTGTGGCAGGCTTAACCATTGGCTGGCTGAACTGGGAGCAGAGCGGCAACCTGGTCATGACGTTCCGGATGGCGGCCATTGCCTCTGCCATACTGGGCATTTTTAGTTTCAGCTTGCCGAACACACCACCTGTAAAAGCAGGCGGTTCCACCTCAGTTGGCGACATTCTGGGGCTGGAAGCGATCGGGCTGCTGAAGAACCGCTCTTACCTGACTTTCTTCCTGGCCTCTGTGGCCATCTGTATCCCGCTGGCGTTTTATTATAACTTTACCAACCCGTTCCTTAACGAACTGGGCATGGAGTCGGCAGCGGGTAAGCAGTCGATGGGGCAGATGTCGGAGTTGCTGTTTATGCTGCTCATGCCTTTCTTCTTTGTGCGCCTGGGCGTGAAAAAAATGCTGGCCATCGGCATGTTTGCGTGGGTGCTGCGCTACGTGCTCTTTGCCTACGGCAACGCCGATGCCAACTACTGGATGCTGATCGGGGGAATTGTGCTGCACGGTATCTGCTACGATTTCTTCTTTGTAACGGGCCAGATCTACACCGATAAACTGGCTGGAGACCGCTTTAAGAGTGCCGCCCAGGGTATGATCACCCTGGCGACCTATGGCGTGGGCATGCTGATAGGCTCCCTGCTGTCTGGCATGATAGTGGATAGCTATGCCTTACCAGACGGTAGCCACGCCTGGCAAAACATCTGGCTGATACCAGCCGGAATAGCTGCCGTTGTATTGCTGTTGTTCCTGGTTCTTTTTAAGAACAAGCCTGCTGCACGGCCGGGAGCAGATACAACTCACTCTCCGGAGCTGAAAAAAGTTCTGAATACCTAACCTGTAACCTGCCTTGCATGGCCTGTGGCTTCAGTCCACTTGCCAGAACAAGTATTCGGGCAGCAGCAGCAGGAGCAGAACCGCCGGAGGGCACTTTTTATTAGAATAATTTGATGTTGAAGGCAGCTTTAACAAACCAAAGAAGAAAGTTAAACCTTACCATATGTCTTTTGATCCTAAACGCCGAATGTCCATGAAAGGAATCCTTGCCGGAGCGGCGGCTATTACGGCTTCTGGCCTGCTACCTCATGCTGCTTCTGCCGAACACGCCGAAGCTCCTTTCCGCGCCAAAGGCAACATTAACCACGCCGTCTGCCGCTGGTGTTTTAATAACCTGTCGGTGGAGGAGTTGTGTGTGGCGGCAAAGGGAATGGGCATAAAGGGCATCGACCTGGTAGGCCCCAAAGACTGGCCGGTGCTGAAAAAGCATGGGCTGGAATCTACCATGTGCAACGGAGCCGAGATTAGCCTGGTAGATGGCTGGAACGAACCAAAAAACCACGCCACCCTGCTTAAAAATTACACCGACATGATTCCGCAGGTGGCAAAAGCAGGCTACAAGAACCTGATCTGCTTTAGTGGCAACCGCCGTGGCATGGACGACGAAACCGGCCTGAAAAACTGCATCGAGGGCCTGAAAAAGATTCTGCCGCTGGCCGAGAAGCACAACGTAATCCTAGTGATGGAACTGCTCAACAGCAAGGTAGACCACAAAGATTACCAATGCGATAGTACTCCCTGGGGCGTGGAGTTGGCGAAGCGGCTGGCCTCTGAGAACTTTAAGCTCCTCTACGACATCTATCATATGCAGATAGACGAAGGCGATGTGATCCGAACCATCCGGGACAACCACCAGTACATTGCCCATTACCACACGGCCGGTGTGCCGGGCCGTAACGAGATAGACGAGTCGCAGGAGCTGTATTATC
The DNA here is from genome assembly GCF_014332515.1 of Pontibacter beigongshangensis. Taxonomy (GTDB): domain Bacteria; phylum Bacteroidota; class Bacteroidia; order Cytophagales; family Hymenobacteraceae; genus Pontibacter; species Pontibacter beigongshangensis. The sequence continues at coordinate 187,994 of NZ_VFSD01000002.1, read as the reverse complement.
CGGCCATCATGAAAGCCATCCATGAAACCGGCTTTAAAGGTTATGTGGCACAGGAGTTTATTCCGAAGCAACCCGATAAGCTGGCGTCGCTCCGGAAAGCAGTTCAGATCTGCGATGTGTAAGATCTGTCCTGATCAGAAATTGATAATTAGAAGTGGTGGAAGGCCAGCAGCATATATTATTTCTTTCAACTTAATTCTTAACTGAAAAAGGCACATGACTACCCGACGAACATTTTTACAACAGGCTGCACTTCTTACTGCTGGTGCATTGGTTTTGCCAAGCGAGCTGTTAGCTAAGCCAACCCAGAAAGTAGGCATTCAGCTTTACACGCTGCGCGATCAGATAAGCAAAGATGTGAAGGGCGTGATTGACAAAGTAGCCAAAGCAGGCTATGCTGAGGTAGAAACCTATGGCTATTCCTTGCAAAACAAATTCTGGGGTCTTGAGCCGAAGGCTTTCTATCAATTACTGAAGGCAAACAAACTGACAGCGCCCAGCGGCCATTTCGGGTTTGATGACTACATAGGAGCGGGCAAAGACGATGACTTGAAAACCTATATAGAGGCCGCCAAGGCTATCGATATGAAATACATCGTAGTGCCTTACCTGGGCGATAAGCTGCGGCAGAGCGCCTCCGATTATCAACGCATTGCCCAAAGATTAAACACAGCGGCTGAGGCATGTAAAAAGGCCGGACTTGTGCTGGCTTACCACAACCACGACTTCGAGTTTGCCAAACACGGCAACACCACCGGCTACGATATTCTGCTCAAAGAAACAGACAAGGACCTGGTGCAGTTTGAGCTCGACCTTTATTGGGTGGTAAGGGCAGGCTTGGAGCCGGTAGATATGTTTAAGGCAAATCCCGGCCGGTTTGTGATGTGGCATGTAAAAGACATGGACAAAGCCAATCCGAAGCTAAACACAGAAGTGGGCAGCGGCACTGTAAATTTTAAAAAAATCTTCAGCCAGGCCAGCCTATCCGGGGTGAAGCATATTTTTGTGGAGCAGGAAAACTTTGCCATGGACCCTTTCAAGAGCATAAACCAGAGCTTTGGGTATGTGAAGAAAAACCTGCTCTAGCCGGTTTAGAATTTCTGATACAAAAAAGGCCCGCAGTATTGCGTTTTATACCTGAATCGCAATACTGCAGGCCTTTTTTGCAACAGCATCAGGCATAATATATTTAACGCTCTTCCTATTGTCTCAAATAGGTAAAGTTGTGAAGTGGTTGCCTTTGTCGGGCCAATAGATTCATGAAAAAAGCGTTTTACCCACCCTGAAATCGGATGCCGGGGTTTGATCGGCCATGGTTATACTATGCGGCTTCCCGGTTTAATCATCAATACCAATAAAATTACGCCACTTCTATTAACTTGCTAGGCTACCTAATGTGCCTTACCTTCGGAGATGTGCGGGTGCCGGAACTGCTGCGCCTTCCTGTTTATTTCTTATAAAATACGTCCACCATCACCGGAAAAAAGTCTGAAGGAAATTTGCCTTGAGCGTATGTGTGGGTCAGGATGCCGTATCACTTCACTTTGAAGTGGAAAGTCAGGAAGATATAGTCGATGCGGTTGCTGGTCAGTTGCCTGGCGTCAAAACCATTGAACGTGCCGCTTGGCGCATATTTCAGCGCTGCCAGCTCATAAGCATCCTTTACAAGACCAGCAGAAGAGATGATGGTGTAGAGTGGGCTGTTCTGGTCAAAATTAAAGTCGCCTGTAAAAATGACAGGTGCTTTACCAGCGATCTCTTTTAATTTGCTCAGCATCAGTTTGGCGCTCTCCTTTAAGGGCCTTTGGCCCCCGATGGTCGAAATGCACATTGAAGAGGTAGAAGGTAAAGCCGCTGGCATTGTCTCTGAACTGGCCCCAGGTGCAAATGCGGGGGTAATCGGCATCCCAGCCTTTGCCCGGTTTGGCGGGTGTTTCGGATAGCCAGAAATCCCCGTTTTTGAGCAGTTTTAATTTGTCTGGTTTATAGAAGATTGCTGAGAACTCGCCTGTCTGCTGGCCATCGTCCCGGCCTCCGCCTATATAGGTGTAGCCGGGGAGTTGGCCGTTCATGTCTTGCAACTGGTGCAGCAGCCCCTCCTGCGTCCCGAAAAGATCGAAGTCGTTGAGCTTTACGAGGCCGGTAAGGTGGGGCAGGCGCTTGTTCCAGGCATTGGCGGTATCGCGCACCTCATCGTAGCGGATATTGTAGGTGGCGACCTTTAGGGTAGTCTGGGCCTGGAGTTGCGCTGATCAGCACAAAAGCAGGGAGATAGCGAGTAGCAGCTTTTTGAATATCATAAGTTGAAGATGTTAGATTTTGGAGAGATGTTATGCAAAACCGTATTTAGTTGCTTCCATACTTTCACCATGCTCATTCTTTTCTGTCATCCCACAGGGATCTTGTGGACGGGCACCTAAGGCAATGGCTACTGGCTTTTTTGTCTGAATCGGTGTACCTGACAGCCTCATCTGCCCTGTAGCCTCTTATAAGTATTATCTAATTTAACCGAAGCCATAGGGGGCCTCCTTTTTACGAGATGCTATAAATCGAAAACCAGTACATTAATCAAATTTTTCTAATGAAAAAGCCCCTCCGGAAGCTCTGCTGTAGCTGATGCTCCTGTCTATAACCTCCATATCTAACATCTGGATTTACCTGGAAACCACACATCGGAAGCCCGTGTTTTCCAGGCTGGTGTCTGATGTTGAACTCATGCGGGACGTAACCCGGTAACCTTTGCAGTAGCTGCTGTGGCACATAAAAGAACCGCCGCGCACTACGCGCTTCGGGCTGTCTGGCTCCCGTGGGTCGTAGCTGCGGGCGGGGCCTTTGGGGTTTTCTGATACGCCTGCTTCTACTGTTTCATAATAGTTGGCATCGTACCAGTCGGCGCACCATTCCCATACATTGCCGGCCATGTCGTAGAGGCCATGCTTGTTCGGAGCAAAACTTTTTACGGGTGCCAGGCCTGTATATTGGTCCCAGCCGGAGTTCTTTGCCGGGAAAGTGCCTTGCCAGGTATTGGCTTTGGGCTTGCCTTGCTCCACGTCTTCGTTCCCCCAAGGGTACACATTGTCTGCTACAGCACCACGGGCAGCATATTCCCATTCGGCTTCGGTAGGCAGCCGTTTTCCGGCCCATCTGGCGTAAGCCACGGCATCATCCCAGGAGACCTGTACTACTGGGTAGTTATCTTTGCCTTTTATGCTGCTGCCAGGCCCCTGGGGTTGTCGCCAGTTGGCACCTTTTTGCCAGCGCCACCACTGGCTGGGGTTATGTAGCGATACCTGCTGCACCGGAGCCGAAAATACCAGCGAGGCGGCCACCAGCACACTGTCGTGCGGTTTGGGCGTGGCCGGTGGAAGCTGCAGCTTCAACTCTTCCCAGTCAGGGGCACGTTCGGCGGTGGTTACATACCCGGTTGCCTCCACAAAGGCTGCAAACTGCGCGTTGGTTACTTCTGTGGCATCCATCCAGAAGCCGCTCACCTTTACCTGGTGCTGCGGATACTCGTCCGGGCGACCCTCCAAGTCGGTAGCGCCCATGCCAAATGTGCCTCCCTCAATCCAGACCATACCCTCATGCGACACCTCTTTAGAAGGAAGAACGGCTGAGTCCTGAGCCGTGGCAAAGCGGGTGGGGAGGTTGCTGGCACAGGAGGCATGGTTGGTCGTGTCAGCAACTGTTGTCCGGTCTGCTGCCGCCATGGTGCCTTCTCCTGCGTAATGACAGGACGGAAAGCAAAACAAGGCGACACCAGCAAAAAAATAAGCGATTCTGGGAGTAGGCATTTTCTTTAAAGTTGGTTGGGACATTAGCTTCCTAACGCCGGCATTTTTTCAATAAGTGCCTTTAAACGGCAGGTCGATGCGGCGGTGCGGTACAGGCTTGAGAGGTATCTGCAGTCCTCCGGTCTGTTCCAGCCAATCCCACAACTCCTTCTTCAACCTGCCCGCCACCTCCTGGTGCTCCGGGCTGCGAATGAGGTTGTTCATTTCTTCCGGATCAGCTTTGATATCGTACAGCTCGTTAATGTCCCACACGCCACGGTTGTAAATATACTTATATTGGTCGGTACGGATAGCAAAAACAGTTGGCGTTTGCGGAAAGGCCCACTCTCAGTAGTACTCATAAAATATCCTGCCGCGCCAGGACGATACCTTTTCCCCTTTCAGCAGTGGGAAAAAGGTGCGCCCCTGCATATTTTCCGGGGTCGTCATGCCGGCCATCTCCATAATGGTTGGCGCAATATCGATGTTCATCACCATCTGCGGCACTTTAATGCCTGGCTTAACCACAACAGGTCCACGCACCAGCAGCGGCACCCGCATCGACGGCTCATAGGCGCTGCGTTTGTCTATCAGGCCGTGCTCGCCAAATATAAAGCCGTTGTCGCCCATGTAGATCACAATTGTGTTCTTGTCGAGGCCTTCGTTCTTAAGGTAGGCGAGCCCCCTTCCTATGCTTTCGTCCACACGCAGCAGCGTCTCTAGGAAGTACCCCTACAAAACCTCATCAGCCTACTTGTGTAGTATTACAACTACGCACAAGCGTTCATTTTGTGTCCTGTAAAAAAGCAGGAGCAATTTAGTTTCATATATTCACATAGCTGATCGGAAAACCAGGAGTAATATAAACGAGCACAGGCTTTTGCAGCTGGGTTCAGGCAGGTGTATGTAAGAGGAGAAGTTGCTTCAGCCATCATTAACCATAAGAAAAAAACAGTTTTTGGACCTCCCCCTGATGCCATCTTCGTACAGGTCTCGACTGCCAGGGCAACCGCCAGGACCTGGTCCATAACTGGTGGCATTCGAAATTAGAAAATACGTTGAAGAGCAGCAAAGACCTCCGGAGGGGCAAAAATATTAGAATAATTTCCGGATGGCGGGCTTTGCTCAGGCAGGAGGAGGTACTGCTGGTTTGTAAAGGCCCCACCAAATAATTTGTATTAAGTAACATCGGTAATAACCCGTAAAAATGTTTTGGAAGATTTTAACCGTGTTGGCAATGCTCTCCCTGCTGTGGTTGCCTACGCCGCAGGCACAGGACCAGAATGTTCCTGAACCCGGAGTACCGTCAGCAATTCCCGGCCATTGTGGTGTTCCCGCAGTGCCCGAAGGACTCTTACTGGTCTAACGTAAATATCGTGACCGACGAGAAAGGCAAGCGTGCTTTCAATTTCAGGGAGGAGAAAGAAGAACCGACCAAGGCCATGCGTGCGCTGCTTGCGCTGGTTCAGGATCTGGAGAAATCGGGATCGATAGATAAAAAGCGCATGTTCCTGGGTGGCCTATCTATGGGAGGCATGGGCACGTTTGAACTGCTGCGCCGCGAGCCGAGGACGTTTGCAGCCGCTTTCCCGATCTGCGGCGGCGGGCACCCGGCCGGGACCAAAGCGTATGCTAACAAAGTGCCGCTCTGGGTGTTTCATGGCGAAGTAGATGGTATTGTGCCGGTAGAGAAGTCGCAGGTAATGGTAGATGCCATTCGGGCTGCTGGCGGCAATGTGAAGTTTACCGTGTACCCAGGCGTAAACCATAACAGCTGGGATTATGCTTTTAAGGAACCGGATTTGCTGTCCTGGCTGTTTTCGCACAAGAAAAAAGGCTTCTTAGGAATTTTATGAATAACCGGTCTTTCAAAGCATAAAAAATCCTGCCGAGAGCAGCTCTTCAGCCAAGTGCAAGAGTTACTTCCGGCAGGATTGTTCTATTAAAACAGGCATAGGTTTTACGGCTTCAGCACCACTTTCATGCAGTTGTCTTCTTTTTTGTTGAAGATGTCGTACATGCGGGAGGCTTCGCTGAGCGGCACATTGTGCGTGATGATATCGTCGAGGACTACTTTGCCATCCCGCACCAGTGCTATCAGGTTATCGATGTAGCGGTGCACCCAGGCCTGGCCGCCCATCAGTTTAATGCCTTTGTCGAACCACTTGTACACCGGGAACTTGTAAGGTGAGCCATATACGCCCACCACGGTTACGGTACCACCACGGCGCACGGCGCTCAGGCAGCTTTCCAGGGCATCTATAGAGCCTTTCTCCATCTGGATTACGTTCAGGGCCTTGTCCAGTACGCTGCGGTCGGCTTCCATGCCCACGGCATCTACACAGACATCAGCACCATAGCCCCCCGTCATCTGGCGGATCACTTCTACAGCGTCTACATCAGCAGCGTTTATTACTTCCGCATTGGCACTGTCGCGGGCTATGTTCAGGCGGTATGGCTGTATATCCACCCCGATCACGCGTCCCGCTCCCTGCAGCCAGGCCGATTTCATGGCCATCACACCTACAGGTCCGCAACCCCATACTACCACCGTTTCACCGCCTTTCAGCTCGGCCCAGTCTATGGCAGCCCAACCAGTCGGGAATATATCTGTCAGAAAAAGCACTTGCTCATCCGTGAACCCTTCGGGAACAATGCGTGGGCCGTAGTCGGCATAGGGCACGCGCACCAGTTCTGCCTGGCCGCCACTGTAGCCACCATACAGGTCGGTGTAGCCAAAAAGCGCGGCTCCGGCGCCCTTGCCTTTTATGATATCCCCCTCCGGGCCATAGGTTTTGTGGTTGGAGTTTTCGCAGTGCGTTGGCAACTGCATGTTGCAGAAGTGGCAGGTACCACAGGAGATCGGGAAAGGCACCACTACCTTGTCGCCTCTTTTCAGGTTTTTTACGCCCGGGCCCACTTCCTCTACAATCCCCATAAACTCATGGCCGATAACCATGCTGGTGGGCTGCGGAATCATACCGTTATAGATATGAAGGTCGGAGCCGCAGATGGCGGTGGAGGTTACCCGGAGAATAGCGTCGCGCGACTCTTCGATACGCGGATCTTCTACTGTTTCTACCCGTATGTCTTTGGGTTTGTGAAAAACAACTGCTTTCATAGTTTATATTTTGTTTGAATAATGATACTATGTGTAAACGGGAAGTGAGAAGATGTAGTTGTTGATTGGAAAATGTGGCTGATTTGGAGATTTGAAGATGCGAGGTGTTTGTAGGCGACAGCTATACTTACCGGAGCAGCAGAAGCAGAAGCTCGGGAGGGCCTGTTTTATTGGAATAATTGTTCAGCAGGCAATGTAGGCCGGTTCAGGTAATTGGCGGTGAGCAGGAAGCCTTATTTACTAATTTCGTAACTTTAGCGGCTGGTACGCCTGTCTGAAGGCTGGCGCAGGAGGCTGCGCTTTTGTTTGGCAGGCCTCCTTCCTGAACTCTAACATTTAACTTCTAACAATGAACGTAGCGTGGTTATACCTGATTCTGGCTGGCATCTGTGAGATAGGCTGGGCATTTGGGCTCAAATACAGCGAAGGTTTTACAAAGCCGGTGATAAGTGTGGTAACAGTGGCTGTAATGATCGTCAGCTTTATATTGCTTGCCCAGGCCATGAAAACGCTGCCGCTGGGCACGGCCTACGCTATCTGGACGGGCATAGGTGCGGCCGGCACTGCTATTCTGGGCATGTTTTTTCTGGGCGAGCCCAAAGACATCATGCGTATTCTCTGCCTGCTCATGATTGTAGCAGGCGTGGTGGGGCTTAAGTTCTTTTCGGAGCAGCAGTAGCAGCAGAGGCTCCGGAGGGGCTTTTTGATTGGAATAATTTGGTTTTTCCTGGTAAGACGAGCTACGGCACGAGCGTGTAGATCTCAACTTCCTTATCGGTGAAGAGGTAGAGGTGCCGTTTGCCGGCCAGAGCGTTGAGGTATTTTTTGCCGGCTGGCAAATTGATGCTGCGTATCTGCTGCTTGAACAGGTCGTAAAAGTGGAGTTTGCCTTCTTGCAGGTAATACAGCTCGTTCTCTCTGAAGCCGAAGGTGGTAAGGCCGGTAAAGGGCAGCTTTGACTTGTAGTTGCCGAGGTTATCGAATAGGAAGATGCCTCCGTTCGCATCAAGCATGTACAGCATGTTCTGGTACTCCCGCAGCAGGCGCACGTCCAGTCGCTCCTTTTCAAGGATCAGTCCCAGCGAGGTTTCTATGGTAGCTTTGCGGAAACGCTGGTCGAGCTTGCTCAGCGTAAAATCGGACTCGTTGTAGAGCCAGAAGCTGTCGTCGGAGGAAAGGGTGGCGGCTCTGATGGTGCCGGTATAGCCATAGTCGGCAAGCGAGGTTTGGGAAATAGGGCGCATGAAGCGGTCGAGAAGCATGATTTCCTGCCTGTCCTGGTAGAACAGGAGTACCTTCAGGGGGTTCCAGGCTTCTACGCTGGCGGGCCTGCCCTTAAATGGGGGCGAGAAGACCACCTGCACCTGGCCCAGCGAGTCGAGTTTGGTCAGGTTCCGGTTCTTGTCGAGGAGGTAAATGCTGTTGTTCCGGTCTATTGAGGCAACCGTAGGCGAGCTGATGGCAAGGCTATGGCTATACTGCAACTGGGGTACCCGCACCTGTTCCTCCTGCTGGTCTTGCGCCAATACGGGCATGGCGCACAGCAGGGGCAGGCAGAGCAGCAGCGCCAGCAGCCTGTCAGGCTTCAAAATGTTCGAGGGTAATCGATTCTCCGTCATACACAGCGTAAGAGCAAAAATTGACCCATTCTCCTAGGTTGATATAGCGGCTTTTATCACCTATCGGTAAGTCGAGGGGCAGGTGGCGGTGCCCGAACACATAGAAATCGTGATGCTGCCGTGCCTCCACCTCTTTGCAGTAGTGCACCAGCCACTCATCTTCACCCAGAAAGGCCTCATCTTTTTTTGTGTTGTTGATGCGACTCCTTTGCGACCACATATTGGCCACCCCGATGCCCAGGTTGGGGTGCACACGCGCAAAAAGCCACTGGCAGGCTTTGTTGTTAAACACCTGCTTCAGTAGCTTGTAGGTATGGTCGCCGGGGCCTAACCCATCGCCGTGCCCAATATAAAAAGTTTTATCGCCAATTTTAGTAGAAATGGGCTCCCTGATAATGGGGATGTTCAGTTCTCTGGGGAAGTAATCGAACATCCACATGTCGTGGTTGCCGGTGAAGAGGTAAATCGGAATGCCTGCGTCCGTAAGCTCGGCCAGCTTGCCCTGCAGCCGGATAAAACCTTTCGGGATGGCATGCCGGTACTCGAACCAGAAGTCGAAAATGTCGCCTACCAGGTAGATGCACTGCGCATCCTGCTTTATCTGGTCCAGCCAGCGCACGATCTTTTTTTCGCGGGCGCTGCTCTGTTCGGCAGAGGGGGCTCCCAGATGAAAATCGGAAGCAAAGTATACTTTCTTACCTGGTTCCAGCTTTCTACTGTGCAAGGTCATCAATCAGGAAAAGTACCAGGTGCTTGGGGCCGTGGGCTCCCAGCACCAATGTTTTTTCAATATCGGCGGTGCGGCTCGGCCCGCTCACCAGCGAAACCATAGATGGGTAGCTCTCCTGGTGCCTCTCTTTCAGGATTTGCAGCCCGTCCTTAATGTCGGGTACCAGCTGGCTGGCGCGTGCCACCACCATGTGTGTGGCAGGGTATATGCCCAGGCGCCTGCCGCCAGCATTGGCCGAACTTACCAAGATGCTGCCGGTGCGGGCAATCAGGGCCTCGCAGGTTGTGAGGCCCGCTGATTCGGGGTCGGCGATGAAGTTCTCCTCGCCCTCGTTGTGCTCAATGCCAGCATGATAAAGGATATGTTTCAGGTTAGGCTCCCACACAAACAGGTTCTGAATGTTATGCTCGCGCTTAAAGGCGTACAGCTGGTCAAAAAAGTCTTCTTCCGATTCGCAGTAAATAAAGAGGCCACTGTTGGCAATAAACAACTGCGCAAACTCCACCGACAGCTCTTCCGACGGAGCGGAGTGCAGGGGAGAGGTAAAATCAGGCGTAGGAGGCAGAAAAGGCGCTGATTTAGCCAGCGCCTCTCTTACTCTTCTTAAAACTATTTCTTTTGATTTTGCTTCGTACATGCAAATTGTTTCTGTTATGCAATGCGGGAGTTGGCAGAAGTGCTCTGATCGGTAGAGGAGCCATTTCCTGTTAAGGGAGTGCCTGGCACTATACCTTCTTCCTGCTCCGGATGCTCGGTAAGGCCGCGCTCCTGCGGATGCTCCTGGTCTACCTCGCTTTTGGTTTTGCTACGGTCGGTGCCGGCTGTGTGCGCCTGGTACGTAGTCAGCTCCTCAAACGGACGCTTTCCCACCAGCCGCTCCAGGTCGCTCTGGAACAGGATCTCTTTCTGCAGCAACTCCTGCGCTATGATTTCCAACTCTTTACGCTTATCGGTCAGTAGCTTAATAGTGCGCTCGTAAGCGGTTCCTATAATGGCACGTACCTCGTTATCTATTGTTTCGGCAGTTGCTTCTGAATAAGGCTTATTAAAAGAATAATCAGAGCTTTGCTTGGAGTCGTAGAAGGAGACATTCCCTATTTTAGTGTTCATGCCATACATGGTTACAATGCTGTAGGCCATTTTGGTAATTCGCTCCAGGTCGCTCAGAGCGCCGGTAGAAATCTTGCCAAACACGATCTCTTCTGCGGCACGTCCACCCAGGGCCATGCACATTTCGTCTATCAGCTGCTCGGTGGTGTACAGGAACTGCTCTTTGGGCAGGTACTGCGCATAACCCAGGGCGGCGACACCTCGTGGTACGATACTTACCTTTACCAATGGATCGGCGTGCTCCAGGAACCAGCCAGCCACCGCGTGGCCAGCCTCATGGTAGGCCACAATCTTTTTCTCGCCCGGAGAAATGATCTTGTTCTTTTTCTCGAGGCCTCCAATCACCCGGTCGATGGCATCGTTAAAGTCCTGCTGGTCTACCGCTTTTTTGTTGCGGCGGGCAGCAATAAGAGCTGCTTCGTTACACACGTTGGCGATCTCAGCACCGGCAAAACCAGGCGTTTGAGCGGCCAGGTTTCTGGCATCTACGTCTGCTGCCAGCGTAATCGGCTTTAAGTGAACCGCGAAGATCTCGGTACGGCCATTAATATCCGGCTTATCGATGCTGATCTGGCGGTCGAAACGACCCGGACGAAGCAGGGCAGAGTCGAGCGTGTCAGGGCGGTTTGTGGCTGCCAGTATAATAACGCCCGAATCGGTGGCAAAACCATCCATCTCCACTAAAAGTGAGTTCAGGGTGTTTTCGCGCTCGTCGTTGCCTCCTGGCTGCTGTCCGCGGCTACGGTGGCGGCCAATGGCATCAATCTCATCAATAAAGATAATACAAGGGGCTTTGGCTTTTGCCTGCTTAAACAGGTCGCGCACCCGTGCGGCACCCACGCCCACAAACATCTCCACAAAGTCGGAACCGGACAGCGAGAAAAACGGCACGTCGGCCTCGCCGGCTACTGCTTTGGCAAGCAGGGTTTTACCTGTTCCCGGAGGGCCAACTAACAAGGCGCCTTTGGGTATCTTTCCACCCAGAATCGTAAACTTGGACGGGTTCTTGAGGAACTCCACGATCTCCTGTATTTCTTCTTTTGCTTCTTCGAGGCCAGCCACATCCTTAAACGTAATCTTTACCTTGTTCTCTGCATCAAAGAGAGCTGCCTTGGATTTGCCGATATTGAAGATCTGACCTCCTGCGCCACCGGCTGTTACGCGGCGCATCAGGAACCAGAAACCGAACAGCAAGAGTATGAAGAAGCCCCAGGTGGCAAAAAAGTCCATAAAACCGGTTCTGGAAACCACGTTATAGGGTATTTGCTGCTCTTTGGGCATGTTTGCCTGTAGCTTGTCCAGGTCCTCCTTAAATATTTCCGGCGAAATAATGTTGAAGTGGTAGTGCGGCCCCTGCTGCCCCATGGCAAAGTTGCCACGCCCATCCAGCTCTGATTTGTACTTGTCGTTGCTCAGCGCCTCCTCCTTCAGGTACACCTCCACCAGGTTGTTGTTCACGATATCTACTTTGCGGACATCGTTGCTGAGCAGCATTTCCTCAAAGGCTTGTTGTGATGATTCTCTGGAGGCGCTGCTCTTGTTGAGGTACGTAAGCCCGAAAATAAGCAGAATCAGCACGGCCAGCATCCACAGCTGCATAGTTGGCCGGGGCGGGGTGTTCGGAATGATCGGCTTTTTCTTTTTATTGTTATTGCCTTTATTATTATTCTCTGCCATGAATGTTTAATTACAGTTAATTAAAAACATCAGCCAGATCGAATTGTTTTGAGCTGGCTGCATTAATAGACTAAGCAGGCTGAATATGTTCTATGCGGGCATCGCCCCAAAGTTCTTCCAGTGCATAAAATTCCCGCTTGTCTTTTAAGAATACATGTGCCACCACGTCCACATAATCCAGCAATATCCACTCTTTGTTGGTGCGGCCCTCCGTTTGCCAGGGGTTCTGGTGGGTGGCCTTGTATACCACTTCTTCTATAGAGCTTGCAATAGCATCTAGTTGCGTATCTGAGCTGGCGGATGCTATGACAAAGTAATCTGATACAGCATTTTTGAGGGATTTAAGATTAATAACGACAATATCGGCTGCCTTCTTCTCCTGCATGCCTTTTACGACAATATCTGCCAATATGTCTGAATTAACCTCAACCTTGGTTTGTTTCATTTGTGCTACTTAAATTTGAAATACAAAAGTATAAAATTTTGCTTACTATATGGTGCCTAATACGCTGTTTATGGGCCGGCAGCAATATTTCCTGCCGGTTTGTGAATCTACTAACACAGAGGCCCAAAAGCTTCTCAACAAAAATGAAGCCACAGAGGGCTGTGTCGTGCTCTCTTCCCGGCAAACAAATGGTCGCGGGCAGCGGGGCAACAGTTGGGAAGCAGGTCCCGGAAAAAACATGACACTTTCGGTGGTGTTGTTTCCTTCCTTTTTGCCGGTCAGGCAGCAGTTTTATCTCAACATAGCCGTTTCGCTTGCCGTGCTGGACCTGGTACGCGAGCAGGGGCTGTCGCAGGCCCAGCTAAAGTGGCCCAACGACCTGTATGTTGAAGATAGAAAGTTAGGCGGGATTTTAATAGAAAACACCATAAGTAGTCAGATATTACAACATAGCATTGCCGGAATTGGTTTAAATGTGAATCAAACTACTTTCTCCTCGCCGGTCGCCACCTCGCTCGCTTCGGCCTTACAACGTGAGCTTGACCTGGATAGTGTGGTGTGCCGCATGCTGGAACACCTGGAGAAGCGCTACCTGGAGCTGCGTGCCGGCAAGCTGGCCAAGCTCAAGTTCGACTACCTGCAGGTGCTGTACCGCTACCAGGAAAAACACTCTTTTCTGGTGCAGGGCCAGCAGGTGCCGGGGCAGATACAAGGCGTAGACGAAGAAGGCAGGCTGGCAGTGGAAATTGAGCAGGAACTGCGGTTTTTTGCGTTTCAGGAGATTGGTTTTGTGATCTAATGCTGGTGCTTTAAATTGAATTTCCTGTATTTAGTAAATTCGTTGGTGCGGTTACTTGTCATAATCGATAATTTGCTGCAGGTTTATTACTATTATCTGCAAGTTGCCAACAATAAGCTTGTAAAAATGATAAAAAAAGCTATTTTATTCGTACTATTCGTAGTGCTAGCTCATCAGAATTTTGCTCAAACAAGCTATGGCATCAAGGGTGGGTTTAATTGGGTAAGGCTTAATGTAAACTCAGAAGATCCGTATTACGAAAAATGGGGCTATCCCTACAAACCTGCCTTTCATGTTGGGCTTTACAGTAAGTACAACATGAGCGAAAGATTCTCTGTTAATCCAGAACTCTTGTTTTCAAACAAGGGCTATATTAGTAATAATACTTCTGAAGGTGCCAAAGTTTACAGCCACCTAAACTATTTGAATTTGCCCGTCATGGCAGGTTTGAAGTTGTTCAAAAGAATGGATCTATTATTCGGACCTGAGTTTGGATACTTACTCAACCGTGGAGCTAAATACAATAAGGAGCAATATAATAGGTTTGACGCGGGGTATGCTTTAGGAGCCAATCTTCATGCTGGCGAAAAAGTCTATATTAGCTTTAGGTATAGCTATGGCTTAACATCAGTAATTAATCCCGATAAATCTCAACCGCCAGCAACGGAGAAGGTAAGCTTCCAGAACCAATCCTATCAATTCTCTATTGGTTATAGGTTAAAATAAATGTTGTGAACAAAACTCATGACGCATTTAAATGCACCATAGCCGATTCGTTAGTGGCAATTGGAACAACAAAAATAAAAAATGAAAAAGTGTATTCTTCTTACCCTGTACTCTTTGGTGATGCTATTTTCTTTGTCATGTAAGAAAATAGATGAAGTTAACCCTAAAGATGAAGAAATTCCTGTTGAGCTCTCAGGAAGGTGGATTTTGCAGAGAATGGAGTTTCTGAACGGGCAACCGCCGAAAAATAGGCCAGTATCTGAGGATATTGTAATGAAATTTGAAGATGAAAAACTTGAGAAGTTTGAAGGGGCTACTGCAAATAATGGTGTTAAAGGTGAATTTAAACATCTTGGTGAAAATAGGATACAGGTAGTGGAGTTTGCATATACTTTAGCCGAGGACACGGAGTGGGGGAATAGATTCTTTTCAGTTATGCCAAATGTTAATCAATACTCTGTAACAAAAAGTAAAGAATTGATTCTGCAATCTAACAATGAAAAGCTAATTTTTAAAAAGGATTGATGAAGGTAAGAGGAAGAGAGGAACTCCTCTTACAAAGCGCAGTCTTATCCTTTACTACCCAACAGGCTTCGGCTGTACAAGTAGCACTACATCCTATCTGATCTTTCCTCTGCCGGTGTTAAATCAGTAGTAACGCCTCCGGAGGCCCTTTTTTATTCAAATAATTTGATTTTTCCCCAGCTACAATTGCCGCTCAAAGAACAACTGCAGGAGAGCCTGAAAGGGACGGCATCTGCAGAGCGGTGCAAAGTCCGATGCCGGGGAGAGGAGTTGTAGTGATAATTGCCTTATTTGAAGAGCAGGCAAAAAATAGGATAGCTAAAAATCTATATTATTTTTTTGTGATGCATGAACCCGGATAATAACAGGCATTATTCTTGTTATTGAATTCTTGCCGGCGATTTGGCTGAACAAAAAAGGAATTATCAATTGTTTGGGTTTTTGCTGGCAACTATTTAAAAATACAGCATTTAAATTGCCATGATTTTAGCTATCTTTGATAGATTAGATCGAACGGTGGCTAAAAGCTCAAAGATGAGGCTCTGAATATGAAGATGAAGACTTTTACTAAATTATTTTTTGTAGTGGCGGTGCTGGGATCGCAGCTAGCCGGCTTTGCTGTAAATGCAGGCGGCTACCTGAGAGATGCCAATAAGGAAGGTATTTCCCCCATCTACAAAGGTTCTGCCTCCGACTGGAAACAAGTGACAGAAAGGCAGAGTGCCCTGAACGTGTCGGCACAAAACGCACGGCCTACCTTCGTTGTTAAAGACAACAGCCATACCTGCTCCAAAATCTATGCCTCGGCAGTAAGTTCTGCTTTTCATGCCTATGAGCCCTCCAAATCTAACAAAAGCTTTTATGCAACGGTTACGTTGGCCAGCCTTATGGCAGGTCCAGAGCAGAAGGTGATGCCCTCTATCAACGCCTACCCGAACCCGTCAAGAGGCATTACCCGCCTGTCGCTGACACAGGTTGGCAATGATAATCAACACTATAAAATCAAGATTTCGAACACGATAGGTAAAGTGGTGGCTGTAAAGGAACTTTCTACCCTCGATGTGGACGTGGATATGTCGAGCCTGCCGGCTGGGGTGTATTTTTACAGCCTCCTGGTAAACGATAAGATGGTGGAGACAAAGCGCCTGATCCTTCAAAAATAAACGTACTGTACGTTTCGTTACAAAAAAAGCCGGCCCATAAGGTCGGCTTTTTTCATATAAATTTACAAAAGTGCGTGGGCGCTTAGCTTTATTTCTTATTTTCGGGGCTGAATTCAAATCTAGTTATGACGGATTATCGGAAGATAAACAACCTGGTTGGCTGGGTCGTGTGTTTAATTGCGACTACAGTTTATGTTTTGACGCTGGAACCAACAGCAAGTTATTGGGATGCGGGTGAGTTTATTGCCTGCTCGTACAAATTACTGGTACCGCACCCGCCCGGGGCGCCGTTTTATCTTCTGGTAGGCCGGATCTTCTCGATGTTTGCCAGCGATGTGAGCCAGGTGGCCTGGTGGGTAAACCTGCTTTCAGCCCTTTGCAGCTCTTTAACCGTTCTTTTCCTCTTCTGGTCTATCACTATTCTGGCCCGCAGAATTATGTTTAAAGAAGGGGAGCCTGTGGTAGGCACCGGCAACATCCTGCTGATAATGGGCAGTGGTGCCGTAGGAGCGCTTGCCTATACGTTCACAGATTCGGCCTGGTTCTCGGCGGTGGAGGCCGAGGTGTATGCCATGTCGTCTTTCTTTACCGCCATCGTTTTCTGGGCAATGCTCCGCTGGGAAAGCAAAGTTGGCCAGTCACTCTCTGATAAATGGCTGATCCTGATTGCCTACCTCGTAGGCCTGTCTATTGGCGCTCACTTACTGAACCTGGTCACTATTCCGGCCCTTGCCTTTATTTATTATTTCCGTCTTTACAAGCCAACTTTCTGGGGCGGTGTAGCAGCCTTTCTGATAAGCGCCGTTATTGTAGTGGCCATTCTGTGGGGAGTTATTCCGGGGCTGCCGTCGCTGGCCGGAAACGTGGAGGTGTTCTTTGTCAATTCGCTTGGCCTGCCCTTCGGCTCCGGCATTATCGTGTTTGTTGCTTTGCTAGTAGGAGGCATCATCTGGGGTATCCGTTACTCCATCCTTAAGGGCAACAGAATGCTAAATACCGCCATCCTTTGCTTTACCTTTATCCTGATCGGCTACTCTTCCTACATGATCATCCCGATCAGGTCCGGCTATGATCCCACTATCGATGAGAATGACCCGGAAGATATCATGAGCTTTGTGGCCTACCTGAAGCGGGAGCAGTACGGCGACCGTCCGTTGCTCTACGGCCCGCAGTACAATGCCCAGCCGGTAGACCAGGAGGAGGGGGCTCCCCGCTACGTAAAAGGCAAAGATAAATATGTGACAACCGGTCGGAAGCTCTCTTATGTGTACGACAGTAAAGACAAAACTATTCTTCCGCGCATCTACAGCGATAAAAAGCAGGACCTGGAAGAGTATAAGAAATGGGTAAATATACGGGAGGGGCAAATGCCAACCTTCGGGCAGAATATGAGCTTCCTGTTCCGGTACCAGCTCGGGCATATGTACTGGCGCTACTTCGGCTGGAATTTTATAGGCCGTGAGGGCGATGTGCAGAATTCGGGGGTGCTTTGGTTTAACAAAAATACCGGCGACCTGCCGGCCAAAGTGGCAAACAACAAAGCCAGGAACGCGTTTTATATGCTTCCGCTGCTGGTGGGCATTTTAGGGCTCATCTACCAGATCCGGAAAAAAGAGCAGGATGCATTTGTGGTGGGCTTGCTGTTCTTCTTTACCGGCATAGCCATTGCCCTGTACCTGAACCAGCCGCCCCTCGAGCCGAGGGAGCGGGACTATACCTTTGCCGGTTCGTTCTATGCCTTCTCCATCTGGATAGGCCTGGGCGTGCTGGGGCTGGCAGACCTACTCCGCACTGTGCTCCGGAACCATACTGCCAGAGCTGGTGTGGCTACAGCTGTTTGTCTGGCGGCACCTGTCATTCTGGCTGCTGAGGGCTGGGACGATCACGACCGCTCTGACCGCTACCACTCCGTAGACTCGGCCAAGAACCTGCTCGACTCCTGTGCCCCCAATGCCATCCTGTTCACCAACGGCGACAACGATACGTTCCCGCTATGGTATGCGCAGGAAGTGGAAGGCTACAGAACCGATGTGCGTGTGGCCGTACTGAGCTACCTGAACACCGACTGGTACATAGACCAGATGAAGCGTCAGGCCTACGAATCGGACCCATGGCCGGTGATACTCGAAAAAGAGAACTACCAGCAAGGCACCAACGACTACCTCCCTTACGCCGAGAAGCCACAAGTGGCAGCCGGTATCGACCTGAAGCAGTTCATCAGCCTCGTAAAACAGAACCACCCTGCCCTGCAGGCGCAGTATGGCTCCGGCACCACACTGCTCACGTTCCCGACCAAAAACTTCTTCCTGAACGTGGATAAAGCCCATGTACAGCAGTTAGGGTTTGTACCGGAGGAAAAGCAGCAAATGATAACCGACCGGATGCAGTGGCAGGTGAGCCAGTCGCTGCTCGAGAAGAAGCACCTGATCATCCTCGACCTGCTGGCGAATGCAAACTGGGAGCGGCCTATTTATTTCTCCACTACCGTAAACAGCGCCGATTTTATGGGGCTCTCGGAGTACTTTCAGCTGGAGGGGCTGGCGCAGCGCATTGTGCCGGTTAGGTTCTCTCAGGATGAAGAAATCAGCAACATACACAAGGAGGTGATGTACGAGAACATGATGAAGAAGTACAGCTTCAGGAACTTCGACAGGGCAGATATCTACTACGACGACAACTACTACCGGTTCACCGCCAATGCCCGCGACAAGTTTGCCAAACTGGCCGAAGCTTATCTTGCTGACGGAGACAACGTGCGCGCAAAAGAAGTGATAGACCACTGCTTTACCGTGCTTCCGTTCGAAACCGTGCCATACGACTATTATACGCCAAACTTTATTCCGTTGCTGGCCGAGCTTGGCGAGGAGGAACGTGCCACAGCCTTAATGGAAGGAATTGTGAAATCATCGCAGGAGAACCTGGATTATTATTTTGAGAAAGGGTCTTTGTTTGAGATGGAAATCCAGACCAATATGCTCATGATGCAGCAAACCATAGCGGCCGCGCAGGAAATGGGAATGCAGGACAGGGCTATGCAGCTGCAGGAAACCTTTATGCAATACCTGCAGCGCATGCGCCGTTAAACAAAGTAGTGCATAAAAGAGTAAAAGAGCCAGACTATCTAATAGCTGGCTCTTTGATTTTAAGGGTTGTATTTATAACTTGGTTTTGATGAAAATAGGAACCTTACTTTCCTTTCTGACTTGCTTGCTGCTGGCTTCGTGCGGGTCTAACATACCCATGGGGCAGATGTCGGGAAACAGCGCGCCTATGCGGGCATCGTCGGCTACCAGAAACGTGGCTCCGCATGTGGCCATGCAATACGATCACTATACGGCCCAGGACACACTCTACCTGTATGTAAAGTTTAATGATGCCCACCAGGTGCTGAATGTGCAGCGCATCGCCACCCGGTTTGAGTACACGGTAAGGCCTGGCGCTACCGAACGGGATGCCGTGCTGCTCCGCGATTCGGTACAGGTTACGGGGCAGCAGCGAGCGAACCCGGATGGCAGCCTGCTGCTCCGGCTTAAAGTGCCCCGCCAACTGGTAACTGCCCCCAACATACTGCAGATGCGCCTCTGGCAGAAGGCAGGTTCGCAGGGACATGTCTCGTCTTTTTATACTTTGCCTTTGCAGCCCGACCTGCTGCACAAAGATTTTATGCTGCTGGAAAAAGAAACCGGCGCGCCTTTGTTCCGATCTTATGTAAAAACAGGGGAGGCGGTGCTGGCAAGTTACTACGGCTCCGACAGCACTTTGCAGGTGCAATCGTATAGCAATGCCCTTATGCCGGCTTTGCCGCCCATGTCTACCCGGCAACCACCACCGATTAGCGCTATACAGCCTGTCGATACAACTGCCTACAGTGTTGGCGACACCATACGGTTCCAGAACCCCGGCCTTTACCTGATCTCGGGTAGAGGAGGCGCCTCTGTGGGGCTGCTGGTGCGGCAGGGTACCTTTCCGCAGATAACCATGGCCAAAGAGATGCTGCCCCCGCTTATTTACCTCACCACCTCGGAAGAGCGGGAAGTGATCATGAAATCGAAAGATCCGAAGGCCGCCATCGACGATTTCTGGCTGAAGGTGGCACGCGACAAGGAGAATGCCCGCCAACTGATCCGGACGTTTTATACGCGGGTAGAAGAGGCGAACAGACGCTTTACCTCCCATAAAGAGGGCTGGGCCAGCGACCGTGGCATGGTTTATATTATCTATGGCAGGCCAAGCAACGTGAGCCGGGTGGGCACCACCGAAGCCTGGATTTACCGGGAGTCGGCCTCTATGCCTTATATTAAGTTCGTTTTTAACAAAAAAGAGAATAACTTTACCAACAATTACTACGAGCTGATACGGCGCCGCGAATACGAGGAGAACTGGTACAGCACAGTTTCAAAATGGAGAGCAGGAATAACAGAGAATATGTAAACCCCCGGTACGGTAGCCCCAGAGCACCGAAGGAAGACAAAATGGAAATGATCTTTGGCCTGAGGCCGATCATCGAGGCCATGCTTGCGGGTAAAGTAATGGAGAAGATCTTTCTTCAGAAAAGCGCCAGAAACCCGATGACGGATGAAATGCTGGAACTGGCCAAAAAAGCGGATGTGCCGGTAGCCATGGTGCCTATCGAGAAGCTCAACAAGCTTACCCGCAAAAACCACCAGGGTGCGGTTGCCTATATTTCTGCCATCACGTATCTGCCTTTGGCCGAAATCGTGACTTCCTTGTATGAAAAAGGCAAGAACCCGCTCCTGCTCATCCTGGACCGTATTACGGACGTGCGAAATTTCGGCTCCATTGCCCGGAACGCCGAATGTATGGGCGTAGATGCCATCGTAATCCCAAGTCGTGGCGGAGCGCAGGCAAATGCCGACGCCATTAAAACATCGGCGGGCGCTTTGCACCTGGTGCCTATCTGCCGCGAGCCCAACCTGAAAGACGCCATCGAGTACCTGAAGAACTCAGGCATACAAATAGTAGCCTGTACCGAAAAAACAGACCTGATGCTGCCCGACAGCCAGGTAGACTTTACGGTGCCTACCGCCATTATCATGGGCAGTGAGGAAGACGGCATATCGCCGGAGTACCTGAAGCGAGCCGATGCCAAGCTCCGCATTCCGCTGCTTGGCCAGATTGGTTCCCTCAACGTATCGGTAGCAACGGGCATTATTTTGTACGAAGCCCTGAGCCAGCGCCTCCGCGAAACCGGCTACTCCAACCTGAACACTTTTGAGCCAAGGTGATTTTTTGAGTTAGAAAGTTAGAGAGGTTAAAGTTAAAAAGTTTAAAGCCCCTCCGGAGCAGCAGCAGTAGCAGCAGCTCCGGAGGGGCTTTTTCATTCAAATAATCCATTCCTCAAAAAGGTCTGCTGATTTTACTCCCCGGTTCTGTCCCCGGACAGAACCTCCGTTTGCAGAACAGAAAGCCATTTCTGCTTTAGGAAAGTGCGCTGTCCCCGGACAGCGCAGGGAGGCGTAATAAGACGGAATCAGCTAAAAGTGGTATAAATACATCCACCTCATCCTTAAATCCTGATAATCCTGATTCAGACAAAAAACAGCAGCAGCAGCAACAGAAACCTCTGGAGGGGCTTTTTCATTCAAGTAATTGGCTACTTGCTACATACCAGATGCCAACCTTTGATCATCCTGATTTTAAAAAGGTAAACAATATCAAGTCAACCCTGCTTTCTTTAGGTATTACCGCAGATAACAGCTACAGATGGCAGCATAGGCAGACTCCTGAAAATCCAATTCATAAATCGCGATTAACAGCAGTTTTCCTGATCCTGTGCTGGTGGCACCTTTTTTACTAAGTATTACCAGCGATCTGCGGCTTAAACATGTTCCTTTTTCTGCCATACACGTTTCAAAGCCAAACCTTCAGCTCAATCTTATGAACACCGAAACGCAGGAGCCTTTTTATAAAAAGACCACTACCATTTTATTCGGCCTTATCCTCTTTGTGTATGTGCTTTACATACTGGCTGATTTCCTTGTGCCCCTTGCTTTCTCCGGGCTATTTGCCGTGCTCCTGAACCCC
This sequence comes from Pontibacter beigongshangensis, assembly GCF_014332515.1. GTDB lineage: Bacteria > Bacteroidota > Bacteroidia > Cytophagales > Hymenobacteraceae > Pontibacter > Pontibacter beigongshangensis. Next base: position 166,261 of record NZ_VFSD01000002.1, on the reverse strand, counting down.
CTGTATGGCAGGTTCCTGAAGCTGAGAATTCCGAAGGTCATCTCCATATTGCTAACCCTGCTGCTGGCGGTTCTGGTGCTGGGCGGTATTCTGTATTTCCTGTCTTCGCAGATTATTCAGTTTGGCGAGATGCTGCCTGTTATGAAGGAAAAGTTCGGGCAGATACTGACCGACCTGGAGACCTGGATTGCCCGAACCTTCGGCATTACGCTGGATAAGCAGGCGCAGTACCTCAACGAGGCGGCCAGCAGCAACAAAGAGCTGTTAGGCCGTACCCTTAGCGGCGCACTCGGCTTGTTTAGCGTGGTTTTTCTTATTCCGGTATATATTTTCCTGCTCCTGTTCTACAAAACACTCCTCCTGAATTTTATTTACGAAGTGTTCTCTAAAGAAAGCTCAGAGAGTGTGGCAGGTATACTGCAGGGCACAAAAGCCGCGATACAGAGCTATATTGTGGGCCTGCTGATAGAGACTTTTATTGTGGCCGTCCTGAATTCGGCCGCCCTGCTGCTGTTGGGGGTGGAGTATGCCATCCTGCTCGGGGTGCTGGGCGCCATCCTGAACCTGATTCCCTATATTGGAGGCATTGTGGCCATCCTGCTGCCTGTCATCATGGCAACCATTACCAAAGATGGGTATACCACACAACTGGCCATCGTGGCGGCCTATAGTGTTATTCAGTTTGTAGACAACAACATCATTGTGCCGCGTGTCGTGTCTTCTCAGGTGCAGATCAATGCCCTTATTTCGATTCTGGCCGTTTTGCTTGGCGGTTCGCTCTGGGGCGTCTCGGGCATGTTCCTGTCTATCCCGTTTGTGGCCGTGCTCAAGATCATCTTCGATCGCATCGAAGGCCTGAAACCCTGGGGCAAGCTGCTGGGCGATGAGATCCCGGTCCGGCTAATCACCATGGACTGGAGCAGAAGGAGCAGGCGCAAAAGCTAAAGTGCTGACCTGATAAATATTGGGTGGCAAGGCATGGCCCGCAGCAGCAGCGCCTCCGGAGGGGCTTTTTGATTGGAATAATTTGGTTGTTAGTTGCTGATTGTTAAATTGTTGAATGGCTAAATTGTTGATTGGGAGATGCGAAGATGAACCGTAAAACATCATTCAGCTCTCAGCTAATTAAAAATCCTGGGGCCTAAATCGTGATACGTTATACCTAATTCGGGACACAAAAACCTCAGTACTTGTATCCTGTGTGTGGCGTCTCAATAAAAAGCCCCTGCAAAAATTAAATCTGCAGAGGCTTTTCCGTGGAAGAAGTAAACTTTAAATATAGTTGGGGCCTCGTTTGGCTTTGGCGTCGGCCATAAACTCTTTTACCTTCTGCTCTTCGTCTTTGGAGCAGATCATGAGCACATTATCGTACTCGGCAATAATGTAGTTCTCTAGCCCCTGCACCACTACCAGTCGCTCTTTGGGGGTTTTAATAATGCAGTCTTTCGTGTCGTAGAGGAGCACGTCGCCATCTACTACGTTGCCGTCTTTCTCTTTCTCACCGATGGTGTAGAGCGAGTTCCAAGTGCCGAGGTCAGACCAGCCAATGTCGGCCAGCAGCACGTATACATTGTCCACTTTCTCCATAATGCCATAGTCTATCGAGATGTTGCGGCACTGGGAGTAGGCTTTGGCGATAAAGTTGCTTTCTTGGGCTGTGTTCAAAAACGTGTTTCCTTCCTCAAACACCTCCGAAATCTCAGACAGGTGCTGCCTGAAGGCATTCAGAATGCTTTTGGCGCTCCAGATAAAAATGCCGGCATTCCAGACAAAGTCGCCACTGTCGAAAAACATTTGCGCCAGTTCCAGGTTTGGCTTTTCGGTAAAGGTCTTTACCTTTTTTATGTCGCTGCCGTCGTTGTCTATGTATTGGATGTAGCCGTAGCCAGTGTCGGGGCGGCTGGGCTCAATGCCAAGGGTAATCAGCACATCGTCTTTTGCCGCTGCGGCCAGCCCTTCCTTTACAACGCTGGTAAACACCTCCTCCTTCAGGATAACGTGGTCTGAGGGCGTAACCACCAGGTTGGCCTCCGGGTTTAACAGCGCGATTTTATGAGAAGCATAGGCAATGCAGGGCGCTGTGTTACGGCCTATCGGCTCCAGCAGAATCTGGTTGTCGGTTAGTTGCGGCAGCTGCTCTTTTACCAGCGCCTCGTAGTCTTTATTCGTAACCACAAAGATGTTCTCGGGTGGGCAGACATTCTGAAAGCGCCTTGCCGTCATCTGGAGCATGCTCTCGCCTGTTCCCAGCACATCATGAAACTGTTTAGGGTAGTTTGTTCTGCTGAACGGCCAGAACCGGCTCCCGATGCCACCAGCCATAATGACTACAAAGGTGTTTTTATCCATAGCTATACAAGTCCTTCTTTTAAGAGATCGTGTAGGTGGACGAAACCTACGAATTTATCTTCAATAGTAACTACTAATTGTGTTATATTCTTATCCTGCATAATGGCCATGGCCTCTGCCGCATACTGCTCGGGCTCGATCGTGCGGGGAGAGGGCGTCATGATGTCGGTGGCGAGTATACCTTCTAAGGAATCAAATTTATTGAGCATACGGCGCAAATCGCCATCCGTTATAATGCCAACCAGTTTGTTGGTGCCGGCAGCCACTACTGCCGTAGCTCCCAGGCGTTTAGAGGATATCTCGATGATGATTTCTTTCAGCGACGCCCGCTCGTGCACCTGCGGCGCTTGATTATGAACATAAATATCACCAACTTTAAGATAGAGCCTTTTGCCGAGGGAGCCGCCTGGGTGCAAAGTGGCGAAATCGGCGCTGCTGAACCCGCGGGCCTCCAGCAGGCATACGGCCAGGGCATCGCCCAGGGCCAGCGCCGCGGTGGTGCTGGTGGTAGGCGCCAGGTTAAACGGGCAGGCCTCCCGCTCTACGTGCGCTTTTAAAATAAAGTTAGCGTTCAGGGCCAGGTAAGAGCCTGTGTCCGAAACCAGTGCGGCCAGTTGGGAGCCTTTGCGCTTGAGGAGTGGCACCAGTACTTTTATTTCGGGGGTATTGCCGCTTTTGGAGATGCAGATCACAAAATCTTCCGACTGGATCATGCCCAGGTCGCCATGAATGGCATCGGCGGCGTGCATAAAAAGGGCAGGGGTGCCGGTGGAGTTCAGGGTGGCCACAATTTTGGTGGCGATGTGGGCGCTTTTGCCGATGCCCGTCACCACCACACGGCCTTTTATCTGCAGAATGGCTTCGACGCATCTTACAAACTCTTCGTCGATAAAATCGGCCAGTTTGGCGATTGCACCGGCTTCTGCCTGCAAGACTTTTTTTGCAGATAAAATGATGTTATTATTGAGATTCAAATTAAATTTGTGTTAAGGTCTCCGGTAAGGAGGCGTTGTAAATATTCATTTTTCGCCAGGGTAATGTCAATTAAACAAGAGGTAAATCTCAAAAACAAATTAAAGGAAGTTTTTGGGTATAATCAATTCAGGGGTAATCAGGAGTTGATAATAAATAATATTATCAACCGCAAGAATACCTTTGTGATTATGCCAACAGGTGCGGGCAAGTCGTTGTGTTATCAGCTTCCTGCTTTGTCGCTTCCGGGAACTGCCATCGTCATTTCTCCCCTTATTGCCCTGATGAAAAATCAGGTGGACCAACTGAACGCTTTTGGGGTAAACGCCCACTTCCTTAACTCTACGCTCTCCAAGTCGGAGATCAACAGGGTAAAAAAGGAGACACTTACCGGAGAGGTGAAGCTGCTGTATGTGGCGCCTGAGTCGCTTACCAAAGAAGACACCATCGAGTTTCTGCGCAGTGCCCATATTACGTTTGTTGCCATCGACGAGGCGCACTGCATCTCGGAGTGGGGCCACGATTTCCGGCCGGAGTACCGCCGCATCCGGGGCATTATCGACCAGATCGGTGACCTGCCCGTAATTGCCCTCACTGCCACCGCCACACCTAAAGTGCAGCTCGATATACAGCGCAACCTGCAGATGGATGAGGCTTCTGTGTTTAAATCCTCTTTTAACCGCACCAACCTCTACTACGAAGTACGGCCCAAGCACAATACCAAAAAGCAGCTGATACAGTATGTTAAGAGAAACAAGGGAAAAAGCGGCATCGTATATTGCTTAAGCCGTAAAAAGGTAGAAGAAATCGCGGAACTGCTCCGCGTAAACGATGTGAAAGCGCTGCCTTACCATGCCGGCCTCGACTCTAATATCCGGATGGCAAACCAGGATGCATTCCTGAACGAGGAAGCTGATGTGATTGTGGCTACCATTGCCTTCGGCATGGGCATCGACAAGCCGGATGTGCGGTTTGTGATCCATTACGACACCCCAAAGTCAATTGAGGGGTATTACCAGGAAACCGGGCGCGCCGGCCGCGACGGAATGGAAGGCAACTGCCTGATGTTCTACAGCTACGACGATATTATAAAGCTTGAGAAGTTTAACAAAGACAAACCCGTAACGGAGCGCGACAACTCCAAGTTGCTGCTGCAGGAAATGGCTGCCTATGCCGACTCTGCCGTGTGCCGGCGCAAGCAACTGCTGCACTATTTTGGAGAGGCCTATGAGAAAGACTGCGGCTTCTGCGATAACTGCCTGCACCCGAAACCACGCTTTGAGGCGCAGGATGAAGTGCAGCTGGCCCTGAAAGCCGTACACCTGACCGGAGAGCGCTTCGGGATAGACCATATCACCGCCGTGCTGACAGGCTTGCGCAATCAGTATGTAGCTAGCTACGACCACGATAAGCTGGAGGTGTTTGGCAAAGGCAGAGAGCAGGACGCCCAGTTCTGGAGCTCAGTGCTGCGCCAGGTCCTGTTGTCAGAGTATTTAGAGAAGGATATTGAAAATTTCGGTGTAGTGAAGATGACACAGAAAGGACACGACTTTATTCAGAACCCACATCCGATTCAACTTACAAAAGATCATAACTACGAGCAGGAAGTGAAAGAGGACGAAGAGAAAGAGGAAACGCAGGCGGCGGCCGGACACGACGAGGTGCTGTTCGACCTGCTGAAGAACCTGCGCAAAAAGCTGGCCAAGGAGAAGGACCTGCCGCCGTACGTGCTGTTCCAGGACCCGTCGCTGAAAGAGATGGCCACCACTTATCCTACGAACAAAGAGGAGCTGGCGCAGATCGGTGGTGTGGGCATGGGCAAGGTGCAGAAGTTCGGCAAGCCCTTCCTGGACCTGATCAGCAAATACGTAGAGGAGAACGATATTGTGACGGCCTCTGACGTGGTGGTGAAAACTACCGTAAACAAGTCGAAGATCAAGATCTACATCATTCAACAGATCGATAAGAAAGTGGACCTGGAGGAAATAGCCAGCTCTAAAGACCTGACCATGCAGGAGCTGATAGAGGAGATCGAGCACATCTGCTACTCCGGCACCAAGCTGAACCTGAATTACTACATCAACAACCTGCTAGACGATGAGCGGCAGGAGGAGGTGTACGATTATTTTCTGCAAGCCAAAACCGACAACATAAACGCTGCCCTCAAAGAACTGGGCACCGACGATTATACCGAAGAGGACCTGCGCCTGATGCGCATTAAGTTCCTCTCTGAATATGCTAATTAAATTGTTTAACTGCTGAATGGTTAAATTGTTTATGGGTTGAGTTGCTGAGTTAGATAGACTTTTAATACATATCTATACCTTTAAACAGCCAACTAATTTTAAAGCTATCAGCTCAATTAATTAACAAGTAGGTCATTTAACAAGTAAGCAATTCAACAATTTAACAATTAAGTACAGAATGAATGTATTAATTATTGGATCTGGTGCCCGTGAGCACGCCATTGCCTGGAAGCTGAGTCAAAGCCAGTATTGTGAGAAAGTGTTTGTGGCGCCCGGAAATGCCGGTACGGAAGAGTTTGGCACCACCGCCTGTGTAGATACGCACAACTTTGAGGAAGTTGCCAAGTTTGCCACCGATTTCAATATCATGATGATTGTGGTGGGCCACGAAAATGCACTTGTAGAAGGTATCCACGACTATTTCCAGAGCACCGAGTACCTGAAGCACATCCTGATCATCGGGCCTCGCAAAGCGGGTGCCATGCTCGAAGGAAGCAAAGACTTCTGCAAAATGTTCCTGGAGAAATATAACGTGCCCACGGCCAGGTATAAGGCTTTTACAGAAGATACCTACCGCGAGGCCGTGGAGTATGTGCGCAACCACGCGTACCCGGTGGTGATTAAGGCCGATGGGCTGGCAGCTGGCAAAGGCGTTATTATTGCCCAGAATTTTGATGAGGCCCTGGATGCCCTGGAGTCTTTGTTGCGTAACAAGCGCTTCGGCAATGCCAGCAGCAAAGTGGTGATAGAAGAGTTTCTGACAGGCATAGAAGTGTCGGTGTTTATTCTTACCGATGGCAAAGAGTATGTGCTGCTGCCGGAGGCAAAAGACTATAAGCGCATAGGTGAGGGCGACACTGGCCTAAACACAGGTGGCATGGGCGCTATTTCGCCGGTGCCATTTGCAGACGATGTGTTTATGCAGAAAGTGAAAGACCGTGTTATAAAACCTACGCTGGAGGGGCTGCAGAAAGAGAACATTCCGTACACCGGTTTCCTGTTTATAGGCTTGATAAGTGTAAACGGCGAGCCTTACGTAATTGAGTACAATGTGCGCCTGGGCGACCCTGAGACAGAAGCTATCCTGCCACGCATCAAATCCGACCTGTTCGACATGTTCTGCGCCCTGCACGAGCACCGACTCGGCAGCTTTCAGCTGGAAGTAGATCCGCGCACGGCCGCCACTGTGTTCCTGGTTTCAGGCGGGTATCCGGAAGGTTTTGAGAAAGGCAAGGAAATCAGCGGCATTGAGAACGTGGGCGATGAGGTGATGGTATTTCATGCAGGCACCAAAAAAGTAGGCGACAAACTGACCAATAACGGGGGCCGTGTAATAGCCGTTACAGCCCTGGCCGACACCATGGATGAAGCCCTGGCAAAAGCCAATGCCGCCGCAGAAAAAATAACCTGGCAGGACCGCTACTACCGCCACGACATCGGCTTCGACCTGAGGACAAGCAGTGTAGCCAGGTAACTTTAAAAGCAATTTGTGTCAAAAACGACAGAGGCCGGTGCTAGCACCGGCCTCTGTCGTTTTTGATAAATCAATTCGTGTTCAGAAATAAGGCTATTATATTTTACCGGTCATTTCTAATTTTGAATTTGTAATTTTTAATTGGGCGAAGCCTTAGCAGTACGCGTCGAAGGCACCTTTCAGGTTGTCTACGATGCGGTGCAGTTCATTGCCCTCGATGTGGTAGCGCTCGATCATGTGCACCAGTTCGCCGTTTTTGAACAGGGCGATAGAGGGGGATGACGGAGGGTAAGGCAGCATGTGCTCCCGGGCTTTGGCCACCGCGTCCTGCTCCATGCCGGCAAATACAGTTACCAATTTCTCCGGGCGCTTCTCGCTGGCAGCTACAGCCATTTTAAGAGCCGGACGAGCCTTTGCAGCCGCACAACCACATACGGAGTTAACGGCAACAAGTACAGTGCCACTATCAGCGCCTAAAACCTGCTCTACTTCTTCGGCAGTCATTAGTTGTTCAAAACCAGCCGAAGTAAGATCCTCACGGATAGGAGCCACCATATATTCAGGATACATTGCCATAAATTCTAGATTTTAATAGTATTAAATATTTGTCGCTACAAAAGTAGCAAATTATCTGTTATAATGCTTGCGCAGTTTCCTGCGCTAAAGCTGACTTTTATTTATAAGGCCTTTAGCTGTAGCAGGTTATACTGCAACCTCTGAACAGCTAAATAATCATAAAAATTCCGGACGAACAGAAACATATAGCAAAGGTATAATAAACTTGTTACACAGCTCAGATGTAACGCATAGCACGCTATGCAAATGTGTAACAGCAGAAGGCTTTAAGAAACTCTAAGTACATCCAAGTAAACTTTGTCGGACAGAAGCGTAAATGGTCGATCAAAAATAATTACAAATTACGTTGCCCTTGCTGCGTGTTTTCACCAGCAGGCAAATCGGGCCAAATGAAGCGAAAAGCCTTATTTAGCAGTTTTTTGCTAGAGATAGCTTAGGCTGAAAGATGGAAAAAAATTATATTTAATTTTGAGTAGGTACTTAATTATTCTAATGAAAAAGGCCCTCCGGCGTCTTTTAACCCCTGTCCCCTGGTCCTTCATACACCAGAAATCAGCTGATTGTACTTAGCTGCCATAACCTTGCAGAACAGCAATAGGTAAGTTTCTGCTTTTGCACTTTTAAGACTTGAAATTATATATTATTTGTACTATATTTCCAATGCATTAGCTTTAGTCATTCATGGTTTAGTCAATGATCTGGTCCCTCTCCCTCAGTTGGCAGTTATCTGCCTGCAGATGCAAGCCATAGAGAAGTAAGCATATCAGAATTGAATACGTTTATGTTCCAAATATACCCTTTATCTCATGAAGCAAGGTTTACCTAGTATTTCACGCAACAAGTCTCTTCTGCTTCTGCTCCTTTACCTCTGTATTAACATAAACAGGGTGCAGGCCCAGGAGCAGCCACGGCCCTACCAGTCCATCTTTGGGGAGAAATCTACTGAGTGGAATGTGATGTCTGGCTATTGTGATGCAGTTGGCACCATGACCTTAGAAACCAGCGACACTACTGTAATAAACGATAAGGAGTATGTAGTAGTGTCTGGAAATTCTGAAAATCCCTTCAGCTCCAGAAATGAGGATTTTCTGCGGGAGGACACCAGCACAGGCCGGGTTTGGGCGTACGACGAGCGTAGCAACACTGAACTACTGCTTATGGATATGACCCTTGAACCCGGAGACAAATTTATGCTTTACCAGTGGGATCTTACGCCTGTAGAGGCCATAGTTAGCGAGGTGTATTATGAAAATAATCTAAAGCACATCCGTTTCATGCAGCAAGATGCCTGGATCGTAATATGTGCTGGTCTTGATGTTCCCCTTGAGTTTATTGAAGGTATTGGACCCAATACTGGCTTTTTCCACTATCAGAACTTTTTTCAGGGCATAATCAATTCATATGTTTTGTGCCATTTTAAAGATGGCGAGAGGGTATATACCGGTGAAAAAAGTGGAGGAGCGTGTTATATAACACAAACATCGATTACTGATGATGCTAAGGCAACAGCTGTTGAAGTGTATCCTAATCCGGCTGCTGATGATGTGAGGGTAACTTTTAACAACTCCAGGCAGGAGCGGGTAGAGCTGGTGCTCCTGGATGTGCTTTCCCGCCCCGTACAACGCCTGTCAGGAAGCGGCTCTGAATTTCAGCTGCGGCTCCAGACGGAGCCTTCCGGAGTTTACTTTTACAGGCTCCGCCTGAACAACAGACAAATTGCCTCCGGAAAAATAATCAAGAAATGAAAAAAGATAGGGGCAAAGTGTACTACGAAAAATCCTGGCTATAAACGTATCTGAGCTTATTACTGTTCTGCACACTAAGTAAAGCTAAAGAAGCACACGCAACTAAGCTTTACTGGCTGAAAGAGCAATTATTTAAATGAAAATGGCCCTCCAGAGGCTTTCGGCTTGTATAGCAGTATTGTTGCCGCTCTGGTGCTACCGGCTACCGAGGAAAATCCCGCAAGCAAAAGTTATCAAACAAAAAAGGCCGCCTTTAAGTGGCAGCCTTTCCGTATCGTTATCTTCTCTACACAGGTAAGGAAGATCTAATTTAGTGTTAAGCGTTGATGCCAGCTTCCTGTAACGCTTTCACCATGGCCTCGCCGATCTCGGCAGGAGACTCTACCACGTTGATGCCACACTCGCGCATGATCTTCATTTTAGCGGCAGCTGTATCATCAGCACCACCTACAATAGCACCGGCGTGGCCCATACGACGGCCGGCAGGAGCCGTTTGCCCGGCAATAAAGCCTACTACCGGTTTCTTGTTGCCGGTTTCTTTGATGTACTGCGATGCCATGGCCTCGTAGTTACCACCAATCTCACCGATCATCACGATGGCGTCCGTCTCAGGGTCTTCCATGAGCAGCTGCACCGCGTTTTTAGTTGGCGTTCCGATGATCGGGTCGCCGCCAATGCCGATGGCAGTAGAAATGCCAAGGCCGGCTTTCACGATCTGGTCAGCAGCCTCGTAAGTTAGCGTGCCGGACTTAGACACGATGCCGATACGGCCCGGCTTGAACACGAAACCTGGCATAATGCCTACTTTTGCCTCGCCTGGCGTAATCACGCCCGGGCAGTTTGGCCCGATAAGGGTAACATCTCTGTTTTTCAGGTAGTTTTTGGCAGCTACCATGTCTTTTACCGGAATACCTTCTGTAATGGCAACAATTACCGCTATGCCAGCGTCAGCAGCTTCCATAATAGCATCGGCAGCAAAAGCCGGTGGCACAAAAATGATGGATACGTTCGCACCTGTCTGCTTTACAGCATCAGCTACCGTGTTGAACACAGGGCGCTCGAGGTGCGTGGAACCGCCTTTTCCGGGGGTTACGCCACCAACCACGTTAGTGCCATACTCTATCATTTGCTGCGCATGGAACGAACCTTCGGAACCAGTAAAGCCCTGCACAATCACTTTGGAACCTTTATTTACTAAAACACTCATGTGTGTATCTTAATTAATTGATGTATAGACGATCTGACTAATAAGCGATGTGCAAAAATAGCCTTTTTTATGGGCCATGCAAAAAATAGTTGTCCCTAAATCCTGTCAGGCACCGGAACTCCCTGCAGCAAAGGACCGTTCTCAGGAGTCGGGCTGAGCCGGATCCGGGGAGTGGGGCAGGACTGCGGAGCAGCAGGAGCTGTGCGGCCTCCGGAGGGGCTTTTTCATTGGCATAATTTGTTGCTCCGGTGCGGGGCCGTGGTGCACCCGACGTAAATTATTCAAATGAAAACGGTCTTTTGGGAAGCTCGCTGCCTCGGCTGCCGCTCCTGCTGGCAGGAATAAGGGCATTTCCGGCAACAATTAAAAATCAAACTATTACCTTTACATTAAATCACACATATACCTTACATGAAGTATCTGAATCATATAACCGAGGCAATAGGCAACACTCCTTTAGTAAAGCTGAACAAGGTGACGACAGGCATAAAAGCCACTATACTTGCCAAAGTAGAGTACATGAACCCGGGCAACTCTGTAAAAGACCGCATGGCTGTCAGAATGATAGAAGATGCCGAGAGAGCCGGTATTCTGAAGCCAGGGGGCACTATTATAGAAGGCACCTCCGGCAACACCGGCATGGGCCTGGCGCTGGCCGCCGTTGCCAAAGGCTACAAATGCATCTTTACGCTTTCTGATAAGCAGGGGCAGGAAAAGATCGACATCCTGAAAGCCATGGGCGCCGACGTGATTGTGTGCCCGACCGATGTGACGCCAGACGATCCGGCATCTTACTATTCGGTGGCCAAGCGCCTGAACAAGGAGATCCCGAACTCCTTTTACCCAAACCAGTACGACAACCTGTCTAACACGGCCGCACACTACGCCACCACCGGGCCCGAGATCTGGGACCAGACCGATGGCAGGACCACGCACTTCGCTACCGGCGTGGGAACAGGGGGGACCGTGTCGGGCATCTCCAAGTACCTGAAAGAGAGAAATCCGCGGCTTGTAACTGTTGGTATCGATACCTACGGCTCTGTTTTCAAGAAATACAAGGAAACAGGCATTTTCGACGAAAAAGAGATTTACCCCTACGCCACTGAGGGCATTGGAGAAGATATCCTGCCTAAGAACGTGGATTTCGACCTCATCGACACATTTATAAAAGTATCGGATAAAGACGGTGCCGTAATGACGCGCCGCCTTGCCCGCGAAGAAGGCCTTTTCGTGGGCTGGTCTTCGGGGTCGGCGGTATACGGGGCGCTGGCCTATGCCCGCGAGCACCTGACCGAAAACGACCTGATGGTGGTGCTCCTGCCAGACCACGGCACCCGCTACCTGGCCAAAATTTACAACGACGAGTGGATGCGCTCGAAAGGATATATAGATTAAGTGCACGCAGGCACATCTGTTGCATACACGCAGCAGCAGGAATAAGCTCCGGAGGGGCATTTTGATTTGAATAATTGCCCCGATAACCATCGGGCCATCATGTGCCGGCCTGAAACCTTCATTTTCCTTATCTGAAAGCCTGAAACTTATGTTTCAGGCTTTTTTCGTTTAGCCTGCACTGTTTTGAGATTCCTTTCAGGAAAAAAGATCCTGCTGCAGCGGTAGCGTCTCCTGGCGGCGGCCTCTGATGCTGAAAGATATTTTTCTAATATTGTAGAAACTGACCTTACCGCTCCCCGCACAACCTGAAGGCCCCTATTTTAAACATTGAGGGCTGTTAGGTGTTCTGGTAGAGGAGATACCCGCTCCGGCCGGGAGCGGCAGTGCCGGCGGATATCTCTTGCAGAAGTACCGGACGCCGTCAAAGTGTCGGGTAGCGAATTGGTGGAGCGCTATTTGCAACCGACTTTCTGGCATACCCTGCTACGACCAATCAACGTAAAACTTGATAAGCATTTCCTGCAAACCGTTGACGAATGCTATTAAATACAGATTCCCGGGCTGGCCACCAATTATTAATTTTAGTACAAAAGTTGAAGAAGATTATTTAGTTTTGTCTGTGGCTGACAGTGGCATAGGTGTGTAACGCCACCGAGCCCAACAGGAAATGTTCAGCCTTTTTAAGCGATGGCACGACCACGTAGAAGGAAGCGGGGCAGGTTGTACAATCGTTAAACAAATTATTGAAAACTACAGCTGTAGTATAAACGTAGCTTCAGAAGTCGGGACTGGAACAACGTTTACGCTTCGGTTTCCATGTGCAAAACCGAGCTGGATTATAACCTTTACTATGAAAAAATTATCAGGCATCCTGCTTATCGATGACGATGATACTACTAACTATTTGAACCAGCGTCTGTTAGAGAGAATGCAGGTGACGGATCATATTCGAACGTTTGTGAACGGCAAGCAGGCATTCGATTATTTATACAATGTGAGCAATCATAACTACGAGGCCACCAATGCCGATTACTTTGAGCCGGAGCTTATTTTCCTGGACATCAACATGCCTGTGATGGACGGCTTTGAGATGCTGGAGCTGTATGAGCGCCTGGATGAGGAGTTCCGTGATAAAATTGTGATGACCGTGCTCACCACCTCCACACACCCGCACGACACAGCCAACTCTACCAAATACGCAGCCGAATACCTGACAAAGCCCCTCACGGCAGATAAAGTGAATATGCTGCTAAGCAAGTACTTTAAAAATCGCCTTACCATCAGGTAACAAAGCAGCAGCAATGCCAGCTAAAGAGTACTGCCCGGAGCTGTACTCTTTTTTTGTGCAAAACCTGTCTGGCAATTCAGCGGCTGAAGCCTGCAGCGCCGATATCCAACTTGTAGCTTAGAACGAGAACCCAAAGCTCGACTTCACGGCCAGGTGGAGCAGAACCCCCAGGCCCGCCAGTAAAAGGCCCAAGGCGATCAACTCATCGATATGGTTTTTGGGTGGCCATTTTTGCTTGATGATGTTGCCGCCAACAGCGCCTACCATAAATCCGGCCATAACAGGCAGGCTGCGGCTCCAGAAAACATTCCCGATCAGGTAGTGGCTCACAAAACCCGTGAAGCTCGTGATAACCAGGATAAACAGCGAGGTGGAGGTAGCCACCTGGTAGGGCATCCGGAAGAGCTTTGTCATAATGGGCGTTTGCAGAAACCCGCCGCCAATACCGAAAAGCCCTGCTACAATGCCTGTCATAAACCCGAAAATTGCCACCAGCCCCACATTCAGGCGGTAAGCCAACTTTTTTACTTTGTTTATGCGGATAAAGGAAGTAGGCACACCTCGCATCTGGTACATAAGCCCCGAGTGTTTAGGCGGGGCTTTCGCCTGTCTGTTAAAAAGAAAATAGACCCCGATTAGCGTAACAAACACCGAGAAGATAAACTGCAGCCGTGCCACCGGGAGCGAAGCCACCAGAAAAGCTCCTAACACCGTGCCCACCACAGCCGGCAGCTGAATAAGCGTGCCCACCAGGTAGTCGATGCTTTTGTCGCGCAGGTTAAACACCGAGGCAATAAGCGAGGCCGGCACCAGGGCCGACATGGTGGAGCCGATGGCAATTTCTATGTTGTAGCCGAAAAAGATGATCAGCACCGGTACCATAAAAACCCCGCCCCCAAATCCGATAATGGTGCCAAACGCGCTCACTACGATCCCAATAAAGAAAATAAAGAAAACTTCCATCTGCTTTGGTGCCAGGGTCTTTTTAATTGTGGATGAGTGAAGGAGCGATTCTAACGGCTGTAGCTTTATCTGAGCTTTCAGGGCAAACTAACAGGCATAACACCGAATTATTCTAATCAAAAAGGACCTCGGGAGCGTGTTTTACTGCCGCCGCTGCTTAGCCTGGTTACGACACTACATCTTGTCTTTGCCAGCAATCCAATACATGAACAGGTCACTCACTTACTCATTCAAAAACTGGTACAAACGCAAACCTTTCTCCATCAAAAAGGCCTTTGTCGCTTAGTTTAAGCGAAGGAATTACCAGCAGCGCCATAAACGATAAGGTCATAAACGGAGAGGCTAGTTGGCTTCCCATGTCTTTGCTCATGCGGTCTATGGCGGAATAGGCGGCTGCCACTGCATAGCCATCGGCTGCCGACATAATGCCTGCCACCGGCAGGGGCAGGAGCTGCTCAAGGTCGCCATCCACAGCTGCCACGCCGCCTTTGGCTTGAATTACCAGGTTCACGGCCCGGCAAATGCTTTCATCGTCTACACCCACTGCTATAATGTTGTGCGAGTCGTGGCCCACGGAGGAGGCCAGCGCGCCGCGTTTCAGGCCCGTGTTTTTGATGAAGGCTACGGCAGGCGACGTGTTCTGGTAGCGGTTTACTACGGTTAGCTTCAGCACGTCCTGCGCTGTGTCCGGCACCATATTCCCGTTTTCGATCTTGGGTTTGGCCCAACTTTCTTTCGTGACCAGCTGCCCGTCGAAGGCTTCGATTACCCGTGTGCGGGTGGCATCTGCAGCAGCTATGGCAAACTGAGCAGGGGTTTTGGGCTTGGTGTTGAAATTGTTGATCACTTCGCTTTGGCTCACCTGGATTTTTGTTTGCCCCTGTTCGGCCACCAGTTGCCCGTTTATGTAAGTAGCTGTCACGTTGAAATTGTCCAGGTTCTCCACTACGATAAAGTCTGCCGGGTCTTGCTCGCGGAGCAGGCCCACTTCCAGTTGGTAGTGCTGCACGGGGTTCAGACAGGCCGCGTGTAGCACGTGGAACAAATGGTGCCCTTTGGCCAGCGCGCGTTTCACGAGCAGGTTCAGGTGCCCTTCCACCAGATTGTCGGGGTGCTTGTCGTCGGAGCAGAACATGATGCGGTCGGGGTAATCGGCGAGCAGCGGGATCAGGGCTTCAAAGTTTTTGGCGGCGCTTCCTTCTCGTATCAGTATCTTCATGCCGGCCGCCAGTTTATCCAGCGCTTCCTCGGCGGTGAAGCACTCGTGGTCGGTGCTGATGCCAGCGTCGGCATATTGCCGGGCCTGCTCTCCGCGCAGGCCGGGAGCATGGCCGTCCACGGCTTTCCCGTACTGGTGGGCCAGCGCTATTTTCTCCATCACGGAGGCGTCGCGGTGGAGCACGCCAGGCCAGTTCATCATCTCGGCCAGGTATTTTATCTCATCGCGCTGAAAAAGTGTTTCTATGTCGGCAGCTGTAATTTCGGCACCGGCCGTCTCAAAAGGCGTGGCCGGCACGCAGGAGGGAGCCCCGAAATAGAACTTAAACGGCACCTTTTTTCCGTTCTCGATCATATACTCTACGCCCCTAACACCTAATACATTACCGATCTCGTGCGGGTCCGACACCGTGGCAACCGTGCCATGCACCACCGCCAGCCGGGCAAACTCAGCGGGTACCAGCATAGAGCTCTCCACATGCACGTGGGCATCTACAAAGCCAGGGAGTATATAATGTGTGGCAGCAGTGGCCTCACGAACTATTTTTTTGATAAGGCCGTTAGCAACATGAACCGTGCCTTCATAGATTTCCTGCTGGTGCAGGTCTATGATGCGTCCGCTGATAGAAAAGTCTGTTTGCATGGTTAGGAACAGGGGGTGTTTTGATAAAACGCCTTGATGTTGGGCTTAAAACCGTAATTTAGTCTATATTTGCATTAAAATTAGTCGTTTTGAGAAAGATAATTTCCTATGTGGTGCTGGCCGCATTTCTGGCTACGGGTCCGCTGGCAGGCTGTTCTACAAAAACCCCTCAGCAGAAAAAGACGGCTGCTTACCAGAAGAAGAGCAAGCGTGGCAACATGCCTTGCCCTTGTGACTCTAACTAATTTCTACGCTGCACTTTATGAAAAAAATTGTGATTGCGATCGATGGCTATTCCTCCTGCGGTAAGAGTACTACCGCCAAAAGAGTGGCCGCCGAGCTAGGGTATGCCTATATCGATACGGGCGCTATGTACCGGGCCGTTACCCTCTATTTTCTGCAGAACCACGTCTCGTTCACCAACCCGAAGGAGATACACAAAGCCCTCGACAGCATCGACATTTCTTTCCATTACAACCCCAAGGCAGGCCGCAACGAGGTTTACCTCAATGGCCTGAACGTAGAAGACGAGATCCGGAAAATGTACATTTCCAACCAGGTGAGCGAGGTGAGCGTGCTGGTGGAGGTGCGCCGGGCCATGGTGGCCCAGCAGCAGAAAATGGGCCGCAAGCGCGGTGTGGTAATGGATGGCCGCGACATTGGCACCGCTGTTTTTCCGGATGCCGAGGTGAAGATATTTATGACGGCCGATGTGGACACCCGCGCCAGAAGGCGGCAGCAGGAGCTGCTGGATAAAAAGCAACTGGTGAACCTGGATGAAATAAAAGCAAACCTGGAAAAACGCGACCTGATAGACTCTACCCGCACCGAGAGCCCCCTGCGCCGCGCCGAAGACGCTTACCTGCTCGATACCTCGTATATGATGATCGATGAGCAGGTGGAGTTTGTGCTGAACAAGGTGGCCTCTAAGGTGCTGGTAAATGATTTTTCTGAGTAAAAGAGTGAAGCTGTAAACATGACTGTAACAATCGATAAAAATTCCGGCTATTGTTTTGGGGTGGAATTTGCCATACAAATGGCAGAAGACGAGATGGAAAACGTGCCGGAGCTGTACTGCCTGGGCGACATTGTACATAACGGTATGGAGGTGCAGCGCCTCTACGCCAAAGGGCTCCGGATTATAGACAGAGACCAGCTAAAGGAACTGCACGATTGCAAGGTGCTCATCCGGGCGCACGGTGAGCCACCCGAAACCTACCAGGTGGCGCTCGAAAACAACATCGAGCTCATAGATGCCTCCTGCCCGGTGGTGCTGAAGCTGCAGAACCGCGTAAAGCACGCCTTCGATTCCATTAAAAAAGACAATGGCCAGATCGTGATCTACGGGCAGCTGGGCCATGCCGAGGTAATAGGCCTGACCGGCCAGACCGGCGACCAGGCGATAATTGTGACCACAGAAGAAGACCTGGCCAAAATAGACTTTACACGCCCCGTTACCCTCTTTAGCCAGACAACCAAAAGCACCAAAGGCTTCTACCACATAAAAGCGCTGATAGAAGAGCGCATACGGCAGGCCAGCCAGGACAGCACACAACCTGCCTTCGATGCCAACGACAGCATTTGCCGGCAGGTATCGAACAGAGAGCCGCAGCTGGCCCGCTTCGCTACCGAGCACGACGTAATTGTGTTTGTGAGCGGCAAAAAGAGCTCCAACGGGAAAGCCCTGTACAGCGTGTGCAAGCAGCATAACCCCAATAGCTACTTTGTGGAGAACGAGAAAGAGCTGGAAAGGGAATGGTTTGCCGCCGCCGAAAGCGTAGGCATATGCGGTGCCACCTCCACGCCTATGTGGCTCATGCAGCAGGTATCGGATGGTATCTATGCCTTGAGCAGAGAGGTGGTTTAAAGATAGAACAGGCGCTGGCAACGGCACCAGAACAATACCTATATTTTAGTACCTTTAGGCTTTGCAACCGCAAAGCCTTTGTTCTTTTCTACATTCCACATGGCACGCATATTTCGTTACTTCCTTAATGGACTTCTCATAACAGCGCCGCTCACCATCACCATCTGGATTGTGGTGGCCATCATAGACTGGCTCGACAGCATGATAGACCTCGGCGTGCCTGGTCTGGGAATTCTGCTGATGGTGTGTTTGCTCACCTTTGTGGGTTTTATCGGGTCCTTCTTTTTTGTGAAGCCGCTGTTTGTGGTAGGGGAGCGGCTGTTAACCAAAGTGCCGCTGGTAAGCATTATTTACTCCAGCATCAAAGACCTCTTCGATGCCTTCGTGGGCGACAACCAGAAGTTTAACAAGCCGGTGATGGTGAAGATGACCGAAGCCTCCGACAATTTTAAGATGGGCTTTGTAACGCAGGAGGAGTTCAACACCATTAGCCTGGAAGACCGGGTGGCCGTATACTTCCCGCACTCCTACAATTTTTCAGGCGAGCTGTTTATCGTGCCGAAGAAGAACGTGGTGTACCTCGACCTGCCCAGCAGCGATGTCATGAAGTTCGTCGTCTCTGGTGGGGTGTCTAAACTCTAGGCCCTCAGCAGCAGAAAGCCTCCGGAAGGCAGTTTTCATTCGAATAATTTGGTTGCTGGTTGTTTGTTGTTGATTGTTAATTGCCAATTGTTAAGTAGTGGATTTAAAGCTCATGCCACCTCGTAAAAAGTTACTGCCAGTATCTATGCAGCGACTTAGCCTTCAAGGCCTTTCGCTGGTGCGAGCTTGTAGCTCGTACTTCCATGCGCCTAGAGCATTTTAAGTTGCATGGAAAAGTTGCTGGTATTACCTGAAATATATGAAAATGCAGCAAGACGGGCTGGATAAGGTTCGTACGAGCTGCAAGCTCGCACCAGCATAGGAGGTTTAAAAATGAGTTTTGAAGCACAGGTTTAACGCTTAGTTCCTTACCACGCGTAGTATGTGTGCCGTGATACTGATGTCTAGCATCTGAAATCTAGTATCGAGCATCTACAAAAGCCTCCGGAAGGCAGTTTTCATTCAAATAATTCCTAGGTCATGCCATTTCTGCACCATCACCATTCGCGCCTGCATTACCGGGTTTTGGGCCGGGGCAGCAAAGCCATGCTGGCCTTTCATGGGTACGGGCAAACGAGCGCTTATTTTCTGCCTATGGAGCAGGCGCTGGGGGAGGAGTACACCATCTACGCCTTCGACCTTTTTTTCCATGGCAAGAGCAGCCTGCAGAAGAACAAAACGCCCCTTTCCAAAGTGCACCTGACCGATATGATCAGCCAACTGCTGGAGCAGGAAAACATACAGCGCTTTTCGCTAATGGGCTACAGCATGGGCGGAAAATTTGCCCTGTCGCTCGTGGAGCAAATGCCAGCGCGTGTAAAGGAGCTTCACCTGATTGCCCCCGACGGCATCCAGACCAGTTTCTGGTACAACATGGCTACTTACCCCGGCTGGATGCAGCAACTCTTTAAACGCACGGTGCTCAAGCCAGCTCCATTTTTCCGGTTCCTGGGTTTCATGCACCGCCTGAAACTGGTGAGCAAGGGGCTGCTGCGCTTTGCCCGCTACCAGATGGACACCCGCCAAAGGCGCCTGCGCGTGTACCGCAGCTGGATCGGCTTCAAACACCTGCGCTTCGACATCCGGAAAATCATAGATACGCTCAACGAGCGGCAGGTGCCCGTTACGCTCTACCTGGGGCAGTTCGACCGGATTATTGCGCCAAAGCGCTTCGAGACCTTTGTGCAGGCCCTCGACCAGGGCAAACTGGAAATGCTGCCGACCGGCCACACGCACCTGCTACAGGAGGTAGCCAAACTGCTGCAGCAACGGCGGCAGGGGCTGATACCTGAGGAATAGACAGGCAGCAGCAGCAGCAGCAGCAAAAGCTAATGGAAGGCATTTTCCATTAGAATAATTCCCAAAAAGAGTACTAGCAGCAAAGACCTCGCAGCGTGCGCAGCTCCTGCGAGCGTCTGGAGGGTGAGCATCTCTGTAGCAAAACGAACACGGGACTCAATTCCAGGCTTCACTCCAATTATTTCAATCAAATCAGCCCTCCGGAGCGCCTTCTGCCTTAGAATAACCGGCACCGTTTTTAGTCTACTCCTCGTTTAAAGAAGAAATTAGGAAAGCGCTATGTTTGAATACTTTCTCCCGGTAACCTGGTCAGGACCTTGCTCTTCGCCAGCTATGGCATATCAAGGTGAAATTCCGTTTCTTTACCTTCTAATCGTTAAGCAACATCTTATGCGTACCTCAATCCGGTCACTTCTTTTTGCTTTTACCGTGATGGCCTTCAGCACAGGCTGTTCTTCTGATCGCAAGCCAGACGAAACAACACAGGCAGAGCGCCCGGCTGCTAAGGGAAGCAGGGCAGCCACTTTCCAGAGCGAAGACCTGCAACGGTTAACTCTGCCCGAAGGCTTCCATATAGAATATTACGCCCGCAACGTGACGGATGCCCGTTCCATGGCGATTAGCCCTTCCGGTATCGTGTTTGTGGGCACGCGCAGCAACGACAAAGTATATGCCCTGGTAGACCGCGAAGGAGATGGCGTGGCAGAAGAGGTGGTGGAAGTAGCCACCGGCCTCGACACGCCCAACGGGGTGGCTTTCCGGGATGGGGCGCTGTTTGTGGCAGAGGTGGGGCGCATCCTGCGCTTCCCGAACATTGAAAAGACCTTCCGGAACAAGCCGAAGTTTGAGGTCGTAACCGATGAGTACCCAACCGATCAGCACCATGGCTGGAAGTACATTGCCTTTGGCCCTGATGGCAAGCTGTATGTGCCTGTAGGGGCGCCCTGCAACATCTGTAAATCCGAACCGATTTATGCCTCCATCACCCGCGTAAACCCCGATGGGTCGGGGCTGGAGATCTTTGCCGAAGGAGTGCGCAATTCAGTGGGCTTCGACTGGCATCCTGCTACCAAAGAGCTGTGGTTTACCGACAATGGCCGCGATATGATGGGCGACAACCTGCCGCCGGATGAGTTGAACCGTGCCCCTGAAAAAGGCATGCATTTCGGCTACCCCTACTGCCACGCCGGCACCATCTCCGACCCGGATTTCGGCAGCGAGCGCAACTGCCTCGACTTTATCAAACCTGCTCAGAACCTAAGCCCGCATGGCGCTGCCCTGGGCATGAAGTTCTACACTGGCAGCATGTTTCCGGAAGAGTACCGCAACCAGATTTTTATTGCCGAGCACGGCTCCTGGAACCGTTCCGACAAGATCGGCTACCGCCTGATGCTGGCCTCGCTCGATGGCAACGGAAAAGTAACCGCCTACAAACCCTTCGCCGAAGGCTGGCTGCAAAACGGCACCGACGACTGGGGTCGCCCTGTAGATGTACTCGTGATGCCAGACGGCGCCCTGCTGGTGTCAGACGACAAGAACAACGCCGTGTACCGGATTACTTACACAAAGTAAAAATGTTGTAATCAAATGATTTGTCCGGAGTTTTGTTGCCAGCTCATCTAAAACCACTCTCATTCCATTTATGAACATTTATGAAGGAACAAAAAACCAAACCAACAAAGGAGCAGGTGCCGGCATTTCTGGACCTGGTGGTAGATGAAACAAAGCGTAAAGACAGTTACGTGCTTTTGGAGCTGATGGAAAAGATAACCGGCTCCGGGCCGAAAATGTGGGGGCCGAGCATTGTCGGCTTCGGGAGTTACCACTACAAATACGCGAGCGGGCACGAAGGCGATGCTCCTTTGGTGGGTTTCTCTCCACGCAAACAGAACATTTCCCTTTACCTGATGCCAGGTTTCGAAGGCCAGGAAACGCTGCTGCAGGAACTGGGCAAGCACAAAACCGGCAAAGGCTGCCTCTACATCAATAAACTAGAGGACGTGAGCCTTCCGGTGCTCGAAAAACTGATCCGGCATGCAGCAGAAACGCTAAAGGCAAGGTATCCGCAGGAAAGTTAGAGAAGTGAGGTCCCATCAGCAGCAGCAGCAGTAGCCTCCGGAAGGGCATTTTCATTAGAATAATTTGTTGATTGGTGATTGTTGGGTTGTTAAATCTATACTGAACATCCAGCAGATCCCGCTGCCGCGAGCTTTCAGCTCGTGGTTATTCTTGATGGCGAGTTTTCAACTCGCGGAAGCATGCTGCCTTTATTTCTTCAGTATTCTTCATGAAATAGAATTACTTCTGCTAAATCATAGCCACCCGCACTTGCCTTAACTTCTGATTTTTAATTTCAGCCCGTGGTCTTACATGGAGCGAGTTGAAAACTCGCTCCATGTAAGACCACGGGCTGAAAGCTCGCGGCAGAAATATACATAACGCAGCATCAGTAATAAGATCAGCCTCTGGAGCCTCTAGCTCAGCCCCAGCAGTTCAGCGGCGGCAGCAAAAGCTGATTTCTCTCCCTCTTTCACTTGCCGGGTAATCTCCGGGAGCTTTTCCTGCACTGCCCGCTGGGCATAGAACTTTTCCTCCAGCGCCTGCCGGATGGTTTCGTGGAGCCACTGCAGGTTTTGTTCACGCCGTTTTTGCTCATAATAGCCATTCTGTTGCGTGTGAGCCAGGTAATCGCTTATGGTTTGCCAGATGGTCTCCAGGCCGCTTTGCTCCAGGGCAGAGCAGACCGAAACGCGGGGCAGCCAGCCGGAGGCCGGGGGCGGGTACAGGTGCAGGGCATTCCGGTATTCTGCTCTGGCAGTTTTGGCCTTCTGTTGGTTAGTGCCGTCGGCCTTGGTAATGGCAATGGCGTCAGCCATCTCCATAATGCCGCGCTTTATGCCTTGCAACTCATCGCCGGCCCCTGCCAGCATCAGCAGAAGGAAAAAATCAACCATACCGTGCACCGCGGTTTCGGACTGACCCACGCCTACTGTCTCCACAAAAATGGTGTCGAAGCTGGCGGCCTCACAGAGCAGCATGGCCTCGCGGGTGCTCCGGGTAACGCCTCCCAGCGACTTGCCGGCGGGAGAAGGCCTGATAAACGCCTGAGGATGGTGCGAGAGCGACTCCATGCGGGTTTTATCGCCGAGTATGCTGCCGCCGGTGCGCTGGCTGGTAGGGTCTATGGCCAGCACCGCCAGTTTTTTGCCTTGCTGCCGGATCAGGTAACTCCCGAAGGCTTCGATAAAGGTGCTTTTCCCGACTCCCGGCACGCCTGTAATGCCAATCCGGATCGAGTTGCCGGTGTGCGGCAGTATCTGGCTGATAACCTGCTGCGCCAGTTCCTGATCAGAGGGCAGCCTGCTCTCTACCAGCGTAATGGCCCGACTGAGCATCACACGGTCGCTGGCCAGGATGCCTGCCACATAAGTATCGGCACTAAATCGTTTCGCCAAAGCTGCTAAAGTTAAGTTCTCTCCATTTTGCAATTCAGTAGAAGCAAATTTAACCTTTCTGATTTCTTAAGACGCCTCAGTAGATTAAAATTTAGAAATAACTGACCTTGCAATCCGAAATTCGATTATTCAGCATAAAGAAAACGTGTTTGGAGACGAGCGCGAGAAACATCTGACGGTTTAACTAAGAGAGAAGCATTGCTTGCTTTTCAAGCCTGTGCCGTCATTCAATTATACATCTCCCTATCAACAACTAACAATTAACAATCAAATTTTTCCAATCAAAAAGCCCCTCCAGACCTGCTCTGTCTCCGATTACCGCTCAAGTATGACTGCCGGAAAAAGAAACCTCGATTTATTTCTCAACAACCATTGCCAGATAAGAATTGCCGGAGTAATTTTGATAGGCGAGGCTGTTGAAAAAAGCGCCTAAAACATATTGGAATCGCTATGTTTCAGGATCTTAGATAACGCCTTTGGTCAGCTTCGTTCAGAATCGTTTCTAACACCAATTCCATGAATTTCAAGTTTTTGCTTTGCCTGCTTGCAGGTTTTTTTATGACTATAACCACGTTTGCACAGGAGCAGCCAAACCGGGAGTTCAGGGGCGTGTGGGTGGCTACCGTAGCCAACCTCGACTGGCCCAAACCAGGCGATTCTGCTGCAGCGCAGAAGCTGGCGCTGCAGCGCATGTTCGATAAAATAAAAGATGCCAACCTGAACGTGGTGTTCTTCCAGGTGCGCACCGAGTGCGACGCCTTTTACAAATCGAGTCGGGAGCCCTGGTCCAGGTACCTGACCGGCACGCAGGGCAAGGCCCCGGAGTACGATCCGCTTGCTTTTGCCATCGAGGAAGCGCACAAGCGAGGCCTGGAGCTGCATGCCTGGTTTAATCCGTACCGCGTTAACTCCTCACCGGCTGCCAACGTGCCCTTTGCTGCCAACCACATCTCCAAAACAAAACCAGACTGGCTCCTGAGCTTTTCTAACGGCAAAAAGATACTGAACCCCGGGCTGCCGGAGGTGCGCGAGTATGTGGCCAGCGTAGTGCGCGAAGTGGCGCAGAACTACGACATCGACGGGGTGCATTTCGACGATTACTTTTACCCTTATCCCGAAGGTACTTTTAAAGGCATTTCCTCAGAAGACGCAGCCACTTTCGCAAAATATGGCAAGAAGTTTAAGGATGTGGGAGACTGGCGGCGCGACAACGTAAACGAGACCATGCGGCTGGTGCAGCTGGCCCTGAAAGCGGCCAGGCCGGAGGCCAGGTTCGGGGTGAGCCCTTTCGGCATCTGGAAAACAAACGTGCCGGCAGGCATTAAAGGAATGGACGCCTACCATGCCATTTATGCTGACCCACTTACCTGGCTCGAAAAACAATACGTAGATTACCTCTCGCCACAGCTCTACTGGGTTATTGGCGGCATGCAGGATTACCGGAAGCTGCTTGAGTGGTGGTCTGATAAAACCCACAGTGCGTCGCGCCATTTATATGCCGGGCACAGCCTGCTGGCAAAGGGAGCCACAGAGGCCGAACTGCCCAACCAGATCGACATAACACGGGCTAACCAGCACCGCAACGCCTTAGGAGCTGTTATTTTCAGGGCATCGAATTTAACGAGCAACACCCTGCAGAGCCATAATGCGCTGAAAGGAAATACTTTTCAGGCACCGGCTGCTCCACCGGCCATGCAGTGGAAGCCCGGAGCCAAACCTGCTGCCCCCACCGGCTTTGCCATGGTAAAAGACGAGAAAACCGGCGATTACCATGTCAGCTGGAAGCGCCCTAGCAAAAACAAGCATGTGTTCAAGCGCTACATGCTGTACCGTTCTTTCACGCCGGTTACTCAGGTGGCTGATCTGCCGGACGGAGCTTTGTGTGCCATCCCGGTTTCGGAGTCGTTTACCATACCGGCCTCACAGGTGCCTGCGCAAACAAGCTATTGGGCCGTAACAGAACTGAGTCCGGGTAACGTGGAAAGCGAGTTGAGCAATTTTGTGATGCTTGATATGGGGGGCGCTATTGCGCAGCTACCCGCTCCCGATTGGGTGGAGCCGCTGGATGCCAGAACCATAGAGCATATAAAAAACAAAGCTGCCCAACATTCTGTACTGGATGCGGAAAAACGTATGGTGAGCACCGTTTCCACGCCTTATTACCTGAATGTAAAACTGAAGAAGAAGGCAGAGGTAAAAGTTATGCTGATGTCGTTGGATGGCACTGTCCGGACGGAGGCGCTCATGCGAAAATTCAAGACCGGCGTCTACACCCTCAGCATCGACAGAACTAAGCTCGATGCCGGCGAGAACCTGCTTATCCTGACCATAAACAACAAGCAGTCCATTAAACGTGTGATGCTGAATTAGCAGGCTCCTGCTTTGATCTCCAGACCAGATCAAACGAATAATAGAAGCAAGAACGGCACGTATCGGTCCTTCCTAATTTATAACCAGGCACAGTGCAGAGTACATGCCTGTAACATCGTTTTCAAATGAAACTGCCTTCCGGAGACTTTTTTAGACACAGGACACAAGACGTAAGACACCAGACTCTTCTAAAGTTAAGAGTTAAGAGTTAAAAGTTATGAGTTGTTATGTGTTTTGTGGTTCCTCTTCAAATTCCCTCATCAACCATTAAACCATTTAACAACCAGCAATTAACAACCAGCAATTATTCTAATCAAAACTGCCTTCCGGAGGCTTTCTGCGCTGGCACCCCCAGGCCTGTACCTTTCTCTTGTTACCCCATGCTTTGCAGCTTTTCGGTGAGGGTTTCTATGAGCTCGTCCGTCCAGCGGTTGGCAATTTCCTCGTACTCGCTTTTATCCCAGGCTTCCAGATACTGTTTCTCGAGCCAGGTTTTAGTTTTGTCGGGGCCTACTTCGTAATAATCGATGTGCAGCCTGAAGAGCAGGTCCTTGGCCAGGTCGAAGGCTGGTGCGCCTGCCCGTTGGAAACCCTCCAGCCGCAGCCGCAGCCCCAGTTGCTGCACGTTGCCCTTTTCCAGGCTGATTTCCTCTGCGCCTCTGGCCCAGGTATCGGCCACGCGCTCCA
Source organism: Pontibacter beigongshangensis (assembly GCF_014332515.1). Classification (GTDB taxonomy): domain Bacteria; phylum Bacteroidota; class Bacteroidia; order Cytophagales; family Hymenobacteraceae; genus Pontibacter; species Pontibacter beigongshangensis. The sequence continues at coordinate 139,865 of NZ_VFSD01000002.1, read as the reverse complement.
GCTGGAAATCATGAAACATCGGAACAATGTCTGCCAGGTTTTGGTGCAGGTGCTCAGCCAGTACTGGAAGCACTTTGTCGTAAAGCTGCTGTATAGTTTGTTTGTCTCGTGCCATAGGGTTTGGTTTGTTTGCAAAATTAAAGAAGAAATTAACAAAGCCGTTTAGGTGGGAACGTATACAGGACAAGCGCTAACACCGGTGCCATTCTTTTTGGCGCAGCTTGTAGGTAATTTTAGAAAAATACGCTTCGATATTATACTTTTGCAATATAAAGCATGGCTACACACAACGCACCCGTTCAACTGACCAGAGCAATTCAGGAACTGCCATTGTAGATCCCGGCTACATTCTTTACCCGTTACAATCAAAACCAATAAAAATGAATAAACTTCTACTATTCTTTATTTTCCTGCTTCTGAGCCAGGCACGCGTGCTGGCGCAGGTGGAACTCAACAGTTTCTCTGCAACCGGGCGTGGCGGTGTTATGAATACCTTTGTGGTGGACTATCAGGCCATTGGCGTAAACCCCTCGAACCTTGCCAGAGGTACTTCCAAGGTGGCTTTCACGCTGTTGGAAGGTGGCGTTGGCGTTAGTTCGCAGACCTTCACCAAACAGACCTTAAGGCAGTTTCTGGATATCTCGGATGCGCAGACCATTTCTGCTGCCGACAGGCAACACTTCGCCAAGGCCTTTACAAGCGACAATGTGCTGAATTTCGCCGCGGATCTCAACACTTTTGCCATTTCGGCAAACCTGGGGCACTTGGGGGCCTTTGCCTTTAGTAACCGGCAGCGCATGCTGGGGAATGTGGCCTTTAACAAAAATTTTGCAGAGCTGGCTTTTCTGGCCCAGGACGCGCCCATCTACGACGAGGTTAGAGCTGGCGATGTGGTGTATGTGTCGGATGTGTTTGATGGCACGTCCATAAAGGGTTCGTGGCTAAATGAATGGAACCTGGCCTATGGCCGCAAACTGCTGGCGCTGCCCCTGCTCGACTTATATGCCGGTGTAGGCTATAAATACCTGCAGGGAATGGCCATTTATGAGTTCAGCGCCCTGAACGGCGACGTGAAGGCCTACAATGCCGCTTCTCCTCTGCTCGATATCGACTACAGCGAGTACATCAGCAACTCCAATTTCAATTACCGAGGGTCAGGCGGGTTGCTGAGTCCGGTTGGCCAGGGCCACGGCTTCGACCTGGGAGTCTCGGCCGTGATCAAACAGACCATAACCGCCGCTCTCTCTGTGACCGATATCGGCAAAATGACCTGGAATGAGAACCTGCTGCAGGCGGAAGACAACGGCTTCAGGCTCCCGCCCTGGGATGAGAAAAACAACGACGACTGGGATGCCATACTGGATCTTGCCGAGCATGTAATAGACAGCGCCTTCACCTTTACGCCCGTCGATCAGATACGCACCAGCCTGCCAACACGCCTCCGGGCCGGCGTAGGTATGCGCCTTGGCGAAAAAGTGCAGGTAGGCCTGGATTATGTAGCTCCGCTCAACAAGGCGCCCGGCAATCTGTCGGCCAGCTTTATCGGGTTGGGCATAGATTATATGCCGGTTCGGTTTATTCGCTTAAGTTCCGGCATCTCTACGGGTGCCGGCGACAAGTTTAACCTGCCCTTTGGTTTTTCGGTGGTTACGCGGGCATACGAGTTTGGCATTGCCACCCGCGATATCACCGGGCCCCTCGCAGATAACAACCCGGGTGCCTCTGTAGCCATGGGCTTTCTGCGGTTCAAGATCGGGAAGCCAACTATGCCGTAACAGCAGCAGCAGCAGCAGCAGCAGAGCCTTTGGAGGGGCGTTTTCATTAGCATAATCTGAAAATGGCTCTATTCAAAAATAGCCCAAACAAAACAGGGGCGGGAGGTAACTATTATGTTGCCTCCCGCCCCTGTTTTGTGGAGGGTATGTTAGTTGCCGGTGGTAGTGCCCAGGCCAGCGCTATCGGTGCCAGTGCCGGTGGCATTGGTGCTGAGCGTGTCGGAGGTGCCGGTGCCAGGCATATCGCCAGTGCCATCGACGCCTGTTTCACGGGTATTGCCCTCTAACGATTCTGGTGGCATGCTGGCGTTCTCTCCGGTCTCTACGCCACTACCCCCACAAGATGCCAGGCTGAGGGAGGAACCGAAGAACAAGGCCATCATGATTAGTTTCAGTTTACTTTTCATAGTTATCAAGCTTAAATTTACACTGCTGCGGTTGCCTGTATCATGCCTTACCACAGCTTCAGGGTCTATTATACGCAAACCATACGATAGGTTCAGTAAAGGCGGGAGTTTGCTGAACCGCTTTAAGCCCTGGTTAGCCAGCAGAAAATCTGAATTTTTCCAATGAAATTGCCCTTTCTGAGGTCCTCTGTTCTGCTGCTGCTGCTCCGTAAATTAAAGCGCTTACTGCCTTGCCCGGAAAGGATGTTTTACAAACGATACCTGCCCCATGGCATCTTTCTCATAGCGGGCCAGGCAGTGCTCCTGGTAAGCTTGCGGGATGTTGGCCTCGCCGGGACTTACCTCTTCGGGAGTCGGGCCGCCCTGCCTGAAAAAGTAGACTTTGGTGTTGCCATACTTGGTATGTGGCATAAAGTCGCCATACTGCTGCATCTCCTGCCACAAGGTGTCTGTTACCGTTACGGCATACACCCGCACAATGGGACCGGTGTTGTTCTCGTTGCGGTACATGGCCACTTCCTTAAAATCGCCCTCCAAATCCTGCGGGCCGGGCTGCGAGAAGGAATCGAAAATAAACCAGATGATGAGGGCTGCGGCGATAAGTAATAAGATGTATTTAAGTTTCAAATTGTATCCTCAACTTATTGTGAATTATTGTAGAATTATATTTCTATTAATCTAAATTATATGGAATGTCTTCCTCTTCTAAATGATTTATTAATACAATAAATCCTTCTATAGCGATACTATATTCTAAAAAGTAACAAGATGTATAGATACTTAAATCCTTGATTGAAATTCCAAAATACCAAAGGCCTTCTTTGTATTTTATTTCAACACTCTTGTCTGAGAGTATTGCTTTCTGTTTTGAATCGCCTAATGCTTTAACATGTGAAGAAAAGCTTTGCTTTGCAAAGGTTAATATCTCTGCTCTTTTAAAAAAATCTTTATTCAGATCTTTGCACAACTTAATTTCTTCACTTGCCAATATCCCTTCATTATATAAATATCCTGCATAATTATAGCTTTTTATCCTGCCGAAATTGCTAACTGAGTAAAGGGTTTCAAATTCTGGAATCTCATACCATTCTTCATATGGAAGACTGGTTGCTTTGTTAACTTTTATAGGTGTTAAGGGTATAGGATAACATTTAGGATCTTTAGGCAAACATTCAAAGTCTTCGCTTCTAATATTTACTTTTACTAATCCTCTTAAATCTACTAAACTTCGATCTAATCTATATGAGTCTAAATTGATACGTTCTACATCTATCTCGGATTTATCGAGGTTATTAGATGATTTAGAGTTATCAACTGCCTTTTCATACAACATTATTTTCATCTTATAAATTTCACCAGTTGTACTTCTTAGAGCAAAATTAATTTCATTAGATAAGTAAGATAGGTTTTCAATAATATAGACAAATCTACCATTCTTATACTTTATAATATCGCCATTTTTCGGAGAAACAAGGTATTCATTCTTATTTGGATAAAGCAGCTCTTTAAATAATCTAAATCTTTCTTTTGGTTGGAAATATTCGAAATCGAAAGGGTTTAAAAAAGCACAATTAAAGCGTCCTAATTTGATAACTAGAACATTTATGTCGTAATATCTCATCTGTTGATTCATTTCAACAGCATCGAAAGCTAAAGAAGCGGTCTCTTTGGTAACTGTGACACGAATAATTTCATCATCAATAAGACACTCTATGGTATACCTAATAACATGGTCATTGTCATTTCTTATTGAATCTGTAGCAAAAACTCCATTAATAAAAAGCGCATTATAAATTCCTTCATCTAAGGGGCACATTACCGTATCAAGTAGATGATAACCATTAGATGTAAAATGAATATAATGCTCTTGAAACTCTTCTATAGTAGAGATTAATTTGCGAGGCATATATAGCTTTTCAATTTAAATAATTAAAATAGCCATAATAAGGTCTAATCATTAATTTATTCTATTAAGAAAGTAATTTTTTAATCGTCTTTGGAATCTATTTATACATGACATCGCAACTTCTCGGGATTAAGTACTGGAAATATTCAGTAGGCGCTTTGCTGATTTTTTTTGGTTCTGAAGCACTTTGTTTAAGATATTTTATATTTCCATTTCCGGTAAGTTATGTCGTTTACTAAATAAACAAAAAAACAATTGTATTCATTAAACCTTAATAAGATAAGCCAGGGTGATTCGAAAAATATTATTTCGTTTAGCCTGATTAACTAAGGATCACCCCTTCAGTAATTTTTCCAGAATATCCTGCGCGGCCACCGAGATTACAGTGCCGGGCCCGAACACGCCAGCCACGCCGGCATCGTAGAGAAACTGGTAATCCTGGGCCGGGATCACGCCGCCTACGATCACCATAATGTCGTCGCGGCCCAGTTTGCGAAGTTCTTCGATCAGCTGCGGCACCAGCGTTTTGTGCCCCGCTGCCAACGACGATACCCCCACCACGTGCACATCATTTTCGGCGGCTTGCATGGCTACTTCGGCCGGTGTCTGGAACAGCGGGCCAATGTCCACATCGAAGCCGAGGTCGGCAAAGGAGGTGGCGATTATTTTGGAGCCGCGGTCGTGCCCATCCTGCCCCATCTTGGCCACCATCATACGCGGACGGCGACCTTCCTGCGCATCAAACTGGTCGGCCAGCGCTTTGGCGCGTGCAAAGTGCTCATCATCTGAGAGCTCTGCTGCGTAAACTCCTGATATAGATCGTGTCACGGCTTTATGTCTTCCATATACTTTTTCCAGGGCATCCGATATCTCGCCCAGCGTGGCGCGGTGGCGGGCCGCTTCCACGGCCAGTGCCAGTAAATTGCCGGTGCCTGCCTGCGCTGCGGCTGTTAACTCCGCCAGCGCTTTTTGCACCGCCTCCTGGTTTCGGCTCCCTTTTACCTGTGCCAGGCGCTGCAACTGCGATTCCCGCACAGCTGTGTTGTCGATGTCCAGAATATCAATTTCCTGTACTGTTTCGGGGCGATACTTGTTCACACCCACAATCACGTCCTTTCCCGAATCGATGCGGGCCTGCTTCCGGGCGGCGGCTTCTTCAATGCGCATTTTGGGCAAGCCTGTTTCAATGGCTTTGGCCATGCCGCCGAGTTCCTCTACTTCCTCTACCAGTGCCCAGGCTTTGTGCGCCAGCTCATGCGTAAGCGATTCCACATAATAAGAGCCGCCCCAGGGGTCTACCACTTTGGTGATGTTGGTTTCTTCCTGCAGGTACAGCTGCGTGTTGCGGGCAATGCGGGCCGAAAAATCGGTAGGCAGGGCAATGGCTTCATCCAGGGCATTGGTGTGCAGGCTCTGCGTACCGCCAAGGGCAGCAGCGAGCGCCTCCACACAGGTGCGGGTAATGTTGTTAAACGGGTCCTGCTCCGTCAGGCTCCAGCCAGAGGTCTGGCAGTGGGTGCGCAGGGCCAGCGACTTCGGGTTCTTAGGCTTGAACTGCTGCATGAGCTTTGCCCAGAGCATACGGGCGGCGCGCAGCTTGGCAATCTCCATAAAGTGGTTCATGCCGATGGCCCAGAAAAAGGAGAGGCGGGGCGCAAAATCATCGATGTTCATGCCTGCCTTCAGGCCGGTGCGCACATACTCCAACCCATCGGCAAGGGTGTAGGCCAGCTCCAGGTCGGCGGTGGCACCAGCCTCCTGCATGTGGTAGCCCGAAATGGAGATGGAGTTAAAGCGCGGCATATTTCTGGAAGTGAACTCAAAAATATCAGCAATAATCTTCATGCTCGGCTCCGGTGGGTAAATGTAGGTGTTGCGTACCATAAATTCCTTCAGGATGTCGTTCTGGATGGTGCCGCTGAGTTGTTCCGGTTTTACACCCTGCTCTTCGGCTGCTACAATGTAAAAAGCCATAACCGGCAGCACAGCCCCGTTCATCGTCATCGAAACGGACATCTGGTCCAGCGGAATCTTGTCGAAGAGAATTTTCATGTCCTCCACTGAGTCGATGGCCACGCCGGCTTTGCCTACGTCGCCTACCACGCGCGGGTGATCGGAGTCGTAGCCACGGTGCGTGGCCAGGTCGAAGGCTACCGAAAGTCCCTTTTGCCCGCCTGCCAGGTTGCGCCGGTAAAAAGCATTCGATTCTTCGGCCGTAGAGAAGCCGGCGTATTGCCGGATGGTCCAGGGCTTTTGCACATACATAGTGCTGTAAGGGCCACGCAGGTATGGCGGCATACCTGCACCAAAATCAAGGTGCTCCAGTTCCTGCACATCCTCCTGTGTATAAAAACTCTTCAGCTCCAGTTGCTCTGCCGTCTGCCAGGTAGCGGCAGGCAGAGGAGCCTTCGGCCTATGCGTGGCAGCAGCCACTTTTTTTATATCTATAGTAGAAAAGTCTGGTTTCATGTTTTAATCTTGGTTGAGAGGATGCGTAGTGCGGGTGCCAGCGCTAGCTTGCATGCTCAGCGGTGATCACCCAGGTTCCGTTCAGTTTTTTCCAGAGCTGCGAGGAGATGCAGCCCATCAGTTTTTTACCCGCCTGTTCTATTTTCCAGCTGAATACGAAATAGACTACTTCTGGTGTCAGCTCTTCCATGTGTAAAGGTTGGTACGAGTAAACCCCCATTTGGCTTCTGTCTTCAAAGTCGTTCAGGAAACCATTCAGGACCTCTTGGTAACCTTTTTCAATACCGGTCTTGCTGATCCAGAGCATCTCTTCTGAGTTCCAGTAGTAGGTCATTGCCTTTTCAAGGTCACCCTTATTCCAGGCGTTTATCTGCCCCTCTAGCGCCTCTTGTACCTCTGTTAAGGGGTTTTTGTTTGTTGTCATTTCAGGAGTTTTGAATTTCGGTTCAGACATACCATTTACGCATGCACTGATTCATAATTAAGAGACAAGCCGTTTGTGCAGTAGGTCCAGCAGGGAGGCGGTGTCGCAGTCTTCGAACAGGAACTCATCGAAGCCGTTTGCTATCAGCTCGTCTTTCATGTTTTCAGGGTCGTCGGCCATAATAATGGTGGGTTTGGCCTTGTGTGTTTTTAGTCTTGGTCCAAACTCGCGGGCATAGGCTGTCTCCGCGCACGATACCACCACGACCTCTGCCTCGGCCTGCAACAACTGCTCTGAGGCTGCCTCAACGGTCTGGTATGGCTGTAGCACAGTTTCAAAGCCGGCACATTTCAGGAACTCCTGCGCGAAGGTGGCATGCGAACGGCGCTGTACCGACTCCCCGATGACAGCCACAATAGCCTTGGGGCGCCGTTTGCGCTTGCGCAGGTGCAGTTCAGTGGCCATACGCATCACCTCGGTAGGGTAAGCAGCCCGGGTAGTGTCGAAGTCGGCGCTCTGTATCAGCTGTTCCGGGTCGAAGTCAATTTTTTCTTTTGGATTTCCGTATTTATTCGTGCCTACCAGTACCTGTTTGCCAGTAGCAAGGGCGCTGAATTTTTTGCGGCTTACCTCAGCTATTGATTTAAAGATAAAGCCTCGTTCTGCAGCATCCTGATAACCGCCCAGTGCCTCCACCTCCTGAAACAAGTCCCATGCTTTGGTAGCCAGATCGCGAGTAAGCGACTCCAGGTAATAGGAGCCGGCGGCAGGATCTATGGCCTGGTGCAGGTAAGCTTCCTCTTTCAGGATAAGGGACACGTTGCGGGCAATGCGTTCCGAAAATTCGTCTGGCTGGCGGAACGTGCTGTCGAAGGGCAGCACGGTAAGCGAGTCACAGCCCGCCAATACGGCTGCCATGGCTTCGGTGGTGGCACGCAATACATTGGTGTAGGGGTCGAGGGTGGTCTGATACCAGCTGGAGCTGGAGGCGTGTATCTGTAATTTGGCTGCCAGGGCAGGCTCGGCCTGGTAAGCCTCTACTATTGCCGCCCACAGCAACCGCACTACGCGCAGCTTCACCACCTCAAAAAAGTAATTGGTGCCCGAGGCCAGGTGGAACTGCATGTTGCGCAACACCGATTCCAGGGTTTGGCCGGCTTTTGTCAGTTCATCGATATACTCCACAGCGGCACTCAGGGTATAGGCAATTTCCTGCACCGTAGAGGCGCCGATGCTGCTGAAACTGGTGCCGTTTACCGAAATGCCGTACAAGTCGCTGCTGTCTTTGGTCAGGTCCAGGACTTTAGCCATGGATGCTGATGCTTCCTTTCCGAGGGTGCCGCTCAGCGTGAGTGGGTCGTAGTTGATGAAGCCCTGCAGGTTGCGGTGCGAGATGCTATGTTGGCTCAGGTGGGCATACAACCGCTCCAGAAAGAGGTGCGGTGAGTCTGGCAAGGTATACGATATGGTGTGTTTGCACAGGTCGATCGTCCGGACCAGGTAGGGCACATCAAACGCTTTGTAGTCGCGGATCACGAAATGAATACCATCGGCTCCTCGGTTGAGTGCGTCTGCGGCCTTGTCGATGGCTGCTGTGCCTTTGCCAGCCGCTTTTATCTGCTGCATGGTGAGCCAGCTGTTTTTGTCGGTTTTGCGGCCGCGCAGGAACGGGAAATCGCCGGGACGTTGTGCCGTGAAGGGCAGCTGACTGATGTCTTCGCCGGTGAAGTATGGTTTGATGCTGATACCCTCAGGCGTGTGCCAGGTCAGGCTCTCCAGCGGGGTGTCGCGAAGGTCCTTTTGTGCTTTTTCGGCCCAGGCAGCCACCGGGGCTGGGCTAAATTCCATGAATAGCTTTTTAGGGCGAGAGCTTTCGTCCATCATCTGGTTCGGTCTAATTTCATGTAAAGATAAGTTTTATCCTTTACGATAGAAAAACGCAGCCGTCAGCAGAAACCTTGAATTAATCGCTTTAACAGGCTTTGAGGATTGGGAGATTTGTAAATTTGGGGATGGAAAAATAAGGTGAAGAGGAAACAATATCACTCGTTTTGTTTCGGGCAGATGTTTGTTTTCAAACTTCTATCAAAGCTGCAATAGCTGCAACAAGGCCTGGAGGCTTCCGGAAGGGCATTTTCATTAGAATAATTTGCGTGCTGTACTGTGAGGACTACTATCGGAACTTAGCTGAAATACGTGCAGGGCAGGTCCGTTTCTGTGCCTGATACCAAACGCTGTGGCCGAATTATTCTAATGAAAACTCCCTTCCAGAGCATTTTGCTGCTCCTGATGCTGTGGGCTCCTTCACATTAGGTGTTAAATGCTACTCCAGCAACAGCTTACCCGTTCTGCTTCGGTAACCCTCGCTGCTGATGCTATAGATGTAAAGGCCGGTGCTGAGACCAGAAGGCCTTGCCACACGGTTCCTGCCGGGCTGCAGCGCCAGCTCCTGCACCAGCCGGCCATCGAGCGCATACAACCTGAAAACAGCACCGGAGGCAGCCGGAGCCTCCAGCATGAAATGGCTTCCGGCGGGGTTCGGGTAGAGCAGGTGCGCCAGTTCGGGCAGCAGGTCGGGCAGCGAGTTCGAGAGTTGATCGGCCACGAGCAGGTATACAAATTCCCGTTTGTAGGCCGTTACGCCATTCTCTAGCGTCTGTAGTTCACCCCTGAGGCTCAGGGCGTAGGGCCAGCCCCTCCGGAGCGAATTGTCTGGCGTAAAAATAATTTCTTTCACAATGCCGCCCGCTGAATCGCGTTCGGTTACCTGCAGGGAACTTTGGTCGGCCAGATGCGGCTCCTGCAGTTCGGTTACAGAGGCTAACACCTGCAGTACTTTCTCGGAAGGATTCCTGACAAACAAGCTCAGCTTAAGCGGCAGGCCTGGCCGGGCCAGAATATAGCCTGCACTGGATACAATAAGGCCGTTGCTGTTCGTAAGCGTGATCTCCGGCGACTCCGGTACCTCCCGCACCAGAATCTGCAAATCGTTTATGCTGGAGCTAACAAGCCGCTCGTTGCGGTAGGCCTTCACCTGAACCGCTAAAGTGTATTCTCCCTTTTGGGTAGGTTCCGGCCAGCTAATTTCCCCAAACGGGTTAATAGCCAGGCCCTGCGGAATGGAATAGCCTGGCAGTGGTATGATGCTACCGGTTGAACTGAGTCTGTAGGGGCTGACAAGGGTGTAGGTGAGGCTATCGCCGTCCGCATCGAAAGCCTGCAGGTTGTATTTAAAAGGCACGCCCACATAGGCGTCGGTCGAAGAAGGGGTCAGGTACTTTATACCATTTCTGTCTGGGTTTAAGGAGCTAACGGTAAGCGTAGTCTGCAGCACCATACTGTGCTGTTCCGATGGCTGTGCCACATTTATAATGTTATTGTTGCGGTTAATGCCCGACCACGACACGGTGTAGGTGCCATCAGCCGGGTAGGTATACGTCCAGCTGTAAATGATCTTTTCGGTTTGGTCGCCTATAAGCGTCCGGGAAACAGGTGCAGCCAGTACTGTTTCTGAGCCTAATCCTGTATTAACGGTAGGCTCGCTTTCGGTGCCAACACCGTGCACATCCCTGAAAATCACCATTTCAAAATGGAAGCTACGCGGGTTCTGGTCGCTCATGGTGTAGGTGATGTAGCCACCCCGGAGGTGCGTAGCCTCCGTCGGTAAAAGAAAGAAGCAGCTAAAACAGATCGTTAGCAGCAGGCGTAGGGTATGGCTTATTTTCATAGGAAGGACGGCTTTGGATTTATTGTTATAAAATTAGAAATATAAGCATAGAAACCAAGGCTCGCACGCGAAAAATACTCTTCTGCCATGCTGGTTGTTCTGCTGGAACTATCTGTGTATTTTTGCACTTTGCGTTCGACTCCTAAATTATTCTAATGAAAAAGCCCCTCCGGACCAGTTTAAATCTCTTGCTGCTCCTGCTGCCGCTGGTTGGCTGTCAGCCGCGTGTGTGGCAGGCTACAACAGCTGCTGCAGCAACAGATGTGCCCGTAGATCATGCCCTGAAAGACCACCCGCAGGTCGAGACTACGATTGCACCCTACCGGGAACGGGTAACTGCTCAGATGTCGGAAGTAATTGGCTACTCCGAAGCAGAGCTGACCAAGGGCGAATACCAGTCGCCGCTGGGCAATTTTGTAGTAGACCTGCTGCTGGAAGAGTCGCGGGAGCTGTACGGGCAACCCATCGATATGGCAGTGGCGACCAACGGCGGTTTCCGCTCCCCGATACCGGAAGGGAAGGTAACTATGGGTAACGCCTTTGAACTCATGCCGTTCGAGAATGAGCTGGTGGTGCTCACCCTGGATGGACCAACCGTGCAGGAGCTTTTTGATTTTGCGGCCAGCACCAGGATCGCGCCCATGGCCAATGCCACCTACACTGCCCTGGATGGAAAAGCAAGCAACATCACGATAAATGGCAAAGCCTTCGACCCGGCAAGGCACTACACCGTGCTCACTTCCGATTACCTGGCAAACGGCGGCGACCACATGACCATGTTCAGCAAAGCGCTTAAGACAGAGAAAGTGGGTATGCTGATGCGCGATGCCATTGTCCGGCACATCAGGGAGCTCACCGCCAGCGGGAAACCTATTAAGCCCGATACGGCACCCCGCGTTACCTTTCATCCCCAACCCTAACACATGAAAAGAAGAGATTTTTTGAGAACAACGGCGGCGGGGGCGGCAGGCATCAGCTTGCTGGGCATACCGTTTGCCACGGAGGCGGCTGATAAAACCATCAAGCTGACCATACTGCATACCAACGACCAGCACTCCCGCATCGATCCGTTTCCGGACGATGGTCGTGCCTACGGTGGCATGGGCGGCATGGCCCGGCGCGCCTCGCTTATCTCCGAAATACGGAAGCAGGAAGCCAACGTGCTGCTCTTCGACTCCGGCGACATCTGGCAGGGGACACCTTACTTTAATTTTTTTGAGGGAGAGCTCGAATTCAAACTCATGACCCAGATGCAGTACGATGCCGCCACACTGGGCAACCACGACTTCGACAACGGCCTGGAGGGGCTGCAGCGGCAACTGCCCCATGCCGGTTTCCCCTTCCTGAGCGCCAACTACGATTTTTCCGAAACCATTCTCAAAGATGCGTTCAAGCCTTACAAGGTATTTGAAAAACAGGGGCTGCGCGTCGGGGTGTTCGGCCTGGGCATTCAGCTGAAGGGGCTGGTGGGCAAAATGCATTACGGCCAGACCGTGTACCTAGACCCGGTGCAAAAAGCGCAGGAAATGGTGCAGGTGCTGCGCCAGCAGGAGAAATGCCACTTTGTGATCTGCCTCTCGCACCTGGGCTACAGCTATGTGGGCGAAAAAATAGACGACCGGAAACTGGCGCAGCGCGTAAGCGGGATAGACCTCCTGCTGGGCGGGCATACCCACACGTTTATGGAAGTGCCCGAAGTTATCCGACACGACAGCGGGCACGAGACTATGATAAACCAAGTGGGCTGGTCAGGGCTTTTTTTAGGCCGGATCGACTTTGCCTTCCAGAAAAAATCAAAACGAAAAGTGGGCGTACACACTGCCGTTCTGGCTGTGGATAACCCTGTATTAACTTCGTAAACAAATAATTTTTTGTTTAGAAATAATTGAGCAAATTTGTAACCCCCCTTGCCGGTATAGGAGAGGTTTGTTTCACCAAACGAATCTTGTGAGTTTTGGAAAATTGGATGATTAAAGACTGTACAACTGTGTGGAGTAACTGCCTGCAGGTGATTAAGGAAAATATTGGCGACCAGAGCTTTAAAACCTGGTTTGAGCCAATAAAGCCCATATCGCTGCGCGACAGTGTGCTTACTATACAAGTGCCCAGCCAGTTCTTTTATGAATGGCTGGAGGAGCACTATGTCAGTCTGTTGAAGAAAGTCATCTACCATGAACTCGGCAGCGAAGGCAGATTGGAATATTCTATTATCGTGGATCGAGGCAACGACTCCAACAAGCCGCAAACGGTCAACATCCCGACTAAGAAAATTCCACAGGCGGTGGTGAACTCCTACCGGCCGGAGCAGAACTTCATCAAAAGCCCGTTCGAGTCGAAAACCATCGACAGGAACTTCCTGAATTCGCAACTCAACGGATCGTATACCTTCGAGAATTATATTGAGGGAGACTGTAACCGACTGGCCCGCTCGGCCGGTTATGCCGTAGCCAACAAACCCGGCACCACCTCCTTTAACCCGCTGATGGTGTACGGCGGCGTGGGGCTCGGCAAAACGCACCTGGTGCAGGCCATCGGCAACCAGATCAAGAACAGCAACCCCGATAAGTTTGTGCTCTATGTGTCGTCGGAGAAGTTCGTGAACCAGTTCATCGAGTCTCTGAAGACAAACAACGTGCAGGACTTCGCCAACTTTTACCTGCTCGTAGACATCCTGATTATAGACGATGTGCAGTTCCTGAGCGGCAAGGAGAAGACGCAGGAAATGTTTTTCCACATCTTTAACCACCTGCACCAGTCCGGCAAGCAAATCGTGATGACTTCTGACTGTCCGCCACGCGACCTGAAGGGGCTGGAGGAGCGCCTGCTGTCGCGCTTTAAGTGGGGCCTCACCGCCGACCTGCAAAGCCCTGACTTTGAGACGCGCATGGCTATTATCCAGAAAAAGATGCAGAGCGACGGCATCGACATTCCGGACAATGTGGTGGAATACCTGGCCTACAGCGTAGACACCAACGTGCGGGAACTGGAAGGCGTGCTGATCTCCCTGATCGCCCAATCTTCGCTGAACCGCAAGGAAATAGACCTGGAGCTTGCCAAGCAGGCCCTGAAGCATATTATTGAAGACGTTGAGACAGAAGTAAACCTCGACTTTATCCAGAAAACCGTGGCCGAGTACTTCCAGGTAAGTCTTGACTCGCTGAAGGCCAAAACCCGTAAAAAGGAAATCGTGACGGCGCGGCAGGTAGCCATGTACTTTGCCAAAGAGTTCACCAGCCATTCGCTCAAATCCATCGGTTACCACTTCGGCGGCCGCGATCACAGCACCGTTATCCACTCCGTGCAAACAGTGTCGGATATGATCGACACCGATAAAAAATTCAAAGCCAGTATACAGGAACTTCAGAAGAAGTTCAAATCGAAAGCGGGGTAGAAGGCGCGCTGCGCCAAATTCAAAATTAGAAATGGATGAGGGGCAGCAGCAGCAGAACCTTTCGGAGGTCCATTTCCATTAGAATAATTGTTGATTGTTAGTTGCTGTTTGTGGAACATTTGATTTAAAAGCCGCTGTGCGTAGTTTCTGACTACGCACTTTTTATTTCAGGTGGTCTCTGACTATCCTTGCTTCGGAGAAGTAAAAAAGCACTTCTTCAAGGTTCCAGCTTTTTGTCTGAATCAGAATCAGAGAATGTTCAGAATGCCAGAACTTAATTTTGTGCTTAACTTACTTTATGCAAGAAGAATTATGCTTTACATTCTTACATGCTGTAAATTCTGATTCAGACAAAACATCCAGCAAATACCTCTGAAAGGTTATTTTCATTAGAATAATTTCCGGAACATCCTGCAAATCCTGATTCAGGCAAAAAAAAACAGCCTCTGATTCCTGGGAGAGTCAGAGGCTGCAATAATTTCTAATTTGACAAAGCACTCGCGCCTACTTCGTGGTATCCAGGGTGCTCATCTCAAAATTGTGTTGCGCGGCCAACTCCTGTATTTTGTCTTTTAAACGGATAACATCCCGCTTTTTACGGACCTGCCGCAGGTTCAGGAGCAGTTCGGAGCCGTTGCGTTCCTGTATCAGCATAGAGCGGCGGGCAATCTGTACCGCCTTGATTTCCGGAATGATCGCCATCTCTTTTTTACGGAAAACCCCCTCTTTGTGCACGATGTACTCGGGCGTAACCTCGATATAAGACTGCACACCGAACACCGATGTGTTCTGAAGCACGACATACACCAGAAACGAAAGTGCCGCAAATAAAAAGATGTAATACAGCAGCGTTTGCTCACTAAAAGGATCTTTCTGAGCCAGTATGTATACAGCCCAACCCAACCAGGAAAGTGCGAGTGTAAACTGAACCATAAAGGAAAGCAAGGCATTCCGGGTTGGGCTTAGCTGCACGATTAAGGATGATCTGGCATTACTGCTGGTTGGCGACATATAAGAGCGATAAGGTGGAACATCAGCGAAGGTCGCTGTTTTCGACGCAATATAGCAATTTTACGCTTTTAAAGTAGCCTGCAGCGTCATCTCGGGCACAGAAGCCAGCACTTTAGAAATAGGGCAGTTCTGTTTGGCCTCCTCAGCAAGCTGCTGAAAATCTTCTTCTGAAATGCCCGGAATGCTCGCCTCCGTGGTCAGCTCAATCTTCATGATGTGCGGGCCGCCGTCTTTCTCGCCCAGAAAAACCTTGGCGTCGGTGCTGACATACTCCGGGCTCAGGCCTTTGTTACCTGCCAGCGCGCTCAGGAACATGGAGAAGCAGCCGGCATGGGCCGCCCCGATAAGCTCCTCGGGAGTGGTGCCATCGGTGCTGTCGCCGAAGCGGGTGTTAAACGAATAGTTAGCCTCTACGGTGCCGTTGCCTGTTTTTACCTGGCCATTGCCATCTTTCAGGCCTTTGTTCCATTTGGCCGATGCTTTGTGTGCTTTCATAATTTTAGATTGGTTTTTATAAACTGTATAACTTTGTTTAAAAGTAAAGGTTATGAAATTTAATCCGGAATAGAAAGAAAAGGTGTACTTTCCCGAATTTCTTTCCGGCCTTTTATGCCATTAGGCTTTAACTACCTATCTTTACATCAGGACTAACATAATCTATATGGGTGTAAAAGCATGGTTAAGTAAGGCTTTCGCAGCGTACATACACAAAAAGCATCAGCAATGGATTCAAAACCCGGCTGAGGCCCAGAAAGCTGTATTTGATCATATTCTGGCCAAAGCCCAGTCCACCGCCTTTGGCCGCGAGCATGGGTTTGCTGGCATAAAGTCGCACGCCGATTATGTAAAAGCCGTGCCTGTGCGGGATTATGAGGGCCTGAAAAGCTACTTCAACCGCGTAAAGGAAGGGGAGAAGGACGTGCTTTGGCCCGGAAAGCCACTGTACCTGGCCAAAACCTCCGGCACCACCTCCGGCACTAAATACATCCCGATCACCCACGATTCCATCTCCAACCACATCAACGGCGCCCGCGACGCTTTGCTGGCCTACATCCACGAAACCGGTAAATCGGAGTTCCTGAACGGGAAGATGATGTTTTTGTCGGGGAGCCCGGTGCTGGAAGAGGTGGGCGGCATCAAAACCGGCCGCTTGTCGGGCATATCGAACCACCACGTGCCCGGCTACCTGCGCACCAACCAGATGCCGAGCTACGACACCAACTGCATCGAAGATTGGGAAACCAAGCTCGACAAAATCATAGACGAAACCATCGACCAGCGCATGACGCTCATCTCGGGCATTCCGCCCTGGGTGCAGATGTATTTCGACAAGCTGATGAAGCGCACTGGCAAGCAGATAAAGGACATCTTCCCGGATTTCTCCCTTTTTGTGTACGGCGGCGTAAACTTTGAGCCCTACCGGCCCAAGCTGATGGAGTCGATCGGCAAGCAGGTAGATTCTATTGAGCTGTTTCCGGCATCCGAAGGCTTTTTCGCTTTCCAGAACGAGCAGCACGACAAAGGGCTGCTGCTGCTGCTCAACAGCGGCATTTTCTACGAATTTATCCCCACAGACGAGTACTTCAGCGAGAACCCCACGCGCCTCACCATTGGCGAGGTGGAACTGGGCGTGAACTATGCGTTGGTCGTGAGCAGCAACGCCGGTTTGTGGGGCTACTCCATTGGCGACACCGTAAAGTTCACTTCCCTGAAGCCTTACAAGGTCATTGTGAGTGGCCGCATCAAGCACTTTATTTCGGCGTTCGGCGAGCACGTAATCGGTGAGGAAGTAGAAAAAGCCATGCAGCTCACCATCGGCAAGTACAAAGAAGTAGAGCTGTTCGAGTTTACGGTGGCACCCTATGTGAGCCAGAACGAGGGCGAGTCGTACCACGAGTGGCTGGTGGAGTTTGCCCGCCCGCCGCACGACCTGAAAGGTTTCGAGCAGGAGCTGAACAGGCAGATGCAGCGGCTCAATACGTATTACGACGACCTGATAACCGGAAACATTTTAGCCGATCTGAAGGTTACCTCTTTGCCTACCGGCGCCTTTCGCGATTACATGCGCTCGCAGGGCAAACTGGGCGGACAGAACAAAGTGCCCCGCCTCAGCAACGACAGGGCATTGGCCGATGGATTGCTGGCAGTTTACAGATAAAGCGATAAGGGTATGCTGAAGGTCATAAGCTTGGTATTTGTGGGGGGAGCGGTGCTTTACTTTCTTTTCTATCCTTTCTTGAAAAATAAAGTTAACCGGAAGAAAACGTTTAAGTGGTTCGTCATCATCTATATTCTGGTAGCTGTGGCCTCTACTGTAGGAAACTACCTGCTGAAGGCTGATCGTGTGGCGAAGAAGCGGGAAAGTATAGAGCATGTGGAGAAGTAGATACGCAACGGCAGCAAGGCCTCCGGAGGGCCATTTTCATTCGAATAATTGCTGGTTGTTGTTTGTTAGTTAGTTGTTGATTGCTGAGTTGCTTTATAGTTTAATGGTTAATCTGGAAGATTGAGGCTGAACTGGGAAACACCAATCGACTTTTCACTATAAAGGAGCCTTGGGTCTTACATCCAGTGTCCTGTGTCTTTTTTAGCCTCCGGAAGGCCTTTTTCATTCGAATAATTTGTAATGGCGTGTCCGGTGGCGAGGGTAAGAAGAGAAGTAAGTGACGCAAAAAATCAAGTAAATCAAGTCAATCCTTCCAATTAAGGTTCTGACAGTATTACACTATTTGAGAAACACATTTTGAGAAAAAGAATAGCTATTCTGGGTTCTACCGGCTCCATCGGCACGCAGGCGCTGGAGGTGATAGCGGCAAACCCCGACAGCTTCGAGCTGGAAGTGATTACGGCCCACAACAACGCCGACCTGCTGATAGCGCAAGCCCTGGCCTTTAAACCAAACGCCCTTGTAATTGCCAACGAAGCCCATTACGAGAAGGTGCGCGAGGCGCTGAAGCAGGAGGACGTAAAAGTGTATGCCGGCGCCAACGCCCTGAACTCGGTGGTGGAAATGGGCACCGTAGACATGGTGCTTACCGCCATGGTGGGCTATGCCGGTTTGCAGCCTACCATCAGGGCCATACAGGCAGGCAAGGAGATCGCGCTGGCCAACAAAGAGACGCTGGTGGTGGCCGGGCAGCTGATCACGGACCTGGCGCGGCAGAAGGGCGTGAACATTTACCCCGTCGATTCGGAGCACAGCGCTATTTTTCAGTGCCTGGCCGGCGAATTCCATAACCCCATCGAGAAGATCATTCTGACAGCCTCCGGTGGGCCTTTCCGTGGAAAAGATGCGACCTACCTAAAAACCGTGACCAAGGCCCAAGCCCTGAAGCATCCGAACTGGGACATGGGCGCCAAGATCACCATCGACTCGGCTTCGCTCATGAACAAAGGGCTGGAGGTGATAGAGGCCAAATGGCTTTTCGGGCTCCGCCACGATCAGATAGAGGTGGTGGTACATCCGCAGTCTATCGTGCATTCGCTGGTGCAGTTCCAGGATGGCTCGATCAAAGCCCAGCTTGGTCTGCCCGACATGAAACTGCCCATCCTCTACGCGCTCGCTTATCCGCAGAGACTAAAATCGGACTTCCCGCGTTTCAATTTCCTGAACTACCCCCAGCTCACCTTCGAGCAGCCCGACCTTGGCAGCTTCCGCAACCTGCAGCTGGCTTACAAAGCCATGGAACAGGGCGGCAACATGCCCTGCATCCTTAACGCCGCCAACGAAGTGGCTGTAAACGCTTTTCTGCACGACGAAGTCGGGTTTCTGGAGATGTCTGATATCATAGAAAGCTGTATGGCAAAAGTTGCGTATATTGCGAATCCATCTCTGGAGGATTACGTCCTGACCGACCAGGAAGCCCGTGCGCGTTCGCTGGAACAGGTGGGCAAAGCGTAAAAATAAAAACAGAATTAGGCAGGATTTCTGCTGTAGCATCAAAAAAAGCATAATTTTTAAATTCAATCAATGGATATTTTAATAATGGCAGGCCAGCTCATCTTGGGCTTGACAATTCTGGTTGGTCTGCACGAGTTGGGCCACATGCTGACTGCTAAATGGTTCGGAATGCGCGTTGAGAAATATGCCATCGGTTTCCCCCCAAAAGTCTTAAGCAAGAAAATAGGCGAGACAGAGTACATGCTCGGGCTGATCCCCCTGGGCGGCTTCGTGAAAATATCGGGCATGGTGGATGAGTCTTTGGACACCGAGACGCTGAAGCAGGAGCCGCAGCCCTGGGAGTTCCGGGCCAAGCCGGCCTGGCAGCGCCTGATCGTGATGATGGGCGGCATAATCGTGAACGTTATTACTGGTATTGTTATCTACATTGCCCTCACCTACAACTACGGCGAGAGCTACCTGCCCGCCTCGCAGGCTAAATACGGTGTGGTAGCCAACGAGATCGGACAGGAAATTGGATTCCAGACCGGCGATAAGATTGTGGCCGTGAACGGGAAAGAACTCGAGAAGTTCGAGGACGTGTACTCGATGGACATGCTCCTGGGCCGCGATGCCTACTACACCGTAGACCGCAACGGGCAGCAGATAGACCTGAAAGTGCCGGCCGACCTGATGGACCGTGTAGCCGACAACAAAGAGCGCATGCTGTTTGTGCAGCCGCGGGTGCCTTTTGAGGTAGGCGAGGTGATCGCAAACAGTGCTGCGTCTAAGGCTGGTCTCCAGAAAGGCGATGTGTTCAGGAAAGTGGCAGGCGAGCCAGTAACCTTCTTTAACGAACTGCAGGAGGCGCTGAAGAAAAATGCTGGCAAGAAAGTACCGATAGAGGTGGAGCGCGAAGGCAAACTGCAGCCCCTGACCGCCCAGGTAAACGAAGACGGCACACTCGGTTTTTACCATAAGCCGCTGCTGGAATACGCCACCCGCGACTATAGCCTCGGCGAAGCCATTCCGGCCGGTACCAACCAGGCATTTGGCGTGATCACGGCCAACCTGAAAGGCTTTGGCAAAATATTCAGAGGAGAGGTATCGGCCTCTAAATCGCTGAGCGGCCCGATCGGCATTGCACAGATCTTCGGCGATACGTTTAACTGGTACAAATTCTGGTCTATCGTAGGCATGCTCTCTATGGTACTCGCCTTTATGAACTTCCTGCCGATACCGGCGCTTGATGGCGGGCACGTTGCCTTCCTGACCTACGAAATCATTTCAGGACGTAAGCCTTCCGATAACTTTTTGGAGAATGCCCAGAAGGTGGGCATGGTCCTCTTGCTCGGCTTAATGGCTTTTGCTATCTTTAATGATGTGTTTAAGATGATCTTCTAATAAAAGATTCCTGATGAGAGCTATTGCCGTTTTTGCCCTGTTTTTCTTTTCTTTTTTAGTTTTTGTATCTACCGGTTCCGAAGCTGCCCCCGCAGCCCGGCCCTCTGAAAAAGTGCCTCCACAAGCTGCCGTATCAGACAGTGTATACATTGTGCAGCAGGGCGATACCTACTACAGCCTCTCCAGGCGGTTTAACGTACCATTGGACTCGCTCCAGCAATGGAACGACCATAAACTGCAGATCGGGCAGACGCTCTACCTGACTTCTACCGGAGCTGCCTCGCATAAAAAGGCTGCAACCGGCGCAGCCGCCGCACAACCGGCAGCAGCACCAGTGGCAAGCGGCCGCACCACGGGGCAGTATACTACCGGAGCCGGCAGCACCACCGCCTCGGCCTCTCCGGCCCCGGCAGCCAACAAAACAAAGAGCCGGATCATGGTCATTCCCTTTGATCCCTACCTGTATTTTTCAGATGCCGACGATGAGATTGCCCAGCACTCTCGTATTCCGCGCCCCAACATCCGGTATGCGTTCCGGAACCGCCTCGATGCCATGCTGGCCAGCCGTGAGTACGAAACCATTCACCTGCTGGGTGATGTGTACCGCGACAGTGTAAACGAGTTGAGCAGCATCTACAAATCTTTCCACTATAGCTACCAGGATAATAAACAGTCGAAGTACAACCGGCAGCCGGTGGTGCAGGCAAATGAGAAGGGGTCGGCTACGGACTGGCTGAAGCGGCAGAAGGAGAAGATTACCAACAAGGATGCCGGGCCCGTGCCCGTAGCCAAGAATCCGAATAAGCACTATGGTGTTGCCGTAAAGGACCCATCCTTTTTCGATCGCTACAACAGCCAGTACGACATCGACTATTATGTGTTCATCAATCAGTTTGAGGTAAAAACAATTTACGAGAACTGCCTCGACAGGGCGGCGCAAAACTACCAGCGCGATTTTCTGGTGCACTATTCGATTTACGACAGTACCGGAAAGCTAATTTCAGGCAATAAGGTAAATGTGCCTTACGAATCTAACATAAACGATGTGCAGCGCATCGTGAGCGACACCATGCCCGGCATGGCCCGGCGCGTGATGGCAGACCTGCCCCCCGGCGATAAATAAGTATGAAGCGTTTTGCCCCGCTGCTTTTTCTGTGCGGCCTGTTCCTGCTGAGTATTGAGGGAGTGGCGCACGACTACCATGCCAGCATTACCGACATCCGGTACAACCCCAAAACGCAGCGCCTGGAAGTAGCCATAAAGGTATTTATGGATGACCTGGAGGAGGCTCTCTCCCGAAAATCGAAAGCCAAAGTTGTGTACAGCAATTCGGAGCAGGTACAGCAGCTCCTGCAGGCCTATCTGCGGCGGCACCTGGTGTTTGAGCAGGAAAAAGGAAAACCGCTGCAGCAGCATTTTTTAGGTTCCGAAGCAGAAACCGATGCGGTGTGGGCCTATGTGGAGGTGCCGGTGCCAGATGCCAGACGCCCCCTGCTTGTGCACAACACCGTGCTGATGGAGTTGTTTGATGACCAGATGAACATTGTCAACATCAATTCCAAAGGCAAAACCAACAGCCTGCTCTTCCAGCAATACGACCGGGAGAAGAAGGTGGATCTGTAGCGCATGCTGCTGCGCAGGTGGCTGTCCGGAAGGTTGTGCTGTCTGCTCTGGCAGCAGCAGTAGAAATGCTTCGGGAGGGCTGTTTTGATTGGAATAATTCGCCTTATCTCCAGCTGCCGCCTACTCCTGCATTAACAAAAACTCCAGCCCCTGCGGCACCAGCCCGAGCTTCAGTTTCGTTTCCTTATTATTCTTCTGGGTATCATCATCTATGTGGAAGCGCTTGCAGTCGCTGGTTATTTCGATCTGTTTGGCACGATAGACTTCGAACTGGTCCAGGTTTTTGTCGCCACGGAGGCAGGCTTTCAGGTAAGAGGAGAATTTTTTTCGCTCCTGCTCTTTTACCAGCACCACATCCAGCCAGCCATCTCCCGGGTCGGCCTTGGGGGCCAGGTCCATGTTGGGGCCGGTATACTTTATGTTCATGATCTCTACCAGCAGGTAGTCGCCTTCCAGTTGCTGCTCATCCAGCTGAATGGTGGCTCTGAACGGAGTTGCTTTCTTTAGGATCTCCTGCTGGTGCTCCAGGGCATCCTGCAGTTCCTCTTCGCGGCTATTAAACTCTTCCTCGTCATTTTCCCGTTTCTTAATAAGCTCCGGAAAAATGCCCAGCCCTACTGCCTCAATAAACTGCTTTTTGCCTTTCGATGTCTCTAAAACACCTACATCAAAAGGCTTTTTTATGTTCAGATTCCAGCTGGCTATAATTTCTGCAGGCTCGCCCTTAATGCCTAAGGTGGCGGCAATGTTGTTGGCGGTGCCCAAGGGCAGCAACCCGATGGGGACTTTACGGCCTGTCAGGAGGGTGGCTATCTTCTGCACGGTTCCATCTCCGCCTGCCACTACCAGCAGATCGCCCGGGTCGTGGAGATAATCTTCGTAATCGTCTTCTTTGATGGAGGCGTAGTTTACGTCGTAGCCTTTTTTCTTCAGCTCTTTTATCAGCTCTTCGGGGGTATACTGCTCAAATCCGGCTTCGGGATTATGCAATAAGGTAACACGTACAGGCATACAGCAGTATCTATTAAGGATTAACTCGCTCACACATAACGAACAAGCGAAGAGGGAAGTTATCTGAAAACAACTTTTTAATTAAAAGAAAGAATTATGCGAATATTAATTGCAAACGACGACGGCATTTACAGCCCGGGCATACTGGCGCTGGCCGAAGTCGCAGTTGAGTTTGGCGATGTGCGTATCGTGGCACCCGATGTGGAGCAATCTTCTATGGGGCACGCCATTACGGCCACGCGGCCACTCTCTTACAAGCCAACGCCCATCGGTAATTTTGAGGCCTACCGTGTAAACGGCACACCGGCCGACTGTGTGGCCATGGGGCTTTTCCATTGGGAGCAGCAGGTAGATATCGTGCTGTCGGGCATTAACCTGGGCACCAACCTGGGGAACTCGGCCTGGCATTCGGGCACACTGGCAGCGGCCAAGCAGGCGGCCCTGTTCGGCACCAGGGGCATCGCTTTCAGCACGCCTGTCACGCGCGACGAGCCTGATTTTGAACTGATAAAGCCCTTTGTGCGGGAGAGCCTGGAACTGCTGCTGCCCCAGAACGACCTGACCCTGCTCAACGTGAACATCCCCATCCACGCCAAGGGTTTGCAATGGACGCGCCAGTCGCTCAGGCACTACGACGGCAAGGTGGTGCCGGGCACCGACCCCATGGGCCGCGAGCATTTCTGGTTTACCGTAATTCCGGTAGAGGGTACCGAAGAAGGCACCGACCGGCATGCCATGGAGCACGGCTATGTGTCTATTACCCCGCTGCGCCTGGACCTGACCAACTACGAGGAGCTCGAAAAAGCTATGAAGCGCAATAAATAACTATAATATATATAGCAGATGCCTGCAGCAGGAGCAGCATCAGCATCAGCAGTAAAAAAGGCCTCTGGAGGGCCTTTTTTATTTGAATAATCCAAGTTGTGCGGTAGCAGCCCTAAATAATGTGGTGCGGCTGGTAACTACGAGTCAGATACTGTTGCCAGGTGCACCTAATGACGATTTTTTGTTTGAGCGTTCAGCGAGTGGGGGTAGGGGCCCCCGACAAACAAAATCGTCTTGATTTTTTTTGTTCTTTTTGTATCAAGACAAAAAGAACAAAGACACGGGCCATGAAACAAGCTGCTTCTGCTATCAAGTCTTAACAAGTGGCTATGCTAACTTAACCCCAGGCCAGTGGCCATTGCCTTAGGCTCTCGCCCACAAGATCCTTTCAGGAGGACAAGGGGACATAGTCAGAAAGGCTATCTACCGCACAACTTGGGTTAGAATAATTGCTCCCCATCTATGTGCCGGTGGTGGAGCGCAAGAGGGCTGAGCTTCAGGAAAGGCAGATTAATGGCCGCGTGAGCAGTTGTAAGAGTATAGCGAAAACTGTTTCCACAAAAAGTTTTATTTCTTTGGCGTGTCTGGTTTTTCTACACGGAACTCCACGCGGCGGTTTATCCGTTTGTCTTCCTCTGTTTTCTCTTCGCGCAGCGGTTTGCTGCTGCCGTACCCTATGGCAATCACGCGGCCCTCGTCCAGGTTCACCTTCTGCTCAATGTACCGCCGGATGGCGTTGGCCCTGTCCTGCGAAAGCTCCTGGTTAAAATCAGGGTTGCCGGCACTATCGGTGTGCCCGGATATTTCGAGGAGGTAGGTGGGGTGGTCTATCAGGAAATATGCCACTTCATCCAGGATAGGCTCCATCTCCGGTTTGATGTCCGACTCCATCGGGTCGAACTCGATGTTCTCAAAAACCATCGGGATGTTGTAGTCTATCAGCGTGGTCATAACCTGCAGCGAGGTGTCGTTCTGCAGCGACAGTTCCCGCTCGATAGTGAAAAAGTCGGAGCTCTGGATGATGAGCATATAGCGAGAGTTGTCGATCAGGCTGAACTCAAACGAGCCGTCAGGCCGGATGTATTTAGATGATATCTCGATGCCGTTGTCCAGGTCGATGATGGAGATAACGCCCGAAAGCGGTTTCTGGGTAACAGAGTCTACCAGCGTGCCTTCTACTTTGGTAACGGCAAGCGGGTGCGCCTCCATGGGCAGCGGAAACGAGAACAGGTCCAGGTTCTCGATGTCGTCGGCTTCGGAGCGGGCGTAGTAGAGGTTTTTAGAGTCGGTATCGATGGTGAAATAGTACTCGCTGCCTTTGCCATTTACCAGCGGACCAATGTTAAGCGGCTCCTGCCATCTGCCGTTCACTTTATAGGTTTTGTAAATATCGAAGTCGCCAAAATTAAATAGCTGGCCGCGCGAGCTGAAATACAGTACCTGGTAAAGCGGGTGGAAAAAAGGGCTGACCTCACTCTCGCGGGTGTTAATGACAGGACCCATGTTTTTGGCCGGAGCCCAGTCGCCGTTTTTGCGCTTGTGCGTAAAGTAAATATCAGAAAGGCCAAAACCGCCCAGCCTGTCGGAGGCAAAGTACAGGGTGTCTTCGGTAGGCGATAGGCTGGGCTGCGAGTCCCAGGCGTAGCTGTTCACCTGCGGGCCAAGGTTTTTGATCTGGCCCCAGGTGCCGTCGGGTTGCAGCTGGGCCGAGTAGAGGTCGCAGTTGCCGTAGCCGTCGGGGGCTTCGCAGCGGGCAAAGTACATGGTTTTGCCGTCGCGGCTGATGCAGGCAGAGCCCTCGTTGTAAATGCTGTTGATGGGTTTCCCAAATGCCTTTGCCTCCTGCCAGTAGCCGTTTACCTGGTTAGAATAAAACAAATCTTCGTTTGGCTTACTGTTAATTCCCTTAAATTTGCGCTTAGAGGTGAAAATCAGCAGCTCCTTGTCGCGGCTAAGGGCAGGCCCGTAATCTTCGTAAGGCGAGTTGATGGCGTTGCCCATGTTCAGGTAAACACCTTTTGGCGGCTTAAACGTAGTTATCTTTTTGCGGTACTCCACCAGCTCGTAGTAATAATTAAGCGGCACGTAGTAGTCCCTGGTGTTCTGTTCCAGCGAGTCGTAGTAAGACTGCACACGCCGGGCGTCGGAGCGGTGGTGCTTCAGCACCAGCCGGTACAGCGAAATGGCCTTTTCCTGCTGTTGCTGGCGTTCGTAGAGCTGGCCCAGCCGCCAGAGCAGGTTCGTGTCTTTGTAAAAATTCTCGATGCCGAAATTGCCGACGTACTTTTCGAGCAGAGGGAGCACCTGATCATACTGCTTTCGCCTCTCCAGCTTCTGAATGGTCGACAATAATTTACGGTCGCTGTAGTACGGGATTACATTAATATTGGGAAATTGCAGCTGGAAGCTGGCAGCGGGCGCATTTCGCTGGGTTTTTATCCGGGCTGAATCTAACGGGACATGCTTGTACTGGCCGGTGCTGAGAAATGGCAACAGAAAAAAACACAAAAAGAGCCCAAAAAGGGAGTTGAACCTCATTAACCCGAGTAAATTTGCTATCAGCTCAAAGATATTGTTTTAAGCAATAAATTCAGAAACAAAAGACGGTCGGGAGCTTTTTATTTTTGCATAACGGCTGGCTGATAGCAGCTTTTCAAGACAAAAAGAAAGAGATGGTGTGCCTGGCACAGCTCTTGACTATACACGTACTACTAAGAAATAAAGCTTCCTGCTGCTTCATTTCTGTCAAATTGGCACTAATCAGACTTATGACCTATAACGCAAACAACTTTTTACACCAGCTTTTGATGAGCGAGATCAATGTAGACGATAATGATGACATGATTCCGATTATCACCCTGGATCCGGACGAAAACATGTCTACCGACGATCTGCCTGATGAGCTGCCAATCCTGGCCGTCCGGAATACCGTGCTGTTTCCTGGGGTGGTGCTGCCTATTACAGTGAGCCGCAAAAAATCGGTACGGCTGGTGCGCAAGGCCCACAAAGGTGACAAGACCATTGGTGTTGTGGCCCAAAAGAACATGACCAGCGACGAGCCCTCTCCCGAAGATCTCTTTGAGGTGGGCACGGTGGCCAAAATACTTAAAATGCTGGTGCTGCCCGATGGCAACACCACTATTATTATACAGGGGCAGAGCCGCTTTAAAGTAGAGGAGATCACGCAGGAAGACCCTTTTCTGCAGGCCCGCATCAGCTATTGCACCGAAACATTCCCGAACAAAAAAAGCAAAGAGATTAAGGCGCTGGTGCAGTCGCTCAAAGACGCGGCCGCTAAAATGCTGAAACTCAGCCCTGAAATTCCGCAGGAGGCGCAGGTAGCCCTCGACAACATCGACAGCCCCAGTTTTCTGACGCACTTCCTCTCCTCGAACCTGAACGTGGAGGTGGCCCAGAAGCAGCAGCTGCTGGAGGTGAACGATGGCGCAGAGCGGGGCACCCACCTGCTGGAGCTGATGCTGCGCGAAATACAGTTGCTGGAGCTCAAACAGGAGATCCACACCAAAGTACACACCGACATAGACCAACAGCAGCGCGACTATTTTCTGCGCCAGCAGATAAAGGTGCTGCAGGATGAACTGGGGCAGGAGGGCCCCGACCAAGAGATTGCCCGCTTCCGGGAGCGGGCCGCCAAAAAGAAATGGCCCGAGCCAGTAGCCAAGCACTTCAGCAAAGAGATAGAGCGGCTGGCGCGCGTAAACCCGCAGGCGGCCGAGTATCCGGTGGCGGTAAATTACCTGGAGTTCCTGCTGGACCTGCCCTGGAACGAATACACCAAAGACAACTTTAACCTGAAGCGCACCAAAAAAATTCTGGACGCCGACCACTACGGCCTCGAGAAGGTGAAGGACCGGATTATAGAATACCTGGCCGTGCTGAAGCTGAAGCAGGACATGAAAGCCCCGATCCTGTGCCTCTACGGACCTCCGGGCGTGGGTAAAACCTCGCTGGGGCGATCGGTGGCCAAGGCCCTGGGGCGTGAGTATGTCAGGATGTCATTGGGAGGCGTGCGCGATGAGGCTGAGATCCGGGGGCACCGCCGCACTTATGTGGGTGCCATGCCGGGTAAGATCATCAACCAGATCAAAAAAATCGGCTCTTCCAACCCTGTCATCATCCTGGATGAAATCGATAAACTGGCTTCTGATTTCCGTGGCGACCCCTCTTCGGCCCTGCTCGAGGTGCTGGACCCGGAGCAGAACCATACCTTCCTGGACAATTACCTGGATGTGGAGTACGACCTCTCCAAAGTGCTCTTTATTGCCACCGCCAACTCCCTCGATACCATTCAGCCCGCCCTGCGCGACCGGATGGAGATAATCGAGCTTACGGGCTACACGCTGGAAGAGAAAACAGAGATTGCCAAACGCCACCTGGTGCCCAAACAGATAAAGGAGCACGGGCTGCTGGAAGAAGATGTGAAACTGTCGAAGGCCACTATCCAGAAAGTGATTGAAGACTATACCCGTGAGTCTGGCGTGCGGAACCTGGAGCGAAAGCTGGGCCAGCTGATCCGGAACACCGCCAAGCTCAAGGCCATGGAAGAAGAATTCACGCCTTCTATAAAGCCCGAGGATGTGGTGAAGATCATGGGGTCAGAGATTTTCGACAAAGAGATTTACCAGGATATTGATACAGCCGGTGTTGTGACAGGCCTGGCCTGGACCTCAGTGGGCGGCGACATCCTGTTTATCGAATCTATCCTGAGCAAAGGCAAAGGAAAACTGACGCTGTCGGGGCAACTGGGCGATGTGATGAAAGAATCGGCGATGACGGCCATTTCTTACCTGAAGGCGCACGCCGACCTGCTGGAGATCGATTACCGCCTGTTCGACCAGTACGACCTGCACATTCACTTTCCGGAGGGTGCCGTTCCGAAAGACGGGCCGTCGGCGGGTATTGCCATCTTTACGTCTATCGCCTCGGTGTTTACGCAGCGCAAAGTGCGCTCGCGCCTGGCCATGACCGGCGAGATCACACTTCGGGGCAAGGTGCTGCCGGTTGGGGGCATAAAAGAAAAGATACTGGCCGCACGCCGTGCCGGGATCTCTGATGTAATCCTTTGCCAGAAAAACCGCAAAGACATAAACGAGATTCCGGAGAACTACATCAAAGGCCTGAAGATACACTACGTAGACAGAGTGGACGAAGTGGTACAACTGGCCTTGCTGAAAGAGAAAGTAAAGCACCCGCTCAAACTGACGGTAACGGAAGAGAAAGCTGCTGCAGAGTAATGCGGAGCCGATGCTTTGTGCGGCATTTTATACTCAATATCAGAAAACACGGTTTACGACGTTCTGACACTGTGCCCGAAGCTAATTCCTGGAATTGCTTCTAAGGAAGTATTTCGGAGCCAGCAGCAGCGCCTCAGGAGGGCCATTTTCATTAGAATAATTTGGTTGCTGGTTGTTAGGTGTTAAATGGTTGAATGCTTAGGTTATTGTTGAAAAGCTGAGGTGCACGATGGGGGCATCCTGTAAATCCTTATTCTGACAGAAATAGCAGCAGCAGCAGCAACGCCTCCGGAGGGCCTTTTTCATTAGAATAATTTGGTTGTTGCTGCTTGTTCAATGGTTGCTTCAGGCATTTTGAATTCTGGAGTCGAATCCAAACCCTCAGGGCTTTTTCGGCACAGTGGCAAAAGGCGTTCGGCGAAAGAATTTTGAAGCGCTAAACGATTTCCGATCAACAATTTAGCCATTCAGCCATTTAACAATTAATAAGAAGCTGCTTATCTTGAGAGCATGATAAAAAAAGTAAGTGCGTGTGTAGCTATGCTCATTGGCTTTGTACTGGGGGCGGAGGCGCAGATCGGGGGGCAGCGGAGCTTTTCGTTTCTGGAGTTGCCTACTAATGCAAAGCTGGCAGCGATGGGCGGCGTTAACGTTAGTTCCTGGAGCCACGATGTGAACATGGTGGCCTCTAACCCGGGCTTGCTCCAGTCGGAAATGGACAACCAACTCTCGCTGAGCTACACCGGCTACCTGGCCGACATCACCCACAGCAATCTGGCCTATGCCTTCAACAGCGAGCGGTTCGGGCGCTATGCCGTCGGTCTGAACTACATCAACTACGGCGACTTTATCCGCCGCGATGCCAACGGCATGGAACTGGGCACGTTCAGCGTAAACGATTATACCTTTAGCCTGAGCCATGCCCGGCAAACAGAGGCCTTTACCATTGGAGCCACCCTAAAAATGGCGGTATCAAGTATGGCCGGCGATAAAGCGGTGGGCCTGCTGGCCGATGTGGGCGGCACGTTTAAACACCCCGAGGAGGACCTCACCGTAGGGCTGGCATTTAAGAACATCGGCTATCAGGTAAAACCTTTTGACGGGGGGGAGCGGCAGCCCATGCCTTTCGATGCGCAGCTGGGACTGAGCTACAAGCCCGAGCACATGCCGGTGCGGCTGTCGCTCACGGCGCACCGCCTCTACCAGTTCGATATTGTGTACCTCGACCCAAACCAAAGAGGCCCCCTGGATGCGAACGGCGAAGAGATAAAAGAAGAAAAAAAGCTGGGCGATAAGATTGCCCGCCATTTTGTGGCTGGCGCAGAGTTCGTGTTCAGCAAGAACTTTCAGATAAGGGCGGGATATAACCACCTGCGCCGCAAGGAACTCCGGCTCGATACGGCTTCCGGTGGCGCCGGCCTTTCGCTGGGTGCGATGTTGCGGGTCCGGTCTTTTGAACTCAATTATGGGGCGGCCTTTTTCCATCCGTCCGGCGGGAGCCATTATATTACCGTAAGTACCAATACGAGTACATTTCTGAAGCGGAAGAGCAGCTGAGGGGCTTCGCTGAATTAAAAATTAGAAATTCCAGATTAGAAATGCTTGCAGATACGTTCTTTTAACAGATAAAGCAGCAACCTCCTCAGCTTTTAATGCCTGAGTTGCCGCAGTTTTTAGAAAAGCTTTGCCAGGCTGTTTTAGGCGCCTGCAAAGAAACAAAGGAGATTTCAAATTAATAACTATTGAAATGTTAGATGCATTAGAAAACTTAACCCCGGCCCAGATTGTAACGGAGCTGGATAAATATATCATAGGTCAGAAAGATGCCAAGCGGAATGTAGCCATAGCGCTCCGCAACCGCTGGCGCAGAATGAATGCCGACGAGAACATCAGGCGCGAGATTGTGCCCAACAATATCCTCATGATCGGGGCGACCGGTGTGGGTAAAACTGAAATTGCCCGCCGCCTGGCCAAAATTGCCGATGCCCCCTTTACTAAAGTAGAAGCCTCTAAGTTTACAGAAGTTGGCTACGTGGGCCGCGATGTGGAAAGCATGGTGCGCGACCTGGTAGAGCAGTCGGTGAATATGGTGAAGGCTGCCAAAAAAGAAGAGGTGAAGCAGAAGGCGGCAGAAGCCGTGGAAGACATTATCCTGGACGCCCTGATTCCGCCCATCCAGAGCCGTGGCTCGGCGCCTGTTTCCTTCAGCTCCGACCCGAACACCATTCCCGACACCGATTACGAGCTGAATGAGCGAACCCGCGAGAAGTTCAGAGAAAAAATTCGTAATGGCGAGCTGGAAGACCGTAAGATCGAGATCAGGGTGCAGCAGAGCGCCCTGCCAGGTATGGGCGTAATGGGCCCCGGCATGGACGAAGCCTCTATGATGAACATCCAGGAGATGATCAGCGGCATGATGCCCAAGAAAACCAAGAAGCGCAAAGTAACCATCGCCGAAGCCCGCAAAATATTGCTGGAAGAAGAAGCGTCTAAACTCATCGATATGGATGAGGTGAAGGAAGAGGCCATTTTTAAGGCAGAAAACGCCGGCGTGATCTTTATTGATGAGATCGACAAGGTGGCCAGTTCCAGCAAAAAGGGTGGAGGCGGTGGCCCCGATGTGAGCCGCGAAGGCGTGCAGCGCGACCTGCTCCCGATTGTGGAAGGCAGCGCCGTGAACACCAAATACGGCATCATCAACACCGACCACATTTTGTTTATAGCAGCCGGTGCGTTCCACGTGGCCAAGCCATCCGACCTGATCCCGGAGTTGCAGGGTCGCTTCCCGATCCGGGTGGAACTGCAAAGCCTCACCAAAGACGACTTCTACCAGATCCTGAAGTTCCCGAAAAACGCACTCACGAAGCAGTACGAAGCTTTATTGGCCGCAGAAGAAGTAGAACTTTCCTTCGCAGACGAAGCTCTGGACGAGATTGCCTCCATCGCCTTTGAGGTAAACGCCGAGGTGGAGAACATTGGAGCCCGAAGACTGCACACCGTAATGAGCCGCCTGCTAAATGACATCCTGTTCGATGTGCCGGACAAGATCGGTGCCAACGCCAAAATCCTAGTTACCCGCGAAATGGTACTCGAAAGATTGTCTGACATGGTTCGCAACCGCGACCTGAGCCAATATATTTTGTAAGCTTAAAGTTGAAAAGTTAGGAAGTCGATATTTCTGCTTTCGCCTATTAAGAAAACAGGAGCTTTTGCTGTGGCAGGGGCTCCTGTTTTGTTTTTATATAATCCCTGGCGCAGAAATAATTTTTCTCCCATGATCTGTCTTTTTACAGATGCTTCCATACTACCTGCTATCTTCAACCCCTTTACAAGATAGGGGTATATTGGAGACAGAATCCTGGCTATTTTCGTGAATAAACTTTGTGTGGCTGCCGTAAAATAAATCCTGCCTTGCACCCAAATAAGGGTCAAACAGCAACTGTTGCTCATATCTTCCTATAAAATCCTGTGCCCCGCGTCCGGATACCTGTGTTCTTTTAAAAACAATTGCCACCGCCTTACCAGACCTCGTGCTGCTGCTTTTGCTGGCGGGCGGCTATCTGCTGCTGGAGGTGGCCGCGCACCGTGCTCTTCAAAACAAAGACGCCAGATCAACTCAAAGCCGCTACATTACTTCCGCACATATGGCTGCGATGGCAACAATCCTTGCTACGCTCTACACGACGGATGCGGCCATTACCGGATTTTTACTAGCCCTGGCTTTGCTGTTGCTCATCTGTTTCGTATTATTGGTGTACCCGGATGCAGGCTAAAGAGGTAGCCGGAGCATCTGCAAGGCACGAACCTTCGTAATCTATACTTTGCCGACCTTAACCTAGCAAAGCTGTCGGAACCAACTCAGCAATTAGCATATTTATAAGAAATGCCTTTATGGCTGTTGTTGACGCAAATGTATTATAATTTCGAATTTTTAATTTGGCAAAGACCCTTAGCAGCATGAACTACTACATTATAACCGGAGCCAGCAAAGGCATAGGCAAGGCCATAGCAGAAGAACTTCTGAAAGATAAGTCGAACTACGTGATCGGGGTATCCCGGACAAACAGCATCGAGCACCCGAATTACCGGTTCCAGCCACTCGATTTTTCGGACCTGGAAGGAGTGGCGCATAACCTGCACAAGATTTTCTCCCCGCTAAAAGACGCGGAGCGGCTGGTGCTGGTCAATAATGCCGGGGTGCTGGGCGATATCGGCTATGTGGGGGAGCAACTGCCGAACGACCTCTTCAAGTTTGTGATGGATGTGAACGTGGTGGTGCCGGCCATCTTCATAAACACCTTCCTGCAGGTGTACCACAAGCAGCCCTGCCCTAAAGTTGTTGTCAACATCAGTTCCGGAGCAGGCAAGTACCCGATAGACGGCTGGGCCAGCTACTGCGCCTCCAAAGCCGCCCTCGACATGCTATCGCTCACCGTGCAGAAAGAGCAGGAGGCCCGCCATGCCAAAGTAAAAGTGTTCTCGCTCTCTCCGGGTGTGGTAGACACAGGCATGCAGGAGCAGATAAGGGAATCTAACGCAACGCAATTCAGTGCTGTGGAAAAGTTCAGGCAGTACAAAGCAAGTGGCGAATTGTCTGCCCCCGAAGCCGTAGGAAAGAAAATAGCGAGATTCCTGCACGAGACAGATAAATACAACGAAGTTATCCTATCGGTGCGGGATATGTAATAGATATGTGATATATGATATAGGACAGCCCCCCTCGTAGCCGCACCCCTTGCGGGTGCTCATGCCCCCAACTGGCAAAACCTCCGGAGGGCATTTCCATTAGAATAATTGCCCAGCTTGCCACGTAACGCCACTAGAGGAGGCACTATTAAAATATTTTTCGCTAAAATAATATATATATGCTAAATTGCTATATGTTTGTGCTAACAAATGTAAGTTAGGTATAAGAAGCCCCGATCATCCATGAAACACCCTTTGTGCCCTCGCTGTGAAGCGCAACACGTTGTAAAAAGTGGCATCATAAACGAAAGGCAGCGGTACCGCTGCAAAAAGTGCAGCTATTATTTTACCGTAAGCAAACTGGGCAAAAACATCGATAGCTACTATGTTACAAAAGCGCTGCAGCTATACATAGAAGGCGTAAGCTACCGCGAAATAGAGCGTATTCTGGGTGTGAGCCATGTATCGGTTATGAATTGGGTGCGCAAGTACAAAGTAAAGCAACCGGAGCAGACAGAGTACCACCCTTCTTACAAAGTGCTGAGCCACAGCGAGCTGGTGGCACATATGCAGTCGGGCGACAACCTGAAAGGCGCCGGCATGATGATAACCGAGCTTGGCGACAAGTACATGATGATCAAGTGGAAACGTTTTAAAGAGTAGTTGCCGGCTTTAGTAGCAGAGCAACCTTGCCAGATGCATTTTCCCTCATTCGGGCAGTTCGTTTCTGAAGTAGCTATAGCTAATTAGCATTTGTATACTCATAAATCTCCTTTTCCTCTAAACCTGCCTATACTTACCTTTAGATTTCTGGCAAAGCAGCTATAGTTGTAACAAAACGCTTCCCCTTCGATAGCGATTTACTGCTGCGTCACCTTATAAATTCTAACACCTAACACCTAGCACCTAAATAATGGAAAGTAAAAAAGCGAGAATGAAGGAATACTGGCGGCGCAATGTCCGGATCCTGATCATGTTGCTGAGCATCTGGTTTTTTGTGTCGTTTGGCTGCGGCATTTTGTTCACCGAGGAGCTGAATCAGTTCCGGTTTGCAGGTTTTAAGCTGGGGTTCTGGTTTGCACAGCAGGGTTCTATTTACGCCTTTGTGCTCATCATTTTTGTGTAC
The DNA here is from genome assembly GCF_014332515.1 of Pontibacter beigongshangensis. Taxonomy (GTDB): domain Bacteria; phylum Bacteroidota; class Bacteroidia; order Cytophagales; family Hymenobacteraceae; genus Pontibacter; species Pontibacter beigongshangensis. Next base: position 104,945 of record NZ_VFSD01000002.1, on the reverse strand, counting down.
GTGTGGCTCATGAACCGGCTCGACCGCGAATTCGACGTGCACGAAGATTAATTGTTAAACGCTACAAGAAACAGAACAGACCCATGGGAATCTTAACCTGGACCTATATTATCGTCGGGATTACATTTGCTATTTACATCGGTATCGCCATCTGGTCCAGAGCCGGATCTACGAAAGAGTTTTACGTGGCCGGCGGTGGCGTCTCGCCGCTTGCCAACGGGCTGGCCACAGCCGCCGACTGGATGTCGGCGGCCTCCTTTATCTCCATGGCAGGCCTCATCTCCTTTATGGGCTACGACGGCTCGGTGTACCTGATGGGCTGGACGGGTGGCTATGTGCTGCTGGCCCTGCTGCTGGCCCCGTACCTGCGCAAGTTCGGCAAGTTCACTGTGCCCGATTTTGTTGGCGACCGCTACTACTCTAAAACGGCGCGCCTGGTGGCCGTCATCTGCGCCATCTTCATCTCCTTTACCTACGTGGCCGGGCAGATGCGAGGCGTGGGCATTGTGTTTTCCCGCTTCCTGGAAGTGGAGATAGAGACAGGCGTTATCATCGGAATGATTATCGTGCTTTTTTATGCCGTTTTGGGCGGTATGAAAGGCATCACCTACACCCAGGTGGCCCAGTTTTGCGTCCTGATCTTTGCCTACATGGTGCCGGCCATCTTCATCTCCATCATGCTCACCGGCAACCCGTTTCCGCAGATCGGCCTTGGCAGTGAGCTGGCAGATGGCAACGGTTACCTGCTCGACCGGCTCGACGGACTGCTCACCGAGCTTGGTTTTGGGACCTACACCAGCGGCAGCAAAGCCACTATTGATGTGTTCTTTATAACGGCTGCCCTGATGGTGGGAACAGCTGGTTTGCCGCACGTAATTGTACGTTTCTTTACCGTGCCACGTGTAAAAGATGCGCGTCGCTCTGCTGGTTTCGCCTTGCTCTTTATCGCTATCCTGTACACCACAGCACCTGCCGTGGGTGCCTTCGGGATGTACAACATGCTCAGCACCACCAGCAATCAGCCCATTTCTTCTATGCCGCAATGGGTAGGGAACTGGCAGAAAACCGGTCTGATTGGCGTGGAAGATAAAAACGCGGACGGTGTAATTCAGTACGTAAAAGATCCAGAGCGCAACGAGCTGATGATCGACAAAGACATTATGGTGCTGGCTAACCCCGAAATCGCGCGGCTGCCGAACTGGGTTATTGCTCTGGTGGCGGCCGGTGGGCTGGCGGCGGCACTCTCCACAGCGGCTGGTCTGCTGCTGGTAATCTCCACGTCCATTGCCCACGACTTGCTCAAAAAATCCATTATGACAGGCATTTCCGAAAAGCAGGAGCTGGTGGCGGCTCGCCTGGCTGCTACGGCAGCTGTGGTAATAGCCGGCTACTTTGGCATTAACCCGCCCGGTTTTGTGGCCGAAGTGGTGGCCTTTGCCTTTGGGTTGGCCGCAGCCTCTTTCTTCCCGGTCATCATTATGGGTATTTTCTCTACCCGCATGAACAAAGAGGGGGCCATCTGGGGCATGGTTACAGGTTTACTTTTCACCATTGGTTACATCATGTACTTCAAGTTCATTAACCCGGCCGCTAACACACCCGAAAACTGGTTTTTCAGAATTTCGCCGGAAGGCATCGGGACGCTGGGCATGCTGCTCAACTTTGCGGTGAGCACCCTGGTGTCGAGGTTTACACCAGCACCACCCCTGCACATTCAGGAACTGGTAGAGGAGATCCGCATACCAAGAGGCGCAGGAGAAGCCGTGCACCATTGATGTTTAGTTAAGAGTTAAAAGTTAAGAGTTATGAGTTGATATTTTATCATGACCTCGTAGCCGCACCCCTTGCGGGTGCTCATGACCCCAAACATTACCAGGAGCAGCACCAAGAGGAGCAAAACTTCCGGAGGGCCGTTTTCATTAGAATAATTTGTCAGAATCAGAATTTACAGAATTATAGAATTAACAGAATATTTTTTCTCCTATAGAGGAAGTTTAGAGCAAATCTAAGTGAGACATTCTGGACATTCTCTAATTCTGTAAATTCTTGGGGTAGGGGCCCTATTAAGATTCAGACAAGAATATAACAGCAGCATCAACAGCAGCAGACCTTCCCGAGGGCCATTTTCATTAGAAGAATTCCTCCAACTCATAACTAACCAAAGCATGACTGACAAAGCTAAAGGACGGAAGCTGTTTTTTATCGCGGTGCTGTTTCTGGTGTTGCTGAATTTTCCGGTGATATCGGTTTTCAACACGGGTGGGGTAGTGGCCGGAGTTTCGGTGCTGTATGCGTACATGATGCTGGCATGGCTGGCGTGTATTGTGTGCGTGGGTTTGGTGGTGGAGCGGCAGGGGGAGAAGGAGAAAAGTACAAAGGAGTAAGGCATGAGCTATGGGCTGGTCATAGGGCTATCGTTTCTGTACCTGGCGCTGCTCTTCGGGCTGGCCTACTGGGCCGAAAAACGTTCTGCCGCCGGCAAAAGCCTGGTCAGCAACTCCTATATCTATGCCCTCTCCATGGCCGTGTACTGCACCGCCTGGACCTACTACGGCAGCGTAGGCAGAGCCGCAACAACCGGGCTGGAGTTCCTGGCAATTTATGTGGGGCCAACGCTCATGGCGCCGCTCTGGTGGCTGGTGCTGCGCAAGATCATCCGGATCTGCAAAGTGCAGCGCATCACTACCCTCGCCGATTTTATCGCCGCGCGGTATGGCAAGAGCATTGCTTTAGGCAGCGTGGTAACGGTTATCTGTGTCATGGGCACCATCCCGTACATTTCCATTCAACTCAAAGCCATAGCCGGCAGCCTCTTCATTTTAACAGGCACTAACGGAGTGGCGGCAACAGCAGCGCCTTTTTACCTCGATGTAGCTTTTCTTGTGGCCGTTACGCTGGCGGTTTTCACCATTGTGTATGGGGTGCGGCACCTGGAGGCAACCGAGCGGCACGAGGGCATGGTAACGGCCATTGCCTTTGAGTCGGTGTTTAAGCTGGTGGTGTTCCTGGTGGCAGGTGCCTTTGTGACGTATTCCGTGTTCAACGGGTTCGATGATATACTGCAAAATGCGGCGCAGCTACCCGATTTTCAGGAGCTGATGACCTTTAGCGGTGAAAACGGCTTCGGGAGCTGGTTCTGGCTGGTGCTGCTCTCCATGCTGGCCATTCTGTTTCTGCCCCGGCAGTTTCAGGTGGCGGTGGTGGAGAACGTAAACGAGCAGCACCTCAACAAGGCCATGTGGCTGTTTCCGCTGTACTTGTTCGTGATCAATGTTTTTGTGCTACCGGTGGCGCTGGGCGGCAATGTGCTGTTTGCAGGGCAGCAGGTAGATATGGATATGTATGTGCTGGCCATCCCGATGAGCCAGGGCCAGGACCTGCTGGCGGTGCTGGTGTACCTGGGCGGCTTTTCGGCGGCCACCAGCATGGTCATTGTGTCTACCATAGCCCTGAGCGTGATGATCAGCAACAACCTGCTGATGCCGGTGCTGGTGGCAGGCCCGGCAAAGCGCCGGAGCAGCAGCTACTTCCAAACCATGCTGCTCTATTCGCGGCGGCTGAGTATTCTGCTGGTGCTGCTGCTGGCTTACCTGTATTACAAGCTGGTGGCGGAGCATTATTCGCTGGTAGAGATCGGGCTGGTGTCGTTTGTGGCAGTGGCGCAGTTTGCTCCTGCCGTTATAGGCGGCATCTTCTGGAAAGAAGGCAGCCGGAACGGAGCTTTGGCTGGCATTGTGGCTGGTTTCTTGGTCTGGTGCTACACGCTGTTGGTGCCGTCGGTGGTGGGGGCAAAGCTGCTGCCCGAGAGCCTGCTGCAGGAGGGGCTGTTTGGCCTGTTCTGGCTGAAACCGTTTGCACTCTTTGGGCTGGAAGGAATGGATTACATCTCGCACACCATGTTCTGGAGCATGTTCCTGAACATCGGGCTCTACGTGGGGCTGTCGCTGCTGGGGCAGCAAACCTCTAAGGAGCGGAACCAGGCGGAGGTATTTGTGGATATCTTTAAATATTCTGCTGCTGTGGAATCCTCTATCGTCTGGAAAGGCACGGCTTACCTTCCTGATATCAGGTCTTTGCTCAGCAACTTTCTGGGGGAGCAGCGGGCACAGGAAGCCTTAGAAGCGTTTTATGAGCAATACCCCGGAGCCGCCAGTGCCGATGGCAGAGCAGACCCTCGTTTAGTGACTTACGCCGAAACCCTGCTGGCTGGTGTTATCGGTTCTTCCTCGGCGCATATTCTGCTAGGATCTGTGGCCAAGGCGGAGGAAATAAGCCTGGACGAAGTACTGGATATTCTGAAGGAGTCGCAGCAGCTGATCTCGATGAACAAGGAACTGCGGCAAACTTCGCTGGAGCTGCAGCAGGCCACCGCGCAACTGCAGGCCAGCAACCAGCGGCTACAGGAGGCCGATGAACTGAAAGACGAGTTCCTGACCACCGTGACGCACGAGCTGCGCACACCGCTCACTTCCATCAGGGCTTTGTCGGAGATACTGTACGATAACCCGGAGCTGGAGCGGGAAGAGCAGCAGGCCTTCCTGAAGACCATTGTAACAGAAACCGAGCGGCTGGGGCGGCTGATCGCACAGGTGTTGGACCTGGAGCGGTTCGACCTGGGCAGGCAGGGGCTGCAGCTGCAGCCGGTGCACCTGCCCGAAGTAGTAGCCGAGGCCGTGGCGGCGCTGCAGCAGCTGGCCCACGAAAAGCAGGTGGCGCTGGTGGTAAACATGCCGCCCGCACTGCCTCCCGTTCCTGCCAACTACGACCGGCTGGTGCAGGTGCTGGTAAACCTGATCTCGAATGCGCTAAAGTTCTGCAGCAGCGGCTCAGGTAAGATCGTGGTTTCGGGTGTGCTGAGAGCGGGAACCATACAGCTAAGCGTGGCCGACAACGGCAAAGGCATTGCCCTGGCCGACCAGCAACAGATATTCGACAAGTTTTACCAGGCCCGCCACCAGACCACCCGCAAACCTGAAGGTACCGGACTTGGCCTTACGATCAGTAAGAAGATTATAGAATCGCACCAGGGGCGGCTGTGGGTAGAGAGCGAGCCAGGGCAGGGAGCAACTTTTGTGTTTGAGCTGCCCGTGGCAGCGGTGCAGCAGGAGCAGGAGCAGGTGCAAACAGGCTTGGAGGGCCCTTTTCATTAGAATAATTGGTGATGTGCTGATTTTTCAATTTGAAGAGTTGCAGATGTGGTGCGATGAATAGAAAGAAACCACCAACTCAGCGGAGTAACTCTACAAGGAGGGGAATTGAGTTTTTAGAGAAAATTATAGCTGCTACAGCTTAAAGAGTAAAGAGCCTAAGCAGAAATTTCTATGAAAGAGAACGGTGAGATAAAAGTGCTGATTGTGGATGATGAGCCTGGAATTCTGATGCCGCTGGAGTTCCTCATGCGCAAGAGCGGCTACCAGGTGTACATCGCCCGCAATGGCACGGAGGCCAAAGAGAGTATCGACCAGGAACTACCGCAGGTGGTGGTGCTCGACCTGATGATGCCCGATGTGGATGGCTACGAAGTATGCCGCTATCTGCGCCGGAAAACCGGGATGGGGCAGGCGAAAGTTATTGTGATCAGTGCCAAAACCAAAGAAGAAGATATCCGGAAAGCGTATGAGGCAGGAGCCGATGCTTACATGCCCAAGCCCTTCTCTACCCGGGTGCTGGTGGAAAAGGTGAAACAGCTGGTAGACCATGAGGCAGAAAGCTGACTGTGCAGAAAATATAGCGCTACCCCTGACCCGGCGCTGCTACTAATCTAATCTCCGAAACGTATTAAAATGACAAGATCATACCAAAACCATGACAAATTACCAGATTAAAAATTTTGAGGATTATCAGGAAGCGTATAAAGCTAGTATTGAGGATCCTGCCGGCTTTTGGGCAGACATAGCTGGCACGTTTAAGTGGCGGAAAAAATGGAACACCGTGCTGGAATGGGATTTTGAGAAGCCGGACGTAAAGTGGTTTATTGGCGGTAAGCTGAACATTACCGAAAACTGCCTCGACCGCCACCTGAAGACCAGGGGCAACAAACTGGCCCTCATCTGGGAATCAAACGACCCGAAGGAGCGCTTTATCCGCTACACCTATCGGGAACTGTACGAGAAGGTGTGCCAGTTTGCCAACGTGCTCAAAAACAACGGGGCCAAAAAAGGCGACCGCATCTGCATCTACATGCCCATGATTCCGGAGCTGGCCATTGCCGTGCTGGCCTGTGCCCGCATCGGGGCCGTGCACTCGGTGGTGTTTGCCGGTTTCTCGGCTGCGTCGATGGCCGACCGCATCCAGGATGCCGACTGCTCCATGGTGCTGACCTCCGATGGCCTGAACCGCGGTGCCAAGCAGATTCCGGTAAAACGGGTAGTGGACGAGGCCCTGCAGACCTGCCCTTCTGTAGAAAAAGTAATTGTGGTGGAGCGCCTGGGCTGGGCCGTGAACATGGTAGAAGGCCGCGATGTGTGGTACCACGACGAAGTTCTAAATGCCGCCAAAGAGTGCCCTGCCGAAGAGATGGATGCCGAAGATCTGCTGTTCATTCTCTACACCTCCGGCTCCACCGGCAAGCCAAAAGGCGTAGTGCACACCGTAGGCGGCTACATGGTGTATGCGCAGTACAGCTTTAGCAACGTGTTTCAGCCCGAAGAGAGCGACGTGTTCTGGTGCACCGCCGATATCGGCTGGGTTACCGGGCACACCTACCTGCTCTACGGCCCGCTGCTGAATGGTACCACCACCCTGATGTTTGAGGGCATCCCGACTTACCCCGATGCTGGCCGTTTCTGGCAGGTGGTCGATAAGTTTGGCGTAAATATATTCTATACCGCGCCTACCGCCATCCGCTCACTGATGGGGGCCGGCGAAGACCACGTGCTCTCCTACAGCCTCGACTCGCTGAAGGTGCTGGGCTCGGTGGGGGAGCCGATAAACGAAGAAGCCTGGTACTGGTACTACATCCACGTGGGCAAAGAAGAATGCCCGCTCGTAGATACCTGGTGGCAAACCGAAACAGGTGGCATCATGATCTCCTCGCTGGCAGGCGTTACGCCCACCAAGCCGAGCCATGCCGCCTTCCCGCTACCCGGTGTGCAGCCCGTGCTGCTCGACAGCGACGGCAACGAGATTACCGACAACGAAGTAGAAGGTTACCTGTGCATGAAGTTCCCGTGGCCCGGCATGATCCGCACCACCTACGGCGACCACGAGCGCTGCCGCCTGAGCTACTTCTCGACCTACAAAGGCTACTACTTTACCGGCGATGGCGCCAAGCGCAACAAAGAAGGCCTGTACCGCATCATTGGTCGCGTAGACGATGTGATCAACGTATCGGGGCACCGCTTTGGTACCGCTGAGATCGAGGAGGCCATTAACCACAACAAGCATGTGGTGGAGTCGGCGGTGGTGGGCTACCCGCACGATGTAAAAGGGCAGGGCATCTATGCCTTCGTTATCTGCAACGAGCCTCCCCGAAATGTAGACAACCTGCGCGCCGAAATTGTGGAGACGGTGGCCAAAAAGATTGGTAAGATTGCCAAACCCGACAAAATTCAGATCGTATCGGGTTTGCCCAAAACGCGCTCCGGCAAGATCATGCGTCGTATCCTGCGTAAAGTAGCCGAAGGCGACACCTCCAACCTCGGCGACACCGCCACCCTCCTCGACCCGGAGATTGTGGATGAAATTGTGCAAGGGGCGCTGTAATAAGACGCACGACACAAGATTTTATCTTTTTGATGAAAAGCTCCTGCGGTATAGACTGCAGGAGCTTCTTGTTTGGTGGTTTCTGGCTGGTGAAACTTTTTGGTTCTAGCCAACTCGTGTGCAGCAGCAGTAGCTCCGGAGGGCCTTTTTCATTCGAATAATTCGCCTTGGAAGGGGAGTAGCTAATGAAGTGGCTTTGGTTTTACAGCTTCCATGCAGTTTGGTATTTTGCATTTTAAATTGAATCTGTAGGAGAATAACTTGGGATTTGTTTTCTTAGGGGCAGTAGCTTTTCTCTTGCCAAACAATTTCCATACGAGTGAAAGCTATCTTTATACATAGTGCAGATAAGCGTAGGGGTATTACTGCTATCTGCTAGTTGGCAAAAATTGATTTCATGAATCAGCAGGGTTAAATAAAAACGAAAGTGGCCATAAGTAAAAAGAATTCCCGACTAATAGACTGTGACGGCAGGAAATTTAGATGGACGATTTCACCCGCAACAGATTACATAAAGTTCATCGCTGAAGAAGCAGAAAAAAGGGGAAGAAAAATTGAAGTAACTATAACTTCAGACATTGACCGACTCTGGCTGGAATTTCCCAATATTTCCAATTTGAATCTTAAGGTTATAAAACCCAAAGACGTCGCATCTTTCATCTCACAAGCTTTAAAAGATGGTTGGAATCCAGAAGAAAAAGGGAGTCCGTTTAGATACAGGCTTCAAGGAGATGAATTAAGAAGAGAAGAAAGTAATTAAAGACCTAAAAACAACCTTTGCCAACAAAGTTCAGCCTTTATGCTCGGCTCCGCCTTGCTCATCGGCTGCACCAGCACGTTACACAAAAAAAATGAGCGGAAGTTTTAACTGAAACTAAATACTCCCGCCAGCCAGTACAGCAAAGGCCCTCCGGCTGCAATTGATGAACCGGTGAATAATAACTTTCCATTAACTTACCTTCTTTAACCAGGCGAAGAAACTGAATGAAAGATGTGTAACCTGGTTTTTAACCAACACATTCTTAAATACTTTATATTATTTGACCTGAAACAGGGCCAAATTGAGCATCACGACATCAGGTAGATGAACCTGCACCTGACCTATTTTGCCAAAGAAGAAAATGTGGAAGGCGACAACCTGCCCATAGCTCGCAAAATTAAGATCGGACAAGTGAGGGCTCGTGCCAAAATAAGAACAGACGTAAACTCCCCTCTTGCAAAGCCCCCTCCAAAGCTGTAATTTCAAGCATCTAAACGGAGCGCACATGCAAGTAACCAATACCATACAGGAGCGGGTACACGAGTTCCTGAAGCAGTACCCGCCCTTTAGCCTGGTAAAAGAGGAAGAACTGAGAGAAATTGCCAGCCAGGTGAAGGTAATGTATCTGGAGCCGGAGCAGGTGCTGTTCGCGCAGGGCGAAGCGGCGCACGAGCACTTTTACGTGGTGCGGCAGGGCTCCGTGCGGCTGGAATTGCAGGACCCGGAGCGCACGGGGCAAATCCTCTTGCTAGATGTTTGCGACGAAGGCGACGTGTTTGGCGTGCGGGCGCTCATTGTGCGCAAGAGCTACTCCTCTACGGCTGTTGCCGGCGAGGAAACCCTGCTGTATGCTATCCCCAGCAAACCTTTTGAGCATATTCTGGCCGAAAACCCCAAGGTGGAACTTTACTTTGCGGCAGGATTTGCAGCTGGTGCCTCTGCCTTGCGCCGCACCATGACCCAGACCCAGAAAGCGCGCGTAGGCCTGCGCAGAGGCACTGCCTCGGTGTATCCGCAGCGCCTGGAGGAGCTCGTGAAAGTGGCGGCCGACAAAGACCTGCTGGCCTGCCTGCCAGACACGCCCATTCAGGAAGCCGCCCAGCGCATGACCACCAAAAACTCCAGCTTCATGCTCGTGTGGGATGCACAGCAGCGGCCTATCGGCATTGTAACCGATACCGACATGCGCAGAAGAGTGGTAACAGGGCGTGTGGGCATAGAAGAGCCTGTTCACGTCATCATGACCAACCCTGTTGTTACCATTGCCCCGGAGCCAGCCATGGCCGATGCACTGATCCGGATGATCCGGCACCGGGTAAAACATATTTGCGTAACGGCCGACGGGACCCCCCAGAGCAGGGCAGAAGCGGTGCTGACCGAGCATGACCTGCTGCTGACGCAAGGCAACAACCCGGCCGTGCTGGTGTGGGAGATCCGGCAGACAAACGTAGAAAACCTGCCTGCCATCAGGGAGCGGGCCGAAGAGCTGCTGCAGAAGTACCTGGAGCAGGAAGTGAAGATATCATTTATAGCCGGCATCATTACCGAAATAAACGATGCCATTATGGTGCGGGCGCTGCAGCACGCAGAGGAGGTGCTGGGCGAGCCGCCAGTGCCTTACTGCTGGCTCTCGATCGGGAGCGAGGGGCGCGCAGAGCAGCTGCTGCGCACCGACCAGGACAATATGCTTATTTTTGAAGATGTGCCGGCTGCCGGGACAAAGGCAGTGCAAGCCTATTTTCTGCAGCTGGCCGGCATTGTGCAGGGCATTCTGGAGCAGTGCGGTTTCTATAAATGCCGGGCCAACATGATGGCCACTAACCCGCAGTGGTGCCAGCCGCTGTCGGTCTGGAAAAAATATTACCATAGCTGGATACAGGAACCCACGGAGCAGGCGCTGCTGAATGCCTCCATCTTTTTCGACTACCGGCCTATTTACGGCGACTTCAGCCTGAGCAGCCAGCTGACCGACTGTATTTATGAGGAGCTCTCCAGAGGGAAAATATTTCTGCCTTACCTGGCCCGGCAAGCCAGGCAAAACCCTACGCCCCTCAGCTTTTTCAGAAATTTTATACTGGAGCGCGGTGGTGAGCACAAAGATCAGTTCGACATAAAGCTCAGAGCCATGACACCCCTGGTAGATGCTGCCCGTGTGCTGACCCTGGAGAACCGGATTACCGGCGAGAACAACACCATCAAGCGCTACGAGAAGCTGGCAGAGCTGGAGCCTCAGAATGCACCCCTCTACCGCGAAACAGCCATGGCCTACGAAATTATGATGCGCCTGCGGGCGCTCAACGGCATCCGGAGCCACAACTCCGGCCGCTACCTAAAACCGGAGCAGTTAAGTAAAATAGAGCGGCAAACGCTTCGGAACACCTTTGTTACTATTACCGATATACAAGAGCTGCTGCAGGTGCGGTTTCAGCTTGGTTACCTGCGCGGATGATGGTGGAGTGGTTGCAAAAGCTTCTGGGCAATAAGCCAAAGCAGTACGCTGAAACGGCTTACTGGCTGCAATACAAGCAGGCCGGTAAGCAGCCCGTAAGCCTCAGCACCCCCCTGCCCGACGTAGATTTTGTGGTGTTCGACACAGAAACAACCGGTTTCGACAAGAACAAAGACAGGGTGGTGTCGATCGGTGCGGTGCGGGTAAAGGATGGGCAGGTCCTGGTAGCCGAGAGCTTTGAGTGCCTGATACGGCAGCAGGTGGAGCAGGGCAACAAAAGCGCTGAAATACACGGCCTCCTGCCTTCGGAGATCCGGCAGGGCATGGACGAAGAGGAGGCGCTGGCGCTGTTCCTTGGCTTTATCGGCAATGCGGTGCTGGTGGCGCACCATATCGGATTCGATATTGGCATGATTAAACAGATGCTGAAACGGCAAAACTTGCCAGAGAGGCTGCATAACCAACTCGTGGATACCGGCCGGCTGGCCCTGCGGCTGGAGCACCCCTTCCGCACGCCCCACCCCTACCGCCACAGCGACTACAGCCTCGACTCGCTGGGCAAGCGTTACCACCTGCCCCTCGAAGACCGTCACACCGCCTCCGGCGACGCCTTTGCCACCGCCGTGCTGCTCCTGAAACTGCTGGCCATTGCCCGCAAAAAAGACGTAAAAACCCTCGGCGACCTGCTGCAGGAGCTATAGCCAATCAGCTCGGGCAGGAGCCGCAGAACCTCCGGAGGGGCTTTTTGATTAGAATAATTGCTTGTTGCTGATTGTGAAATAGCTGATTTTGAGAGGGGGAGATTTGGAAATTTGAAGAGGTTGGGTTGTGGAAATGAATAATCAGTTATGTCTAAAAAAAATCGCTGTGCGTAGGCTGCAATTACGCATAGCATAGGTAGTGAAGCAAGACTCTCAACATGCATATATCCTGTAAATTCCTGGGGTAGGGGCCCTGTAGAAAGAATCAGCCACAATCTGGCAGCATCAACAATTTCGGAAGCAGAGATTATAAAACTCCGGCCAATACCCGATATTTGCAGCAAACCCAACAGCTATGATAGACGAGACCCATAACCCCTGGACCACCCTTGCCAGCAAAGAGATTTATGAAAACCCCTGGATAAAAGTGCGCGAAGACCAGGTGCTGAACCCGAAAGGCGGCAAAGGCATTTACGGCGTGGTGAGCATGAAGAACAAAGCCATCGGTATTATTCCCATCGACGACGAAGGCTATACCTACCTGATCGGGCAGTACCGCTACGCGCTTAACGAGTATTCCTGGGAAATACCCATGGGCGGCGGCCTCAACGAAGTAGACATTCTGGAGTCGGCGAAGCGGGAGCTGCAGGAGGAGACAGGCTTTACGGCTGCCAAATGGACAAACATCGCCCGCCTGCACACTTCCAACTCCGTAACCGACGAAGAAGGATTTGTTTTTCTGGCGCAGGAACTAAAGGCCGGCGAAACTGCATTTGAAGAGACAGAGGAGCTTCAGATAAAGCGCGTTTCGCTGAACGAGGCTGTGCGCATGGCCATGAACAACGAGATAACGGATGCCATTAGCGTAGCCGGCATCCTGAAAGCTGCCCTGCTGCTGCGGAATGAGTTTTGAGTTATGAATGAATGATTGAGTGATTGAAGGGGGGCGTTAACTTAAAGAGGAAGGTTTAAAGTGAGAAAGCCAGACGTTAATGATTCAGGGTTTTCTTACTTTATTTCAGGTATGGAATGTGCAGGATCGGAAAGAAATATTTCCTGAAACTCCTAAAACTTAAAATCAAAAACATTCACTCATCCAAAAATCACTCACTCAAAATTATTACATTTGAACCTATGAAAGCCATTAAGTACTTATCGCATCGTATTTACACGACCTGGTGTGTAACCTGGTTCGTAATGCCGTTTGTGGTAACTTACCCGCTCCAGGTTTTCCTGATCCGGAAGAAGAAGTGGTACAGGCACGTGCATAGCATCAACCGGTTCTGGTCAATTTCCGCTTTGCGCATGTTTCTGGCTCCCGTTAAAGTAGAGTGGCATATGCCTTTCGACTCCTCCCGGCAGTATATATTTACCCCGAACCACAGCTCCTACCTCGATATCCCGCTGCTGCTGCACACTATCCCGGGTTTTCTTAACTTTGTGGGCAAGAGCGCTCTTTGCAAAGTGCCGCTCTGGGGTAAAATTTACGAGAAATTATACATCTCCGTAGACCGGCGGAGTGCCATCAGCAGCGCCAAGAGCTACATACAGTCGCAGCGCTCGCTGGCAGAAGGCCGGAACCTGGTTATTTTCCCGGAAGGCACTATTCCGAAAACGGCCGGTGAGGAACTGCTGAAGTTTAAAGACGGCCCCTTTAAGCTGGCCATAGAAAAGCAGCTGCCGGTGGTGCCGGTTACCATGCCCTACAACCACAAGTTCCTGCCCGATGTGGGGGGGCTGAAGGTGCGGTGGCACCCGCTCAAGATTGTGCTGCACGAGCCAATAGAAACCACAGGCATGACCCTGCAGGACCTGCCGCTGCTCAAAGAAAAAGTATATCAGATAATTCAAACAGAAATAACGAAACATAACAAGACGTATGTCAACGGATATTCAGACTATCAAGAAAATAGCACACTTAGCGAGGTTAGAGTTTAACGAAGAAAAAGAGGCCGAAATGCTCCAGGACATGAACCAGATCCTGGACTGGATGGACAAGCTGCGTGAACTGGATACCACCAGTGTGGAGCCGCTTATTCATATGTCGGAAGAGGTGAACGTGATGCGGGAAGACCTGGTGCACCACGAAATCACCCACGAGCAAGCCCTGGCCAATGCGCCTAAAAAAGACTCCGATTATTTCAGGGTGCCGAAAGTGCTGGAGTAAGCTGCTGGCCTCTTATGAAGAATTATAAATTTTGGGAAAGCTGGGATACTGATATTCGGTATCCCTATCTTTTTTTGATGGGTCTGGCAGCGGTGGCGCTCCTTTTGGGCGTGTTCCACTACTTTACCGGCGACAGCTATGCCTTTGCCTGGGACAAGCTGCCCAAGCTGGATGTGGTGCCGGTGCCGGTGCAGGAAATTACCCGCCTGCTCGAGCCCCTTACCCTCTACGCCGACAGCTACCTGGTTTCGGAGCAGTACGATGTGGCGCCGCCTGCCATTAACACGGTGGCTGCCTTTCTGTTCCTGATCCTGCTGGGGTTGTGCCTTGCCTTTTATACCGCCGCCATCAGTACCATGAAGCAGCTGCCTTACTTTGCCGGCATGCTGCTGCTGATGCTGCTGCTGGCCTCCTTTAACCTCGATGAACTGGAGATATTCGGACATGGGTTCGGGCAAACCACGCTGTTGGTGAGCATTGCCCTGCTGGCCATATCGAGTTATATCTTTCATGCCTTTTACCCCGATACACGCTTCTTCATACGGCTCCTCACGCTGCTGCTGGTGATCCTGTTTATAGGGGCGCTCCTGTTTTCGGAGGCGAATGCGGCGCCTGAGCTTATTGCACTGCACCTCGTAAATTACAGCTCTCTGGCCACGCTGGTGGCTACGCTGTTGTTTATGATCTGGGTGTCGTACGAAAACGTGAATGCGCTGCTCTGGGTTAACACACAGGCCAGCAGGCCCGAAAGAAGGTTCAGCATCTGGCAGTTTGTGCTGGTGAGCCTGCTGTACCTGCTCAACCTGCTGCTGCTCTACCTGCGCCATGTCGGGTACATTAAAGCTGACCTTTTTTATGTAAATGCCTACTTTATCTTCCTGCTCTCTACGGTGGCGGGTTTCTGGGGCATGCGGCAGCGGGAGGCTTTTTACGGCAATCTGTTCCAGTTCAGGCCAACGGGTGCTGTGCTGTACCTGGTGTTTGCCACCATATCGTTTCTGAGCATCGGCTATGCCTTTGCCACCGCCAACGATTCGCTCAAGGTGCTCTACCACGACCTGATCGTGTACACGCACCTGGCTTTCGGGGTAATGTTCTTTGTGTATGTGATGATGAACTTCGGCAAGCTGCTGGAGGACAGGCTGCAGGTGTACAAGGTCTTATACCAGCCGAAGCGCCTGCCCTTGTATACGCTTTTTACCATGGGAAGCATCATACTGGCCATTTTGGTCATGCGCACGCAGTACCGGACTTACTTCTATGCCTATGCCGGCTACTACAACTACCTGGGCGACCTGTACCAGGCATCCGACAACGAGGTGCTGGCCGAAAGCTTCTATAAAGAAAGCGACCTGTATGACCTCCATAACGTGAAGGCCAACTACAGCCTGGCCGGCATTTACCGCGAGAGCCAGCAACGCAATAAAGAGGTAATCCGGATGAAGGATGCCATTGCCAAACGGCCAAACCCCAGGCTTTATGTGCGGCTGGCTAACCTGTATGATGGCAAACGATACTTTTTTGAGAAGCAGTATGTGCTGCTGCAGGGCGTAGAGGCTTTTCCGGAAAGCGGAGAGCTGTACAACAACCTGGCCATGCTCTATGCCAACACCAGCGTTACCGACAGCGTGGAGTATTACTTCAGGCTGGCCCAGGAGCATAGTTCCGACAACGATTTTATCAGGAGCAACACGTTGGTTTTTTATACCAACCAGGCCATGCCCGATAAAGTGAAGGAAGTGATGGCGGAGATCAGGGGTGGCAAGTACAAGCCGCTGCAAAGCAACCTGGCCGCCCTGCGGCTGCTGCTGGGCCTCCCCGCCGATAACAAAACGGCGGAGGCTCCTGATTCGCTGGAACGGGTAGAGGACTTTACGCTTTTCTACAACAATGCCATCAGCAACCTCACCACTGCCGATACCTCTTCTGTGCGGCACATCAATAAGTACCTGAGCAACCCGGCTAACCAGCTGTTTCACGAAGACCTGCTGTTTCTAAAAGGACTCTTGCACCACAGCGGCGGGCGCCCCGTGGAAGCCAGGAGCATACTGGAGAACCTGGCAGGCCTCTCAGATACGCGAAGCGGGTATTACTATCATGTGCTGGGCATCTGGATGATGGAGGAAAAAAACTTCAGGACAGCTGCCAGCTTCTTTAAGTTGGCCAAAGACCATGGTGCTTCTGCGCAGGCATTTCTGGCACATGGATATGCGCTAGCGCTGGCCAATCAACCTGCCGAGGCGCTTGCCGCTTTAGAAGAAGTAGCCTTTACCGAGGAGGAAAATGCCGTGAAAGTTGCCCGTGACCTGCGGGCACTGCTGGAGCAGCCACTCGATTCTGTTGTAGCAGCTGCCCCTGATGCCGATAAGGTGCAGTACCTGCAGGCGTACCTGCCCATGCTGACCCTCCCGGAGGTGGATGCCCTGGTAAAATCAGTAAAGGAGAAAGAGCTGCGCCGGGTGGCCCTGGTAACCCGGATAGACCATCTGCTGCAGCACAGGCGCTGGCGGCTGGCGCACGATGCCATAAAGGAAGCCGGCCCCATGCTGCGGCCAGAAGATGAGTTGCGCTCTAAACTCAATCTGCAGCAGATGAGGCTCTGGCTGTACACCAAAAACCACGATGCGCTGCTGAACCGCATGAACAACCTGTACCTGAACGAGCGCCACAAGCGTTACAAATTATATTTCAGGGCTAAAATTGCAGAGGTGAGAGGCCGGCAGCGGGAGGCAGAAGAGAGATACCGGCAGGCTTTAGCTATGCTGCTCTACGACGAGGAAGTGGTAGAAGAAGCGGCAGCCTTCTTTGCTAACACATATCCTGCCGACTTGGAGGCCTACAATATTCTGCTAAGCGGCGTTACCTATAATCCTAACTCTGCCAGGCTTTATAAACTATATGCCCTGGAGAGCCTGAAGCAGGGCCTGAGCAGCTATGCCGATCAGGCCCTGCGTACCTTGCAGAGCTTGCTTCCTGCCGCAGAATACAGTATTTTTAGAGAAGAATTTGAGAAGCGGCGTCAGGAAAAAGAAGCTGAGGCTGAAGCATGGCCAACTTAAGAGAACCGGTATGAGCACCATCATCGAAACCCACAATATTTCCCGCATGTACCGCATGGGCAGCGAAACCATCCATGCCCTGAAATCGGTGACCATCACGATCGAAAGAGGCGAGTATGTCGCTTTTATGGGGCCTTCCGGTTCTGGCAAGTCCACGCTCATGAACATTATCGGTTGCCTGGATACGCCAACAGGCGGGCAGTACATCCTCAACGGCAAAGATGTGAGCAACATGACCGACAACGAGCTGGCGGAGGTGCGGAACAAGGAGATCGGGTTCGTGTTTCAGACCTTTAACCTGCTGCCACGCCAGTCGTCGCTGGAGAATGTGGCGCTGCCGCTGATCTATGCCGGCTACGGGAAATCGGCCAGGGAAGAAAAAGCGCAGCGGGTGCTGGAGAGTGTGGGGCTGGGCAACCGGGGCAGGCACAAGCCAAACGAGCTTTCGGGGGGGCAGCGGCAGCGGGTGGCCATAGCCCGGGCGCTTATAAACGACCCCAGCATTATCCTGGCCGATGAGCCTACCGGTAACCTCGATACCAAAACTTCTTACGAGATTATGGAGCTGTTCGAGAACCTGCATGCCAAAGGCAACACCATTATTATGGTAACGCACGAAGAAGACATTGCCAAGTACGCCCACCGCATTGTGCGCCTCCGCGACGGACTGGTAGAGTCAGACACCTTAAACGATAACATTACGTCTTTTGCCAAGGCCAGGGCGCAATTGTAACAGATGAAGATATACACCAAAACAGGCGATAAAGGAACCACCTCACTTATAGGAGGAACCCGTGTAGCCAAGTCGCACCTGCGCATCGAGTGCTACGGCACCGTAGATGAGCTGAACTCCTACATCGGGCTGGTGCGCGACCAGGCGGTAAACGCTGGCCGGGCCGATGTACTGAAAGAGATACAGGACAGGCTTTTTACCATGGGTGCCTCGCTGGCCTCTGACCCGGATAAGTCGAAGATGAAGACCCCGGACCTGCTGGAGGAGGATGTGCAGCTGCTGGAGCGGGAGATTGACGCCATGATGGCCGAGGTGCCGCCGCTGCGGGCCTTTGTGCTGCCAGGCGGGCACCAGTCGGTTTCGTTTTGCCATGTGGCCCGCTGTGTGTGCCGCCGCGCCGAGCGCCTGGCGATACGGCTGCAGGAAGAAGCCTTTGTGGAGCAGCTGGTGATTATTTACTTAAATCGCCTATCAGACTACCTCTTCGCCCTTTGCCGCAAAATGACGTATGAGTTGCAGGCAGAGGAAGTGGAGTGGAAGCCACGGGTTTGATTTTGAATGAGTGAATGAGTTAATGAATGGATGAGATAATGGGTTTTTGCTTGAATGGAATGTTACATGTGAATAGTTGAAGAAGCATGATAGGTTTTATTACCTACCTGTACTTTTACTACATCCAATCAAGCATTAAACAATTTAGTTATTCAACCTAAAACAAATTATTCCAATCAAAAAGGACCTTGGGAGCGAAAAGAGGCTGCTGCTGCACCTGCTGCGTGAGGGATGGAGCGGTTGTCTGAGCTCCTTTTGTGAGGCACGAGCAAAAGAGCGAGCCGCGAGAGCCCGACGGCTTGCCGGCGCGCCCTGTTTCTGATCGCGGTAATAGTTGCCTTCCTGATGCTGAAAAATGGGCTTAAACTTATGCTTACTTAAAAAATAAGAAGCTGCACCATTTTAATTATTAGCTTGTGCATTGTTAATTGCTAAAAAATAGTTTTTTTGCTGTTCTTTCTTGCTGTGAGCAATGGTTTGGAGGCTATAAGTAATTAGGCCTCAGAAAGAATTAGTTTTTTCGTTAATTTTGAGTGGATACTTAAAAGTGTTGTTATGTCAGTTGATTCATTAACTATACCAGTACAGAGAGCGGAAAAATCGCGCGTGGCTGAACTGGACTACGATAACCTGGTGTTCGGGAAAAATTTCTCTGACCACATGTTCGTAGTTGATTACAAAGACGGGGAGTGGCAAAACCCTCAGATTGTGCCTTATGGCAATTTATCGGTGAGCCCGGCTACCTCGGCGCTGCATTATGGCCAGGCCATTTTTGAGGGCATGAAAGCCTACCGCGATGAGAACGGCGATATCCTGTTGTTCAGACCGCTGGACAACTTTAAGCGCCTGAATGCCTCCGCGGAACGCCTGTGCATGGCAGAGCTTCCGGAAGAACTCTTTATGCAGGGGCTGGAGCAACTGCTGCGCCTGGATGTGAACTGGATTCCGGCCAAAGCGGGCAGCTCGCTGTACATCCGGCCGTTTATGTTCGCCACCGATGAGTTTATTGGGGTTAGGCCGTCGCTGACGTACAAATTTGTGATTATCACAGGCCCTGTGGGTGCCTACTACGATATGCCGGTTAAGGTGGCGGTGGAGCCAACCTACGTTCGCTCTGCCGAAGGTGGCGCAGGCTATGCCAAAGCGGCCGGTAATTATGCTACAGCCCTGTTGCCTACCAAAAAGATGCAGGAGAAAGGCTATCACCAGCTTATCTGGACAGATGCCAAAGAGCATAAATACATTGAGGAGTCCGGCACCATGAACGTGATGTTTGTGGTAGATGATGTGCTGATTACCCCTAGCCTGAGCACCAGCATTCTGCACGGCGTAACACGCAGCAGCGTGCTGCAGGTTGCGCGCGACCTGGGCTATAAGGTAGAAGAGCGAAAAGTATCGGTTGTGGAGATCATAGAAGCGCACAAAGCCGGAAAGCTGCAGGAAGCCTTCGGTACCGGCACGGCCGCCATTATCTCGCAGATTGCCCTAATCGCGCACGAGGGGCAGGAGTATGAGCTGCCGCCTGTGGAGAGCCGCAAGATTTCGCAGACCATTGGTGCTGCCTTAGATAAGATAAGATCTGGCAAAGCTCCTGATCCGCACAACTGGGTGCACAAGATCAGCCTTTGACAGAAAATTAGTATAGCGAGTGCTGAAGCGTGAGCCATGTGGTTGATGCTTCAGCACTTTCGTTTTTAACGATATTTAACAAATAGAAAAGCCATGACCACAGAGCATGTAAAAGATTTAAAAGGCCGTGTAGAGGCCTTGAGGAGGTACCTTTGACTACGATAACAAGTTACAACAGGTAGAGGAAACAGAGCACCAGACCACAGCCCCTGATTTCTGGAACGACCCCAAGGCGGCTGAAAAGGTGCTGAAAGAGATCAAAAGCATTAAAGTCTGGACAGACCATTATGCGGAAGTGGAAAAAGCCCTTTCGGATTTTGAGGTGCTGTTCGATTTCTACAAAGAAGGCGACGTATCGGAGGAGGACATAAAGGAGGAGTTTAAAAAGACCGTGGAGGCGGTAGAGGGGCTGGAGTTTAAGCGCATGCTGAGCGGCGAAGAAGACCAGCTGAGCGCTGTGTTGGAGATCAACCCGGGCGCAGGTGGCACCGAGAGCCAGGACTGGGCCGAAATGCTCATGCGCATGTACATTATGTGGGCCGAGTCGCATAACTTTAGTGTGAAGCAGCTCAACTACCACCCGGGCGATGGCGCTGGCATTAAATCGGCCACGCTGGAAATTACCGGCGACTTCGCCTATGGCTACCTCAAATCTGAGATCGGGGTACACCGCCTGGTGCGTATCTCTCCCTTCGACTCCGGTGGCAGGCGCCACACCTCGTTTGCCTCGGTGTTCGCTTACCCGGTGGTAGACGACACGATCAATATCGAGATCAACATGAGCGACATCGACTGGGATACGTTTCGGTCGGGTGGTGCCGGTGGCCAGAACGTAAACAAAGTGGAGACGGCGGTGCGCCTGAAGCACAAACCTACCGGCATCGTGATTGAGTGCCAGATAGAACGCTCACAGCTCATGAACAAGGAGCACGCCATCCGCATGCTCCGCTCGCGGCTCTACCAGATCGAGATCGAGAAACGAAACGAGGAGCGGGACCGGGTGGAAAGCACCAAAAAACGCATCGATTTCGGTTCGCAGATCCGTAACTACGTGCTGCACCCTTACAAGTTGATTAAAGATGTACGCACAGGCGTAGAGCGTACTGATGTGCAAAACGTACTCGATGGCGACCTGGACGATTATATTAAGGCGTACCTGATGGAGGCTTAGGCTTCGCTTAATTAGAAATTAAAAATTAGAAATGGGATCGGACAAACCTCGCAGCGTCTTTCAGACCTGCATGCCCCTGCTGTTTATATAATCAATTGGTCCCATTACCATATTCCTGGTTTCATTGTAAATAAACAACTTAGCACCAGAAGATAACCTCAGTTTGCTGAAAATTAAATTGATGGAGAAAGCACCTTCAGATTTAATCTTCATTTTCCAAATTTTGCCATGTTCAGCCTCATACCATTTCCCATCTTTCAGACTTATATCTACATCAAAACTCTTTCCAAACTGAAACGGGATTTCGGGGGTGCTTTTTAAGCTGCTTTCCTTTAGCTTGCTAAAATTAAAATCTGGTAACAGGAACTCCGGGTAATCAGAGGCTGAAGGATACTTCCCGTTTATTCCTATCAGTTTGCCTTCTTCGACATACTCAATCTTTATTTGAGCGTGAGTAAAATGGATGGCGCATAAGCCAATAATCAGCAGGTAGATTTTTTTCATAATGATTCAGTTATTTAACCTCAAAATCTATCCTGAACGTTTTGTTCAGGTTTTTATACTTGGCAAAAACAATTTCCTGTTCAAACTCTACATAATAATTTCCTGCTGGCAAGTGGTCGCGGTTGTGGTACTCAATCATCCAATTATCAAACATATATGTTCTGTCCCAATTGCCCAACCAGGTCATTCTAATGCTCATCTCGCCATTGGCCGGGATGGATCGGCCTAATCTGAAGTCTCTGTACATTTTGGAAGTATGAGGCGTACCTACCTTCATAACACCTCCATTAAGCATCTCCGCATTGGGGCTCACCTTCCTGAACACTGTAAACAAATCCGGGTAGTTGAACTCACTACGGCTGAAGTACCAGCTGACCCCTTCGTCAGTACGGTTAACGAGCGCATAGTCAAAGAGTATGTCCTCACCCACGCTGAATGAGGTTGTTTCCTGTCCGGATTCGTTTACTAACCTAAACACCGCTTCCACAGGCGGAGCCGGGCTGCTATCTTTCTCATCGGGTGTGCACCCAAACCCCATCGTCAATATTATTCCGATAAAAATGACTAATTGCTTCATAGTAGTTTGTTAATTTTGAGTGTCTGTATACTATACAGACCCAACTAAGTATGTAAGCGTTGCATCTAAGAAATAATAAATTAAAATATATAATAATTAAATCAAACTATATTATGTTTTATTGTAAAAAAATTGAACGGTTGGTTGTTAAATCACATAGAGCATCCTGCTTCTATACACCAGATTGAACGCTCGCAGCTCATGAACAAGGAACACGCTCTGCGCATGCTCCGCTCGCGGCTTTACCAGATCGAGATAGAGAAGCGCAACGAGGAGCGTGACCGGGTGGAGAGCACCAAAAAGCGCATCGACTTCGGTTCGCAGATCCGAAACTACGTGCTGCACCCGTACAAGCTGATTAAAGATGTGCGAACCGGCGTAGAGCGCACTGATGTGCAAAACGTGCTCGATGGCGACCTCGACGATTACATTAAGGCTTATTTGATGGAAGCGTAGGCTTCGCCAAATTAAAAATTAGAAATGAAGTAAAGCAAACCTCGCAGCGTCTTTCAGACCTGCGAGCGTTTTTAACCGGAGCAACTGCAAAACTTTTGCCATTACCCTTGACTCAAAAAGCTGCTTTTTTCTTTTGGAGGCCTTTTTAATTGGAATAATTGCTGATTGTTGAATGGCTCAATTGTTAAATTGTTAAATGGTTGGATTGTTAAACGGTTTTAGTAAGAGTAAACAGAGGTTTACATTTTAAACACATTCTTCACTCACTCACTCATTCAATCAAAATTCACATCCTTACCCCATGCTCCTCTCCACCTACAGCAATTTACCTCTGGAAGCCGGCATAGACGAAGCGGGCCGTGGCTGCCTGGCTGGCCCGGTAGTGGCGGCTGCCGTTATTTTGCCTCCGGATTACAAACACAACCTGCTCACCGACTCCAAGCTGCTAAAAAGAAACCAGCGCGACCAGCTGCGCCCACAGATTATGCAGGATGCAGTGGCCTGGGCAGTAGGAGAGGCGCTGCCAGCCGAAATAGACGCCATCAATATTTTGCAGGCCACTTTTCTGGCCATGCACCGGGCTGTGGAGCAGCTGCAGCAGCAACCCGAGTTTTTGTTGATAGACGGAAACCGGTTTAAGCCTTACAACAACATTCCGCATGCCTGCATTGTAAAAGGCGACAGCAAATATCTGTCTATTGCGGCTGCTTCGGTGCTGGCAAAGACGCACCGCGATGAGCTGATGGAGAAGTTGAGTGAAGAATTTAAGAGCTATGGCTGGGAACAGAACGCAGGATACCCTACCCGCAAACACCGGCTGGCGATACAGGAACATGGAGCTTGTGTGCACCACCGGCAGTCGTTTACCTTACTGCCGCCAGTGCTATAGCATTACATTAAAGTGCAGGGGAAGTCTTAATTAAGCTTAACCAGATCCAGGAAAAGGCTGAAGCTGTCGAGGGAGGAGTGGCTTTTGTTAAAGCTGTCGAAGGTGAGCGGTTTTACGATGTAGCCGGCCACGTTCAGTCTTTGTGCCTCAAAGCGGTCCGATTCCTCGTTTGAGGTCGTCATGATAAACACGGGGATATGGCTGAACTCAGGCTCGCGGCGCAACTCAGCTAAAAACTCCAGGCCGTTCATTTTCGGCATGTTGATATCGAGTAAGATAACACTTGGCGCCGGCGATATTCTGGCCTCACCCTCGCCACCACGCAGCATATTGAGTGCCTCCTTGCCATTGCGGGCAACATGAATCGGGTGGTTTACATTTATCTTCTTTAACTCCCGCTCAACATTCATAATATCCAGGTAGTCATCTTCTACTAACAGGATATTGACTTTTTTATCGCTCATAATGTGTTGTTCTTGCTACAAAATTAGTAAATTAATATCAGACACTCAGATATTTTTAGGCCAAGTAAAGCTAAAAGTAGCGCCCTGTCCGGGGTTTGAGTCCACCCAGATGGTGCCACCCTGCCGCTCCACGATCTTTTTCACAATGGCCAGCCCCACACCAGTGCTCTCAACAGCATCGCGTTCCTGCAGTGTCTGAAAAATAATAAATATACGGTCGTGGTATTCCGGGTCTATGCCCGGACCGTCGTCCGATACTGAGAAAACGTGGAAGTGTGCCTCTTCGTGATGCGACACCTTAACATTTCCGGATTTTTTATGATGGTACTTAATGGCATTGCTGATCAGGTTAGCGAACACCTGCTGCAACTGTACACGTACAGTATACACTTCCGGCAGGTTATCCTGCACCTCTATCCTGAAGCCCTGTGGCGGCGACACCATGTCTACCACCTCCACCAGCAGCTGGTTTACATCCACCTCTTCCTCTATCTGCGAGGTGCGCCCGATCCGTGCCAGGGCCAGTATGCCGTTTATCAGGTTCTCCATGCGGTGCACCCGCACCCGCATCATCATGAGGTACTCCTGCACATGGGGCGGCACATCTTTGCCCATGTCTTCTTCTACCCAACGCGAGGCTACCTCTATGCCCCGGAGGGGGGCCTTCAGGTCGTGCGATACCACATAGGCAAACTGGTCGAGCTCCTTGTTCTTGCGGTCAAGCTCACCAAAGGTCTCGTCGATGGTAGACGACATGCGGTTGAGGGAGCGCGAAAGCTGGCTGAGCTCATCCTGCGAGGTGTCCACGATCTGCGTTTTAAACTCTCCGCGTGAAATCTTGTCGGCCAGGGTCACCATCTTCACGATCCGGTTGGTAATGATGCGGGTAATGTAATACGCCCAGCTCAGGCCCATAATGACCGATACGATGGTCAGGATGACCGATACCTGGCGGGTATTCTCGATACTGGCGCTCAGCCTGTCGGCCCGGGTTTGCCTTAGTTTATACTCGTAAGAGTTGAAGTCGCCGAAAACAGTCCTGATACTGTCCATCAGAATTTTTTCTGCCAGTATCAGGCTGTCGACAGACAGGTCATACCTGCTGATCTCGGTATTAACCGTGTCGGCACGTCTTAGTTCTATAAGTGGCTCGGCGTAGTTGTTCTGCCAGCGCTGCTGCATGTCAATAATGTGGTTTACCCGCTCGCCCTGCTCCGGAGAGTGCACCGAGTAGCTTTTAATCTCTTTAAAGAAGGCCGGAAGGTTTTCTTTGGCCTTGAGGTAGGGCTCCAGGAAAGTCTGGTTGCTGTTGAGAAGGTAACCCCGCAGGCCGGCCTCCATGTCGATGATGTTGCGTTGCAGCGATGCCGAGCTGCGCACAGCCACCTGCGACCGCGATACCCAGCCCATGTTCTCCACCACGTCTTCGGTTAGCCTGAAGTTGACGATGGCCACTGCCGTAAACAGCACCGAGATCAATACAAATCCGGTGAAAAGCTTTACTGATAATTTCATTTAATGATACCTTAGCAATACATGACAGAAGAAGGAAATGGAGCCTGGGCTCAGGACCATGTAAAGCCAATAGAACTATGCCTGATTTCCTTTAAAGGAAAAACATTGGGAGGTAAGAAGCAAGCAGATGGAAAAAACAAATTGTTTTGCGCAGCATCGGGCACAGACGACTTCTTTAAAAGTGGTATCATAGAAAAGGAAAAGGGCTAAAAGGAATGGGGTTATACGAAAGTTGGCCTGGAGGGTTAGCTGCTTTTTGCCTCTACAAGCGTGCTGATAGCCTGAAGCAAACAGCACTTTAACCAGCAGCAGCGGCAGCAGCTACTCCGGAGGGCCTTTTTGATTAGAATAATTCAGATGGCTGCTGTTGTTGCCGCAGCCCGGAAAGCAAAATTTCAGATACGGTTTTATTTAGTTATTTTTGCAGGTAATCATCTTATAAAATTAGTTATGGAGCTGAAAAAAATTGCCCTGAACGACGTGCATGTGGCCTTAGGCGCCAAGATGGTGCCTTTTGCCGGTTACAACATGCCGGTGCGCTATACCTCCGACATAGAGGAACACAACACGGTCAGAAACGCCGTCGGCATTTTTGATGTGTCGCATATGGGAGAGTTTATGGTGAGGGGAGATGGCGCACTGGAGCTTATTCAGCGGACCACCTCTAACGACGCCTCTAAGCTAACCGACGGTAAAGTGCAAT
This sequence comes from Pontibacter beigongshangensis, assembly GCF_014332515.1. Taxonomy (GTDB): domain Bacteria; phylum Bacteroidota; class Bacteroidia; order Cytophagales; family Hymenobacteraceae; genus Pontibacter; species Pontibacter beigongshangensis. The sequence continues at coordinate 78,912 of NZ_VFSD01000002.1, read as the reverse complement.
ATTCCTGCTTCCCGAACGACGAAGGCGGCATCGTGGACGACCTGCTGGTTTACCGCTTCAGCGAGCAGGAGTACATGCTTGTGGTAAATGCCTCCAATATTGATAAGGACTGGGAATGGCTCACCAGCCACAACACCGAGGGAGCCGAACTGGAAAACATATCGGACCAGCTCTCGCTGTTTGCGGTGCAGGGCCCCAAAGCGGCAGAAACGCTGCAGGCGCTCACTTCTGTGGACCTGGCCAGCATGGCGTATTATACCTTTGTGAAAGGTGAGTTTGCCGGCCTGCAAGACGTCCTTATCTCAGCTACGGGATATACAGGAGCAGGCGGTTTTGAGATTTATGTAAAAAATGAGGATGCCCGCCAGGTGTTCGACGCCATGATGGAGGCCGGCAAGGCCTTCGGCATTAAGCCCATCGGCCTGGGTGCCCGCGACACGCTGCGCCTCGAAATGGGCTTCTGCCTCTATGGCAACGACATAAACGACGCTACCTCGCCGCTGGAGGCAGGTCTGGGCTGGATCATGAAATTCGACAAAGAGTTCACCAACTCCGAGAACCTGAAGGCGCAAAAGGCAGAAGGCGTGCGCCGCAAACTGGTAGGCTTCGAAATGCTCGACAAAGCCATTCCGAGAGCGCATTACGAACTGGTAGACGCAACCGGGGCCACCATAGGCGAAGTAACTTCCGGCACCATGTCGCCCACGCTGGGCAAGGGCATAGGCCTGGGCTATGTAAAGCAGGAAATGAGCAAGCCCGGCACCGAACTCTATGTGCGGGTTCGAAACAAAGACATGAAGGCACAGGTCGTGAAGCTGCCTTTCGTAAAGAAATAAATTTTTAGCGTACAGGTATAGGCCCCGGCTAGCTCCTGTGGCTTTGCAGGCAGAGGTCTCTTATCTGTTTAAATATAAGTATATGCCATCTATTGATGTTTGTTTCAGCCCGGAGCTGATTCATTTGTTTGACCTGAAGGGGAAAGCTGTTGTGGCCGTAGACATATTGCGGGCTTCTTCTACCATGGTGACGGCCTTTGCACATGGGGCGGCCAACATTATACCGGTAACTCAGTTGGAGGAGTGCCGAAACTTTGGACAGAAAGGCTGCATGACGGCTGCGGAGCGCGACGGCATTAAAGCCGAAGGCTTCGATTTTGGCAACTCGCCCTTCAGCTATATGATTCCGGAGGTAAAGGGCAGCACCATAGCCATTACCACCACCAATGGTACCCGCGCCATTCGCTTATCGGAGGCAGCAGAAGAAATTATTATCGGCGCGTTCCTGAACCTGGAGGCAGTAGTAAACCACCTGGCCGAGCTGCAGCTGGATGTGCTGGTGGTGTGCGCCGGTTGGAAAGGCATGTTTAACCTCGAAGACTCGCTGTATGCGGGCGCGGTGGCCGAGCAGCTGCTGCAGCGGCAGTTTACATCCGCCAGCGATGCCACCCTGGGAGCCCTGCACTTGTACGAGAACGCCAAAGCCGACCTGTACCAGTACCTGCAGGCTTCTTCGCACGTGCAGCGCATGCAGCGCCTGGAGATAACAAAAGACATTCACTTCTGCCTGCAGCACAACAAATACGACGTGCTGCCGGTGTGGCAAAACGACAGACTGGTAAATTTAAAAGCAGAAACTTACGCTTAGGGAAACACCACTGTATGTAATTGAAAAGCGGCTGCCTGCGCTAGGCGGCCGCTTTTTGCGTTTCAGGACGCTCCTCATTTCCTGAATTATTCCAATGAATTTGCCCCTCCGGATGCTTTGCTGCTCCTGCACTTGTTAGATGTTGGATGCCAGCTTCCAGATGTTAGATTTTTTTCGTTTGAATCCAGATCTCAGGCAGCAAAGTGGTAAGAGTTATGAGTTGATATATTAAAAGCTTGCTTGAGGTTTATTTCTGAATTTTCTCATCTCCAGATCTCCAAATTGAAGAATCACCAAATTGAAAAATTTGCACATTAACCCATTCACACATTAAAACTACTCCCCCTGCAGCTTCTCGTTTTGCTTGTGGCGGGTACTGTCGCGGGAGGTTTTCTTTTCGAGGTTCTTTTGGAGGGCTTCGGTAAGGTCGATGCCGGTTTGGTTGGCCAGGCAGATGAGCACGAACAGGACATCGGCCAGCTCGTCGGAGAGTTGCCTGCCTTTGTCGCTTTCTTTAAAAGACTGCTCCCCGTACTGGCGGCTGATGATGCGGGCCACTTCGCCTACCTCTTCCGTCAGGATGGCCATGTTGGTGAGCTCGTTGAAATATCTGACGCCGTTTTCCTTTATCCAGTTGTCTACCAGTTGCTGTGCTTCGTTTAGTGTCATGTTTGGCTTGCGTTATTTGCCAAATTTAACAACAAAATCAACGTAAGGCATACCAATGGGGATAAGATCCATCAGGTCGCGGTTGTTGAGGAAGGCCAGGTCCACGGTAATTTTCTCGCTCATAAACCGGACGCCATACGATACAATACCATAATAATTATCGACCGGCATGAGCCAGTTTTCCGTTACCAGCCCAACCCGGCGGCTTATCCGGGTCATGCCGCTCAGTGTAAGTATGGGTTTCCGGGCAAAACTGCCGTCTACGTAGCCATAGCCCACGCCAAGTGTGCCGTTGGTATCGGTGGAGCCGTAGCTCACAATGCCATAGCCTACACCCAGGCCAGAGAAATCAATATTGTCGCCGGCTACATTTAAGTAAAGAGCCCCCACGCCAGCCCGCACTTTTTCACTTATCGGAAAGGTGGCTTTCGGGCTGATAAAAAAAATGGGAGAGCCCGAAAACAGCGATATCGTTTCGAAGCCGCCTCCAATGGTTACTCTGTCGGAAAGGCCGTAGTTAAAGGAGTTGATCAGCAGGTAGGTGTTCTGGTAGTAAGCCTCGCCTTTTTTCAGGTTGAAGGCGGATGGGCCAAACAGGTAGCGGGTGCTGTTCGGATTCTCGAACCAGTAGGCACCATCCCTGAGCCTGGCCTCGTCTATAATTTTGGTGGTCTTGATCTGATCATGAGGAATTATGATCTCGCCCGCACTTTCTGTCAGGAGCCTGATGCCAGCCTCCTCCTGCCCCAGGTAATATCCCTGGAAAACAGAGCCGTCTTTAGTTTCGACGATCCAGCGCTGCTTCAGTACCGGCTGCTGCTGTTGTGTGGTATCGGTTTGGGCGGCGGCGGGGGCACTCCCAAGCTGGAGCAGGCACAGCAGTGCGGAGAGCAACAGCCCAAGGCGGGGTTTTGTTAAAGAAATCATAGGAGTAGCCAAAGAAAAGTAAATATATTGTATTTTTATTCCTGATTGCTATCCCGGATACTATTTCTCCTACTCCCTGCTTTTGGAGTCGATGGTGATGGTCACGGGCCCATCGTTGAGCAGCGATACTTTCATGTCGGCTCCGAACTCGCCGGTCTGCACCGGCTTGCCCAGCGCCTGCTCCAGCAGCTGCACAAACCTGTTGTAGAGCGGAATGGCAATGGCAGGCGGAGCGGCATTGGTATAGGAGGGGCGGTTTCCTTTCCGGGTGCTGGCAAAGAGCGTAAACTGGCTGATGGCCAGCACATCGCCCTGCACATCCTGCACGCTCAGGTTCATTTTGTCTTCGGCATCGTTAAAAATGCGGAGTTGTGCTACTTTGGCTGCTGTCCACTTCAGGTCTTCTTCGGTGTCTTCGGGCGTAAAGCCGGCCAGCAGCAGGAGCCCGTGCCCGATCTGCCCTTTAATTTCTTTCTCAATTTCTACAGAAGCCTGTGTTACCCGCTGAACGACAATACGCATTGGTTGAATTTTGAATGAGTGATGGAGAGAATGAGTGCATACGTTGACCTCACATTCCCCCTTGAAATTTTGCGGTAAAGGTACGGCTAAAATTTAGAATCAGGGAGTTGAACAGCAGGGGCGTAAAATTATAACATACCCATGCTTTTGCTGCTCGTTCTTGTTGTGGCTCAGGTGCAATTATTCTAACCCAAGTTGTGCGGTAGAGAGCCTTTCTGACTTTGTCCCTTTGTCCTCCTGAAAGGATCTTGTGGGCGAGAGCCTAAGGCAATGGCCACTGGCCTGGGGCTAAGTTAGCATAGCCACTTGTTAAGACTTTTTGGTAGAAGCAGCTTGTTTCATGGCCCGTGTCTTTGTTCTTTTTGTCTTGATACAAAAAGAACCAAAAAAATCAAGACGATTTTGCTTGTCGAGGGCCCCTACCCCCACTCGCTGAACGCTCAAACAAAAAATCGTCACTCTTTGCACCTGGCAACTGTATCTGACTTGTAGTTACCCGCCGCACCACATTATTTAGGGCTGCTACCGCACAACTTGAGTTATTCTAATAAAAAAGGCCCTCCGGAGCTCATCTTGTAGTGAAAAGCTGGTCGCTGGTACGATCAACAAACTCGCGCTAGCGCAAAATCCAGGAAATAGAAGCCTTGTTTTTCCCTACTAGATTGGCTCCGGAGGCATTTGCTGCTGCTCCTCCTCCAGACAGGATTTACTTGTCTAAAAGCAGATGCTCAGGAATGTTGTGAGCTGAAGATTTCCCACTCATTCACTCACTCATCCAGAGTTCAAAAAGCTAATCTATATACCCTTCGTACCTGATGCGGCTCACCTTGCCGTTTTTCAGGGCGAAGCGGATGGCGATGGGGGCCCCTTCTGTAGAGGTGGCCACGATTTCGGCGTTGGTCTGAAGAATGCGCACATCAAAGTTTTTGAGCTTGTTCATCAGTTCCGGCTGGCTCATGCCTACTTTCATGTTGTTGCGGAGCACGATGCCATTGCCCTGTATATCGGCCACCTGCAGCAGCAGATCGCCGGTTAGTGAAGGGGCATACAGCTCGATCATGGAACTGCCGAAACGGATAATATAAATCGTGTCGGTAATATCAGCTTTGTGGATATTGGGGATCGGCTCTGCCTCCAGCGTAAAATCGCTGTTGATGCGGGCAAAATAGGCATCGAGGGAGCGGCTCTGGTTGTAGTCGGCCAGAAACGGGTTTCCCAGGAAATCGATCTGCATAGCTGCTTTGGCCGGAGCTTTTCGGGTTTTCAGCGTGTCTGGTTTTGTTTCGGACCGAAGCTCTCTGAATTCCACTTTCGCCTTATCAGCCACGTCGGTGCTGCATGCCCCTGAAAATGAACTGAACAGAAACAACAGCAGGAACAGACGTGCAGAAGGCCTGTACGTGCAGCGGCTGCTGTTGAGAAGGAACTGGAACATGCTATTATTGCTGGAAATGGGGCGTGAGAGAATGCCATTAGTACATACGAGATTAGCCCCTCTAAAAGTTCTGGCCTGATATGATTTTGTGAGGAATTTATTACATTTAGTTTCTGTGGCGGCTACATTTAAATTGTGGCAGCAAATATCAGGTAAATATGGCAATACAACAAATAGCGCTGGTAACTTGTAAGAGCCTTGGCGTTTACACCACCTACGCCGACAGCAAGGACGAGCGGCTGCACCAGTTTCTGCAGGAGAAGGGCCTGCCGGTTTCGTTTCAGGTATGGGACGACGAAAATGTGGATTGGGAAGCATTTAGCGCCATTATCATCAAGTCGCCCTGGGATTACTTTGATAAAATAGCGGCTTTTTATGGCTGGCTCAACAAGCTGGAGCAACTGGGGCTGCCGGTGCTGAACCCTGTAAAAATTCTGCGCTGGAACGCCGATAAAATTTATTTCAAAGACCTGGAACGGCAGGGAGTGCAGGTGGTGCCTTCGTACTGGCTGGAGCAGGGGAGCCACTTTGAACCAAACACTGTTTTTGAACACCTGCAGACCAGTAAAATAATAGTGAAGCCGCGCGTAAGTGGGGGCGCCAAAAACACTTTTGCCATTGCCCGGGGAGAGGCAGAGGCACACACTTCCCGGATAAATGAGCTGTTGCAGGAGGAAGGGTTCTTGGCGCAGCCTTTCCTAAGCGAGATAGAAACCGAGGGGGAATGGTCGTTTCTGTTTTTGGGCGGAAAATTCAGCCATGCCGTGCTCAAAACAGCCAGGCCCGGCGATTTCAGGGTGCAGCATTACCTGGGCGGGTCGGTACATACGCCGCCGCCTCCTGCCAGCCTGCTGGCCACTGCACAAAGCATTTCCGACCGTTTTGCCGCCGGCTGCCTCTACGCCCGTGTAGACGGGGTGGCGCAGCACGGGCAGCTGGTGCTCATGGAGCTGGAGCTGATTGAGCCGTTTCTGTTTCTTTCTATGGCAGCAGGGGCTACAGAGCGGTACTATGAGGCGCTGCGGCAGCGGTTGGGGCTGTAGCTGCGCCTCTTGTTATTTTTCGACGTCGCTATAGAAGATCAGGAGCGGCACCTCTGCCGTTAGCACCAGTTTTTTAGCCAGGCTGGGGTGCAGGATGCTGTCGAGCAGGTTGCGCTCCCGGCTGGTGATGGCGATCAGGTTTACGTCTTCCTGCTGCACAAAATCCTGGAGTGTTTGTGCTACCCCGTCTCCTTCCAGCAGCACAAACTGAATGTTGTCTGCCGGTAGGTTTTCGCGAATCTTCTCCTGCAGGGCCAGCAGCTTTTCGCGGTCATGTTCCTGGTCGTCAGTTGAGATATGTACGCAATAAGCGCTGGCTCGGAATGGTTGCAGCAGCTGCAGCACCGCCTCTATGGCTGCTGCATCGGCCTTATCGAAGTCAGTGGCATACAGCACTTTCCTGATCGGCCCACCTCGGTACTCCTGCGGCACGGTAAGCAGGGGGGCGTTGAGTTCGCCCAGCACTTTGGTAGTGATGGTGCCGAACAAGGAGCGTGAAAGATCGGTGTGCCCTTTGGTGCCCATTATCACCAGCGATGGCTTGTAGCGTTTTGCCTGTGCCGGAATCTCATCTTCCGGAAACCCATTGATAAACGAACGCTCTGTTTTTATCTTCGTTCCGTGCAAATGTGCTTCTTCCGTGATGCGGCGATACAACGCTTCCAGTTGCTGCTGTGCCTCCGTCTGGTTTAGGTGCAGTACCTTCTCTGTAATAACCTCAGATGGCGTAAGGTCGGTGGCAGAAGGCAGCACAGGATCACTATCGGCCAGGTAGTCCTGGAAACAGTGCAGGAGCAACAGTTGTGCCTCAGGTGCGGCTGCTGCCAGCTTCAGGGCGTACTGGCAGGCGTTATCGGTGCTCTCAGAAAAATCTATCGGGAGTAGGATCTTAAACATGGGTAGCTGTTTGGTGGTGGGTTTTGTATACGAGAGTCTTTTCTTTAGGTGCTGATTGCTGAATGGCTGCATGGTTAAATTGTTAATCCTGAAGGTTTTTAAACTTTTACTCAGAGAGCAGCAGTAGCAGCAGCAGTGCATTTCGACGCCTGATGGCTCCCACACATTTTTCGTAGACACAAATATTTGGGCTCTCTTCAGCAGCAGCAGCAGAACCTCTGGAGGGGCTTTTTGATTAGAATAATCTAATTAATGTACTAATTTTTTAATGTGCTGATGTGCTAATTATACAATTGCTGAATGGTAAAATTGTTTAATTGTTAGAAAGCAGGACCATACCTTTCTGTCATCCTGAAGGGATCTTGTGGGCGAGAGGCATAGGCAATAGCTATTGGTGGTGTGGTGTACGTTAGCAGTGCGGCTTTTTTTGCAGTTGTAGTAATAGAAAGGTGTTTCATGGCCCATGTCTTATTAAAAAAAAATCTGGCGTTTAAAATTTACCGTCTCTCATCTAAAATCTTTCTTAAGGCTGCTATTCAACCTCAAGTTTTTATCTTTGCTCCACAATACTGTAGCCTGACTCCGCTTTCTTATGGCGAAACGATTTGTATTTTATTTCTTTGGATTTGTGCTGCTGGCATCGTTGGCCTATTATGGTTTTCATCGTTGGAAAGACGTGCAGTCGAAAGTGGATCTGTGGACGCTGGTGCCCGACCACGCGGCCTTTGTGCTGGAAACCAACAACCACACCGCCCTGGTGGAGCACCTGCAGGCAACGCAGCTCTGGGACAGCTATGCCCTGCTGCCGGTGGCCCACCGCCTCGAGGAGAACATTGCCTGGCTCGACAGCATCTCGCCCGGAACAGAGCGCCTGACCCGCTTTCTCGATAAAAAGGAGATCCTGACCTCGGTGCACGTGGTGGGGCGCTCGGAGCTGCAGTACGTTTTTTATGTGCCAGTAAACACCGTGGGCGAGCACCGTTTTCTGCGCACCCTCTCCGAGAATATAAACAGGAGCAGCGTTTTTCAGGAGGAGTCACGTGAGTACCAGGGCTATCAGATCACCGATATCCGGAACACGACCATTGGCAGCAGCTTCACTTTTTTCTCGTATCACAACAACATCATCCTGAGCCCGTCGCCGGTGCTGATAGAGGAGATTGTGCGCAGGATAAACCGTGGCAAGCCCACCTCCGTCGCCGCTGATTTTAAAAGTGTTAATTACCTCTCGCAGCCCGATGTGTATGCCAATGTGCTGGTCAATTACCGCACCTTGCCCGAGCTGCTGGCGCTGTTTGTGAGCCCGGACCTGATGCCGCAGGTGCGCTACCTGGCCAGCCTGTGCCGCAATGGCATGCTGGAGCTGAAACTGGAGCAGAACAAGATTTTCCTGAACGGGTTCTCCAACCCCGAAAACATGAAAGACTCCTTCCAGAACCGCCTGCAGCCGGACGTGCCCAAGCCGCTGCAGGTCAGAAAATTTCTGCCGAACCGTACGGCCGTGCTCTTTCATTTTGGGGCCGGGCAGGTGTCGCGGCTGCGGGAGCTGCCCCGGGCGGCGGGCACCGTGTACACCACCTCCCTCGATAGCCTGGCCTTCACTTTCACGCAGGAGCTGGCCCTTACCTTTCTGGAGTCGTACAACATCAACGCCAAACCCGAAAAGGTGGTATTTGCTCAATCTGCCAACCCCGCCCTTACGCTGGCGCTGCTCCGCAAGCTAAGCGACCAGGTAAACGCCGCCCGCAAACTTACCTCTCATACCGAAAAACATGGCAGCTACGCCATAGAGCAGCTCAACATACCGGAGTTGCCGGAGCAGCTCTTCGGTAAATTGTTCGGAGGCTTTGAGCAAAGCTATGTGGTGCAGCTGGAGAATTACCTGCTGTTTGCCGATGAGGTGAGCTCCATTAAAGGGGTTCTGGACGATATCGCCGCAGATAATGTATGGGGGAAATCTGTCGCTCAGAAGGCTTTCCTGGAAGAGACGCTGCAGGAGGCCAACTTCAGCCTGTTTATGAACACCGTGAACGCCTGGTACGTGATGAGCAAGTATGTGTCCGAAGATGCCCGCGACGCCCTGCTGCAGCAGGCCTCCCTGATCCGGCGCTTTAACCAGGTAAGCCTGCAGTTTGCCAAGGTAGAGAAGCAGTATTATACCAACGTGCTCTTCCGGAGAATGGAAAGCAACGAGCAGGGCGAAACCGGTTTCGAGGAGCTGGCGGTGGTGCCTTTCGAGACAGGCCTGGTATCGATGCCTTACCCGATCCAGAACGCAGGCGACAGAAGCCGTGAGGTGGTGGTGCTGGATTCGCTGAACAGGCTGCACCTGATCACGGCCAGCAGCGGCCGTGGCTGGACCGATTCGCTTGGCAGCGACATAAGGGGAGGCGTGCGGCAGATAGAGTTTGGCTCGGATAGAAAGATGCACTATGTGTTCGCCACCGCCAACCGCATCCATGTGCTCAACGGGCAGGGAAACCAGCTGGAGCATTTTCCTTTCAACGTAGGCGACTCGTTGCGCATCCAGCACCTGGCGGTGTTCGATTATGAAACCGACGGCAATTACCGCTTGCTCGTAGACGATAGCACGGGAAACCTGTATATGTTCGATATGCGCGGCAACGCCATAGAAGGCTGGCAGCCACGCCGCCTCGATTACAGGCTGGCAGCCACCCCGCAGCACCTGCGCATCGGGAGCCGCGACGTGATCCTGATTCTGCTGGAGAACGGCTACATCTACGCCCTGAACCGCAACGGCGATCCTTACCCTGGGTTTCCGTTCAGCCTGCGGGCTCCTATAACCTCTGCGCCCTTTGCCAGACCTGCCGGCGACCTGCGCAAGTCGGAGGTAACGGTGGTAACCCGCTATGGCGAGGTGGTGGTATTTAACCTGCAGGGGCAGGTGCGGAGCCGGGAGCAGCTGCTGCGGCCAACTAAGACAGCCATGTTTGAGCTGGTGCCCGATAACCGCGAAAAATCGTTTGTGATCGGGCGGCAGGACCAGGGGCGGGTAGCCTTTTTTGACCAGGATCTGAAGCAGCTCTTCGAAAAGCAGTTTGTTACCTCAGCTCCCAAGCACATACAGTATTTTCAGTTTGGCGGAGACCGCAAAATATACGCCATCACAGAAACAGGACCGCAGAAAACATACCTCTACGACCACAGGGCCAACCTGATTGGCGACAGAGCTTTATCGAGCCAGCATCCGGTCAGTATCTCTTTTAACGAGGCTACGGAGCGGTACACCCTGTTTAAAGTTTTCAGGCGGGAGCTTAAGAAGTTGAGCTTCAGGCTTTAGTATTTAAGATGCAGGGCGCAGGACCCGCTTCTACAGTTAAGAGTCAAAAGATGCAATGTGTTTTGGGGTTCCTCTTCAAATTCCTTCATCAACCATTCAACAATTTAACCATTCAGCGATTGCATAATTAGCACATCAGCACATTAAAAATGTGCCCATTAATCCGATTATTCGAATAAAAATGGCCCTCCGGAGCTTTTGCCGCTTCTCCTGCAATTTTTAGGGGATATTTGTTTAAGGACCATTTCTTGTAAGTTTGAATAATACTGACAACATATACTTTCGTGTTCCTGAAATTAAACCGCTACATGGAAATGCTTCAAATCCTGCTCTCGCTTTTGTTGCTGGTTGCAAGTGCTACCGCTTCTGCCCAAAGCAACGACAAACCTGCCTACCGCCTGTTTACGAAAGCCGGCCAAGAGGTAAGCTATGGCAAAATGCTGTCGAGGCTGCAGGAGGCGCAGGTGGTACTGTTTGGAGAGCAGCACAACGACCCGATTGCGCACTGGCTGCAGCTGGAAGTGGCCAAAGATTTGAATAAAGCGCATCAGGGCAGGTTTGCGATCGGAGCTGAGATGTTTGAGGCCGACGTGCAACTGGTGCTGAACGAGTACCTGGCGGGGCAGGTGCCGGAAACTAATTTTGAGCAGGAGGCCAGGCCCTGGCCCAATTACAAAACAGACTACAAGCCTGTGGTTCGCTTCGCTAAAGACAATAAGGTGCCCGTGGTGGCCACCAACGTGCCCCGCCGGTATGCGGCCATGGTATCGGGTGGGGGCCTGGCTGCCCTGGAAGGCGTGTCGGAAGCAGCAAAAGCCTACATGGCGCCTCTGCCTGTTTCAGTAGAAATGAACCTGTCCGGGTACAAAAACATGCTCTCTATGTTCGGGAGCGGCCCCCATGGCCATGCCAAAGCCGAAAACGTGGTGCAGGCACAGGCGCTGAAAGATGCCACGATGGCCCACTTTATCCTGCGGCAGGTGCAGGCGGGGCACAGGCTACTGCACCTCAACGGCGCCTACCACTCCGATAATTTTGAAGGAATAGGCTGGTACCTGCAGCAGGCACAGCCAAATACAAGCGTACTCACCATCACCACTGTGCTGCAAGACAACCTGGACAAGCTGCAGGCAGAGCATAAGCAGAAGGCCGATTTCATTCTGGTAGTACCGGCCAGCATGACCAGAACCTTTTAAACTTTAGGCACAAAACTTTTTGAATGGAATATGAAGCCAGCAGCATCAGCAGAACAGCTAACATCAGGAGGGCGTTTTTTATTAGAATAATTGTGAAGCTGCAGGCTGCTCCATCTGAAATTCTGATTCAGACATTTCAAAAGCAAGTAGGCCCGGCTTTGCAGCCGGGCCTACTTGCTTTTGAAGAAAGGTATTTTTAGGCAGAGAAAGAAGTGCCGCAACCACAAGTGCTTTTAGCCTGCGGGTTGCTGAAGGTAAATCCACGGGCATTTAAGCCATCCTGGAAATCGACCTGCATGCCCAATACGTACATGGCGTGTTTTTTATCCATGATCAGCTTAATGTCTTCCACGGCATAAATCTCGTCAGAGTCTTTTGCTTTGTCGAAACCTAAAAGATACGACATGCCGGAGCAGCCGCCGCCCTGCACCCCAACGCGCAAGCCATATTCTGCCGGTACGTTTTTGTCCTTCATTATATTTCTAACCTCAGCCAAAGCTTTCTCTGTAAGCATGATGGGTGCTGTTTTTGTATCTGTTGTCATGTTCTCTTATTTTTCTGAAGTGCAAATTTATAGAAATATACTAAATTATTTCTGTTCTTAAAAGGCTGCCCTTCCGTTAAGGCAACAGATCCGGCCCTGAAATGATTCCTGCCTGTTAATTAAATTTTTACGATATTTATCCCCGTTACCGTTTGTGTGAACCTCTGAAAACAGACAGCCTGATGAATTCCTTCTTAATCTTCACTTATATTATTCCTGTTTTACTTGTAATCGCCGTTCTGGTTTGGTTTCTGGTCATGCTGGAGAAACACCTGAAGAACATGCGCCAGATCCGGATGCTGGGGGTGCGGCTGCATAAAGATGCCATTACCCTGCCGGTGCGGCTGCATGCCTACGAGCGGGTGGTACTGTTGCTGGAGCGCATAACGCCTGCCAACATGCTGCTGCGCGTAAGCAGTGTGGGGCAAACAGCCTCGGAGTACCACCAGGTGCTGCTCTCCGAGATCCGAAACGAGTTTAACCACAACATGTCGCAGCAGGTGTATATGAGCGATGCGGTGTGGCAGCAGGTAAGGCAGACCCGCGAGGAAGTGGTGAACCTGATAAACAGAACCTACCACGAACTGCCTGAAGGCGCACGCGGAGCCGATCTGGCCAAACGCATTCTGGAGTCTATCCTGGTCTCTGAGGCAGACCCCACCGCCGCTGCCATTCAGGCCGTGAAGCAGGAGATGCGGGAGGTTTTTTAAGTTAGAAAGTTGCTGTGGTGTAAGGAAGACCTCGCAGCGTGCGCAGCTCCTGCGAGCGTCTGGAGGGGCGACAGCAACAGAACCGGTATAAATCGATTCGGAAGGCCTTTTTCATTCGAATAATTTGATGTAAGCACCAGCAGTTACAGCTATGAACCGGCTAGAAGAAAGAAATCAGAAGTTCATGAAATTCTGGAACAAGTGGCGACAGCGGAAGTGGCAATATGTAACTTTGTGCGGTGGGGTAGGACTAGCAGTAATAATTCCTGGATACTTCTGGGCAATAGAATTTAAGCTGGCTAACATAGAAGTTGCCAAGTTTGTAACGCAAACTCTTATGTCAGGTGCCAGTGGTGTGTGGTACGGACTGTGGTCTTATAAGAAGCAGGAGAAAATGTATCAGGAGCTTTTAGCTGCTAACGATGCTGAACAGGCCTAGGGGAATTATTCGAATAAAAATGGCCTTCCAAAGCCGTTAAGCCATTTTTTTGTCAGGGTTAGAAGGCAGTGGTGGCGGTAGAAAACTAAAGAGGCAGAAAGCCAGCAACCATAGCCGCCACCTCTCTGCCTCTCAAAATTTTCTAAATTAACTTCTCTAACTTTCTAACCTACTAGTTCCTTCAGCTTATACACCAGCGCCTGCACCTGGCTAAGCGAGTGTGCCGGGAAGTTGGCGATCCGGATCTGGCTTTCTTTGTAGCTGCCGTAGCCGCTGCCCACCGCCATATCGAAAGGGGCAAGACGCTTGATCACATCCGAGGCGGGTACCTTGGTATTGGCAATGATAGTGGTTACAGAGCGATGCACCTCATTTTGCACAGCTATGTCAAAGTTCCCGCTGCTGGCTATATACTCGTAGATCAGTTTGGCCTTGGCTTCTGTTTCCTGGCGAATGGTGTCTACGCCCTTCTTGTTCATCTCTTCCACCACATGGCCCAGCAGGTAAATGTTGAGCACGTTCGGTGTTTCCGGGGTCTGATATGCTTTTGCTTTTGGCAGCAGCGACGGAATGCTGTGGTATGAGCCTACCGACAAACCTTTCGCTTGCAAAGCCTCTGCTTTGGCAATACAACGCTCATTCAGAATCCAAACACCCAGGCCAGCAGGCAGGCCAAAACACTTCTGCACCGAAAAATAAACCGAGTCTATTTTGCTGTAATCAAAAGCCGGGTGTGGCATAGACGATACGGCATCAACAAAGAACAGCGGCTCCGGCCCAACTTTTTCACGCAGGGCGTTAATGGCAGCAACTGGCAGCGAAGCGCCTGAGCTGGTCTCGTTCTGCACCAAGGCTACCAGTTCGGCTGTGGCAGGCACCTCGATCTGGTCTACTTCAAAGCCTTCGCCAAAAGCAACCTCGTGCTTGGTCGCGTTCCGTCCCAGCTCCTTAGAGATCTCATAAAAACGCTTCGAAAAAGAACCGTTCACCAAATGGAAGCTCTCCTGCTCCACGGTGTTCTGAATAGCGCGCTCCCAGATTTCGTTGGCCGATGAGAGCAGCAAAATCTCGAAATTGTCTGGCAGTTGCAGCAATTCGCGCAAACCGGTTACAGCATGCGCATAAATATCCTTAAACTGCTGGCTACGGTGCGAGATGCTGCCAATCTTATTGGCCATGGCCGCCGCCATGTGCTGCGGCACCGTAGGATAAAGCTCAGACGGACCGGGCGTAAAAAAGACTTTGTTCGTCATTTTGGTTTAATGGTTGTTGATTGTTAATTGCTGAATTGTTGATTGCTGTAAGGTAAAATCATCAAATGAATATTATTTCAACTTAGTGCCTATAAAAATTTGTGCACTTAAGGAGAAAAATTATTTAACAATCACCTAAAGCAGCAATCAACAATTAACAACCAACAATTAATTAGTAGAGGATTCTGAACTTAATGGTGGCCGCGATGCTCTTCAGCTCGTTGATCAGTTCCTTATCGTAGGCCTTGTCGATGTCTGTGATCACATAGCCGATCTGCTCGTTGGTTTTCAGGTACTGCCCCAGAATGTTTACATGGTTGCTGGCCAGTACGCTGTTGATGCTGGCCAGTACGCCCGGCACGTTGGCGTGCAGGTGTATGAGGCGGTGCGCATTGTTGAGTTCAGGCAGCTGAATGTTCGGGAAGTTCACGCTCTGGTAGGTATTGCCAGAGTTGATATAGTCCATGATGCGGTTGGGAACGAAGTTGGCAATGTTCTCCTGCGCCTCGCTGGTGCTACCGCCAATATGCGGAGTCAGGATCACGTTTGGCAGGCCTCTCAGCTCGCTTACAAATTCTTCTTTGTTGGTGGCAGGCTCTTCCGGGAACACATCCACGGCGGCACCTTTTACTTTCCCTGATTTAAGGGCTGCTACCAGCGCATCGATATCTACCACATGCCCGCGGCTCAGGTTCAGGAAAATAGAGCCATCTTTCATGGCTGCAAATTCATCTTCGCCGAACATGTTCTTGTTGTACGGACGGCCATCTACGTGCAAGCTCACAATGTCGCAGATTTCGAGCAGCTGCTTCAGCGTGGCGCATTTGCGGGCATTGCCCAGCTGCAGCTTCTCCACAATGTCGTAGTAGTACACCTCCATGCCCATGGCTTCGGCCAGCACAGAGAGTTGGGAGCCAATGTTGCCATAGCCTACAATACCCAGTTTTTTGTCGCGCACTTCAAAGCTGCCGTGAGCCGATTTGTCCCACTCGCCCCGGTGCATCTTTATGCTCTTCTCGGTGATGTTGCGGTTCAGCATGATAATCTGGCCGATGGCAAGCTCTACCACACTGCGGGTGTTGCTGTACGGGGCGTTGAACACAGCTACGCCGGCATCGGTGCAGGCAGGCAGGTCTATCTGGTTGGTGCCGATGCAGAAGGCGCCCACGCACATCAGTTTATTGGCATGCTCCAGCACACGCTTGGTAACATGCGTTTTAGACCGGATACCCAGTATCGACACATTTTTGATGCGCTCACAAAGCTCATCTTCGCTCAGGGCACCAGCCATAATTTCTACCTGGTAACCTTCGTGCTTGAACAGCTCCACTGCTTTCGGGTGGATGTTTTCGAGCAGCAGCACACTGATGCGGTTTTTAGGATAGGAGATGGCCATAGGTAATTTATTCTGGTAAAGGAACTCATCAAGGCTTGGTGCAATATGCTCCGCCTTGGCCACTACATTGTCGCGGCTGATGTTCTCGGTGAAAGCATAAAACTTGTTTGCCAGGCCGGCTTCTTTTATCTCGTAGTCGGTGTAGCCATCGCCCAGTACATACACATCGCCTTCCAGGGCCAGGGTTTCCAGAAGCTTTATTTTGCCTTTGTCCAGACTAAGTACATTTTCTTTATCAAAGCCGATAATGTTTCCCTGCTCATCGTAAAGGAAGGTGTTGGCATAGATATTCTCTTCTTTAATGCCATACTCCGTTACAATAGGCGTGATAAACTCCTTGAAGCCGCTGGATACAATATAGATATTGTCGGCAAATTCTTCGAAGAACTGCTTGTTTCGGCTGATGGAGTTGGATACTCTGTTTTTTAAGCGGGCAATAAGCGGGTTCAGGTGCTTCTGATTTGCCTGGAGCAACGACAAACGTCTGGACAGGCCCTCGGTGAAGGAGCTGTTGCCATCCATAGCACTGTTGGTGATGTTTTTAATCTCTGTCAGGATCTGATTTTTATTCTCATCATCCTGCAGTGTAATTTCTCCTAACTCATCCAGCGCTTCAACCTGTGTAAAGGTGCTGTCGAAGTCGATGATGAAGTATTTGTCTTTACTCATAAAAATTAGGCCGTTTCCTATTATTTTAAGGGTGATACAAGCTGCCTTCACCAGATTTGAGTACCCCCGAAGGTTGCAGGAGTATGGGTGCCGGTTTGAGCAAGCGTTACTGGTTGCCCGCGAGGGCTATTAGCCAGTAAAGATAGCAGATAAAAAAACCGGCTACGAATAATGTGCCGGATTTTTAATGTAAGTTTTGAATTTCTCAGCCAGACTACATGTCAGCGCCAGGCCATGATGTGTTTTTTTAGGTAACTACCCCGAAATGCATAGATAGCGACACAACTTACCGGAATCAGAAACTGCATCACCTTAAGAAAAACAGCACACGTATCACGATACATGACTTTTTATTCTTTGTAGAAAAGGTGAAGCAAATTCCGGCAAGTTGTGTCGCTGTCGCTATCCGGCACAAAACAGGGGAGCATGTTATGGCAGCCTGCAGATTTTGGTTTCAAACGTTAAAACCGGAAGTGCCGGAGGTTAAAGATCGTGAAATGCTTTGAATTATTCCAATCAAAAAGCCCCTCCGGAGGTTCTGCTGCTCCTGCTGCTCTTCTCAGATGTTAGTTGTTAGATGTTCTTGTTTGAGTCCGGATCTCATGCCATTAAATGGAAAGAGTTAGGAGCTGATATATTTAAAGCCTGCTCTGTTCATTCATCTCCAATTCTTCAAATTGATAAAATCAACCATTTAACAATTAAGCAATTTAACCATCCAGCAATTGCCTAATCAGCACCTTAAACAAATTATTCCAATCAAAAGGCCCCTCCGGAGGTTCTTTCGCTCCTGCAGATGCTTATAGCAGGGCGAGTTGTTCGTTTATCACGCTCTGGTAATAGGCTTCGTACTGAGGCAGGATCTTGTCCACATCAAACTCGTGTGCCCTGGCCAGGGCATTTGCCTTGAAGGTGGCCAGGTTCTCATCTTTCAGGATGATGAGGGCGTTTTTTACCATGTCCTCCACATCGCCCACGGCGCTGGTGAAACCTGTAACCCCGTGTATGTTTAACTCGGGTATGCCACCGGCGTTAGAAGAAACAACAGGAACCTCGCAGGCCATGGCCTCCAGGGCTGCCAGACCGAAGCTTTCTTTCTCGGATGGCATCAGGAAGAGGTCCGCAATGGAGAGCACTTCCTCCACGGCCTCCATTTTACCCAGAAAGCGAACATCGTGGCAGATTTTCAATTCCCGGCACAGTTTCTCCATGCGGGGCCGGTCGGGGCCATCGCCAACAAGCAAGAGCTTGGAGGGGATTTGCCGGCGCACGGCTGCAAATATCCTGATCACATCCTCCACACGCTTTACCGACCGGAAATTAGAAGTGTGGACGAGCAGCTTCTCTTCGTTGGGACTGATAGCCATGCGAAAATGCTCTTTCTTCTGGCGCTTAAATTTTTCCAGGTTTATAAAGTTGGGAATAACCTTAATGTCTTTTTCAATCTGGAAGTAGGCATAGGTTTCGTCGCGAAGGCTGCTGGAAACCGCCGTTACACCATCCGACTGGTTAATACTGAAGGTTACTACCGGCTCAAAAGAGGGGTCTTTGCCTACCAGCGTAATGTCGGTACCGTGCAATGTCGTGATAACCGGAATATTCACACCGTGTGTTTTCAGGATCTGCTTGGCCATATAAGCTGCAGAGGCATGCGGGATGGCATAGTGCACGTGCAGCACATCGAGCTTCTCGAACTTTACGATATCTACCATCTTACTCGACAGCGCCAACTCGTAAGGTGCGTACTGAAACAGTGGGTACGTAGGCACAAACACCTCGTGATAAAAAAGATTCTGGTTAAAAAAGTCGAGCCGGGCCGGCTGACTATATGTTATAAAGTGTACCTGGTGCCCCTTTAGTGCCAGGGCTTTACCGAGTTCTGTGGCTACCACACCGCTTCCTCCGAAGGTAGGATAACAGACAATGCCGATTCTCATAGATTTGTTGGCTAGAAATAACAAAAGCGCAGCATTTAAATGCAGCGCTTTGTCAGAAGTTTAAACGATTATGTTTTAGGAACAATGGATCTGTACACCACATCGTGTATGCGTGTACGGATATTGTATTTTACGAGCTTGGTGTTGCCAGCATCAGGATAAACCCTGTTAGACAGGAAGATATAAATCAGCTTGTTTTCAGGATCGACCCAGGCACAGGTGCCGGTAAAACCGGTATGCCCAAAGGTGCTCAGCGGGGCCATGTCGGATGTCGGGCCGTTGCCATCCGGCTCCGGTTTGTCCCAGCCCAGGCCGCGGCGGCTATCTGCTAATTGCTTTTTAGAAAATTCCGGCACAACGTTCGTTTTAAAGTATTTGTGCCCGCCGTAAGAGCCGTTCTGCAGGTTCATCTGCATGAGTATGGCCAGGTCGTTGGCATTAGAGAACAGGCCGGCATGGCCACCTACGCCTCCCATCATGGCGGCTCCCTGATCGTGCACGGTTCCCCAGATCAGGTTCTTACGGAAGTAGCTGTCATCTTCGGTTGGGGCGATCATCTCGCGCGGGTGCTGGAGCAGGGGCGTATATCCCATGGTGCTCAGGCCAAGCGGTGCATAAAAGTTCTGATCCAGAAACTCATTGATCGGCTGGTTGAGCAGGCGCTCCGACATGCGTTTCAGAATATAAAAGCCCAGGTCGCTGTATTTGTACTCAAAGGTTTTGGCTCCTTTCTTTTTCGGCAGCAAAGGCGACCGAACCGTCCAGGCCCACAGCGAGTCCTCCATCGATTTAATAGAGTACACTCCCGGAATTACCTCGTTCGGGAAAACATCGGTCTGGGTGCTGGCATAGAAGGTCTGGTTCAGCAATTTTTTAGAGTCGAGTGTTTTTTGCCAGTGTGCCAGCGTAGACTGCAGGCCTGCATGATGCGTCAGGAGGTCACGTATAATAAGCCCTTCCTTGTTGGTACCTTTTAGCTCAGGCAGGTAAGTGGATATCTTTTCGTTGAGCTTGATTTTGTCCTGATCCTTCAGGAACATGACCGCCTGCAGCGTAGCGCCTACTTTGGTAATGGAAGCGATGTCGTAAACCGTGTTGTTTGTTACAGGCGTTTCCTTCTCGTAGGTGTAATGGCCGTAAGACTTGTTAAAAACCACAGTGCCATCTTTTACCACCAGTACCTGGCAACCTGGTGTGGCAGCATAGGCAATGGCTTCAAGGGCTATATTGTCTATCTGCTGTAGTTTTCTGGAGTCCATTCCTACGCTTTCGGGCACACCATACTTCAGGCGGTCGATGATGGGGGTTGTGATACCGGTGCCTGCCTTAAAATTGGCAGAAGCGGTAACAGGAAGCTTGCCACTGGCGCTACGCGCCCCGAACAACACCTGTGGCACAAACAACTGCGACACAGTATTGTCTTCGTAGCCGCACAGAAGCCAGTCGCTGCCTTCAAAGAATTTAAGGCTATACGCATTGCCCATTACGGCCACCACCACTTTCTTGTCGGTGCGCTCCTGCAGGAATTTTATGAAGGCGCGCGTGCCTACGCCGATGCCAAAATTATTGGAGGCCGTAAAGTTCATGTTATGGATGCTCACCACCACCACATCATGGTCGCGCAGTTCGGGAATAATCTTGTAGAAGGCCGAGTCCGGGGCCATCCGGTTGGGAATGACAAAATTGGTGATGGGAGCGTAGTTGCCTAGCGTTTTCTGGAAAACATTGCCAGCCGGAGCGCCTACAGCCACAGAAGCGATGCTCAGTGTGTCGAGGTTGCGGAAAGGCAGGAACGAATCTTTGTTTCTTACTACCGTTATAGAATGCTCGTAGAGCTGTTCCTGCACCACTTTGCTCATCGGGCGGTCAATTTCTTCCTGCAGGTTGGCGAGCTGTACGGGCTTGTACCTGTTCAGGCCTACCCAGTATTTGGCATGCAGGATTTTTCGCACGCGCTGATACACCTCATCTTCGCTGAGCTGGCCTTTGGCAAGTGCCTGCTTTATTTCCTTGGTGGCAGTTGGCACGTCCTCCGAGAAAAGCAGAATGTCATTTCCTGCTAAAAGTGCCTTTACATCCACCTCGCCTGGTTTGTAGTATTTGCTCACGCCTTTCATATTCAGGGCATCGGTAAATACAAGACCTTTGTACTTCATCTTCTCTTTCAGGAGCGTAGTCACCAGTGGGTAGGAGAGGGTGCTGGCCAGGTTTTTAGTGGAGTCTATCTGAGGCAGATATAAGTGGGCTACCATTACGCCCATAACGCCGGCATCAAACGATTTTTTGAAGGGGTACAGTTCTACCTCCGTGAGCCGCTGCAGGTCGTGCGGCACTATAGGCAGGGCCAGGTGCGAATCGGTGTCGGTGTCGCCGTGGCCTGGGAAGTGCTTGGCAACGGCAATGATGCCATGGTCCTGCAGGCCCTTTATGTAGGCAATGCCCCGCCGGGTAACTTCTTCTTTAGACTCCCCGAAAGAGCGGTTGCCGATAACCGGGTTGGCCGGGTTCACGTTCACGTCCATTACAGGCGAGAAGCTCACGTTCACGCCCATGCGTTTCATCTTCAGGGCGATTTCGCGGCCCATCAGGTACACGTATTTTTCATCGTCGAGTGCTCCCAAGGTCATTTGCTTGGCAAAGTTCATGCTGCTGTCGAGGCGCATGCTCAGGCCCCACTCGGCATCCATGGCAATAAGCAGGGGCAGCTTTGCCTGCGATTGGTAACGGTTGGTAAGCTTGGCCTGCCGCACAGGGCCGCCCTGCAGAAACATAAGTCCGCCAATGCCCCAGCGGCTCACCAGAGTATCCAACTCGCGGTAATGCTTTTCGTCCTTGTTAGAGTAGGCGGCCACCATAAACAACTGGCCCAGCCGCTGGTCAGGGGTAAGAGAGTTAAAGACGCTGTCGACCCAGTTTTTCTCTTCCGAACTCACCACAATATCTTCCGATGGCTTCAGGGCCGTCAGGGAGCTCATTCCGAAGAACGCAAGTATCAACAATCCTAAACTGAAACTCTTCAACATCCTACTACTGCTATTTATACTATTGGAACAAGTCGAAATTAAGTCTATTTTTGCAGAAGGCAGCATTTAAAGAACGGAAAAATGCTGCTCCGCACGAACTGATCTATGAAAAAAGTTAAAATCCTGACTGATGTGACGCAGACCTGTGTTCAGGTGCCGCAACTGTTGCAAAAGTCTTTTTGCAACAGAAAAAATACGGTTTTTGCTGCTTATTTCAAAAGGTAATAGCACCGGGAATAACTACAGGATTATCTTTCTTATTCTGAATCAGTCTGTAATTTAATAATAAAATTAATTCTGAATAAGTTCTGTTTTAGATAAAATAGTATACACAAAAACCTGGCCGTTATAAAAAGGGCGTATTTAGATACCAGAACGATTTCAGAGAGAAGCAGATAAACCGGATGCCCGACATAATAAATTTATTGCCTGACTACCTTGCCAACCAGATTGCTGCCGGAGAGGTGGTGCAGCGGCCGGCATCGGTGGTGAAAGAACTGCTCGAAAATGCGATAGACGCCAGGGCCACCAGCATTCAATTAATTGTAAAAGATGCCGGCAAGCAACTGGTGCAGGTGGTGGACAATGGATCCGGCATGTCGGAGACAGATGCCCGCATGTGCCTGGAGCGCCACGCCACCTCCAAGATCAGTTCTACCGAAGACCTGTTCCGGATCCGGACCATGGGTTTCAGGGGAGAGGCGATGGCCTCGATAGCGGCCGTGGCGCAGGTAGAACTTAAATCCAGGCCACACAGTACCGAAACAGGCACCCGCCTGCTCGTAGAAGGCTCTGCGCTCGTTAGCCAGGAACCTGCCGCCGTGCCGGAAGGAACCTCTGTAGCCGTTAAAAACCTGTTCTATAACGTGCCGGCCCGCCGCAACTTCCTGAAAACAAACGCAGTGGAGATGCGTCATATTCTCGATGAGTTTCAGCGGGTGGCGCTGGCCTTTCCGCAGGTGAGCATGTCGTTGTTTCATAACGACCTGGAGGTGTTTAACCTGCCTGCCACCAAGCTCAGCCAGCGTATTGTGGGCCTGTTTGGCAACAACTACAAAGAGCAGATGGCCTATTGCGAGGAAGATACCTCGTTTCTGAATGTGCGTGGCTACATCGGAAAGCCTGAATTTGCCAAAAAAACAAGGGGAGAGCAATTTTTCTTTGTAAATAACCGCTTTATAAAGAGTGGCTACCTGAACCATGCTGTGATGACGGCCTTTGAAGGGCTGCTGTCAAAAGAGAGCCACCCGTTTTATGTGCTCTTTATTGATATTGAGCCGGAGAAGATCGATATAAACGTACACCCTACCAAAACCGAGATCAAGTTCGAAGACGAGAAAACAGTGTATGCCATTGTGCATGCCGCCGTGAGAAAGGCCCTGGGAACGCATAACATTGCCCCTTCGCTCGATTTTGAAGGAGACGTTAACTTTGCGCCACTGCAGCCTATCCGGATGCAGCCCGGCCTGAATGAGTTCGAGAAAGATTCCGGCTTCCCGGGCTTTAGCCCGCCTTCTTCCCCTAAACGGATGAAATCAGAGGGATGGGAGTCCTTGTATGAGGTGGCCCGGGTGCAGCCAGGGGCAGAGGGGCAGCAACCCGACATGGCTGAAACCACTGGCTTGCTCGACGATGCCTTCGCGCATATTCCTGCCGCTACCAACAAGGCTTTGCAGATTCATCAGAAGTACCTGCTGGTGCAGGTAAAGTCGGGCGTGATGATCATAGACCAGCAGGCAGCTCAGGAGCGGATACTGTACGAGAAATACATTGGCTCCATGCAGAAAAAGACGGGCGCCTCGCAGGCCCTGCTTTTCCCGCAGACAGTGGATCTCTCGCCGGGCGATGCCGTGCTGATAAAAGAGCTCGCCGCTGAGTTTAAGGACATGGGCTTCCAGTTTGAGGAGTTTGGCGGCAACACCATTATCCTGAACGGCATACCGGCCGATGTGCAGGCCGCCGACGAGAAGCAACTGCTGGAGGAGCTGATTGAACAGTATAAAAACAACGCAACCTCCATGAAGCTAGACCGAAGCGAGAATCTGGCACGCGCCATGGCCAAACGCCTGGCCTCGAGGCTGCCGTTCCGGATGTCGGACCTGGAAATGAATTCGCTCGTAGATAAGCTTTTTGCCTGCCAGGTGCCAAACTACACGCCGGGCGGGCAAAAAACGTTGGTGATTATGGAGCTTGGCCAGCTGCATGATCTTTTTCTGAAAGGCTGATTTTTTACCTTTGAAGCATATAAAGCATGTTTAACATAACCCCAATGGTCAGAAATATTCTGATCATTAATGTGGTCGTTTTTATTTTGCAGGACAGGCTGTTTGCAACAGGGCAGCTTGCCTTATACCATTTCGGTTCCAGTTATTTTCAGCCGGTGCAGCTGCTTACGCACATGTTTATGCATGGCAGCTGGGGCCACCTGTTCAGCAACATGTTCAGTTTGTTTATATTCGGGCCCTTGCTGGAGCGGTTCTGGGGGCCACAGCGCTTCCTGGCTTTTTACCTGATTACCGGCCTGGGAGCCAGTTTGCTGTATTCAGGCGTAAGAGCCTACGAGCTGAACGAGCTGCATGCCGATACGGTGCGCTACCTGGAAGCTCCGTCTCCTGTCGGCTTTAATCAGTACATGACGGAGCACTTGGGAGAAGGCGCTGGCCAGAACCTGGCGGTTGCCTATGCCCGGAATGAGGATAACCCCAGTTATGTTGAGAAAACCAAAGAACTGGTGCGTGAGGTTTATACCAGGATGTTCAACACCCCGCTGGTAGGGGCATCAGGTGCTGTTTTCGGGATTCTGATGGCCTTTGGTATGCTCTTTCCGAATATGGAGCTCTTCCTGCTATTCTTTCCGTTTCCGATAAAGGCGAAATATTTTGTGCTGCTCTACGGCGCTTTTGAGTTATATTCAGGCTTTAACCGGGTGCCGGGCGATAATGTGGCGCATTTTGCGCATCTGGGAGGAATGCTCTTTGCGTATATACTCTTAAAAATGTGGCAGAGGAACGATTACCGCGGCAACTTCTGAAAACGCGACAAATCTAATATACAATGAACATCCTTGAAGATATAAAACAAGCCTTTCGTCAGCCCAATAACACGCTGAAGCAGCTTATCCTGATTAACATTATCGTTTTTGTGGTGCTTATTGTGCTCAGAACGATTCTGGTACTGGGCAGCAATGCCGGGATCTATAATACGCTGATGAGTTTTGTTGCGCTGCACTCCAGCCCGATGACCTTCCTTACGCGCCCGTGGACGCTGATCACGTACTTCTTTACGCATGAAGGTTTTCTGCACATCATCTTCAACATGCTGAACCTGTACTGGTTTGGCCAACTGATACGGGAGTACCTGGGCGACAAGAAACTGCTGAGCCTGTATGTGTATGGCGGCATTGCCGGCGGACTGCTTTACCTGCTGAGCTATAACCTGATTCCTTTTTTCGCTGCCCGGGCATTCGACTCTGTGATGATCGGAGCCTCGGCCAGTGTGCTGGCAATAGTGGTAGGTGCGGCTACACTGCTGCCTAACTTTACCTTTAACCTGATCCTGATTGGCCCGGTTCGGATAAAGTATATTGCCCTGTTCCTGGTAATACTCTCGATTTCGGGGGCGGTAGGAGACAATGCGGGCGGTAATATAGCGCACCTGGGCGGTGCCGTGCTCGGCTGGATTTTTGTAAAACAACTGCAGGCTGGCCGCGATCTGGGGCGGCCGCTTCACGCTTTCCTCGACTTTATTACAAACCTTTTCACGCGCAGGCCACACCTAAAGGTAACACACCGGCGCAGTAAAGTAGCTGTGGCGAACGGTGCCAGGGGCGTGAAGGCAAACGCTGCCGGCAAACCAAGCCAAACGGAGATCGACCTGATTCTCGACAAAATATCCAGCTCCGGCTACGAAAGCCTATCAAAGGAAGAGAAGCAGAAGCTGTTTATGGCCAGCCAAAAGGACTGAGAGACTTTGTCAAATTAGAAATTCAAAATTATAAATAATGGCAAATCTGCTTTCAGAACTTTAATTGCAGCGTTTTGCGTCGGTTTATGATGCAGGAATGGCTAAATTTATATTCACAGCTTTCAAAAGGTCTTTTGAGCAACAAGCACCAAATTCTGTAGTAACTGAGCTATGGCTGTTTTCAGAAATGTGCCGGAGGAGTGGCAAAGGCTGGACTGGATTCTTTTTCAGAACGGTTGGGTTAGTCTCTACATGGCGAAAGAAATTCTGATAGCCGATACTTTCTGGTTCAGGGGCCAGCGCTACCGGGTGCTGGATTTGGATTGCAGCCACTGGTCAGACGAAGCGGCCGTGCATGCCGACCTCAAAATAAAATTCCGTTTTTCCGATACCTACGCCCATACCCTGCCTTCTCTCCGCGATAGCCTTTCTGAACACGATGTGGCAGGAACAGGCCTGGTGGTGGTGCTGCACCAGTTCGGCAAGGTGCCGCAGCAACTCGGGCAGTCGCTTTTGGATGTGTTCGCCGACAACTCCCGCCTGCACATGCTGCGGGGCGAACGAATTATTACCCTGGTGCAGGTAGCCTCCCGCAAATCACCCTACACAGCAGCCGGCAAAAGTGCAGTAAGCTGGAATCCTATAGAGTCGGGCTTAGGCATGTAGTCTCAGCGGCAGATGCTCCGGAGGGGCTTTTTGATTAGAATAATTTGGTTGCTGGCTGTTATTTGTTTTAAGCTGATTTATCTCTTCCTGGCAACCAACAACTATTGTCAGCGATACCACATACCAGAATCTGTTTCACCTTTTTTACCAATAATAAACTGTCGTGATGCGTGTGTCGCTTTTCTCAGGGTGATGCAACTTCTGGTTCCGGTAAGCTAAGTCACAGTCTATAGTCGTTTGGGAGGTAATATGCGTAAAGTCCTATCAATTGTTAGTATCTTTTATTGCAATTGTCTGTAGATTAGGGTATTGCAGGTTGCGAGGATCAAAATTATAACTTATCAGCTATTAATAATGCAATAAAAGATGTTTAAATCCGCTTTGTGGCAAGACTATTTTCAATTTTCGACGTAACTTTGTGATCTACGATTACAGTTATGATTAAAAGCGATAGATCATTTGAAGAAAACCCTGATGTAGTTCTGATTGGTGCCGGTATTATGAGCGCCACCCTGGGCATGATGCTAAAAGAACTGCAGCCTGATTTGAAAATCGAAGTTTTTGAAAGGCTCGATGTTGCAGCAGCCGAAAGCTCCGATGCCTGGAACAACGCCGGCACCGGACATGCCGCCTTCTGCGAACTGAATTACACCCCACCACGAGCCGATGGCTCCATAGACACGTCCAAGGCTGTTAACATTGCCGAGTCTTTCGAGCTATCGAGGCAGTTCTGGTCCTACCTGGTGCAGCGCAACTTTATTAAACCAAACTTTATCAAAAGTGTACCGCACATGAGCTTCGTATGGGGGCAAACCAATGTAGAGTTTCTCCGGAAGCGGTATGCTGCCATGCAGAAGTCGGTGCTCTTCCAGGGTATGCAGTACTCCGACGACTTTGACCAGCTCGCCGAGTGGATGCCGCTTGTAATGGCGGGCCGTAAGAAAACGGAGAAAGTGGCCGCAACCCGCATGGAAATCGGAACAGACGTAAACTTTGGTGCCCTGACCCGCGACTCGTTCAGCCAATTACACAAAATGGAGGGAGTGAACCTGCATTTCGGACTTGAGGTGAAAAAGCTGCAGCAGGAGGCAGACGGAAGATGGCGTGTGAAGGTGAAAGACCTGAACACCGGCAACAAGCGCAAAATAATGGCGAAGTTCGTGTTTATAGGCGCCGGAGGTGGCTCGCTGCCACTGCTGATAAAATCCGGGATTCCGGAAGGGAAAGGCTTTGGCGGTTTTCCAGTAAGCGGGCAGTGGCTCAAGTGTAATAACCCGGCCATTATTGAGCAGCACGAGGCGAAAGTTTATGGCAAGGCAGCCGTTGGTTCTCCCCCTATGTCGGTGCCGCACCTCGATACGCGCGTGATCAATGGCAAGCGGGAGTTGTTATTTGGGCCCTATGCCGGGTTCACTACCAAGTTCCTGAAGAAAGGGTCTATGTTCGATTTACCGCTTTCTATTAAAACAGGCAACCTGCGACCCATGCTGGTGGCAGGCATCAAGAACATGCCGCTTACCAAATACCTGATCAACCAGGTGCGTCAGTCGCCTGAAGACCGTTTGCTGGCCCTGAAAGACTATTTACCGAACGCCCGCCAGGAGGACTGGGACCTGGAATACGCCGGGCAGCGGGTGCAGGTGATCAAAAAAGACCCGAAGCTGGGGGGTGTGCTGGAGTTTGGCACGGAGGTGGTAAGCTCTGCTGATGGTACCATAGCTGCTTTGCTGGGTGCCTCGCCGGGAGCGTCTACGGCTGTTGCCATTATGCTGAGTCTGATGGAGCGTTGCTTCCCCGAAAAATTTAATTCGCCGGAGTGGCAGGAAAAGATCAGGCAGATGATTCCTTCGTTTGGGCAGTCGCTGGCTAATGATCCGGAGCTGCTCTACAAAGTTCGCACTATGACCAGCGAGGTGCTGGAACTGACGAGCCCGGAGCCGGTAAGGTAAAAGTTAACAGGACACAAGACGCAGGACATAAGGCAAAGGGCTTATATGAAGCAGAGGTTTTATATTTGCATTTGTGAGTTTTCGCTTTCTGTGTCGGGTCCTTGTTAAGACACTATTAATAAAATAAAAGATAAACCAAAAGCGGCGCTTCCATGCAGGAAGCGCCGCTTTTGGTTATAGGTATGGCCGCTTTCAGGAATTAAGCTTTGGCAGCCGTCATTTTGTCCAGTGCGTCCATTACTTCTTTTACATGGCCGCGGGAAGTTTCCAGCAGCTGCTTCTCCTCGTCGTTGAGTTGCAGCTCTATCACTTTCTCGACACCGTTCTTGCCTAGAATTACAGGCACGCCCAGATACACGCCATCTATGCCGTACTCGCCTTCCAGCTTAATGCAAACCGGGAACACACGGCGCTGGTCACGCACAATGGCTTCTACCATCTGCGCCGCTGCTGCACCTGGTGCATACCAGGCCGAAGTGCCCATCAGTTTCACCAGTTCGCCGCCACCGTTTTTGGTGCGTTCTACAATAGCAGTCAGTTTATCTTCAGAGATCAGTTCAGTTACAGGAATGCCGCCTACGGTGGTGTAGCGAGGTAGCGGCACCATGGTGTCGCCATGTCCGCCCATCAGCACGGCCTGTATGTCTTTTGGCGAAACGTTCAGTTCCTCGGCCAGGAAGGCTCTGTAGCGGGCTGTGTCCAGGATGCCGGCCATACCAATAATGCGGTTACGCGGGAATTTAGAAGTGATGTGCGCCGCATAGGTCATCACATCGAGCGGGTTAGACACCACAATGATGATGGCATTGGGAGAATGCTTCACCACGTTCTCGGTCACGGACTGCACAATGCCGGCGTTTGTAGAGATAAGGTCATCGCGGGTCATGCCGGGTTTGCGCGGCAGCCCGGAGGTGATCACCACTACATCAGAATCAGCTGTGCGGCTATAATCGTTTGTTACGCCCACGGTGCGGGTGTCGTACAGGTTAATAGGCGACTTTTGCCAGATATCAAGTGCCTTGCCCTCGGCAAAACCTTCTCTAATATCCAATAAAACTACTTCGTTCGCTATTTCGCGGTAAGCCAACACATCGGCGCATGTTGCTCCAACGTTTCCGGCTCCAACTACAGTTACTTTCATTGCAGGGTATACTTTATTTGGGTTTGAGATTCAGTTAACTAGGGTAAAAATATAAAAAGTATTCTCATTAGAGGCAAATAAATATATATTCTTTCCGGGAGATTTTTATTCTAGTCTGAAAAACTAACAATAGTTCAGGAATCTATAGTGGTGCCTAGCTCCGGATGACATCGCCTGATAAAGGTCTGATCTGTTGAGCAGCAGCATCTGTAGGAGCAAAAGCCTCCGGGAGGCCATTTTGATTAGAATAATTGGTTGATTGATAATTGCTTCATAGTTAATTGGTTGGTTTAGGAATTCGAAGATTTGGAAATGAAATTCCCCCGCTGTGCGTAGTGGGAAAGCACGCACAGCGGGGGAAGAAAATTATCCTCTTATCCTGTAAATCCTTGAGGAAGGGGAGCGATATACACATTCAGACCAAAAAGTCTAATATCTAACATCTAGCATCTAAAACAGCACCAGCAGCACCAGCAGCAACAGAAGCCTCCGAAGGGCCAAAACCATTCAAATAATTACTCATCCACTCCTTCACCGCTCCACTCACTCAAAATTCAAAATTACTTCACCAACCTGATCTCCAGTACCCGCTGCGTCTTCTCCGTCACCTTAAAGCGGTTATCGAGCCGTTGGCCAACTACCCACACAATAGATTGCTCGGAGGTGAGCACCAGTACCTGCTGCTTCAGGTTGGCCGGCACTTTCCTGTCTACCAGAAAATCGCTGATCTTTTTCTTGCCGTTCATGCCGAGCGGCACAAACCAGTCGCCTTCCTGCCAGGGGCGCAGCTTGAGCGGGAATTTAAGCAGGTCGGCATCGAGGGCGGCCACGTGCGGCTTGGTATTGAGTTTGTAGCTACCGGCCTCAAACTCGGTGAGCGTGAGGCGGACATGTGGCTCCTGCACCTCCTGCTGCCCTTCGGCTATCTGTATGCTGCCAAAGCTGCTCAGGTTGCGGGGCGTGACCACCAGCTGCTCCCGGTCCTTCACGAGGGTGTGGGTTGGGGAGTCGAACTGCTTGCCGGAGAGGCCATCGAGTGCCCGCGTCAGTTCCAGCACCATGGTGTAGCTAAAGTTGTAAGGTTTCAGCAGCTCGTGCAGCACCACCGGCAGGCCGGTTGCCTCCTGTAACGGAATTAAATCAATGAAAACGGCCTTCTCCTCCTGCCGCACCGCCTGCTGCTCCAAGTTGGCGATATAGGCTGCCACAATGGCCTCAGCGTGGCTCACGCGTTCGGCGGTCTGCTGCAGCGTTTCCTCCAGGTTGGGGTTAATCTCCTTCAGGGCCGGAATTACATCGTGCCTGATTTTGTTGCGCTGGTACTTGGTGCTCAGGTTGGAGCTGTCTTCGCGCCAGATAATATGGTTGGTGGTTACAAAGTCGTAGATGTCGTCTTTGGTGAGCGGGAGCATGGGCCGGATAATGCGGCCGTTTTTTGGCGGAATGCCGTGCAGCCCGGCAATACCAGTGCCTTTGGTCAGGTGCAGCAATATGGTTTCGGTCGTGTCGTTGCTATGGTGGGCGGTGGCGATGTAGTCGTAGCCTTCCTGCTGGCGCACCTGCTCAAAC
Source organism: Pontibacter beigongshangensis (assembly GCF_014332515.1). Classification (GTDB taxonomy): domain Bacteria; phylum Bacteroidota; class Bacteroidia; order Cytophagales; family Hymenobacteraceae; genus Pontibacter; species Pontibacter beigongshangensis. The sequence goes on along the minus strand of NZ_VFSD01000002.1, from coordinate 48,019 downwards.
CAGGCGTAGCGCAGGGCGCGCGCCGCCATCTGGGTCGAGATATGCTCCTGCTCGGCAAAGGCCGTGGTGCTGAAGTTTTCGGTAAAGAACGGCACGTTGTACTTTTTGGCCAGTTTTTTGACGAACACTTGGTCGGCCTCCGAGTCTTCGGCACGCAGGCCGAAGTTGCAGTGGGCAATGGCGAAGTCGAACTTTAGCTGGTGCAGCACTTCGCAGAGCACCACCGAGTCGATGCCGCCACTCACGGTGGCCAGCAGGCGGCTGTCGGGCTGGCATAGGGCATGTGATTGTATGAAACCTAAAACTTTCTGGAGCATAAGCAGCAGGTGGTAAATTTTTTCTAATTTTGAATTGAATAAGATGTTAGATACTAGATGTTAGATTCTAGACTTGAAATGTGTCATGCAAAAATTTGTTTCCTGGTCAATACAATTCAGCCAGGTGATCAGCAAATTTGGGCACTTACTTCTGAGATACCTTTTTGACTCACTCAAAAAATCTAACATCTAGTATCTGATATCTAGCATCTAAAAAGAATGAAGTTCACAAAAATACTGTTTTCTCTTGTCTTTACGCTGATGTCTTTTGCCGTTTTGGGGCAGCAGGCAAAACAGGACAGAGTAGAACTGCAGGGGGCCGACAGTCTGAAGGGAGGCATATTTAACGGGCAGCGGATAACGAAACTGCTCGGGAACGTGCGCTTTAAGCAGCAGGACACGTTCCTGTTTGCCGACTCGGTATACAAATACGATGGGACTGAGATGTTGGAAGCCTTTGGCAATGTACGCATCAACCAGGCCGATACCGTAACCATGACCGGCCACCGCGCCACCTACGACGGCGACAAACGCACCGCCCGCATGACCGGCGACGTGGTGATGAAGGACCCGCGCATGACCCTGACCACCCCCAGCCTCGACTACGACCTGACTACCCGCACGGCGGTGTACACCGAAGGAGGCACCATCGTGGACCCCGAAAACCGCCTGCAGAGCCGCCGGGGCACCTACGACACCAACACCAAGATGTTTACCTTTCAGCGCGATGTAAAAGTCTTTTCGCAGGATTACGACATCACGGCCGAAAATATGCGCTACAACAGCGAAACCAAGATTGTGTACTTCCAGGGGCCCACCTTTATTAAAGGCAAGCAGGGCGACCTGTATGCCGAGGAGGGCACCTACGATACCATCCGCAGGATTTCTGACTTTGGAAAAAATGCCTACATCCTGACACCGGAATACAGGCTGGGCGGCGAAAAGCTGTTCTACGACGAGGGCAGGGGCTACGGCTATGCCCAGCGCAACGTAACCATGCGCTCCCTCAAAGACGATGTGACCATACGCGGGCAGGTGGGCCGCTACTGGCGCGATACCGGCGTAGCCAAAGTGTACGGCAGCCCCAGAATGGAGACCCTGATGGAAGGCGACACGCTTTTCCTGGCAGCCGACACCCTGATCTCCAGAGAATCGAAAACCCCGGACATGCCCAGCATGCTGTATGCCTACCACGGTGTAAAAATCTATAAAGCCGACCTGCAGGGCAAATGCGACTCCCTGAGCTACAACCGCACCGACTCTATTATGCACATGAACCGGAAGCCGGTACTCTGGAGCGACAACAGCCAGATCGTGTCCGACACCATTCACATCCACCTCCGCAACAAGACCATCGACAGGATGTACATGTTCAGCAACGCTTTTATCTCTTCCGAAGACTCCATTCAGAACTTTAACCAGGTGAAAGGCCGTGACATGGTCGCTTTCTTTCAGGAAGGCAAGATCAGGCGGGTAAATGTGGAGGGCAACGGGGAGAGCCTTTATTTCGTGCTGGAGGGCGATACACTGCTTTCCGGCCTCAACAAAGCCATCTGCAGCAACATGGTGCTTAAGTTCTCAGAAGAGAATAAATTGAACACCATCTCGTTTCTGGTAAGTCCGGATGCCAGCTTCATTCCGCCCCACGAACTGAAAGAGCCTGACAGGACCCTGGAAGGTTTTGAATGGCTGGAAGAGCAGCGTCCGGAGCGGAAAGATATCTTTCTGCAGCGCGTGCCGGTGGTGCAGCCGGAGCCTGTACAACCCGCTGCCCTGCAGAAAAATCCGGAAGCGCCACCAGTAAAAGCCAAAAAAGCAGCCAGGCAGGAGTGATAGATACTAGGTACTAGCTGATAGAGCTGGGCCAGAACAGTAGCAATTTTCCGTAGGCAGGCAATTATTCCAATCAAAAGGTACCTCCGGAGGGGTTTTTGCGCTGCTGATGCTGTAGCTGCGGCAGTTTTAATCAGAACCTTCTTCGCGATAGGGTTCCTCAATGATGTCAGAAAACTGATAGCCACTTTTCGGTGGTTAAAACATAGTTGTAAATCACACAGATATTCCATAATTTTGCCCGTTCATGAAGAAAGGCTTTTCCCATATTATTGTGCTTATTGGCATGTTGCTGGTAACCGCTGGTTGTAGTAACTACCAGAAGCTCTTAAAAAGCACGAACGTAGATGAGAAGTACGAGGCTGCGTTGAAGTATTACGAGAAAGAGGACTACTACCGCGCCAATCAGCTGCTCAACGACGTGCTGCCCATGTTAGGTGGGCGACCGGAAGGAGAGCGTGCCAGGTTTCTGTTTGCGCACACGCACTTTATGCAGCGGGAGTTCCTGCTCAGCGCGTACCAGTTCCAACTCTTTTACGAAACCTATCCGCGCAGCGAGTTTGCCGAAGAGGCTATCTTTCTGTACGCCAAGTCGCAGTACATGAGCTCTCCCGGCTATGAGCAGGATCAGTCTACTACCCGGACAGCCTTAGAGTCGCTGCTCGAGTTTCAGTCGCGGTTCCCCAACAGCCAGTTTGCGGAGGAAACCAACAACATGATCAACGAACTGAACGTAAAGCTCGACCGGAAAGCCTTCGACAGTGCTCGGCTTTACTACCAGCTGCGGTACTACAAGTCGGCGGTAGTGGCGCTCACGAACTTCATTAACGAGCATGCCGGCTCACCTTACAGCGAGGAAGCCTCATTTCTGAGGTTAGACGCCCAGTACCGTTTTGCGCTCGAAAGCGTGCAAAACAAGCAGCAGGAGCGCTTTAACGAGGCAGTGGAGTTTTACCTGTCGTTTATAGACCTGCACCCTCAAGGCAAGTACCTGCGCGATGCCGAAAAGGTATACGAAAACACCTTAGCCGAATTGGATAAGCTTAAAAAACCAACACAAGTATCACAAGGTAATTAACACATTATATATATGGCAATAGTACCAGCATCTATCGTTACCAGAAACATGGCCGACTTTGCAAAGCAAACAGGCAATGTTTACAAATCAGTGTCGGTTATCTCTAAAAGAGCCAACCAGATCTCTGTAAAGCTGAAAGAAGAATTGAACTCGAAACTTGCTGAGTTTGCCACTACAGTAGATAACCTCGAAGAGGTGTTCGAAAACAGGGAGCAGATTGAGATTTCGAAGTATTACGAGCGTTTGCCTAAACCTACCAACCTGGCTGTAGAAGAGTTTCTGGAAGGTAAAGTGTACGTGCGCACGCCTGACGACGAAACAGAGCAGACATCTTTCTAATAAAACCGGATGCTCCGGAATAAGAAAATTATACTGGGCGTTTGCGGCAGTATAGCAGCTTACAAAGCGGCCATACTGGTTCGCTTACTGGTAAAAGCAGAAGCAGAAGTGCAGGTAATCCTGACTACTTCTGCTTCTGCTTTTATTACCCCCCTCACCCTGGCCACGCTCTCTAAGCGGCCGGTACTCACCGAGTTTGTGCAGGGCAGGCAAGGCATGTGGAACAACCACGTGGAGCTAGGCCTTTGGGCCGATGCCCTGGTAGTGGCTCCGGCCAGTGCCAACACGGTGGCCAGGTTTGCCAACGGCTTATGCGATAATCTGCTCAGTGCCGTGTATCTGTCGGCGCGCTGCCCCGTATTTGTGGCGCCTGCCATGGACCTGGACATGTACCAGCACCCCGCGGTGCAGGATAATTTCCGGAAGCTGCAGGCCTACGGAAACCACCTGATTGAGGCTGGTATTGGCGAGCTGGCAAGCGGCCTCGTAGGGCAGGGACGCATGGCGGAGCCCGAGGAAATTGTGCAGGTACTTCAGCAATACTTTTCAGGAAGTGGAAAAATCGTTTGACGGAAAACAGGTGCTGCTCACAGCAGGACCAACCTACGAGCCTATAGACCCGGTGCGCTTTATCGGCAACCACTCTACCGGCAAAATGGGCTATGCCCTGGCCGAATGTTTTGCACAGCACGGGGCAAAGGTGCGCCTGGTGGCAGGACCTACCGCGTTAAAGCCTGTACACACCGCCATTCAGATTACCCCCGTAACCACAGCCGACGAAATGCACCAGGCGGTGCAGCAGTTTGCTCCTGCTGCCGATATTGTAGTGTTTGCTGCTGCCGTGGCCGATTATAAGCCTAAAGTGGTGTCCGACAAAAAAATAAAGAAAGACGGGAGCGAATTAACAATAGAACTTGTTAAGAACGTTGATATAGCAGCGGCTTTCGGGAAACAGAAGCGTGAAGGCCAGTATGCGGTGGGCTTTGCCCTCGAAACAAACGACGAAGACCTGAACGCCCGGAATAAGCTCGAAAAGAAGAATCTCGACATGATCGTGCTGAACTCACTCAACGATCCGGGAGCAGGATTCCGGCACGATACAAATAAAATCACGATTATTGAACGTGACACGACCACTGCCTTCGAACTGAAGCCAAAGCAGGAGGTGGCACAGGATATTGTAAACTTAATTTGGGAGCGGTTACATGCTTAAGAAAATACTTGTTTTGCTGTGTGTATGGGTGGTGGCATTGCGCGCTGAGGCGCAGGAGCTGCAGTGCGATGTGGTGGTGAACAGCGAGCAGGTGCAGTACACCGACCGGCAGCTGTTCACAGAAATGCAGACCCGCATTTTCGAGTTCATGAACAACCGCCGCTGGACCGACCAGCCCTACCGGGCCGAAGAACGCATAAAATGTCGGATGCTGATAAACCTGGTCGAGATGCCGGAAATCGGCGTGTTTAAGGCCAACGTGCAGGTAGTGTCAGTAAGGCCGGCATACGGCACCGGCTACGAAAGCATTCTTCTTTCGGTGATCGACAAAGATTGGACTTTTCAGTTCACTGCTGCCCAACCGCTCGACTATGCCGAGAACAGCTATACCTCCAACTTGTCTTCGATGCTGGCTTTTTACGCCTACATGATCATCGGGGTAGATGGCGACAGCTTCAGCAAAATGGGTGGCTCCGGTGCTTACGACAAAGCCCGTAACATTTTAAATATGGCTACCTCTCAGGGTGGTTCTTACCCAGGCTGGAAACCTTTTGAAGGAAATCGGAACCGCTACTGGATTCTCGACAACCTCCAGGACCCGCAGTTCGTGTCTTTCCGTGAGGGGCTCTACACCATGCACCGCCAGGGCCTCGACCTGATGGCCGAAAACCCCGAAAAAGCACGTAAATCGGTGCTGGTCGTGCTGCAGGATATTCAGGCCCTTTCCAAGCTGAAGCCGGGAGCAGCCATTATCCGGTCTTTCTTTGATGCTAAGGCCGATGAGCTGGCCAATATTTTCAAGTCGGCTCCTCCTGCTGATAAACAGGCTGCCTTTGCCATCCTGAACCAGGTCGATGCGCCCAACAGCAACAAATACCAGGTGCTGCTGCAGCGCTGACCCTTCCTAATTTCCCATAAAGCGCGTATCTTCACGCAAGCCAGGCCATGTGGCTGAGCAGAAGCATCTTTTATGGGGAAAAGACAAATCCGGGTTTATAACAAAGACATTCTCGCGCAGGTGCCGGAACTGCTGCTGCAGCCTGTGGTACAGGTGGTGCTGCATACCAATGTGGTGATACAAGGCAGGCTGCGCACTATAGATCCGATAAATGCGGAGCTGTGGGACAGGACCTTCGAGCGGCGCGTGCTGCCCCTACAGCAGATTAAAGAAATCATCTACGATAAAGAAGCGGCTTTTTAGCTTATGCTGATAGATCTTAAAATAAAGAATTACGCCCTGATAGAGCAGCTGGAGATGTCGCCATCGCCGGTGCTGAATATTATTACAGGTGAGACTGGGGCCGGTAAATCTATTATGCTGGGTGCCATTGGCCTGCTGATGGGCAACCGCGCCGACAGCAAACTGCTCTTTAACCAGGGCGAGAAGTGCGTAATAGAAGGCGTGTTCGATATTTCGTCTTATAACCTGCAGGAAATTTTTGTCGCCGAAGATCTCGACTTCGACAATCAGTGCATTTTGCGGCGCGAGATCAGCCCCAGCGGCAAATCCCGTGCTTTCGTAAACGACACGCCTGTAACGCTGGATGTGATCCGGACCATCGGTGACAACCTGATGGATATCCATTCGCAGCACGACACGCTGCAGCTCGGCGACACTAGCTACCAGCTCGACATCCTGGACGTGTACGCTGGCAACACCTCCCTCGACATCTACGCCGGAAACTCTTCTTACCTCAAAGATTACCACACCGCCTACCGCCACTTCAAAAAGCTGGAGTCGGACCACAACAGGCTGGAAAGCCAGCTGGCGCAGTCGCAGAAGGAGCTCGATTACCACACCTTCCTGCTCAACGAGCTGGACGAGGCGCGGCTGGAGGCAGCAGAGCAGGAAAGCCTGGAGGCGGAGCTGAAGCAATTGGAGAATGCCGAAGATATAAAGCTGAAGCTGTCGCAGGCGGTGCAGTACCTGTCTGAGTCGGAGTTTAACATTACCTCTGCCCTGAAAGACACTGCTTACCTGCTTGGGCAACTGGCGCAGTTCTCGGCCAGTTACGAGGAGTTGCGCAGCCGCACCGAGAGCTGCATGATAGAGCTGCAGGACATAGCCGGCGAGCTGGAAGATGCCGAGCGCAAGACAGAAGCAGACCCTGAGCGAGCCACAGAAGTGCAGGAGCGCCTGAACCTGATCTACACCCTGCAGCGCAAGCACCAGGCCAAAACCATAGCCGACCTGCTGGCCATACAGGAAGAGCTGCAGCAGAAAGTAAAAAGCGTGCTGAACCTGGACGCCGTGATACTGGAAACCAAAAAGGCAATGGCAGCGGCCGAGAAAGAACTCATGCAAAAAGCGGAAATTCTTTCAGAGCGACGTAAGTCGGTGTTCGGTAAGTTTGAGGGCGAGTTGTACACCTTACTGGCAGAGCTGGGCATGCCCAATGCGCGCATCGTAATTCAGCACAAGGTAACGGCTCCTTCTGCTACCGGCACCGACGAAATCAGTATTCTGTTCAGCGCCAACAAGGGAGCGGCCCCGCAAAGCCTGGTGAAGGCAGCCTCTGGTGGTGAGTTCTCGCGCCTCATGCTGAGCATTAAATACATGCTGGCCGATAAAACCGCTCTGCCAACCATCGTTTTTGATGAGATAGACACCGGGATATCCGGAGAAGTGGCCGTGAAAGTGGGCAGGATGATGCAGCAGATGGCGCAGAAGCACCAGATCATAGCCATTTCACACTTACCTCAAATTGCGGCGCAAGGCGATTATCATTACTTTGTATACAAGCACGACCGCGAAGACCGCACCGTAAGCCGTATTAAGAAGCTGAGCGATGAGGAGCGGGTAAACGAGATTGCACACATGATTGCGGGAGCCAACCCGAGTACAAATGCCTACCAAAGTGCCAAGGAATTGCTTTCACTCTGAAGAGTTATTGCTAAATTGCCTCCCGGTTTCCGACGCACCCGGTTTTTTCACAACAGCAACTAAAAAAATATACTATCAGATATGTCCTATAATATACTCAAAGGGAAAAAAGGAATCATTTTTGGCGCATTAGACGAAAAGTCTATCGCCTGGAAAGTAGCGAAGCGGGCGAAGGAAGAAGGTGCTGAGTTTGTGCTCTCAAATGCCCCACTTGCCATGCGTATGGGTGAGATTAAGAGGCTGGCGGAAGAGTGTAACGCAGAAATTATTCCGGCTGACGCCACCTCTGTGGAAGATCTGGAAAACCTGTTTACCAAAGCGCAGGAGATCCTGGGCGGCAAAATTGACTTTGTGCTGCACTCCATTGGCATGAGCCCCAACATCCGGAAGGGAAAAGACTACGGCGACCTGAACTACGAGTGGTTCCTGAAGACGCTGGATATTTCGGCGCTTTCTTTCCATAAGGTGATGCATGTGGCTGAGAAGCAGGATGCCATGAATGAATGGGGCTCTATTGTAGCGCTTTCGTACATAGCGGCACAACGCGTGTTCCCGGATTATACCGATATGTCGCAGGCGAAGGCGGTGCTGGAGTCGATAGCGCGTAACTATGGCTACCGCCTGGGCAGGCAGAAGAAAGTGCGTGTAAACACCGTCTCTCAGTCTCCTACCAAAACAACGGCAGGTACAGGGGTGGGCGGTTTCGACGCGTTCTACGAATACTCTGATAAGATGTCGCCACTGGGCAATGCATCAGCAGAAACCTGTGCCGACTACTGCATCACGCTTTTCTCTGATCTTACCAGAATGGTAACGATGCAAAACCTGATGCACGATGGCGGCTTCTCCAGCATGGGGATCTCGGAGGATATCGTGGATATGATCAGTAAGTAATGTGCTGATTGTTTAATGTGCTGATGTTTTAATTAATTCGTTCATGAATTAAAACAGGTACTAGGAATAAAAAAGGGAAGAGCTTCTGGTGCAGATCAGAAGCTCTTCCCTTTTTTATGTCAGGGCCTTGCCACCGGCCAATGCCATGGCTAATTATTTGAATGAAAATGCCCCTCAGGAGGCTTTTGCTGCTCCTGGTGCTGCTTCACTAGGCGTAGTTTCCTACTACGCCTTTATATATAGGTTAGTCTGTGACTAACCTCGCTGCCTGAAGCAGCGAAAAAGCTGTATTAGCAGAAATAATCCTGGAGATTCAGCACTGCGTGTAGATTGTTTCTATGAAGCAATGGAAGTCGGAGACAAAAGGGCGTAGTCGGAAACTACGCCCTGTGAAGGTAAATCATTTCCAAATCACCACATCTCCAAATCAACCATTCAACTCAACAATAATTAGCACATCAGCACATTAAAAAATCAACACATTAATCAGGGCACTCTCCTGGTTTATAAGAAGTTACACCTGACCTGTCGGCTTCGCAGGCATTGCCATAAGTTTTCCCGTCGCAGCCGCACACCGGATCGTATTGCATGGTGCAGGCCAGGTCAGGGTTGGCTTTGGTGAGGTCGAGGCAGGGGGCTTCGGCGCTTTTGCAAGAGAACATGGAGCCGCCAAGTACAAAAAAGAAAACAAAACAGATTTTTCTCATAGGATTATAAATTTGGGTTTTGATATACAAAGTGGTTAATACTCAGCCTTTTTGCTGCTAAAGCATTAAAAGTAAAGCTTTTAATAAGCAGTAATTATTTAACCAACTAGTGCTGCCACCGTATGGAAACTTAAAGACGTGCAATTAGTGGCAAAGCTCTTCCATAAACAGCTTTTTCGGCTTTACTGCACCGTGTGCGCTCTAGGCGCAAAACGCAACATTAACTCAAATTTAATTAATATGAACGACGACAAAGGAAAAATCTTGCTGGCAACTGCCGCTGGCTTAGGGCTTGGCATTGTGACCGGAATTCTGATGGCCCCGGATAATGGACAGACGACACGCGGTAGCCTGAAACGCACGCTTACAAAAGCAGGTGATGACATTGAGCGAACTGTGAAACGCTGGATGGACAGCCTGGAGAGAAATAAGGTGACGGGCGCGGGCAGCAGCCTGACCATGCGCGGCTCCTGGGACGACGTAAAGGGCCAGTTGAAGCAGAATTACGCCGACCTGACAGATGATGACCTGACGTATATAGAGGGCAAGGAAGACGAGTTGTTCGGACGCCTTCAGCGCAAGCTCGGAAAGACTAAAGATGACATTGTAAGGCTCATCTCTGACTTGTAATTACCGGAAAGTAGGTCTGAACGTTCTGAAAATCACACTTTCCGGTAGTATATATTATATGTCTAATATTTTGTATATAGCTACAACATATTACTATATTTGATCGTTAGAGGGAACAGAGACCTAAAGATTTAATAAACTCATAACCAACTTTAATTTTTAATTACTATGAAAGACAATAGCGGAAAGATCATATTAGCTATGTTGGCAGGCGCCAGCGCAGGTGTTGTGGCAGGCTTACTGATGGCTCCTGATACAGGAGAGGCCACCAGGACCAGCGTGAAAAAGTGGGCCAACAAACTGAGCAGTGATCTTGAGAAAAACCTGCAGACAGGCCTGGACGAAATCAAAAATATGAGCAGCGGGGTTATGGATACGCTTAATAAAAAAGCTTCTGCCATGAACGGCTCATCGGCTGATACCGGTGCCTCCTCAACAGGATCTACTACCGGATCTGCCTCTGGTTCTACAGGGTCGACTACAGGATCTACAGGTTCTTCCACAGGAACTACTGGCTCTTCTACAGGATCTACGGGTTCTACGGGCGGTGCCGGATCAAGACCAGGTGGCGCTATTTAATAGCCGTACCTGGTGGTAAGTACAAGCAGATAATTTACTGCCAGTGTTTCTCAGTTACCGCTGCGATCTGCTAAGGCTGTGAAAAAAACTTGTTATAGAGGGTTCCTGCTCAGTTTATGAGCAGGAACCTTTTTGTTTACAGGACTATCGCAATTGCTTCAACTTTAGTTTTGGGATATCGTTTATTAAGAGTTAAAGCAGACAAAACGTAAACCAAAACTAATAAAATGAAGACACATATGGAAAGCAGATCACTAGGAGAGTCTAAAGGGAACTTCACCAATTCGTCGGTACGGCAGATGAAGCAGCGCGAAACCTCAAGCCATACGGCACAAGACAGTAGCAGTACCACTAAACTGGCAGTTGGCCTGCTGGCCGGGGCGGGCGTTGGCGTGCTGGCCGGCATGCTCCTGGCACCTGAAAAAGGAAAAGACGCCCGTAAGAAAGTCGCTGAGTCGGCCTCTAAGCTTGGATCGCAGATGAGCAGCTCCTTTAACTCTACCAAAGACAAACTCAACAGCTGGACCGCTGCCAGGCAAGACAAAACCAGGGTCAGCCAAAGCCCTTACAACGACCTGAACAAGCCCAGCGGCACTCCTCTGGATTCGATGGTAAAAGATCAATCCATCAGAGATGGTGAAGGAGACAGTACTGGTTTGCCGGGTATGCTGAAATAGCATATCCTGCCAAACAAACAAAGGGCTTGCTGAACACCAGCAAGCCCTTTGTTTGTTTGGCAGGATAAGTGATTTATTCTTCTGTTTTCTCCGGCTTCATCTGCGGGAAAAACAGCACATCCTGGATGGAGTGTGAATTGGTCATGATCATAGACAGGCGGTCGATGCCGATGCCCAGGCCAGCCGTAGGCGGCATGCCATACTCCAGCGCGCGCAGGAAGTCTTCGTCCAGCACCATGGCCTCGGTGTCGCCACGCTTGCCAAGCTCCAGCTGCTCCTCAAAGCGGGCACGCTGGTCGATCGGGTCGTTCAGCTCAGAGAAGGCGTTGCAGATCTCCTTGCCGTTGCAGATCGCTTCGAAGCGCTCTACCAGGCCGGGCTTGCTGCGGTGCTTCTTGGCCAGCGGGCTCATCTCTACCGGGTAATCAGTAATAAATGTCGGTTGAATGAGGAAAGGCTCGCAGGTCTCGCCAAAGATCTCGTCGATGATCTTGCCTTTGCCCAGCTTCGGATCTACTTTAATGCCCAGTTTTTCGGCGGTGGCGCGCAACTCGGGCTCTTCCATCTCCGAAATATCTATTTTAGTGAAGTGTTCAATGGCCTCGAACATGGTGAAGCGTTTCCAGGGGCGCTTAAAGTCGATGGTGTTGTCGCCCACCTGCACCTGCGTTTTGCCGTGCAGGGCCAGCGCCACCTGCTCTACCATTTCCTCCACCAGGTTCATCATCCAATTATAGTCTTTGTAGGCCACATACAGCTCTACCTGCGTAAACTCCGGGTTGTGGAAGCGGCTCATGCCCTCGTTGCGGAAGTCTTTGGCAAACTCATACACCCCGTCGAAGCCACCTACGATCAGGCGCTTCAGGTACAGCTCGTTGGCTATGCGCAGGTACAGCGTCATGTCCAGAGTGTTGTGGTGCGTCTTGAACGGACGGGCCGCCGCGCCGCCGTAGAGCGGCTGCAGGATAGGCGTTTCTACCTCCAGGTAGCCTTTTTCGTTCAGGAAATTGCGCATGGTGTTTACCAGCTGCGTCCGTTTCCGGAAGGTTTCGCGTACCTGCGGGTTCACGATCAGGTCTACATACCGCTGGCGGTAGCGCAGTTCCGGGTCTGTGAAACCGTCGTGCACAATCTCGTTGCCGTGCTCGTCTATTTCGCGTTTTACGATCGGGAGCGGCTTCAGCGACTTGGTAAGCAGTTGCAGCTCTGTTACGTGCACCGAGATCTCGCCCACCTGTGTTACGAAGGCATATCCTTTTATCCCGATAAAATCGCCGATGTCGAGCATCTTCTTGAACACCGTGTTGTACAGGTCCTTGTTTTCGCCGGGGGCAATATCGTCGCGCGACACGTAGATCTGGATTCGGCCGGAGCTGTCCATGAGTTCTGCAAAAGAGGCTTTGCCCATAATGCGGCGGCTCATCAGGCGGCCGGCCAGACTTACTTCCTGGTAGTTGTTCTGCTCCTTATTGAAATTTTCCTTTATTTCTTTGGCTGTGGCAGTAACTTCAAAAAGCTCAGACGGATACGGGTTGATGCCCATTTTCTCCAGCTCTTCGCGCTCATGGCGTCTGCGTAGTTCCTGTTCGCTCAGTTGCATGCTATATCTGCTAATGGTGGTTTAATAATCAAGCTGTAAAATTGATAAATATTCGGGAGCTTTTAAACTCTTAATTGCTTATTGTTTGACGCAGATAGCAGCAGGCAACCAAAATGTGGTGAGGAGGGTATGCTGGGAGGTGAAATACATTTGAAATGTAACAGGTAAGTTACAAGGACATTTAACTTCCAGAGCCTGCATTAGCGCTACTCTGCTACCACCTATTGAACCAGATTCTTTCTAAATAGGACACATTGAAGCGGCCTTCCCTGATTTCTACCTTACTACCTTCTGCGTTAACAGCATCGTACCAGAAGGTACCGCCTACAGTCTTTTCTTGCTCGTCCAGGTTTGTAATGGTAAGTTCACCTCTCAGAGAAGAAATTATAGTGTACTTGTCTTCTTTACCTGCCATATAATCAGCGGTTGCGGAGCCATCTGTGTTTCCGGGAACCAAGTCATAGGTTTTGCCTACTTCCAGCATTAAGTTGTTTGTAAAAATACCAATGGAGGTTGTAGGCTGTGCTGTTAAATCATAGGCCACCAGACCAAAGTTGTCTCGTTGTTGCCACCTTTGGTAGTAGGCATAATATCCTTGTTGACCTACTAATCTTGGATATAGGCTAAGGGATGGATTGCCTTTCGCTTGGTAAGTTTTTCCATTTACAAGGCATTCAAAAACTACTTGATCTTCTTTGGAAGTTATGCTATTCTCTTTACAGGAAAATAATTGTAGTAGAAAGAATAGTGGGATAAGTTTATGAAAAAATTGCTTCAAAATTACCTACAATTGAAATAGCCTATGGAAAATTGGAATAAAACAAAAAATTACTATCGAAGATAGATAATATTTATGTGTTATCTATGATATAATGACAGAACAATGGCAGGTAAGAAAGAGAATCAAAATTGCCCCTACTGCACATGAGCAACAGAAATGACAGTAGTCAGAGTACTGGAAGGGCTTTTTGATTAGAATAATTGACTTTAATGACGCTCACGTCAGAGAAGCGTAAATGTGCCGTCATTACTCCTTATTCTAAATTCTGTGTTGAGTCTCTGTTGAGACACGCTCTTACATCCGGTTAAAGACGGTGAGCAGCAGCCTCGACCCCTCGGCCATGACCTGCACATTCAGCCGGTGAAAGTCGTCGAACTCAATTTGTACGCCATCCTGGTAACCGCGCTGGTTGATGAGCCGCCAGATGTAGGCGATGCTCTTTTTCTGGTTGGCGATCGGCTTCTGAACATAGTGCTCGTGCGTAATGGCGGCGGCCAGCGCATCTGCCGAAAGTACGGCAACCTTTACTTCATCTTCGTCTGGTTCTAGGCTCAGCAGCAGAAAAAGGTTTTCCACCTGAAAAACGGTGCTGACGATCCAGTTTGTTTCCGGGTCGAGCAGCGCATAGGCTTTTGCTACTTCTTTGCCGGTAAGTTCGTCGAGGTCTGCTTCTAATGCCATTGGAGGATTTATTGAAAGAATAAATAGTCTATTATAGGGAGCCTCGTGAATAATCGACCTGTTGTGGCAAATTATTCTAATGAAAATGGCCCTCCGGAAGTCGGCACGGCTGCTACTACCCGAAAGGCTGCACGCTCGATGGGCCAAATTATAAAGATATCGTCGGCTAACCTATTCCTGCGCCTGCCTCACGCATTTTTATTATCTTGGCAGTATTGAAATCGCTATGCCCGAAGAAACCCATACCCTCAGCGCTCCCGCTGTAAACCTGCTCCTACACGTGCTTCGCCAGCAAGGGCAGGACACGGAAGCGCTTTGCCGGCAGGCCGGTCTGGAGCCGGCAAAGCTGCAGGATGTTAATGGCCGGGTGCCGGTAGAGAACATGCAGGCGCTTTGGCTTGCTGCCATTGCTGCCACACAAGACCCTGACCTGGCGCTGCATGTGGGGGAGGCAGTAAATCCGACATCAGCCGGCATTATTGCCTATGTGATGATGAACGCTGCCACGCTGCATGAATCGCTTCTGAAGCTTTGCCAGTACCAGGACATTGTTTGCGAGGCCATCCGGACGAGCCTGGAGGTGCTGGGGCCGGAGGCGCACGTTAAGTTGCAGGTCATCAGTTCTTTTCTGCAGAATCCGCGCCATGCCCTCGACTGCGAACTGGTGATCTACAAAAACGCCTTTGAAGCTTTGGTGGGGCAGCAGGTGCCTCTGCAGCAGGTGCTGTTTGTGTACCCCCGGCCAGACAATATTGCAGCACACGAGCGCCTGTTTGCGCCGGCTACCCTGGTGTTTGGCGCGCCTCATAGCGGTTTTGTGCTCGATGCAGCCTGCCTGCCCTGGCCTGTGGTGACGGCAAACCAGGAGCTGAACCTCATGTTTGAGAAATATGCGCAGGAGTACCTGCAAAAGCTGAAGGAGCCAAAAAACGTTCGCGAGTGGGTGCAGCGCGAAATCACCCAATTGCTGAAGGGGGAGGAACCTGGCATTAACACCGTGGCGCGGAACATGGCCATGAGCGTGCGCAGCCTGCAAAGCAAACTCAAAGAAGAAGGCGTAACCTACCAAACCCTGCTGGATGAGGTACGGAAAGAAATTGCCCTGAAACACCTGCACGACAACCAGAATACCATCTCCGATATTGCCTACCTGCTGGGTTTTGCCGAGCCCAGCGTCTTCTCCCGCTCCTTTAAAAAATGGACCGGACTTGCTCCTGCACAGTACCGGCAGCGCTTGGCCTGGCCTGCCACCTTTGCCGAATAAATTTTCAGACGCCGGAAGTGCCTTCTCATTACTCTGCCCGTAGCTTTCGGCAGATTGTCAACGTGCCTTTGTTTTAACTGCTAAAATGACCTGAACATAATTGAACCTTACCTGTTTCAGAGTATGTTCTGCCATAGCCTTGTGCCTTTTAAACAGTGGGCAGCTGCTGTTGCCGCAGAAATAAACTTTCTGATGGTCGTTTTCGTTAATATTTTCAATTTAGCACGAAGTTTGTAAGCGAAAATGCTGAACTTTGCTTTTCTTTTTAAGAATCCATGTTTGAAGTACTCATAATTGCCTTCCTGCTCAGTATATCGCCTTTGGGTGAAGCTCGTGCAGGAATTCCGTATGCCATCTTAAACGATGTGCATATTGGCTGGGCATTTTTAATAGGATTAATCGGTAATCTGTTGATATACCCGCTGTTTATCTGGCTGATTGATTCGTTTAATAAGAAATTATGGCCCAACCGCCTTTATCGTAAAAGTGTGGTGAAGCTATCGAAGCGGGCCAAAAACGGCGTGGGAGCTAGCAACCAGAAGTATGGATTCTGGGGTTTGATGATTTTTGTAATGGTTCCGCTGCCGGGAACCGGGGCCTATATGGGCACTATCGCCGCCAATGTCTTTAAAATAGAACGAAAGAGAGCTTTCCTGGCCATCAGCTTAGGAGTAATAAGTTCCTGTGTCATAATGGCGGCAGGCATGTACTTAGGTGCTCAGGGGCTGGAACTTCTGTAAGGGTTCTGTAACCTGGCCGGGCCACGTCTTGGTGCCCGTACCTGTAAAAGCGATAAGCTTTCCGGGTACGGGCATTTCTTTTGATCGGCAAGAACTCCTTATCCCGCTCTCTGCTGCCGAAACCACGCAAGCGTTTGTTGTATGGCTTCTGGCATAGGCGTAGGAGTTAGTTGGGGCAATGTGTGGCGTAATTTGTCGTCGTGGAGCAGGAGGGTGTTGCCCCACAGGTAGGCCATCTCTTTTATCTCTCTCATCAGGGGCATAAACAGACTCAGAAAACTTACCAGGCCTTTGCTGTAGACTTTGTGCCTGGGGCTGGTGCCCGCCAGCTGCGCAATCTGCTGCTGCCATGCCCTAATGGAGGGCACCACCTCACCGGCAAAATTATACAGGGCATACGGCGGTAGCTCTGGCTGCAATTGGGAGAGCTGATAAAAGGCTTTGGCGGCATCGGGTGTGTACACGAGCTGGTGCGGAATGTCGTTGCGGATGAGCCAGGGCATGGCCTTGCCCGCCAGCGCCCCGCAGAAAATGGGGGCGATGCCTTCGTTCAAGACGTTAGGTCCCCAGAAGTCGGGCAGCCGGAGGTTAACCACATGGCATTTGCCGGCAGCAGCGGCATCTTTCAGAAGCTGCTCCAGGTGCACCCTGATCCGGCCTTTCCGGGAGCAGGGTGCTTCGGGGCTGGTCTCCGTTATGTGCTGCGTGAGGCCGTAGTTGTAAATATTTCCCGGAAACAGGATCGTGGCCTTGTTAGGAGTGGCAGCCTCTATGATATACTGTGTTATGCGCTCCATATTTCCTTCCCATTCGGGGTAGGGGTAGTTGATGCCATGGAAAATGTGGGAGGCGCCAGCGGCCAGCTTTTTCAGGAGTTCGGGGCTGTTGGCGTCTCCTTCTGCAATTGTCAGGCAAGGGTGGCCGCCGAACAGCTTCTGGGCCTTCCGCGTGTTTCGGGCCAGCAGCGTGGTGTGCTCCTGATGCGCCAGTAACTCCCGGGTAAAGGCGTACCCGATGCTGCCTGTGCCGCCTAATACGAGGTAATGATTTTTGCCATGCGCCATGAGCTTCGTCTTTTTGTTAAAATACAAAGATCTGGTACAGAGGTCATTTCGTTAATGACAGATGCCGCAAACAGCTTGACTTATCGCGCAAATTATTCTAATTGATAAGCACCTCCGGAGGTTTCTGCTGCTTCTGCCGAAAAGGACACAAGACGCAAGACTTTAGGATCACGATTCACGATGCAGCACACCGGGCTTTATTCAATGAAGAGTTCTGAGTGAAGAGTTGATCACTTTTGTCAGTCTATCCTTGCCACTCATATCAGGATCTCCCAATCTCCACATCTTCAAATCAAAAAACCAGGCTTATAACTATCAGCAACCAACAATCAACAATTATTTCAATGAAAATGCCCCTCCGGAGCCCTTGCCTCTGCTGCTGATTTTTTGAATTGGGGCATGTCCGGTGGCGGAGGGCCAGACTTTGAGGCAGCCATTTCGCTATTCGGCCAGCTCCACACCCAGAATCGCATCGCCGACTTCCAGCTGGTGCACTACCTCCATGCCCTGCACTACTTTGGCGAAGATGGTGTAGCGGCCGTCGAGGTGCGGAGTGGGGGAGTGCGTGATAAACCACTGGTTGCTCTCGGTGTCTTTGCCTGCCGAAGCCATGCCTACAGAGCCTTCACGGAACCTGAGCAGGGTAAACTCCGAGCGAATAGCGTAGTCGGAGCTGCCCCAGCCGTCGCCGCGCTTATCGCCGCCCTGCACTACAAAGTTCGGCACCACCCGATGGAAGCTGAGCCCGTTGAAAAAGCCTTGCTGTGTCAGCTCCACAAAGTTGGCGACCGTGCCGGGGGCATCCTCCACCAGAAGCTGCAGTTGAATATCTCCTTTGCCGGTTCTGATGGTAACCAGCTGGTCTGTAGGAATGTTTTTTACCAGTTTCCAGTTAACGGGGTGTGTGTAGGGGTTCTGAGGTGGCTGCGATGTAGTTTTGCCGTTCAGGAAATCGATCGTTTTCTGCAGCTCCATGTTTGTCTCCATGTCGCGGGGCAGCTGCAGCTTTTGCTGCGCCTGTTTCAGAAAACTGATGTCCTGGTACACTCCTCTGAAATTCAGTTTTGGTTCGCGGATCACGCCTGCGGCAATGCCTGTGAGTGCCACATCGCCGGAAGAAACTGCCTTTTTGAACAGGGCGGCGAATTCCTGCTCCAGCGCCTGCGGAAAGTCCGGCTGCTGGCGCATGGCGGCAAGCGCCTCTATGCCATAAGTGGCTACCACAGGTTGCGGTGCGGCAAAGGTCTCTGTGGCAATAAACTGGTAGTTGCTGTAGTCGGCGGAGAGGGCTTTTAGCAGGTGCGCCCTGGCGTAGGGGTTTTGTGTGCTGCTGTAGAGTTGCCTGTATTGGTTGCTGAGCCTGCTTTTAACCACGCTGTTGCGCAGGGTAACCCACATCAGGCCTGCTTTTACGCGTTCGTCTTTTAGCTGGCTGAGCGGTTTTTGCAAAGCACCAGCATCTACAAAACGCGCATTGGCCTCCAGAAACTCAGCAGTGGCCACGGCTACCTGTCTGTTTTTGTCCTGCAGCGCTGCCAGCACGGCTTGTTCTATCTCCTTAAAATCTTCTATGCCCGCCATGGCGCGAATGGCATTTATCCGCACCCGGTAATCGGGGTCGCTTTGGGCTATGCCTGCTAAAATAGGAGCCTTGTCGCGGGTTCGGATCTTGGCAAGGGCCTGGGCCAGCGCCATTCTTACTTCAGGAGCCTCGTCGGAGGTGGCGGCGTTCAGGATTGGCTGCCGGAACTGGGTAAGATCGATCCTGGGCGTGCGGGCCAGGTAATGAGCCGCTGCGAGCCTGACCTCCGGTTGGTGCTGCTGTGCCAGTAGCTGCACGGCTAGTTCTGTTGCCTTAATGCTGGAGAGCTTCCGCAACCCCGTGCGGTAGAGCCCCCATGCCTGCCCGGCCTTAGCCGTCGCGTTTGTAGCATTATAAGTGGCCAGGTAGTCTGCTCCGGCCATGGTAGCCAGCTTGCCCAGGGCCTCCAGGAGCGCAGCCTGCACAGCCGGCTGGGTTTCCTGCGTTAGGTGCTGGATTAGCCCGTCCTCCGCCTTCTGGTGCCCTATCTGGCCAATGGCAAAAGCAGCGGCCTCGCGTACAGCCGTGGCGGTATCGGAGAGCATCAACAGCAGGGGTGGCAGCGCCAGCGTGTCCTGGACAGAGGCAAAGGCCAGGGCGGCTTCCTTCCTGAACTGCGGCTTTGGGTGGCTCAGGTAAGGCAGCAGATCGGTCGTCTTTCGTTCATCCTGCAACGTATAAATAGTTACTAAGCTGGCATCATGAAATTTGTTTAGGGCAGGTGCCAGGCTGTCGCCTTGTTGTGGCTGTTGCCGGCAGGAGGCCAGTAAAAATACTCCTGCTATAATTATAATATAGTAGTTTCTAAATTTCATGAGCGTGCCTTATAGAGCATCAATATATGAAAAACAGGGAATGATCTGGTTTGCTGGTGAGTTTTTGTTTTTTTTAGACGGCATTAAGGAGCCAAGGCAGGATGTGCGGATAGCTGTAAACGTCTGTAAACGGCTTTAAATCTGCTGATCTTGCATAAATGGACGCGGAATTGTGGAAGCAGAATCAGGTATGGCCGCTTAAAATTGTATAGACGTTCGTTTTGAGAATTGTTTTTTTCTACGTAAGTTTAATTCTACATAACCCTATAAGGTATGCCGAACTTTAGCTTAAAGTTGTTTGAGAATACCTACACCCTGGAGCCGAAAGCGCAGCAACGGCTGAGCAGTGCCATTTATGCTGCTATAGCCGTTAACCTGATTCTGTTGCTTTACCTTGCCTATACCAATGGCTTTTTAGTAGGATTTCTGATTTTTCTGTCGAACCTGTTTTTTGCAGCTTACTTTTGCCGTTACCTGTGGTACCAGTACCGGCCACAGTACCGGCTGCATTTTACGCTAACATCGGGTGGCGTACGCTACCGGACGGTGCATTTGCAAAAGGAAGAGGAATTTGAGTGGGAAGAGGTAGACTCGATCCATTTTGAGCAGGACAGGCTGCTGTTTGTGCTGAAAAATGATGAGCGCCATGAAGTGAGGCTTGACAAAATTCAGAACCCGACTGTCTTACAGCAGGCCACGAGAAAGATAAAGAAAATTGCGCGGAAAAAAGATATTCTGGTCGTGGTTTAGCTAGTCGCTTCACTGTATTTTATATGTACATAAACCTGTATCCCCACAAACAGCTTCGCAGTACGAAGGTGTTCTTTACCAAATTAGGACTTTTTTTTATTGGCGGAGGCTCATTTGCCCTCTTTAATGAGGTGTGGCTACGGGAGGAGGTCAGGTTTGAATGGACTATGGCCGCGGCTGCTCTCATCATAGCCGGTAGTGTCTGCCTCTGTACCGGATTAGATAAAATCAAGCTGAACGACGCCTACTTCTCCATGAACCCTGAACAAATGCGCTACCGGCTCTCTGTTTTTGGGAGTGAGCAATGCGTAAGGTGGGATGAGGTGGCAAGTGTACAGATTGCCCGCCATCGGGTTGCTTTTTGTATGAAAAACGGGAAACTGCTCAGCATGCGTACAGGTGCAATTCAGTCTGCGGAGGTGGCGCACCATATACAAGCCAGTATACGGTTGGCAGCCATGGAGAAAAG
Organism: Pontibacter beigongshangensis; assembly: GCF_014332515.1. Lineage (GTDB taxonomy): Bacteria > Bacteroidota > Bacteroidia > Cytophagales > Hymenobacteraceae > Pontibacter > Pontibacter beigongshangensis. The sequence continues at coordinate 27,122 of NZ_VFSD01000002.1, read as the reverse complement.
AATTACCGTAAATGGTGTGCCTATGGGCCAATTTGCTGTTTCATCCCCTTCCTGACAATTTTACAAACTCCCAAGTGTGACCAGTTGTAGCCAATGTTTAGGCTCCAGCATCAATAATTCTCAGACTAGGCCAGCCAGGTTTTCTTCTTCTTTTTCCTTCCTGTTCGTTGCCATAACATTTATTTCTTCTGTAAAACAGGAGGCAAACGGCTCTGAGCAGCATAATGCGCCTCTGGAGGGGCTGTTTCATTCAAAATATTTGGATTTTACAATTGAGAAGTGAGGAATCCTTAGTCAGGTATAGAGTACCCGTAATAAACCCGCTCCTCAGGCTAATGCTTTACATAGCCTAAAAAAGCCCTTGCCGGCAAAACCAGCAAGGGCAATAAGAAAGCCTTCGCAAATTTTATGCTGCTATGTTCAGGCCGGCGCTGCTGTTCTGCAAAAGCGGCCGTACCTTTTCCTGAAGCCTGGCAGTCACAAAAGAGTGTTGCAGGTAGAGCGGAAGCTGCGCCACAAAGGCCTCATACTGCTGCAGCCCCATTGCCTGCGCCACATAGCACTCATGAATACCGTTCAGGTAACTCACAATTTCCAGCAGCGACTCATGGAACAGCTTAAAATCGATACCCGACTGTACGAACCGCTCAATCTCCCGGTGCGAAGAAGATATCCGCAACCGCGACAGCAGGTCAAAAATAGTGGTGTAGCCCATGCGCCAGGTGAGCTGCTGCCAGTGCTGTGGGCCAAATTTCTGCAGAACCTCGCCTGTCCGGCTGCTCCTGATGGCCATGGCCGGGCTTGCCTGTACCTGCTGCCTCACCACTTTGGCTTTTATGCGGCGGGTGGTGCGCAAAAACTGCCCTATCTGCGCCTGCGCTTCCAGCTCCCTGCCAGCCATGTGCAGGCCCGGCTTGTAGTGCGCGAGCGGCAGCCTGCGTACGCTGAAGTCGTTGTAATGGCCGGCCGCATAAAAGCCGATGGCCCTCGGGTAAGCATTTTTTACGACCAGCCGTCCCGCCTCGCGCATTACGAGCCCTTCGTTGCCCGACTTTACCTGACGGGTATACAGAAAGGCCTGCAAGCCGGCAAACACAGCATAGTAAGCCTGCGGAAAGGTCCAGTGCAGGGCGTTTCTGATATAGGCTTCGTCTCCTAGCTCAGCGGTGGCCCGCAGGGCATACTCCGTGTTCCAGCTCTTCAGGAGCAGGTGTTTAATCGCTTCTATATCCTGTTCGGCAAGCGGAGCAGGCACTTCCCTGAAAAAGGGAAGCTGCTCAAGCCCTCCGGCATCAAAATTCTTTATGTGGTAGTTTATGGCGAAGAAGTAGTTGAGAAACACCTGCGCCGGAATAGATTTCTGCCACTCCTTATCCAGCTGTTTCTGCTCTTCCGGAAATAAGGAAATGATGTTGTTTTCTTCTGTCTCTTTCATAAAATTAAAACAAAAAAGAGTGTGCGTTAGTTGCAATAAAACTAATAAAATTAGCAGTAATATACAAATAAAAACCTGTTAATCAACCTGTTTATCACTCATTTTGCTAATATTTTTAGTATTATAAGTAAGTTGTTCTGCTTTTTTATCAGGTAGGATTTCATAAGAATATCACGATCCGCAAAACCTGCAACCGACTAGGAAAGTATGTAGGAGGATATGGCACTTTTCAAGATAAGGCATGGATATTTCGTACATCATTAATGAATTGGGGGAGGAGCGGGAGCACTATTTTAATGCTGTGGCGCCGCCTATCATACAGACCAGCAACTTTGCCAGCCGCACGGTAGAGGACCTGCGGCAAAAGATGCTGCAGGAGCCGGAGGCAACGCTCTATACACGGGGTAATAACCCTACCGTGACCATGCTCGAAATGAAAATAGCTGCGCTGGAGGGAGCCGAGCATGCCATTGCTTTTGGGAGCGGCATGGCAGCAGTATCGGCAGCAGTGCTTTCGCAGCTCGGGGCTGGGGACCATGTGGTGAGTGTGCAGAAACCCTACTCCTGGACCAATGCGCTGATGCAGAAGTTTCTGCCGCGCTTTGGAGTAGACGTAACCATGGTCGATGGCACTGCTGCCGCCAACTACCGCAATGCCATTAGGCCCAACACCAAAATACTGTACTTGGAGAGCCCCAATTCCTACACCTTCGAGCTTCAGGATATTGAGGCGGTGGTGGCTATAGCCAAGGAGCACGGCCTGGTAACCATTATAGACAACAGCTTTGCCAGCCCCATTAACCAGAACCCGATTGCGATGGGAGTTGATATAGTGGTGCATTCGGCTACCAAGTACATTGGCGGCCACTCCGACACCATGGGTGGCATAGTGTGTGGCCGCAGAGAGGTAGTGAACAAGATTTTTGTGTCGGAGTTTATGCCCCTTGGGGCCGTGCTCTCGCCGCACGATGCCTGGCTGCTCCTGCGGGGGCTGCGCACCCTGCCTGTGCGCATGGCCCGTGTAGCCGAAACAACCCGGCAGGTGGTGGCCTGGCTGGAAGGGCAGCCAAAGGTGGAGCAGGTGCTGTTCCCTTTCCTGCCTTCGCACCCGCAGTACGAACTGGCAAAAAAACAGCTCCGCAATAACACCGGGCAGTTCTCGATTCTGCTCAAAACAGATGATATCGGTAAAGTGGAGCTCTTCTGCAACAGCCTGCAGCATTTCCTGATGGCTGCTTCGTGGGGAGGCCATGAGTCGCTCATTTTCCCGTTGGCGGCCTCTTATGCGCCAGGTAAGCTAAAGCCCAAATTGCCCTTTAACCTGGTGCGCTTCTACATTGGCCTGGAAGATGCTGAATACCTGATCCGGGACATAGAGCAGGCGCTGGAGAAGATATAAGAGCAGCAGGAATATCCTCCGGAGGGGCTTTTTGATTGGAATAATTTGTTTAATGGGCCAATGTGTTAATAACTTGGATGCATAACATATTTTGGGGTATCTATATAGCTATTGCTAATTATAAAAATGCTCTGGCTACCTCACAGATCCCAGTCCCTGGCTTGAGGCACCGGGGGAAGGGCCCCTCTATTTGAGAGGTCCGGTGCCGCAGGCAGCCTGAGCGGGAGCGAGTCTAAAAGGGGCACCTGCACCCCTGGCAGGAGCGAACACAGCGCCGATGGCCAGGGACGAGGCCCCGCTTATAGAGGGCCCCTTCCCCAGCCGTGAGCGCTAAGACTTCCACTATGCAACAAGATAGTATAAGGGCACTGGGTCAAGCACCGGCTAAGACAGGTGGAACCAAGATGTATCAGAATATGCATCCCCCAACATATGTTATGTACTCCAATAGTTCGAGTTGAACAGAGGGGCTATTCTCAAAAAAACTACAAGCAGCCACAAGTGCTGCAAAACTTACTGAAATGAACTGAAAACCTTCAAAAGCAAAAAACATGGAGCAGTGCTGGCAAAAGTTAACTTCTACCTTACTTGTTTATTGTTTCATGTTAATGACCGGGCAGGCAAGCGCCCAGGTTTTTTACGACCCGTTTGAAGGAGCAGGAGACATAGGCGGTGCTACTGAAGCTGCAGGCACCACCAATAATGGCTGGACGAGCCACAGCAATACCAAGGCAGGCGTTATTCCGATAGTAGAAGGTAGTCTGAGTTATACTGGCCTGCAGGCCCCTGCAGGTAATAAGGTGCTGCTCCCCGGCGATAATGCCAATGTGCCACGTGATGTGAGCGCACCCTTGGCTTTCCCGGCAGGCACCTCCGTTATCTATTACTCAGCTTTGCTGCAGGTGCTGGACCGGACGCAGCTCAGCACCGCCGCCTTCGATTATTTTTTGCACCTGGGCAGCAGCGCCACCACCCACCTGGCGCGCCTCGGAATTAAAGGCGTAAACTCCAGGAACAACTTCAGGCTGGCCATACAAAATGCTCCGGGCGGAAGCACAAGCCAGACGGAGTTTCCGCTGGACCTGGCTTATGAAACAACGTACCTGGTGGTGGTGAAGTACGATATGCGTGCTGCGGGCAATGCCGTGGCCACATTATGGGTAAGCCCTCTGGAGTTAGGAGGCGAGGAGTCGGAAGAAGGTGTAAGCAACAGCAGCGGCACCACCAGGCCAGCCTCAGTCACACTTATAAGCCTCCGCAACAGCACCAACTCCCCGAAAGCCTACTTGGATGAGATAAGAGTAGGCACCACCTGGGCCTCCGTTACCCCAGCAGCAGTTGCAACCAGTAGCCCCGGCACTGCTGCAAAGCAAAGCTTCCGGGTTTATCCTAACCCCCTAAAGGAACAACCGCTTACGATAGAGCTGCCGGCGCAGGTGGCCGCGCTGGATAAGGTAATGCTGTCGGTTTGGTCTGTAAACGGAAAGCAGCTGCTTGGTGTGGCAGGAAGCCAGGAGGCGGTGCAGCAATCGCTAAGGGCTGGAGTTGCTGATTTGCCTGCCGGTGTCTTTATCGTGAAGATGGTAGCTGGCCACACTACGTACCAGGCTAAAATCGTGAAGCAGTAAGGGGGTAAGCCGCAACAGCAGCACTGCCTGCTACAAACAATTTCATCTGAAAACCAGCCTGTAAGGCAGGGAGAACCTATAGGTAATTAAATTATTTTAACGCAACTTGAGCACCTGAACTGCTTATAATAGCTCACACTTATGCTAAACTGGCGCATCGAAGCCCTTCACCTCAAACTGAAGTATACCTGGAAGATATCCCGAAATGCCAGTAACGAGAAAACCAATTTCCTGGTGCAGGTGTCTGACGGCACTTTCAGCGGCTTTGGAGAGGCGGCGCCTAATATCCGGTATGGCGAAACACCGGAACTGCTGCTCAAGCAGTACCAGGTGCTGCTCATGGCAGGGCTGAGCAAGGTGCGGTCTATGGAGGAGCTGCTGGAGCTGCTTACCGAGCATACGCCGGTTAACTCGCTGCGCTTTGCCGTGGAGTCGGCGTACCTGCACTATTTCTGTCAGCACAAAGGCATTGCCGTACATGTGCTGCTGGGGCAGGAGGCGCCGCACCGGCAGGCTACCTGCTTTTCGCTGCCTATTATGGAGGTGGGCGAGGTAGCGGAGTTCGTGCAGAAGAACCAGCTGCACCGTTTCCAGAGCCTTAAGCTGAAAGTGAACCGGGAGCAAGGCCTCGACCTGGTGCAGGAGGTGCTGCGCGTGGTGGAGCGCCCCCTGGTGATAGACGCCAACGAAGGCTGGCACGATCCCGATGGGTTGATGCTTTTTCTGGAGCAGCTGGATACCCGCCGTGTGCTGTTCGTGGAACAGCCCATGCCGGCCTCGCATGTGGCGGCCTATGCGCACATAAAAGACCGAAGCCCGCTGCCGATTGTGGCAGATGAGTCCGTAACAGACCAGGTGGAGATGGAGCTGATCAGGAGCCAGTTTCATGGCATTAACATTAAGCTGATGAAGGCTGGCGGCTACCTGAATGCGGTGCGGCTGCTGAAGGAGGCCCGCCGGCACGGTCTGATGACCATGATCGGCTGTATGGTAGAAACCACGCTCGGCATTTGGTCGGCCATGCAAATGAGTGGCTCCTTCGATTTTGCCGACCTGGACGGCTACCTGATTCTGGAGGAGGAGCCCTTTGGGCTTATAAACGAGAAAGACGGGCTGTTGTATCTAAAGTAAGAAGGGCTGGTACAGAGGCGCAAACAGGCCGGGGCTGAATTTACGACCAGTTGCATCAGGTGCATGCCAGACCATGGAAATTTAATAGAGGCAGGCTGCTGCAATATTACATTCGTTTTCAGTTATTTGCAGTAATATAGATTTTTATATATTAGAGGTGGGGCAAGAGTGAGATGGCTGCCATCAAAATTTCGCCCCCAACAAGTTAATCTGGTATGAGGATAGAGGAAGAGATCAAGCAACACACTTTTCAGGATGAGTATCATAAAGCCTATATCAACCTGGTGTACACTGCTGGGTGGTTACAGCTGGCGCAAAGCAGCGTGTTTAAAGGCTACGGGCTCACGCTTCCTCAGTACAATATTTTGCGCATACTCCGGGGGCAGCACCCAAAGCCGGCTACTGTCAGCCTGCTGATAGAGCGGATGCTGGATAAGACCTCCAATGCCTCGCGCATTGTGGATAAGCTGGAAGCCAAACAACTGGTGACCCGCAGCCAGTGTGAACACGACCGCCGCACCGTAGATGTGCTGATTACCGACAAAGGGCTTGCGCTGCTCAAAGAAATGGATGGCCTGGAGGTAAGTGGGAAACCGGGTTTCCGGAGCCTCTCCGAAGACGAAGCCCGTGAACTGAATCGCCTGCTCGACAAAATCAGAGACTGATATTAACGAACCATCAACAGCCTTTCCCATGAAAAAGAACACACTTTTTGCTGCCGTTGCTGCAATAGCTATTTTCGCGTCCTTTAAAACCATGCCATCCGAAACGGGCAATATGGCAGCTGCTGATACAACGGAAGTGGTACCCCCGGCCAAAGGCAAAACCTACCAGGTTATACTGGATAAAAGTGAATTGAAGTGGAAAGCCGCAAAGGTAGTGGGAGAGCATTACGGTACACTTCGGCTAAAAAGTGGCGAGCTTACTGCCGATAAAAGCAAAGTAACAGCCGGCACTTTTGTTATCGACATGACCAGCCTGGTGTGCACCGACAATGCCAAGGTAGGAGCGCACCTGCTCAACGACGACTTTTTTGATGTACCCAAATACCCGACTGCCACCTTTAAAATTACCAGTGTAAAACCGCTGGCGAATGCGGTAGCCGGCCAACTCAACTATAACGTAACTGGCAACATGACTATAAAAGGTATAACGAACGCCATCACGTTTCCGGCCATAATTGCTGTGAGAGAAGGGGTGGTTACAACCAAAGCCGATGTAGTGATAGACCGAACCAAATTTGATATTAAGTACCGCTCCAGCAACTTTTTTGAGGACCTGGGCAACAAGGCAATTAACGATGAGTTCATTGTCTCGCTGGATGTGGTCGCCCAGAAAGCGGCTATCTAAACCTCGGGTAATTACCGCAAACGCCGTTCTGTGCCTGAGCCAGGTGCAGAACGGGCTTTTTATGCCCAGGCTCTGGTGAATTTGCCTGCCGGGAGCAGCAATAACCTTACCTTGCATTATAATTTCTCGCCATTCCCAGCCTTACTTTTCTCATTTTGAAACTATTGTAGTTATTTGTTTGTACATTAAATGTATATACATATATTTGTGACGCCATTTGAAAATAGGTGATTGTGAGAATAGAGGACGAGATAAAACAAGAGCAGTTTATTGACGAATATCAGAAGGCCTACATAAACCTGGTATTTACTTCTTCGCGGCTACAGGTGAAGCAGGCAGCTTTGTTTAAGCCATACGGACTTACACTGCCTCAGTTCAATATTCTGCGCATCCTGCGCGGTCAGCACCCTAAGCCTGCCACCATCACTTTGCTGATAGAGCGGATGATGGACAAGACATCCAACGCCTCCCGGATCGTAGACAGGCTGGAGGCGAAGAAACTGGTTACCAGGAAGCAATGCTCTGAAGACCGCCGGACGGTTGATGTGCTGATAACGGAGAAGGCCCTGAAACTTTTGAAGGCCATGGACGGGTGCGAAGGTGGCAAAGGAACTGGCATCGCCAACTTGACCGAGACGGAAGCCCGCGAACTGAACCGAATTTTAGATAAAATAAGATCATAATAAACATTAAACATTAACCAACAATTAAATTTTAACAATGAAGAAAACCGCAATTTTAGCCTCTTTTGCTGCCGTACTGGCACTTACCGCCTGTAACGACACTTCCAGCACCACAGCTACCACCGAAACGCAGGGAACCACCACCGAACTGGCAGCTGCTACCGCTGAAGGCGAAACCTATAAGGTAGTTGCCGAGGAGAGCGAGGCCAAGTGGCACGGAACTAAAGTGGCCGGAGAGCATTTTGGCACTATAGATATCAAAGATGGCGAACTGAACGTAGCCGATAACCAGGTAACAGGCGGAAAGTTTGTGATCGACATGGCCTCCATCAAAAACACGGATATTACGGCTGCCGAAGATAATGGCAAACTGGTGGGCCACCTGAAGTCAGATGACTTCTTTGGCGTAGAGACTTATCCTACAGCTACTTTTGAGATCAGAAACATTTCACCGATTGCCAATGCAACTGCCGGACAGCCCAACTACAACGTAGAAGGCGACCTGACTATAAAAGAGAAAACAAACCAGGTTTCTTTCCCTGCTACCATTTCGGTTGACAATGGGGTGGCCAAGGCAAAAGCCGACGTGAAAGTAGACCGTGCCCAATACGATGTGCGCTACGGCTCTAACAGCTTCTTCGATAACCTCGGCGACAAGGCTATCTCCGATGAATTTACGGTGTCGCTGGATGTTACTGCCAGCAAATAATACGCATAATACCTTTATTCTTTTGTTGCCCTGGCTCCTGAACTGGAGCCAGGGTTTTTTGTGCCCGCCAATGCAATGCGCCGAAGGCTCCAGGCAGGTGGGAGTAGGGTGGAGCTGAAAATAAATTTTAATAAAATATATGTACATTAAATGTATGTACATATATTTGTAGCGTAATCAAAAATAATAGACTTTAAGTATAGTCATCAACAAATCCAAAAATGAAAAAGACAGCAATCCTAGCGTCATTTGCCGCCATGTTTATGTTCTCGGCATTTACAGGCACTACTGCTATTACTACTAACGCTGCTGCCACAGCCACTACTGCAGCGCCCGCTAAAGCTGTTGCTTATAAAGTAGAAGCAGCAAAAAGCGAAGTGAAATGGCATGCCAAAAAAGTAACTGGTGAGCATATGGGCGCCATTAAGCTGAAAGAAGGGCAAATACTTGTAAGTGGCAACAAGCCAACCGGAGGTTCTTTTGTAATCGATATGAACTCTATTACCTGCTCCGACATTGCCGACAAAGAGTATAATGGCAAACTGATCGGCCACCTCAAAAACGACGACTTCTTCAGCGTAGACAAGTTCCCGACCTCCACGTTTAAAATTACCAGCCTTACGCCTGCCAAGAATGCGGCAGCCGGTAAGCCAAATTATACCGTAAAAGGCGACCTCACCATTAAAGGCATCACCCACCCGATCGAGTTCCCGGCTACTATCACCGTGAAAAACGGAGCTGCCTCTGCCAAAGCCGATATAGTGGTAAACCGTGCCAAATACGACATCCGTTATGGCTCCAAAAGCTTCTTCGATAACCTGGGAGACAAGGCCATCGACGATAACTTTACATTGTCGCTTGCTATTGCCGCTATAAAGTAGGCAACTTTTATAACGACACGCTTCCTTCACCGCACCGGCTCTTCCTAAGGGGCCGGTGCGGTTTGCGTTTGGGGCTGTTGCTCCGGCTTATGGCTGCAAGCCAGGTGCAGCCATCTCTATTTTAGCCTGGGCAGTAGCTTCTGGAAAGGCTGATAACCGGGCAAATCATGTGTGCACGGCGCCCAACACCAGGGCCAGGCAATTCGTAAGTTGCTACTGCAGGGTGCCTGTTCTTTGTAAGGTTCTTTGTATCTTTGGTATCTTATAGAGATTCTTCAAATATGTCAGTTGTTCAGAAGTGCTTAAATTCCGGTTCCAGGCTGATGTTATCAGCGCTGCTGTTTTTATTCTCCTGCGACCCTACCGAGCCTGACCCGAAGCAGGTGGTGGAGAACGCCCTGAAAGCGCACGGGCATGCCGGCTACCAGCAGGGTGTCATTTCCTTCCGGACTGGTGGGGTGCAGTATCGGGTGCTGCGCCATGAAGACGCTTTTGTGTACGGCCGCACTTTTAAGGGCCACTCGGGGCAGCGGGTGCACGACGTGGTGCAGAACAGTGGCTTCACCCGTACGGTAAACGATCAGGAGGTGAAGATGAGCCAGGAAATGACGGAGGAAGTCGCCTCTTCTGTATCGAAAGAGATTTTTCTGGCGCTACTGCCTTTTAACCTCAACAATGCCTCAGAAATAGATTATGAAGGAAATACAGAGCTGAAGGGCGAGATGTACCATAAAATCAGGTTCCGGATGCCTCCCGAGAAAAACGGAGCAGGCGAAGAAATGGAACTGGTAGGCTGGTTTCATGAGCGGACCCACATGCTTGATTATATAGCCTATGCGCCCGAAAAGGAAGGTGCGGTGCAGTTTTGGGAGGCCAAAAACCCCAGAATGGTGGGCGGAATCCGCTTTCAGGATTATAATATATACGCCACCACACACCGTATTTCCCTGGAGCGGCTGGATAATACCTTTGAGCTCGGCCGGTTTAACGAGCCGCAGGAAATAACCCTGGAGGAAGTAAAGGCAAGCGACCTGCCATCGTTGTAATGCCGGCAGCAGCAGCCAATTAACCTCCGGAGGCCCAGATTCATTTAAATAATTTAATCTCTCCTCTGGTTGCCCGGCTTTGTACTACCGTGCGCAGCTCCCTCACAGTTTATCCCCAGGCAGGGCACTTCGGCAGGTGAGCCATCGTGCTACTGAAATCTTACCCGGCCATATTTGTAATAGCCAGGCCCGATGCCGAGTATAATAAACTCCTTCTCTGAAATACGGTAAGCAGATGACGGGCGCAGGTAGAAATGCGGCTGTTCACGCCCTGTCTGGCTACGGTGCAACGGTTTTACCTGCTGCTCCCCATTCGATAAAATAGTAATCAGCACGGGCTCCTTGTTGCTGGCATTCTCTCCTGCAATCACCAGTTTGTCGTTTTCGGTAAAGTTGTACTCGAAGTCGAGGTAAAGCAACTGCAGGTAATTGCCGGAGGTAGTGGCCATAAAAGAGCCAACATTCTCGTTGTTGTTCGGGCTGACTTGTTTCTTGTAAATGCTTGTTGTGTAGTAGGGGCTGCCGTCTTCCTCCAGCATCACGGCCAGTATATCTTCCTGGTGCTGCACCAAAGAGGCAGGAGTAGCTGCCGTGTACGTTACTTCTCCTAAAACAAGTACGCCGCCATACGGCACCGGCAAGAGTTGCTGCAGTTGCAGGTGGCGGAGCCACTTAGTGCTGTCTGGGTCTTGTCTGTAGCGGTTGTGCTTCATCAGTTCCTCTGCACTGAAAGGGGTAAAGCGTGTCACCTTTTTCCGGGGCTGCTCCTGGTTAAACCTGTAGTAAAAAGTGCCGGCAAGCACGGGGTTTTCTGTTGTTGGTTCGGATGCAGAACTGTAGTAACCGGCTACAACTACCTGCTGGGAGGCCGTGGTGGTGATTTTGGCCTGCAGTGGCCGCTGCTTTTCCTGCCCAATGGCGGTTTCGTCAGGTTTAGAGCCGTCTTTGAGGCGGTACAGCAGGTAGCTTTTGGCGGCAGCTTCGGCAGGAGGCGACTTTGCCAGCACATAGGCAGTGCCATTATCAAGCAGGTGCGTCTGTACGGCGACAGCCCTGGTAGAAAAGGACCTTTCCCAGCGAGGCTTCAGGTTAGCCTCCAGCAAGGCAACGGTGGTTGTTTTTTTTTCCTGGTCGGAGAGGGTGGCCAGCAGCAGATCGTTTAGCCGGGTGGTAGCCAGGTGCAGGCTGCCTGCATGTTTTACCTGCAGGAGGGGTTGTATCTGAGGAACATAATTGCCATTGGCCGTTATTTCCTGGGCAAATACGGTAGTGGTTCCTTTTTTCAGGCTGGTCGAGATCATGTAAACTCTGTGTTGCAGCACAATGGCATCATGGTAAACTGCGGCCTGGTTTTCGGGTGTCCTGGGTAGCAGTACGGTGGCCCAGATCCGCTGATGGTGCCTGTTGTAGCGCTCCAGCGTTGTTTTTTCTTCCTCGGTGTAAGTGGCAAAAAAGCCGCTATCCTGGCTTATGCCCACCACATGCATGTTCTGAAGCTCACGCGGCTCCCGATCTATGGCAGTGCCCCAGGTAAATACAGGCTCCTGCGCAAAGGCAACCGGGACTATGGCCAGGAAGAGTAAGAACAGGGAAAGGGTTAATCGTGTCATAGCGGGTGGCAATATATTTTTTGTATATGGTACTACGGCTTGAAAAGTAAAAGGACACAAAACGCAGGCCATTCTTTTTGGTTGAGAAAAAAAGTTATGCAGTTACAACTGGAGCGGGGCTGAGATAAGCTTTGCCTTCAGGGTTCCAGGCCGCGCAGCATCTTGCCCGAGTTATTGGAGTGTGTAACATAGATTGGGGTATCGATATTCTGATACCTATTGGTTCCATCTGTCTTCGCTGCCGGTTTATCCGATGCCCTTACGCTGTGTTCGCGCAGGGGCCCCCATTCTGACTCGCTCTCGCTCTGGCTGCCGCTAACGTGACACCGGGCTTCTTAAATAGCGAGTCCCTTCCCCGGCGCCTCAAGCCAGGGACTGAGATTTGCTCGATAGCCAAGGCTGATGCAGCACAATGGTCAGTGGAACTGGTAATGGCTGTATAGATACTCCTTAATATGCAAGGCACTCCAATTATTCTAATGAAAATGGCCCTCCGGAGCCTTTTCTGCTGCTCTTTAATAAGGACCTAAGACACAGGGCTCTTTCATAAGTCAAGAATTATGAGTGTTTAATGCCTGCTCTATTCATTCATCTTCAAATGGAATAATTAGCACATCAGCACATTAATAAGCACATTAATTAGCCTGTTGCTCATTCGGAAGAGACAAACATGTCTGTATGATTTCCGGGACCATGTTTTTCACTGAAAATCTTGCGTTTTGCTGCGTCTGTGGCTGTTGATTATCGTAGTAGGTCCTTTTCTATGCGGGTGGGCGTGTTTTGGCCGTTTACTATGCCTCGGGCTGCCAGTGCAATGGCCTTGATCATGCTGGTCAGGTGCTCCATGTGCAGCAGCTCAAACTCGTCGTGCACAGTGTGGTAAGTGTCGTCCTTGTCTATCTGCACCGAAGAAATGGTATGGGCGGGCACGCCGAGGCGGGCCAGGGTGGCGTTGTCGGAGCGGTAGAACAGGTTCTGCTCCGGGTAAGGGTCCGGAAAGATACGGTAGGGAGTGCCCTTGAGCCGCTTCTGAAGCAGAACGCCCAGGTCCGATTTATCGAACCCGGTCAGGTAGGCTGTATTCGGACCAAACTTAGAGGGCTTGCCTACCATTTCGATGTTCAGCATGGCCACGATCTGGTCGGGGTTGAGCTGCTCCGAAAAGTGCCTGGAGCCAAAGCCGCCTATTTCTTCTGCCGTAAAGGCTACAAAAATAAGCGTACGCTCCGGTTGGGGCTGTTTTGCGAAATAGCTGGCCAGCATGATCATGGCGGCGGTACCCGATGCGTTGTCGTCGGCTCCGTTGGCGATGCTGTCGCCGGCAACCGGTGCCACCATGCCGATGTGGTCGTAATGGCCGGAGAAGACCACGATCTCGTTTTTGCGTTTTCCTTCCAGCATGCCTGCCACGTTAGCCAGTGGCAACTGCTCCACCTGGTTGGTAACCGAGACGGCATAGCCTGCAAAGTCGGTTTTGTCTGATAAAACAAAAACTTTGCTGCTGCCCTTGTCCAGTTCCTGCCTGGCCCCAACCGCCCGGAAGTGGTGCTGGTATGCCCTGAACGTCTCTTCATGTACAGGGTTTACCAGTACCAGCACATCGTTGGTAAGACTGTTTATTTTTGAGAAAGTTTCCCTGAATTCCTGGTTGTCGCCAATGGTTAGTACCAGCCGCTGCGTGTCGGTGGTCCAGTTGAGGTGCTGGTGGCTGGTATTGATAAACATGTCTTCGGCGTTAAGCACTGTGCCATCTGCCTGCCCTTGTGGCGTGCCGGGCGTGAGGCGATACAGCTGAAAGGTCTGCTTAAAGTTTGAGCTTTCGCCTGGGAGGCCGCTCGCCATAGGCTTCAGGCCGATGCGCCGGAATTCCTGCTGAATAAAATCTGCTGCCTTGTCTATGCCTGGCGTAAAGGAGGCACGGCCCCGCATCTCGTCGGCACTCAGCGTTCTGATGAGACGGGTTGTCTCTTCCTGGCTGATAGCCGGCATTTTCTGAGCCAGCAGCGAAACGCAGGTGCAGAGCAGGAGAGCGAGCGCCAGGAGATTCCTTTGGATCATCTGTTTATGGGTTATTTCCTTTTTGATATATTTTATACTTTTAATTGGCTGCCAGGCCCTTGGTGTGCGTTAGCAATAGTAGGCAATCATCCCTCAATATACTCATATTATGGATAGAGGCATTACGGTTAACTGGCTAAAGTTGCTCAACTATACGGTGCTGCTGGCCGTGTTGCTCTATTTTGGCCGCTCTTTGTTTGTGCCCTTCAGCTTTGCCCTGCTGATCAGTTTTCTGCTGTACCCGGTTTGTAAGTGGCTGGAACTGCGCGGCCTGCCCCGGTGGGGAGCCATTGCGGTTTGTTTGCTGAGCCTGCTGGTGCTCATGGGCGGGCTTACCTGGGTGCTGATCCGCCAGGTGGTGCGTTTTGGGAAAGAGTGGCCGATGCTGTACGAAAAGCTGCAAAAGACCTGGCATAAGCTGAGCGCGTACCTGGAGCACCAGCTCGATATAGATGCCCCCCGGCAAACGCAATGGCTGGAAAGCATGTTGTCTGATGCGGGAACCACCGTGTTTAACCTGCTTCAGAATGTGCTGTATACCTCGGTGGTGTCGGTGGTGCTGCTGCTGCTAATCCCGATCTATGTGGCCCTGCTGCTGTATTACCGGGAGCAACTGGCAGAAGCGCTTTACTCGCTATTTCCAAAAGATTCTCATCAGAATATTCGAACCATTCTGCGCGAAACCATCACCACTTATTATGATTTTATAAAAGGCATGGCCCTCGTGTACCTGATCGTGGGGGTGCTCAACAGCCTGGGGTTGTTCCTGCTGGGTATTCCGCATGCCATCTTTTTTGGCGTGGTGGCTTCTGTGCTCACCTTTATCCCGTATGTGGGTATTTCCATTGGAGCCATACTGCCCATGACCGTAGCCTGGATTACCTACGACTCGGTGTGGTACCCGGCAGGGGTGGTGATTGTGTTTGCGGCGGTGCAGTACCTGGAGGCCAACCTTATTTTTCCGTGGGCTGTGAGTTACCGGCTGCAGGTAAACATGCTGTTTACGCTGCTGGCCATTGTAGCGGGCGGTATTTTGTGGGGGGCCTCAGGCATGATCCTGTTCGTGCCCTTCCTGGCAATCTTAAAACTGATAGCCGACAAATATGAGGGCATGAAACCTGTGTCGCTGCTCCTCGGAACCGGTGTAACCAAAAACAAGAAGCCTGAAAAACGAGCCCATCAGGATACCCCCTGAGCCAACTAATTATTTCAATCAAAATGGCCCTCCGGAGCCTTTGCCGCTTCTGCTGCCCTTAGGAAGGACACAAGACACAGGACGTAAGACACATGCCCTACTTTATATAGACTGCGACACCACTTATCAGAATTTGTTTTACCTTTTATGCATATAATAAAATGTCGTGTATCATGATACGTAATACGTGTGTCGTTTTTCTCAAGGTGATGCAACTTACGATTCCGGAAAGTAAAGTCGAAGTCTATAAGTTTAAAATTGAAGAGCTAAATTTATTTATTCCCTCATCCTGTCATTCACTCCGTCAAAATTTCTTATTAATGGAAAGGCAGCAAAAAGGGTGAAAAATTTAAGGATTGCTATTTTGGCGCGAGAATACTTTCAGATTTGTCAGCTTTTTGAGTAGCTTGCCATTTTAATGCCTTAATGTAGCCTGAGCGTGACAGAAAATATCCATATTGGGCAAGATGCCCTGCAGCAGTTGGAGGTGCTGCTGCAGAACCGTGCTTTCTCTAAAGTGGTGGTGCTGGTAGATGAAAACACCCTGCTCCATTGCTATCCGGAGCTGAATAAGCACCTGCCGGAGCACCAACTGATCCAGATAAAAAGCGGTGAGGAAAACAAAACCCTGCAAACATGCGAGCACATCTGGCAACAGATGACCAGTTTCAACCTCGATCGGTGGGCGGTGCTCGTGAACCTGGGCGGCGGCGTAATCGGTGATATGGGTGGTTTTTGTGCGGCCGTGTACAAGCGCGGCATTTACTTTGTACAAGTTCCCACCACCTTGCTCTCGCAGGTAGATGCCAGCGTGGGCGGAAAACTGGGCATCGATTTCCATGGCCTGAAAAACCATATCGGCGTGTTTAAAGAACCCCGCGCCGTTTTCATAAACCCTGCTTTTCTGCAGACCCTGCCCGACCGCCAGGTAAAATCAGGCTATGCCGAAATTGTGAAGCACTGGCTGATAGAGGATGGCGACAAGTTTGAGGAGCAGCGTAACATAGGCCTGTTCTCAGCCGATTGGGAGACACTGATTCCGCACTCGGTGGCTATAAAGGCAAAAGTAGTGGCAGCCGATCCGCTGGAGGGCGGCTACCGCAAAGTGCTCAACTTTGGCCATACCGTGGGCCACGCCGTGGAAAGCTACCTGATGGAAAAGCCCGGCCGGGAGTTGCTCCATGGAGAAGCCATAGCTGTAGGCATGCTGTGCGAAACCTGGCTTTCTGTAAAGAAAGGGCTGCTCTCGCAAAAGGAGCTGGAGCAGATAGAGACTTTTCTGATGACGGTGTATGAGAAGGTGAAGCTGCATAATGATGATCTGACGGACATCGCTGCGCTGGCGCTTCAGGATAAAAAGAATTCAAAATCAACCATAAACTGCACCTTGCTTAAAAAGATAGGGGAGGCTGTATACGACCAACCAATTACGCTTGCCGAAATCCAGGAGTCGTTACGTTACTACCAATTGCTATGACCAAATCTGTTACCCTCACGCATCCTTCAGGCATCCTGAAAGGAGCCATAAAACTGCCCGCCTCCAAGAGCGAGGCAAACCGCGCCCTGATTATTGCCGCCTTGTCCGGAGAAGCTTCTGAACTCGACAACCTTTCAGAAGCCAACGATACCCAACTGCTGCAGCGCCTGCTCAAAAGCGATGCAGTAGAAATAAATGCCGAAGATGCCGGCACTGTGATGCGCTTCCTGACAGGTTATTACGCCGTAACGGGGCAGCAGAAAGTGATGACGGGCACCCCGCGCATGTGCCAGCGACCTATTAAAGTTTTGGTAGATGCCCTGCGTGAGTTGGGAGCCAGTATAGAGTACCTGGGCGAGGAAGGTTATCCGCCTATGAAGATCGATGCGTTTAAAGGCAACGGCAACAACAAACTGAAGGTACGCAGCGACATCAGCAGCCAGTACATTTCTTCGTTGCTGATGGTTGGCCCTATGCTGCCGGAGGGGCTGGTGCTAGAGCTGGAAGGAAAAATCGGCTCACGGCCTTATATCGAGATGACACTCTCGCTGATGCGCCACTTTGGTGTGGAGGCAAATTTTACAGGCAATACCATTACAGTGCCGCACCAGCCCTACAAGGCTGCCAGCTACAGCATAGAGCCCGACTGGTCGGCGGCGAGCTACTGGTACAGCCTGGTGGCGCTGGCACAGGAGGCGGAGATTGAACTGCCGGGCCTGCGCAAACACTCCTTCCAGGGCGACAGTGCCATTGTCGGCATTATGGAGCACCTGGGAGTTTATACCGAGTTTACAGAGCAGGGCGTAAAGCTAATTAAACGCCAGCACGAGCATCACTTCTCCTTCGATTTTTCTGACTGCCCGGATCTGGCTCAGACCATTGTGGCCTTGTGTGCGGCCAAAGGCATATCGCTGGAGCTAACAGGGCTGGAGAGCCTGCGGATCAAAGAAACCGACCGCATACAGGCGCTGCAACTAGAGGTGCTGAGCTTTGGCTGCTCGCTGCAGGAAGTGACCGAGGGCGTATTCCGGCTGGAGCTGGGGCTTATCGAGAACGAGAGCTTTACCTTCCGCACCTACGAAGACCACCGCATGGCCATGGCTTTTGCCCCCCTGGCTTTGCTGCGGCCCACTACCATACAGGAGCCCCGTGTGGTGCGCAAGTCGTACCCACGTTTCTGGGAAGACCTGGAGAAAGTAGGGTTTGAGCTGAAGTTTGAGGAGTGATTGGTATAATTAGGAATTAAAAATTGAGGTACGTGCATGCTTGTACTTTTATTCAGGAGAGGGAATTTCTAAGTACTTAATGCTCTTCCAATATATCTTTTGAATTATGTGCTCCCTGCAAAAGAGCTTCAAACCGGGCAAAGCCCAAGGATTAAGAGTTACGAGGGGTCGTTGGTGCCATCATAATTTCTAATTTCTTATCTTTAATTTGACGAAGCATCAGGGTGGCGAAGCAGTAGAACCTAACAATAGAATTAATGAATGAGCGAAAACTTTTTGGTGATGCCGGGCTTATAGAGGTGTTCCTGAAAAAGCTGGAGCTCGTCGAAACATCTGAAGGAGGCTGGGCCAGTATTTATCGGGATGCTGCCACCGGCCGTTTCTGGATGAAATATTATGCGGTGGCAGGTGCACAGGGTGGCGCGTACCTGCTGCTGATAAAGCTCCCGCCGCCTGCCACAGACGAGTTGATCTCTATTGCCATGCACTCGGTGCAACCGGATGAAGCGGTGGCTGCCGTGGTGCGCCTGCTGAATGAGGAGGAAGTGGAGCACAAAGAGTTCCGGGACATGCTTCTCCAGAAACTGGAACAAGAACTGCAGGAAAAGCTGCCTTCGAAAAATGAAAGAGAGAGGTTGCTGCAAATCATAGCACTCACCAAGTTAACAGACCTACTAAACCTGCGCCCGGTTGTAGGGAAGAGCAGGGAAGAAGTGCAGGAGGATGCGGCTTATTTCAGGCAGGTGGCAGCCAGGGCCGCTGTGCTGTTTGAGAAATTATCGGCTTAACTCCTGCTGCACTTCTTTTATCACCTGCTCCAGGTAGGCCGGCGCCTGCAGCAACCTGCTCCCATACCAGCTGAACATTTCCCCATCCACTACCTTTACCAGCGCCTGCGGGCACAACTCCTGAAACTCGGTTATATGCTTCTCCCGGAAAGGGTAGGGCTCTGAGGAGAGCAAAATTAACAGTGGGTTAGCCTGTCGTAGCTGGTCCGTAGTTATTTCAGGGTAGCGGGCCAGGTGGGCAAAGCAGTTGGAGAAGCCGCAGCGCTGCAACATATGGTCTATAATATTATTCTCCCCTACAGCCATATAAGGCTTGCGCCAGATAAAGTAAGCAGTAGAGATGCCGGGTGTAGCGGGTGTAAAGTCTGCAAAACGGTTCTTTATGGTGCTGACCAGTTCGGCCGCTTTTGGCTCCGTTGATGTGAGCTCCCCTAGTTGCTGCATCATCTGCAGCGCCTCTTCCAGTTGATAGATATCGCTCATCCAGACTGGGTAGTCCTGCTGCAGTTGCTCTATCCCTTCCTTGTAGTTTTCCTCTTTGTTGCCAATGATCAGGTCGGGCCGGAGCTGGGCTATGGTCTCGAAGTGGAAGTTTTTAGTGCCGCCAACAATGGGCTTTTGCTTTACCTGGTCTGTTGGGTGAATACAAAATTTCGTGATGCCGACAATGCGATCGTCGAGCCCCAGATCAAAGAGCAGCTCCGTTTGCGACGGCACCAGCGAGATGATGCGTCGCGGCAGGTGCGGCAGCGTGATCTGGTGACCCATTTGGTCGGTGAAAGTGCAGGGGTAGTTCATAGGCGGTAGCAATCAGTGTCTTTTATTCAGGAACAGCAGTAGCGGAAGCAGCAGCAGAGCCTCGGGAGGGGTTTTTTCATTCAAATAATTGGAGCGTTTAACATCTTGACAGGATTGTCTATTATTTATTAGCTTATTTGAAAAATACTATTTTTGCCGCGGGCTTTCAGCTCGTGGTTTTAAATGTAGCGAGTTTTCAACTCGCGAGGACCACTGCTCCAAATTAAAAATCAGATAATAAGGCTTTATAATTTTCTATAAGTGAAAAAGAATAATCTAGTTTTTCCGAAATAGTGGAGAAGCCATGTTTATAGTCTTATACCCACGAGCTGAAAGCTCGCGGGAGTGAGACATATTAGTAAATTATGCTGCATTCAGATAAGCTGGCGAGCCTTACTGTAGTTTAGCATTATCTTTCCATAGGTCCTAAAATCAAAAGCTCACAGCACTGGCTGGCGCTGTGAGCTTTTGATTTCGTAAAGACAAGCCTATTTCAGGTAACGGAAATCCTGCTTATCCTCTATTTTCAGCAGTGTTTCGTAAATCAGCTTTGTCACGTTATCCACGTCGTCTTTGTGCACGGTTTCTACGGTGGTGTGCATGTACTTGAGGGGGAGCGAGATAAGGGCCGAGGCCACGCCTGCATTAGAATAAGCAAAGGCATCGGTGTCGGTGCCGGTGGCACGTGAAACGGCTGCTCTTTGGAACGGAATCTCTTTTTGCTGCGCTGTGGTAATGATCAGGTCGCGCACGTTGTTCTGCACGGCAGGGCCATAGGCTATCACCGGGCCTTTGCCGCAGTGTATGTCGCCGCTGGTTTTCTTTTCGTACATTGGCGACTGCGTGTCGTGCGTCACGTCTGTGATAATGGCCACATCCGGCTTTATGCGGTGGGCAATCATCTCAGCCCCACGTAAACCGATTTCCTCCTGCACCGCATTCACAATGTAAAGGCCAAACGGAAGCTTTTGATTGTTTTCTTTCAGCATACGCGCCACCTCTGCAATCATGAAGCCGCCAATGCGGTTGTCGAGGGCCCGGCCTACATAGAACTTCTCGTTCATCATCGTAAACTCGTCTTCAAACGTCACCACAGAGCCTACGTGTATGCCCATGGCCTCTACTTCTTCTTTGTTGCTGGCGCCACAGTCCAGGAACACAGTTTCTACGGTTGGTGCTTTTTCGTTTTCGAGCTTGCGCACGTGTATGGCAGGCCATCCGAAGATCGCTTTTACGGTGCCTTTGCTGGTGTGGATATTTACGCGTTTGGAAGGAGCGATAACAGCATCGGAGCCTCCGTTGCGCCGCAAATAAATATAGCCTTCGTTGGTGATGTAGTTCACAAACCAGGAAATTTCATCGGCATGCGCCTCGATGACCACCTTGTATGCGGCTTCCGGGTTTATGACACCTACTACGGTGCCATAGGTGTCTACAAAATATTCGTCTATGTATGGTTTAATGTATTCAAGCCAAAGTTTCTGGCCTTCTGCTTCGAAGCCGGTAGGAGAAGCGTTGTTCAGGTATTTCTGTAGAAAATCAAAAGATTCTTGTCGCATGCTTATGCTAAATTATAATTGGGGATTGTCAGAAAGATGGTAGAAATCGATTCAGGTACATACATACGTTAGATTTCTAAATTCTAATAGAGAAAAACGTGTTATTTATTACAAAGGAATATTGCCGTGTTTTTTTCTGGGTAACTGCACCGCTTTATTTTCGAGCATCTTAAATGCCTTGATGAGTTTTGACCTTGTCTCTGAGGGCGTGATGACCTCATCTATAAAACCACGGTGTGCTGCCCGGTACGGCGTAGCAAATTTATTTTTGTACTCCTCTACCTTCTCCGCCAGCTTTATCTCCGGATCGTCGGCCTCGGCTATTTCGCGCTTAAAGATGATTTCGGCCGCGCCCTGGGCACCCATTACTGCAATCTCGGCTGTGGGCCAGGCAAAGTTCATGTCGGCCCCGATGTGCTTGGAGTTCATTACATCGTAGGCACCTCCGTACGCTTTGCGCGTGATAACCGTGATGCGCGGCACTGTGGCCTCGCAGAAGGCAAACAGCAACTTGGCACCGTTGGTAATAATGCCGCGCCACTCCTGGTCAGTACCCGGCAGAAAGCCCGGCACATCTTCGAGCACCAGCAGCGGAATGTTGAAGCAGTCGCAGAAGCGGACAAACCGGGCGGCCTTGGTGCTGGCGTTTATGTCGAGCACGCCAGCCAGCACGGCAGGTTGGTTGCCCACAATGCCAATGCTGCGGCCGGCCAGGCGTGCAAAGCCTACCACAATATTGTCGCCAAAGTTTTTGTGGACCTCAAAAAAGGTATCGGTATCTATAATGCCCTCAATCACCTCCCGTATATCGTAAGGCTGGTTTGGGTTTTCCGGTATAATGGTGTTGAGCACTTCGCGGCTCTCGTTGCCACTGCTGGTGTAGGGCACGGCTGGCGGGAGTTCCTCGCAGTTCTGGGGAATATAGCTGAGCAGTTTCTTGATGTAGTTGATGCACTCCACCTCATTGGCGCAGGAGAAATGGGTAACGCCGCTCTTGGTGCTGTGGGTGCTGGCACCGCCCAACTCTTCAGAGGTCACGTTCTCATGGGTAACCGTCTTCACCACGTTAGGGCCTGTCACAAACATGTAGGAGGTGTTCTCTACCATCATCACAAAGTCGGTAATGGCAGGGGAGTACACGGCGCCACCGGCACAAGGGCCCATGATGGCCGATATTTGCGGAATGACCCCAGAGGCCAGCGTGTTGCGGTAAAAAATATCGGCATAGCCGCCCAGCGACACTACGCCTTCCTGGATGCGCGCACCGCCGGAATCGTTGAGGCCGATCACGGGCGCTCCGTTTTTCATGGCCAGTTCCATGATCTTCACAATCTTCTCGGCGTGCGTTTCAGAGAGTGACCCTCCCAGTACTGTAAAATCCTGTGAGAAAACATACACCAGGCGGCCATTAATGGTGCCATAGCCGGTAACCACGCCATCGCCCAGAAAATACTGCTTGTCGAGGCCAAAGTCCTTGGAGCGGTGCATCACAAATTTGCCTATCTCCTCAAAACTGTCTTCATCCATGAGCAGGTGCAGGCGTTCGCGTGCCGTTAACTTGCCCTTGGCGTGCTGTGCTTTAATTCTGTCTTCTCCACCGCCGAGCAGCGCCTCTGCGTTTTTGCGCTCCAGCGTTTCTGTCTGGCTTTGTCTGGTTTTTTGGGCCATGTAATATGATTTACAGTAATTTGTATAGGCAAATGCCTGTTCTGGATGTTGCTTTCCCGATTAGGGGGCAGTTGCTTTGTTTTGCGTATTGCCGGCAGCCAACGGTTATAGCTTGCTGCCAGCTAACATCAGGCTTTGGTAAAACTAGGCCTTTCTGCTAAAAAAGCGTAGCTGTTAACTTCCAAAATGGTTTTCCAGGTTTCAATTTAACAAAATTACAATATAATGCACTCAAAGAGTATACTTCTTGCTAAAATGAGATTTTTACGGACAAAAAAAGGCTGCCTCAGTGGGCAGCCTTTTTTTAAATAATCCAATTATGTGTTACTCGTTTGCCTTATCTGAACCGGAAGATTTAGATGGCTCTGGAGCTTCATCAGAGGCACTCTGAGGACCTTTGCCGTCAGACTTCTTAGAGGAGAAGGTTAATTTTTCTTCGCCTTCTTTATACTCCACCACAATCGTGTCGCCATGGCTTATTTCGGCTCTCAGAATTTCCTCTGCTATCGGATCTTCAATATATTTCTGAATAGCTCGGTTTAGCGGACGGGCACCGTATTTAGGATCGTATCCCTTCTCAGCCACAAAGTCTTTGGCTTCGTTGGTGAGCTGGATGGTGTACCCAAGTGTCTCCACACGCTTGAACAGCTTGCTAAGCGAGATTTCGATGATCTTGTGCATGTGCTCCCGGTTCAGCGAGTTAAACACGATCACGTCGTCCAGGCGGTTCAGGAACTCCGGCGAGAAGGTTTTACGCAGGGCACTGGCAATCGTGCCTTTCATGATATCATCCACGTTCTCCTGTTTTGTCTTGGACATAAAACCGATACCGGCACCAAAGTCCTGCAGGTCGCGGGCTCCGATGTTCGATGTCATGATGATAATCGTGTTGCGGAAGTCAACCTTGCGGCCTAAACCGTCTGTCAGGATACCATCGTCGAGCACCTGCAGCAACAGGTTGTACACATCGGGGTGCGCTTTCTCGATCTCGTCGAGCAGCACCACAGAATATGGCTTGCGGCGGATTTTCTCTGTCAACTGGCCACCTTCTTCGTAACCCACGTATCCCGGAGGCGCTCCCACCAAGCGAGATACACTGAATTTCTCCATGTACTCACTCATGTCGATGCGCACCAGCGAATCTTCTTTGTCGAAGAGGTACGTAGACAGCACTTTGGCAAGCTCTGTTTTACCTACACCGGTCGGGCCGAGGAACACGAAGGAGCCAATGGGCTTTTTCGGATCTTTCAGGCCAACGCGTGTCCGCTGGATAGCTTTTACTAACTGACCGATGGCTTTGTCCTGGCCGATTACTTTGCCTTTGAGCTCTTCGCCCATGTTCAGGAGTTTCACGCCTTCGTTCTGAGCGATACGTTTTACCGGAATACCTGTCATCATGGCAATAACCTCTGCCACATTTTCCTCTTTTACGGTATAGCGTTTCTTTTTCGTCTCTTCTTCCCAGTTCTTTTTGGCCTGTTCGAGCTGGTCGATCAGTTTTTTCTCCTTGTCGCGCAACTGGGCAGCCTCTTCGTATTTCTGGCTCTTCACCACGCGGTTCTTCTCTACCTTAATATTCTCGATCTGCTCTTCGAGCTTCAGGATATCTTCCGGTACAATGATGTTGTTGATGTGCACACGCGCGCCTGCCTCATCCAGAATATCAATGGCTTTGTCTGGCAGGAAACGGTCGCTCATGTAGCGGTCACTCAACTTCACGCAGGCCTCAATGGCTTTGTCGGTGTAGTTTACGTGGTGGTGGTCCTGGTACTTGTCCTTGATGTTGTGCAGGATCTCCATGGTCTCCTCAGGCGTGGTAGGGTCTACCATCACAATCTGGAAACGACGGGCCAGGGCACCATCTTTCTCGATATACTGACGATACTCATCGAGCGTGGTAGCGCCGATGCATTGTATTTCGCCACGGGCCAGGGCCGGCTTGAACATGTTGGAGGCATCCAGCGAGCCGGAGGCACCGCCAGCACCCACAATCGTGTGCAGCTCGTCAATGAACAGGATCACGTCCGGAGACTTCTCGAGCTCGTTCATCACGGCTTTCATCCGCTCTTCGAACTGGCCACGGTACTTGGTGCCGGCCACCAGCGAGGCAAGGTCGAGGGTAACCACGCGCTTGTTGAACAGCACACGGCTCACCTTTTTCTGCACAATGCGCAGGGCAAGGCCCTCAGCGATGGCGGTTTTACCCACGCCAGGCTCACCGATCAGGATCGGGTTGTTCTTTTTACGGCGGCTCAGCACCTGGGCCACACGCTCAATTTCTTTTTCACGACCTACGATCGGGTCGAGCTTGTCGTCTTCGGCCAGCTTGGTTAAGTCGCGGCCAAAGTTATCGAGCACGGGCGTACGCGATTTTTCGCCGGCTTTCTTACTCGTGCTGCTGCCAGAGCGGGAAGAGCTGCCAAATAATTTGTCGGAATCATCCGAATCGTCAGTATCTGACGATGCAAGCGGATTATTGCTGTGATAATCCAGAGAATCTCTTATTGCTTCGTAGTTCACGTTAAATTTCGATAAAATTTGTGAAGAAATATTGTCCTCATCCCGGAGGATGGATAATAAGAGGTGTTCGGTGCCGATAACATCGCTTTTGAAGATTTTTGCCTCCAGGTAGGTTATTTTCAGGACCTTCTCAGTCTGCTTCGTAAGCGGGATACTGCCGGTTATGTTACTGTTCTGAGTAGCTGTATTGCGGGTAGCCTGTTCCAGGGCATACTTTAATTCATCTATCGAAACACCTAGCTTTTTCAGCAGGGATATAGCGGTACCTTCTCCTTCCCGAATCATGCCCAACACCAAATGCTCCGTTCCGATGTAGTCATGTCCAAGACGAATAGCTTCCTCACGGCTGAGTGATATTACCTCTTTCACTCTGTTTGAGAATTTAGCTTCCATGTATACTCTAAAAATTATTCTAAAAAGTCAAAATTATAACTGAATTTGAGGCGCTAACTGTTGCCTTACTGATGAAACAAGCGGTGCAGATGAATTGTTCACCTGCGGTTCTGTCTTATTGCAGGTAAGCTGCGGCTGCCGGCCCTTGTGTAAACAACAAATCAATTATACTAAGCTCTGGTGCAAAATTGTTGCCAAAAACCTGGTAATAAGGTTTTACGCGCAAATTGTCAGGATTGATTTTGGGATGAATCCGGTTTCGCAGATCCAGCACGTTATCGGGCACTACAGACAAGTACGAATGAGTGAGCTCCAGTGGTTTACTAATTTTAAGAAATTTTAAGTAAAGCCGCAACAAATTAATATTTAAAGTGAATAATTTTCGCGGTTGCTCGGCGTACACCTCTGCCAGGGCATCGTGGTAAAACTCAAAATAGGGGGCTTTGCCGTAGGCCGACTGCAGGGTGCGCCAGTGCACCTGCTGCCATTTCTGGCTGTAATCTATCTCTATGTCGGTGATGCGGGTTTTGTCTTTGCTGTTGCCCCGGAGCACGGGCACGGTCAGGGGCTGCACGCCATGCGCGGTGAGCACGTGGCAGCGGTTGCGGTAGCTTTGCTTGCTATAGTTCTCGTGCTGCTCCACCAGTATGCTGTCGGCAAGCAGCACCTGCCGGAAATATTCGATGGGAGGGTGGTAGTGTAGTTCGGTCAGGAGAATCACGCTTTTTAGTTAAGAGTTAAAAGTTAAAAGTTGCGGTTTCTTGAATTATTTGAATGAAAAAGGTCCTCCGGAGGCTTTTTCGGTACTATATTAAAAGTAAGGATGGGTATTTTTCGGAATTAGCAATGAGAGGCAGGTGTTATAAAATAGAGATCGCCAAACCTTTATTTTATATGACCACCTGTCCTCACTGCCATAGTTTAAATATAGTCAAAAACGGTAAAAGCTACTACGGCAAGCAGAACTATAAGTGCCGCCACTGCCGAAGACAAGCAGTAGCACGTGAGCCGGAGAAGCTCTATGGCCGTGATGAGTTGTTAAAGGAGTTGCTGTTGGAGCGGCTCTCTCTACGAGCCATAGCCCGCATCCTCAAGGTGGGCCTGGGCTGGCTGGTGCCGCGCGTCAAGGCGCTCTGGCAGCAAGTAGCTGAGCAGCTACCACTGGGGAATCTGGCAGATACAGAGGTGGAGCTGCTTTGTGTGGAGGCAGATGAGCAATGGAGCTTTGTTGGTGCCAAAGACTGCCCTGTGTGGCTGTGGCTGGCAGTAGAAAGGGCTACAGGGCTGGTGGTGGGTTTCCACCTGGGAGAGCGCAACACGGAAGGAGCTAAAGGTTTGTGGCTGAGCATCCCACCTGCTATCCGGGAGAAGGCGCTGGTTTTCACGGACGGGCTGGAAGCCTATGGCGCTGTCTTCGAAAAGGGGCAGCACCAGCCGGAAGGCAAGAAAGAGACCACCAGGATGGAGCGGCTAAACAACACCCTGCGCCAAAGGTGCGCACGGCTGGTGAGAAAGACTTTATCCTTCTCCAGGTCCTGGGAAAATCACCGTCTGGCAATCCGGTATTT